>NZ_PGES01000001.1:4951523-6189404 GCF_002797895.1 Janthinobacterium sp. 67 | reverse complement strand
CGCCCAGGGTGATGCTGACGTTGGCCGCCGTGCCCGGCATGGCGATTTCAGCGCGCTTGTTGCCGTACGCGCCAGCCGTGCGGAAAGCCTGGTACAGCACGTCCGTCAGGGTGGTGCCCATGAAATACTCGCCCTTGCCGCCATTGCGCGTGGCATCCCAGGCATAGTCGCCCGCCATTTCCCAGATCATCACGCCGCCGATATTGTTGTTGACGATGTACTGGGCCTTGGCCGCGATCGACTGCGTGGTTTCCGTGGAAATGAACACTTTCTTGGTCGCATTCCACAGCCACGGCGCCACCATGGTGCTGCTGTAGTACGGCACATAGGTGCCCACGAGCGCCTTGTCCGTGACTTTATAGGCGTCCAGGTAACTCGGCACGATACCATTCTGCAAGTTCAGCGCATGCCAGATGGGGTTGCCGCCACCTGGCGTCGGCTTGCCTTGCGAGTCGAGGTCGTACCACACGTTGTCGATGCCGGTGGCGCCCATGCCGCAGGTTTTCACGCCCGCGCACGTGACCGTCGAGTTGTTCAGCGCCGTCGTGCCCCACAGTCCATTCGTGCCACCCGTCACGTCCTTCCACCCCCGCGTGTAGAACGGCACGCCGATATTGATGCGCCCCGCCTGCATGGCGCCACGGTAGTAGCGGTAGGCCCAGTCCGTGTTCAGGTAGCCGATGTTCTGGTACTGGTAGGCATTGCCGGCACGCAGTTCGCCATCGTTGCCGTCGTCAAACAGCGCCGCGTTCGGTCCCACGTACTGGTTCCACGCGCCGTGCAAGTCGTAGGTCATCAGGCTGGCGTAATCGAGATATTTCAATCCCGACATATTTTCCTCGCCACGCAAGACCCAGCCCGAGGCGGAGCCGGCGATGGTGAGCAGATAGTATTTATTGTCCTGCACGGCCGCTTCGTCGAGCTTCTGGCGCAGCACTTTCAACAGCACGTTGTAGCTCGTCATCAGGCCGGCCAGGCGCGGTTTCGAGACGGCGAAGTCGTTCGGATTGCCCGCTTCATTGTTGGTGGTCGGGTGTTCGTAATCGACGTCGACGCCATCGAAGAAGCTATATTGGCGCACGAAGGCCACCATGGAATCGGCCAGGGTGTTGATGCCGGCCGTGTTGATGCTGCCGTCCGCGTTCGTCGTGGCCGTATAGAAGCCGCCGCTGCCGGCCCAGCCGCCCACGGAAATCATCAGTTTCACGCCAGGATACTTCTTCTTGTATTGCGCCAGCAAGTTGAAGTGGCCCTTGTACGGCAAGGACGGGTCCATGGCGGCGGCCGGCACGTTCGGCCAGGTGAGGCCCGTATCGGGATTGGCCGCACCGCTGCCGATGGCGATTTTCGACGTGGCCGGATCGACGGAGGCGAATGCGTAGTTCAGGTGGGTGATCTTGTCCCACGGCAGGTTATTCACCAGATACGTGGGGCTGCCATCGGCGCCCGTGCGCCAGCTGGCGAAATAGCCGACGATGCGCCGGTTCAAGCCATTGCCCAGCACTTCGCGGCCATTCGCGTCGTACACCTTGCAATATGGCACATTCGGCACGGCCGAGATGAGGCCGTCCGGACGGCAAGCCGTGGGGGTCGGCGTTGGCGTTGGCGTTGGCGTTGGCGTTGGTGTCGGTGTCGGCGTTGGTGTCGGTGTCGGCGTCGGCGTCGGCGTTGGGGTGGGCGTCGGTGTTGGCGTCGGGGTGGGCGTTGGCGTCGGGGTCGTATCCGTCACGGCCCACGGGCCCCACTGGTCGGCGGCGCTGGGGACATTGCCCTGCGTCCACCACTTGGCCTTGTAGGTGACACCCTGGTAAAGCACGCACTGGCCGCCCGTGTAGACGGTGGCGGCATCCCAGACGGCGCACGCTTCCACGGCGGCAAGCAAGGTGTTGGGCGTGGCGGTCGTGCCGTCCTGGCCCCCGCCGCAAGCGACGAGTACGCCGCTGAGCAGGGCCATCAATAATGCATTCGATTTCATGTTGTATTGGTCTCCGTTATGGTTTTACATCGAGAGCTGTTGCAGGCCCCTCGAGGGGCTCTTGTCAACTGTTATCCCTGGCTGGCTAGACTTGCACTTGCTGTTACTGCAACTTCACATTCCAGTTGGCTTCCACGCATTTCACGTAGTTCCCCGCCAGCAAGGCGCTGTACGGGGTTTGATAGCTGACCAGCTGGCATTGGTTCTCGCCGCCGGCGCTCCAGTTCTTTTCCCAATAGATGTTGTAGGAAGCGGAACTGGCCGGGGTGAAGCGCTGCATGTTGGCGCACGACAATTGTTCGCCGGAATAATCCCAGCCCATGTCGGCGGCAAACTGCTTGTAGTAATCGATGCGGTTTTGCGCGGCCTGCTTTTCCGTGCCCTGCCCGCACTCGGCGTTGATGATCATGATGGTGGTGGCGAAGTTATTGCCCGCCCCCGCCGTCGTGTCGGCCGCGTTCGGCACCCACGTGCCGTCGAGCACGTGCAGCATCGACGGCTTCGGCGGTTGCGGATAGACAAAGAAAAACGTGGCCGACGCCAGGTTCAGCCAGGTCGACGCCACCAGGTCCGGATTCTTCAGCAGCACGGACTGGTCGCCGTCATGCATGGCTTGCGAGAAGGGACCGTAGTTGTAGTTGTACGACAGCTGCTTGGCGCCACGGCCAAAGTATTTCTTGAAGCTGCCATCGGCATTCTTGCCGCAGGTCCAGACCTTGTTGAAAACGGGATCGGCACACTCGACGTTGTAGCCGCAGCCGGCGCCCGTCTCGTCGCAGCCCAGTTCGCGCAAATACTTCAAGCCCTGGCGCCATTGCGGCAGCGGGCTGCTGGCGTTGTGGTCGCCCGTTTCCTGACCGAAGTGGGCGAACATGGTGGCCAGGCTGTGGCGGCAGATGGCATCCGCATTGCGCCCGTCGCTGTAGTCGTCGCACACGGCGGGGAACTTGGCCACGGCTTGCAGGAAGCGCTGGTACGTGTAGCTGGCGTCGCGCGCGGCAAAATAATAATCCCACTTGGCCGCCGGCAGCAGGCGTTCGACACGCTTGACGTTGAGCGGATTGCCGGCCAGGCCAGGCTGCACGGCCTCGACGGCCGCATTGCCCAGGGTGCGGATCGACGCCTTGACCTTGCGGAAAAAATCGTTGTTCGTCAGCGCCGCCTCGTTGGCCTCGGCCTGGGCCTTGGTGGGCACGCCTGGTGTCGGTGTCGGCGTTGGCGTGGGTGTTGGAGTAGGAGTCGGGGTGGGAGTCGGGGTGGGTGTGCTCGTATCAAGGCTCCACGGTCCCCACTGGTCGTTGTTCGGCGCCGTGCCCTGCACCCACCATTTGGCGCGATACACCTTGCCATCGTAGACGGCGCACTGGCCCGCCGTGTAGACGGCGCTGGCGCTCCAGGCGGCACAACTGTCGCTGGCGGCCGTGGCGGCCAGCAGGGTCGATGGGGCTTCGGTGGTGGAATTGCCGCCGCAAGCAAGCAGCGCGCTGCCCAGCAGGCCAACCATCAAAGGCGAGGCCAGCCGGCTAATTTGCCGTGTCTTCACAATGTCTCCTGAACGTTATACGAAAACTATCGAAGTAGCTTTTTATGTTGTACGTAAAGAAAGCACAGTGCAGCATCGGCTTTCTGCACAGAGAATGCGACGCCCAAAATTGGTAGTCAAGTGGTTTTATATAACGGTGTTTTTTACAGTACCAGTGCTGTTGACCGCTGCATTGGCAAGCGATGCGGCGGCGAATGGAGGAGGTAAAAAAAAGCCCGCTGCGCAATGGCAGCGGGCAATACCGCGCAAGATGGGTGGGCGCAAGTGGTATTAATGGTTGGCGCGCGTCCGCGACGAATTTATCGGTTCAGCACGTACTTCGCGAGGGCCGTCGCGTCCGTCTCGCTCAGCTGGCTGAAGGGCGGCATGGGCACGGGGCCCCATTTGCCGGAACCACCGCTGCGGATGTTGGCCGCCACGGCGACGACTCCATCCTTGCCCTTGTACCTGGCCGCCACTTCCGCAAAGCCGGGACCGACCACCTTCTGGTCGAGGGCGTGGCAAGCCATGCAGCCGTTCGCCGCCAGCAAGGTTTTCACATCCTTCCCGCTGGCGGCCGTAACCGCGGCGGCCACGGGCTTGGCGACGGCGGCGGGTACGGCAGCGCCCCGCTCCGCGCCATAGGTTTTCACCAGGTAATCGACCATGGCCGGCACGTCCGCATCGTCAAACTGGGCGCCGAACGGCTTTTTCATCTTCTTGACGGTCGCTTCCCAGTAGGCGCGCGGCGAAGCGGGCGGCTGGCTCGATGCATACTGGGCCGCGTGGCACGTCATGCAGTTGCGCTGCACCAGCTGGTAGCCGGGCAATTCGCTGGGTTTGTAGGTCGCCGTTTCCGGCGGCAGCTGGATTTCCAGCGCGCCAGCGCTGCCGGCAAGCGCCAGGGCCACGGTGGCGGCAAGTGTTCTTATCTGCATTTGATTCTCCTTACACTGCGTCGATGCGCGTGGTTTCCACCACATTGCGCATATAACCCATGGGATTCCACAGGGCTTTCATGGGCTGGCTCTGGCCGACGCGGTTGACGGCGCGCACCATCAGCACGTGCTTGCCCTTGCGCGGCGCCTTCATGACCATCGTCCACTCGCGGAACGAGAAGCGTCCCAGGTCCTTGCCCAGCCTGGCTTCCTGCCACGTCTGCCCGCCGTCCACCGACACGGTCACTTCGCTGATGCCCTGGCCGCCATCAAAAGCGATGCCGCGCAGGGCCAGGTCGCGCCCCGCTTTCACCTGCGCGCCATCGTGCACGCTGGTAATGAAGGAGCGCACGTTGAGGCGGCTGATCGGCGTCGTCTTGCCCACGGGCGTGCCCGGCTCGATGAAGCCGGAACCATTGTCGGGAATGCGGTAGCCCGTGCTCATCCAGAAGCCGTCGAACGGCTTGTCGAGCACCGTGATGTCGCTCAGGTGCTTGACCCAGTAAGTGCCATAGTAGCCTGGCACGATCAGGCGCAGCGGATAGCCGTTCAGGAAAGGAATGTCCTCGCCATTCATGGCCCAGGCCAGCATGACGTCGCCGGCCATGATGTGCTCGACGGACAAGGCTTTTTGAAAGTCGGGACCGTCGCCCACGGGCGGCGTTTCCAGGCCATTGAAGGCCACTTGCACGGCATTGGCCGCGATGCCGGCCTTTTCCAGCACGGTTTTCAGGGGGATACCCGTCCAGCGGGCATTGCCCATGGCGCCATTGCCCAGCTGCCCGCCGTTGGCGCGCGGCGTAAAGAAACCGCGGCTATTGCCGGAACATTGCGTCACGGCCACCACGTCGACGGGTTCGGCCAGCTGTTTCAATTCCGCCAGCGACAGCTCCAGAGGCGTCTTCACCAGACCGCCGATGCGCAGCCGGTAGCTGTCGCCATCTATGCTGGTTGGCAAGCCGCTCCAGTGGTAGCGCACGAAAAACGCGTCATTGGGCGTGATCGCCCCCTCGCTGAAGACGCTGAACGGCGTTTCCAGCTGGGGCGGACGGCTGGTCAGCAGGATCAGCGGCCGTTTCTGCGGGAAGGCCACCAGTTCACGCTCGCCGTTTTCAAACGGCAAAGTGACGGAGGCGGCCAAGGTCGGCCCCGCCACGGCGGCGGCGCCCAGGGCGGCCGTCGTGCGCAGGAAGCGGCGCCGGTTTGCGGGCAGCAAGGTGGTGTCAGACATGTTTGAGCTCCACTTTGGTTTCGTTGTCGCCGTTGCGGTCGTCGTTGACGAGTTTCTTGATGTAGTACATGACGCTCATGATGACCACGCTCAGCAGGCCGAACCAGAACGACACGCGCTGTTCCGTATCGGACGACACGCTCATGGCGCCGAGGATCACCAGCATGGCGATGATGGTGAAATAGGTCAGGTAGGGGAACAGCCACATGCGCACCTTGATGCGTTCCGGGCATTCGCGCTCGAGGCGGCGGCGCAAACGCAATTGAGATATCGCAATGAGCAGGTAGACGAACAGGATCAGGATGCCGTAGGAATTGACGATGAACGGGAATACCAGGTCGGCCGACACATACGAGACGGCAATGGCGAAATAGGCGAACAAGGTGCTGAACAGGATGGCGCGGATCGGCACGCCATTCTTGCTCAGCTTGACCAGGCCCGTGGGGGCGTCGCCGCGGCGCGTCAGCGCGAAGATCATGCGCGACGAGGCGTACAGGCTGGAATTCAGGGCCGACAGCACGGCCGTCAAAATGATGGCGTTCATGATGTGGGCCGCGTACGGGATGTTCATGACGGTCAGGGCGCTGACGAAAGGCGTGGCGATGGCCGGCGAATCCCAGGGCACGATGCAGACGACGACGAACATGGACCCGACATAGAACATCAGCACGCGCATGACGACGGAATTGGTGGCGCGGGCGATGGCCTTGGCCGGGTCCGACGTTTCTGCCGCGGCGATGGTGACGATCTCGGCGCCCGAATAAAAGGCCGTGGCGGCGACGGCGCCGCTGAGCACAGGTCCCCAGCCGTGGGGCATGAAGCCGCCATGGCTGGTCAAGAAACCCAGGGTCGGGATGCTGTTGGGCAAGCTGCCCGTGATGAACAGGGCGCCGACGAACAGGAAGACGACGATGGCGACCACCTTGATCGAGGCGAACCAGAATTCGAATTCGCCGAAGGCCTTGACGGAGAACAGATTGAGCACGGTCATCGACACGAGCAGCACCAGGCTGATAGCCCATGAGGGCACGTCAGGCAGCCAGAAGTTGACGAGCTTGGCGCCGGCGATGGCTTCCAGGGCCACGACGACGACCCAGAAATACCAGTACATCCAGCCGCTCATGAAGCCGAGGAATTTCGACACTTTCGGCTTGTCGTCGAAAGCGAGGCGCGCATACTCGTAAAAGGAGCCGACCACGGGCAGGGACGAGGCCAGCTCGCCCAGCATGCGCATGATCAGGACGACGAGGCCGCCCGTGAGCAGAAAGGACAGGATGGCGGCCGGGCCGGCGGCCTTGGCGATGACGCCGCTGCCGACAAAGAGGCCGGCGCCGATCACGCCGCCGATGGCGATCATGCTCATGTGGCGTTGCTTGAGCGAGTGCTGCAAGCCGGTACTGTTATGCGATTCGCTAATCATGTTTTGTCTCCTGAAAATCTCTGAAGCTCGGTGCGCCCTGCCTGCTGCGGCTTGTTCTTGCCACGCGGCTTTGTTTTATTTAGGCAACACCGTCAAGCAGCATCGATACATCGTGTGAATCAGTCTGGTTGGCCGCATTCCATAAGTCAATCTGGAAATGCAGCGGCCCGGCGCGGCAGCCAGGGGGCAAGCGCGCTGGAGGGTAAGTACGGGGTATTGCTCAGTTATTGCTGCTTAAAAGATGGGAGCGGCGGCAACACTTGTGGCGTGCGCGCCACTCCCGGGAACGTCTTACACCTTGCCCTTCCATGGCACGAGGGTACGTTCGAGGTAACGCATCATCAAATCAAACAGGAAAGCGAAGAAGCCGATCACGATGATGCCCATGATCACCACGTCGCTGGCCAGGAACTCGGAAGCGCTGAGCACCATGTAGCCCAGGCCGCGCGTGGCCGCCACCATTTCGCCAGCCACCAGGGTGGTCCAGCCCACACCGATGCCGATACGCATGCCGGTGAGGATTTCCGGAATCGCGGCACGCAGGATCACGTGCACGATGACCTGGAAACGGGTGGCGCCCATCGAGTACGCCGCGTGGATTTGCTCCAGCGACACGGAGCTGACGCCGGCGCGGGCCGCGATGGCCATCGGCGCGAAGATGGCCAGGAAGATCAGGTAGACCTTCGAAAACTCGCCGATGCCGAACCAGATGATAACCAGTGGCAAATAAGCGAGCGGCGGCAGAGGACGGTAGAACTCGATCAAGGGATCGAAGATGCCACGCGCCACGCGGTTCACGCCCATCATCACGCCGACGGGAATGGCGAACAGGCAGGCCAGGCCAAAGGCGCCGAACACACGCACCAGACTGGCAACGGTGTGTTCCCACAAGGTGGCGCCGCCGAAACCGGTGGTCGCCGCCATGATGAATTTTTCATACACGGCTTGCGGCGACGGCAGGAACAGCGGCTTGACCATGCCGCTGGCCGTCACGCCGAACCACAACAGCAATACAGCGATGACGGTGACGGTGGCGATGCGGCTGGAATTGCCCTGCCCCGGCGCGCCGAACGCTTCGCCCGGCATGGCGCAGCGGGGGGCGAACAGGCGGCCAAAGAAGCCGGCGCGCTTGGCGGTGGCGGGAGGAAATCCCACGGCGGATGGGCTATGCATGAGACACCTCCAGCTCTTTATTGACGGCGCGCTCGTCGCCATAAATGATGTTGAGCACCGTTTCGCGCATCTTGATGAAGTCCGGGCTCGATTTCACGGCGCGCGCATCGCGGCATTCGAGGAAGCGCTTGTTGAAATCGAGTTCATACGTGTGCGTAATGCGGCCCGGACGGGGCGACATGACGATCAGCCGGTTCGCCAGGAACAGCGCCTCGTCGACGCTGTGGGTAATGAAGAAGAACATGGTGCTCGATTTGGCCCATATATCGAGCAGCAATTCCTGGATGGTTTCACGCGTCAGCGCGTCGAGCGCCGCCATCGGTTCATCCATCAGCAGCATGGCGGGATTGCAGGTCAGCGCGCGGGCGATGCCGACGCGCTGCTGCATGCCGCCCGACAATTGATAAATCATATTGTCGTGAAAGTCCTTCAAGCCGACCAGCGCCAGGTTCTTGGCCGCCTGTTCGCGCCGCACGGCTTTAGCCACGCCTTGCAGCTTGAGGCCGAATTCCACGTTTTCCATCACGTTCAACCATGGCAGCAAGGCATGTTTCTGGAACACGACGCCACGGTCGGCGCCCGGCCCTTCCACTTTATTGCTGCCCAACATGATTTCGCCCTTGGACGGGGCGATAAAGCCCGCCATCAGGCTCAGCAAGGTAGTCTTGCCGCAGCCCGAGGCGCCCAGCGCGACGACGAAGTCGCCGCTATTGATGGTGAGATTGATATTATTTAAGGCATGTACGCGTTCACCGGCCGTCTTGCCCGGATAAATCACGCTGACATCCTTGACGTAGAGATTTTCCATCATGTGCCCCGCATAGGTGTAGTCACTTCAGTTCAACGCATTCTGTTCAGTCAGCGCGCCCGCAGGCGCGCCATCGCACAACGTTTACTTCAGCAGGCCGGCGGCCTGTGCATACCTGGGTGTCACATATTTGGCGTAATCGGGAGCCAGGGCGTCGATCTTGCCTTCCGCTTTCAGAAATTGCGCCGTGGCGAGCAAGGCTTGCGCCACGCCGCCCTTGGCGCCACCACCGAGCCAGGTGGGCGACGCCTGCTCCTGCAACGATGGGTAGGCGTACAGGGCCACGGAAGCGGCCACGTCCTTGGCGGCGGCGCCAGAATGCTTGACGTTGGCTTTCACTTGCGGGGAATCGATGGTCCACGCCTTCGGATTGGCGCGGTAGTCGGCGTCGGCGGCCGCCATCACCTTGACGAACTTGGCCATGAAATCGGCGTTCGCTTCGCCCCAGGCGCGCTCGACGGCCATGCCGTCAAACGTGGCCTTGCCCTTCTTGCTCAGTTCGCCGGACGTGACGAGCACCTTGCCGTTTTGCTTGAGCTTGCTCAAGGCCGGGTCCCACACGAAGGCGGCGTCGATGTCGCCGCGTTCCCAGGCGGCGGCGATCTGGTTCGGCTGCATGTTGAGCAATTTCACTTCCGTGGGCTTGATGCCCCACGTTTCCAGCGCGAACATGGTGTGGAAGTGCGTGGTGGACACGAATGGCACGGCGATCTTCTTGCCGCGCAAGTCCGTCGGCTTGGTGATGCCGGCGCCATTGCGGGCCACCATCGCTTCGGCTTCGTTGATGTCGTCGATGATCCAGAACAGCTGCAGGTCGACGCCGCGGCTGACGGCCGCCGTCAAGGGACTCGAACCGATGACGCCGATCTGCACGTCGCCGGACGCCATGCCGGTGGCTACCTTGGCGCCCGAGTCGAACTTGCGCCAGTTGATTTTATAGCCGGTGGTTTTTTCCACTTCGCCGCTGGCGATCGCCACCAGGAAGGGACCGTTGATTTCCTGGTAGGCAATCGTCACTTCCTTGCCTTGCGCAAAGGCCGTGCCGCTCGAGGCCAGGGCGACGCCCAGTACCAGGGTGCCGAGGACGGCGCGGCGCATCGTTGAAAAACCTGTTTTGCTCGTATTAGTGTTCATGTCTCACTCCAAGTTATTGTTATGTGTGAACGTTCGGGCAATAACATCCTTGCGGATGGCGCCGCTGGCCGGTCTATGCCAGCTCATGCGACGACTTGAACTGCAGTGCTGCTTTTAGAAAACTTCATCTTTCAGGTGATACCAGCGGTACAGGAAGCGCTGGCCCAGGCGGCGGAACGGGGCGAACGCTTGCGACTCGACCAGTTCCATCATGTTCGGGTACGGCAGTTTCGAATTGAAGATCGGCAAGCCCGTGTCGCTGGCCTTGCCCGCGATGCGCTCGGCCATGCGCCGGCCCGCTTGCGCCGAGTACATGACGCCGTTGCCGCCGTAACCGAGCGAATAGAAGATCGATTGCTTCGGGTCCGGTTGCACGATGCGCGGCATCATGTCGTGGCTGACGTCGACCCAGCCCCACCACGAATAATCGATGGCGATGCCCGTCAGCGCGGGGAACTTGCGGTGCAGATCGTTGATCAAAAATTGCTTGTACTTGTCGTCCGGCGCGTCGGCGCCCGTGATGGCGCTGCGGCTGCCGATCTGCACGCGGTTGTCCGGCATCAATCGGTAGTAGTGGCGCAAGATGCGTGTATCCGTGATCACCTGGTGGGTGCGGAAGTTGCACGCCTCGATTTCCGCCGGCGTCAATGGGCGCGTGACGAGCGAATTCGACAGAATCGGCAGCAGGCGGTTCTTCACTTGCGGATGCAGGTGCGGCGAAGTGTAGCCGCCCGTGGCCACGGCCACGGAACGGGCACGCACCACACCGCCCGGCGTTTGCAGATAATGCACGCCGTTGCGCGTTTCCCATCCCATCACGGGGCTCGATGGATGCACCTTGGCGCCCAGCGCACGGGCCTTGCGCAGGTAGCCGAACGCCAGCTTGCCCGCGTGAATGCCGATGCCTTCCGGCTCGTGCAGGGCGCCGGCCGCTTCCTTGTCGTCGACGAATTCGCGCTTGACGGTATCGGCGTCGAGGATGCGCGCGTCGTACTTGAAGATTTCGCGCATGACCTTGGCTTCTTTTTCCAGCGCGGGCATGGCTTTCGCCTTGTGGGCGATGTACAGGTGGCCGCCCGGCTGCGGCTCGCAATCGATGTCGGCCGTGATCTTCTTGAACGTTTGCATCGCGTCGCACACTTCCGCGTGCAGTTTCAGGGCCGTGTCCATGCCGTAGCGGGCGATCCACTGCGAACGTTTCAGGCGGCCCGTCGTGCATTGCGCCTGGCCGCCGTTGCGCGTGCTGCAGCCCCAGCTGACCCGGTTCGCTTCCAGCACGGTGGCCTTGATGCCGTGTTCCTGGGCCAAAAAGATGGCGCAGGACAAGCCCGTGAAGCCGGAGCCGATGATGGCCACGTCGACATCGATATCATGCGTGATGGGGCCGTCGTCGGCGGGTGGCTCGCCGGCCGTGCCGATCCAGTAGGTGGGCGCGTAGGCATTGCCGTGGCCGGGGCGCTGGGCCACCAGCGGATCGTAGGCGGGATCGTAGGACGTGCGGGCGGCGGTGCTGGTGCCCAATACGTCAGATGGGGTGTCGACAGGTTTGTTCATGATCATTCCCGGTGAACGTGCTGGCTCAGGCTTTGTTGCCGGTAGCGACCGGTGGGCGATCCTTGCGGAAGGCATTTTTTACTGCGATCTTGCCGTCGCGGAAAGTGAAGATGTCGACCATGCGCGCTTCGATGCGCGTGCCGTCCGCCTTGGTGCCGGCAAACGTCGACTCCGTCACGCCGCGCTGGCCGCTGACAAAGTGTTCTGGATTGAGCCAGGCGGCGTCAGGGAAGGTTTGCCAGGCCAGTTCGAAGCCGGCGCGCACGGCGTCGCGGCCGACAAAACTCTTGCCCAGCAGATCAGGGCCGGCCACGGCATGGAATTCGCAATCGTCGGCCATGGCGGCCATCAGGGCGTCGATATCGTGGCGGTTCCAGGCATCGCCGAACGCTTGCAAAAAGTCGATGGTGACGGCGTCGGTGTGCGGTACAGGGTGGTTCATGGTGGTCTCCGTAAATCGTTTTTGATACGCTACGTTCCGTTTTTTGTCTTTTATTGAATTTAAGCCTTAAGCATGGCCTTGTCAAATCAAATAATCCAAAAAACGGGACGCCTTGTATTCTTTAATGAAATTATGATGTTTCCGTGACAATCTGTGAGAATTTCGTCACAACGCTGTGTCGGATTACGCCGGGCCGAGGCCCGGCTAATCCGACCTACGCGCATGCCGTGGCGTAGGTTGGATTAGCCTGAAAGGCGTAATCCAACAACCCCATCACATCAAACGTAGTCTTTATACTTGTCCAGATGCCGCACCGGTTTGCTCAGCGCATCGCGGCGGAACGGGTCGCCCAGCTCGCGCGTGCACATGATTTCAATGATGGTCGTCTTGCCTTCATTCATCTGCATGTCGATGGCCTTCTTCAAGGCCGGACCCACGTCTTCCAGCTTGTCGACCGTGATGCCTTCGGCGCCCATGGCGCGCGCGATCTCGGCGAAACTCTGGTTGTCGAGCTCACCGGCGACAAAACGGCGGTTGTAGAAATCGACCTGGTTTTTCTTTTCCGCGCCCCACTGGCGGTTGTGGAACACCACGGCCGTCACCGGGATGTTGTGGCGCACGCAAGTCATCGTTTCCATCAGGCTCATGCCCCAGGCGCCGTCGCCCGCATACGACACGGCCGGACGGTGCGGTGCGGCCACCTTGGCGCCGATGATGGTCGGGAACGCGTAACCGCAGTTGCCAAAGCTCATCGCCGCAAAGAAGCTGCGCGGCTTTTCAAAGCGCAGATAGCTGTTCGCCACCGAGTTGATGTTGCCGATGTCGGTCGACACCATCACGTCTTCCGGCATGGCTTTTTCCAGCTCGCGCAAGACCTGGCGCGGGTGCAGGTAATTGCCCGGCTCTTTCTTTTGCTCTTCGATCATGTCCAGGCTGTACGCATCTTTTTCGTGCGTCCAGTTCGTCAATTCCTCTTCCCACGCGGCCTTCTCGGCTTGCACGGTGGCATAGCGCTCGTCGCGCGTGGCGTCGCAGTCGAGGGACTTGCCATCCAGGCGCGCCAGGATGGCTTTCGCGGCCGCCTTGGCGTCGCCGCAGATGCCCACGGAAATCTTTTTCACCAGGCCCAGCATCTTGTTGTCCGCGTCGATCTGGATGATCTTCGCATTCTTCGGCCAGTAATCCATGCCGTGCTGCGGCAAGGTGCCGAACGGGCCCAGGCGCGAACCCAAGGCCACGACGACGTCGGCCTGGGCGATCAGTTTCATGGCCGCCTTCGAACCCTGGTAACCGAGCGGACCGCACCACAGCGGGTGGCTGGCGGGGAAGGAGTCGTTGTGCAGGTAGCTGTTGACCACGGGGGCGCCCAGGCGCTCGGCCAGGGCCTTGCATTCGTCGATCGCGTCGCCCATGACGACGCCCCCGCCGGAGATAATCACGGGGAACTTGGCTTTCGCCAGCAATTCGGCCGCGTCATTGAGGCTTTGTTCGCCGCCGGCGCCGCGGTCCAGGCGGTTAGGTTTCGGGATCTCGGCCTTGATTTCGCCATAAAAATAGTCGCGCGGGATGTTCAGCTGGGTCGGGCCCATTTCGGACATGGCGCGGTCAAAACAACGGCCCGTGTATTCGGCCATGCGGGCCGGATGGGTCACGTGACCCTGGTACTTCGTGAATTCCTCGAACATCGGCAGCTGGTTCGCTTCCTGGAAGCCGCCCAGGCCCATGCTCATCGTGCCCGTCTCCGGCGTGATGATGACGACGGGCGTATGCGCCCAGTAGGCGGCCGCGATGGCGGTGACGCAATTGCTGATGCCGGGGCCGTTCTGGCCGATGACGACGCCATGGCGGCCCGAGACGCGGGCATAACCGTCGGCCATGTGGCCGGCGCCCTGCTCGTGCACGACGGGGATCAGCCGGATGCCGGCGGGGGCGAAGATATCCATCGGGTCCATGAAGGCCGAGCCCATGATGCCGAACATGTCGGTCACGCCATTGGCGGCCAGGGTTTCCACGAACGCTTCGGAAGGCGTCATCTTTTGCGGGCCGGTGGGGATGGCCGCTGCGGCGGCGGCTTTTTGGTCGGTCATGTCATTCATGGGTGTCTCCTGGTCTGTGGTGATAAGCTTAGGCTAAATTATCAAAAAACGGTATATTTTGTTCCGAAATTTGATATACAATTCAATTTAAGCGTTCAGCAATCAAAAGTCAAACAGAATTTCGAGGAAACGGTACAATTTGAGTTCGAAAATGAAATAACACTCAGACAGACAACCGAGGCCACCATGGACATGATTTCATCCCCAAAACTTGAGCCGGAAAAACTGGAAGGCGACACGCCCACGATGCGTTTGTTTGCCTTGCTGGAAGTGATTGCCGAAAAAGACCAGTTGCTGTCGCTGCAGGCGCTGGTGGAAGAAACGGGCTTGCCCAAGCCCACCCTGCACCGCATGCTGCAACAGCTGGAAAGCGTGGGCGTGCTGCAGCGCGAAAGCGATGGCCGCCACTACAGCACGGGCGTGCGCCTGCGCCGCCTGGCGTCGAACCTGCTAATTAACAACACGTTCCATGGCGCCCGCCGCATGGTCTTGCGCCAGTTGGTCGAGGAAGTGGGCGAAAGCTGCAACCTGACGGCCTTCAGCGGCAGCGAAGTGGTGTACCTGGACCGGGTGGAAACGGCGGCCCCGCTGCGCTTCTACCTGCATCCCGGTTCGCGGGTGCCTGCCCACTGCTCGTCCAGCGGCAAGCTGTTCCTGGCACAGATGACGCCCGTGCAACGGCGCCGCCTGCTGGGCCACATGGAATTGACGCGCTTTACGGACAAGACGGAAACGGACCCCGTCAAGCTCGAGCGCGAACTGGAACTGGTGCGCCGCAACGGCTATGCGCTGGACGACGAGGAATTCCTGCCCGGCCTGCTGTGCGTGGCCGTGCTGGTGCCGAACCCGAACGGCCGCTCGAACCTGGCCGTGGCCATCCAGGCGCCCATCATCCGTTTGACGCACGACAAGGCTTTACATTTCTTGCCAGCATTACAACGCGCCGCGCAAGCCCTGGCCGCCATCGAATCGGAAACCATGCCGACGACGGGTGGGGACGACGACGCATTGCAAACCGGTCATTCATAACCGCCGTAGCGCCAATGCTGCGGCTTCACAGGAGAACAAGGTGCCAGATTCACGCCAACATCCCCCCGCCGCAGCGGCGCAAACCTTGCAGTCCGTGCGCAGCCTGTTCGATATCGACAGCGACCTGCTCGTGCCCGTCTTCACGGAGCGCGACCCGCACGTGCCCGACATCGACCCCGCCTACCGCTTCAACAAGGACGTGACCCTGGCGATCCTCGCCGGCTTCACCCACAACCGCCGCGTGATGGTGCAGGGCTTGCACGGCACGGGCAAGTCCACGCATATCGAACAAGTGGCGGCGCGCCTGAACTGGCCTTGCGTGCGGGTCAACCTCGACGGCCACATCAGCCGCCTGGACCTGGTCGGCAAGGACGCCATCGTGCTGCGCGAACAGCAGCAGGTGACGCAATTCCAGGAAGGCATCGTGCCCTGGTCCCTGCAACGGCCCGTGGCCCTGATCTTCGACGAGTACGATGCGGGCCGCCCCGACGTGATGTTCGTCATCCAGCGCATCCTCGAGCGCGACGGCAAGTTCACCCTGCTCGACCAGAACCGCGTCATCACGCCGCACCCCCACTTCCGTTTGTTCGCCACGTCGAATACCGTGGGCCTGGGCAACCTGAACGGCATGTACCACGGCACGCAAGTGCTCAACCACGCGCAGATCGACCGCTGGAATATCGTTGCCACATTGAACTATCTGCCGCAGGAGGAAGAAACCCAGATCGTCCTGGCGCGTGTCCCCGCCATGGACGACGAGGCGGGCCGCCAGCTGGCCGCCAGCATGGTGGCTGTGGCCAGCCTCACGCGCCACGGCTATGCGGCGGGCGACCTGGCCTGTCTGATGTCGCCGCGCACGGTGATCACGTGGGCGGAAAACTGCCAGATCTTCCGCGACCCGGCCCTGGCCTTCCGCCTGTCCTTCCTCAACAAATGCGACGAGGCAGAGCGGCCCATGGTGGCCGAGTATTACCAGCGCTGTTTCAATGAGGATTTGCTGGCGAGCCAGGCATGAGTACGGAAACGACGGCGCCTGCCGCCTACACGCGCGAGCAGCAGGAAACGGACGAGTTGTGCGCGGGCGCCATCCGCGCCCTCAGCGGTTCGCCCTCGATACGCTACCGGGGCCGGCGCCTGCACGACGGCCACCGCCCGCTACCCATCCATGCGGCCCATCTGCAGCCCGATGCGGCGCTGCAGGATTTGCCGTCCTTGCGCGGCGCGGCCGACAGCGTGGCCCTGCGGCTGCTGCATACGGACGCCAAGCTGCACCGCTCACTGTGTCCGGCCGAACCCGTGGCGCGGCTCGTGTTTGAATTGCTGGAACAGTTAAGAGTGGAAACGCTTGCGCCAGAACAGCACGCAGGCGTGATCCACAACCTGCGCCACCGCTTCACGGCCTGGTCGCATGCGTTCTACGATTCCGGCCTGGCCGAGGGCGCGTCGGGCTTGCTGCTGTACACGGTATTCCAGATGTGCTGGTCGCGCCTGACGGCCAGGCCCGTGCTGGAAAAGACGGAAGATTTTATTGAGGCGACGCGCTGGTCCGTTTCTTCCGCACTGAGCGGCGACCTGGCGGGATTGCGCCGCCACCGCGCCGACCAGGCCGCCTTTGCGCGCCATGCGCTGGCCATCAGCCACGCCGTCGACGCCATGCTGAAAGACGCGCAAACGGCGCGCGATGGCGGCGAGGACGCCGCCGGCGACGCGAAGGCGCAGGCGGCCTTCAAGCTGCTGCTCGATTTCGACAGCGACAACGACCACCTTCCGGACGCCGCCCCGCTGGGCGAGAGCCGCGCCTTCAGCGATGGCGATGGCGGCTACAAGGCCTACTCCACGGCATACGACCGCGAAGAAAAAGCGGGTGAATTGGTCCGCCGCGCCCTGCTGCTCGAATACCGCGAACGCATGGACGAGCGCATCGCCAGCCTGGGCATCAACACGGCCCGCCTGGCGCGGCGTTTCACGCAATTGCTGGCCGTGCCCGAGCGCGACGGCTGGTCCTTCGGCGAGGAAGAGGGGTATATCGACGGCCGGCGCCTGGCGCAACTGATCAGCTCGCCGTCCGAACGCAGGCTGTTTCGCAAGGAACAATTTTTACCGCAAGCCGATTGCCTCGTCACCTTTCTTGTCGACTGCTCCGGCTCCATGAAGACGCATGCGGAATCCGTGGCCGTGCTGCTCGACATTGTTCTGCGCGCCCTGGACCAGGCCGGTGTCGCGACGGAGTTGCTGGGTTTTACGACGGGCGCCTGGAACGGCGGACGAGCCAAGCGCGACTGGATGCGCGCCCGCTCGCCGGCCAATCCGGGCCGCTTGAATGAACTCGTGCACATGGTCTTCAAGGATGGCGATACAAGCTGGCGCCGCGCGCGGCCCGACATCGCAGCCCTGCTGAAGGCGGATTTGTACCGCGAAGGCGTCGATGGCGAAGCCGTGGACTGGGCGTGCACGCGCATGCTGGCACGCCCGGAACGACGGCGCATCCTGCTCGTCGTGTCCGACGGTTGCCCCATGGACACGGCCACGAATCTGGCCAACGACGAGTTCTACCTGGCGCAACACTTGAAGCAAGTGGTGGCGCGCCGCGAAGCGCAGGGCGCCATCGAGATTTGCGGGCTGGGGCTGGGCCTGGACCTGGGCGCCTACTACAGCCGCAGCCTGGCCACCACCCTGCCCGCCTCGCTGAACAATGAGCTGTTCAGCGAGATCGCGCAGTTGCTTGGTGGCCGCAAACGCTAGCGTTCAGCCCACCTCGTAGCGCACCGTGTGCGCTTCCATCGGCAGCGGGATTTCCCAGTTCCACAGCATCGCTTGCAGCTTCTTGTTGCTCAGCGATGTGTCGCGCTGGCCGTTGCGCCGCAGTAGCTCCTTGCGCGGCTGCTCCAGGTACACGAGCTCCACCTGCGCGTGGTACTTGTACAGCAGATTGAGCGTCTTTTCGCGCATCAGCTTGGACAGGTGCGTGGCGTTCCACACGAACGGTTCGCCCTTGCGCAACAGTTCGCGCGCCCGCTCTTCCGCATAGTCGCCCACCTGCCCTTCGTTCTTGCCATGCTTCAAGCCCAAGGCCGTCCGCGCATCGTCAAACGACACGACGGGCAGGCGCGGATGGTGCTTGTCCACCCACGTGTTCTTGCCCGACGCGGGCAAGCCCGACATGACGATCACGTGCGAACCCGCTTCCTGAAACAATGGATAGTCGGGATGGGCTTCGGCGCCGCGAAAATATTTGACGCGTGTGTGATCGTCGACAAAGGCGCGCCGCTGGCCATAGCAGCCTTCCTCACGCGCCAGTTCGCGGAACAGCTCGATGGCATCCAAAATGCGCTGCGGATCGGGGCAGATGCGGCCGCGGATATCGGCTTCGGCCAGCATGGCCAGCAGCCGGATATCGACTTGCCACGACAGTTCGCGCACGGTAAATTCCGGCGTGACACCGCGCCGCGACGTTTCCAGCGCAAAGAACGGCACCTGGTGCACATGGATCAGGCGGCAGATTTCCTCGCGCGCGGCAAACGGCACGTCGCAATCCCACAAGGCGATGCGCGCATCGAGCGCGCCCTTGCGCGAGTGGCCGGGCTGGCCGATGGCGCCCGTGATGGGGTCGATCACCGTGGTGCTGCACTTGGCCACGTCGTGCAGCAAGGCGGCAAGGAACACGATTTCCTGTTCCGCGCGCGTGGCTTGCCGGTACTCGGGCATGGCCAGCAGGGACTCGACCACCATCATCGTATGCGTCCACACATCGCCTTCCGCGTGATACACGGGGTTTTGCGGCGTCGTCTTGGCCAGTTCCAGCTGCGGGAAGGCGGCCAGGCAAGCGTTGAAATCGGGCGACTGGCCAGGCAAGGGCGCCAGTTGCTGCAGGGTTTTCCAGCTCATCATGTTGTACTCCTCGATAAAGCTGCCAGTTCATCGAGCGAATGGCAGGTATGCAAGCCCAGGCTTTCCCACGTGACGAGCGGCTGCGGCGCGTACAGGTCCACGCCCTCGGCCAGCTGGTTGGGAATCAATGGCCGCGTGCTGTGGTGCGAACCGCTGTCGAGGATGGTTTGCGTAAAGTCATGGCGCACCAGCTTGTAGCGGGCCAGCACTTGCTCGTCGTCCTCCACCTTCAGGTACAGGCCTTCCGCATGGTCGGACTTGTCCGTCTGCTTCCAGCACAGGTTCAGCGGCAGGCGTTCGCGCGCCACCGCGTGTTCAAACGTGTCGCGCCACAGACGGGACTTGGCCAGCGAATGGCGCAGCAGCAGCCACAACTGCTTCGGCGTGGCCGGCATCAAGCCCGCATACAGCACGGGCACGGACAGCACGGGCGAGCCGGCCAGCATGGCGTGACGGCGCGCCGTCGACAAAAACATCTGGCTGCGGCGGCAATACACGTCGAACTCGTTGAAGTAATGGGGCAGCCGGTCGTAAAACACGGAATGCTTGCTGTACGACCATTCGCCAAACAACACATACTGGTCTTCCAGCAAGCCCAGCAAGGCGTGTTCGTGCGCATGCGCCCACGGTTTCAACAGGTTGAACTGGCGTTCGCTGCCGCCGCCCGCCAGGTAATGGCCGCGCGACTGCAGCAGCACTTCGCCCGCATCGCTGAACGACACGGCGGAGTTCGCGCCATCGATTTTCTCCTCGATGACGACGTACTGGCCGGCCAGCTTTTTCAGGGGCATCTGGTCCGAGCCGTCGTCGCCATCCTGCAGGCGCGAGCCTTCCAGGTGCGGCGTGCGCGGGTATTTGAATAAGGGTAAAGATTGTAAAAACATAGCGTCCCACGCCGCGTTCACCGGGGCGTGTCCATACAGGGTCAGGGGTGCTGACGACGTGTTCGGGCGTGGACGATCAAGAGCGTAGTCTTGGATACGTGTGCGGAAAGAGCAGTGCCGCAGCAATCGGGGGGCGTCAACGCGCCGAACGATGCTGCAAAGAGCATTTCGTCAGCGTTAGCAGGTGATGGCGAAGAAGCGAGGCACTTTTGGCTCCAATAAGGAAGAGGTTCTAGAAAGAACCGCGAATATAAAGGCTGTTTGCATATTTTGCAAGCGCCGCACGCTTGGAGACTAGCCGAACAATTGCGGCACGGCTGCCGCCATCAGCGAAATGCCGATGGCGGTCAGCACGGCAAACGCGATGCGGCGCATGCCGCGCTGCGCGATCGGCGGCGGGTAGCGCTTGCCGGCCATCGTCGCCAGCACGCCCACGGGCAAGGCCAGCGCGCACAGCAACAGCACTTTTGCGTCGAGCTGGCCCTGGCTGCCCGCCATCAAGGAGCGTCCGCCCGCGCTGATGGCGAACAGGAAGATCAGGCTGTAGCGGATGGTTTTCAAGCTCATTTCCTGGCGGTAGAACTGGTACACGAGCGGCGGCCCGGCCAGCGAAAACAGGCCCGAGAACAGGCCGCCGCACACGCCGCTGATGAAGAAGCTGCGCTTGTCGGCCGCGCCCGGCCCCGGCGGCGCCTGCAGCAGGATGCTGACGCCGCCGTACACGATGGCCGCGCCCAGCAGCAGCTTCAGCAAGGGCGCATACGCCTGGTCCAGGTATCCCAATAGCAAGACACCGGCCGCCATGGCCGGCAGCAAGCCGATGCTGGCGGCGCGGATGGCGCGCCAGTCCAGGTGGTGCAAGGCGCCCGGCAAGGCCACGAGGCAATTGGCCAGGGACAGCAGGCTGACGAGGGCCGCCAGCGCGGGCACGGGCGCCAGGCCCAGGCCGCTGGCCACGCCCATGACGATCATGCCCAGGCCAAAGCCCGTGACGGTCTGGAAATACGTGCCCGCCGCCACCACACCCAGCAGCGCCAGCACGGGCAGGCTGAACAACTCAGCGCCCACCCTGGGCCTGCACGGACGTGACGGCAATCACGTTATACACGTCATCGGCGCTGCAGCCGCGCGACAAGTCGTTGGCCGGCTTCTTCAAGCCTTGCAGCAAGGGGCCGATGGCGACGGCGCCGCCCATGCGCTCGGCCAATTTATAGCCGATATTGCCCGCGTCCAGGTTCGGGAACACGAGTACGTTGGCGCGGCCATTGACGACGGAATCCTTGACTTTTCTCTGCGAAATCTCGGCCACGATGGCCGCGTCCAGCTGCACGTCGCCATCGATGGCCAGCAGCGGACGCTGGGCCTTGACCTTGTCCGTGGCCGCATGCACCTTGTCCACGGCCGCGTGGTGGGCGCTGCCGCTGGTGGAAAACGACAGCATGGCCACGCGCGGTTCTTCCATCAGCAAGGCTTGCGCGCTGTCGGCGGCCGCCATGGCGATGTCGGCCAATTCCTCGGCTTTCGGATCGACCACGAGGGCGCAGTCGGAAAAGATAAAACCGCCCTTGAGGCTGTGGAAAGGTTCGCACAGCATCATCAGGAAAAAGCTGGACACGAGCTTGAAAGCCGGATCGACGCCGATGATCTGGATGGCGCTGCGCACCACATCGGCCGTCGTGTGCACGGCGCCCGCCACGCAGCCATCCGCGTCGCCCAGGCGCACCATCAGGTTGGCGTGGCACAGCGGGTCCTGCACGGCTTTCCTCGCCTGCTCCACCGTCATGCCCTTGGACTGGCGCAGCACGAACAATTGCTGGGCGTAGTGTTCCGACTCGCTCGATTCTACCGGGTCGACCAGGCGCACGGCGTCCAGGTCCAGCGCGTGTTCCTGCGCCAGGGCCAGGATGGCGGCCGGATTGCCCACGATGGTGATGTGGGCCAGGCCTTCGCTTGCCGCCCGCGCGGCCGCCTGCAGCACGCGCACGTCGCCGCCCTCGCACAAGACGATATGTTTCGGCACGGCGCGGGCCTGGGCGATGATGCGGTGCAGGGCTTTCATGGGAACTCCAATTCGGTAAAAAAATGCCGGAACCATGGAAGCATGAGGCATGGTTCCGGCACATAAAACCCGGCATGGCCGGGGTCATACAAGGATCGGTCAGAGTGGTGTCGGATTACGCCGGGCCAGGGCCCGGCTAATCCGACCTACGCATTCGATACGTGCTACACGTAGGTTGGATTAGCCCAGAGGGCGTAATCCAACACTCCAGCAGCAAATCAAACGTAATCTTTATATTTATCCAGATGCCGCACCGGTTTGCTCAGCGCATCGCGGCGGAACGGGTCGCCCAGCTCGCGCGTGCACATGATTTCAATGATGGTCGTCTTGCCTTCATTCATCTGCATGTCGATGGCCCTCTTCAAGGCCGGACCCACGTCTTCCAGCTTGTCGACCGTGATGCCTTCGGCGCCCATGGCGCGCGCGATCTCGGCAAAGCTCTGGTTGTCGAGCTCACCGGCGACAAAACGGCGGTTGTAGAAATCGACCTGGTTTTTCTTTTCCGCGCCCCACTGGCGGTTGTGGAACACCACGGCCGTCACCGGGATGTTGTGGCGCACGCAAGTCATCGTTTCCATCAGGCTCATGCCCCAGGCGCCGTCGCCCGCATACGACACGGCCGGACGGTGCGGTGCGGCCACCTTGGCGCCGATGATGGTCGGAAACGCGTAGCCGCAGTTGCCAAAGCTCATCGCCGCAAAGAAGCTGCGCGGCTTTTCAAAGCGCAGATAGCTGTTCGCCACCGAGTTGATGTTGCCGATGTCGGTCGACACCATCACGTCTTCCGGCATGGCTTTTTCCAGCTCGCGCAAGACCTGGCGCGGGTGCAGGTAGTTGCCCGGCTCTTTCTTTTGCTCTTCGATCATGTCCAGGCTGTACGCATCTTTTTCGTGCGTCCAGTTCGTCAATTCCTCTTCCCACGCGGCCTTCTCGGCTTGCACCGTGGCATAGCGCTCGTCGCGCGTGGCGTCGCAGTCGAGGGCCTTGCCGTCCAGCCGGGCAAGAATCGCCTTGGCGGCCGCCTTGGCGTCGCCGCAGATGCCCACCGAAATCTTCTTGACCAGGCCCAGCATCTTGTTGTCCGCGTCGATCTGGATGATCTTCGCGTTCTTCGGCCAGTAATCCATGCCGTGCTGCGGCAAGGTGCCGAACGGGCCCAGGCGCGACCCCAAGGCCACGACGACGTCGGCCTGGGCGATCAGTTTCATCGCCGCCTTGGAACCCTGGTAGCCGAGCGGGCCGCACCACAGCGGGTGGCTGGCGGGGAAGGAGTCGTTGTGCAGGTAGCTGTTGACGACGGGGGCGCCGAGGCGCTCGGCCAGGGCCTTGCACTCGTCGATCGCGTCGCCCATGACGACGCCGCCGCCCGAGATGATGACGGGGAACTTGGCTTTCGCCAGCAGCTCGGCCGCATCGTTGAGGCTTTGCTCGCCGCCGGCGCCACGGTCCAGACGGTTCGGTTTCGGGATTTCCGCCTTGATTTCGCCATAAAAATAGTCGCGCGGGATGTTCAGCTGCGTCGGCCCCATTTCCGACATGGCGCGGTCAAAGCAGCGGCCCGTAAATTCCGCCATGCGGGCCGGATTCGTCACGTGGCCCTGGTACTTGGTGAATTCCTCGAACATCGGCAGCTGGTTCGCTTCCTGGAAGCCGCCCAGGCCCATGCTCATGGTGCCCGTCTCCGGCGTGATGATCACGACGGGCGTGTGCGCCCAGTAGGCGGCGGCAATCGCCGTGACGCAATTGCTGATGCCGGGGCCGTTCTGGCCGATGACGACGCCATGGCGGCCCGAGACGCGGGCGTAACCGTCGGCCATGTGCCCGGCGCCCTGCTCGTGCACGACGGGGATCAATCGGATGCCGGCCGGGGCGAAGATATCCATCGGGTCCATGAAGGCCGAGCCCATGATGCCGAACATGTCGGTCACGCCATTGGCGGCCAGGGTTTCCACGAACGCTTCGGAAGGCGTCATCTTTTGCGGGCCAACGGGAACGGCAGCGGCGGCGGCTTTTTGGTCGGACAAATCGGTCATGGCTCAGTCTCCTTACGGTTTTATGAAAAATCGGTATATTTTGTTCCGATATTTGAAATACATGGTCAATTTAACGGTTGCGAAATGCGCTGTCAATGAAAATTCATGAAAAATCGGACTGTTTCATTCCTGAATCCGGAATCCGTGACTTTACCCCGCTCCTGAAACAACAATGGCGGGCTATCCGCAACAGACAGCCCGCCATCGCCTCGTCCCGCGCCGCGTCTTAGAACTTCAAACGCATGCCGGCCGTGAAGGCGCTCGAGTTATGCCCAGGCAAGGGCACGCTGCCGCCGCTCGATGCGTCGCCAACGAAGTTGGTGCCCGCGCCATCGTTGTTGATGCGGCCGTACGAGGTGTACAGATTCGTGCGCTTGGACAAGGCATAGGTGTAGCCGATGGCCAGCTGGCGCCCGCCGCGGCGCGCATTCGTGCGGTCATCCTTCTTGATGTAGGACGCCATCACGCTGCCCGCCGCGCCCACGGGGGCCGACGCGCCCAGCATGTAGCTGCGGAAATCCGTGCCCGCGTCATCCTTGTCCGTCTCATATGCGGCGTGCAGCTTGGCCGGGCCGAAGTCGTAGGTGCCGCCCAGCAAGGTGACCTTGGCCGTGTTCAGCGGCGTGTCCTTGCGGTTGTCGTGCGCCAGGGTCAGCACGAGCGGGCCGTTGGCGTAATCGATGGAAAAGTCGATGGTGCGGCCCAGCGTATTGCTGTCCGGCTTTTCGCCGAGGCCAACCATCACGGCGGCCGACAAGCCGTTCACCTTCGGCGTCTCGTACATGATGGAGTTTTTCGTGCGCAGGCTGGCCACGCTCATCAGGTTGATCGAGGCGCCCGTCATGCCCGTCTCGAAGGGGTCGATATTGTCCAGCGCGGTGAACAGCGGGTTGTGCTGCAAGCCCAGGTTCACAGCGCCAAAGCCGCCCGACAGGCCCACGTAGGCCTTGCGCCCGAACAGGGCGCCCTGGCGGTTGGCGCCCGTGTCCACGTCGAGGCCATTTTCCAGCAAGAAGTTGGCTTTCAGATTGTTGCCCAGGTCTTCCGTGCCCTTGAAGCCGATGCGGCTGCCCGACTGCACGCCGGTGGCCAGCTTGGTGACGGAACCGTCCGCGCCGCCGTGTTCGGACGTCAGGCCCGCATCGAGCAAGCCGTACACGGTGACGGACGATTGGGCGCTGGCGCTGCCGGCGAAGAAGGAGGCCAGGATGGCTGCCGCTACGAGTGTGTGTTTCATGTCATCTCCAGGTATTGTGGTTTTTATAAACGCTTGAAACAATCATCAACTGCCTTGCTACAAATCGGGCTCAGGCGATCAGCCCGGCCATCGGCGACGAGGGCGAGGCGCTCATGACGCCCGCCCGCCGGGGCATGCGTCCGGCCAGGTAGGCCTCGCGTCCGCCCTGCACTGCCAGTTTCATGGCGCGCGCCATGCGTACCGGTTCGCGCGCCGCCGCGATGGCGGTATTCATCAAAATGCCATCGCAACCGAGTTCCATGGCGATGGCCGCGTCCGACGCCGTGCCGACACCGGCGTCGACCAGCACGGGGACCCTGGCTTGCTCGATGATCAGCGACAGATTCCACGGGTTCAGAATGCCCATGCCCGAGCCGATCAGGGACGCCAGCGGCATGACGGCGATGCAGCCGATGTCTTCCAGCATGCGCGCCTGGATGGGGTCGTCGCTGCAGTACACCATCACCTGGAAGCCGTCGCGCACCAGCTCCTGCGCCGCTTTCAGCGTTTCCGGCATGTTCGGGAACAGGGTCTTTTCATCGCCGAGCACCTCCAGCTTGCACAACTGGTGGCCGCCCAGCAGCTCGCGCGCCAGCTGCAAGGTGTAGACGGCGTCGCGCGCGTTGTAGCAGCCGCCCGTGTTGGGCAGGATCGTGTATTTCGACGGCGGAATGAAGTCGAGCAGGTTCGGCTCGCCCTTTTCCTGGCCGATGTTCACGCGCCGTATCGTCACGGTGACGATCTCGGCGCCGCTTGCTTCGATGGCCAGTCGCGTTTCCTCGAAATCCTTGTACTTGCCCGTGCCTACCAGCAGGCGCGACTGGTAAGTGGTGCCGGCCAGGGTCAGGCCGGTCGGTGGTTGGCCGGGGGTGGCGTCGTCTCTCATCTTGATCTCCTGTGCAATTCATTTAAACCAGAAGCAAAATCCGGGGTCGGCCCCTGAGGGGGAACGTGGCCCAATGGGCCACATTCCGCTCCCGGTGGGACCGACCCCAGCCTTTTTCCTTGGGTTTCCCCGCAAAACGCAAAATCGACTTCCGGCCGCCGCCCGGACACGAGGTCGGCGATCGCCCTGCCCGCGCCGCAGCCCATGGTCCAGCCCAGGGTGCCGTGGCCCGTGTTGAGGAACAGCCGGCGGTAGCGCGTCGTACCGATATACGGCACGTTCGATGGCGTGAGCGGGCGCAGGCCGGCCCAGTAGACGGGGTCGCTGTAATCGCAGGCGTGGGGAAACAGCGCTTGCACTCTGCGCGTGATGGCGGCGCAGCGCACGGGGTTCAGTTCTCGCGTGTAGCCGTTCAGTTCGCACGTGCCCGCCACGCGCAGGCGCTCGCCCAGGCGCGAAAACACCAGTTTGTGCCCATCGTCCGTCAGCGAGACGGTCGGTGCGCTGACAGGGTCGCGTATCGGATAGGTGGCGGAATACCCTTTGCCCGGATACAGCATCAAGCGGATGCCGAGCGGCTGCAGCAGCGGTGCGGAAAAACTGCCCATGGCGACCACCACGGCATCCGCGTGCTCGAGGCGATGGCGGCCCTGCGCATCGATGCATTCCACGCCCGTGATGCGTTCGCCATCCGCCAGCAAGCGCGTCACCGTCGTGCCGTACTGAAAATCCACGCCGGCCACCGCCGCGCGGGCCGCCAAGGCCGTGGTAAACAAATGCACGTCGCCCGACTCGTCGCTGGCCGTAAAATCGCCGCCGACGATCTGGCTGCGCGCGTGGCGCAGGGCCGGTTCCAGCCGGATCACTTCATCGGCGCTGACGGTATTGCGCGGGCAGCCCAGCTCGCGCAAGAGCGCGGCGCCCGACTGCGATTTGTCGAACTCCTGCTGGTCCGTATAAAAATGCAATATGCCCCGCTCGAGGTGGTCATAGGCGATGCCCGTTTCGCGGCGCAAGGCTTGCAGGCTCTGGCGGCTGTACTCGGCCAGGGCGACGATCTGGCGCATATTGCGCGACACCCTCGATGGCAAACATTCGCGCAGGTAGTGTAAGGCCCACTGCCATTGCAGCATATCGAGACGGGGACGGAACAGCAACGGCGCGTCGTCCTTGCCCAGCCAGCGCACGACCTTGCGCAGGGTGGCGGGATTGGCCCACGGCTCCGCGTGCGAGACGGAAATCTGCCCGCCATTGCCGAAGCTCGTTTCCTGCGCGGCGCCCGCCTGGCGCTCGAGCACGCGTACGTCGTGGCCCGCCTGGCGCAAGTACCAGGCCGATGCCGTGCCGACCACGCCGGCGCCGAGGACTAGGATCTTCATGGCGGGTCCGGCTCGCTCAGCGCGTCAGCAGGACGGCGATGGCGACAAAGGCGGCGATCCACACGGTTTCCATCACCAGCATGATCACGGGACGCCAGCCCAGCGAGGCCAGCGACTGGAACGACGTTTTGACGCCCAGGGCGGCGATGGCGATGACGAGACAGGCGCGCGAAGCGTTGTTGATCCAGCCATTGACTTCCTGCGGGATCAGGCCCAGGCTGTTCGTGATGACGAGCCAGACAAAGCCGATCAGGAAAAAGGGCACGAGCGGCGGCGCGTCCACTTCGCTCTTGCCGTCCTTGCGCTTGAACATGATGGACAGGCCCAGCACGACGGGCACGAGGCAGGCCACGCGCGTCAGTTTGACGAAGGTGGCCACGTCGCCCGTATGGTTGCTGACCAGGTAGCCGGCGCCCACCACTTGCGCCACGTCATGGATGGTGCCGCCGATGAACACGCCCGCTTCCGTCGGGTCAAAACCCAGCAGCTTGACCAGCAGCGGGTAGACGATCATGGCCAGGGTCGACAGCGACGTCACGCCGACCACCGTCAGCAGGGTGAACTTTTCGTTTTCCTTGGTTTGCGGCAGCACGGCCGAGATGGCCAGCGCGGCCGACGCGCCGCAGATGGCGACCGAGCCGCCCGACAATATCCCTTCCGTGATGGGCCGCTTGAGCCACCTGGCCAGCAGGTAGCCGAAACCCAGGGTGGCGATGAGGCCGCCGACGACGATCAGCAAGGGCGTCACGCCGACCGAAGCGATCTGGTTGAAGGTGATACGCGCGCCCAGCAGGGCCACGCCCGTGCGCAACAACACCTTGCTGCAAAACTCGATGCCGGGCTTGCAGGTGGGATCGGACGCGAGGAAGTGGAAAGCCAGGCCGAAGAACAGTGCGTACAGCAGTTGCGGACCGCCGTAATTACTGGAAATAAAGGTGGCCGACAAGGCAATCACCAGCGCGATGGCCACGCCGGGCCAGCTACGCAGCACGGCGCGGGGGCGCCAGATGGCGACGGCCGAAGACAGGTAGGGAATGTTCTTGTCGACAACGCGTGTTATCGCTGAGGAGTTGGTTTTCATGCGGGTCCGCTCATAATGTTTTAAAAATTGGGACATTTCATCTCGTTTTTTAATAATACACGATGAGCTAGCGAAGTCCATGCTTTTCCATGAAAATCGAAACCGTATGTTCCGGAAACTGACGTTTTTTACTTTTCAGTCCCGTAAACGACAAGCGGCGCGGCCCTTTGCAGGGACGCGCCGCTCTCTACTGACGAGTTAAATTTTACTTTTTGTTCAGGCGGGTGATCAGGCTGGACGTATCGTAGCGGTTGCCGCCCGCCTGCTGCACTTCGCCATAGAACTGGTCCGTCAAGGTCGTCACGGGCAAGTCGCTGCCGTTGCGCTGGGCTTCGGCGAGGCAGATACCGAGGTCCTTGCGCATCAGGTCGACGGCGAAACCGAAGTCGAACTTGCGCTCTATCATGGTCTTGCCCCGGTTTTCCAGCTGCCACGACTGTGCCGCGCCCTTGGAAATCACGTCGACTACCAGCGCTGCGTCGAGGCCCGCGTTTTCCGCAAAGGCGATGCCTTCGCTCAAGGCTTGCACGAGGCCCGCGATGCAGATCTGGTTGACCATTTTTGTGAGCTGGCCGGAACCGGACGCGCCCATATAGGTGACGGCGCGCGAAAACAGGACGATGACGGGCTCGGCCCGTGCATAGGCCTCTGCGTCGCCGCCCACCATCACGGTCAGCTTGCCGTTTTCCGCGCCAGCCTGGCCGCCGGACACGGGCGCGTCGAGGAAGAACACGCCCTTCTCATTCGCCGCCGCGTGGATGGTGCGCGCCGCTTCGGCCGAAGCCGTCGTGTGGTCGATCAGGATGCTGCCCGGCGCCATGGCGGACAGCAAGCCGCCCTCTTCCAGGATCACTTGATACAGGTCGTTATCGTTGCCGATGCAGGTGAAGACGAACTCGGCGCCGGCAGCGGCTTCTGCCGGCGTGGCGGCGCTCTTGCCCTTGTGCTGCTCCAGCCAGGCGGCCGCGCGGGCCGGGTTGCGGTTGTACACGGTGACGTCGTGCCCGCCCGCCGCCAGATGGCCTGCCATGGGGAAACCCATGACGCCCAAACCGATGAATGCCACTTTTGCCATATTGTCCGTCCTGTCGATGTATGAATCCGATTATTGTTGCACAAACAGTCGCCGCCGGCAGCATCAAGCCGCGGGGGCGCGCCGATAATACAGGTCGAACGCTTCCTCTCCATCGGGTACGAAGCCGTGCCGCACGTAGAAGCGGTTCGCCTCGCTGCCGCGCAAGGCGCCCACGCGCACGCTCTTGCGAGCCGCATCGGCCTCGGCAAACACGCGCGCCAGCACGGCCGCGCCCAGGCCTTGCCGCTGGCGTTCGGGCGCCAGGTAGAGGTGGTCGAGCAACAGATAATCGGCTTGCGGGCGCAGCACATAAAAGCCTGCCAGCGTGCCGCCGTGGCGCAACTGCCAGGTGCAGGCGGGGTCGAAGGTGGCCAGGAAGCGCTGGCGCGCGCGCTGCGGATCATAGCGGCCGATGCGCTCGAGACTTTCGCGCATGGCGGCCACGCGCAGGCTGGCCAGCGCCTCGCCATCGGCCAGGCTGGTAGGAACGAAGGTCAGCATGGCGTCACAGTATTGCGCGCAAGGCCGCCAGCAAGGCCGCGCATTCGCCCACATTGCCGATGCTGATGCGCAGATACTGGCTGATGCGCGGTGCATTGAAATGGCGCACGATCACGGAACGGGCGCGCAAGCCGGCCGCCAGTTGCGCCGCGTCATGCTGCGGGTGGCGGGCAAAGACGAAATTGGCCACCGACGGCAGCACCTCGAAGCCCAGCGCCGCCAGGTCTTGCGTCAGCTGATCGCGGCTGGCGATCACGGCCTGGCGCGTCTGCTGGAAATACGCTTCATCGTGCAGCGAAGCGACGGCGCCGGCCAGCGCCAGCCGGTCCAGCGGATACGAATTGAAACTGTTCTTCACACGTTCCAGCGCCTCGATCAGGTCAGCATGCCCGAAGGCGCAGCCGACGCGCAAGCCGGCCAGCGAACGCGATTTCGAGAACGTCTGCACCACCAGCAAGTTCGGATAACGGTCGACCAGGGCCACGGCGCTCTCGCCGCCGAAATCCACGTACGCTTCATCGACCACCACCACGGCGTCGGGATGGTCGCGCAACAGGGTTTCCACGCCGGCCAGCGGCAAGTCCACGCCCGTCGGGGCATTCGGGTTCGGGAAGATGATGGCGCCGCATGGCCCCTGGTAGTCTTCGGGGCGGATACGCATGGTGTCGTCGAGCGGCACGGTGCGGTAATCGATGCCGTACAGCTTGCAATACACGGGATAGAAACTGTAGCTGATGTCCGGAAACAGCAGCGGCGCATCGTGCTTGAGCAAGGCCATGAAGGCCAGCGCCAGCACTTCGTCGGAACCGTTGCCGACGAATACTTGCGCGCTGTGCAAGCCGTGGTAGCCGGCCAGAGTTTGCTTCAGTTCGCTGGCCGTGGGATCGGGGTAGAGGCGCAAGGTGTCGTTACTGGCTTCGTGCAGTGCGGCCAGCACTTGCGGCGACGGGCCGTAGGGATTTTCGTTGGTGTTGAGTTTGACCAGGTCGGGCAGTTTGGGTTGCTCGCCAGGGATATAGGGGGTCAGCTCGCTGACGATGTTGCTCCAGAATCGGCTCATTGCTTTTATTGGTGGGGTCGGGATGGGAGGGGGTAGATTACCATAGGCTGAGCAGGGTCAAGGTGGGTGGCGACGGCGAGGCGTAGCGTGGACTGCATCGGCATCGACCGAAGCTGAAGAGGACGCAGCATGAACAGCATGCACGAGCTGAGCGATACGTGGCTGCGGCCTGACGCGCTGGAGCGACACGCACGCCAGCGCAAGATCGATGCATGGCTGCAGGTTGCGGCCAGCCTCAGCGAACAGATCGCTGCCGAATTGCAGACTGCCACGGACCAGCTACAGGATGAAGGAATGGCTGACTTGCAACGCGCGATGGCACTGGCGCAACGCTTGGCGAGGAATAGCAAGGCCATGCACGATACGCTCGGGACACTGTTTGACAGGGGTGAAAAAAACGAGGAGCATGGAATGAAAAGCATGGAGGATTGCACCATGGACGAGCAGGTCAACACACTGGGAAAAGACATGGCTGGCGTAAAAGCAGATATTGCCGTTCTCAAGACGGATGTCGGCAACTTGAAACTGGACTTGGCAGTGGTGCGCTCCAATTATGCGACCAAATCCGATGTAGCTGAGGCGAAGTCGGCTGTCATCCTGTCGTGTGTGGGCACAATGATTGCACTGTCGGGCGTGGCGTTTGCGGTGGCTAGGTTTGTGCACTAGCTTGTTGCGTTAGTGGCGGCGCTAGTTATTAGAACTTGAATGGAGGAAAAAACGCCTTGCGCTGCGCGCTTTGGGCGGTTTTTCTACATGCATTGAGACGTCGCAGGTCTGTTGGCATCACAAATAAAAAAAGCTCCCTTGCGGGAGCTTCTCTTATGTATTCTGGCGGAGAGGGTGGGATTCGAACCCACGGTACGATTTAACGTACGCTTGATTTCGAGTCAAGTACATTCGACCACTCTGCCACCTCTCCGTTTACTGCGGTCTATTCATTCAAACTGACATGCCGGTTTGAACGAGGCGCTATTTTAGCATGGGTGTTGTTGGGTTGGGTAGGGGTTTGTTGCTGATCTTGCTTTGGAAAAGCAAAACCCAATTTGACGATTCGGGGAGCCTCGCGCGAATACGCGCTCGTCTTCGAATCCCACGCGTACGCCCCGCAGGGGGCGTACTCCTTTCCGCCGCCACAAATAAAAAAAGCTCCCTTTCGGGAGCTTTCTCTATTTGTTCTGGCGGAGAGGGTGGGATTCGAACCCACGGTACGATTTAACGTACGCTTGATTTCGAGTCAAGTACATTCGACCACTCTGCCACCTCTCCATTTGCTGCGGTCTTTCCCCGCATTGCTGCGAGAAGGCAAGATTATAGCAGCCCGCAGCGAAAAGAAAAGGACTATTTTAGGCCTTCAGATGCGTCAGGCCGCCCATGTACGGGCGCAGCACGGCAGGGATCTCGACGCTGCCGTCCGCTTGCTGGTAATTTTCCAGCACGGCGACCAAGGTGCGGCCCACCGCCAGGCCGGAGCCGTTCAGGGTGTGGGCCAGTTCCGGCTTGCCGGCGGCGTTGCGGAAACGCGCCTGCATGCGGCGGGACTGGAAGGCTTCGCAGTTCGACAGGGATGAAATTTCGCGGTAGGTGTTTTGCGCCGGCAGCCACACTTCCAGGTCGAAGGTCTTGGTGGCGCCGAAACCCATATCGCCCGTGCACAGCGACATGACGCGGTATGGCAGACCCAGGCGTTGCAGAATCGTTTCCGCGTGGCCGACCATTTCGTCCAGCACCTGGTACGAGGTGTCCGGATGCACTACTTGCACCATTTCGACTTTATCGAACTGATGCTGGCGGATCATGCCGCGCGTGTCGCGGCCGTAGCTTCCCGCTTCCGAACGGAAGCATGGCGTATGGGCCGTCATTTTCAGCGGCAGTTGGTCGAGCGCGAGGATTTCATCGCGCGCGATGTTGGTCAGCGACACTTCCGACGTCGGGATCAGGTAGAAGGTCTCGCCCTCGCCTTCCGCGCCGCCTTTTTTCACCGAGAACAGATCGGCTTCGAATTTCGGCAGCTGGCCCGTGCCGCGCAGCGAATCGGCGTTGACCATGTAAGGGGTATAGCATTCCGTGTAGCCGTGCTCGTCCACGTGGGTGTTGAGCATGAATTGCGCCAGCGCGCGGTGCAGACGGGCGATGCCGCCCTTCATGACGGAAAAGCGCGAACCGGTCAGCTTGGTGGCCACTTCGAAATCGAGACCCAGCGGGCCGCCCACGTCGACGTGATCCTTGACCTCGAAATCGAAGCTGCGTGGCGTGCCGACCTTGCGCACTTCCACGTTGCCCGACTCGTCCATGCCCACGGGCGACGATTCGTGCGGCAAGTTCGGCACGGCCATGATGAAGTCGCTCAGCTTGGCTTGCACCACGGTCAGGGCCGCTTCGTCGGCTTTCAGTTCATCGCCCAGGCCGGCCACTTCCGCCATCACGGCCGAGGTGTCTTCCCCCTTGCCTTTCAACATGCCGATTTGCTTGGACAGCGCGTTGCGCTTGCCCTGCAGCTCTTCGGTGCGCGTCTGGATCGCCTTGCGTTCGGCTTCGAGGGCGGTAAAACCTGCCACGTCGAGCTGGAATTTGCGCGTCGCCAGGCGTTCTGCGACGGTGGCGATGTCTTTACGGAGAAGTTGGATATCTATCATGGGTGGATGGCGGTGCCGATGTATCGAAAGCACTCATTGTACCAAGACCCGTTCAGTTCTTTATGAGTTTTGCACATGGCGGCCATCGTCATGGCGGCATGGCTGGGCACCCGCGCCCGCTTTGCGGCGACTGCTTAGTTTAGTGCTTAGATAAAGGCGGCTTTTTCGGCAGCGCTCAGGCGGCGGGCGCTGACGGTCACGACAGGCATCGTGCTGTCTGCGGCCTGGGCGACCACGGTGGAGGTGGCGCTCACTTCCAGGGTATTTGCGCCGGCGGTGGCGAAGCTGGCGCCGATGGCGATGATGGCGGCGGCGACAAAGGTGATTTCCATGTTTTTCAGTGCGTTCATGATGTGACTCCTGGTTGGTTTGCGTCGTTGACTGCTGCTGGTATGGTGCTACTTTAGCCAACGGCCACAAACAACGCCACCGGCTTGCGACCAGCGGCGAAAAACAGGGAGCGAACGGTGAAAAACGGGGATTGAAGCGCACAGAATAGTTACAAGGCGTCCTTGACGATACGCCCTAGCCGGCTGATAGCCTGTTCGATGCGCGGCGTCCACGCATTGCCGCAATTGAGGCGCAGATAATTGCCGAACTTGCCCGAGGCCGAGAACAGCTGGCCCGGCATGTACGCCACGCCGTCCGCGATGGCCTGGCCGTGCAGGGCCAGCGCATCGATTTGCGGCGGCATCTGCACCCACAGCACGAAACCGCCCTGCGGTTCGGACAGCATGCAGTCCGCCGGAAAGCTGGCCGCCACGGCGTCGGACATGCGGGCGATGCGCTGCACCAGGGTGCGTCGCATCTTGCGCAGTTGCTGGTCGTAGCTGCTGCCTTCCAGAAAATCGGCCAGCACGGCCTGGAAGAAATGGCTGGTGGCGCCGCTCGACACGGTTTTCAGCAGAGCCACTTCCTGCGCGAAGCGCCCGGCCAGCACGTAACCGACGCGCGAAGCAGGCGTGATGGCCTTGGAAAACGAGGAGCACAGCAACACGTTGCCGCTCGTATCGTAGGCTTTCACGGGCCAGGGCCGCTGCGGGGCAAAGCACAGGTCGCCATATACATCGTCTTCCACCAGCGGAATATTGAATTCCGACAGCAGCCCCGCCAGCCGCTTCTTGTTTTCTTCCGGCATCACGCAACCGAGCGGGTTATTTGCGTTCGGCACGAACAGACACGCCTGCACGAGGCCGGCGCGCAGGGCCAGCTCGAGCGCGTCGAGCGACGGCCCCATCTTCGGGTCGGTGGGGATTTCCAGCGCCTTCATGCCCAGGCTTTCTATCATCTGCAACAGCACGAAATACGTGGCCGACTCGATGGCGATCGTGTCGCCGGGCTTGGCGACGGCGCGCAGGCACAGGCTGATTGCTTCCGTGCAGGAATTCGTCACGACGATCTCGTGCGGGTCCAGCTTGCCCCAGTCCAGCGCGCGGCGCGTCACCTGGCGCAGGAAATTGCTTTCGCTGACGTCGTAGCAGCTGACCTTGCTCAATAAAGCGGGCTCGCGCCGCGCCACGGCGCTGATGGTGCGCTGCATGCGCTTGATGGGCAGTATCTCGTCGGGCGGCCAGGCCGTGCCCAGCTGTACGATATCGGGCGCCTCGTTTTCCTTCAGCACGCGCATCAACAGGTTGTTGATGCCGACAAAGGCCGGCTCCTTCAAATGCTGGGCGTCCGCGCTGCACGGGCGGCGCGGCGCGCGGTGGCGCACGAAATAGCCGGACTGGGGCCGCGCATCGACCTGCCCCCGGTCTTCCATCAGGCGCAAGGCTTGCATCACCGTGCTGACGGAAATGCGCTTTTGCTGCGCCAGGTGGCGGATCGATGGCAGGCGGTCGCCGGGCGCGAACACGCGCGAGTCGATCAAGGCGCCCAGCTCGTTGGCCAGGTGCTCGTACAGATTCAAATGCGCGCTCATGTTCATCCCTTCAGTATGCGGCTCGCGCACGTGGCCGGCACAGATACAGTTGCCGAGTTTTTTGACAAGCACAGTGTACGACAAGGGACACTGTGTTCATGACAATTTCGTTTTCCTGCATCTGTCATGGTTCACGGCAAGCGCCTAAGCTGTTCCTGTCAGCACAACAGGAGCGATGCCATGCATACCGACCACGAATTACGCAGCGAACGGCCCTTACGCCTGGAAAACGCGCACGCCAGGGTCATCGAATGCCTGTCCGGCACGGCGTGGATCACGGCCTACGCCCAGTTCGAGGATTGCGTGCTGCGCAGCGGCGAACGCTATACGATACCGAACGACGGCCTGGTGCTCGTCGAAGCCGTCGGTAGCGGACACATCCGCGTGCATGGGACCGCCGCTCCGCGCCCTGCCCTGCTGCGCTGGCTGAACCTGGCACTGCCTCACACACTGATCACAAGGAATACATGACACAAGCTCCACTGCGCGTCCTCGTCACGGGCGCCGCCGGCATCATCGGCACCGCTTTCTGGAAGAGCCGGCACGGGGAGTTCTCCCTGCGCCTGGCCGACCTGCACACAGGCAAGCTGGCCGAAGCGCCCTGCCCCGCCATTGAGCTTGACGTCGCCGACTATGCCGCCTGTCTGGCTGCCTGCATGGATATCGACGTGGTGCTGCACCTGGCCGGCGTGCCGCACGCCAGCGCCGATTTCGATGCACAACTGCTGCAGCCGAACATCGTCGGCACGCACAACATCTTCCGCGCGGCACAGGAACAGGGAGTGAAAAGAGTGGTACTTGCCAGCAGCGCGCAAGCCATCGAGGGTTACCCGCTGGACGTGCAAGTGCAGGAAAGCATGCCGGCGCGTCCCGCGAACATGTATGGCGCCAGCAAGGCCTTTGGCGAAGGCGTGGCCTCGGCCTTTGCGCACCAGCATGGCATGACGGCGATCGCCGTGCGCATCGCCAACGTGGCCCACTTTGCGCCAGGTCAACAGCACAGCGCACGCGACATCGCCGCCTTCATCAGCGAGCGTGACGTGGTGCAACTGCTGGCCCGCTGCATGACGGCGGACGTGCCGGCCGGCTACCACGTCGTGCATGGGGTGTCGGATAACCGCTACAAGCGGCTGTCGATTGCAGCGACGCGCCAGCTGGTCGGCTACGCACCGCAGGATGACGGTTTTACCTTACTGGGTTTATAAGCTCAGCCTTTTCCCGCTTTGCGATCCAGCTCGCGCAGCCACGCCAATTTATCGGCGATCTTGCTTTCCAGACCGCGCGGCACGGGCTGGTACCAGCCCGGTTCGGCCATGCCGTCCGGGAAATAGGTTTCGCCAGCAGCATACGCATCGGGCTCGTCGTGCGCGTAGCGGTAGGCGTGGCCGTAACCGAGTTCCTTCATCAGCTTCGTCGGTGCATTGCGTAGATGCACGGGCACTTCCTTCGACTTGTCTTTCTTCACAAACGCCATCGCCGTATTGAAGGCGTTATAGCCGGCATTGCTTTTCGCGGCAATCGCCAGGTAAATCACGGCCTGGCCCAGCGCCAGCTCGCCTTCGGGCGAACCCAAGCGTTCATACGTTTCGGCCGCGTCATTGACCATGGTCAAGGCGCGCGGGTCGGCCAGGCCGATGTCTTCCCAGGCCATGCGCACGATGCGCCGCGACAAATAGCGCGGGTCGGCGCCGCCATCGATCATGCGGCAAAACCAGTACAGGGCCGCATCGGGGTTGGAGCCGCGCACGGATTTATGCAGGGCGGAAATCTGGTCATAGAAATTGTCGCCGCCCTTGTCAAAGCGGCGCGAATTTAATGTGAGCGCATTGTCGACGAAGGCCGCGTCGATCTTGGTCGTACCCGTCGAGCTGGCGGCCGTCTCGGCCTGTTCCAGCAAATTCAAAAAGCGCCGCGCATCGCCATCCGCATAGCCGATCAGGGTGTCGGCGGCCGCATCGTCAAAAGTCAGGTGCGTCAGCGCCGTGCTTTGCGCCTTGGCCAGCAACTGCTTCATCTCATCTTCGTTGAGCGATTTCAACACATACACTTGCGCGCGCGACAGCAGCGCCGAGTTCACTTCGAAGCTGGGGTTTTCGGTGGTGGCGCCAATAAACGTCACCAGGCCCGATTCGACGAAGGGCAGCAAGGCATCCTGCTGCGACTTGTTAAACCTGTGGATCTCGTCGACGAACAATAATGTGTGCTTGCCGAACTGGTCCAGGCTGTGGCGTGCCTGGTCCATGGCCGCGCGGATATCTTTTACGCCGGCAAACACGGCCGACAAAGCGATGAATTCGCTGTCGAAGGCATTCGCCATCAGCCGCGCCAGGGTGGTCTTGCCCACGCCGGGCGGCCCCCACAAGATCATCGAATGGGCCTTGCCCGCCTCGAACGCGAGGCGCAGCGGCTTGCCCACGCCCAGCAGATGCGTCTGGCCGATGACTTCATTCAGGGTGGCTGGCCGCAAGGCTTCGGCCAAGGGCTGGCGCGGTGCGGTGGAAAAGAGATCCGCCATAATATTTACCGGGTAAGAATGCAAAGGCCCCGCATCGCTGCGAGGCCGGTCAAAAACAAAACGTCAACAATCAATTATTGATGACATCCGCGCCCTTGGGCATGACAAATTGAAAGTGATTGGCAGACAAGGCAGGATTCTTCTGGAAGTTCTTGAACGCCAGCACCGACGTCTGTCCGAACGAATCGCGCAATTCCATCGCTTCCGGCACGCCGTTGCGCAGGCCGATGGTGATTTCGTCGAACGTCGTGTCCTTGGCTTTCGGTGTCGCTTTCAGCCATTCCAGGCCATCGCGCGTGCCCGCTTCGGCCAAGGTAAAGTTCTTTTCCAGGTCGTTGCTGCCGAACAAAATCGCCGCTGGCGAGGAACCGAGCGCGTCGCCCAGTTTCTTGACCGTCACCTGGCTCAAGTCCTTGTCGTAGATGTACAGCTTGTCGCCATCGGCTTGCAGCAGCTGCTCGTACGGCTTCAGATAGGTCCAGATGAACTTGCCTGGGCGGGCAAACTCGAACGTGCCGCTGGCCGGCGTCGACACTTTCGCCTTGCCGGCCGCGTCCGCCTTCTTGACCTGGCGCTGCACGAACTCGCCCTTGGCCGACTTGGTGCCGGCCGCAAAGCTCTTGAATTGCTCCAGCGCGCTGGCCGAGGCGCTGGCCGCGAACAGCAGGCTGCAGGCAACGCTGGCCGCGCCGATCATCATTTTTGCTGCGAAAGTCGTGTTCTTCATTCTGTTTACCCTTGTTCACTACTGGCCGCCGGCACGAGGATGTCCCGGTTGCCATTGGATTGCATGGTTGATACCACCCCGCTCTGCTCCATCTGCTCGAGCAGACGGGCGGCGCGGTTGTAGCCGATGCGCAAATGACGCTGCACCAGCGAAATCGAGGCGCGGCGGTTTTTCAGCACCACCGCCACCGCCTGGTCGTACAGGGCATCGGCCTCGCCGCCACCCTCGCCCGGCGCGCCGCCTTCAGCGCCATCGCCTTCCAGGGTGCCGCCTTCGAGGATGCCCTCGATGTAATTCGGTTCGCCCTGCAGCTTCAAATGGCTGACAACGCGGTGGACTTCTTCATCGGACACGAACGCGCCGTGCACGCGCATCGGCAAGCCCGTGCCAGGCGGCATGTACAGCATGTCGCCCATGCCCAGCAGGGTTTCCGCACCCATCTGGTCGAGAATGGTGCGCGAGTCGATCTTCGACGACACCTGGAAGGCGATACGCGTGGGAATGTTCGCCTTGATCAAGCCCGTGATCACGTCTACAGATGGGCGCTGCGTGGCCAGAATCAAGTGCAAGCCGGCGGCACGCGCCTTTTGGGCGATACGGGCGATCAATTCCTCGACTTTTTTGCCCACCACCATCATCAAATCGGCCAGCTCATCGATGATGATGACGATGGTCGGCAATTTTTCCAGCGGCTCGGGCGAATCCGGCGTCAGGCTGAACGGATTCGGGATGTGTTCTTCGCGCTTTTTCGCGTCGGCGATCTTCGCGTTGTAGCCGGCCAGGTTACGCACGCCCATCTTGCTCATCAGCTTGTAGCGGCGTTCCATCTCGTTCACGGCCCAGTTCAGCGCGTGGCCGGCCTGGCGCATGTCGGTGACGACGGGCGCCAGCAAGTGCGGAATGCCCTCGTAGACGGACATTTCCAGCATCTTCGGATCGATCAGGATCAGGCGTACGTCGAGCGGGTCGGATTTGTACAGCAGCGACAGAATCGTCGCATTGATGCCGACCGACTTACCGGAACCGGTCGTGCCGGCCACCAGCAAGTGGGGCATCTTGGCGAGATCGGCGACGACGGGCTTGCCCGCGATATCCTTGCCCAGCGCGATCGTCAGGCTGGACACGCCATCGTTGTAGACCTTGGAGCCGAGGATTTCCGTCAGGCGCACGATCTGGCGCTTGGTGTTCGGCAGCTCCAAGGCCATGTAATTCTTGCCTGGAATGGTTTCCACCACACGAATCGACGTCAGGGACAGCGAACGGGCCAGGTCGCGCGCCAGGCCCACGATCTGGCTGCCCTTGACCCCCGTGGCCGGCTCGATTTCATAGCGCGTAACGACGGGGCCGGGGTAAGCGGCCACTACCTTGGCATCCACGCCAAAGTCGGACAATTTCTTTTCGATCAGGCGGCTCGTGAATTCCAGGGTTTCCACGGACACCGTTTCCACCACGGGCGGCGCTTCATCGAGCAGCGACAGCGGCGGCAGCTTGCCATCGCCCAGGTTCTCGAACAGATGGGCCTGGCGCTCCTTTTCCACGCGCTCCGATTTCACCACCGTCACCACCTGCGGTTCGATCTTCACGGGCGGCGCGGCCACGTGTTTCTCGACATGCTTGGCCCGCTCGATGACCACCACTTCGTCGCGGCGCACGGCGGCCACTTCGCCTTGGCGGCGGTCTTCGCGGTCCTGGTAGCGCAGCACGAACCAGTTGACGGCGTCTTCGATGGCGCCGCCGATGCGCTCGGCCACTTGCAGCCAGGACACATGGAAGAACAGGGAAAAGCCCAGGCCGAACAGCAGCAACAGCAGCAAGGTGGCGCCCGTGAAACCAAAGGCCACGTGGGCCGAGTGCCCGACCAGCTGCCCCAGCACGCCGCCCGGGTCGCGCGGCAGCTGCACGTGCAGGCTTTTTGCCATGCGCAAGTATTCAAGTCCCATGCTGCCGATCAGCATGATGGAGAAGCCGACGATGCGGATCAGCATCTCGACATGGTGCTCGCGCTCCACTTCCTCTTCTTCCAGCAGGAAGCGCTTGCTCAGGCGGCGATAGCCGTGCCAGACCGTGCGCAGCAGCCACACGCACCACCACCAGGCGGAAAAGCCGAAGATATACAGCAACAGATCGGAGAAGGTCGCGCCGAGCTTGCCGCCCAGGTTGGCCACCTTGTCGACATTGGTGGCGTGCGACCAGCCGGGGTCAAGCTTGTTGAAGCTGGCCAGGATGAGCACGAAATACAAGGCAAACGCGGCCAGCGCGAACCAGCGCGCCTCGGACAGCAGCCGCACCAGCCGGTTGGGCAGGGGCCGGCGTTCGACCGGTTTTCGGGTGTAGCTATTTTGATTGGCCTGGGCTGGTTTAGTCATTCTGGGAAGCGCTGCAAGGTGAAAAATGTTTCTGAAAGGGAATTTCCCATAATAAGGAAGTATTCTAAGCCATATATGCCCCGGACGGCCCCACGATTCGTCGCTACAGGCGGCTTGGTCTATAATCGTGGATTGATTGCGCAAGCGCAATACGCCCTTGTTCTTCGCGCGTATGCCCCCAATTCGGATAGACCCCACTCATAGAGAAGCTTCCCATGACCACTACCAAACACGCCCGCGTTTTGATCCTCGGCTCCGGCCCAGCCGGCTACAGCGCCGCCGTCTACGCCGCCCGCGCCAACTTGAACCCGATGCTGGTCACCGGCGTGGAACAAGGCGGCCAGTTGATGACCACCACCGACGTGGAAAACTGGCCCGGCGACCCGATGGGCGTGCAAGGCCCGGACCTGATGCAGCGCCTGCTGCAGCACGCCGAGCGTTTCAATACGGAAATCGTGTTTGACCACATCCACACCACGTTCCTCAATGAAAAGCCGATCCGCCTGAAGGGCGACAGCCACGAATATACGTGCGACACCCTGATCATCGCCACGGGCGCGTCCGCGCAATACCTGGGCCTGCCATCGGAAGCGGAATTCATGGGCAAGGGCGTGTCCGCCTGCGCCACCTGCGATGGTTTCTTCTACCGCAACCAGGAAGTGGCCGTCGTCGGCGGCGGCAACACGGCCGTCGAAGAAGCGCTGTACCTGTCGAACATCGCCAATAAAGTCACGCTGATCCACCGCCGCGACAAGTTCCGCGCGGAAGCGATCTTGATCGACCGCCTGAACGCCAAGGTTGCCGAAGGCAAAATTGTGTTGAAATATAACCACACTCTGGACGAAGTCACGGGCAACGAAGGCGGCGTGACGGGCTTGAACATCAAGTCGACCATCGACGGCAAGGTCGAAGCCTTGAGCGTGCACGGCGTGTTCATCGCCATCGGCCACAAGCCGAACACGGGCATCTTCGAAGGCCAGCTGGACATGCACAACGGCTACATCAAAACCAAGACGGGCCTGGAAGGCATGGCCACGGCCACCAGCGCGCCGGGCGTGTTTGCCGCCGGCGACGTGCAAGACCATATTTACCGCCAGGCCATCACCAGTGCCGGTACGGGTTGCATGGCAGCACTGGACGCCCAGCGCTACCTGGAAGGCCAGGAGTAAGCGTCGCATGGCGTCGATGAAAGACTTTGCCGACCTGAAAGCGGTCAGCAAGCAGCTCAAGGAGCAGGCGGACGCGCGCGCGCAAGCCGCGGCTGAGCGCGCCAAGCAGGTCAAGGTGCAGGCCGTGGAAAGCAATCTGTTCAAGGCCAGCATCGGCGGCGTCAAGCGCCTGCCCGAGTCGGACCGCTACGTGCCCAGCTTGCCCAAGGCGGGCGCGGTCAGCGCCCAGCAGCCGGCGCGCAAATTGTCTCCGGAAGAGGACGATGCGGCCGTGCTGCGCGAATCGCTGTCGGACTTGTTCGAGGTCGATCATTACCTGGAAAACGATCCTGCCCTGAACTACGCCCGCCCCGGCGTGGGACCGGACGTGGTCAAGAAGATGCGCAAGGGCCACTGGCCCATCCAGGATGAGCTGGACTTGCACGGCTTGCGCCGCGACGAGGCGCGCGACGGCATCGGCGCCTTCCTGAACCAGGCGACGCGGCGCAAGCTGCGCTGCGTGCGCGTGATCCACGGCAAGGGTTTTGGCTCGAAAGGCCAGGAACCGGTCTTGAAATCGATGGTGCACAGCTGGCTCGTGCAAAAGGATGAAGTCGTCGCCTTTTGCCAGGCGCGCCGCTCCGAAGGGGGCGATGGCGCCCTCGTCGTATTGCTTTCTTCCGCCCTGCAGCCCATCCGCTGAGCACCGCAGCAAGAAATTACAACTCAGTAACAAGTTAGCTCTCGCACACGGCCCCGTTTGTCACCATTCGGGGCCGTGTCATGTTAACCTGTGACAATTATTTCCTGCTTAGCGTCTCGTGCACGCGCTCCACCCATGATGCCACCCCAATTGCCGCCTGGCTCGCTGATCAAGATCATTGAGGTCATCGCCATCCTGGTGGGCGCGTTTTCCGGCTTCATCGAAGCGCGCCGCAAGCGCATGGACCTGGTCGGCGTGTTCGTCGTGGCCTTCATCACGGCATTCGGCGGGGGGACTTTGCGCGACATCCTGCTCGACAAGCGGCCTTTGTTCTGGGTTTCGCACCAGGAATACGCGATCCTCATCTTCGTGCTGGCCCTGACGGCCGCGCCCCTGATCCAGCATCTGCGGCAAATCGTCTCGGAACGGCTGATCGTCATCGCCGACGCCATCGGCCTGGGCATGTTCGCCATCGCGGGCGTGGCCGAAGCCATGCGCGCCGGCATGCCGATCTTTATCGCCTCGATGATGGGGGTGATTACGGGGATTTTCGGCGGTGTGATGCGCGACATCGTCTGCAACGAAGTGCCGATGGTGTTTCGCGACGGCAAACCGTACGCCATCTGCGCGTTTTTCGGCTGCTGGGCTTATTTATTGCAGATGCACTTCGGCGCCGAGCACGACTTCGCGCTGTGGACCAGCGCCAGCGGCATCACGATTCTGCGCCTGATATGCTGGAAATTCGATATGCGGCTGGGGCGCTGATGCGCCAAGCGGCAACATTGTTGGCGGCGCATGTCGGCTTACGCGCTGGCACGCCAAGCCGACCTACGGCATGACACACATTGCTACGGGTAGGTCGGATTAGGTCCGCAGGACCGTAATCCGACACCATTGCTGGCCCAGACTTACACCGCGTCCGGACCAGTTTCGCCCGTGCGAATACGGATCACCTGCTCCACGTCGCGCACGAAAATCTTGCCATCGCCGATCTTGCCCGTGCGGGCTGCCTTGATGATGGCGTCGACCACCAGTTCCGACACGCTGTCGTCCACCACCACTTCGACTTTGACCTTCGGCAGGAAGTCGACCACGTACTCGGCGCCACGGTACAGCTCGGTATGACCCTTCTGGCGGCCAAAGCCCTTCACTTCCGTCACGGTCAAGCCCGTCACGTTCACGTCGGCCAGAGCCTCGCGCACTTCGTCAAGCTTGAATGGTTTGATGATGGCGGTAATCTGTTTCATGGCTTTCTCCTTATTGATAATCGACAATTCTTCACCAACTTGCTTAACGGGACCCCGCAAAACCGTAGCGAGCAAGTTCAATACCGGGTTGAGTAGCGGAGCCGTACTTTAAGTACGGTGAGCAACGGATGCCCGGTAGTGAGCTGCGCAGTAGGTTTGGCGGGGTTCCCCTCGTTATTCGTAGAACTTCGACGTGATCGGGTAGCGCCAGTCGCGGCCGAAGCCACGGTGCGTGACGCGGATGCCCACCGGCGACTGGCGCCGCTTGTATTCATTGATCTTGATCAGGCGCGTGATTTTCGCCACGTCGGCCGGCGGGTAGCCAGCCTCGATAATGTCGGCGATCGGCCGGTTTTCTTCCATGTACAGCTGCATGATGCCATCGAGTATGTCGTACGGCGGCAGGGAATCCTGGTCCAGCTGGTCGGCCCGCAATTCGGCCGACGGTCCGCGCGTGAGGATGCGCTCGGGGATCACGTCGGACACACTGTTGCGGTACGCGCACAAACGGTAGACGAGGGTCTTGGCGATATCCTTGATCACGGCAAAGCCGCCCGCCATGTCGCCGTACAGGGTGCAGTAACCGACCGCCATCTCGCTCTTGTTGCCCGTCGTTAGCACGATGCTGCCATGCTTGTTCGACAAGGCCATCAGCAAGGTGCCGCGGATGCGCGCCTGGATGTTCTCTTCCGTCGCGTCTTCCGCCAGCCCGGCGAACTCGTCAGCCAGGGTGGCGCGGAAGGCGTCGAAGGTGTGCTTGATCGGAATTTCATCGTAGCGCACATCAAGGCGTTTTACCATGTCGCGTGAATCGATCCACGAGATATCGGCCGTAAATTGCGATGGCATCATGACGGCGCGCACTTTGTCGGCGCCCAGCGCATCGACGGCAATGGCCAGGGTCAGGGCGGAATCGACGCCGCCCGACATGCCGATCAGCACGCCCGGGAAACCATTCTTGCCGATATAGTCGCGCACGCCCAGCACCAGCGCCTGGTACACCTGCGCTTCCGTGCTCAACGGCGCGGCCAGCGGTTGCGGCACGGGCGTGGCACCGTCGAAGTCGACCAGCTGCAAATCTTCCTCGAAGTGGCGCAGCTGGGCGCAGATGGTGCCGGCCGCATCCATGACGAACGAGTCGCCGTCGAAAATCAGTTCATCCTGGCCGCCGACAAGGTTGGCGTAGACCAGGGCCATGCCTTGCGCGCCGACGTTCCTGCGCATGGTGTCATAGCGCAGATGCTGCTTGTTCATGTGGTAGGGCGAGCCGTTCGGCACCAGCAGCACTTGCGCGCCGGCCGCGCGGGCACGCGCAGGCGCATGCTCGAACCACGTGTCTTCGCAGATATTGATGCCGAAACGCACGCCCTTCACGCCAAACACGAAAGCCTGGACCGACGACGTGAAGTAACGCTTTTCATCGAACACGGTCGTGTTCGGCAAATCGTGCTTGCGGTAGGTGCCCAGCACTTCGCCATTGAGCAACACGGAGGCGGCGTTGTAGCGCACGCCCTTCTCGTCTTGCAGGGGCAAGCCCACCACCACGTGCAAATCCTTGAACTGGGCCAGGTCGGCAGCCAGTCCCGCAAACGCTTCCTGCGTTTTTGCGTAGAATGCATTGCGCAGCAACAGGTCCTCGGGTGGATAGCCGACCAGCGACAGTTCCGGCGTGAGCACGATATCGGCGCCCGCTTCAAAGGCGCGGCGGGAAAGGTCGAAGATCTTGGCACGGTTGCCGGCCAGATCGCCGACCGTACTATTCATTTGAGCAATTGCGACTTTGACTGTCATGATGATGATGGATATTTTCGTTCTATTAAACAAGACAGGGGCGCGCAGGCCGATGACGGCGCCCCGAGAGTGATGAATGCACACTACAACAATGAATTATCGCACGGCTATCGTCACTACCCTGGCTGAAATTGGCGAAGCGGCCTGGTCTGAACTGCTGGCAAGCCAGGCGGAGGCCAAGGCGGAGGCCAATCCCTTCCTTTCCTACGCCTTCCTGCACGCGCTGCACGAGTCCGGCTGCGCCAGCGCGGACACGGGCTGGCAGCCCAATTACCTGGTGCTGTGGCAAGGCGAGACCCTGGCCGCCGCCCTGCCCCTGTACCTCAAAATGCACTCGTATGGCGAATACGTGTTCGACTGGGCCTGGGCCGACGCCTATCGGCAACACGGCCTTGAATATTACCCGAAACTGCTGTCCGCGATTCCATTCACGCCTGTGAGCGGCACGCGCCTGCTGGCCCGCGATGGCGAGGCGCGCGCCGCCCTGCTGGCCTTCCTGCAGGCGCAGCAGCAAGCGGCCGACGTCTCGTCCTGCCACATCCTGTTCCCGCCGGAAAGCGAAGCGCGCCAGCTGGAGGAAGCCGGCTACCTGATGCGTAGTGGCGTGCAGTTTCACTGGCTCAATCCCGGCTACACGGATTTCGAGCAATTCCTCGCCACCCTCGAACACAAGAAGCGCAAGAATATCCGCGCCGAGCGGCGCAAGGTCCGGGAAGCGGGCGTCATCCTGCGCCAGGTACGCGGGACGGAGGCGACGGACGCGGACTGGCAGCTGTTCCACCGCTGCTACAGCAATACCTATGCGGAACACCGTTCCTCGCCCTATCTGTCGCTGGAGTTCTTCCGGCGCCTGGGCGCCAGCATGCCGCAGAACATTCTCTTGGTGATCGCCGAGCGCGAAGGCCGGGCCATCGCCGCCTCGCTGGTGATCCACACGGCTGACACCCTGTATGGCCGCTACTGGGGTGCGCTCGAGCACGTGCCCTGTCTGCATTTCGAGACGGCGTATTACCAGCCGCTGGAGTTTTGCATCGCCAACGGCATCGCCACCTTCGAAGGCGGCGCCCAGGGCGAGCACAAGATGGCGCGCGGCTTCCTGCCGCAAAAGACCTGGTCCGCCCACTGGCTGGCGCACCCGGCCTTTGCGGACGCCGTGCAGCGCTTCCTCGAGCGCGAACGGGGCGGCATCGACGCCTATCTCGACGAGTTGAACGAGCACAGTCCGTTTCGGTCCGCATCACCTTCATGACGTAGAACCCCTTCCCGGCCAGGCGGCGGGGAGCGTCATTCATCCAACGTCATTGAGCCAGGTCAGGCGGTCGAACGACCGGGGCTGGAAGTGGCGGCGCCATCCTTGTGCAGCTTGTAGGCGCGCCATGCCAGGGTCAGCAGCAAGATGCCCGTCAGCAAGGCATACACGCCTATCATCCACACGAGGGCGAACGTGCCTGCTGCGGGAAACAGCAAGATCAGGATGCCGAAGGCGATGGAGATGACGGCGTTAAGCACCAGCAACCATTCGCCCTGGATCGCCTTGCGCAGGCGGATCGCCAGCACGATGTCGAACACCCCGGAAACAAGGGCATTGACGCCGATCATGACGATCAGGGCAAACGTTGTCAGCAGCGGGTTGATGATGGTCAATATGCCTACGGCCAGGCCGCAGATACCCAGAAGCAGCAAAGCCCACCAGTCGCCGCCATGCTTGCGGTTGCTGAACGCGCCGATCACGGACGCGCCGCCGCCGAGCAACGCGTAAGCGGCAAACACCATCAACAGCGACAGCACGGTGACACCCGGCCACGCCAGGGTGATCGCGCCAAAGATGAGGGCCGCCAGCCCCCGCAAGGCCAGCACCCACCACGAACGCATGAATAAATGCCCGGTATGCATATTACCTCCCTGTGATTTATTGAAAGATTGAACTATTAATAATAAATCAGTCGTGGCGAAGCGACGTCATCCTTCGGAAAGCATGATACTTATGGCAAAAAAAAGCCTCCCGCCATGATAGCAGGAGGCGCTTTTTACTCGCACACGGCAGGGAAACCGGCTGCAAGCCGCGGTTTGTCGCGCGGGCGGCTAATCAGGAAGCTGCTTTTTCAGCATCTGCCTTGTAGGCGGCGACGCCGCCGAGGATCTCTTCCTTGGCCACTTCAGGACCATACCAGCCGTCGATCTTGACCCATTTGCCTTTTTCCAGATCCTTGTAGTGCTCGAAGAAATGCTGGATCTGGCGCAGACGCAGTTCGTTCAAGTCTTCCGGCTTTTGCCAGTGGCTGTAGATCGACAGGACCTTGTCGACTGGCACGGCCAGCACTTTCGCGTCTTCGCCCGACTCGTCGGTCATTTTCAGCACGCCGATAGGACGGCAGCGCACGACCACGCCAGGGATCAGCGGGAACGGGGTGATGACCAGCACGTCGACCGGGTCGCCGTCCGGCGACAGGGTGTTCGGCACGTAGCCGTAGTTGCACGGGTAATGCATGGCGGTACCCATGAAGCGATCGACGAAGATCGCGCCGCTTTCCTTGTCGACTTCGTACTTGATCGGATCGGCATTCATCGGGATTTCGATGACGACGTTGAAATCGTTCGGCAGGTCGCGGCCGGAAGAGACGTTATTCAAACTCATGGGGTTCCTCATTAGCGGGTGGTGTTTTAACCGCGCAATTATAGCGAAGTACAGGCCGCTTGTGCGATGCAGCAGCAGCCCGTCGGCGTTTTGCGCGTCCTGCCAGCAACAGTGGCATACCCGGCCCGCCGAACACCACCGCCTGCCACCGGGAGTATAAACAGGCCACCAAAAATAATAAGTAGAAACACTTAAGCATTACTACGGTCGCCCCCGAGTTAATGCCGCCTATATCCGCCTATTTTCAATTCAATATCACCATGCGGCAAACGTGGTTATGGTATTTGATATTGCATTTTATGCAGTCACTTATAACAACGATTTCAATTTCATTCTCTCCGCGATGCGCGCGCATGGCGACGCAGCCGCTTCAATACCTCCCTCCAGCCCGGGAATCCCCTCTTCCAGCATAATATTTGCGCTTATTTGCAGCATTTATTGATTCAAATGGCGGACCTTCCAAAAAGTGGCGCGACCAGAAGACAATCATCAATTCTGATAAACTGTCACATTCTGGTGTTTCCAAAACTTCGCATACTCTGCAAACAAAGCCTACGCTAGATTCAATATGGCGCCTCCGCGCGCCACCGATAAATCCTTGCAAAAAGGAATATGATGATTCCCTCTTTCCGGCCCGGGCCTTTATTAAAGGTCACCGGCGTTATTTTCATTCTGTTCGGCCTTGCCCTGCTGGGCGGCGGCATCTGGCTCGCCTCTCTGGGCGGCTCCTGGTACTACCTGCTGGCCGGCATAGGCATGCTGATCGCAGGCGCGCTCGTCTTCAAAGGCAAGCGCAGCGCGCAGCCCTTCATGGCCTTCCTGCTGCTCGCCACCCTGATCTGGTCCCTCATTGAAGTCAAATTCGACTGGTGGCAATTGCTGCCGCGCCTCGATATCTGGTTTGCCGCCGCCGTCTGGCTGCTGCTGCCCTTCGTCAGCCGCCGCCTGGCGCCAGCCGCCGCAGCGAAACAGGGGCACGCGGGCAAGACGGCCCTCTCCGCCGCCGTGGGCCTGACCGTCATCGCCGGCGTCATCGCCCTGTTCCAGGACTACCATGACCTGCATGGCGACGTGCCGGCCGAAAACATGGCCGCCACCGCCACGGGCGACCTGGCGCCCGGCGTCGAGCACAACGACTGGTCCGCGTATGGCCGCTCCGGCTATGGCGACCGCTATGCCCCTGCCGCGCAAATCACGCCAGCCAATATTTCCGGCCTGAAAGAAGCCTGGACCTACCACACGGGCGACTTCAAGGGACCGAACGATCCGGGCGAGATCGCCAACGAAGTCACGCCGCTGAAGGTCAATGACATGCTGTATTTGTGCACGCCGCACAATATCGTCATCGCCCTGAACCCGGACACGGGCAAGGAAATCTGGCGCCACGATCCGAAGATCAACCGCGACGCGGCCAGCTACCAGCACATGATCTGCCGCGGCGTGGCGTACTGGGACGTGAACGCGGGCCGCGCGAAGAACAATCCCGCACCGGAAGCCGCCGGCATGGAATGCCCGCGCCGCATCCTGGCGCCGACCATGGACGGCACCATGATCGCCGTGAACGCCGATACGGGCGAGTCGTGCAAGAGCTTTGGCAACAACGGCGTCGTCAACCTGTACAAGAACATGGCGATGATCAAGCGCGGTTTCCTGATGCCGACCTCGCCGCCGGCCGTGTCGCAGAAAATGGCCGTGATCGCCGCCAGCGTGACGGACAACCACTCGACGGAAGAGCCGTCGGGCGTGATCCGCGGCTACGATCCCGTCACCGGCAAGCTGATGTGGAACTGGGACCCGGCCACGCCGGAAGATACGCAGCCCTTCCCTGAAGGCAAGAACTACACCAACAACTCGCCCAACTCGTGGGGCGTGGCCAGCATCGATGAAAAGCTGGGCATGGTCTACATTCCGATGGGCAATGAAACCCCCGATACCTGGGGCGGCAGCCGCAACAAGAACGGCGAGAAATTCAACAGCGCCATTGTCGCGCTCGACCTGGCGACGGGTAAAGTGCGCTGGGTCTACCAGACCGTGCACCACGATATCTGGGACATGGACATCGGCGGCCAACCCAGCCTGGTCGACATCGACACGCCGAAAGGCAAAGTGCCGTCCGTCGTGGCCACCACCAAGCGCGGCGACATCTACGTGATCGATCGCCGCGACGGCAGCCTGGTCGTGCCCGCGCCGGAAAAACCCGTGCCGACGAGCAATCCTGCCGCCGGCGACACCCTGTCGCCCACGCAGCCGTTCTCGGCCCTCACGTTCCTGCCAGAGCGCAATATCAGCGAAGCGGACATGTGGGGCACGACGCCATTCGACCAGCTCGCCTGCCGCATCATCTTCAAGGAACGCCGCTATGAAGGCCCGTTCACGCCGCAAACGGCTGGCAAGGGCGCCGTCATTTCCCCGGGTCCATTGGGTATCTTCGAATGGGGTGGCGCGGCCATCGACCCCGTGCGCCAGTTGTTGATCGTCAACCCCGACTACATGGGCTTCCTGGAAAAACTCGTGCCGCGCGCGGAAACGACGGCCAAGGGCGGCACCGGTGGCGAAATGGGCTTGCAGCCGCAGACGGGCGTCCCGTTCGCCGTGGAAATCAAGGCCTTCCTGTCGCCGCTGGGCTTCCCGTGCCAGGCACCGCCGTGGGGCTATGTGGCCGCCGTCGACCTGCGCACGATGAAGAAAGTGTGGATGCACAAGAACGGCACCACGCGCGACAGCGGCCCCGTGCCGATCCCGCTGCCACTGGGCGTGCCCAGCCTGGGCGGCATGGTCACCACAGGTGGCGGCGTGACCTTCCTCAGCAGCACGCTCGACTACTACATCCGCGGCTACGACGTCAGCAACGGTAAAGTGATCTGGAAAGCCCGCCTGCCAGCTGGCGGCCAGGCTACGCCGATGAGCTATGTGTCGAACAAGTCGGGACGCCAGTTCGTCGTCGTCATGGCCGGCGGCCACGGTTCGCTGGGCACGAAGATGAGCGACACCCTGGTCGCGTATGCCTTGCCGGAAGGCACTGCCGTAGAGAAGAAGTAAAGCGCGAAGAAGTAAAATAGCAAAGTAGCAGCGCAAAAAAAAGCCGTTCAGTCTGTACTGAACGGCTTTTTTACGCCTGAAGAAACAAGTCGCTTACAGGATGGTCGCCAGCGCGCACTGCCGGTAATGGGCGGCAGCCTGTTCCGTCTGCTGCAAGGCATCGTGCATCTGCGCCAGCTTCAGGTGGGCGTCGCGCACCATTTGCGGCTCGTTCGCGTCCGACAAAGCCTGCTCCAGGTGACGCTGGGCCTTGCCCCACAGTTTTTGCTTGAGGCACAAGGTGCCCAAGGTCAGCGCCAGTTCCGCATCCAGCGGACGCTGTTTCATCCATTGCTCGCAGTGCTCAATCTGCAGCAGCAGGGCCGGCGTGCCGCTCGGCGCCGCCGCTTCGCGGTAGGCGCGCACGACGCGCTCGTCCCAGTCGGCGGCCAGCGACTCTTCGCACACGAGGCGCGCTTCGTCGTGCAGGCCGCGCGCATTCAGGGCCGTGGCGGCGCGGCAGGCGATATACGGCTTGACCCGGTCGCTGCTCGGCACGGTGGACCACACGCGCATCAGCGATTCCGCGTCATGCGACGGGTCGGACAGCAAATGGTCGTAGGCCAGTTCGCGCAGGCGCGACGACAGGGCCGGATGCAGGGCGCGGTGCTTGTCGAGCGAACGCACGAGGCGCAGCACTTCCGGCCAGTTCTTCGCCTGCTGCTCGGCCTTGAGCGACCATTGCAGGGCGTGGATGTGGCGCGTGCCGCTGGCATTGAGTTCGCGCACGGCGGCCAGGGCCGCTTCCGGCTGGTGGTCGTCGACCAGCAATTCCGTCACCGTCATCAACCGGGCCGTCTTCAGGCTGGCATCGCCTTCGACGCGGGCCAGCCAGCTGTCGCGGCGTTCGGACTGGCGCATGCGGTGCGCGGCGCGCGCGCCGATCAGCGCGGCCAGGCCGGCGTTTTCGTCCAGCTCGGCGGCGCGCAAGGCGGCCTTCTCGGCATGGCCGAAACGGCCTTCGAACAGGGCTTTCAAGGCTTCGCGCAAGCCCTTGTTGCCGTCGCGCTCACGCTTGCGCTGGCGGTAGGCCGCCACTTGCGCCGGCATGCGCACGGTGGCGCGCACGGCGCGCACCAGCAGGTACAGCAGGACGAACAGCACGACCTCCAGCAGCAGGAAGAAGTTCAGCGACAAATCGATGCGGTATGGCGGATAGAACAGCACCACGTTGCCAGGGTTGAAACGGGCCGTCACGGCGATACCGATCGCCGCGGCCATCAGGGCGAGTAACCAGAGAAATAGACGCATGGGCTCAGGACTTCGCTTTGTAGTTGCGCACAGCCGTCAGGCTGTCGGACAAGGTTGGCATTTCGATGGCCAGGTTGCTACCCTGCACCTGGCGCAGCAGCGCTTGCGCCGTCTGCGTGCTCTTGGCGCGGGTGTCGAAATACTTGGCCAGCGCATCCTGCGCAGCGATCAAATCGTTACGGAAAGCCGTTTCATTACGCGACAACAAGGCCATGCGGGCATTGAGCAGGCGCAGCTTGACGTTTTCGCGCAAGAAATACGATTGCGTCGGCGACAGCATCAGCGCTTCCGGCGTATCGACGCGGCGGATACGGATCAACTGGCGCACGTCGGCCCACATGTCGCCGCTCCAGGTATTGAAGCCGTCGCGCACTTTTTGCAGCAGCGGTTCCGGCGCAGGCGGCCCCATCAGCTTGCCGCTGGCATCGCGCACGGGCTTGGCCTTGCCCGGTTTTTCCGGCGCGGCCGGCAAGGCCGGCGTTTCGTCGGACAGCATCGGCAGCGAATCGATCTGGGCGATCACGGCGTCGAGGCGCAGGGCCACGCCCGTCGAATCGACGCTAGGGAGGGCCTTGAGTTTTTCCATGTCGCGCCCGATGGCGCGGCGGATGGTGATGAATTGCGGCTTGTCCGAACGCGACAGGCTGCGGTCGGCGTTTTGCAGGGCGATCAGCGCGCCGGGCACGTTGCCGGCCAGCTGCAGCTGCTGGCTGGCCGTCGACAGCACTTGCTCGATTTCCGTCAGCGCCCACTCGTCGCGGTTCTTCGACAAGTCGTTATACAGTTGTTCCAGCGCCAGTTGCTGGCTTTGCGTTTCGCTCTGGCGGTTTTCCAGCGCGCCCACCTTGATTTGCAGCTCTTTCGTGCCTTCTTGCACGTTGCGCGCCAGCACGCCCGTTTCGGCATTGCTGACATCGCCCTTTTGCAGGCGCTTGGCCACTTCTTCGCGCAGGTTGCGGATCTGCTTGCTGGACGACCAGCTTTGCGCAGCCAGCAGCACGGCCAGCACGATGACGGCGATGCTCATGGGCTTTTGCAGCTGTTCCAGCAGGGTCGGCGCGCGGCCGGCAGGTTGGTCGGCCGCCTGCGGCGCCGTCTTCACGGCGCTGCCAGGCGTTGCATTCGGTTCGGAGAGTGTAGGCATTTCGTTCATGGTCGTGATTGTAACGCGGCGAGCACTCCTGCGTCGCCTGATCCTGTCAGGGTGACGCGGGCAAAACCCAGGGCCGCCGCCGTTTGTGCAATGCGGGCGTGCGGCACGATCAGATGCTGCTGTTGCATTTTCACAACAGCCGTCTTTTCAGCATCCATTTCGCCCAGCAGCGCCAGCAAACCGCGCAGCGCTTCCGAGCTGGTGATGATCCAGTCATTATTATGCTGCAACAGGTTTTCCAGGGTCGCCCGCAAGGCCGGCGTCAGCGTCGGCACCTTGCGGCGGTAGGCAGTGACGAACTCGACTTCGGCGCCGGCCGCGCGCAAGCCGTCGGCCAGGTAATCGCGTCCGCCATCGCCGCGCACGATCAGCACGCGCTTGCCGCGCAGGGCCGGCAAGTCCAGCGCCAGCAATAAATGTTCGGAATCGCTGCGCGCCGTGTCAAACGGGCTGGTGATGGCCGCGTTGGCCTCCGTGACGCCATGCGCGGCCAGGGCCATGCGGCTGCCCTCGCCCACCACGGCCAGCGGCACACCTAGCGGCCAGGCGGGCAAGTGCGCAAAGACGCAGTCGATGGCGTTCGGCGACACGAAGGCCACCAAGTCGAACTCGCGCAGGCGCGCCAGCACGGCCTGCAAGTGCGCGCATTCGTCCTCGCCGTCAAGCGCGTGGATTTCCAGCAGCGGCAAGCGCGTTACGGGCAAGCCCAGCGCCGCGATGCTGGCGGCCAGCGGCCCCGCTTGTTGCGCGGGCCGCGTGATCACCACAGTGTCAGGCATGCGGCGCCAGGCCTTCATGGTTGTCGGGAGTAACAAAGCACGAGGCGAGGATGGCGGCGGCATCCTGCCCGCGCAGCAGTTCGGCCACCTGTTCGCCCAGCTGTTCGGGGGCGTCGGCCGGGCCACCGACGTCGGCGCTGGCCATGCGCGCGCCATCGGGCGTGGCGACCATGGCGCGCAGGCGCATGTTGTCGCCTTCGACAGTGGCGAACGCGGCCAGCGGAATTTGGCAGCTGCCGCCGAAAATCTTCGACACCTTGCGCTCTGCCGTGACGGCTTGCGCCGTGGCCGTGTGGTTCAGCGGCGCCAGCAGGCGCACGAGGTCGGCACCATCCGCGCGCCCGCTGCGGATCTCGATCGCCATGGCGCCCTGGCCCGCCGCCGGCAGGCTGTCTTCCGGCGCCAGCACGGCGCGGATGCGCGAGGCCAGGCCCAGGCGTTTCAGGCCGGCGGCGGCCAGGATGATGGCGGCGTAATCGCCACGGTCGAGCTTGCCCAAACGCGTATCGAGGTTGCCGCGCAGGGGCAAAATCGTCAGGTGCGGATAGCGCGCGGCGATCAGCGACTGGCGGCGCAGGCTGCTGGTGCCGACGACGGCGCCGTGCGGCAGCTCGGCCAGGCTGGCGTAGTCGTTCGACACGAACGCGTCGCGCGGGTCTTCGCGTTCGAGGATGGCGGCCAGGGCAAAGCCTTGCGGCAACTCCATCGGCACGTCCTTGAGCGAATGCACGGCCAGGTCGGCGCGCCCTTCTTCCATCGCCACTTCCAGTTCCTTGACGAACAGGCCCTTGCCGCCTACCTTGGACAGGGCGCGGTCCAGAATCTGGTCGCCGCGTGTGGTCATGCCGAGAATTTCAACGCTACACTGCGGATACAGGGCGGCCAGGCGCGCACGCACGTGTTCAGCCTGCCACATGGCAAGACGGCTCTCGCGCGTGGCGATCACCAGGCGGGCAGGAATATTCAATTCGTTCGGGGTCAATTCGGATGCTTTCAAAACAAGTTCTTTCGCTGTGGCTGTCGTTGTCATTATCGTTGCCAATTCGCCCGTCCGATATCAATTTGTATCGAAATGGTGCCCGGCGTCGCTATAATCGTTATCCCTTGGCCTAGAAGGCCAAGTCAGGCTAGCGTCCATGTTGAAGACCACAAATTTTATCATGCGCCCCCTCCCCTCTGCGGCCAAACGCCCGGTGCGATCCACATTCCCTTGCTTTTACACTTACTTTGGTTCTTTATTATGCTCAATGACGCAGTAGCACCAGAAATAGTTCCAGCGGCCGGCTCCGACAAGGACGCGCCGCTGAAAGAAGACATCCGCCTGCTGGGCCGCCTGCTGGGCGACGTGCTGCGCGAACAGGAAGGCGACGCCGTCTTCAATGTGGTGGAAACCATACGCCAGACTTCCGTGCGCTTCCGCCGCGAAGCGGACGCGGACGCGGCCCTGGAACTGGACGCCATGCTCAAGGAACTGAGCCGCGAACAGACGATTTCCGTCGTGCGCGCCTTTTCCTACTTTTCGCACCTGGCCAACATCGCGGAAGACCAGCACCACATCCGCCGCCGCCGCGCCCACCTGCTGGCTGGTTCCCCTGCGCAAAAGGGCAGCGTCAGCTTCGCGCTGAAAAAACTGCGCGCCGCCGGCGTGCCGCGCAAGACCGTCGACACCTTTTTCCAGGACGCCCTGATCGCGCCCGTGCTGACGGCCCACCCGACGGAAGTGCAGCGCAAGAGCATCCTCGACGCCGAGCACGACATCGCCCGCCTGCTGGCCGAGCGCGACTTGCCGCAGACGCCGAAAGAACGGCAAGCCAACATGCAGCTGCTGCGCTCGCGCGTCGCCACCCTGTGGCAGACGCGCATGCTGCGCTATTCGAAGCTGACGGTGGCCGACGAGATCGAAAATGCCCTGTCCTACTACCGCATCACCTTCCTGCGCGAACTGCCGGGCCTGTATGACGACATCGAGGAAGACGTCGCCGCCGAGTACCCGAACGGCAACGGCACGATAGACCCGATCAACGCCGCCTACGTACAGATGGGCAGCTGGATCGGCGGCGACCGCGACGGCAACCCGAACGTCAACGCGGGCACCATGCAGCATGCGCTGGCGCGCCACGCCACCACCATCCTCGACTTTTACCTCGACGAAGTGCACGCGCTGGGCGCGGAATTGTCCGTCTCGACCCTGATGGTGGGCGTGAGCGCCGAACTGCAGGCGCTGGCCGACCAGTCGCCGGACGCTTCGCCGCACCGCAGCGACGAGCCGTACCGCCGCGCCCTGATCGGCATCTATGCGCGCCTGGCCGCCACGGCCCGCGCGCTGGGCGCCACCAACATCCTGCGCAAGGAAGTGGGTGCGGCCGCGGCCTATCCGGACGCGGCCGCCTTTGTGGCCGACCTGCGCACCATCGTCGCCTCGCTCGAGTCGCACCACGGCGCCGCCCTCGTGCGCCCGCGCCTGGCCACCCTGGCGCGCGCGGCCGACATCTTCGGTTTTCATCTTGCCTCGCTCGACATGCGCCAGACCTCGGACGTGCACGAGCGCGTGCTGGCCGACCTGTTCGCGAAAAGCGGCGTGGCCGCCGACTACACGGCCCTGTCCGAGGAAGACAAGCAGGCCCTGCTGCTGAACGAACTGGCGCAGCCGCGTTTGCTGTATTCGCCCTATATCAGCTATGCGGCGGAAACGGATTCCGAGCTGGCGATTTTGCGCGCGGCGCGCGACATCCGCCAGCGCTACGGCGCGCGGGCCATCCGCAACTACATCATTTCGCACACGGAAACCGTGTCCGACCTGCTGGAAGTATTGCTGCTGCAAAAGGAAACAGGCTTGCTGCGCACGGACTGGACAGCGGGAGGCGACGGCGACAGCACGTGCGAGCTGATGGTCATCCCCCTGTTCGAGACGATCCCCGACCTGCAGCGCGCGGCCGGCATCATGAGCCAGGTCATGGCCTTGCCGCTGGTCAAGCAACTGATCGCCAAGCAGGGGCAGTTGCAGGAAGTCATGCTCGGTTATTCCGACTCGAACAAGGATGGCGGTTTCCTCACGTCGAACTGGGAACTGTACAAGGCGGAACTGGCGCTCGTCTCCGACTTCCAGAAGGCCGGCGTCAAGCTGCGCCTGTTCCATGGCCGCGGCGGCACGGTGGGCCGTGGCGGCGGCCCCAGCTACGAAGCCATCCTGGCCCAGCCGCCGGGCACCGTCAACGGCCAGATCCGTCTGACGGAGCAAGGCGAGATCATCGCGTCGAAGTTTTCCAATGCGGAAATCGGCCGGCGCAACCTGGAATTGCTGGTCGCCGCCACCCTGGAAGCGAGCCTGGCGCCGCAGGCAGCCAATCCCGCGCACGCCAGCCAGCTGGCGCAGTTCGAAGCCGTGATGGCGGAATTGTCGGACCTCGCCTATCACGCCTACCGCCACCTCGTGTATGAAACGCCGGGCTTTACGGAGTATTTCTTCTCGGCCACGCCGATTGCGGAAATCGCCGAACTGAACCTCGGCTCGCGCCCCGCCTCGCGCAAGGCCAACCAGCGCATCGAAGACTTGCGCGCCATTCCCTGGGGCTTTTCCTGGGGCCAGTGCCGCTTGCTGCTGCCGGGCTGGTTCGGTTTCGGCAGCGCCATCGAAGCCTGGATCAACCAGGCCGACAGCGCCGCGAAGGATGACAAGATCGCCACCCTGCGCGCCATGTACGCGGAGTGGCCATTCTTTGCCACCCTGCTGTCGAACATGGACATGGTGCTGGCCAAGACGGACCTGGCGATCGCCTCGCGCTATGCGGAACTGGTGGCGGACCAGGAATTGCGCGAACGTATCTACAAGCGCATCACGGACGAGCATGGCAACACCTTGCGCTGCCTGGAACTGATCACCGGCAATACGGAACGGCTGGCGGGCAACCCGCTGCTGGCCCGCTCGATCCAGAACCGCTTCGCCTATCTCGACCCGCTGAACCACTTGCAGGTGGAATTGATCAAGCGCAACCGCGCCCTGTCCAGCGCCAGCAAGGTCGACGAACGGGTCCACCGCGGCATCCAGCTGTCGATCAATGGCGTCGCGGCCGGGCTGCGCAACACGGGCTGATAAGGTCGCACTGCCATCGGCAGGCCGGGGCCGGCACCGCAAGGGCCGGCCTTTTTTTCCCAACGGAAAAATATTCTCAAGAAAACAACATTTGGTATTACACTAGCGGCTGACACTTTTTCCCACTCCGGCGCCAGGCGCACGGCAGCGGCCAACCATGACGCCAGGAACGCGGATGAGCAAATGGTCGATTGAAACGCTGAGTGCGGCATGCGCCGCCCTCATCCTGATCATGCTGGGCTGGCTGGCCGGCGCGGCCTGGCAGGAGCTCGACTTCTGGGAGCACATCTGGCTGTCGCTGCTGCTGGCGGCCTCGGCCGGCACGGCCATGTGGCTGATGCGCAAGCTGCGCACCCACCTGGCCAACACGCGGCTGCAGCTCGACGCCAGCGCCATGCGTTACCGCGACCTGAGCGACGCGGCGCAGGACGGCATGTGGCAAACGGATGCGCAAGGCACGATATTGCACATCAACCAGCGCCTGTGCGACATGCTGGGCATGCCGGCGGAAAAGCTGCTGGGCCACAAGATGAGCGAATACCACGACGAAGCGACCTTGCTGCGCCTGTGCCCGCTGAGGCGCGAACAGGAACGCAGCTGCATGGGCGAACTGCAGTACCGGCACGGCGACGGTTCGGAACGCTGGGCCATGATCAGCGGCCGCTGCCTGTACGACCCGCAAGGCAGGCTGACGGGAGCGCTCGTGATGGCCAGCGACATTACCGAACAAAAACGGGCAGAACACGCGCTGAGCATGGCCCATGCGGAACTGGAAAACCGCGTGGCCCTGCGCACGGCCCAGTTGCTCGACGTAAATCTCCAACTGTCCGCGGAAATCGCCATGCGCGCGCAAACGGAAGCGGCGCTGGCGCGCAGCGAAGAGCGGCTGCAGGACATCATTTCCATGATGCCCCTGTCGCTGTTCCTCAAGGATGCCGATTCGCGCATCGTGCTGATGAACCAGGCCTGCGAACAGCAATGGGGCGTGCGCCACCAGGACATCGCCGAAGGACGCGACCTGAAGCACTTTCCCAGCGACCAGAACGTGGGCTTCCATGCGGCGGACCGGGAAGCGTTTGCCAGCCGCAAGGTGGTGATACGCGAAGAATTGGTATGGAACGCCCAGTTGCAGGAAAACCGCCTCGTGCAGACGCACAAGAAACCCGTGTTCAACGCCGATGGCCAGCCGCAGATGATCATCGCCATGGCCATCGACATCACCGACAGCAAGCGCAACGAGGAAAGCCTGGAACGCACCCTGGCCCAGCTGCGCGAACTGAGCGACCATCAGCAAACCATCAAGGAAGAGGAGCGGCGCCGCATCGCGCTCGACATCCATGACGACCTGGGCCAGAACCTGATGGTGCTGCGCATCGACGTGTCGCTGCTGCACGCGCGCACCGCCAAGACCCACCCGCGCCTGCACCGCCACGCCCAGCGCGTGCTCGACACCATCGATACCACCATCCGCTCCGTGCGCACCATCATCAATGACTTGCATCCCAGCACCCTGGAGCTGGGACTGGGCCCGGCAGCCGAATGGCTGATCCGCCAGATGGAGGGCCGCGGCGCCATCCGCTACCGGCTCACGCTCGACAGCGAGGCGCCGGACCTGGGCCTGGACCAGCGCCAAACGTCGGCCATCTTCCGCGTACTGCAGGAATCGTTGTCGAACATCGTGCGCCATGCCCAGGCCAGCGAAGTGGAAGTGGCGCTGGCGCAAGATAAGGATGCCATCGTGCTGCGCATCAGCGACAACGGCATCGGCATGCAGCCGGACGACCACGGCAAGAAGGCTACCTTCGGCCTGAAAAGCATACGCGAACGCGTCCACGCGCTGGGCGGCGAACTGCGCATCGACAGCCAGGCCGGCCAGGGCACCGTGCTGGCCATCCACGTGCCGCAGCCCAGGAAAAGCGCGCCAGCCGAGCATGACGACATACAAACATTGGCAAAAATAGTAGCAAATTAAGTATGCATCTGCGGCATAAAAAAGTATAGTAAGTTTTTTTTGAGGAAACTATCATGCCGCCACGGTTCTCCCGCTTCCCCGCCCCGCTGCTCGGCCTGTGCCTGCTGGCCGCCGTCTCCACCGCCAGCGCCACCATCTATGCCGAACGGGGCTTTGGCGAAAGGGATGGCAATGGCAGCATCGCGTCCGACCTGAATCCGGCGGGCCTGGTGGCCGGCATCATCATGGAGGAAGCAGGACGGCGCCGCGCCGTGACGTATCAGCATGGCCGCCTTCGCGAGCTGGGCACCCTGGGCGGCGATGAAGGTTTCACCAAGGCCATCAATATCCATGGCGTGGTGGTCGGCTCGGCGCAGACGGCCAGCGGTGCCTGGCATGCCTTCCGCTACGATGCGGCGGACGGCATGCGCGACCTGGGTACCCTGGGTGGCACCAGCAGCTACGCCACGGCCATCGCGCGCGGCGGCCAGGTAGCCGGCTATGCCGATACGAGCGGCGGCGATTTCCACGCCTTTGTGACGAAAGCCGACCACAGCCTGCAAGACCTGGGCACCTTGGGCGGCGCCAGCAGCTATGCCAGCGGCTTGAACAGCCATGGCGTGGTGGTGGGCACGGCCCAGCGCGACGACGGCTACCGCCGCGCCTTCGTCTACCGCCCCGGTGCGGGCATGCAGGAAATCGGCACCCTGCCCGGCGGACGCATCAGCTCGGCCACCGCCATCAACGACGCGGGTCTGATCGTGGGCGCCTCGGAAACGGAAAAGCGCCGCTGGCACGCGTTTGCCTGGGACGGCAAGCGCATGCTCGATCTGGGCGCCATGATCGGCCAGGGCGACAGCTACGCCACGGCCGTCAACGCGGCCGGACACGTGGTCGGCAGCGTCAACATCAACGGCTATGAACCGATGACCTTTGTCTACAAGGAAGGCGTGATGACGGTGCGCCGCCGCGACGACGGCCTGTACCTGACCAACAAGATCACGGACGCCGGACTCGTGGTGGGCGCCGTCTACACGGGACATAAATTCCAGGCCTTCGCCGTGCCGTCGCAAGCGTCGCCGCCACCGCCGCGCCGCAACCCGCTGGACTGGTTCTTCATGACCGTCATCGCCGCCGCCTGCGGCGCGGCGCTGTACCGCGCGCGGCGCCACTTCCGTGCCGGCCTGCTGGGCCAGCGTCCGCATTCGCTGTAAAATAAGTTTGTACCTCGGAGTGTTCACGGGTCTCGACATTGCCATGCGTCCGCAAGGTGGCTTGCCAGGACATGGAGATTGTCATCGAACATAATCCGGAGGGCGAACCGCAGACCTCGGCATTTACAAGCCCCAGATGAAAATGCAGTCCAGTCTTAGCTGAACGGCATCACAACGTGGAGGGTGTTTATTTTCCCATAAGTTGATATACTGACATTTTTTATCACGGTAACTTTGGAAAACAATGAAACTCATATCGCGACTTTCCAATGCCGCCATGTTGGCGACGATGTTGTCTGGCTGTGTCATCGCCCCCATTCCTATTGATAATCTGTCTTATAAGGGTGTCGCCAAGGTCAGAACAGATAAGACAGCGAGCATACTCATCACGTCGAGCGGCATTGGTGGCATCAACAGTACCACCCTGATGCCTGCTGGCGGCATTCTGATTCCGATGGCGCAAAAATCAAATGGCAAGGTTTTCGAGTCTGATTCCCAGCAGGAATTTGCGGCATCACTGAAGAAGGAACTCCTAAGGCTCGGCATCGTCAAGGACATCACAAGCAACACGGCAGAGAAAGCGGATATTATGATCGCCATTAATATCGACCGCGCAAGGTTCAATGGCGACAGAGTTGAATTTCTGCTCGATATCTCCATGCTAGTCAGTGGCGCAACGTCCCCTTCGCTGCACCGCTATAAAGTGGTCTCGACCGAAGGCGATTCCCTCTTGGATCTGTACAATACCAACGGCGCCGAGGCGCGGGTAAAACTTGCCCAGAAAATGCTCGATCGCCTGATTCCCGATATCGAGGCCTATGCATTAACCTTGCCACCTGGCTGACAGGAATCACCTGAGCGCCGGTGTTCGCGCCGGCCCTCCTTCCGTCGTTATCGTCATTACCATGCGCATAGAAATGCAAAACAGTTACCACTCTCATCAGTATTTTTCGACGCAGTCTTCTATTGCGCCACCATCGCGCCAGCATTAGTCTCGGCACTCGCTTCATGGTGGGCGACAGGCTGCTAATCCATGAACGTGTTCGGTCACCAGCGACCGGATTCTATCCGCCTTTCAACATCGCCAATACATCGTCGAATACAAAAACGCCAAGATATTCACCGTCGAGGCCAAAATGAACCGACGAGATTGCCTGCCAGGCTAAAAGCAAAAATCGATAGCATTATCAACAAAGAAACTGTTTGCGCCACACCCCCAAAGCGGGCTATTGACAGCCTTAATCGAGCGCCGCTGGAAGTGGTACCCACCAAGTTACACGTAGCTGCCAACGCCGGCACCACCGTTGAGTTTTTTAAAAACCCATTCAGGCAGGCCTGAGCGCCATGCACAAGCATGGCGGCGAACTGAGTCCGATGCTTGCGGCAGGAACTGCAAGCTGGGATAAAGACAGGGCCGCGGTTGCTACGGCGCTTGCCCCATTGTCAGCCATACGTTAGTCGATGCACTCCTCGATCACAAACACAGCATTGAGCGCTATGAAGATGCCTTGTTCAACTTGGCCGCCGTAGCGGACAAAAAATGGTGCGCCACAAAAACAGAAAATCTATACCCTGCTGGTATGGACGAAAAAAAGGAGGCTTGCGCCTCCTTTTCATTACCTGCCGACTGCTTAGTTTTGCGTCAAGAACGTTTTCAGCTTGTCCGAACGCGAAGGCTGGCGCAGCTTGCTCATGGCTTTCGCCTCGATCTGGCGGATGCGCTCGCGCGTCACGTCGAACTGCTTGCCCACCTCTTCCAGGGTGTGGTCGTTCGACATTTCCACGCCGTAACGCATGCGCAGCACTTTCGCTTCGCGCGGCGTCAGGGAATCGAGCACTTCCTTGATCACGTTGCGCATCGATGCGTGCAGCGCGGCGTCCAGCGGCGCCAGGGTCGTGTTGTCTTCGATGAAGTCGCCCAGTTGCGAATCGCCATCTTCGCCCATCGGCGTTTCCATGGAAATCGGTTCTTTCGCGATCTTCATGATTTCGCGCACCTTGTTTTCCGGCATTTCCATCTTGACGGCCAGGGTCGCCAGGTCCGGCTCGCTACCCGTTTCCTGCATGATCTGGCGCGAGATGCGGTTCATCTTGTTGATCGTTTCGATCATGTGCACCGGCACGCGGATGGTGCGGGCCATGTCGGCGATCGAACGCGTGATGGCCTGGCGTATCCACCAGGTGGCGTAGGTCGAGAACTTGTAGCCGCGGCGGTATTCGAATTTGTCGACGGCCTTCAGCAAGCCGATGTTGCCTTCCTGGATCAGATCGAGGAATTGCAAGCCGCGGTTGATGTATTTCTTGGCGATCGAAATGACCAGGCGCAAGTTGGCGACCGTCATTTCGCGTTTTGCGTGACGCGCACGCTTTTCGCCGGCAGCCATCTGCTTGTTGATCTTGCGCAAGTCAGCCAGCGGCAGGGCCACGCGCGCTTGCAGGTCGATCATCTTCTTTTGCAGTTCCTTGACGGCAGGCACGTTGCGGCTGAGGATGGCGCTGTACGGATACTTGCAATCGACTTCGCGGTCGACCCATTCCAGGTCGCATTCATTGCCCGGGAACACCTTGATGAAGTGGGCGCGCGGCATGCCGCATTTGTTCACGCACAGTTCCAGTACGGCGCGCTCGATGTGGCGCACTTCTTCCATCTGGCCGCGCAAGGTGTCGCACAGCTTTTCCACGACCTTGGCCGTGAAGCGGATGCCCAGCAATTCCTGCGAAATGGCTTCCTGCGCCTTGATGTAGGCTTTCGAGTTGTAGCCCTCTGGCGCCTTGCGCATCTTGTCGTACTGCGTGGAAATGACGTTGAATTTCTCCAACGCATTCTTTTTCAGTTGCGCCAATTGCTCGCTCGAGAAACCGGCCGCGCCGCCATTGGCGTCGCCGTCTTCTTCCTCGGCTTCTTCTTCCTCTTCCTCGTCGTCAGCGCTGGCGGCGGCAGGCGCGGCGGCAGCGGCCGGTGCCGGGGCATTGCTTTCGTTCAAATCGACGAAGCCGTCGACCACTTCATCGACCTTGATTTCGTCGCGCGCGATTTTTTGCGACAGCGCGACGATTTCGCCGATCGTGGTCGGGCAGGCGGAAATGGCCTGGATCATGTCTTTCAGGCCGCCTTCGATGCGCTTGGCGATCTCGATCTCGCCTTCGCGCGTCAGCAGCGCCACGGCGCCCATTTCACGCATGTACATGCGCACGGGGTCGGTGGTGCGGCCGAAGTCGGAGTCGACGGTCGACAAGGCGGTCGCGGCAGCCGCTTCCACTTCATCGTCGCTGGTGACGGTGGCGACGTTGTCAGTCAACAACAGGCTTTCCGCGTCAGGGGCGCGCTCGTAGACGGCGATACCCATGTCGTTGAAGGTGGCGATGATGCCTTCGATCGCTTCCGGATCGATGATGTTTTCCGGCAATTGGTCATTGATCTCGGCATAGGTCAGGAAACCGCGTTCCTTGCCCATGTTGATCAAGCCCGTGATCTGCTTGCGGCGGCGTTCCAGGTCCGCTGCCGATGCTTCCGGATCGCCCAGCGCATCGGCCAGGCCGCCCTTGGCCTTGCGGTCACGCGCTTTCGACACGGCCTTCAGTTCGGCGCGTTCGACGGCGTTCAGTGCCGCCACTTCATCGTTTTCCGGCGTGAATTCGCTCGGCTTGCGGCCACGGCGGCCTGGCACCTTGACGGTTGGCAGGAAGTAATTCGAGGTATCGATGGCGGCCAGGGCATCGGCGTCCGTGGTCTTGCTGACCACTTGCGCGCCGGTGATGATGGTCACGGGCGCCGCTTCCGGCTTGGCACGCACGACTTTCGAACGGGCAGCCGTCACCACTTTGTTCGTGGCGGCGCTTTCGCTGACCTTGCGCGGCGCGGCCGGGGCCTTGGCGCCCGGGGCGATCTTCACGCTCGGCGTCTTGGCCGGTGCAGCCTCGACTACCTCGGCAACGGCCTCGACGGCCGGCGCGGCGACGGGCGCTTCCGCTGCCGTCCCGGCCGGTGGCACGGCGGCCAGGCGCGAGCGGCTTTTCTTCACCACGGTGACGACGGTCGGCGCCGTCGTGACGGTGGCTTCCGGATTCGCTTGCGCATTATCGATGAAGTAAGATAAAGTCGTTTTGGGTACGGCAAGCGGCGCCGCGGCTGGGCGTGGCGCCTTGGCGGACAACGTTAAAGTTTTTGGCGTATTCTTCATGAGATATCTCTTAATGCGAGACCAGATGGTGTCGGCGCGAAGTGAATGATTCCACCTAAGCCTGCGAAACCGGACTCGATGGAGCGTATTGTTGCGGCTGCCGTGTTAACGGCAGCGGCGCCTGTCTATCGGGACGTTCAAAGCCCGCGCATCCGTCATGCGGAGCGGCGGACCGTACGGCGAGGCCGAAGCCGGGTCAGATAAATAAGCGATGTACATTGCGGAATGAAAAAAAGCCCGTACCAGAACGGGCTTGAATCTATTGTTGTTCAGTGAAGACACAGCGGAGAGCAAGATTATGCACGAAGGCCAGTTATCTGGATAATTGATAAGCAAAATATCTGATATCAAAAATAACAATAATGATGGCCCTGCACCGCACTGCTCCTATCCCCTGCACACCTGAGCCAGACCGTCGAAAACGGGGTCCAGTCATCAGCGCAAGCCGACATTATACACATTTCCCGCATTTCGCGCTGCGTCGGCTGTAGCGCGAAGCCGCTTATCGCAGGTCAAGTTGCCAAAAAAGACAATGCACTTGCCTGTGGCGCGTGCTATGCTCCCCTTTTATAGCCCAACCAATGATGTCGATGACCAGCTCCACGCCAGACCAGCAAGCCACCACTCCTGACACGCCAGTCGATGCAGCCCCAGCGGCGGCACCGGCCGCAGCGACCACACCGGCGCCTGCCGGCCTGACCGCGCGCGCCCTGCTGAAACAGTTCCAGGAGCAATTCCCGCCATTCCGCGATTGCCTGCCCTTGTCCATCGGTATCGACAAGCAGATCCTGGCGCGCCTGCCGGACCTGGACCGCAAGCTGATGCGCACGGCGCTGGGCATCCACACGGGTTCGCTGCGCTACCTGCGCGTGATGGAAAAAGCCAAGGTACGCTACGACCTCGACGGCACTGCCGGCGCGGAAGTGACGCAAACCCACCGCGATCACGCCACGCAGGTATTGCAGCAGCGCTTCAAGAAGGAAGCCGAGCGCAAGAAAGCCGAGCGCGACGCGGCCGCCGCCGAAGAAGCGAACCGCTTGCGCCTGGAAAAACTGAATCAGCTGACCGCGAAATTCTCGCGCAAGGGCTGATCCGGTTTCATGGACACAGTTGCCGCACCGCCACTGCCCCCCTATCAAGGCATCACCCTCGACCACGTCAAGCTGGTACGCACCAGCGACGATGCGCAGGCGGCCATGACCGCCCTGCTGGCGGCCGACGCCATCGGCTTCGATACGGAATCGAAGCCGACGTTCGTCAAGGGCGAGTCTTCCACGGGTCCGCATTTGATCCAGCTGGCCACCGACGACATCGCCTACCTGTTCCAGGTGGGCAGCACGCCGGCGCCGGCTCTGGCCGAACTCAAAGCCATCCTCGAATCGACGACCACCCTGAAAGTGGGTTTCGGCCTGTCCGACGACGTCAAGCGCCTGCGCAACAAGCTCGGCATCGCCCCGGCCCAGGTGCTCGACCTGTCCGTCGCCCTGCGCGGCGGCCAGCGCAACGACCTGGGTGCGAAGACGGCCGTGGCCAAGTTCTTCGGCCTGCACCTGCAGAAATCGAAAAAGATCTCGACCACCAATTGGGCCACGTCGCGCCTGACGGAAAAGCAGATACTGTACGCGGCCGACGACGCGCAAGTGGCCCTGCGCGTGTACCGCCGCTGGATCGCCGAAGGCGGCAAGGTCACGCCGCAAAAAGCCCCGCGTGCCAGCACGCCGCCTGCCGCGCCGCCCGCCCCCGCCTGAAACTGGCGCCTTCCCGCAACATGAACAAGAGCAAGTCCATCGGCACCACGCTTGAGGCGATCGCCGACGCCGAACAGGCGCTGGGGCGAGCGCTGCCCGCGTCCTACGTGCAATGGTTGTTGGTGAACAATGGCCGCGCGCTGGGCGCCTTGAGCGTATTTCCCGTCCACGACGCGGCCAATGCGCGCAAGACGTGGGAATCGATCGAGCGCTACTACAACACGGGCTGGCAGGAATGGCTGGAGAATGTGGATGGCGGCAACGAGGCCAGCGCCCTGCTGCCCTTCGCCCAGTTCGGCACGGGCGATTACTATTGTTTTGACTATGCGCAAACGGGACCATCGGGCGAGCCGGTGGTCGTGCTGTGGTCGCACGAAACAGGCGCCACCAGCGCGGTGGCGCCCGACTTTGCGTCATTGCTGATACTGCCCGGCCGCCCGGGCTGAAACCCGGCGGCCGGCGCAGCCTTATTTGACCAGACGCAAGGTCAGGGGGTAGCGGTAAGTGACTCCATTGCTGGCCTTGACTGCCGCCACGATCGAGCACACCAGGTTGGCCAGCGCCACGATCCAGAACAGGAACAGGCCGATCAGCACGAACGACAGGACGAAGCAGGCGAAATACCAGATGATCAGGGTGATCTGGAAATTGAGCGCTTCGCGGGCGTTCTCGGCCGAGAATTTATCCGCATCATCCTTCTTGATCAAATAAATGATCAGCGGCGCCACCCAGCTGGTGAACAGGCCGCCAACGTGGGACAGGATGGCGATCGTCGTATCTTGCGTACGACCCACTTCCGGCTGCGTGTTGTCCATTATCATTCCCATCATTAGTTATAGATACATCAATATAACAGTAATATTTCTTTTTGAAATGAAACACTTGCTGCTGCAAGGGACTTTTTTCAGGTACCGCTTGTCGCCGCCTGCGCCAGCCGCCCCAGGGTGGCGATGGCCGCTTCCAGCTGCGGACTCCACGGGTGGCCGTAATTGAGGCGGATGCAGTGGCGAAACGCGCGCGTGGCGGAAAAAATGGGGCCGGGCGCGATGCTGATGCCGGCCGCCAGCGCGCTGCGGTGCAAGGCCAGCGCATCGATACCGGCAGGCATCTCCACCCACACGAAATAGCCGCCCTGCGGCCGCGTCACCCTTGTACCGGGCGGAAAATGCACGGCGATGGCTTGCAGCATGGTGTGTTGCTGCGCCGCCAGGGTCAGCCGCAGCTGGCGCAAATGGCGGTCGTAGCCGCCTTGCGCCAGGTAATCGGCCAGCGCCATCTGCAGGGGGATGGGCGCCGACAGGCTGGTCGTCAGCTTCAAGCGCTGGACCTGGCGCGCGTAGCGGCCGGCCACGGCCCAGCCCAAACGAAAACCCGGTGCCAGGGTCTTGGAAAACGAGCTGCAATGCATGACGAGACCCGCGCTGTCGTGGCTTTTCGTCAGGCCCGGGCGCTGCTTGCCAAAGTACAGCTCGCCATACACGTCATCCTCGATCAGCGGCACGCCGTGGCGCGCCAGCAATTCGGCCAGCGCGCGCTTTTTTTCCGGCGGCATCAGGCTGCCCAGGGGATTCTGGAAACTCGTCATCAGCCAGCACGCCTTGGGCTGCTGGCGCTGCAGCAACTCTTCCAGCGCGGCCAGGTCGACGCCGTCGCGCGGACTGGTGGCGATCTCGACCGCCTTGAGTTCCAGCCGCTCCAGCGCCTGCAGGCATGCATAGAAACTGGGCGACTCGATCAGCACCGTGTCGCCTGGCCGCGTGACGGCTTGCAGGCACAGGTTCAGCGCCTCCAGCGCGCCATTCGTGATGACGATGTCGTCGCTGGACACGGGCACGCCGTCGAGCTGGTAGCGCAAGGCGATCTGGCGGCGCAGTTCCGCATTGCCCAGGGACAAATCCGTGACGGTGCTCCACGGGTCGAGGCGGCGCATGCTGGCCGACACGGCCCGCGCCAGCCGTTCCATCGGGAACAGCTGCGGACTGGGAAACGCCGAGCCGAACGGCACGATATCGCGCGCGCCCACGGCGCCCAGCACGTCGAACACGAGGTCGCTGACGTCGACGGTGGTGCTGGCGGCCAGCGGGTGCGAACTGTCCGGCTCGGGGGCCAGCGCGGCGCGCTGCGGCGCCACGTAATAACCGGAGCGGGGACGCGAGACGATCATGCCGCGCGCTTCAAGTAAGTAGTAGGCCTGGAATACCGTCGACGGGCTCACGCCCCTGCGCGCATGCTGCTGGCGCACGGACGGCAATTTTTCACCGGGCAACAGCAGCTGCGTGCTGATCATGGCGGCGACTTCTTCCGCCAATTCCTCATATCGTTTCAACCCTGCTCCTCAAACTGATCCGTGGTTTTATTGCACAACTGATCCTGTTACAGTGACAGCACCCGGTATATGCTAGGCTCATAAAAATTAGCCGGGCAGCAACACCGGTACACCACATCGACCGACGAGACAGGCTATTGTCCATGCAACTCTCCATGCTACCGCATTCCCTCTCCATGCTGGCACTGGCCCTCGTGCTGCCCGGCATGGCGCTGGCCGCGCCCGCTGCCATCTCCGCCAGCCACGACAGCCTGGAGCAGCGCATCAAGGCGTGCACGTCCTGTCATGCGCAACAGGAAAAGCACGACGCCTTCTTTCCCCGCATCGCCGGCAAGCCTGCCGGCTACCTGTACAACCAGCTGCTGAATTTTCGCGAGGGACGGCGTCAGTATCCGATGATGAACTACATGGTCGAACACTTGCCGGACGATTATCTGCGCGAAATCGCCGAATATTTTGCGGCACAACACCCTGCCCCGCCGCCGGCCCAGCCCAGCGGCGCCGGCGCATCGGCCCTGGCGCGGGGACAGCAACTGGTGCTGCGCGGTGACGCCGGCAACAAGATTCCCGCCTGTATCGCCTGCCACGGCCAGCAGCTGGCCGGCGTGGCGCCCGCCATCCCCGGCTTGCTGGGCTTGCCGCGTGACTATATCAACGCCCAGCTGGGCGCGTGGAAGAACGGCATCCGCCGCGCCCACGCGCCCGACTGCATGGCGCAAGTGGCGCAGCGCCTGTCCGACGCGGACGTGGGCGCCGTCTCGGCCTGGCTGGGCACGCAGGTGGCCAGCGCCGACGCGCGCCCCGCCAGCAGCATCGCCCTGCCCTTGCCGCTGCATTGCGGCGGCGTGCCCGGTTCCAGCGCGCAGGTGGCGCCATGAAAAAATGGATGATCGCGGCCGCCATCGTGGCCATCGGCGCGGCCGGCGCCAGGTTCGTGCTGTACCCGGGCGACGACGCGGGTCCACCCGCCGTGGCCAGCCCCCTGAGCCAGGAACAGCTGGTCGCGCGCGGCGCCTACCTGGCCAAGGCGGGCGACTGCATGGCCTGCCACACGACGCGCGGCGGCGTACCTTACGCGGGCGGACGGGCCTTGCAGACGCCGTTCGGCAAGGTGCTCTCGCCCAACATCACGGCCGACAAGGAAACGGGCATCGGCAACTGGACGGCTGACGATTTCTGGCGCGCCATCCACAACGGCAAGTCCAAGGATGGCCGCTTGCTGTATCCGGCCTTTCCTTACACCAGCTACACCAAGGTGCAGCGCGAGGACAGCGACGCCCTGTACGCGTATTTCCAGAGCGTGCCGCCGCACAAACAGGCGAACGCACCGCATGCGCTGCGCTTTCCCTACAATCAGCAGATCGCGCTGGCCGCCTGGCGCGCCCTGTATTTCAAGCCGGGCGTGTACCAGCCGCTCACAAACAAAAGCATGGAATGGAACCGCGGCGCCTACCTGGTGCAGGGCCTGGGCCACTGCAGCGCCTGCCATAGCAGCCGCACTACCCTGGGCGGCAGCGACGACGGCCTGTCGGGCGGCCTGATCCCCGTGCTGGGCTGGTACGCGCCGTCGCTGACGTCGGATGCGGAAGCGGGCCTGGGCGACTGGGATACGGCGCATATCGTGGAATTGCTGCAAACGGGCGTGTCGCCGCGCGCCACCGTCTTCGGCCCCATGGCGGAAGTCGTGCGGCAAAGCTTGCAGCACATGAGCACGGCCGACGTGCAGGCGATGGCCGTCTATCTGAAAAGCATGCCCGGCCCCGCGCAGCCTGCGCAACGGGCGCCGCGCGACACGTCGGAGCAAGCCAGGCAGCAACTGGCGCTGGGCGCGAAACTGTATGAGGCGCAATGCGCAAGCTGCCACCAGGCCGACGGCAAGGGCGTGCCACCGGGCTACCCGCCACTGGCCGGCAACCGCGCGCTGACGACGCAGTCGGCCGTCAACGCCATCCGCCTCGTGCTCAACGGCGGCTTCGCGCCCGGGACAAAAGGCAACCCGCGCCCCTACGGCATGCCGCCGTTCGGCCCCGTCATGGATGACGCGGAAGTGGCGGCCGTGGTGACCTTTCTGCGCGCGTCGTGGGGCAATGATGCGCCGGCCGTGTCGGCCCTGGAGGTGAACAGATACCGCAGCGTGCCGCTGGAATAGGAGACATGAAAAAGCCGGCTCGCGCCGGCTTTTTCATGAACCACAGCAGTCCTCAGCGGAACTTGCTCTTGTGCCCCGTCTTGAGGTCCAGCGCATAGCGTACGCCGTTATCCGTCAGCATGACTTCATCGGGCGGCTCCTCGCCGGCCAGGGCGCCGTCGATCAGGGGCAAGCCTTCGCCCTTGCGCATCAGGTCGTCGCAGCGCTCGTACACGTTGGCGCAACCGGTGGACGCCATCAGCGATTGCACGATGGCCACTTTCCACGCGTCGACGCCGCCGGCATTGAATTCGCAGATCAGATAGCCTTGCACGCCGCCAAACAGCTGCACCACCAGGCCGGGCAAGCCCTCGTCTTCGCCCTTGATCAGGGTCAGCAGCTGGTTTTCGCCCGCCTTTTTGATGGCTGGCAGTTTTTTCTCGATGGCGGCCTTGACCCGGCGCTTGATCAGCGCGTGGTCGACCGGTTCGTCTTCCTTGAAGCTCCAGATGCGCGCGCGGATCTGCGACTTCGAATTGTAGGCGGCGCGGGCAATGAACTGCTTCGAGGAGCTTTGCACGATGGCCGTCGAGCCGGGCTTCATTTTTTCCTGCGGCTTGCCTTCGACTTTTTCGATCGCGGACGCGTATATCCACGATTGGCCCAGCAAGCTCTTTTCCTTGCCCTGTTTGATGGTGATGATCAGCATGTAATTCCAGTAGTGTGGCCAGCGCGTGCCGGCCGTCGTAAGTCCAATACCGGCATGATACCTCATGCCATCCTGTCGCAGCCTTCTGCATTCCATGCCGCCGCTGGCGCAGTCTGTCGCAGGGCGATACGCGGGCGCGGCCGGCTGGCATACCATGCGTGCAGATCAATTCAAAACAGGGAGCAAGAATGACACAGCCACTTTTCCACCGCCGCCATGCCGGCGCCGCCATGCTGCTGGCCGCCTGCGCGCTGGCCATCCCGGCCGCGCCGGCCCTGGCCTCGCCGCTCGACTGGATTTCCGGCAACAGCATCCAGGGCAGCGGCAAGCTGCAAAAGCAGACGCGCGACGTAGGCAGTTTCCATGCCGTGGCGCTGAACGTGCCGGGCAATGTCGAACTGCGCATCGGCAACACGGACAGCATCACCATCGAAGCGGACGACAATATCCTGCCGCTGATCGACACGGCCGTGGAAAACGGCACCCTGCGCATCCGCCCCGCCAAGCGCAACGCCAACTTCCGCCAGAGCAGCCTGACCATCGTCATCCAGGCGCGCCAGGTGGAACGCGTCAGCGTGGGCGGCTCGGGCAACATCACGGCAACGGGCTTGCGCGCCGAGAACCTGCGCTTCGACGTGGGCGGCTCCGGCTCCATCAACGCGCGCGACCTCGACAGCCGCCAGGTTTCAGTCGCCATCGGCGGCAGCGGCGGCTTCAAGGCCAGCGGCAAGACGGAGCAACTGACGGCATCGATCGGCGGCTCGGGCAATATCCAGGCAGGCCGCCTTGCCGCGCGCGAAGTGCAGGTGAGCATCGGCGGCTCGGGCGAAGCCACCGTGTGGGCCAAGGAGGACCTGACCATCAGCATCGGCGGTTCGGGCGAAGTGAACTACTACGGAGATCCGCGCATCAGCCGCAGCATGCAGCGTTCGAGCAGCATCAAGCGCCTGGGCGCAGCACCGAATTGATCAATCACAATGAGAAAAGCCCGGATCGCTCCGGGCTTTTTTGCGTTTCAGACAGCAGGCATCAGCGGGCCGGCTTTACCGGTTCGCGGTCGATCAGCACCGTGTTGACGCTGTCCGTCAGCCAGATCTGGCCATCCTGGATCGTGCATTGCAGCTGCATCGTGCGCTGCGCCAGCTTGCTCATCTCTTGCGCCGCCTCGGATGGCAGGTTGATCACGGTCAGGTTTTTCGCCCGCTCCAGCTTGTTGGCGATCTGCTTCCACCAGATGTGGCTCGTTGCGCCATAACTGTAGACGATGACCTGCTCCGAACGGCCGCAAGCCTTCAGGATGCGCTTTTCGTCGGGCTGGCCTACTTCGATCCACAGCTGGATGGCGCCCGTCAGGTCTTTCTGCCACAGGTCGGGCTCTTCCGTGTCGAACAGGCCCTTGGTAAACGTCAGCGCCTCGTCGGCGTGGATGGCGAACGCCAGCAGGCGCACCATCATGCGCTCGTCCGTCTCGGACGGGTGGCGCGCCAGGGTCAGCGCGTGATCCTGGTAGTAATTGCGGTCCATGTCGGCGATCTGCAGATCGCATTTGAAAATTGTTGCTTTGAGGGCCATCGTGTTTCTGTCTCGGTAAAGTAAATAGTGAAGTCGGTATCAGCGGAAAACCACCGTCTTGTCGCCATTTTTCAAGATGCGGTGCTCGACGAACCATTTTACGGCGCGTGCCAGCACGACGCATTCCACGTCGCGGCCGATGGCCGTCAGGGTTTCCGCATCCATCGCATGGTCGACGCGCTCGACGTCCTGCTCGATGATCGGGCCTTCGTCCAGGTCGCCCGTGACGAAATGGGCCGTCGCGCCGATCAGCTTGACGCCGCGGTGATGCGCCTGCGCATACGGCTTGGCGCCCTTGAAGCTGGGCAGGAAGGAATGGTGGATATTGATGGCGCGGCCGTCGAGTGCCTGGCACAGGCCCGGCGACAGGATTTGCATGTAGCGCGCCAGCACCACCAGGTCGATCTTGTGCGTGTCCATCAAGTCGATGATCTTCGCTTCCTGCGCCAGCTTGGCCGCTTCCGGCGCGCCGGCCGCCAGCGGCAGGTGGTGGAAGGGAATATTGTAGCTGGCCGCCAGCTGGTAGAACTCCATGTGGTTCGACACGATGGCGGGAATTTCCACGTTCAGCAAACCGCTCTTGTAGCGGAACAGCAAATCGTTCAGGCAATGGCCGATCTTCGACACCATCAGCATCACGCGCGGCTTGACGCGCGCATCGTGCAGCTGGCCGTGGAAGGGGCCATTCAACTGCATGGCTTGCGACAGGTCGGCAAAATCGCTGCGCAGCTGGGCGTCGCTGACGGCGCCGTCTTCCAGCGCGAAATGCACGCGCATGAAGAACAGCTGCGATTCCTGGTCGCCGAACTGGGCGGAATCGAGGATGTTGCAGCCGCGCTCGGCCAGGAAGCCGGAGACGCGGTGCACGATGCCGCGCTGGTCCAGGCAGGACAGGGTCAGGATGTATTCGGGATGCGTCATGGTCGCGGAAATAGGTCAAAAAGTAAGGCGATGCTCGGCTCAGCCACGCGCGCCGGCCATCGGCTGCGCTGCCGCGAGCCGGCTATTGTCGCACGCCCGGGCCAGTAAACATGCATTTTCCACACAAGCGGCATGGCTGCCGACTGCGGCAGGCTGATTGACGTTCATTTGATCTGGCACAAAGTCACCGCGTTTTTTCATCTGCCAGACCCCATTCTCACGCCAAACCGGCATCGGCCATGGAACCTGGCGCGCCGTTGGGCGTCTATCCCTTTGCTTGTTTCACCATACGCCGCACCCGGTGCACCGGGTGTTTTCTGGATCCGCTTTTCATTGAGGTAGAACATGTTCACAAACAGTATGTCCCCCAGTTTCAGCCCCGCCCTGAAGTCCCATCTCGAGGCCCAGTGCAATTTCGCCACGGAACTATCGCGCAAGATGTTCGATACAGTGCAGCAACTGAGCGAGCTGCATCTGCGGCTGGCGCAAGACTTGCTGCAGGAATGGAGCAGCGCCAGCCAGCAACTGCTGTGTGCGCGCGACACGGGCGAGTTCATGTCGCTGGCCGCCGCCCAGGTGCAGCCGGGCGGCGACAAGCTGCGCCAGTACCAGCAGCAACTCGGCAATCTCGTCGCCAACGCCAATGTCGAGATGAACCGCACGGCAGAGAACCACCTGCCCGAAGCGAGCCGCACGGCCGTGGCTTTCGCCGACGAAGTGGTACGCAAGACGGCGGAAGAGACGGAAAAAGCCACGCAGCGCCAGCGTGAAATGATCGAAAAAATGCATGCCACGGGCCACCGCGATGGCGCGGGCCGCAACCACGAAACCAGCAGGCAATCCGAGCAGGCGCATTGAACACCTGCATTGACCACTTGACCCCACTCGACAGCAAGGAGAGCGACATGGCTAGCAATCAAGGTAATGAACAGGGCAAAGGCGCTGGCAGCAGCCAGAAAGCCGGCGAATCGGGCAGCGGCAAAGGCACGAGCAAGCGCGGTTTCGCCGCCATGAACGAGGAACAGCAACGCGAAATTGCCAGCAAGGGCGGCCAGGCAGCCCATCAAAAAGGCACGGCGCATGAATTCGACTCGGAAGAAGCACGCCGTGCCGGGCAGAAAGGCGGCGAAGCCGTCAGCCGTAACCGCGAACACATGGCGGAAATCGGCCGCAAGGGCGGCGAAAGCCGGCAATCGGCCCAGCGCGCCAATGAAAGCCGCGGCACGACGGCGCGCAGCAGCACTGGCCGGCAGGGCGGCAAGGACGAAGACGACAAGGGCTGACGAGGGCTGGCGGGACTGGCCGGGCTGAGCGGCTCGGCACGGTAGCGCGCAGCTTGACGCAGGAAGGCACGGGGCGGCCCTGGCGGCCCCGTGCAAGGGTTGGCGCAGCGCCGGGCGCGGCGGTATGGTACATTCTCGCCTTACCGACACCTCCGCGCCACGCCCCGCCCTTCCCCGCATGCAGCCATCCCTGAAATACCTGAGCGCCTATTCCGAACAAACGCAAGCGCAAGTGCAGCAACTGATCGCACAGGACAAGCTGGGCGACGTTTTGTTGAAACGCTATCCGAACGCGCACGATGTGCGCAACGACAAGGCTTTATACCAGTATGTGCAGGACTTGAAGAATGAATTCCTGCGCAATGCGGAACCCATCAACAAGGTGGCGTTCGACAGCAAGATCCATGTGATCCAGCATGCGCTGGGCTTGCACACCTCGATTTCGCGCGTGCAGGGCGGCAAGCTCAAGGCCAAGCATGAAATCCGCGTGGCCACCATGTTCAAGGAAGTGCCGCTGGAATTCCTGCGCATGATCGCCGTGCACGAGCTGGCGCACGTCAAGGAAAAGCAGCACGACAAGGCGTTCTACAAGCTGTGCACGTATATGGAACCGCAATACCACCAGTACGAATTCGACGTGCGCCTGTACCTGACCCAGCTCGACCTGTCGGGCCAGCGCCTGTGGTCATGACGTCCGGCGCATGAAGCCCACATGACAATGCCGCCCGGGGCATCCACTGGGCGGCATTGTCATTGTTACTGATGCCGGCAGGCCGGCCTCATGCTCAGGTTCAGGCGGCGTTCTTGCGGCGGCGCAGGAAGGCCAGCAGGCCCAGTCCGCCCAGCATCATGCCGTAGGTGGCCGGTTCCGGCACGGCGCTGACGGTGGCCGCGATATTGTCGACCTGGAAGGTATGCAAGGCGCCTTCCTTCCACGTTGCCGACAGCAGATTGCTGAAACCCGTAAACGTGTAATCGGCAAAGGTGTGGCCGCCACCGAGGGTAAAGGTCTGGCTCACCGTGCCGCCGCCCACCTGGTGGCCGACGAACGTCACGTCAAAGGAACCGGGCAAGCTCACGAAGTCGGCCAGGCTGATCGAGCCCAGCGAGAAAGCGGCGCCATCGGCACGGCTCAGGGTGGTCGTCGACAGGGGCGTCGCGCCGAGACCGGCCGAACCGGCATAGGCGAAGCTATCCTGATGTGCCGAGCTCAGCAGTCCGAGGAAGCTGCTGTCGAAGTTGTAGCCGCCTTCGGAGTAGGATTTGAACACGGAACCGAAGTAGCCCGGTTGTTCCAGCGAATCGAAGCCGATGATGGTGGTTTGGGCTTGGGCGCCGCCAGCGGCGGCGAGAATGGCGGCGACCGCGGTCGCTCGCAAGAAGGTCATAGGTTTCAAAATAGCATCCTTTCGAGATGATGAAGTAGCGTGGTTGGGGCAACTTGAAACGGGTCGGCACCTTTTTTGGGAGTCTGTACAACGCTCGTCGGTGTCCGATATTCCTAACTTTGAACCCTGCCAGTAAACCACACCCATGCCTAAAAAGCATCTTCATTTTCAAAAAAACATGCTGCAGATACAATTTTTTTGCCATATTTTTATTAATTGAGTCGCCAAGCCCGATCAATTTTCCCGTGCAGAAATAAAAAAGCCATGCGGTGCGCACCGCATGGCCCTTGCAAGCGACAGGAAACAGCTGACCGGCGGCCAGGCAGACATGATTTACGGCGCGCACTCCTTCAGGCGCTGCACCAGCGCGGCAGGATCGGCGTCGGCATTGAGGAAGGCCGCGTGCTGCGGGCGGATAAAACCCTGTTCCTTGCCGTTTTGCACAAAAGCGATCAAACCATCATAGAAACGGTCGACATTGAGCAAGCCGATGGGCTTGGCGTGCAAGCCCAGCTGGGCCCACGTGAGCATCTCGAACAGTTCTTCCAGGGTGCCATAGCCGCCGGGCATGGCGATGAAGGCGTCGGACAGGCTGGCCATCATCGCCTTGCGCTCATGCATGTCCTTCACGATGAACTGGCGCGTCAAGCCCGTATGGCCCACTTCGCGTTCGACCAGCTGGGTGGGAATCACGCCCGTCACCTCGCCGCCCAGGCGCAGCACTTCATCGGCGATCACGCCCATCAGGCCCACCTTGCCGCCGCCATACACGAGCGAAATATTTTCCGCCACCAGCACGCGCGCCAGTTCGCGCGCCGCCACGGCATAGTCCGGCGAGACGCCCGCATTGGCGCCACAGTACACACATAAAGCCTTGATCACAGTATTCCTACCCTTTCAATTCATCGATCGCCGCCTCGACCTCGAGGCGTTCCTTGGCGTCCAGTGCCACGCACTCGGCCGCCTTTTCATACAGGGCCAGCGCTTCCGCCAGTTTTTTCTTTCCGTCGAGCATGTTCAAGGCGCGCGCATATTCGCTGTGCGCCAGCGCCGAATGGGGCGTCAGGGCCAGCGCCGTCTTGAAGTGCTGGTAGCCGTCTTCCTTGTTGGCGCCGTACGTCAGGCCGCCTATCATGGCGCCGACCTTGTCGATAATTTCCGTATGATAAATCCCAAATGCGATATGCGCTTCCGCATGCATGGGCGCTATCGTCATCGTGCGGTCCAGGCTGTTGCGCACGCGCGCGCCCATGCCTTGCGCCAGGGCCTTGACGACGGACGTGCCCAGCGCATAGCGGCCCAGGCTGTAGGCATGCCAGTAATAGCCGGCCGGATTGTCCGGCTGCTCGCTCTGCTGGCGCTCGCAGCGCTCGGCCACTTCCTCGTACATGTCGAGTTTCTGGCTGTCATCGACTTCCAAGTGCGTGGCGTAGATACACGTGGCCTTGTGCGCCACCGCATAGCCGGGCACGCCGACGGCCAGGCCCAGCTTCACGGCGCGCTCGAAGTCGCCCGCATGGAAGGCCAGCCAGGCTTGCACCAGTGACGGGTGCGTGGGAAACGGTTCCACGTCGCCCGCATGCAGGCGCGTCCAGGCCGCTTCCAGGGTTTGCGGCGTGTAGACATATGCGTCGTCCGGATAGGGAAATTGTTTCCAAGCCATATATCTCTCCTGTAATTGACGACGTGGCGCCAGCAGCAGCGTCAGTCGTTCTTCAGTTTGGTCACATACTCTTCCGACAGTTTGCGAAACAGCAAATGCGTTTCATTGCGCAAATACGGCCCGATCAGCGACAGCACCTGGTAGCAGCCGCGCGCCAGCGCATCGGACATCGATTGCTGCTCGCTGTACTTGCGCGGGTTGCGCACATACTCGTACGACAGCCAGTAGGTGGCAACGACCACCATATTCGTCGCCATCGCACCGATTTCCATGTCCGACGCTTCCAGCGACTGTTCGCTGCGCAAATCCTCGCACAGCTGCGTGGCCACCTTGATCTTGTGCGCCAGGATCAGCTTGAAGTGCAGTTCCAGCTTGCGGTTACGCGACAGCAAATCGTTGAGGTCGCGATAGAAAAAGCGGTAGCGCCAGATCAGCTCGAACATCAGGTGCAGGTACAGCCAGACATCCTCGATATTCGAACGGCGTCCGTCGGGCACGGTCAGGATACGTTCGATTTCCGCCTCGAACTGGACGAAGATCGAATTGACGATGTCGTCCTTGTTGCGGAAGTGGTAGTACAGGTTTCCCGGCGAAATATTCATCTCTTCCGCAATCACGGTCGTCGTGATATTCGGCTCACCAAACTCATTGAACAGGCGCAGCGACAACTCCAGGATGCGTTCGCGGGTACGGCGTGGTGCTTTTTGTAGCATGGCGGGCAATCTCTCTGTGTTCTGCCTCAAGCATACCACCTAAGATAGCCGTAATGAAACACTACGCCCCACGGCGGCGGCGAAAGCCGGGGCAAAAAAAAGCCTGCGCGAGCAGGCCGGAGGGATGCGGCGCCGGCTCAGGCGGCCGGTGCTTTTTTCTTCGCCGCCGGTCTCGCGGCAGGTTTGCTCGCCGCCTTGCCCGCAAGCTTGGCCGGGGCCTTGGCGGCGGCCGCCTTCGATGCGGATGTCGGTGCGGTTTTGGGCGCCGCCTTCACGGCGGGCTTGGCCACCGCCTTCGGCTTGGGCGCTGGCGCGGGCTTGGCCGACAGCGCCGCCACTTGCCGGCTCAAGGCATCGATCTGCGCGTGCAGCGCGGCGATATCCTGCTGCGTGGGCACGCCGATGGTGGCCAAGGCGCGCGCCACGCGCTCTTCGAACACCTGTTCCAGCTTGTCCCAGGAACCGCTGGCCTGCTTCCCCACGCCATCGGCCAGCTTGCTGACGCTGCCGCTGACGTCGGCCACCTTGTCTTCGGCCCGTTTCTGGAATTCCGTGCCTTCCTTCACCAGCCGGGAAAACACGCGCCCGCCCTCTTCCTGCGCCTTGGCGAAGGCACCGAGGCCCGCTTGCCAGATCTGCTGCGCGGACGAGCGCACGGCGCTTGCCAATTCCGTGTCTTCCGTCAGCTCCTTCAGTTTCTTCACCATCGCCAGCTCCCGTCATGTGAAAGGCCATGCCACTACATGGATACTTTTATTCTAGAGAGCAAAACTAGAGACGGGAGTCTAATTCGATGGAAAGCTACCGCTCAAGGTGCGCCAGCGCACACGGCCGGCCGGTTGCCAGCGCCTAGCAAGCCCCTAGGCCGCCGCTTTCACGGGGCCATGCAGCAGCTTGTGCAGGCGGAAGCCTTCGCGGATATTCTCGCGCAGCACGGCGCCTTTCCACGGCTTGGTATAGAAGCGGTCGACGGCGCCGCGGTTGATGGCCGCCATGATGGGCGTCAGGTCGGCAAAGGCGGACAGCATGATGCGGAAGGTGTCGGGGCACAGATGCTTGACCCGCTCCATGAATTCGGTGCCGCTCATGAGCGGCATGCACTGGTCGCACAGGATCACCTGCACCTTGTGGCGCGCCAGGATGTCGAAGCCCTCGGCGGCCGTCTGCGCCGTCAGGATGCGGTAGCCGTCCTGCGCCAGGAAGTCGCTGAGCACGTCGAGCATGAAGACGTCGTCGTCGACGATGAGCAAGGTTTGCTGCTCTTCGCTGCCCGCATCCTCGGGCGCTTGCAGCAGCTTGCCGCCCATCAGCATCTGCTCGAATTCTTCCTGCGGCACGGGGCGGCTGAAATAATAGCCCTGCATCTCGTCGCAGCCGTGGCGCCGCAGGTAGGCCAGCTGCGCATCGTTTTCCACGCCTTCGGCGATCACTTCCAGCTTCATGCTGTGCGCCATGCTGATGATGGCCAGCACGATGGCCGCGTCGTCCGGATTGCTCGTCACTTCGCGCACGAAGGCGATGTCGATCTTCAGCTTGTCGATGGGGAAGCGCTTCAGATAGGCCAGGCTGGAATAGCCGGTGCCGAAATCGTCGATGGAAATCTGGATGCCCAGCGCCTTCAGGTTGCGCAGCACGGCGATGGTTTCCTCGGCATTCGACATCAGCGAGCTTTCCGTCAGCTCCAGCTCCAGCAGGTCGGGCGCGATATCGTACTTGCGGATCGCCTTGAGCACCTCTTCTTCCAGGCCGCCGACAAAAAACTGGATGCCCGAGACATTCACCGACAGGTGCACGGGGCCGATGCTGCTGGCGCCCCACTCGCTGATCTTCTTGCACGCCTCGTCGAGCACCCAGTTACCGACGCGCACGATGAGACCCGTTTCTTCCAGCAGGGGGATGAACAGGGCTGGCGAGACCATGCCGTGGCCGGGCCGGCGCCAGCGTATCAGCGCCTCGGCGCCGCTGATGCGCCCCGAGATGATATTCACCTTGGGCTGGAAGAACAGCACGAATTCCTCGTTGTCGATGGCGCGCCGCAGGGCATTTTCCATGTCCAGCCGCGCCATCGATTGCGCGTTCATTTCCGCCGTGAAGAAGCGGAAGGCGTCGCGGCCCGCCTCCTTGGCGCGGTACATGGCCGTGTCGGCATATTGAATCAGGGTGTCCGCATCGGCCGCGTCATCGGGGAACACGGAAATGCCGATGCTGACCGTCACCGTCACCTCGTGGCCCTGCAAGTCGAACGGTTTGCGCATCGCCTCGCGGATCTTGTCGACCACGCCGACGGCATGCTGGGCGCCTTCCGGCAGCAGCAGGATGGTGGCGAATTCGTCGCCGCCAAAGCGGCCGATGGTGTCGCGCACGCGCAGGCAATCGACGAGGCGGCTGGAAAACTGGCGCAGCAAATCGTCGCCGATGGTGTGGCCCAGCGTGTCGTTGATATTCTTGAAGCGGTCGATGTCCATGAACAGCACGGCCACGGCCCACTGGTGTTCAGCCGCCTGGGCCAGCGAATGGGTCAGCGAGGCATAGAACTGGCTGCGGTTCGGCAAGCCCGTCAGGGTATCGAAATGGGCCAGCTTCATCAGGCGCTGCTCGGCATCCTTGCGCTCGGTGATGTCGCGCGCCACGGCCACCAGTATCCAGCTCTGCCCCGAGCGCAGGGTGCGCCGCTGCACTTCCACGGACAGGGGCGAGCCGTCCTTGCGCTGCAGCTGCAATTCCGTCATCGGGCCGCCCTGGTCGCCGGCCAGCAGCTTGTTGTACAGCTCTTCCAGCTGGGACTCTCCCTCGTGCGCGCGGCCCGGCCCCACGCGCAGGAAATCCTCGCGCTCGAAACCGAGCATGCGGCACGCCGTCTGGTTGACGTCGACGAAGCACATGCCGGCGCGGTCGACGAGGAAAATCGCGTCGGCCGTGGCGTCCATCGCCAGGCGGAAGCGGCGCAGGTCTTCATCGAGGCGGATGCGCGCCGCCATGTCCAGGGTCAGCTGCTCGTGGTGGCGCTTGATTTCGTCGTACAGCAGCAGGTTGTCGTAGGCGACGGCGATCTGCGCCGCCACCGTGGCGGCGACCCGCTCGTCGACTTCGGAAAATTCATTCGCCCCCAGCTTGTCGACCAGGTACAGCCAGCCGTGGCTGCGCTCGCGCGAGGCGATGGCCACGCCCAGGAAGGAGTGCACGGGCGGGTGCGTGTCGGGCAGGCCCAGCGCAGCGGGGTCGCCCTTCAAGCCATTGACCCGGTAGGGCTGGCGCTGTTCCAGCAAGCGGTTCAAAATGCCCATGCGCGGCGTGCTGGCGATGCGCTCGAGGTTTTTCTCGGCGCCGCACGAGGAAAAATAACTGAGCTTTTCGGCGCCCTCTTCCAGCACGCCGATGCAGGCATACTTCGAGACGCAGATATTCTGCGCCACCTTGCAACCCGCCTCGATCAGGGCGCGCGGATCGCGTTCGGCGCCCAGCTCGATGCCCAGTTCGATCAGGGCCGTCAGGCGCAGGCTCACCGCCTGCAGGCTCGACAGTGAGCGCGACAAGCGCTCCGTCATGATGCCCAGGTCTTCGGGAATGGCGGCCTGGCCCTCGCGCTGGCTGGCCAGCTGCGAAATCTGCTGGCTGCTCGATTCGAGTTCGTCGAGGTAGCCGCTGACCTGGTGCTCGATGCCGGCCAGCTTGCCCGTGGCGGAAGGGGGCGCACCGCTGCCCACGCCCGGCGCCGCCGGCACCTGGGCCGCCGCCGGCATCAGTCCCAGCGCCTCGTTGACGGTGCGCACGATGACTTCCGGGTCCGATGGCTTGGGCAGGACCCAGCGCACGCCGCACGCCTGCGCCAGCAGGATCGCTTCCTGCTCGCGGTAGGTGGCCGTATAAAAGATGATGGGCACGTCGGTCAGCGCGGCATCGGCATGCACGCGCGTGACGAATTCGTAGCCATCCATGTTCGGCATGAGGATATCGGAAATGATCAGGTCCGGCCGCTCGGTGCGCAGTATTTCCAGCGCGTCGGCGCCGTTGGCCGCCTCCAGCAGGCGGTGCCCGCCGTAGCCCAGCAGTGCGGTCAGGAACTCGCGGTTCAGCACATGATCATCGACGATCAGGATGGTGGCTATGTCGTTTTTAACTGGCGTCGACGGCGCCCCGGGTAAAAAAGACTCCAGCTCCGCGACGAACAGGTCGGGTTCGATCGGCTTGCCGATGTAGCCATTGAAGCCCGCTTCGAGCAGGCGCTCGCGGTCGCCCACCATGGCCAGCGCCGTCACGGCCAGCGCCGGGATCTTGCGCAGTTGCGGGTCTTTTTTCAGCTCCGCCACCACGCCATAGCCATCGAGCTTGGGCAAATGCACGTCGCAAATGATCAAGTCCGGCAATTCGCTGCGCGCCATGCGCACACCCTCTTCGCCATCATAGGCGGCCAGCGGCGTGTACCCGAAGGCACGCAGCAAATACACCATCAATTCCATATTGGTGGCGTTATCTTCGATAATCAGGATACGTGCGGACAATTAGCGCCCCCAATAAAAACGGCATGGACTCATCTTCTGCCTGCGTTCGGCTTCCGCCTGTGCGGCGTACATAACAATCCTACAACATCTTGCCATACATTCAGAGAAATATCTGGCTACCGTGCGCCTGCGGAACGGCGCAAGCGGCCTCATGAACAAATTTTCTCCGGCTGTCTTCCGACGTTAGCTTAATACAGTACGCCAGTGGAAAACAGCATTATCTGCCCCTTGCGTTGTTAAACATGGGCAACAGCAGAGTCAAAAGAGACAGTCTTGCCATGCAGACAAAACACAACAGGATTCAGGCGAAATGGGGGGCAGACGGGGGCCGGGCGACTTCGTCTTCGATAGTGATTTCCGCCAGCACCTGGCGCAGCACGCGCGCATCGCTGGCCAGCGCCACGTGGCCGATGCCGCCGAAAGCGAGATTGCGCGCGCCGGGCAGCTGCGCGGACGATTGCGGCGCGACGATATTGTCGTGATGCGAATAGATCGAGGTGATCAGGGCGCGCGTCTCCGGTGTCTCGCTGGCGGCCAGCTGTGCCAGCCAGCCGCTCGGCGTGCCATCGACACGGCTCATCTGGCGCGCATTTGTCCCCGCCGCCAGGTTGGCCAGCGCCGTGCCGTGGTGCGGCGTGCCGATGGTGACGATGCGGGCCACGCGGGCCGCGCCGAAACGGCGCAGCCAGGCGCGCGCCACCAGGCCGCCCATGCTGTGGGCGACGATGATGACGCGCTCGCTGCCCGTGCGGGCGCACAGCTGGCCAATGGCTTGCTCGATCTGCGGCACGAAGTCCTCGATGTCGGCGTTGATCGGTTCCAGGTCGACGGCGTCATGCGCGATACCCGCCTGCGCGAGTTGCAGGCTCAGCTTTGTCCAGTAGCCGCGGTTGCACACATAGCCGTGCACCAGCAGCACGGGCAGGCCCTGGCCGGGGATGCCGCCGGCCGCCTGCAGGCGCGGACGCAACATGCCCCACGACGACGTCCACAGGGTGGCGCGCAACTCGCCCCCAAACAGGCGCGCGGCGGCCATGGCGCCCAATTGATATTCCCGTGGCACGGGGCTGCCCAGGCGCCGGCTTTCCCAAAAATTGCGCGCGACGATCAGCGCACGCATGGCCAGCAACATGGCCAGCGCCAGCAGCACGGCCAGCAGCGGCGACGCGACGCTCCAGGCATGCATGGCCAGGTACGCCAAGCCCAGCACGGCCAGTACTTGCAGCAGCATCAGCCACTTGAGGATGCGCGCGATCATGCGGTCGTCGCAACGGGAACGGGGGCCGGCTTGCCCGTCAGCGCTTGCGCCAGGCCGCTGGCCAGGCGCGCTGCCAGCGCATAGATCGTCAGTTGCGGATTGGCGCCGATCGAGGTGGGGAACAGCGAGCCATCGTGCACGGACAGGTTGCGCACGCCATGGTAGCGGCCATCGGCGCCCGTCACGCCAAGGCGCGCATCGTCCGACATGGCGCAGCCGCCCATCACGTGGGCCGACACCACGCGCGCCAGCAGCGCCTTCATCGGCAAATCGCCGATGGCCTGCTTCGCCTGCGCCCAGCTCGTGTAGTGGCTGGCCAGCTCATGCACGGGATACACGCTCCGCGCGCCGGCCGCGAACTGGATTTCCGCCATCGACAGCAGCGCGCGCCGCACGCCATCCCAGATGAACGGCGTGAGCGGATAGTCGAGCACGGGCGCGCCGAAACCGTCGATGGCTACCGTGCCGCCGGCCGCATCGTGGTGAAAGCCGTCGCGCAGCAGCGCCAGCAAGGCGTGCGCATGGGGAAATTCGCGCATGGTGCGCGCATGCTCGTCGCCGAAGCCGCCCATGGTGGTGGCCATCAGCAGCGGGTGCAGCGGTGGCGCTTCAAGCTTGTAGCCGATGGGGCCATCGATGGGCGCCACGTGCAGGAAATGGTCGGAATAAATCGTCTGCGGTGCGCCCGCATAGGCGTCGACTCGCTGCGGGAACAGGCCCGCCGAGACCACGGTCGGATGCAAGAAGGTGCGCCGGCCCAGCAAGCCGTGCGGGTCGGGCGCCTGCGAGCGCAGCAGCAGCGCGGGCGAATTGATGGCGCCGCCGGCCAGCACAAAATGTTTGGCGCGCAGCGTCAGGCGCACGCCCGTCGGCACTTGTCCGGCCGCGTCCAGCGCGGTGACTTGCAGGCTGTCGACGCGCTCGCCCTTGAAGATGAAGTGCTCGGCGCGCGCATGCACGAGCAGGCCCGCGCCCAGCGCCAGCGCGGCGGGGATCGTCGTCACCAGCATCGACTGCTTGGCGTTGGTCGGGCAGCCCATGCCGCAGTAGCCGAGGTTCCAGCAGCCGTTCACGTTGCGCCGGATGGCGGCCGTGGGGATGCCCAGCGCCGCGGCGCCACGGCGCAACAGATCGTTGTTCTCATTGGGCGGCGCGGCCCAGTCGCTCACGTGCAGGCGCTTTTCCATCATGGCAAACCAGGGCGCCATGGCATCGACGCCATAGCCGGACAAGCCGAAATGCTTGCGCCAGTATTCGAGCGTGCCGGGCGGCGTGCGAAAGCTCGAGGTCCAGTTGACGGTGGTCGAGCCGCCCACGGTGCGTCCCTGCAAAATATTGATCGCCTTGTCGCGCGTCTTGCGCGCGGCCGATTCCTGGTACAGTGCGGGATAGGCTTGCGCTTCGCGCATCTTGAAGTCTTGCGAGGACTTCAGGCCGCCCTCCTCGACGATCAAGACCTTCAAGCCGGCCAGCGCGAGGATTTCCGCCGTCACGCCGCCGCCGGCGCCGCTGCCGATGACGACGACGTCCGCCTCGAAAGTGCGGTCGGCGCCCAGGGTGCTGGCGTCGGTGACGTTCCAGCCGCTGGCTACGCCGAGGGCGATGGGATCGGGTATGGGAGATGTGCTCATGGATGCCTTATGCGCTCAGTTCGGGCAGCGGTCCCGGATAGCCGATGGCGGCCCAGTGGGCGGCATCGGCATACCAGGCGCCGAGGATCAGGTCGTGCAGGGCCAGGTAAGCCGTCTGCAAGGTGGCCAGGCGGTGCGTGCGCCACGACTGCAGAAAAGCACTCACCTGGGCCGGGTCGGCATCAAACCAGCCGCCATGCACGCCGGCGACGAAGCGCCGCGCGGGCGCCAGCGCCAGCAAGCCAAACAAATCCTGCACTTCCTGCTGCGCCGCCAGGGGCAAGCCGCGGATGGCCGTGTCCACGCCGGCGATGGCACCGTCCAACGCCGCAGCCCGCGCGGTGGCGTCCTGCGGCAAGGCGCTGCCCAGCATGGCCGGCACGATGGCCGTCAGCGCCGTGCGCGCCCCGCCATCGAGCACGAAGCGGCCAGGCGCCGCCGGTCCGCGCACGAGGCGGTACGCGGCGCCGCCGGCCGCCAGCGCAGCCGCGCCGAGCACGCCCAGTTTCAGAAACGATCTGCGTCGCATCCCCATGTCTCCCCTTGTTTTGTACGGCCTTTTGCAGGCCAGTGTACGCCAAAGGCAGCGGGCGTTTGAACGCAAAAACTAGAGCGACCCGTCTAGTTTGCGCGACGGGAACCACAGCGGCAGCATGGCCAGCAGCGCCGCCAGCGCCCCGCCGATGGCGATGCTGGGCAAGCCAAAGGCGACGATCAGCACGCCGCCCAACGCGCCACCGGCAGCCGTGCCCGCATTGAAGGCGGCGATATTGAGGCCCGCCGCCACGGCGTCGCTGCCCGGGCAATGCCATTGCGCCAGGCGCAGCAGCCGCATGGTGGACAGGGTGACGAGGGCAAAGAACAGCAAGCCCAAGGTGCCGCACAGGGCCAGCAAGGCCAGTGGCCAGGCCTGCAGCATATAAAACGCCAGCAAATTGAGCGCCAGCGCGGCCAGGGCCAGCACGGTGGCGCGCAGCGCGTGGGGCCTATCGGCGCACCAGCCGCCCAGCAGGTTGCCGCCGATGGCGCACGCGCCAAAGCACAGCATGGCGGCACTGAGCCAGGCCGCACCGAGCCCGCCCAGCTGCAGCAGGAAAGGCGAGACATACGTGAAAAAGCTGAAGGTGGCCACGCTGACCAGCGCCGCCACGCCTGCCGCCAGCAGCAGGGGCGGCTGCACGATGGCGCGCAGGCTGGCCAGTGCCGAGACGGCAGCGGCCTGCTGGCGCGCGGCCGGCATGGCAAAGCGCAAGCCGGCGCCGCCGCACAGTGCCAGCACGCCGATGGCCGCAAATACCCAGCGCCACGACGAGACGGCGCCCAGCCACGTCCCCAGCGGCACGCCGCCCGCCAGCGCCAGGGTCAGGCCCAGCCAGACGATGGATAACGCCCGTCCCGCGCGGGACGGCTCGACCAGGCTGGTGGCCGCATGCGAAGCGACGGCCATGAACACGCCATGCGCGAGTCCCACGGCAAAGCGCACACCGAGCAGCGCGCCCAGCGCCGGCGCGGCCGCCATGGCCACGCTGCCTGCCGCCAGCACGAGCATGGTGACCACCAGCACCTGGCGCGAGGGCCGGCGCGCCAGCATCGCCGTCAGGATCGGTGCGCCGATGGCCGCCCCCAGCGCATACGCGGCAATGGCGCCGCCGGCAGCGGCCACGCTGGCGTGCAAGTCGCGCGCCATGGGAGACAGCAGGCCGGCGGCGATGAATTCGCACAAGCCGAAGGCGAAGCTGCACAGGGAGAGCAGATAAATGGCGGGCGGCAGGGGTGCCGCGGCGCGGATAGAAACAGGAGACATGGCGCTTCCAGCAAATCAAAACGCCATGCTGACCCCTGGGCCATCATCTGTAAAATATCTTATTTGTATTGAAACGAAACCCTGCAAGTCTCAATGTGCGGCAGACCGCCGCAGCTGCTCCAGCAGCCGCTCGCGCACGGGAGAGTCGCGCTGCGGGTCCCACGCCATGTACAGGTCGAGCTGGCGCAGCGCTTCGGGCGCATCGCTATGCAGCGGCAGCATGACCACGCCCGCTGGCGCGCAGGCGGCGAGGCTGGCCGGCAGCAGGGCCACGCCAAAACCGGCCGCCACCAGTCCCAGCACCGTTTGCAGGCGGCGCGCCTGCTGCGCCACGTGCGGCACGAAGCCCGCGTGCAGGCACAGGCTGGCCAGCTGGTCGTGGAAGCCCTGGCCCAGCTCGCGCGGCGAAGCGACGAAATCATCTTGCGCCAGGTCCGCCAGGTCCACCTTCGCCTGGCCCGCGCAGCGGTGGTCCGACGGCAGCGCGATCACGATGTCTTCGCCGGACAGGCGCTCGAAGCGCAAGCCCGGCGTGCTGCGGCCCGGTGCGCGCAGCAGGGCGATGTCGATCTCGTTTTTTTCCAGCCACTCGACCTGCTGCTGCGTCGACGCTTCGCGCAAGGTGAATTGCACGGCGGGCGAGGCGGCGCGAAACGCACGCAAGGCGCCCAGCACGTGGGCATACGGCGTGATGTGGATGAAACCGAGGCGCAAGTGGCCCTCGATGCCCTGCGCCACGCGGCGCGCAGCGGCCACGCCCTCTTCCAGGCTGGCGAGCACCTGGCGCGCCGTGGCCAAAAAAGTGTTGCCGGCCGGCGTCAAGGCGACCTTGCGGTTCGTGCGCTCGAATACGGGGTAGCCGAGCGCCTCTTCCAGCCGCAATATCGCCTGCGACAACGGCGGCTGCGCCATGTGCAGCCGTTCGGCCGCGCGGCGAAAGTTCAGTTCCTCGGCGACGGCGATGAACTGGCGCAGCAGCCGGGTCTCGATCATGGGCCTTTTTTGGCTACCGCCAGGATATGCCGCGCGATGCCGCGCAGGATGTTGACTTCTTCCGTTTCCAGCCCCGTGCGCGAAAACAGGCGTTTCAGGCGCGGCATGAGTTTTTTCGGGTTGTCGGCGTCGAGGAAATCGATGGCGACCAGCGCCTGCTCCAGATGCGCGTACATGCCGTCAACCTGCGCCAGGCTCGCCGCGTCGCCATGGAAACCGACGGGGCTGGCCATTTGCCCATCGCCGAGCGCCGCCACGCGGCATTCATAGGCGACGACCTGCGCCGCCTGCGACAGGTTCAGCGAGGAATACTCGGGATTGGCGGGGATGTTGATCAGCACATTGCACTGCTCGACGATCTCGTTGGGCAAGCCGAAGCGCTCGTTGCCGAAGATGACGGCCGCGTGCAGCTCTTCGCTGGCCGCCAGCTGGGCCGCGATGGCGCGCGGCGCCGTGACGGGCGGCGAGAATTCGCGCAACCGGGCCGACACGGCGGCCGCGTAATTGCAGCCTTCGAGCGCCTCGGCGATCGAGCCGACGATGCGCGCGCCCGACAAAATATCCTGCGCACCGCTGGCGAAGGCCACCGCTTCCGCATCCGTCAAGGCATCGGGAAAGCGGGGGTTGACCAGCACCAGATCGGAAAAACCCATCGTTTTCATGGCGCGCGCGACGGCGCCAATGTTGCCAGAGCGACTAGTTTCGACAAGAATAAATCGCAGGCGTTTGAAAAGAGACGTGTTGATTTCGGGCAGATTCATTTAAAATAGCGCTATTGCGCGGTATCGATACAGGAAATTTCGGGAAACGGAGTCACAAAACGCTGACGCCAGGCCGGGATTTTAACCACTTCGGCACCGCTCCGCTCTTTAATTCATTCTTGCACTCTATCGTACCGGCGCCGAAAGGCGACGCTGGGCGGTCGCGTGCTTTTAACGGAAGCTCACATGCACCCAATGCTCAACACGGCGATCAAAGCCGCCCGCCGCGGCGCCGCCGTCATCAATCGCGCCTCTTTTGACCTCGACCGCGTCGTCGTCACGGAAAAACAACATAACGATTTCGTCACCGACGTCGACCAGGCGGCCGAACAAGCCATCATCGAGGTGCTGTCCAAAGCCTACCCGGACCACGCGTTCCTGGCTGAGGAATCGGGAGCTTCCGCCAACTCGCACGACGAGAATGAATATCAGTGGATCATCGATCCGCTGGACGGCACCACCAACTTCATCCACGGCTTCCCGCAATACTGCATCTCGATCGCCCTCGCGCATCGCGGCGTCGTCACGCAAGCCGTCATCTACGACCCGGTCCGCAACGACCTGTTTACGGCCACCAAGGGCGCCGGCGCCTACCTGAACGAAAAACGCATCCGCGTCACCAAGCTCGACCGCATCTCGAACGCCCTGCTGGGCACCGGCTACGTGGCCGGCAGCGCCCGCGCGCTGGACGAATACCTGAAGATGTACGCGATCATGGGTGAGCGCAGCCAGGGCGTGCGCCGCGCCGGCTCGGCCGCGCTGGACCTGGCCTACGTCGCTTGCGGCCGCCTGGACGGCTTCTACGAAAAAGGCTTGAAGCCTTGGGATATCGCCGCCGGCGCCCTGATGATCACGGAATCGGGCGGCATCGTCGGTGAATTTTCCGGCGAATCGGACTACCTGTACAAGGGCGACGTCATCGCCGCCAGCCCGAAGATCTTTGGCCAGATGATTACCTTGCTGACACCATTCGCATAAGGTTGCGCACGCGGCATCCATAAAAAAACCGGCCAAGGCCGGTTTTTTGCATTCAGGGGCTGACCTGCCCCGCCACGACAAAGCCCAATGTCATGGCCACCACCATCGCCGCGCCCGTCGGCGTGGGCGGCGTGGGCGACGGCAGGTCGAACCAGCGGCACACGGCGCCCACCAGCAAGCCCAGCAGCGACCCTGCCAGCATGACGTTCATGGCGCCTCCCTTTTCATGTCACGGCGCTGCAGGTACAAGCCCGTGAGCCAGTAGCCGCAACTGGTCAAAAACACCAGCAGCGCGGCGCCCAGCACGGGCGGCGCCGGCACGGGAATGTGCGTCAGCTGGCAGACGAAACCCACGACAAAAGCCAGCAGCAGGCCCAATATCACTTTTTTGTAATACATGAAATTCTCCTAGAAGGCGAAGCAGCTGCAGCCCAGGGTGCCCCAGAAACCGGAAAAATCGGAAATCGGCACGGCCGACTTGCGCGCCCTGTCGTGGGCATGCGCATGCACGCCGCAGGCGCCCGCGCACTGGTGCGGCATGGCCGCTTGCGCCTGCTTCGCCACGGGCCGGTAATGGCCGGGCACCGTGCGCACGGGCGACCATTCGGGCAGTACGGGAATCGGTGGCGGCGCCAGATGGGTGAACTCCGACTGACCGTAGACGACCTTGCCGCCCACCATGGTCAGCACGGAGTCGATCGACTTGATCGCCTCTTCCGGCACCGTGAAATAATCGGCCGACAGCACGCAGAGATCGGCCAGCATGCCCTCGCGGATGCGCCCCTTCTTGCCTTGCTCGCTGGAGAACCAGGCGCTGCCCGCCGTCCACAGTTCCAGCGCCGTGTCGCGCGACAGTCTGCCCGCCGCATCCGTCAGGGCCAGGCCGCCGACGGTGCGCCCCGAAACGAGCCAGTACAGGGCCGTCCACGGGTTGTAGCTGGCGACCCTGGTCGCATCCGTGCCGCCGCCCACGGGCACGCCCGCGTCCAGCATGCGCTGCACGGGCGGCGTGGCTTTCGCCGCGTCCGCGCCATAGCGCTCGACAAAATATTCGCCCTGGAAGGCCATGCGGTGCTGGATGGCCAGGCCGCCGCCCAGCGCCTTGACCCGGTCGATATTGCGCGGGCTGATGGTTTCCGCGTGGTCGAACAGCCAGTGCAGGCCGCCAAACGGCGTGTCGCGGTTGACCTTTTCAAACACGTCGAGCATGCGGCTGATCGATTCGTCATAGGTGGCATGCAGGCGGAAGGGCCAGCGCTGCTCGACCAGGTGGCGCACGACCTTTTCCAGCTCGTCTTCCATGCCGGCCACCAGCTCGGGGCGCGGCTCGAGGAAATCCTCGAAGTCGGCGGCGGAAAACACGAGCATTTCGCCGGCGCCGTTATGGCGGTAAAAGTCGGTGCCGTCACCGGGCTTGATCATGCCCGTCCACTTCTGGAAATCCTGCAATTCCGCGCCCTTGTTTTGCGTGAACAGGTTGTAGGCGATGCGGATGGTCAGCTGCTCCTTTTGCGCCAGTTCGTCGACGACGGCGTAATCCTCGGGATAATTCTGGAAGCCGCCACCCGCGTCGATGGCGCTGGTGATGCCGAGGCGGTTCAATTCGCGCATGAACTGGCGCGTGGAATTGACCTGCAATTCGAGCGGCAGCTTGGGGCCTTTCGCCAGGGTCGCATATAAAATCATGGCGTTCGGGCGGGCGATCAGCAAGCCCGTCGGATTGCCTGCAGCGTCACGCACGATTTCGCCGCCGGGCGGGTTCGGCGTGTTCTTGTCGTAGCCGACGGCGCGCAGGGCGGCGCGGTTCAGCAGGGCGCGGTCGTACAGGTGCAGGATGAAGACGGGCGTATCGGGCGCGGCCGCGTTGATCTCATCGAGGGTCGGCATGCGTTTTTCCGCGAACTGGAATTCCGTCCAGCCGCCCACGACGCGCACCCACTGCGGGTTCGGCGTGCGCAAGGCCTGTTCCTTCAGCATGCGCAGGGCGTCGGCCAGCGAGGGCACGCCTTCCCAGCGCAATTCCAGGTTGTAGTTCAAGCCGCCCCGGATCAGGTGCAGATGCGAGTCGTTCAGGCCGGGAATCACCGTGCGGCCAGCCAGGTCGATCACCTGCGTGGCCGGGCCGCGATGGCGCATCACGTCTTCCACGTCGCCGACGGCGAGAAATTTGCCATCGGCGATGGCGACGGCGGACGCCAGCGGCTGCGTCCTGTCGACCGTGTGAAAACGGCCGTTGAGCAAGATGGTGTTTGCGTGCATGGGAACTCCCGGATCAGGTGAAAAAACGGCCCCGCCGGCGGGCGGCGGAGCCGGAGTCAGTGAAAAATCAATGGCCTTCGCTGGCGTTGAACATCGATTTGGCGTAGATCAGGCCCAGGCCATAGCCGCCGCCGTGCGCCACGGCCGTCGCCACGGTTTCATTGTAGGTCTCGCCGCGGGCCCAGTCGCGCTGCAGTTCCAGCAAGTATTGCACGGACGTCATCGGCTGCGCGCCCGCCTGTATCATGCGCTGCATGGCCATCGCATGGGCTTCGTCGGAGACGTCGCCGCTGGCGTCGGCGATCACGTAGACTTCAAAACCCTGTTCCAGCGCCGACAGCGCGGGGCCCACGATGCAGACGGACGTCCACAGGCCGGCCAGCACGATCTTGCCCTTGCCGTAGCCATTGACCTTGTCGGCGATGCGCGCATCTTCCCAGGTATTCATGCTGGTGCGGTCGATCGGCGCCTGCTCCGGGAAGACGGACTGGATCTCGTCGAAGATCGGGCCGGAGAACGATTTGGCGGCCACCGTCGTCAAAATCGTCGGCACCTTGAATTCCGCTGCCGCCTTGGCTACCAGGGCCGCATTGTTGCGCAGCAGGGCCAGGTCGATGGAGCGGGTGGCGAAGGCCATCTGCGACTGGTGATCGATCATGATCAGGGTATGATCGTTCGGGGTCAGCAGTTTTTGGGCGGCTTGGGCGGTGGCGATAGGCATGATGTTTTCCTTAGTGAAAATAATTGAATATAAAAAAAGAGAGGTCGTTATACGGTGCTTCTGCTCCTGCCCTTGCGTCACGCTGTGTGTGCCGGGCCAGTGCTATGCAGTATGGACGAGATACTTTGAAAACAAAAACGGAAAGAATGCCAAGCTATGTGCAATTTTTTCGATAATGAAAAATAGCGGCAACAGCAAGCTGTACATCAAGGAGAAAACATGGGATTTGAATTCAGGATCACGGCCAGCCTGACGCAGGAACAGCGCCGGCACCTGGCGCAGCTGTCAGAGCTGGCGACGCCGGCGCCGCGCGCGCCGGGCGCCATGCCCGACACCGACGCAAGGCTGACGGACGCCGGCCTGTATGTGTGCCAGCACCTGCGCCCGGACCCGTGGCACGGCCTGGCCGCCGTGCGCGACTGGCTCGATGCGCAGGGCGTGGACTACGCCGTCGCGGAGATCGACGACTGAAAAAACCTACAAGGAGCCTTCGAGCATGACGCGCAGGGTGCGGTAGCTGCCCGTATCGACCGTGCGCAGCAGGCTGCCGCCGCCATCCGCATACAGGCTGCGCGTGCGCTCAAGCTGGCGCAGCAGATTGGCGCCCGACAGGCGCAGGCGCAGCTGGTCGCTGAACTTCCACAACGCGTACAGATCCAGTTCGCGCCGGGCGCCCTGCCAGGCCAGCAGCTGGCTTGACGCGCGCGAGCGTCCACCGCCCTTGAAATGCAGATTGCCGCCCAGGGTCAAGGGCTTGCCGGTCAGCCGGTAATCGGCGCCCAGGTTGGCGCTCCACGGCAGCTGGCCATCGAGGCGGTTGTCCGGGCCGGCGACGGCGTCCAGCGTCGACCAGTTGCGCGCCACGTTTGTCCGCAGGTCCAGCGCGGGGGCGCCCGCCCACAGCGCCGACAGCGGCAGCTTCGCTTCCAGTTCGATGCCGCGCACCTGCGCCCTGCCCTGATTGACGGGCGTGGCCACCCAGCGCCCCTGGTCCTGATACAGCCGGTCCAGCATCACGTCGCCGATGCGCCGCAGCGAAGCGCTGGCGCCCAGCATGGCGCCTTCCCCAAGATAGTATTCGTAGGCCGCATCCAGGCCCCACGCCAGTTCCGGGCGCAGCGCCGGGTTGCCCTGGTTGTCAGGATTCACGGGGCTATTGCCGTTATCGTTGAGATAGGGGCGCGGGATCAGCTGAAAAATCTGCGGCGCCTTGTAGGTGCGGGTGATGGCAAGGCGCAGCTGATCCTTGCCGGCCAGCTTCCACAGGCTTTGCAGCACGGGACTCCATACCTGCGCGCGCACGTCGACGCGGCGCTGCGCGCCACCATTGGCGCTGGCCGTGCGCAAGGTTTCCCAGCGCAGCCCCAGATACAGCGACCAGCGCGCGGAGATATCCCATTCATCCTGCGCGAACAGGGCCAGGCGCCGCACCGTGGCCGCATAGTCTTCGTCCGGCAGCACGGGCGGCCCGCCCGGCGACAGCTGGCGTTCGCGGCGGAACTCCGTGCGCCGCCGGTTACCCGCATCCCAGCCCGCCGCCAGCGCATGTCCCTGGCCCAGAGTCCGGCGATAGGTGCCGCTGGTCTGCACGCCCACATCATCGAGGCCCGCATCGACCCGGCGCACATTCGCCGGTCCTGGCGCGGCGCTGACGCCCTGGAACAGATAGTCGCTGCCACGGCGGTTGGCATCGAGGCCCAGTTTCATGTCGAGACTATCCCCTGGTCCGAACTTGCGCAGCCAGTGCAGATCGCTGCGCACGGTGCTGCTGTCCTGACTGAACGCGGCGTCGTTGTCCGGATAGTCGGTATGGCCGCCCAGGTAAGCCGTTTCCACGACCTGGCGGCGGCTGGCCAGGCGGCGCAAGCTGACCAGGCTTTGCCAGGCCAGGCTGTCTTCGCCCGCCAGCGCCCATTGCAAACGGGGCGCCAGCTCGAACGTATCGCTGGTTACGCGCTCGTTCAGCGGCATATGGCGCACCACCGTGGGCCTGCCTTCGCCATCAAATGCGCGGTTCCATTCGTCGAGCAAGCCCCGGCGTCCCGTGTGCGCGAGCGTGCCGGCCAGCGCATACGACAGGCGGCCGTCCTTGTCCGCCCACTGCACGGTGGCGCTGCCGGCGGGCATGCCGTGGCTACCGGCCGCCCCCAGCTTGAAGGTGTGTTCGCGCCGCCTGCCCGATTTTTTCAGCACGATATTGATGGAACCGGCGATCGCCTGGGCGGAAAATTGCGCCGTGGCGGCACGCATGATTTCCACGCGTTCGACCAGTTCCGGGTCCAGAGAGTCGAGCGAAAAACCCGGCGGCACGGGCACGCCGTCGAGCATGATCAAGGTATAACCCTGGCCCAGTCCGCGCAGCTGGATTTGCCCGCCAGCCGTGCCCGAAGCCGTGCCGCCGATGGTAATGCCGGGCAGGCGTTTCAGGGCGTCGGACAGGGCACGGTCGCCCTGGCGTATCAATTCCTCGTGGTCGACGACGATGGCGGCGACGGTGTCGTTGCGGCGCTGCTCCACTTTGCCGGCATTGACCGTCACGGAAGGCAGGACGTCTTCGGCACGCACGTGCGCCGTCAACGGCAGCGCAAGGCTGCACAATACAATACTCAATCGCATGGAAAATCCTGAAAGGTCTATGGTGGTGACGGCTTGCGCGTTCCCGCGCTCAGCCGACCTGCGGCCGGATCACGCTAATGGCCGAATTGTTCCTTGCGCATGCGCAGGGCGCGCGCGGTGGCGTTGGCATCGAGGCCGGCCAGCCACTGTCTCGGATCCTGCAAGCGCCCGTCGCGCGTGACCTCGAAATGCAAATGCGGCCCCGTCGCCAGACCGGTGGCGCCCACGGTGCCGATGGCCTGCCCTGCCGTGACGGCCATGCCGGTCGTCAGCGTGACCCGGTCGAGATGGGCATACAGCGACTCGACGCCAGCGCCATGGTCGATGCGCACGGTCTTGCCAAGGCGCGCATCTTCGCTGACGCTGGCGATGCCGTCGGCCGCCGCATGCACGGGCGTGCCGCGCCTGGCGCCCAGATCGATGCCGCGATGACCTTGCGGCGTCATCTGGCGCACGACGCCAAAGAAGCCGGTCACGCGCATGGTGTCCAGGGGATTGCGCCAGAGAGCTGGCGCCGTCGCCGGCGCAGCGAGCATGCTTGCCGGCGCGGCTGCCACGGCCCACGCCAGTGCCGGCTGCAGCGCCAGGCTGGCCGCGCCAATCGCGCACAGCAGCAGCGCCGTCAGCGCCCGCAGGGCCGTGGATGGACGCGCCTGCCCGTCACGCATGCGCAGCAGGCGCTCGGCCATGCTGCCGCCACCAAAGGCCAGCCCCGGCAGCGGCTGGGCCTGCAGGCCCAGTTGCCTGACCAGGGCCGCCGCATATTGCTGGCGCTGGCGCGGGGGCCGGCCAGCCAGTACCTGGCGGTCGCAACCGAGCTCTTGCGCCCAAGCCAGCTGGCCGGCCAGCCAGCGCGCGGCGGGATTGAACCACAGCAGCGCCTGCAGCATGTTGGTCAGCAGCAAGAGTACGGGATCGCGCCGGCGTGCATGGGTCAGCTCATGGGCGATCACCAGCTGCTGCTGTTCCGGCGTAAATTGCGCCAGGTGCGCCGGCAACAGCAGACGCGGCTGCCACACGCCCACCAGCATCGGCGAGATCGGCGCCGCCACTTCCAGCACGTCCACGCCGTGCAGGCGGCGGCGCTGCGCCAGTTGCAACAAGCTGCGCAACATGGCGTGGCCTCGCTGCCAGCGCCAGGCTGCGCAAGCGACGCCCAGCAGGTAAATCAGGCCCCAGGCGGATGGCACCCAGGCCAGCCAGGATGCGGCCGATGGCAGCCCGGCAGCTGGCGCAGCCATGGCCAGCTGCACGCCGGGCGCCGAGCCGGCCAGGGAAACGGGCACGCTCAGTTCGGGCACCACGCTCAGTTGCCGCGTGTCAGGCAGCAGCGGCAGCACAAACACGGCGACCAGCACGAGCTGAGCACCCAGCCACACGCTGCGCTGCGCCGCCAGCGCGGGCCAGCGCCGTTGTGCCAGACTCAGCAATGCCCACAGCAGCAAGCCGGTCACGAGACAGGCGGCGCTGGCCTGCAACAGCGTGAGGGAAAACAGCAGCATCGCTCAGTCCTTTCCCTCAAGCGGCCAGTCCTGCAGCAGTTGCTCCAGCGCCGCCAGTTCCTGCTGGTCCACGAGTTTGCTGCCCGTAAACATACTGACCGGCAAGGGACTGTCGATTTCCATCACGCGCCGGCCAAAGTCGTGGGCGAACGCGGCCAGGGTGACCACCTTGTCCACGTTCGCCTCATACACGCGCACGCCATGCACGCTGCGCTGCAGCAGCATGCCCTTGTCCAGCATGCGCTCGACGGTCTTGCGCGTGGATGAGAACGACCATCCCAGCTCGTCTTCCACCCTGGCGTGCAATTCACGCGCGGACAGCGGATGATCTTTCCACAATGCTTTCAATAACGACAGCTCGGTGACGGAGGGCGTGCTCATGGTGCATCCTTTAGTGACTATTGACACAATTATGCGACAACAGCCACACGCACACAAGCACTATTTGCGACAGCTGTCGCATGCGCTAAAACGCCTCCCGTGCGTCTTCCGCTCGGGCACGCCCTGTCCAGGTGGCCGCGAAAGGCCAGTGATCACGTCGCCACTGCCCAGTTTCCATATCGTATAACTCAGGCTTTCCAGAACGACAGCGTGCCTTGGCCTCGCTTTTCTTTACTTGCGACATTGCAAACCTGAAACAAAACAGGCGCGTTTTTGCCAGGCTGTTATACTTCGCGTGTGCGGCACATATGACCAGTCCCCTTGCCGCTGTCTTTCGACCCCTAATCTGATTGCCTGCGACTGGCGCCTCACGATGGCGACAGGCCGATCTCACAATAAAGTTACCATGTCCTTTTCCTCCCTCGGATTGTCCGACGCTATCGTACGTGCCGTTACCGAACACGGCTACACCGTGCCGACCCCGATCCAGTCGCAGGCGATTCCCGCCGTGCTGGCTGGCGGCGACTTGCTGGCCGGCGCACAAACCGGTACCGGCAAGACGGCCGGCTTCACCCTGCCCGTGCTGCACCGCCTGTCGACCGACGCCAATGGCGCGGCCATCACCAGCAACACGTCGACGCGTCCTATCCGCGCCCTGATCCTGGCCCCGACGCGCGAACTCGCCGCGCAGGTCGAGGAAAGCGTGCGCGCCTACAGCAAGTACACGAAATTGAACTCGGCCGTGATCTTCGGCGGCGTCGGCATCAACCCGCAAATCAAGCAGCTCAAGCATGGCGTCGACATCCTCGTCGCCACGCCGGGCCGTTTGCTCGACCACATGGGCCAGGGCACCGTCGACCTGTCGAAAGTGGAAATCCTGATCCTGGACGAAGCCGACCGCATGCTGGACATGGGTTTCATCCGCGACATCAAGAAAGTGCTGGCCGTGCTGCCGCCAAAACGCCAGAACCTGCTGTTCTCGGCTACCTTCTCGGAAGAGATCAAGGCCCTGGCCGACGGCTTGCTGAACAAGCCGGCCATGATCGAAGTGGCGCGCCGCAATTCGACCGTGGAAGTGATCAAGCAAAAGATCCATCCGGTCGACCGCGACAAGAAGCACCCGATGCTGTCCTACCTGATCAAGTCGAACAGCTGGACGCAAGTGCTGGTCTTTACGCGCACCAAGCATGGCGCCAATAAGCTGGTCGAGCAGCTGGGTGCGGACGGCATCGGCGCCCTGGCCATCCACGGCAACAAGAGCCAGTCGGCGCGCACGCGCGCGCTGTCCGAGTTCAAGGATGGCACCTTGCAAGTGCTGGTCGCCACCGACATCGCCGCGCGCGGTATCGATATCGACCAGTTGCCGCACGTCGTCAACTACGACTTGCCGAACATTCCGGAAGACTATGTGCACCGTATCGGCCGCACGGGCCGTGCCGGCGCCAAGGGCGAAGCCGTGTCGCTGGTCTGCGTGGATGAGCACGAAATGTTGAAAGACATCGAAAAGCTGATCAAGCAAACCCTGCCGCGCGAAGTCATCGCCGGTTTTGAACCGGACCCGACCGCACGTGCCCAGCCTGTGCAATTGCGCAGCGGCACCGGCGGCCACCGCAACAACAGCCGCGCGCCAGCGGGCGCCGTCGTGCGCGTGAAAACCGGTGGCGGCGGCGCCAAGCCACGCAGCGCCGGCCCTTCGGGCGGCGGTGGCGGCGGCAACCGCAGCGGCAATGCGCCGCGTTCGGCAGCATCGCACCGTTCCGGCGGTCGCGGCCGCTAAAACGCAGCCTTAAAGCTACTGCGCGGGGCGCTATTGCGTTTGCGTTGCTCGCCGTACTCTTGTACGGCTGCGCTACTCGACGCAATATCACTCCCGCTCGCTACGCTTTCAGGCGGCGTTTGTCTTTCTTGAAATGCGCTCCCCAACCTCGTTGGCGGGCGCATTTTTCATGCCCGCCACCAATTGCGGATTTGGGCTACGATAGTGCCCATTGCCCTCACCTGCGTGCCGCCATGCCGAACTTCGCTGCCAACCTCAGCATGATGTTTACCGAACTGCCCTTCCTCGACCGCTTTGCCGCCGCCAGGGAAGCGGGCTTCGATGCCGTCGAATTCCTGTTTCCCTATGCCGTCGAGGCGCGGCAGATCGCCATGCGGCTGGAGCGCCACCAGCTGCAGCTGGCCGTCTTCAACTTCCCTCCCGGCGACTGGGAACACGGCGAGCGGGGCATCGCCTGCGACCCGCGCCGGGGTGAAGAGTTCCGCAGCAACGTGCAGCTGGCGCTCAACTACGCGCTGGCGCTGGGGGCGAAACAGCTGCACTGCATGTCCGGCATCGTGCCGCCCGGCATGAGCCTGGAGCGGGCGCGGCAAAGCCTGATCGGCAACCTGCAATATGCGGCCGACGCCTGCCGTCCGCATGGCATCAACGTGCTGATCGAGCCGATCAACCACCACGACATGCCCGGTTACTTTCTGAACCATAGTCAGCAGGCGGCCGACATCATCGCCGACTGCCAGCGCAGCAATATCTTCCTGCAGTACGACATTTATCACATGCAGCGCATGGAGGGCGAGTTGAGCAACACCATCCGCGCCATGCTGCCCCTGATCCGCCACATCCAGATCGCCGACACGCCGGGCCGCCACGAACCGGGCACGGGCGAGATCAACTACCGCCATCTGTTCAAGCTGCTGGACCAGGTCGGCTACGCGGGCTGGGTCGGCTGCGAATACCGTCCCGCCAGCGACACCGTTTCCGGACTGGGCTGGCGCGAACAATTGGCAGGCGGCGCGGGCGCCTGATCGCAGCCCGCTTGCGCCCGCACAAGGCGGGCGGCGCAGGCCGGCACGACAATACCTTTCCATACAGTATTTCCTGTCGAGAGGTGTCGTGTCCGCCCTGCCCGCCCGCCATCGCCGCACCGTTTTCCTGAGTTTTTTCCTGGCTGCCGCGCTGTGCGGCTGCGCCACCGCGCGCCCCGAGCTGGCGCACGTGCGGGCCCTGGCCGCCGGCACCGATGGCCTGACCGCGTTCAGCGAACTGTCGCAGCGCCACGTGGACAGCTACCAGCGCACCCGCCCCTATCTGTCGCCATCCGAAGACGCGCGCGAACGCCTGCTCGACGTCCAGCGCCGCGCCGCGCAGGCCGACGTCGCCCGCCTGGCGCAAGCCGTACGCCTGTACCTGCAGGCCCTGGGCCGGCTGGCCGATGCCGACGCATATGACGTGCAGACGGAACTGGCCGGCGCCGGCGCCGCCATCCGCGCCTGGCCGGGCAGCGGCATCGACGACCGCCACGTCAACGCCTACACCTTGCTGCTGCAGCAACTCGCGCGTCTGGGCGGCGCGGCCAGCCAGCAGGCGCAGCTGGCGCAAGTGCTGCACGACGGCGACACGCCGCTGCAAACCCTGCTGGCCGCGCTCGACGGCTTGCTGGCGCTGTACGACAAAAGCGGCGACAACGAGCGCGACATGGTGCTCGGCTTGCTCGACGTGGAAATCGCCTATGCGGACGCGCCGCGGCAGCGCCTGCTGGCCGTGCTGGCGAAAAACATGCAGCAAAACAAGACCGAGGAATACCGGCTGTACGGCTTGCGCCACACCCTGGCGCGCCGGCAACTGGCGGCACTGGGACGCGAACACGCCCGGCTCGCCGCCGCCCTCACCACCACGGAGGCAAGATGGACGGATCGGTAGGCAGGAGCGGAGACAGCGAACGCCGCGAAGCGGCTCTCAGCAGCGCCATGCGCGTCGAGCAACTGGCCGACAGCCTGTCGCAGGCGGCCGTCACCTTGCACGGCGCCGTCATGCGCGCCATCCGCAAGCGCGCCAGCCAGGGAGAAAATGGCATCAGCCACAGCCAGGCGCAAGCCGTTTTCGCCCTGGAAGTGGCCTTGCGCCAGCAAGCCAACCAGCTGTATGCCGATGCGGCCGGACACACGGTGGCGGGCCTGGAGACGGCGCAGCGCCAGCTCAGCGGCCTGCTCGACGCGGTGCGCCTGCGCATCGCCCGCAACGATGACGTGCGTCACTGGATCAGCCTGGCGACGAGCTTGCTGCACCTGGGTAGCGCCGTGCTCGCCGGCAATCCGGAACGCATCCTCAGCACCCTGGGCAAGGTGCGTGAGCGGCTGCAAGAGATGGCGCCGGACTGATTGAAATCGGCCAGCGAGCGCCTATACTGGGACGTCCCCGCCTGGCAATCGTGCCCGCGGGGCCACCAGAGGAGACCAACATGCGTATCGAACCGTATTTGCAATTCAATGGAAACTGCGCGCAAGCGCTGGAATACTACCGCCAACACCTGCATGGCACGGACCTGTGCCTGATGCCATTTCGGGGCACGCCGGGCCAGGAGCAAGTCAAGGAAGACTGGTATGACAAGATCATGCACGGCTCCGTGCAGCTGGGCCCCACGATGCTGATGGGCTCGGATGGCGGCTGCAACGAAGACGGCGCCAAGGGCATGAACGGCTGCTCGGTCTGCCTGACCGTCGATACGCCGGAAGAGGCGGAACAGGCTTTCGCCGCGCTGGCCCGTGACGGCACCATCCAGATGCCCATGGAAGAAACGTTCTGGGCCAAGCGCTTCGGCATGCTGAAAGACCAGTTCGGCGTCGCCTGGATGATCAACTGCCTGAAAGAACCAGCATAAAACGGCCCATGCCCGCCTGCGCCGCGTCAAACGCGGCGCGGGTGCTGGCGCAAGCAAAGTCGCCCATCCTGGACTACCATAGAGGAGAGACTCCTATCGGGGACAGCCATGAATGGATTGCCGCAAGACCAGTTGCAACGCCTGCAGGGCGTGCTGGAGCAACGCAAGCTGGCGCTGCAGGAACAGATCGATAGCGAAGCGGCCGAAGCGGACGCGCGCGCCTCCTTGCTTAATGAAATCGAAGCCTCGCCGGCCGACAACGCCAGCGTGCGCACCTTGAACGCCCTCGTCAGCGAAGCGGCCGAGCACAATCAGGCGCAACTGGCCATCATCAAGCACGCGCTGGCCAAGTTTGCCGATGGCAGCTACGGCCTGTGCGACAGCTGCGGCGAAGCCATCGGCCTGTCGCGCCTGAACGCCCGCCCGGAAGCGCGGCTGTGCATCGATTGCCAGACGCGGCTGGAAAAAGCCCGGCGCCCGGTACCATAAGGGCTGCATGACTGCGCAACAACAAAGGGCAAGGCATCGCTGCCCTGCCCCCTGTATTCCAGCGTGACTGCCATTGCCTGCCGTCCTGCGCCAGCGTCTGTGCGCCGGCTGGGTGGACGGGTCTCCTCTACTGCCATTGCCTCTGTGCAAGCTGTTCGCTTGCTTAACTCATGTGCTGCCCGCCATTGATGGCGATGTTCGCGCCCGTCACAAACGCGGCCTCGTCCGATGCCAGGTAAGCGACCAGGGCGGCCACCTCGTCCGGCTCGCCCAGGCGGCCCAGGGGAATTTGCGGCAGGATCTTCGTTTCCATGATATCGGCGGGCACGGCCGTCACCATCTGCGTGCGCAAATAGCCGGGCGAGACCGTGTTGACGGTGATGCCGTGGCGCGCCACTTCCAGCGCCAGCGCCTTGCTGAAGCCATGCACGCCCGCCTTGGCGGCCGCGTAATTGCACTGGCCAAACGCGCCCTTCTGGCCATTGACGGACGAGATATTGATGATGCGCCCCCATTTATGTTCGAGCATCGGTTCGAGCACCTGCTTGCTCATGTTGAACAGGCTGTCGAGATTGGTACGCATGACCTCGCTCCAATGCGGCAATTCCATCTTGCGCATGCTCTGATCGCGCGTGATGCCGGCGTTGTTGACCAGCACGTCGATGCGACCGAACTGCGCCAGCACGCTGGACACGGCCTCGCCGCAGGCGGCGAAATCCGTCACGTCGAGGGCCAGCGGATGAAAATAATACTGCTGCGCCTGCTGCTCGTCGAGCCAGCCAGCCACCCGCGCATTGCCCGGCGTATGCGCGGCCACGACGGCAAAGCCCGCCCCATGCAGGCGGCGGCACAAGGCCGTGCCCAGGCCGCCCATGCCGCCCGTGACCAGCGCTACTTTTTGCTCCTTCATGACTGTTTCTCCCCGCTTGTTATGGTTGTTCTGCGTGGCATCAAGTGTAGGAGCAGTTTTTATAGCCAGCCTTGCGCCATATCAAATGCCCAGTCTGATGCAGTCGTGCGCGACGGGCACCCGGGACTGTGCCAGAATGGCCGCTACTGCACAGCGAGAGGACAGGCCATGACGTATAAAACCGTATTGCTCCACGTCGACGACAGCGCGGGGCGCGCCGCCCGCATCGAAGCGGCGGCCAGCATCGCCCAGGCTTGCGGCGGCCACCTGACGGGCGTGGCGCTGACGGGCGTGTCGCGCCTGCTGTACCAGAACCAGCCCGACCTCGATGCGGACCCGAATCTGAGCCTGCACCTGAACTTCCTGCGCGACCGGGCCACGCGCGCCCTCGACGGTTTCGAGGCGCAGGTGCGCGCGGCCGGCGTCGCCTCGTTCGAACAGCGCGTGCTCGACGACGAGGCGGCGGGCGGCATCAGCCTGCTCGCCCGCTATGCGGACCTGGTCGTCATCAGCCAATACAATGCCAAGGATAAATCGCCGTCCGTGATGCGCGACTTTCCCGCCTATGTGCTGCTGCATTCGGGCCGACCCGTGCTGATCGTGCCGTATGCGCCGCCGCTGCCCCTGCTGGCGCCGCCGGCGGCCGCGCGCAATGTGCTCATTTCCTGGAATGCCAGCAAGGAAGCGAGCCGCGCCGTGAGCGCCGCCCTGCCCCTGCTGCAGCGCGCCGGCCAAGTCCACGTGGCCATCTTCGACGCCCAGGTGCATGCCGCCGAGCACGGCGAACAGCCGGGCGCGGAACTGACGCAATACCTGGCGCGCCACGGCGTGGAAGCGCGGCTGCATTTGCTCGATGGCGGTGGCGTGCGGCGCGGCGATATCGGCGAAGCGCTGCTGTCGCAGGCGGCCGACCTGTCGGCCGACTTGCTGGTGATGGGGGCGTATGGCCATTCGCGCCTGCGCGAAACCATCCTCGGTGGCGTCACGCGCACGATTTTGCAAAGCATGACGATCCCCGTGCTGATGGCGCACTAGGGATTATTCAAAGGGGCGGGCTAGCCGCCCTGCCAGGGCTGGCTGCGGATTTTCGCCACCTGGCGCTGCGCCAGCCACTGCCACAGCTGCAAGGCGGCGTCCTGCGGCAAGGCCGACATGTGGCGCGGACTGGCCAGGGCGATTTCGCAATCGCGGTCCGACCATTCCTCGAAAGTGACTTCGCCTCCGCTAGCGACTTCGACCTGATACATCAAGCCGTCGTCGTAGCCAAAGCGCAACAGCACGGCGGCCGGGCCGCCGTCCTGCGTGGCGCCGCCGCCGCGGTAGACCTCGGCCAGCGCATCGGCCAGCTGTGCCGGCGAGGGCGCGCAGATGTCGCGCCCGTCGGCCCGTGTCAGAATGAACCATCCCTGTGTCATGACGCGACCTCCTATTCATACTCGTTAGCATGCGAGGCAAGTACTACAGGCAGTCACCTGGGTCCAGTGTCACTTCGGGCGCGCGGAAACTATCCCTGTCGGCATTGAATTATTACGAATACTAACAAGGATCATACCTAAAATTTCATGCGGCGCGGCATTTATGCATATTCCACAGCCGGCACGCCGATTCAGGCCACCAGCACGGGAATGCTGAGCGGGTCGAAATCGTGCCAGTCGCCATTGGCGATCGTGCCTTCCGCTTCCTCGATGTGCTCGGCGCCCAGCCGGTGCAAGGTCTCGAGCGCCCGTTCGCGCTCGTCGGGGCCGCCCAGCGCGACAGCGATCAGCATGCCAGGGTGGCGGGGCTGGCGGCGGTTTTCGCCATTTTCCTCGCCATTGGCTTCCGGCTCACCCGCCTCCTTCATCTTGTTGAAACTGTAGAGCGAGCCCACGTGGGCGCCCACCAGCGCCCCCACCACCGGGCCCAGCGGCCCCGTCGCCAGGGTGGTGGCCGCGCCGATGCCCGCACCCACGGCGGCCCCGACGGCCACGCCTTCGGCGACGCCCTCGGGCGTTTCCTTCGCGCCCGGCGACACGTCGCGGTCGCCGCCCAGCGCATGCAAGTCGTGCTGGCCCGGCTGGTTGACAAAGAAGGAACTGATGCGGCTATCGGGAAAGCCCGCCTGGTTCAGGGCCGCGCGCGCGGCGTCGATCTGTTCCTGCAACTGAAAATGACCTGCGATGATGCGTGACATGGTACGGCCCTCCTGGTCGGCTGCTGGCGCAACGCGCGCCGCTTGCCTGGCTAGCGTGCGCTTGCCGCCAGCGAAATACCGTTCGCTTGCGCACACAGCCGCCCAATCATGCGGCCGCGCCGAAGGGACTGCGGATATCGGACAGGAATTGCTGTGCGCGCGCATGTTGCGGCCGCGTAAAAAATTCATCGGGCGTGGCCCGTTCCAGTACTTGTCCGTGGTCCATGAACCAGACGCGGTCCGCCACTTCGCGCGCAAAGCCCATTTCATGCGTCACGCACACCATCGTCATGCCGCCCCGCGCCAGGTCGCGCATCACTTGCAGCACCTCGCCCACCATTTCCGGGTCCAGCGCACTCGTCGGTTCGTCGAACAGCATCAGCGGCGGCTGCATGGCCAGCGCGCGGGCGATGGCCACGCGCTGCTGCTGCCCGCCCGACAGGGCCGCCGGCATGGCCCGCGCCTTGTGCGCCAGCCCCACCCGTTCCAGCAGGGCCAGCGCCCGCTCCTCGGCCTCGCGCCGGGTCAGGCCGCGCAAGCGCTGCGGCGCCAGCGCGCAATTGTCCAGCACGGACAAATGCGGGAACAGGTTGAATTGCTGGAATACAAAACCGATGTGCGAGCGGAAGGCATTCACGTCCAGCCCCGGCGCGTAAATGTCCTGGCCCGCCACCGTGATGCGACCCGAAGCGATAGGTTCGAGCCGGTTGATGGTGCGGATCAGGGTCGACTTGCCGGAGCCGGACGGCCCGCACACGACCAGCACCTCGCCCTTGGCCACATGCTCGTTGATGCCATTCAAGGCGTGATAATCGCCATAGTATTTGTTGACGTTGTCAAAGTTGATCATGCCGCCGCTTTCAAGAGACGCGCCTGGCGCCGCTCGAGCCAGAAGGCGGCGCGCGACAGGCTGAAACATAAAACAAAATACGTCATGCCCAGCAGGAAATACACTTGCACGGGTTTCGTCAGCACCAGGCCATTGACTTGCGTAGCGATGAACGACACTTCAGTCAGGCCGATGATGGTTCCCAGCGAGGTTTCCTTGATCGTCGAGACGAACTGGTTCACCAGCGAAGGCAGCATGTGGCGCAGCGCCTGCGGCAGCACGACCTGGCGCATGCTGTCCAGATAGTTCAAGCCCAGCGAACGGGCCGCTTCCACCTGTCCGCGCGGCACGGCTTGCACGCCGGCGCGCACGATCTCCGCCAGATAAATGCCGTCGAAAATGACGAGGGCGGCCAGCATGGTGCCGAACTGCCCGCCTTCATGGCCCGTGATGCTGGGCAGGAAAAAATAGGCCCAGAAGATGACGAGCAGCAAGGGGATGCCCCGTACCACGTGGATCAGCGCGGCGACGGGCCAGCGCAGCAGCCGCCAGGGACTCAAGCGCGCCAGCCCCAGCAGCAAGCCGAACGGCAAGCTGAGCACCAGTGCCAGGCTGGCCAGCAGCACCGTCAGCGCGAGGCCGCCCAGCGGTCCCTCGGGATAGCGTCCGACGAGGAAATACAGCCAGTAATCGTGTATCAGTTCCAGCATCAGGACACCTTCTTTTGCAGCCAGGCCGCCAGGCCCGCGATGAGCAGGGAAACGGCCAGATACGCCGCGCTGGCGAAAATGAACGCATCGACGCTGCGGAACGAAGCCGCCTCCACGCGCTGGGTCTGGTACATCAGTTCGGCCACGCCGATGACGGTGGCGATGCTGGTGTTTTGCCACAGGTTCAGGGTTTGCGACAGCAGCGGCGGCGCGGCCAGGCGCAGCGCCTGCGGCACGATGCACAAACGCATGGTGGCGAGAAAGCTGAACCCCAGCGCCCGGCCCGCCTCGAATTGCTGGACAGGAATAGCGCGGATGCCGCTGCGGATGTCTTCCGCCATGTAGGCGGCCGTGTACAAGGTCAGGGCCGCGATGGCGCTGGCAGCTTCGATATTGCCGGCATACAAGCGCTCCTTCCACGTGTCGGGCAGCAATTCGGGCGCGCCGAAATACCAGAACAGGAAGTGGGCCAGCAAGGGCACGTTACGGATCAGCTCGACATACGCGGCACCCAGCCCGTTGAGCAGGCGCGACGGCGCCAGGCGCAGCATGGCCACGCCGCACGCCAGCGGCAAAGCCAGCAGCAAGGTGACGCCCATCAGTTGCAGAGAGAGCAGCAGGCCGGACAGCAACCAGTCGCCATAGTCTCCGGCCAGTAAAAAGTTCAGATCAAACATGCGGAAGAGGCGGCAAGATTCAGGCGTCGATCTGGTCCGATTCAATCCTAAATGTGCGTTTCTGGAATTTCACATTGCTCGTCGGGCCATACCATTTGAAGAACAGTTTTTCTGCCTCGCCCGACTTTTCCAGTTCCCGCAGCACCTTATCGACGGCTGTTTTCACGCCCGTCTCGCCCTTGCGTATGCCGAAGGCAAACACTTCCTGGCTGATGTTTTGCGGCAGCACAATGTAATCCTTTTGCGCGGCGCCCAGCTTGGCGTAGTTGTTGAGCAAGGAAACTTCATCGTCGACATAGCCGACGCCTTTTCCCTGCTGCAAGCCCAGGTAAGCCTGGCCCGCCGTCTCGAACGTCACCACGTCCACGCCGGGCACGGCCTTGCGGATATTCGGCTCCTGCGTGCCGCCCTTGACGGTCAGCACTTTCTTGCCAGCCAGGCCAGCGACCGTCGTGATATTGCTGCTTTTTTTGACCAGCACGCGCTGGCCCGTGTAGAACGTGGACAGGGAAAAATCGACGAGCGCTTCGCGTTCCTTGTTGTGCGTCAGGGACGCCGTCAGGATGTCGATGCGGCCCTGCTGCAATTCGGGAATGCGGGCGGCCACGGCCAGTTGCTTGATCACCGGCTTGACGCCAAGGCCCTGGGCGATGGCGCGGCACAAGTCCACTTCATAGCCGACCAGCTGGCGCGACCTGGCGTCGATGAAACTGTTGGGCTCGTCCGTGCCCAGGGTGCCGCAGACCAGCTCGCCCTTTGCCTTGATGCTGGCCAGCTGGTCCGCTTGCGCCACCTGGGTGAAGGCAATGGTGGTGAAAAGAAGCGCGGCGAAGTGAAGACGGGTCTGCATGGGATTCCTCTGGTGGATAACGAATGCCGCCATTAGACCGCGGCGCTCTTATTTCCAAAAAGGAATCTTTTCACCCTTGCTTATAAAGAATTCATCTAAGACGGATGATCGCCGCTTTGGCGCCCACGGCACCCGGATAGCCGGGGTCGAGCTGCAGCGCCTGGCGGTAGGCTTCGATGGCCTGCGGGCGCAAGTCTTGCTCCACATAAAATTCGGCCAGACTGTCCTGCAGATTCGCGTTGCGCGGATGCAGGCTGACGGCCGCTTGCAGCACGGCCATGCCTTGCGCCACGGCACCGCTGCCTTTCAAACGGTAAGCTTCCAGGTTCAGCGCCGCCGGACTGGCCGCACCCAGCGGATCGCGCTCCAGCGCCAGGCGCAGGGCCGCGAGGGCCGCTTCCGGCTTGCCGGCATGCAGCAAAGTCAAGCCTTGCAGCGCATGCGCGCGGTCGCTGAGCGGATACAGTTCCACGGCCAGGCGGCCGGCCGCCAGCGCCGCCTCCATCTCGCCGCGCGCGGCCGACGCTTGCGCCAGCTCCTGCAGCTCGGGCACGAAATCGGGATAGGCGCGCTGGCCGCGGAAGGCCGTGCGCAACTGGCTATCGCGTGCGGCGATGGATACCGGCGCGGCCGGCCAGGCGATGGCGGCCGTGCGGTCCCAGCTGCCAGCCAGGGTCACGATGGCTTGCTCGAAGGAAGCCTCAAAACGGGGCAGGGTACCTGCCTGTGCTCCTTGCGACAACAGGATATAGTCGCGTGCAAACGCCAGCGCGCCACCGCGCGCGTATTGAGTCAGGTCGACGCCTGCCTCGCGCAACTGCCTGGCCATGCTGGCGCCGGCCGTGAGAAACACGCGGCCGCCTGCGGGATGGCGGGCCGCGTCGATGAAGGCGCGCGCCGCCTTGGCCTCCGGCGCCAGCGCTTGCCGGTTGATTTGCGTAAAGGCTTCGCGCGTGGCGGCCGCATCGGCATACGGCTGATCCGTGCGCTCGGCGTACGCCCTGCCCTCCTCGAACAGGCCTTGCGCCACTTGGTACGCGCGCTGCGCGCCCGCATCGGCGATATACGTGTTCAGCTGCCACGGTTCGCCCGTGACCACCTCGAACAGGCGCTGTACGAAGACTTCGGGATTGACGCGCTCGAGGTTGGCGGCGACGGCAAGGGTCAGCTTGCGCGATGGAAAACTGTACAGATAGGTGACGGTTTCCGGCTGCTGGCCGCTGTGGGCGATGGCGTAGCGCCCGCCCGTCGGGACGACTTCCCAGCCCATGCCATAGTCCGTCAAGCGGCCGGCGCGCGTGACCATCGGCTGCACCATCGCGGCCACGCTGGCCGCCGACAGGATCTTGCCTTCATGCACGCCCCTGCCAAACGCCAGCATGTCAGGCACGCTGGCGCGCGTGCCGCCGGCGGAAAAGCGGCTGCTGATGTCGACGAATTCCGCATTCTTCCACTCCTTGCCGTCCAGGCGGTAGCCGCGCGCGCGATGGGCGATCACGGCGTCCGGGTCATCCATCACGATGGTGTCCATGCCCAGCGGCCCCCACACGTGGCGCCGCATGTAGCCGCCATAGCTTTCGCCCGAGGCACTCTCGATGACGGCACCCAGCAGGTTGTAGCCATAGCTCGTGTAGCGGAAGCGCGTGCCCGGTTCGGCGATCAGGTCGAACTGTTCGAAGACGGCGATGGACTGGCGCGTATCCTTGTGTTCCTTGAAGTGCTTTTCCGCCTTGCTGTCGCGGTAGGCGTCGATGCCGCCCAGATGGCCCAGCAACTGGCGCACGGTCACGGGAAACGGCTTGACGGGGAAGTAGGGCACATAGGTTTGCACGGGTGCGTCCAGGTCGATCTTGCCCTGTTCGACCAGTTGCAAGATGGCCACCGCCGTCATGGGCTTGGTGACGGACGCGAGCCGGTAGCTGGACCGGGCCGTGGCCGGCACGCGGTTTTCCAGGTCCGCATAGCCATAGCCTTTGACCCACTCCACGTCGCCCTGGCTGAAACCGACGGTGACGCCCGGGATGCGTGCCGTGTCCATGCGCTGGGCCACCCAGCCGTCGAAGTCGGCCAGGCGCGCGGCCAGCGCAGGAGCGGGAACAGAAGCGGGAGCGGAAGCGGCCTGCGCCACGCCGCAAAACAGCGCCAGCGCGCCGGCGAAACAAGTCTTGCTTTGCATAGTCATGAGTCCATGGTGAGGGCCGTGTCCACAGCACGGCGCTGAGGCATGGTAAGTGTCTTTTACACATTGTTGGCGGGCCGTGCACGAACTGCACGTGGCCAGCACGAACGGCACCGAAGTGGGTGAAAATGTTGCAAAGGGTTGGCAAATGAGCAGCTACAATGCCCGCCATGCCCTCCTGCTTCCGCTACCTGCTGCTGTGCTGCCTGGCCTTGCCCTCTTTCGCCATGGGCATGGACAGGCTATCGCTGGCCGAAGGCTGGCGCGCCTGCGGCGTCAGTGCTGCCACGCCCGCCGCTTCGCTGCGCCAGCTGCTCAAGCCTGGCCAGCTGCTGTGCGCCGAGCGCGACATCACCGTGGCCGCCACGCCCTCGTCGACGCAGCTGCTGGTGCTGTCGGCGCTGGCCGCCAGCGAATTCTGGCTGGACGGCATATTGATCGGCAGCAATGGCCAGCCGGCCCGCCAGGCCAGCGGGGAGCGCGCGGGCGACATCGATTTCGCCATCCACCTGACGCCACGGCAGTTGTCCATGGGCACGCACCATCTGCGCCTGCTGCTGTCGACGCAGCAGGCGCCGGCCCGCCTGGCGTCGCCATTCTATGCGCTGTACCTGGTCGACCGGCAAGACTACCGCGCAGCGCTGGCCTGGTACCGGCTGCCGCCGCTGCTGCTGGCCGGGGCTCTGGGCGCCGCCGCCCTGCTTTTCTTTTCCTTGACGACGCTGTACCAGCGGCAGCGGCACTGGGCCATGTTTGCCGCGCTGTGCCTGGTGGCGGCGCTGCTGCTGGTGGTGGAACTCTGGCGCAGCGTTGCCGGCTATGCCTATCCCTTGCACTTGCCGCGCCTGTACGCCGTCAGCGCCCTGACCTGGCTGTTTTCCGCCTTGCTGCCCCTGTATTTTTATACGGCATACCGGCTGCCGCGCTGGCCGCTGGCGGCGGCCTTGCTGCTGGCGGGCATCGCGCTGGCCGGCGCGCTGCCCGCGCATTTCGACTCGCGCTGCTGGTCGATGTTTTTGACGGGCCTGGCAGCGAGCCTGGCGCTCAACCTGGGCGCCCTGTGGCGCCGCCTGCCGGGCAGCCGCGGCGGCGCCTTGATCGCGCTGGCGTCTTGCGCCCTGTTCCTGCTGACGGGCAGCCAGTTTGCCGAAGGCGGCTTCGCCCTCGTCGTGTGTTTCTTGCTGCTGCCCCTGTGCGCGCAATTGCTGGCCCAGCTGCTGCGCGAACGCGGCAAGGCGGCGCGTGCCCGGCAGCTGGAAAACCAGCTCTTGCGCAAAAGCATGCAACCGCATTTCCTGATGAATTCCCTGAGCCTGATCGGCGAACTCAATGCGCAATCGCCGCAGGCGGCCGAAACCTTCATCGAAGCGCTGGGCGCCGAGTTGCGCATGCTCAACGAGTTCGCCCAGCAGCCCAGCATTGCACTGACGCAGGAACTGGCCCTGTGCCAGAATTACCTGAGTATCATGGGCACGCGGCTGCAGCAACCGTGCAGCCTGCAGCTCGATGGCGAAGCGGCAGGCATCACCGTGCCGCCCGCCATGTTGCTGACGGCGCTGGAAAATGCGTTCAGCCACAACCGCTACCGCCACGGCGCGGTCTTTATCCTGCGCATCGCACACCATACGCAAACGCAGGTGCTCACCCTGCTCCTGCCTGAAGGCGAGACGCGACCGCACGCGGGCGGCGGCGTGGGCGAACAGTACATCCGCGCCAGCCTGCACGCCGTGTTTGGCGACAGCGCCCGCTATGACAGCGCGCCACGGCAACCAGGCTGGCGCCTCACCTTTACCTTGCCGGCGGCGCCATGAAGGTGTTGATACTGGAAGATGAACCGCTGATCGCGCAAGGCCTCGAACGCGAGGTGCGCGCGCATTTCGGCGCGCGCCTCGGCAATCTCGTGCTGCATGACAATGTCCCGCAAGCGCTGGCCGCGCTGGCCCAGGGACAGGTCGACTTGCTGCTGCTGGACTTGAACCTGCATGGCGCGGACGGCTATGACTTGCTGCGCCTGGCCCAGACAGCCCCGTTGCAGACCATCATCGTCTCGGCCCACGCGGAACGCTCGATCACGGCCTTCGAGTTCGGCGTGCTCGACTTCGTTGCCAAGCCTTTCAGCCGCGAACGGCTGCACAAGGCGCTGCAACGCTATACGGGACGGCATACGCAAGCGGCCTCGCTGGCCGTCAAGAAACGCGGGGCGCTGGAATGGATCGCCATGGCCGACATCGACCACGTACAAGCCGATGGCCACTACAGCAACATCGTGCTGCGCAGCGGCGAACAGTGTTTTCACGACCTGGCCATCGACAAGCTCATGGCCCTGCTGCCGCCCCACTTCCTGCGCGTGCACCGCTCCTACATCGTCAACAGCCTGGGTTTCAAAAGGCTGCAGATCGCGGCGGGCGGCAAATACGCGCTCGACACGCAAACGAGCACGGGCATACCCGTGTCGCGCAGCAGCTATCCCGCGCTGAAACGGCGGCTGCTGGGCTGAACGCCTACCAGTGCGGCGCGTAGTTGGGAAACGGCGAGGCCATGTGCTCGGGCTCCAAGGGCGGCGCCATCCAGTCGCGCGGATCGACCTTGTAGTACTGCAAGAATTGCGCGTACAGTTCCTCGTGGTGCTCGGCCATCTGGTACGGTTTTTCAAAGAAGGTTTCCGTGGCCACGGCAAAGAATTCGGCGGGATTCGTGGCGCCGTAATGGTCCATCACGCTGTGCTGCTGGTAGATGGCGTCATGGCGCAGGTTGTCGAAGTCGCGCGACAGCACGGTGGCCCAGCTGCGGTAGCTCGACACGCTGGGCAAATACGGTGCGCCATTCGCGGCGCCCGATTCGCTGTCGAGCTGGTGGGCAAATTCATGCAGCACGACATTGTGGCCATCGGTCCAGTCGGCCGCCCCGCGCTGCACGTGGTCCCAGGCCAGCACCACTCTGCCATCGCCCCAGGATTCGCCCAACAAACCATTGGCCGATGGCGTGACCACGCCGCCCGGCCCCACTTCATCGCGCGTGACGATGAATTCCGTGGGATACACGAGGATGGTGTCGAGTTCCGGATACACCTGGGTCTGGCGGTTCAGCAGCAGCAAACAAGCCTGGCCGGCGATGGTATAGCGCATCTCGTCCGTGATCTCCAGGCCGCCGCAACCGACGAATTTCTTCTGATACAGGAATTGCACGACGAGGCGGCGCAATTGTTCCTGCAGCGGCGCCGGCATGCGGGGATAGACGGGAATATTCTTTTCCAGCACGGCCAGGCCTTCAGCCGGCAAGGGCCTGGACAGGGCCCGCTTCAGGCGCCAGCGGGGAAACCACAGCGAAAAGACGATGGCGGCCGTGACGAGGGCGATCCACAGCAGCGGATTCATGCGGCGGCCCGCGTCAGGACTATGGCGGCGATGGGGCAAAAGAACACGGCGTAGGCAGACAAGGACAAGCTCCTTCAAGTGAACCCGCGCGTTGCGGGCAGCAGTCCAGCCCACATGGGGATGCTTGCAGTCTTTTCAATCAGACGACGTAAAATGGCCTGCCCCAACGCCAAAAGCCGGGTTGCAACCCGGCTTTCATTACAACGTCACAACGCCTGACAAAACCGTCAGCTATTACTCGGCCGACTTTTGCTGCGGCGCACCGAACAAGGCTGCCACCAGCGGATCGCGCGTCACGGGACCGCGGTTGACGCGGATGGCGTAATGCGTGTCATCGGCCAGGATGTGGAAGTGACGGCCGCTGCCTGCCATGCTTTGCTCGCGCAGGCCTGGGCGGTCCTTGCGCGGTGGCGCGCCTTCGCGTTTCGGCTGGACGATGGCGGCCAGGAAGGCGCGCACGCGCTCAGGGTCAGGGGTCAGCTGGTACACTGCCTTGCCCAGGTAGGTGGCGGTACCTTCGATGTAGCGTGCCAGTTCGATCACGCCCGCCTCGCGCAGGTCGCGGATGTATTTGCGGGCGCCCGATGGCGAAAACTTGAGGAACCAGGCGATTTCATCGGCCAGCATCTCGTGCAGCGACAATTCGCCGATCAGCTTTTGCATGTTCTCGATGCGGCGCAGGGTGGCCGACGTCGAACGCACGCGCTCGATCGGTGCCATGGAAATGGGATTCATGCGTTCCGGGGGGATGGGTGCTGCGCGTTCGACCATTTGCGAGCCTTTTTCGGGGCTACGAAGTTCCTGGTGCGCTGCCTTTAATTCGCTCTTCACGTGAGACTGAGTCATTGCATGCATTTGAATACTCCTTTTAAACGATTGCCGGTAGCCCGGATTGTTAAGTTCTTGGCAATTTTTATACCAGAACGCCACGAATCCTGAGCGTCTGGGCACAGAATGCCTGTGTCGGCGGCTGCGGTCTGTGCGTTAACGAACATTAGAAGCAAGAAAGTGAAAAATATTGCCCTACTGAATTATTTCTCTCGTGGCATTCAAAAATGACATCTCCAAACTCCGTACTCGCATTTGCACACAAAGTGAAATAGCGAACAGAAGCGTGGGCACTCTTGCAATAAATTCAAGCCTCTTGGGCGGCGCCCGCCGCCCGCATCGCGCCAATCTTGATACTTTGCAAAGGAACCATCATGAACATGCCTAGTCTGCTGGCCGCCGCCGCCCTGATCACCTTGTCCGCCTGCAAAAAACCGGCCGAAGCACCGCTGCCGGAAACGGCACCCAATCCCAGTTCCGCGCCACAAGTGATGCCGCCTCCCGTCGCGCCAGCCACGCCGGAAGCGGGTCCTGGCAGCACGACGCCGCCCGCGCCGCTGACGGACCCGGCCACCGCACCCGCCCTGCCGCCCGCCACGACGCCGAAGTAAGCGCGGCAGACAGAGCTATCCATCAAGCGCCCGCGCGGCGCCGCCCCTACTCCACGGGGGAGTTACGCGTTGCCAGCCTGTTTGCAACGCGTTTTTTTACGATTGGAGTCGGCCATGCCATGAAGGTTCAACGGCATGTAAGCCCGCAAGCCGATATCGAACCAGACCCCTCCAAAATGCGGCAATCCGCACAGCCATTCCACTCGCCGTGCGGAAAGTCGGAATTCCACCATTTCCCATTTTCAACAGATTCAAATTAAACCTTTATAAACAATCACTTGCAATAAACGCCAAAATGCGCTCCACTGGCACGGAAGATGCTTTTATATTTTCATACCGCCGTCAGAGCGGCAGCCTGACCCATATATAAAAACCATCTACCTTTTGGAGACAACAGCATGGCACGCACCTTCCGCATCTCGTCCTTCCTGAACACCAAGGCACTGGCCATCGCCGTCGCGCTGGCCGCGCAATTCCCGCTGGCCGTGCATGCGGCCGATACCGTACGTCTGGGCAACCTGAAATTCGCCCATTACGGCGCCGTCGCCTACATGAAGGAAATCGCGCCGAAATACGACCTGAAAATCGAAGAGCGCATCTTCGCCAAGGGCCTCGACATCGTGCCGGCCATGATCGCCGGCGAAATCGACGTGTCGGCCAGCGCGCTGGAAGCGGCCATCACGGGCCGCGCCACGGGCTTGCCCGTCTACCTGGTGGGCGGCTTCGCCAAGGGCGGCGTGCAGATCGTCGGCCGCCCGGACTTGAACATCAAGGGCATCGCCGACCTGAAAGGCAAGAAAGTCGGCGTCACGCGCGGTGGCCCGCAGGAAATCCTGCTGTTTGCCGAATTGTCGAAGGCGAACCTGACCTGGTCCGACAAGCCGGGCAAGGACGTGCAGATCCTGTACATGGGCTACCCGGACCTGAACCAGGCACTGCTGACCAAGGATATCGACGCCATGAGCCAGTCCGAGCCGTACTCCACGCAAGCCATCCACAAGAAATACGGTTCGGCCATCCTCAAGCCTTACGACACCCCGCTGGGCGAGCCCGTGCGCGCGCTCGTGATGACGGAAAAGATGTACAAGGAAAAGCCGGCCGTGGCCCAGCGCTTCATGGATTGCTTCGTCGCCGCCACCCGCGCCTTCCTGGCCGACCCGAAACTGGCGGAAAAATACGTGCGCGAATCGATGTTCAAGAACCAGATCACGAGCGATGATTACCGCGACGCCATCGACAATGCCATCTTCACGGAAGACATCACGCAAAGCCACGTGCAGCTGACCACCGACTACATGATGAAATTCGGCGTGGGCCGCATGGCCAAGCCGCCTGTCGCCAAGGATTGGGTCAAGCTGGACCTGCTGGAAAAAGCCAAGAAATCCTACGCTCCACGCTAATCACGCCAATCTGAAAGTCTCACGATGAATATGCAAATGATGAAACGCTTCGCGCACGGTGCCGCCGTGCCCGTCGCCGTGCTGTTGCTGTGGCAAGCCATGTCGACCTTCGGCTGGATCAATCCGCAAATCCTGCCCTCGCCCGTGGCCGTGGTGGTGAAGTGGTATGAATACCTGATGCCGCTGCAAGCGTACACGCCCGAAGCGGGCAATTACCTGGTGTGGATGTTCTCGGGCGAATTGCCGCACGACGCCTGGGCCAGCCTGTCGCGCGTGCTGGGCGGCTTTGCCATCGGCGCCGGCCTGGCCTTGCCGCTGGGTTTGCTGATGGGCACCAACAAGACCATCTACAAACTGTTCGACCCGCTGGTGCAGGTGCTGCGCCCGATTCCGCCCATCGCCTACATTCCGCTGGCGATCTTGTGGTTCGGCCTGGGCAATCCACCTGCGTTCTTCCTGATCAGCATCGGTTCCTTCTTCCCCGTGCTGATGAATACCATCGCCGGCGTGCGCCAGGTCGACGGCATCTATATCCGCGCCGCGCGCAACCTGGGCGCTAGCCAGATGACGATGTTCCGCCGCGTCATCCTGCCGGCCGCCACGCCGTATATTTTGGCCGGCGCGCGCATCGGCATGGGCACGGCCTTCATCGTCGTGATCGTGGCGGAAATGATCGCCGTCAACAGCGGCCTCGGCTTCCGCATCCTGGAAGCGCGCGAGTACTTCTGGTCCGACAAGATTATCGCCGGCATGTTCACCATCGGCCTGTTCGGCCTGGCCATCGATATCGCCATGAATGCCCTGAATAATCATTTGCTGCAGTGGCACCGCGGCCTGGAACACTGAGAGGAACGGCCATGACCACGATCAATATCAATGCAGTCAATAAAATCTTCACCACGGGCGGCGCGGACGTCATCGCCCTGAAGGACATCAACCTGGAAATCGCCAGCGGCGAGTTCATCTGCCTGCTGGGACCGTCCGGCTGCGGCAAGTCGACCCTGTTGAACGCCATCGCCGGCTTCTCGCAGCCGACGTCGGGCCAGATCTTGGCCGGCGGCAAGCTGATCACAGAACCCGGTCCCGACCGCGGCATGGTGTTCCAGGAATACGCGCTGTTCCCGTGGATGAGCATCGAAGCCAATATCGCTTTCGGCCTGGAAATCGCCGGCAAGACGCCGGCCGAGATCCGCGAACGGGTCGACATGCTGCTGAGCATGCTGGGCTTGACGGAATTCCGTGCCCGCTACCCGAAAGACTTGTCGGGCGGCATGCGCCAGCGCGTGGCCATCGCCCGCGTGCTGGCTCTCGATTCGCCCATCATGCTGATGGATGAACCGTTCGGCGCGCTGGACGCCTTGACGCGACGCAACCTGCAAGATGAATTGCTGAAAATCTGGAAAGTCTTCGGCACCACCATCGTGTTCGTCACGCACTCGATCGAGGAATCGATCTACCTGGCCGACCGCACTATCGTCATGACCTACCGTCCCGGCACCATCAAGCGCGACGTGGCCATCGACCTGCCCCGCCCGCGCGACCCGAGCGACCCCGAGTTCAACCGCTTGAAGCGCATGCTGGGCGAGATGGTGATGGAAGAGCAGCAGCGTCATCACAATGCGGAGACGATGGCAAGTACCGCTGATTAATCGTCGTGCAAGCTAACCCGAAAGCAAGTGCCGGGGTCGGACCTTAAGGTCCGACCCCAGTCTTCGACTTGCGGGTTTCAGCCTTACAATACCGTCGTATTTCACCCGACACACGGAGCACCATGGCAGCCGGCAAATGGCCCCTGAGACAGCTACTCGCCCCCCTGCTGGCCGTGGGGTCGCTGGTCGTGCTGGCGTGGGCGTCGTATGCCTGGGTGCGGCAGCGCCAGCTCGATGAATTGCACCGCACCCTCGATTCGCGCGCGGAACTGTATGCGGCGTCCATCGGCGGCGCACTCAACAAGTACGAATTCCTGCCCCTGGCCGTGGCCCAGAGCGATGCGGTGGCGCAATTGCTGGAACAGCCCAGCGCCGACAAGGTCACGCAGATCAACGCCTACCTGGTCGACATGAACCGCCGCGCGGGCGCCTTTGCCGTCTACGTGCTCGACGACAAGGGCACGACCCTGGCGTCGAGCAACTGGCAAGACCGCAGCTCGTACGTGGGCGTCAACTACGGCTTCCGTCCGTATTTCAAGAACGCCATCGCGGGCGGCATCGGCCGCTTCTACGGCATCGGTTTTTCCACCTTCGAGGCCGGCTATTTCATTTCGCAGCCCGTGCAGCGCGACGGGCGCATCATCGGCATCGTCGCCGCCAAGGTCAACCTGGACTGGATCGAGCAATCGTGGCGCACGCCCGGCGCGGGCGAACAGATCTGGGTCAAGGATGCGAATGGCGTGATCATCCTGGCCACCACACCCGCCTTCAAGTTCAAGACGCTCGCCCCGCTGTCGGCGGACGCCAAGAAGGACATCAGCGAACAGCGCCAGTTCCTGCAGGAAAATCTCCCCATCCTGCCGCACCGCGTCAGCCGCCAGTTCGCCGACGGCGCCAGCGTGATGACACTGGAACGTCCGCAGGCTGGCGACACCCCCGCCCTGTCCGGCAGCGCCGACTATCTGGCAGTGAACCGCGCCTTGGGCCCGTTGCAATGGCAGATCACCGTGCTGGCCGAGCTCGACCAGGTGAGTGAGGCGGCGCGCAACGCGGCCATCGCCGCCGCGCTGGGCTGGGCCTCGCTGCTGCTGGCCCTGATGTATGCGCGCCAGCGCCGGCGCCGCATCGCCGACAAGCTCAATGCGCAACAAACCCTGGCGCGCGCGTATGAACAGCTGGAAATCAAGGTCGAGCAGCGCACGGCCGACCTCGTCCATGCGAATGGCCGCCTGCAGGCCGAGGTGACGGAACGCGAGCGGGCCGAGCAAACCTTGCGCTATGCGCAGGCCGAACTGGTGCAAAGCGGCAAGCTGGCGGCCATCGGCCAGATGGCGGCCGGCGTCACGCACGAGCTGAACCAGCCGCTGGCCGCCCTGCAAACGTTTTCCGACAATGCCAAGGTGTTCCTGGCGCGCGGTCAGATCGACGACGCGCTCGACAACCTGTCGACCATATCCGACCTCGTCAAGCGTCTCGGCTATGTGACGTCGCAACTGAAAGGCTTTGCCCGGCGCAGCGACGATGCCCGCAAGCCCGTCAGCGTGCGCCAGGCGTTCGCGCAAACCATGCTGCAAATCCGCACGCGCAAGAACTCGCAGCGTTTGACCCTGCATGAAAGCTGGCTGGAGGATGACATCATCGTGCTGTGCAACGCCATCGGCCTGGAACAGGTGTTTACCAACCTGATCACGAACGCCATGGATGCCGTGCCGGAAAGCGAGCCCGTGCAAATCTGGTTCCAGGTGCGCCGCGAAAACGACCTTGCCGTGCTGCATATCACCGATAATGGCCCCGGCATCCCGCTGGCCTCGCTCGACAAGATTTTCGACCCCTTCTACACCACCAAGGAACACGGGCTGGGCTTGGGTTTGTCGATCAGCGCTGGCATACTGCGCGCAGCCGGCAGCGCCCTGGCCGTGCGCAACCGCAGCGCGCAGGAAGGGGGCGGTGCGCAATTTACCATCACCCTGAGCTGCGACCCGGGGGAGAGAGACAAGGAAACATCTGATGCACGAGAATAATTTTGAAGGCATGCAAGTGCTGCTGGTGGAAGACGACGCCGTCGTGCGCAAGGGCGCCCGGCAATCGCTGGAACTGGCGGGCTTGCAAGTGACGGCCGTCGCCACGGCCGAGGAAGCGCTGCCCTATCTGGTGCCCGAATTTGCGGGCATTTTATTGAGCGACATCAAGCTGCCGGGCATGGATGGCTTGAAACTGCTCGATATCGCCGTGGCGCAGGATGCCAGCCTGCCCGTCATCCTCGTCACGGGCCACGGCGACGTGTCGATGGCCGTGGGCGCCATGCGCCGTGGCGCCTACGATTTCATCGAAAAACCGTTTTCCGCCGACTTGCTGGTGGAAGTGTGCCGCCGCGCACTCGACAAGCGCCACCTGGTGCTGGAAAACATGAACTTGCGCCGCCAGCTCGAGCAGCGCGTCGGCATCGAGGCGCGCATCGTCGGTCGCAGCGCGGCCATGGCCAAGGTGCGCCAGCTGGTGCTGAACCTGGCGCCGAAATCGGCCGACATCATCATCCTCGGCGAAACGGGGACGGGCAAGGAACTGATCGCCCGCTGCCTGCACGACTTCAGCGAGCGGCGCGACCATCCTTTCGTGGCCATCAACTGCGGCGCCCTGCCCGAGTCGATCTTCGAATCGGAACTGTTCGGCCACGAGGAAGGCGCGTTTACGGGCGCGCAGCGCCAGCGCATCGGCAAGATCGAGTACGCGAACGGCGGCACCCTGTTCCTCGATGAAATCGAAAGCATGCCGCTGGCCCTGCAAGTGAAACTGCTGCGCGTGCTGCAGGAGCGGCAGGTGGAACGGCTCGGTTCGAACAAACTCATTTCCGTCAATTTCCGCGTGATCGCCGCCGCCAAGGAAGATTTGAATGTGCTGGCCGAACAGGGCAAGTTCCGGCCCGACCTGTATTACCGCCTGAACGTGGCCAGCCTGACCCTGCCCGCCCTGCGCAACCGGCGCGAGGATATCCCGCTGCTGTTCGAGTTCTTCGTGCTGCAGGCGGCGCTGCGCTATGGCCAGCCGGCCGCCCTCGTCAGCGGCGAACTGGTCGCGTCCCTGATGGCGCAGCGCTGGGCCGGCAATGTGCGCGAGCTGCACAACGTGGCCGACCGCTTCGTGCTGGGTCTGCTCGACGACACGCTGAGCCCGGCCGGCTGCCGCGAAGCGTCGCTGGCCGAGCAGGTGGACACGTTCGAAATTTCCATCATCGAGGAAGCCTTGCGCCGCCACAATGGCAACGTCGTCGACGCGGCCGCCAGCTTGAATATTCCAAAGAAAACCCTGTACGACAAGCTCAAGCGTTTCGACATTTCAACCGAGCAGTTCCGCTGACGCCTGCGCCGCGACCAGCCATGCCCCCACAGCAGCAGGCGGCGCGCTCCTACTTGCCGCCCTGCCCGCGCGTGCCAGAATCGTGACTCCATTTCCTGCCACGAGAAGGAGTTCCCATGAAACCATCCGCATTGATGCTGGCCATCCTGCTGTTCGGTAGTGCAAGCGCCCTGGCACAGGCGCAATCGACGGGCACCGGCAATACCACGGGCAGCACTGGCAACACCGGTACGTCCGCCCAGCAAAATACATCGCAAGACGACACGACGACGACGCGCAAACATGGCAAGAAACAGCACAAGAAATCGGACAAATCGCGCAGCCACGACACGGGACAATCGACCAGCGGCAGCAACTCGGGCGGCGGCGCCCCGGGCAGCGCCGGCCAGTCCGCAGGCAACGCCGCGCGCAGCGGCACGCAGAACATGAACGGCAACACGGGCGGCACAGGCACGTCGGGGACTTCCGGCAATAGCGGCACCTCTGGCACGTCGGGCAACACCGGCAACAGCGGCAACAGCGGCAATTCCGGCACCACGGGCAACACGGGCGTGGTGCCGCCGCGCCAGCCCGGCCGCTAAGCGCCGCCAACGCGGCACGGGACGGCCATGACGGCGCTGCAGGTCGCGCTGCTGTTGCACGGCCTGCTGGGCGGGGCCGACGTCATCCTCAACCACGAGCTGCTCGTGCGGCTGCCGTCGCGTCCGGGCGCGGCCGCCGAGCAGCGCCTGCACAGCGCGCGCGAAGCCATCTTCGGCCTGCTGTTTCCCTCGCTGGGCCTGTTCAGCTGGCATGGCTGGCTGGCCTGGTGGCCCGTGGCATTGCTGCTGGCGGAGATACTGGTCTCGCTGCGCGACACCGTGGTCGAAGGCGACACGCGCCGCTTGCCCGTGCCAGAACGCATCTTGCACGTCCTGCTGTTCATTAACCTGGGCGTGATCGCCACCTTGCTGTTGCAAGCGCTGCCCGGCTGGCTTGCCCTGCCGACCGCCATGCAAGCCCTGCCGCCCAGCGCAGCTGGCCAGTGGCTGGCCGCCATGGGTGCCATCTCGCTGGCATGGTGCGTGCGCGATGGCTTGAGCGCGCGGCGCCTGCGCTTGCGTGCGGGTCAACAGGCTTAAACACTGGCAATATGCTCACACGCGCATGCGGCATATTCCTACTTGGAAACGGCGACACGCATGTGACAATCTAGCCTCGACAGCAACTCCCAACTTTGACACAGGACACGCACCATGAAAACTCCCGCTCTCTTGCTGGCAGCCATCCTGATGACCATCGGCGGCGCCTGGGTGCAAGCCCAGTCGACGACGAACGTCAACCAGACGGGCAACCACACCAACAATGCCAACGATCCGGGCCAGCAATCGGATGCCTCCGACAAGCTCGACAACAAAGGCAAGCTGGTCCACGACGCCAAGCCCGCCAAGACCCGCACGGACAAACGCACTCGGCGCGGAAAACCGACGGCCAATCACGGGAACAAGCCACACAGCGGCGCGCCTACCGAGCCGCCAGCGTCGACGCCAGCGGTCCCCAGCATCCCCGTCGCCCCCACCAAATAAGTTCAGCACTGCGCCACCTTGCTTCCAGGCACGCTATCATCGCGCCTTTACAAGATAGCCAGGAAGACAATGAAAGCAGCATGGTTCGGGATGATGGCAGCAGGCGTTTTGGCGGCCGCGAGCGTACGGGCGGCGCCCACGGTGGGCGAGTGCATGGAATTGACGACGGGCATCAAGTTCAGCAAGAACAATGGCGATGCGCAAGTCAATGTCGAGGAAAACTTTGAAGGCAAGAAACAGAAGGGCACGCAGCTGATCCTCAACGGCGGCGTGCTGCTGGCCACGTCCTACCAGGACATCCGCGATGGCCAGGTATTCCTGACGGGCAACGTCCACTACAATGAAGACGGCACCGTGCGCAGCAAGAACGTCTACACGCCGCAGTCCGCCATCCCCGCCAACATGCGCCCCGGCCAGGAAGTGCGCGTGCAATTTTCGGACACGCAAACGAGCACCCACTACCCGCTGGCGGGCCAGTCCGACAAGATCACCACCTCCACGCGCACGGACGAGCGCAACTTCTCCATCACCTTCCTCGGCTGGGAACGCCTGGAGCTGGGCGGCCGCCGCTTCCCCGACGCCTGCAAGTTCGAACTGCGCGACGTGGGCGGAAAAAGCAAAGGAAAAAGCGGCGAATACGTATGGTAAGCGCAGGGTTTCGGCGTGATCATGACGGACAAGCTGGACAAGAATGGCGAGGTGCAGCCCGCGTATCGGATTGCGCTGACGAACATTATCAGCGCGCCATAAGACGGCCTTCTCTCCGCAATGCTTGCGTAAACGCAATTAATCTGCCGTCCCACTCCTCTACACTGAACTGTCTGGTCAGCATGGAGCGGCGATGGCGTATCCCAAACTTCCCTACACCAGCGGCAAGAGTACCGCCCTGCTCCATTGCGGCCGCCTCAACGACGCCATCGTGCGCATCCGGCCTGAACTGCCCGGCAACGTCATCGTCATCCATGGCGTGAACGACGTCGGCACCAGTTTCAGTGCCGTGGAAAAAGGGCTGTGCCAAGGCCTTGATGCGCGCATGTACGGAGGCGGCCATGTGTTCACCCCGGCCGCCTACCGCCTGCCGCAGGAGTCCGACAAGCATGAAACCATAGCCGATCCGGACGCCATCTTTTTCAAGCGCCAGCCTGATGACGCGACGTACAGCCCCGTGATCCCCTTTTACTGGGGCTTTCGCGAACAAGGCAACGCCTGCAAAGTGGTCAACGGACAGAACACGGACCGCTACGGCAACCGCCTGGACAAGGACATGTCGAAGAATGGCGGCCCGTTCGGCAACGCCACCAACACCCTGCCCGACATGTGGAACAAGGGACTGTTTTCACCCTACGATGTGGGCGGCGACCCCGTGCGCCCTTTGAAGACGGCGCCGGGGCGCATGTACATGGTGCTGGCCGCCAAGCGCCTGGCGGCCCTCATCGCCATGATCCGCGATTACGACAGCAACGATGTGGTCTCCATCGTCGCGCACAGCCAGGGATGCCTGATCTCGCTGCTGGCCCAAGCCTTTCTGCTCGACGAAGGCAAGCGGCCTGCCGACACCCTGATCCTCACGCATCCGCCCTACAGCCTGGTGGAAGACACGACCATGTTTTTCGGCGCGGCGGAATCGAGCCGCATCTTTGGCGGCGGCAGGGATGCGGCAATGGAAAGCCAGTACGACGCCATCGACAACCGCCAGACCCTGCATGCGCGCCTGCAAACCCTGGCGCAGATCGTCCAGGGCGTAGTGGCAAAAAAGCACGCCACACCCGCCTTTGCGCACATCCAGGATCACACCGTCTGCCATGGCATGGCGGGCGCGGCATGGCGCGCGGAAGCGGACCGCGACAACCGGGGCAAGGTCTACCTGTACTTTTGTCCTGAAGACATGACGGTGGCACTGGATAATATGCAAGGCATCGGCTGGCAGGGCATACCCGACCACATCGACGGTCATGGCCTGTCCAAAACCAAGGGCAAGACGGACAAAAGCATCTGGGGTGATGGCCCCACCTACTGGGACAAGGAATCCCAGCACCGACAGCCGCTGGCGGAACTGGGTAAGGGATTTTACCAGCGCGTCTTTACCAACAAGCAACGCCTTGACGCCGCTGGCAAAAACAATGGGCCTGTGCTGGTGGGCCAGCCGCCGCACGACTTCGCACTGAGGCTGGAAGGCGAGGACGACCATGCCCACGTAGCCGGCGCCAACCGGGGCCACCGTGGCAACCATGACGAGGTGCCATGGCCGCCCGTCAAACCCGGCAAATGGAATATCTTTTCCACGGAAGCGAGTCGCCGCGAAGGCTTGCGCACGATCAATGGCGAAGCGCTGCGCGTGCCCATGAAAGCCGTGCTGGACGGCGGCGAGATCCGCCCGGCGCAATTCCCCAAGGATTCCGACCAGGCCAAGCTGCCGCGCAGCCAGCAGGGACCGTGCGAGGAAGTCGATCCGATCGACGCGGCCATCGCAGTGACCAGCAAGAAAGGTTTGCGGATGCGCAAACAGGAAATCATCGCCGACCCGCGGCCGCTAAAGCACCGCATCCCCGAATACGGCGCCGGCATGTTCGGCGCTGGCGAGCGCGATCAGGTGGAAAAGGCCTTGAACCTGGGCAAGGAAGCGGGCGACCAATGCAAAATCGACCGCGTCTCGCGCCATCCGGGTGGCGGCGACAAGCTGCTTGTGAACCGCGAAGAAACCCCGAACGAGGCTCGCAAGCGCTGGCAGAACGAGGTCAGCCCCAAATCCTTCCACGGGGCCATCATCGGCAACGCAGAGAATCATCGCAACGTGACGGCGTATGACGTGGCCATCGGCGGGGGCAAGGCGAGCAGCGATCCGAAGTTTTACCAGTATTTGTGTGCGGTGGCGGATTGGCGGTTGAAAACAGATGACAAAATACCGCGCCCATCCATATTGAAATGGGATACCTTTGCAAAAAATTTCGCAGTCTACTTGTCTGTCGAACCGGCGGCACGTAAAGCGATCATCGTAGGTAATGCGCGCTATTACAGTTCAGGGGAGCTTCCCGCTTGCATTCCTGCCTTACATGCGGGCCTGCCTTCCACCGTTGTATGTGAAATAGTCAACGGCAGGCGCACCGAATCGGTCATCACGCCAGTCGTCCACAAGCCAAGCGACGATATCCCAAAATGAAAAGCAAATTTCCACGGTTGCGATATCCACTCGGTGCAGCCCTCATCGTCCTGACAGTGCTTGGGTCTTTGCTGATCAATCCATCACCTTTCTTATTGGAGCCCACAATGAGCAGCAAAATATGGTGGTACCTGCAATGGCTATTGCTCATCCCACCCGTTGTAGCTGCCACATTGCTCGGTTCTCGCTGGCTGCATTCGTCCAAGCCTGTGGCCGTCGCAAAACCACAAGTGCAACTGGCGACACCCACCGAGCAAGAGAAACGCGAGTATGTACTGGAAGTCATCGGCCTCGGCGTCACCTTGGACAGGTATCGCCAGGGCAAGCTTTGGGAAGCCCTACAAACTGGAAACGCTTATACCAGCATCCGCGAACAAGATAAGAAGAAATATCCATGGAGCAGCCTGGACAAAGCAGGCACCAGTGGGGGGCGTGCAGGCGACTCACTCGAAAATGGCGCGCTGAATACGCCAATGTATTTTGCCGTACCCATATTTAACGCCGAAGGCCCCATTGCAGATCCTGCGCTGCAAGATACACCACACTCGCCCATTATGGGTCTGGCAGGCAGCACCGCCTCTTCCGGCATGCACTGGCACCTATTTGTGGCGGGACCACGACGCTTCGAAGAACACCCAGAGCATATTCTAGAAAATGTTTTCGCATTTTTTGACGCCCATCCTGACGTACCATACATCATCTTGAATTCGCATGATGGCATGGAATCGCGCGATATCAATCGCAGTCCCAACACTCCCGAATTGCTCAAAGACGGCTACTACATCCCCGAAATGCCCGACGCCTCCGCCCTCTTCGTGCTGGCGCGTCGTGAACGCATCGACGCCGTGCGAAAGTTCGCTTACGAGGACGCCCCGCCAGAAGACAGCGTCGATGATTTGAATACCTACGGTGTAGCCCGGCGGCTGTATCTGGCGTACTATGAGTTGATGGGAACAGTGCCGCAGGCACACCTGGAAACCGATCCGACAGCCATCACCCGGCGCCAGCCCAGCATCGCCGAATGGCTCCCCGTGGCCGCGCAATTCGCGCAGCGCCCCGACATCCGTGACACCGGCACTTTCAGCATGGTCGACAGACTCGAGCACAAAACGTATCACCCACCAAAAGACTGGCAACCCACGCCCTGGTTTCCCCTGCCGTTCAACAAGGAGCAGCTGGCGCAGCTGGACCGCCTGCCCACCTTCGGCTTCATCCACAGGCCCACGTTTGTCAGGATGAAGGATGAACACGGCAAGCCGCTCACGCGACGCGACCAGCGCGAGCAAGCGTTGCAGGCAGGCTGGCAAGAAGCCTTGCGCAGCTTGCCGGAAACCGAGCGTCCCGCCGCGCCGACGCGCCTGATCGCTGCCACCGGCGGCAATCAGGCGCAGCTGCTTGCATTGCACAAGACCGTGCTGAAACATGCGGAAGATGGCGGCACGGAACTCGACAGCGGCAACACGGCGCAATGGATCGATACCGACCAGCGCCTGGGCAATACGGGCGCGGCCACCCTGTTCGTGCAGATGGCCATCGGCGTGATGGGCAGCTACCGCGATGGCGGGGTCAGCGCCGTGGTGAACTTGCGCAACAACGAGGAAGCGACCATCGTCCTGGTCAGCCCGCCGTCGGAAGAAAAACGCCGCACGCAAAAACATCCGCACGGCGGCGATGTATTGCGGCACTACGTCACGCCGGCCATCGACCCGGCGAATTATCCATCGAACTGATTATTTATCGTGTGCGGCAAGCTGCGCCAGCGCATTCCCCCGCACCTGGAACGCCACCTTGGCCACAGTTTTTCCAGCATCATCGACGAGGGCCAGCGCGTGCTTGCCCGGCACGGGGCGCCAGCTGATGCTTTCCGCCGCGCCGCCCAGGTCCTTGCCGTCGAGCACCCAGCGCAAGCCGTGGCTGCCTTGCGCCTGGAAGAACACGCGCTGCAGGGCGGGCGGGATGTCGGGGTCGATGGCGAGGATGCTGTCCTCGGCCGGATACACGATGGCGGGCGGCTTCACCGTGTCGCCCAGCACGGCGATGACGGGGCTTTCCGTGCCGGCAATAAACCATTCGCGGCGCGGCGATTCCAGCGCGGGCTGGTACGCCACCATCTGCTGCAGTACGCCTGGCGGCGCTTTCGGGGCATGGCTGGGAACGTTCTTGTGCAGGTAATCCATCACGTCGCGCCACACGGGCGCGGCGCCCGTCACGCCCGACACGTCCCACATGGGCTTGCCGTCAAAGTTGCCCACCCACACGCCCACCGTGTAGCGCGCCGAATAGCCCATGCACCAGTTGTCGCGCATGTCCTTGCTCGTGCCCGTCTTGACGGCGCTCCAGAAATTCGTCCCCAGCTCATTGCGCAAGCCAAACGTCATGCTGCGCGCGGCGCGGTCGGCCAGGATGTCGCCCACGATGAAGGCGGCGCCCGGCTCCATCACGCGGCGTTTATCCTTGCCAGCCTGTCCCGGCTGCAGGCTGGCAATGCTGTACAGCCCGCCATTGGCCAGCGCGCGATAGGCGTTGGCCAGTTCCAGCAAGGTCACTTCGGACGAGCCCAGCGCCAGCGACGGGCCGTAGTATTCGGCCGGTTCCGTCAGGCTGGACAGGCCCACTTCCTTGAGACGGTTGTAAAAGCCATCCTGTCCCGTCAGCAGCACCGTGCGCACGGCGGGAATGTTGAGGGAACTGGCCAGGCTGGTGCGGGCGCTGACGTAACCCTTGAAATTGCGGTCGTAGTTTTGCGGCGCATACATGCCGGACGCCGTGGCGACGTCGAGCGGCGAGTCGTCCATGACGGACGCGGCCGTCATCAGCCGGCGCTCGATAGCCAGTTCATACAAGAACGGTTTTAATGTCGATCCCGCCTGGCGCAGGGCCGTCACGCCATCGACGTGGCTGCCCCCCGCATTGCCGACATACGCGAGAATCTCGCCGCTGCGGTTGTCCAGCACGATGATGGCGCCATCGTTGACATTGCGCTCGCGCAAGGAGCCCAATTGCTGGCGCAAGTTTTCCTGCGCGAAGCGCTGCAGGGGACCATCGAGCGTGCTGGCGACCTGCGCGCCCGGCTGTTTCAGCAGTTGCTGCGCCACTTGCGGCGCCGGCGCCAGTTCCGCATACAACGCATTGCGCTGCAGGGCCGTCTGCACGCGCTGGCCGATCAGCTGGCAACTGCTGTCCATGCGCCACTCTTTCGCCAGCGCGCAGGCGCGGCGCGACACGATGGCCGGCGCCGCGTTCGGCGCGCGCACGAGGCTGGCCAGAATGATGGCGTCCGTCTGGTTCAGGCCGGACGGCGCCTTGCCGAACAGGCTGTACGAGGCGGAGGCGATGCCTTGCAGCTCGCCGCGGAACGACACGAGATTCAAATACGCTTCGAAAATCTGCCCCTTGCTCCAGCTGTCCTCGATGGCTTGCGCCGCGCGCATCTGGTCCCATTTCTGGCGCAGGCTGCGTCCTCCCGACGACGCCTGCAAGTCCGCGTCCAGCTGGCCCGCCAGCTGCATGGTGATGGTCGACGCGCCCCGGGCTTTCTTGGAAAACAGGTTGTCCCAGGCGGCCGTGGCCAACGCGGACACATCCACGCCGCCATGGCGCATGAAGCGCTGGTCTTCCGCCAGCAGCACGGCCTGCTGCACGGCAGGCGAGATGTCGGCCAGCGGCACCCACGGCAGACGCCGCACTTTCATGTCCACGCGCAAGGATTGCAGCGGTGCGCCGCTGCGGTCCAGCAACTGCGCTTCCGAACTGCGGTAGGCGGCCTGCACCTGGGCCGGCGTCAGGACAGTCTCGGCGAAGACCGGACTGGCCAGCAGGCAGCCCATCAGTAAAACCTTACCTTTCACTGCGCCACCTTCACATTTGCGTTCGGCGACTCGCCAAACACTTCGGGCGAATACATGGCTTCGATGCGCGTGGCTGGCAGGCTGAAGTCGCCGGCATTGTTCAGGCGCACCGTGTATTCCACGCTCCAGTTACCCTTCGGCACGAACGCGTAATAGGCGCGGAAGGCGTCGAAAGCCCGTTCCTCGAAGGTAGGCCAGACCCAGCCCGTGGATTTCTCGCCGGCCGTCATCAGCTGTGAATCGCGGCCCAGGCCCTTGCCCAGCACCGTGGCGCTGGCCGGAATCGGGTCGTCGACCACCACCCAGCTCATGTCCGCCTGCGCCGACAAGTCCAGGCGCACACGGTAGACGTCGCCACGCGACCACTGGCCAGTGGTCTTCTGCTCCACTGGCGTAATCGTTTTCTTGATCGTGTAGCCGCTGGAAACGGGCGCCGTCAGCGGGATGGCCGCCAGGCTTTGCACGGTGGCCCAAGGCTTGCCCGTGCCGCTGTGCGCCAGGCCCAGGGTATCCGTGCCTTTCGGCCACGCCTGCAGCAAGGGTCCCACTTTCGCCGCGCCATTCCACACAAGCGCTTGCGTATCGCCGCCCAGCTTGACGGCGCTGGCGCCCGTCACGGGGGTGGATTCGAACTTGGCCGAGAATTTATTGATGGCCAGGGTGCCCCAGGCGTTGGCCACCGTCGTATCCCAGCGGCCCTTCTTCTGGCGGCCCATGCTGCCGCGCACGAGGCGGCCGATGTCGTCTTTCCACGCCGGATTGTCCATCACGGCCAGCAGCAGGCGATTGGCGTTGACGTCGCCGGACACCATCAGCCACCACCAGTTATCCTTGCGCTCGGTGGAAAATCCCATGGTCGTGCCCTGGAAGTTCAGGCGCGAACGCAAGATCTGCTGCGCCTCGGCCAGCAGCACGTCGCGGCGCGCCAGGCCTGGCGTGCGTTGCAGCAACAGGCTCCAGTCGATGACGGCGGAAGTCGGCCACAGGTTCGGATTGATGCTGATGCTCTCCAGGGCATCGGGCGGCACCTTGTTGGAACGCGACAGCGCTTCCAGGGCGGCAAGTTTACGCACGGCCAGGTCCGTCGTATCCAGCGCGGAACGCCGCACGATGCGGCCCTGCACGAAAGCCGTCAAGGCTGCTTCCATGCGGTTTTTCGTCTGTTCCGGAATCGCATAGCCCGCTTCTTTTGTTGCCGACAGCACGTAGGCCGTCAAGCTGTCGCTGCCCTGTTCCATGATGGGGAAATATTTCAGCATGCCGTCACCGTCGAGGTAGGCGGGCAGGCTGGCGGCCAGCTTGTTCCACGCCTCCTCGTCTTGCAAGGCAATGGCTTTCGACGTGTTTTGCTCGAAGCAGGTGTACGGATACGCGGCCATGTACTCGCGCACGCCGGGCAACTCACCACCGAGCTTGGCGACAAAGCTGGTCTGGATGCCGCCCCGGCCCGGCAAGGCGCCGGCCGGCATGTGCACGGACATATTGACGGGCTTGTCGACTTGCTGCAAGGTGGCCTGGTACGTGCGCACGGGCGTGGCCTGGCCCACCTTTTGCGTGATTTTCAGTTTATCGGTATGGTTGCCCGCTTTCGCAGCGACCTCCCACACGACCGTTTGCGCACCCAGCGGCACCTGGTAATCCCAGCCCACCTCGCGCGCTTCGCCGGCCGCCAGGGTCAAGCTCTGGCGCGGCAAGGCCTTGCCGGCCGCCGTGGCATTGAGATCCACACTCAAGGCTGCGGCCGAGGTGTTGCGCACGGTGAAGCCTGCGCGCAACTGGTCGCCTTCGCGCACGAGGGTCGGCAAGCCCGACATCAGTATCAGGTCTTGCGAACTGCGGATATCCGTGCTGCCCGTGCCAAACAATGCCTTGCCCGCGCTGGCGATGGCGACGATGCGGAACGCCGTCAGCGAATCGTTGAGCGGAACCTGCACGGTCGCCTCGCCCTTGGCGTCAAGCTTGACCGTGCCTTTCCAGAACAGCAAAGTGTCGAACAGTTCGCGGCTGGCGCCCTTGCCGCCGCCACCGCCGGCCGGGAAAGCCTTGCGGCCGAAGTGGCGCTTGCCGATCACCTGCATCTGCGCCGTCGCCGTTTCCACCTGCAGGCTGCGCTGGGCCATCATGGTGTCGAGCAACTTCCAGCTATCGTTGGGCATCAGTTCCAGCAGCCCCGTGTCGACGGCCGCCAGCGCCACTTCGGCGCCGGCCGGCAACGGTTTCCCGTCGGCACGGCGCACGCGCACGGAAACCTCCGCCTTGTCGCGCGTCTTGTACACCTCCTTGTCGGACACCACCATCACGTTCAGTTCATGCGCCTGCCAACCCACGTTCAGCGGCGCGATACCCATCTTGTAGGCCGGCTTGCCCAGGTCGACCAGGGCCGTCGGCTGCACGCCGTCCACCCTGCCCCGCACGACGAACACGGACACGTACACATTCGGCGCATAGTTCGGTTTGACCGGAATATTCACCACCGGTTCCCGGCCATTGAGCTGGCGCACATAGGTATCGAGGATGCCTTCGCGCTCGACCGTAATCAAGGCCGTGCCCGAGCGGAACGGCATGCGTACTTGCAAGCTTGCTTCCTGGCCCGGTTCATAGCGTTTCTTTTCCGGCAGTAAGTCAATGCGGTCATTGTCGCTGACATTGAACCACCAGTCACCGCTGCCGGCCACCCAGGTTTCGCGGTTGGCGACGGCCGCGTTGCCGGATGCATCCTGCGTGCTGGCGCGCAAAATCAGATTGCCGCTGGCGGGCGCCTTCACGTCGCACATCAACAAGCCCTTGCCGTCCGTCTTGCCTGAACACGCCGGACCCAGCTTGACCACTTCGCTGCTGTTTTCATAGGCATAAAAGCCGCCGATCAGCCGCCGGCGGTGCGAATAGCTGTTGCGCTGGAAGAAGTCGACGGCGACCGGGGCGTTCGCCACGGGCTTGCCATTGGTGCCCAGCACGGCCACCGTGAACTTGAAGGCATCCTTGCTCAAGGCCCAGGCGTCGGGCTTGATGCCGATCACATAGTTCGATGGCCACAGCGGTACGCGCGTGGCCACGGAAGCCGTCTCGCCATTCGCATCCTGGAACGCCATTTCCGCCACCAGGTCGCGCGGTGTGGACAGCTGCGGCAACTGGTCGATGACGATGCGCGCGCCGCCCGCCTTGTCCAGGGTCAAGCTTTGCGTGCGTGCGGCCGCCGCGCCGGGGCCACCCGCGCCATGGCCTTCATCCTGCCACTCGCCTTCATCGTCGTCGTAGCCGGTGCCCTGCTTCACCAGGCCTTCCTTCACGTCGCCATTGCTGAAGCTGTATTCGGGATAGTCGGCAAACGTCACGCTCTTGTCTTGCAGCACCGTGCGCAGCTTGACGGGCGCGTTGGTGGCCGCGCCGCCGGCCAGGTAGGTGATCTGCGCATCGAGGGCCAGCTGTTTCGCCTGCACGGCAGGCGCTTTCGGGCCTTGCAGCACGGCTTTCATGGTGGGCACGCGGAACGCTTCCACGCGGAAGCTGCCGGACGGGCGGCCCGCCATCGTCACGCTGTACTCGCCCTGCTTGGCGTCGGCGGGAATGAGCCAGTCGCTTTCCGCCGTGCCGCTGGCCGACCAGCGCAGCGGCAATTGATAGTTCTGGTCGCTGCCCTGGTGCGTGATGACAACGGAGGTGGCGCTGCCGGGACCGTTGTTCTTGTCGACCAGGCTCATGCCCTCGCCCGTGTGCTTGCGGATGAAATGCTTCATGTGCACGGTTTCGCCGGCGCGCAGCAAGGTGCGGTCGAATACCGTGGCCAGCAGAGTGTTGTCGGCGCGCGTGTCGTCCGTGGGTAAGTTGAATCGCCACGCTTCGATGCCGCCCACCCAGTCCGACAGGGTGAACGTCATGTCGCCGCCGCTGCGCGCACTGATAAAGTAGCGGCCATTGTTCTTGCAGCTGGAATTGGCCAGCTCGCCGGGGATATGCGCCACGCCGTCCGCGCCCGTGGCGCCTTGCCACAGCAGCTTGCCGGCGCAGTCGCGCACGGCTACTTGCGCTTTCGCAACAGGCGCGCCCTTGTCGAGCGACGTCACCCACACGAGCGACGATTGCGCGCCATGCTTGAAGTGGGCGGCCAGATTCGTCACCAGCGCGGCCGTGCGGATGTAGGCCGTCGTCGGTTTGCCCAGCAGCACCTTGCCAAGGATGGGGCTGGCCAGCTCGACCACGTAAAAGCCCGGTTTCAGCAAAGGGATGCCGATCACTTCAAAGGTTTTCTTGCCATCGGGGCGCGGCAGGCTGATGGGGCGCGTACCGGACGCGCCCGCCAGCACGGATTTGCTCATGTTGCCCGCATATTGGGCGTACGGCTGCCAGTATTCGCCCCCGTCGCCATTGCCGGCCAGGCGCTGCATCCATTCGATGATGAACTTGTCGTCATTGTCGGGCACGCGCAAGGTGGCGCCCGTGGCGGCAGCGGATGGCTGGGCGATTTCCTTGCCCGACAGCACGGGCTCGATATTGCGCACGGTGACGGGCAGCAAGCCATCGCCCTTCGCTTCGATGATGCCGAACGGGGCCGGGAATTTCAGCAGCGGCGGCTGTTCGCCCGTGCGCACCGTCATCGGGAAGCGCGCGCGGTTGAGCAAGGCGCGGCCCGCGTCATCCGTCAGCTTCGGCGGCAGATTCAAGACAAAACTGGTTTGCACGGGGAAGGGGCCGTTGAAGGCGGCGCCGTACAGGAATTCCGCCTTTTCTTCCTCTTTTGAAATCGTCGGCGCATACGTCTTGCCGCCTCCCCGCAAGGTCATGGCGCGCACCAGCGACGCCTTCACGGGCGCGGAAAACTGCACGCGCATGGGCAGGAAGGGGATGCATTGCTCCTTCGGATTGCTGCGCTCGCAACTGAACTTGGCCGTGAAATCGGGACGCGTCTTGAACTGCAGGGTTTGCGCCTTGTCCGTGGCAATGCCGCTGGCGCTGGCGATGCCTTCGCCCCACACGAGCGACACCTTGGCATTGGCGGGAAAGCTGCGCTTGCATTGCAGCACGGTGACGGGCAGCGGCGGCGCGCCCTTGCTGGCGACGGGCATGCCCACTTTCCACACGATGCCCCGCTTCTTGAAATACACGGTCAGATAGCGGTCGAGGAAGCTCTTGCGCAGGGTCAAAACCTGCTCCAGCTCCTTGCCTTTGAGCAGGCGCACGGGAATCTTTTCATTGATGCCATCGGCGCGGCAATACGCGTTCGCGGCCACGCTGGCCTCGTTCGGCGCGGCGTCCAGGCCCAGCACGAAGATCTGGTTTTCATCGATGTAGGGCTGGCCGTCATACGGTACGGCCTCGACGATGGCCGGGCCGCCCGTGGAAAAGCGGTACGAAGCCGTCCCCTGCAAGGCCTGGCCCGCCTGGTCCTTCAGCCCCGGCTTCAGGGTAAAGCTGCAGGCCACGCCGGCCGGCAAGTCGCGCTCGAAATCGAAGTTCCAGTTGCGCTCGTCGGCCCAGCGCCCCGCTCCCGCCACGACGCCAGGCTCGGCCTTGCCGCAATCGATGGCGAACGGTGCGGGCAAGCCCATGTCGCCGAACGGCACCATCGGCGTGGCGAACTGGGCCCGCACCTGGCGTACGGCCTTGACCGTGCCGCTCGGCGAAAACACGGACACGCCGCTATCGGCCCAGACCGGCGCCGCCATACCCAGCGACAGCAGCAGGCACAGCTGCCCCAGTTTGCCAGGCAGCGGGGAAGAAAAAACACGGGACAGGTCAGGCACGGGTAACTCCTTGATGAAAAGTGGCGGAGCTGGCTGCGGCGTGCAAGAGTTGCCTTGAGGAAGCCCTATATGGCAACAGAACGCGGCAGGAATACAACATCAATGTAATATTAGTTATCAAGCTCATCATTGTTGCTAATATACAGTGGCATGCAGGTAAGAAGTCGTACGATTGCCTCTTGTCGCGGCGCCAGAAAGTGGCCGTGCTTGTAAAAGTTTCACCGAGCAAATTAGTTTTTTTCAACAGCAAAGCCTTTGTAGTGAATCTGCAACACCATTGATATACCGCAATGCTTTGTGCGCCAGCGCACCGACCAGCTGAACCTGCAACCGTATTCTCTAGTCCAACAGCAGTGCATTTATCGCAAGAATGCGCACCTGGAAGTGTGGTCTATCTCTAGCAATAGCACGTGTAGCAAGAAGTGTTTTGATGCCGTAGAGAAAATCTCTTATTAACGTTGGGAGTTACTTGTGAATAATCTAAAAAAAATCGCCGTTGCCGCCGCAGTCTTGTGCTCCGCCCTCGGCGCACAGGCCCAGGAAATCAATCCCTCCTGGTATATTCAACCTAGCATCAACGCACTCAAGCCAGATTCCGACTTCGCCACGGATAAAACCGGCTATGGCGCAGGCTTGCGCTTCGGTAAGCCTGTTTCCCAGGACTGGGATATCCAGCTGGGCACCACGTATGCCCGTTCCAAGGATGGCGGCCAGCGCTACCAGCAGAACACGCTGGGCGTAGACGGCTTGTACATGTTCTCGCGCAAAGCCTTCCGTCCCTTCCTGCTGGTCGGTGCCGGCATGCAGCGCGACAAGGACACCAGCTTCGCCTTCGGTGAGCGCACAAAAAGCTCGCCATACGCCAGCGTTGGCCTGGGTTTCCAGTCCAGCATCACGGAGCAATTGTCCATCCAGGCTGACGTGCGCAATGTGCACGGTTTCCTGCGCGGCAATACCTTCGACCCGAGCAGCAAGTCCAACAACTACTATTTCACCGTGGGCCTGAACTACGCGTTCGACAAACCAGCTGCACCGCCGCCACCACCGCCACCGCCGCCAGTGCGTGAAGAAGTGGTCGTGGTCGTGCCACCACCGCCACCGCCACCACCGCCAGCACGCTTTGAAAAAGTGACGATGTCGGCAACGGAACTGTTCGCGTTCGACAGCGCCAAGCTGGGCCCGACACAGACCAAGCTCGACGAAATCGCCCGCGTGCTGAACGCGGCGCCTGACGTCAACAACGTCGTCATCAGTGGTTATGCCGACCGCATCGGTTCGCCCAAGTACAATCTGAAACTGTCGCAGCAGCGCGCTGATGCAGTCAAGGAATACCTGGTCGCCCACGGTGTTGCCGCCAACCGCTTGACGGCCGAAGGCAAGGGTTCCACGAATCCTGTCGTCACCTGCAACAACAAGAAACGTGCCGACCTGATCAAGTGCCTGGAACCAAACCGCCGCGTTGAAGTGGAACAAATCACCATCGAACGCCGCGTGCAGTAAGCTGAACAGTGGTACGCCACTTGTGAATTAAAAAAAGGGGCTCGCGCCCCTTTTTGCATTGAAAGCCATCATGAATTTCTCTACCCGCTATCCCAAACTGGCCGGCCTGGCGCCGCTCAGCAAGCAGATGCGCAGTGTCATCGTCTGCTCCGTCACCGAATGGCTGGAACACCGCGCTTCGAGCAAGGGCGCCGCCCTCGCCTATTACACCCTGTTTTCCATCGCCCCCATCCTCGTGCTCGTCATCGCCATCGCCGGCTTTTTCTATGGCCCGGCCGCCGCGCGCGGCGAGCTGATGGGGCAGCTGCAAGGCTTGCTGGGCACGCAGGGCGCGGAAGCCATCCAGCTGGTGCTGGCCGGCGCGAAGAACCATGAACAGGGCCGCATCGCCACCCTCATCGCCAGCGCCCTGCTGCTGTTTGGCGCCACCAGCGTGTTTGCCGAACTGAAAGCGAGTCTCGATGAAATCTGGCAAGTGCCGCCACTGAAGGAAGCGGGTGCCTGGGACATGCTGCGCACGCGCCTGCTGTCCTTCGGCCTGGTGCTGGTGCTGGCCTTTCTGCTGATGGTGTCGCTGGTGGTCAATGCGGCCATGGCCATCCTCGCCAACTTCTGGGAAGGCGTGTGGAAGGACACGGCCGTGCTGTTTACCATCCTGTCGAACCTGATCGGCTTTGCCGTCATCGCCAGCCTGTTTGCCGTCATCTATAAAATGCTGCCGCGCGTGCGCCTGTCCTGGCGCGACGTGCTGATCGGCGCCATCGGTACAGCCTTCATGTTTTCACTGGGGAAATATGCGATTGGCGTGTATATCGGCAATAGCGGCGTGGCCAGCAGTTATGGCGCAGCCGGGTCCCTGGTGGCCCTGCTGCTATGGGTATATTACTCGGCGCAAATCTTCTTCCTGGGCGCCGAATTCACGCGCCAGTTCGCATTGCAGCTGGGCAGCATGAAGGACATGCCGAAGACGGAAGATGGCGACGTGCAAGTCAAGATACTGAAACGCCACCAGTCGTAAGCAGTCTGCACGCAACAACGGCGCCCGCGGGCGCCGTTTTTTATGAAGCTTCAACTTACTCGCCCAGCAGTTCCGCCACCACTTCCATGCCTTGCACGCGTTCGGCCACGACTTTCACGATAACGATGATGGGCACGCCCAGCAGCAGGCCCCAGACGCCCCACAGCCAGCCCCAGAACAGCAGGCTGATGAACACGGCCGTGGGATTCATGCGGGCGATGCGCCCCGTCATCCAGGTGGTGACAAAGGTGCCGACCAGGGTGGCGATGGCCATCGACGTGCCCGTCACCAGCAAGACCATTTCCAGCGATTCGAACTGCAAGAAGGCGACGAGGCCCGTGGCGATGGTGATGAGCAAGGGGCCGAAATACGGCATGATGTGCAGCAAACCGGCCACGATGGCCCATGCGCCCGCGTTTTCCAGGCCGATCACGCGCAGGGCGATCCACATCAGCACGGCCAGCAAGACATTCGTGACGAGCAGCATGAACATATAGTTCTGGATCGAGGTATTGATGTCTTCCAGGATATGTACGGTGACCTTCTTGCGGCTCAGTGACGGTCCCGTCAGCTTGACGAGCTTGCGCTTGAAGGTATCTCCCGACAGCAGCAGGAAAAACACGAGGAAGATGACCATGGTGGCCTGGCTGACAAAGCCCACCAGGCCCAGCGAACCGGCCCAGACCCAGTCCATGATCTTGAAATTGGGACCGTCGGATGCCGCCGCCGCGCGGCGCGTGTTGCGGCGCGCTTCGGCGCCGGCGGCCACTTGCTCGATTTCATTGGCCACGGCCTGCATCTTCTGGAAGGTGCTGTTCTTGCCGCCCGTATTGGCGGCGATCAGCCGCGACAGTTTGTGCGTGGCGGCCGGCAACTCTTCAACGATGGATTCGAATTCGCCCTGCACGCGCTCGACCACCACGATGGAGCCGAACAGGATCAGGGCCGTGACGGCCGTGGCGCCGATGGCGCGCGGCAGGCGCAGCTTTTCCAGCCAGGCGACGACGGGATTGAGGGTATAGGCAATGAAAATGCCGAAGATGACGGGAATGAGGAATTTCTGTGCCCACTGCAGCGCATAAATGAAGCTGACGGTGGCGATGATGCCCAGCGCCATGCCACGCGCATTGACGTGCAGCGGCAAACGCAGGGATGCGTCTGGCTGCTCCACGGGCGCGCCGGGAGGTGGCCCGGCAGGCTCGGTGGAGACAGCCGCCACCGGCTCGGGCGGGGTATCTGTAGGCTGGATGTGCATGCGATTCCCGCGACGGTCGGTGGTGGGCCGCAGAGCCAGCCGTGGGGCTGGCCGCTGCGGCGGGTCAGGCCATTACTTGACGCGGATGTCGTTTTTCACCGACTTCACGCCCTTGACGCCACGGGCAACTTCACCCGCTTTGGCGGCATCGGCTGGCTGGGCAACGAAGCCGCTCAGCTGAACCACGCCCTTGAAGGTTTCCACGTTGATTTCCGTCGATTTCAGGGTAGGCTCGTTGAAGATGCTGGCTTTCACCTTGGTGGTGATCGCGGCGTCGTCGATGTACTCGCCCGTGCCTTCCTTGGTTGGGGTCGAAGCGCAGCCTGCAACGGCGAACAGGGAAGCGACGAAAAGGCCGGTAGCGATAGATTTAGTGAATTTCATGGTTTTTTCCTTAGGAGTGGTCAATCAATGTGCTCACAATGAGCTTCTTATACCAGTGTGGTGACTGCGCGCCGGATGGAGCTCAGTAGCCAAACTGGGTTTTTGCAGCCTTGATACAGTCATCCTTGGCTGCGCCGGCTAATGCATCGCATTTTTCTGTCGCGACCTTGTACTCGGCTTTTCTTTTTGCTTCACGCGCATCGCTGCGCGCTTCGATGACTTTCTTGTCCGCCTTCGCGTCGGCCAGGGCCGCCACCTTGGTGGACTTGGCCAGCTTGACGCAGACATCCTTGTCGTTGCCCGTCAGCGCATTGCAGCGCGCCAGGTCGACGTCGTAATTGGCATCGGCAATCTTGATGCGCGCCTTGGTGTAGGCACGCAGGGTGTTCGTGTATTGCGCCTGCGCCACGGCTTCATCGTAGGTGCGCACGGCTTTCGCTTCGGCGATGCAGACATCCTTCGGGTTGCCCGTGATTTTTTCGCACTCGGCATGCGCCAGCTTGTAGTTCAGGGCCGCCTGCTCATTGGCGGCCTTGTAGGCTGCTTTCGCTTCCGGCGTGGCGGCCGCTGCCTGGCCGCCCCAGGCGGCACATGCGAGGCTGACGACGACGGCGGTGAAGAGCTTGTTCTTGTTCATATATTTTCTCCCTGGTGTTACCAAGCATGTCTGCTTGGCATGACTACCGTTTTACGTGGATCGCCCCCATTCTTCTGTACGCTGCCGTACACAAGCAATTTATTTTGAAACAAGCAGGCACGCAGGAAGAAATAACAACATTTGTGCGGGACCCCAACCGCGCTGGCAGCGAATAAGTACGTGCGGCAGCGTACAGACCGGAAACGGGGGCCTGACTAAGATGGCATGACACCCTTACCTCGTCAGGAGAATAAAATGAAAACCAACGCCACCTTGGCTGCACTGATGCTCGCCGCCACCGCCGTACTCAGCGGTTGCGCCACAGGCCCTTCCCAATCACAACAATATTACCCGGCCAATCAGCCTGAGTCCGCCATGTATGGCACCGTCGATTCCATCCAGATCGTGCAAGGCGGCGGCCAAACGAGCGGCGCAGGCGCCGTGGTGGGCGGCATCGCCGGCGCACTGCTGGGCAATACCATCGGCTCGGGCAGCGGCCGCACGGCCGCCACCGTGGCGGGCGCCGTCGCCGGCGGCGTCGTGGGCAACCAGGTAGAAGGCCGCAGGCAGCAGGCGCAGGCTTACCAGATCAGTGTGCGCCTCGACAACGGCGAATACCGCACCGTGGTGCAGGACAACGCGAATGATTTGCGCCCGGGTAACCGCGTGCGCGTCGTCGACGGCCGCGTCTACCGCTATTAATCCACTGGCCGCGCTTGCCCGCAAGCCCGCGCCGGACCATGCACCAACAAGGAGATACCATGGGCACCATCATTCTGATCATCTTGATCCTGGCCCTGGTCGGCGTCCTGCCTACCTGGCCGCACAGCCGCAACTGGGGTTACGGCCCCAGCGGCATCGCCGGCCTCGTCGTAGTGATACTGATCCTGCTATTACTGACGGGCAGGTTGTAAAAAAAGGCGCTACGGCGCCTTTTTTATTTCAAGGAGGAAATATCATGACCATCCACAACACACTCTTGGCCACCCTGCTCGCCTGCAGCGTGGCGCCGCTGGCCCTGGCCCAGACGGCCACGCCACAGCCGGGCGACCCGCAGCGCTGGTACCAGGAAGACAGCACGGCGCAAGCCCAGCTGCGCACCCTGCGCAAGGAAATCGCCGCCGCCCTGGCCGAGGCCAGGAAAGCCTGCCGTACGGAACCGTCCGCCACGCGCGCCACCTGCCTGAAGGACGCGCAAGACACGTACCGGCAAGACATGGCGAACGCGGAAAAACTGCGTATGGCGGCCCATCCGCAGTGATGCAGGGATGCTGTTGCAACGCCTGGCAAAACCGTCGCGCAGCAGGTTTTGACAGCCGTCACTAAGCGGCGTCGCGTTCGTATGGCGGCAATTCGTGCACCACGAGCGGCGTGTCTTCCGTGACAAAGGCGAGCCAGCCGGCCGCCTTGATCGCGCGCAAGCCATCCTGGTAGCCCTGCTCCCAGCGCCATTCGATGGAGCCCTTGGAGAAATTGATGTCCTTGGCCGCCATGTGCCAGTCGCGCCCCGCATACGGCAGGCGCACGATGTGCATGGTGCTGTCGCAGCCCAGCGCTACCAGCTCTTCCGTCTGTTGGCGGTTGTGCTTGGTGTCGGGCAGGTTGGCGTACAGTTCGCGCAATTTGCGCTGCAAGGTGTGCGTGCTGACGTAATCGGCGATGTGCCGCTTCGAGCGCGACGCGAAAGTGACGTCCTTTTGCCGCGTCTGCACCTCGTCGAGCGTGGTCGGTTCCGGTCCTTCCGAGCTCCACAGGTCCACCATGAAGACCAGGGTGTCGACGTGAGGCGTGTCGTCGAGCACGGTTTCCAGCGGCGTGTTCGAATACAGGCCGCCATCCCAATATAGATCGCCATCGACGCGCACGCCGGCAAAGCCGGGCGGCAAGGCGCCGCTGGCGCGGATATGATCGGCCGTCAGGGGCTGCTGCTGGCTGTCGAAACTGGTCAAGCTGCCGCATTTGACGCGCAGCGCGTTGACCGTCAGGCGCATGCCGCCGGGCTCGTTCAGGTAATCGAAATCGACCAGTTCCTCGAGGGTGCTGGCCAGCTCGCTGGTATCGTAAAAACTGGCCTCTTCCGGCTTGACGGCGATTCCGGCGGGAAACAGGCTGAAAGTGCGCGGCTTGAAGAAGCCTGGCACGCCGCGCAGCACGGTATCGAGCGTGGCCAGCCAGATGTTCGAGCGGCGCTGCTGGTCCGATACGAGGTTCATGTCGACGCTGTCGCGGTGCTCCACACGCTGCCAGAACTGTTTTAAACGCACGAGCCTGTCCTCGTGCTTGTTGCCAGCCAGAATGGCCGCATTGATGGCGCCGATCGAGGTGCCCACCACCCAGTCGGGGACCAGGCCATGTTCGTGGAGCGCGTGGTAGACGCCGGCCTGGTAGGCGCCCAGTGCGCCACCGCCCTGCAGCACCAGCACGATGCGCAGGCGCGAGGGATTTAACTGATTGATCGGTGTCTTCGAATTCGTCATCAAGATGGCCCTCTGTCCGCCGCGCGGGTGCGGCGTGAATCATTGTAAGGGATTGCGCCTGTCTGCGCCGGACGTTGGGTACGGGCAAAAAAAAGGCTATGTCACCGTCAGATGTGGGAATGCGCCCAATGTTGCCTTCAATAACGTTTCGGGTGAGCGGATGCGCCTGGCATCGAGTATCCAGCGCCATCCCAGATAGTTCGGCAGGTAGCGCGTCGCCACGCCATGAAACGGCCCCAGCCATTGTCGTAATCGGCTGTGATAGGCGTTGACGTTCTGCACGTGGGCGGCGCCCTGCACGCGGATGCCGGCGCGCAAGTTGACGGCCTGGTGGCTGATACGAGCTTCCCTCGCAAAAGCCCGGTAGGCGGCATGGCCATCGGTGACCAGCAGCACGTCCTTGTCGATGACGGGCAATAAACAGTGGTGCAACTGCGCCTTGGTTAGCGCTCCTTTGCCCGTGACGAAATCCAGGGTCTGGCCCGTGCGGTCGCGCGCCACCAGGATGCAGACCTGTTCATTGGAAATGCCGCGCTTGTGGGCATGGCCGCCCCGGCGACGGGCAGGACGCGTCATTGTTCTGGCGCCCTTTTCCGATTCCAGCAGATACAGCTCGTCGGCCTCGGCAATGCCATGCAGGCCATGCGGCCGGTCCGTCTTTGCCAGCGATAAAAACCGGTGGCGCCAGCGAAAGGTGGTGTTGCGGTGCACGCCCAGCTGCAATGCCGCCTTGCGCACGGAATCCGATGCCAGCAGACAATCGGCGTAGTCGAGCCACAGCGCCTTGTGGCGCAAGCGGGCCAGCGGGGTGCCGGTGAGCGCATTGAAGGTGCGCCCGCAGGGCACGCAGCGGTAGCGCTGCAGTCCGTGCGCATGGCCGTGCCGGTGCAAGTGGTCTGAATGGCAGGCGGGACAGGCCAATCGCGGCTGGGCCACACTTTCCAGCAGCGCGATGGTCGCGTCGTGTGGAGGGTTGCCATGCAGCAGGGCAATGCCTGCTTGCCGCTGACGTCGGCTCAACCGGGCAAACTGCGCAATCAAGGTGATCCATTCGGCTGGCCGCATGATTGGCTCCCGCAGAGTGAGTATGCAGAGTCAGACAGCACGGCCACAGGAAGATTCCGGCATTTCCCCTACTTGCCGATGACAGAGCCAAAAAAAAACGCCGTCGATGACGGCGTTCCGGGCGATTCCAGCGTCAGCGCTTGCGGCGCAGCCAGCTGGCGGCAACGGCGGCCACGGCCACGAGGACCAGGGCCGGTTTCACCAGCTTCTTGCGTCCGATAAACGATAACGCCGTCAGCACATACGGCATGGCGCCTTGCAAACGCATGCCGCCCGGCGCCAGCAGCGATTCGACGCGGTGGCCGGCAAAGCCGACAGCCGTCTCGACGACGCCCTGCAACAGCGATTCAGGACGCAATGCATAGCCCACGTTGGCACGCGCATGCACGATGCCCACGCGGTACATTTCGCCCTGGGCGATCAGCAGGCGCTTGCGGGCGGCTTGCGCCGCCAGTTTGTCGTGTTCCGACATGAATTCTCCTCGTGAGGCAGCTTACATCAGCATGTCGCGGTCGGCCTTCAATTCCGCCATGGTGGCGGGCATGGACAGCTTTCCTTGACGCAGCATGGCGCGCGCATACAGGACCAGGGCGATGGCCAGCAGTACGAACACGACCGTCATGATGGCGAGGATCTTCCAGCCCAGACTATCCCAGGCCAGGAAAACGATCAGCACGCTGCCGTAAGCAATGGCAAACAAGCCCGCCACCGTCGCCAGCGCGAAAATGACAACCAGCTGCAGCATGTGATTGCGCACTTCCGACAGTTCGATGGTGGCCAGTTCCAGCCGCGACAACATCAGTCCGACGGCGTTTTTGGCCAGGCCGGCGACCGAGCCGATCAATCCCGGCCCCTGGTGAGACGTAGCAGACTTGTCCATATCGCTCCTGACAGTGGATTACTTGCGGCCCAGGATGAAGCCGACCAGCACGCCGACGCCAGCGGCGACAGCCACCGTACGCCATGGGTTTTCCTTGACATAGCCGTCCGCCTGGGCAGCCATCTGCTTGGTGGCGACGATGGCCGACGCTTGCGCTTCATGCGCCTTGGCCAGGGCGGCATCCAGGGTTTTCATGCCCTTGACGCGCACTTCGTCGGCCTTTTCGCCGGTCAGGGCGGCAGCGGCGCTGAACAGGGCTTGCGCATCCTTGACCAGGGTTTTGACATCGTTATTGACGGTGGTGATATTGTTTTCCAACATGGTTTAGCTCCTTAGCTATGGATGAATGTAGTTACTATACCTACTTTACTCAAAAACACTATTCCATCAGATCGCGCATATCATCGGCGTGCTCTTCCTCGACAGCCATGATCTTGATCAGCAAGTGGCGTGTGGTCGGATCCTTGTCGCCGATTTTGACGATCATCTGGCGGTAGGACTCGATCGCCACCCGCTCCGCGATCAGGTTGGCACGCACCATGCTTTGCACGTCTTCGGAGTCATCATACTCGGCATGGCTACGCGCAAGCAATGTTGCAGGATTAAAATCCGGCTTGCCATTCAATTGCACGATGCGTTCGGCCAGCCAGTCGGCGTGTTCCTGCTCCTGCTGCGCATGCTCGAGGAACTCGGCCTTGATGCTGCCGTTGTCGCGTCCGCTCACGGTGTAGTAATGGCGTTTATAGCGCGCGATACACACCAGTTCGGTGGCCAGCGCCCCATTCAGCAGGGTGATCAGCTCCTCGCGGTCGGCCTGGTAGCCGGCCGTCACCGCGCCGTCGTCCAGGTTTTTCGCGGCGGCGCGGATGGCCGCCGTGTCGATGCCGGCTGGGATCTCAACAGATGTTGGTGTCATGATGCTTCCTTTCAATACTTGCGTGGGTATCCACCGGCCAAGGTTCGGCCGGTGCTGCCTTTAGCGACTACAACGCTTGAAGGCGTTTAACGGCGGGCGGGAATCGCCGTGTTGTCCTCGGACAAGACGATTTCCACCCGGCGATTCAGCTGGCGGTTCGCCGCCGTATCATTGCCGGCGGCCGGATAGGCGGCGCCATAGCCTTTGGTGGCGATGCGATCGCGGCTGATGCCTTGCTCCAGCAGGGCATTGCGCACGGATTCGGCGCGGCGTTGCGACAATTCCAGATTGTGCGCGGAACCGCCCGTGCTATCCGTAAAGCCTTCGATCAGCACGGTGCGCTGCGGATTGTTTTTCAGCACGTCGGCCAGCTTGCGGGCCGTATTCGCGCCATCGGCCGTCAAATTCGCCTTGTCCGTGCCAAACAGCACGTCGCCCAAGGTAATGACCATGCCGCGCTCGGTTTTCTTGGCGGCCAGGTCGGCCAGTTGCGCTTCGAGTCCGGCGGCGCGGGCTTGCGCATCGCGGGCCGACGCTTCAGCCGCTTGCGCCTGGGCCTTGGCCGCTTCCGCATCGGCTTGCGCCGACTGGGCGCGCGCCGTGGCCTGGTCAGCCTGCTGCGTGCGCGCATCGAGGCGCAACTGGTCGCGCTGCTTGCCGGCGTTGGCGATGTCCGCCTCAGCCGCCTTCTGCTTGGCGACTTCTTGCGCCGTGGCTATCTTTTGCTTGGCCAGGTAGGCCAGCTTGTCGACTTTTTCGCTATCGTCCTGGCGCGTGGCGGCCGCGTTTGCCGCTTCCAGCGCAGCGCTCGCTTCGCGGAATTCGCGTGGCGCATAAGTCGACACCAGCGGATTCGATTGCGCCGCCATGTAATCGCCGCGCGTCTGGTCGAGCAGGCTGGTGGTGGTCGGTGCGGAGCTGCAGGCGGCGACAAAGGCGGCCATGGCCAGCAGGCCGGGAATGGTGGTGTAGTGAGCTTTTTTCATGATGGAATCCTGTTCTTATTGTTGCTTATTGTTTTGGGACTTGCTGGTTGGCGCGGTCGAGCTCTTCGCGCATGACGCGGATGTTCTCGTTGATTTCATCGGCGGCGCTGGTGGCCTTGGCCGAGTTGGCCTTGCTTTGCGCCAGCTTGGCGTCCGCTTGCGCCTGGTCGGCCAGGTCGCGCGCCGTCTTGTAGTCGCGGTCTTTCAGGGCTTGATTGGCCATGCGCATTTTTTCGCGGGCCGAACGCATTTCATCGGGTGCCAGGTCGGCGGCGCCGGCGCTGGCCGCGTTATCGACGGCGGCGCGCGACACGGCAACATCGGCCGTGGCCGGCGTTTTCAGGCTGGAACAACCCGTCATCAGGACAACGGCGGTGGCGCAAGCGGCAAGGGTAGCCAGCGGGGACATCTTGAAATCTCGGTTTGTCATTTTTCTTCTCCTGGAGAATGTTAAGCGTGGGGGTTCATACGTCGGTGCTTCTGGAATCAGGAACGGCGTTTGATGTAGACGTTATAGGCTCCCCCTCCCCGCATATCCGTTCGGTGCCGCACATACGGTAGGAAATCGACAATACTTGCATGGGCAACGTGCGCCAGCGCACGTGTCCGCCAACAAAACCTGAAACAGCCCCGGCCGTGAAGCGATTCCTGTAGCATCGTGGCTACTTGTCCAGAAAGAATCAGCTTATGCCCCTCTCCCGCCGTCAGAAAATCGCCCTCGCCAGCGCCGCCGTGCTCGTCGCCCTGCCCGTCACGGCTTCCATCGTCCTGATGAATATGGACTGGAACCGCGCCAGGCCCTGGCTCAATGCGCGCGCCAGCGAAGCGCTGGGACGGCCGTTCGCCATCGAGGGCGACCTGGCGCTGACGTGGCAGCAGCCGGCGCATGGCGGGCAACAAGGCTGGCGCGACTATTTGCCATGGCCGCACCTGCAGGCCAAGGATGTGCGCCTGGGCAATCCGAGCACGATGGCAGGGACGGATGACGAAACGCAGCTGGCCACCGTCAGCCAGTTGGCGTTCTCGCTCAATCCCCTGGCCTTGCTGGACAAGAAAATCATCATCCCGCAATTGCGCTTCGACACGCCGCAGGTGAGCTTGCTGCGCAACAAGGATGGCAAGAACAACTGGACCTTCGACAAGCAGGAACAGCCATCGCCGTGGCAGCTGGAACTGCAAAGCGTGGTGTTCAGCAAGGGCACGGTCGTGCTCGACGATGAGGTCACGCAAACGGCCATGCGCGCCGATGTCGACACCATCGCGGGCGATACGCGCTACGGCATCGCCTGGACGCTGTCGGGCAAGTACCGTGGCGAAACCGTCAAGGGCGGCGGCAAGGCGGGCGGCGTGCTGTCGCTGCAGCAGCAAGGCACGCCCTTCCCCATCCAGGCCGACATGCGCGCAGGCGGCAACAGCATGGCCATCGAAGGCACGCTGACGCGCCCGGCGGACCTGGCCGCGCTCGACGTGCGCCTGAAGCTGTCCGGGCCCAGCATGGCGCGCCTGTATCCATTGACGGGCGTGCTGCTGCCGGAAACGCCGCACTACAGCACGGAAGGCCATTTGACGGGCACCCTGGCACCGCGCGGCGGCGAATGGGTCTATGACAAGTTCAGCGGCAAGGTGGGGTCCAGCGACATTAGCGGCAAGCTGGCTTTGTCCGCCAGCACGCCACGCAAGCGCCTGACGGGCGAAGTCCACTCGCGCCTGCTGCAATTTTCCGACCTCGGCCCGCTGGTGGGCGCCGATTCCAGCGCCAGCAAGAAGGAACGGGGCGTGGCCTCGACGCAGCCGGCCGGCCGCGTGCTGCCCGTGGAAACCTTCAAGACGGAGCGCTGGACCAGCCTGGACGCCGACGTGCGCTACACGGCCGACAAGATCACGCGCGACGCTGATTTGCCGATCAGCAAGCTCGACACGCACGTGGTGCTGACGGATGGCGTACTGTCCTTGACGCCACTCAACTTCAACGTGGCGGGCGGCACGCTGACGTCGCAGATCAAGCTCGACGGCAGCGGCAAGGTCATCGCCAACGGCATCGCGGCCGAACTCAAGGCCAGCGCCCGCCATCTGCGCATCCAGCAGCTGTTTCCCCGCCTGCCGGCACTGCACGCCAGCGCCGGCGAAATCAATGGCGACGCGTCGCTGTCGGCCACGGGCAATTCCGTCGCCAGCCTGCTGGGCAGTTCGAACGGCGAAGTGCGCGCGCTGATCGAGCGGGGCAGCATCAGCAAGCTGCTGCTGGAAGAGATGGGCTTGAATATCGGCAGTGTCGTGCTGACCAAGCTGGTGGGCGACAAGCAGGTCAAGCTGAACTGCATGGCCGCCGATTTCGTCGCCACCAAGGGACTGATGCGCACGCGTCAGTTCATCGTCGACACGGACGATGCCATATTGCACGTCGACGGCACGGTGAACCTGGCCGATGAACGGCTGGACCTGACATTGCAACCGGACAGCAAGGGCTTGCGCGTCTTTTCGCTGCGCTCGCCCCTGTACGTGCGCGGTACCTTCAGCAAGCCCGACGTGAGCGTCGACAAGGGCGTGCTGGCCCTGCGCGCGGGCGGCGCCCTCGCCTTGGCCGTGGTGGCGCCCGTGGCTGCCCTGCTGCCGCTGGTCAACACCGGCCCCGGCGAGGACAGCGCCTGCGCCGCCCTGCTGGCCCAGGCCCGCGTGAAACCGGTGGCGCCGAAGCCGGGCAAGACGCCGCGCAAAACATGGTGACAATATCGCCAGCCGTGCACAATTACAATTGTTACACCCCTATGTGCGTTGCCGAACAGACCCTGCCTTGTCACAATCCTATTCTGTGATCGTGCCTGAAACACACGGCGTCACGAAGTCATCCGGCCCATACCATGCCGGCGCCACGAGGTCCGAATTCATAGGAGAACTATCATGCAAATCATTAAAAAAATCGCCGCTACCACTTCCGTTGCCGCCCTGCTGTTGAGCCTGACGGCCTGCTCCAACATGTCGCGCCAGGATAAGAACACGGCCATCGGCGCCGGCGTCGGCGCAGTCGCCGGTTCCGTGCTGACGGGCGGCAGCGCCGTCGGCGCAGTCGGCGGCGCCGCTGTCGGCGGCGTGATCGGCAACCAGGTCAAACCGAAGTAATCATTGAACGAGAAAGCGGGGTGGGTGCCCAGGCGCCCGCCCCGCTTTTTTGCGTCTGTTGCACCAGGAAAGAAAGCAGGGAAATCAGACGAAGACGTTGGCCATGCCGATGGTGCCGCTGTCCTTGACCAGCTCGTAGCAGCGGCAGGACACGGCTTCCAGGCCGGCCGAATCGAGGATTTCGATATTGCCGCGGCTGTAGGTGATGAGTTTTTGCTGTTGCAGCGCGCTGGCCGCCTTGGTCACGCCGACCCGCCGCACGCCCAGGGTATGGGCGAGGAATTCATGCGTCAGGTGAAATTTTTCCGACTGCAGGCGGTCGCGCGTGATCAGCAGCGAACGGGCCAGGCGCGCCTCGAGCACGTGGAAGCGGCTGCACACGGCAATCTGGATGGCTTGCGCCAGCAGGGTATCCGTGTAGCGGTACAGCAGGCGCTGCAGGGACTCGAGCTGGGCGAATTCGGCGCAGAAATCGGCCCGCGCGATGCGGCTGGCCGTGCCGGAACGTTGCACGACGGCACGCACTTGCGCCAGCTCATGGCCGAGCGCGACGGAAGCGCCCAGGACGCCTTCACGGCCGACGGAGCCCACTTCCAGTGTCATGCGGCCTTCCGCCACGGCCAGCAGCGAGATCAGGCAGTCGACGGGGAAATAGATGTGGCCGATGGGCTGGCCCGGTTCGTACAGCACCTCGCCCACCTCGACCTTGACGGTATCGAACAGCGCCGCCAGGTGCCGCAAGTCGTGCTCGGGCAGGCTGGCCAGCAAGCGGTTGCCGGCGTCGGGCGCGCCCACGGACGATCCCAGGCCGGATCGGCCCGTATCGCGGGACAGGGTCGTGCTGGCAGTCGTTGGTGGCATTGCTTTTCCTTGGTGTCGTTACAACTCGACATAATTTTTACCTAGCCTACGGTGCGTCACCGTCCCTGTATGTACGGTGACGCACGGAAGCGCGGCAAGCGGTACAGCACACTGGCCATACACGCGAATCGCACGGATAACACGCACGACCCATTTCATTATTTTAAAAAGACCAAGGAGCCTTCCATGACCACCACCACCAAATCCCTCCATCCGCTGGTGCTTGCCGCCGCCGTTGCCGTCCTGCTGTTTTGCGGCGTGGGCACGGCAGCCCTGATGGGCTGGCTGCCCTCGTCCCAGGGCGATAGCCAGCCCCTGCCGGCCAGCGCCTCGGCCGAACAGATGGCCAATTTGCAGGCAAACCAGCCGCAAGCGGCCTTGCCGCCTGCCGGCGCGCAGCCGCTGGCCGCCATGCCACCGCAGCCACAGCAGCAGCCCATGCGCCAGCAGCAACAGCAACAGCAGCAGCAGCAACAATACGCGGCAGCCCCTGCGCCACAGGTGTGCGGCAACTGCGGCGTGATCGAAGCCATCCATGAAGTCAATACGCGCGCCGAAGGCAGCGGCGTGGGCGCGGCCGGCGGCGCCGTCGTCGGCGGCTTGCTGGGCAACCAGGTAGGCGGCGGCCACGGCAGGCAGCTGGCCACCGTGCTGGGCGCCGTCGGCGGCGCCGTGGCCGGCAACCAGATCGAAGGCAATGTGCGCGCCACGCGCAGCTACAACATCGTCGTGCGTCTCGATAACGGCAAGACGCGCACCGTGCACCAGAGCGCCGCGCCGAACTGGCGCCAGGGCGACCGCGTGCGCGTCGTCAACGGCGGCTTGCGCGCCATGGGCTAAATTGGCCATGACAGCGCTGCAAGGCGTTGCAAACTGAATACACGCCCGGCCTGTCCGGGCGTTTTCTTTTTGATAATGTTCGTTGGCGTACAGATGAGCTTGCCGTCCCGCGAGATGATGCATTCAGGAAATTTCAACGACGACATCAAAGGAGGCGCCATGGAATGCGACAAGGCAGGCAGCAACAAAATCTGGCTGGGCTTTATCGGCGGCGGCTTGCTGGCCACCGCGCTGGGCTTTTGCGCGCTGGACCTGGCGCCGGAAACGGGCGGTCCCGTGTTTGGCGTCATGCTGCTGCTGACGGGCGGCATGGTCAGCTGCCTGGCCGGCGCCGTCGGCATGGCCGGCATGCTGGCGTGGGTGCCGGGCATGGCCGATGAACACGCCAACGGCCCCCGTTAGTTGAGCTTTGTGTACGACAGCGTACAGAAGGCAGGGAAAACAAAATAGACAATCAGTCATGGCATCAGCGTTCAGCGACCCGGTCGCCGCGCAATGACAAGAACCGATGACGGCGCAAGGCCAAGGCAGCCGCCGTCATCCACACACTACTTTCGGAGGACACATCATGCTGTATACAATCGCCGTCGTACTCATCATTCTTTGGCTGCTGGGCCTGGTAACTTCCTATACCATTGGCGGCTTCATTCACATCCTCTTGGTGGTGGCAGTCATCATGATCCTGTTGCGCCTGATCAGCGGGCGCGGTTTATAGAGGCCAATTGACTGGCCGGAGGGGGCGGTGCGCGTGCGAACGGGCGCCGCCCTTTTGCGTGCGCTGGCAAGCAGGCCCGTTTTGCAGTAACGTGTACAGGTAGTCCTGGGTATGTCCCAATAACAAAACTAGGAGAAAATCCATGAAAGAAACATTCAAAAAAGGCCCTGGCGCCAAATCCCTGATCGGCATGCTGGTGATCGCATTGGCCGCCAGCGGTTGCGCGGATATGTCCGCAACGCAACGTGGCACGGCCACGGGCGCCGGCGTCGGCGCAGGCCTGGGCGCCTTGATCGGCGGCACCACCGGTGGCGGCAGCAGCGGCCGCACGGCCGGCGGCGCCCTGATCGGCGCGGCAGCGGGCGCCGTCATCGGCAATATCTGGTCGAACCGCATGGAAAACCAGAAGCGCGCGATGGAACAAGCGACACAGGGTACTGGTGTGCAAGTGTCGCAAACGGCCGACAACCGCCTGAAAATGGAAATCCCGAGCGACATTTCCTTCGACACCAACCGTGCCGACATCAAGGGCAACTTCCGCCCCATCCTCGACCGCTTTGCCGCCACCCTGAATGAAAACCCGAACACGACGGTCAGCATCATCGGCCACACGGACAGCACGGGCAGCGATTCCATCAACGAGCCGCTGTCGGTGGAACGCGCGGCCCACACGCGCGACTACCTGTCCATGCGCGGCGTCTCGCCGACCCGCGTCGTGACGGAAGGCCGCGGCTCGCGCGAGCCGATCGCCTCGAATGCCGATGCATCGGGACGCGCACGCAACCGCCGCGTGGAAATCTACGTAGCCGAAATGGCGCCACGCTAAGTTGACATTCTTCAATAAAAAACCCGCCGGCAAGGTCACTTGCCGGCGGGTTTTTTCCATTTAAAACAGCTTACTTCGACGTCGTTGCCTTGGCGCCGCTCTCACCCTCTTTCGCCACCTTGGCAAAATCGCCCGCCGTCACGACCGACACGGCCGATGGCTTCAGGTATTCGCGCAGGCCCTGGTTCACTTGGGCCAGGGTCAAGGCAGCCACTTTCGCTTCCAGGTCCTTGTCGTAAGCCATGGTGCGGTCTTCGGCAAGGTAGGTGGCCAGCTCGCGCGCCAGGCCGCTGTCCTGCGTGCGGCCCACTTCTTCCGATTGCAGCCAGCCCTTCTTCGCTTCGGCCAGTTCCGCTTCCGTGTAGCCGTCGGCCAGCACCTTGGCGATTTCCTCGCGCAGGGCCGCTTCCACCTTGACCGTATTTTGCGGCGCACTGATGGCGTAGGCCATCCAGTAGCCGGCCGGTTCACGCGACGGAATGCTCACTTGCGAGCCGACGCCGTACGACAGGCCTTCCTTCTGGCGGATGCGGTCGGCCAGGCGGCTGCGCAAGGCGCCGCCGCCGAGCATGTGGTTGGCGATCAGCAAGGCCGGATAGCTGGCGGCGTCATCCTTGAGGGGAATCGGCTGGATGGCGAACAACACGCTGTTGGCCTTGTCCGGCGTTTCCAGCGTGACTTTCTCACCGCTGACGGGCTTGACGGCATCAGGAATACGCACATATGGCTGCTGCGCCTTCCAGCTGCCGTACAGGCTGGCCACTTGCGCCTTCAGCGCGGCCGGGTCGAAGTCGCCCACGGCGGCAAAAGTGGCGTTCGCCGCGCCATAGTAGGCGCCATGGAAAGCTTTTACGTCGGTGACCTTGATGGCTTTCCATTGCGCCAGCTCCGCCGGCAAGGTGGCCACGTGGCGCACATGGCCTTCCGGCGTGGCGTCGAGCAGGCGGCGGAAGGCGTTCACGGCCAGCGGCTGCGGTTCCGGCAATTCCTGCTCCGCGCGGCCAACGCGCTCGCGCTGCAACTCCAGGAATTCCGTCTCGTTCAGGGCCGGCTTTTGCAACACTTGCGCCAGCAGGTCCATGGCGGCGGGCAAGTTCTCGCGCTTGCCCATCAGCATGGCGGTGACACCCTCGGCGCCACCCGTGATGGCCACTTGCGTGCCCAGCTGGTCGAATTTGTCCTTCACTTCCTGGCGCGACAGTTTATCCGTACCGCGCGACAGCAGATTGGCCGTGTAGCTGCCCACTTGCGCCTTGCCGCGCAAGCTCTCTTCGCTGCCGAGCTGCAATTTCAACACGACGCTGACGGTGCCGCCCTTGGTTTTCTTCGGCAGCAAAGCGCCTTTCAAGCCGTTCGGCAAGGTGAAGCGCGTGGTGCGCGCTTCGATATTGTCGGGGCTCGGATCGAACGCTTCGCCCTGCGCCACCACGGCGCGGCCCGTGTAGCCGGCCAGTTGCGGCGCCACGTCGGCATAGGCCGGCACGACGGTGCGGTCCGGCGCATCGGTAGGGATGAAACGGCCCAGGGTGCGGTTCGAGCTCTTCAGGTATTTCTCGGCCGCCGCCTGCACCTGCGCCGTCGTCAGCTTGTCGAGCAAGTCGCGCTGCAAGAAGAACAGACGCCAGTCGCCGGCCGCCAAGGACTCCGTCAGGGCGATCGTCATGCGCGCCGTGTTCGAGGTGATCAGTTCGACCTGCTTGTTCAGCTGCTGTTTCACGCGCGCCACTTCGGCATCCGTGATTGGCTGCGATTTCAAGTCTTCCAGCACTTTCAGCATGGCCGCTTGCGCCGCGTCGAGGTTGCCATCGACGGGCACCAGCGCGCCGAACAGGTTGTAGCCCGGCTCGAGGTTGCTCACCGAGTTGTATTCGATCTTGCTGGCCAGCTTGGTTTCCACCAGCGCCTTGTGCAGGCGCCCGGCCGGTGCGTCCGTCAGCACGTGGCCCAGCACTTCGATGGCGACGGCGTCCGGGTTGCCGGAAGGCGCCACGTGATAGCCGGCGCCGACGAACTGCGTGCCGCCGCTGCGGCGCACCGTCACGGCGCGTTCGCCATCCTGCACGGGCTCGGCCGTGTAGGTCGGCTCGATCACGCGCGTCGGTTTCGGGATCTTGCCGAACAGCTCATTGATCTGCTTCAAGACCTTCGCTTCGTCGAAGCGGCCCGCCACCATCAGCACGGCGTTATCGGGCTGATAATATTTATGGTAAAACGCGCGCAAACGGGGAATGTTCACCTGCTCGATGTCGGAACGGGCGCCGATGGTCGACTTGCCATAGTTGTGCCAATCGTAGGCAATGGCCTGGATGCGTTCGCTCGTCACGCCGATCGGGTCGCTCTCGCCCATCTCGAATTCGTTGCGCACGACGGTCATTTCGCCTTTTTGCGTCTTGGGATTCCACAGGTCGTTCTGGTCGATGGCAGCGTTGACCATGCGGTCCGCTTCCATGGCCAGCATCTGGCGCAGATTGTCGTCGTTGGCGGGGAAGGTCGCGTAGTAATTGGTGCGGTCGTACCAGGTGGTGCCGTTGAACTGGGCGCCCGTCGAGTTCAGGATCTCGACGGGGGTTTTCGTGCCCTTCTTGACGCCGAAGTTGGCGCTGGGCTTGAACAGCAAGTGCTCAAGCAAGTGGGCCATGCCCGTTTCGCCATAGTTTTCATGGCGCGAACCGACCAGGTAGACGATGTTGGTGGTCAGGGTCGGCTTGCTGGCGTCCGGAAACAGCAGCACGCGCAAGCCATTGGACAGGCGGTATTCGGTAATGCCTTCGACGGACGTGACCTTGACGGCGGCGGCACGGTTCGGTGCGGCCTTGCCGGTTTTCTGGGTCGGCGCGGCTTCGACCGGGGTGGCGGCCAGGATGAACGACGGCGACAGGATGCCGGCGGCAAGCAGGAGAGCGGTAATGGGTTTCAAGGCGGAGTCCTGGTAACACTACGTTTAAAGATGCGCAAGCGAAAGATGCTCGGGCGCAATGCGATACAAACGCAAGAATTGCCATGGGCCCGCGCTGCGTCTTCGCTGCCCAGGGAAATCATTGCTCTCGCAATTTACGGCATACTTATCAGTTACGCAAGTCCCTGTCATCGAGCTGTTATGTGCCCGTGTTATACTCCACGGTTCCAGAACTATCTGCCTGTATATGAGACGAGCTCTCGTCCTGCTCTGCCTTTTTGTCTTCATCGCTTTGCCCCAGGCGTTCGCCAGCATGGCCTACGCCAGCCCTTCCCCATTCCAGCATGCAATCGCGGCCGGCACTACAGCCACGCCCTCCTTCAGCATCGATAGTGCCGACGCCAGCCTCCATGCGGGTCTGCCTGGCGACAGCGGCGACGCCGACGACTGCGACAACGACCCCATCACGCTGTACCCGAGCTCGCGCCAGGCCGTGCCGTTTTACGCCATCATTTGGCAAGCGGGACCGGGCGCACTTTCCGAAGCGGACGTGCGGCTGGCCACACGGCCGCCGCGCGTCCGCCACTGAGACGAACACGGCAGCACCCATCACGCCCGGGGCACTAGCCGCCAGGCAAGCTTGATACTTACTGACTTTACAAGGTTACACACATGGAATGGTTATTTGACCCGACAATCTGGGTCGGCCTGCTGACGCTGGTCGTACTGGAAATCGTACTGGGTATCGACAACCTGATCTTCATCGCCATCCTGGCCGAAAAGCTGCCGCCGCACCAGCGCGACAAGGCCAGAGTGCTGGGCCTGACCCTGGCCCTCGTCATGCGCCTGGGCCTGCTTTCGCTGATTTCCTGGCTGGTCACCCTGACGACGCCATTGTTTTCCATATGGACATTCTCGTTTTCGGGGCGCGACCTGATCCTGCTCGTCGGCGGCCTGTTCCTGCTGTTCAAGGCCACCAGCGAGCTGCACGAGCGCCTCGAAGGCGTGACGCACGCCCAGACGGGCCCGAAAGTCTACGCGGGCTTCGGCCTCGTGGTGGCGCAGATCGTCGTGCTCGACGCCGTCTTCTCGCTCGACGCCGTCATCACGGCCGTCGGCATGGTGGAAAACCTGTACGTGATGATGGCGGCCGTCGTCATTTCCATCGTCGTCATGATGCTGGCCTCGAAGGTGCTGACGCGCTTCGTCAACGCCCACCCCACCGTCGTCGTGCTGTGTCTGAGCTTTTTGCTGATGATCGGCCTGTCGCTGGTGGCCGAGGGTTTGGGCTTCCACATTCCGAAAGGCTATCTGTATGCGGCCATCGGTTTCTCCATCGTCATCGAGTTCTTCAACCAGCTGGCGCGCCGCAACTTCCTCAAGCTGCAGTCGAACGCCCCGCTGCGCGACCGCACGGCGCAAGCCGTGCTGAGCCTGCTGGGCGGGCGCAAGGGCCGCGAAACCGTGGAAGAGCACGAAGTCAAGGAATTGCCCGACGTCTCCGCCTTCGGCGTGGAAGAGCGCAACATGGTCAGCGGCGTGCTGACCCTGGCCGAGCGCTCGATCCGCTCCGTCATGACGCCGCGCGGCGACGTGTCGTGGGTCAACCTGAACGACAGCAGCGACAAGATGCTGCAACTGCTGCGCGAAACGCCGCACAGCATGATTCCTGTCTGCAATGACGACCTCGACAATGTGGTCGGCATCGCGCGCAGCAAGGACCTGATCGAAGACCTGGTATCGCACGGCAAGATCGACCCGGCCAGCATGCGCGAAGCCGTCGTCGTGCCGGAAGCGGCCGGCGTGCTGAAAGCCATGGAAACGCTGAAGCGCTCGCGCGGCCAGCTGGTGCTGGTGGTCGACGAGTTCGGCACCGTGCAGGGCGTGCTCACGCCGATCGACATCCTGGAAGCCATCGCCGGCGAATTCCCCGACGAGGACGAGCAGCCCGACGTGGAAGTGCTGGGTCCCGGCCACTGGCGCATCGACGGCGCGACGGACTTGCATTACCTGGAGCAAGTGTTCGAGACGGAAACCCTGGTCAGCGAAGACGGCGAGTACAACTCGCTGGCCGGCTTCCTGCTGGCGCATTTCGAAAACATGCCGGCCGTGGGCGAAGTGCTGGAACTCGACGATCTGCGCTATGAAATCCTCGAGGCCGACGAGCGCCGCATCGCCAGCGTCGACGTGCGCCGCATCGAGCCCGATCACAGTTTGTAACACAATGGCAAGCGTGCCCCGCTTGCCATGCCGTATGCTGGGGTCTGCCTTTTCTGGAGACGCCAACATGAACCACTCTTTGCTAAGCCTGAGCCTGCTGGCTTGCACCGCCTTGGGCGCCCAAGCCAGTGTCCAGGCCGCCCCGCCATCGACCACCATCAAGCCTGGCCTGTGGCAAGTCGACAGCAAGATGGCGTCGCCCGACGCCGCCACCGACAACGCCATGTCCATGGTGTTGCAGCAGCTGGGCAACCTTCCTCCCGATCAACGCAAGCAGCTGGAAAGCATGGCGGCCAGCCGCGGCATGGCCATGCCCACCGTGGACGCCAGCGGCGCCGTGCGCGTGACGGCGTGCGTGACGCCGGAAATGGCCGCGCGCAAGCAGATTCCCACGGGCCAGCCCGGCGATTGCACCTCGAAGAACAAGGACATCGCAGGCGGAATGCAGGTGTCGTTTACGTGCGCGAATCCGAAATCGAGCGGCGAAGGCAAGGTGATATTCAGCGGCGAGCAGGCGTTCAGCATGCAACTGGCGGTGACGACCAGCGCGCGCGGTACGCCGGAACAGGTGAACGTGACGAGCAACGGCAAGTGGCTGGGAGCAAACTGCCCCACGCCATCAAGCGCTGCTGGTCAGAAACCGTGACGAAAGCCCATGTTGAAGGCGGCGTCGCCGCGTCCCGCGTCGCTGGCATTGCCCACCGTGTAGCGGGCGCCGTTCTTGTTGTGGATCTTTGCGTAGGACGCGTAGAAATCGCTGCGCCTTGACAGCGAGTACGTGAGGCCCACGGCCACCTGGCTGGCGTCGCGGTTGGCCAGGTCGCGGTCATCCTTGCGCACCCAGGACGCCAGCAGCTTGAAGCCGCCCACGGGCACGGACACGCCCAGCAAGGTGTCGCGGCTGTCCGACGACGACATCGACAGGGCCAGCGAGCTGTAGGCATTGTTCGGGTCCCACGGCGAACTGCCATAGCCCTTGTTCACGCCCACGGCGGCAAAGGCGGTGGCCACTTTCAGGTCGATGTTGGCCGCGATCAGGGTGTTGCGGGCCGACATGTCGATGGCGGGCAAGGTGCCGGAGGCGAGGATGAAGTTGTTCTTGCGCTGGTGCGACACGCTGACATTCACGGCGCCGGCCGAATAGCCGAGGGTGGCGCCATAGGCGCGGTTGTTGGCGCTGCTGTACGGCGACTCGCCGAAACTGTAAATGGCGCTGGCGGTCACGCCGCGCAAGGCCGGTGTCGCGTATTTGACGGTATTGTCGTAACGTTTCACGCTGTAGCCGGCCAGGTTGCCGGCGCTGCCGGCCATGCCGCCCTTGAACGGGTCGGCCACGTCGGTCAGGGTCAGGTATTGCAGGTTGTACTGGCGTCCCAGGGTCAGCGCGCCCAGGCGGCTGTCGAGGCCCACATAGGCCTGGCGGCCGAACAGACGGCCCTCTTCCGACTGGCCCGTGTCGTTCTGGATGCCCGCTTCCAGGGTGAAGACGGCGGAGACGTCGTTGCCCAGCGCTTCGCGGCCCCGCACGCCCAGGCGCGAGCCGGACGCGACGCCGCCGGACACCTTGGCGCCGGCGCAATCGGCGGCGCAGCCCCGCTCGGCGACGATGCCCGCGTCGAGCACGCCGTACACGGCAACGTGACTGGATGCGGCACTGCCCGCGCCATCGGCAGCCTGGGCCGTCGCGCCCAGCGCAAAAGGCCCCATCCCTATCACAGCAAGCGCAAAATACGAGGTCTTCATGATAAATATCTCGGTAACGTGGATGAAACTTCCCGGTATTGATCAGGACATGCGCTGTGTGTCTGATCTCAGTGTTACCTTATCCCCGCTTTTTGTCCAGCCATCCGTGCGTTGTACAACAGAAACTTCAGCTTAGTCCCGGGAAATGCGTCGTACACTGACAACACGCAAGAATGACCATGATGTGTGGCAATCTGCGGCAAAATGACGTGAATAGCAGGCCCTGCCGTACAGCAATGTTCGGTGGCGAACGTTGCGTGATCTGATGCAGGCGGTACACTACTGGTTTTACCGACAGCGGCTCGCCCGTTTTTTTGCATGCTAGCTATCCTCGAACGCATTGACCCCAATTCCAGCAATATCGACTTGCTGGTGGAATTATTCAACTCACTGCGTCCCAAGCGCCCTCACGACAGCGCTACCGCGATTGCCAACGTGCGCACCCTGCGCCAGCTTCTCAAAGGTAACCCCGCCCAGGCGCGCGCCCTGCACGAATACGTGCTGCGCGTGCTGGCCGCGCGCCGCCACGCCAGCCTCTACACCGATATCGGCGTGCTGTCGAACAGCGGTTTTTTCACGGAATTGAAACGCCGCATCGCCTACCGCATGCTGCCGCCCGCCCTCGGCGATGAATATCTGAACGACGCGCTCGACCAGGTGCTGTACCTGAAGACCGATTATTTGTGGATCAGCAACGTGCCCGCGACGGACTGGCTGGAACTGTTCGACGTGCTCACCAGCGACGACATCGAACTGGCCGTCGGCGATGGCAACATCATGCTGCCAGGCATGCTCGACGCCATCCGCACCCTGTCCTACCGCGTCTGCGCGATGGGACTGGAACCGGAATTGACGCGTTTCCACAGTGAAATCGAAGTGTTCCAGTCGCCATTCATGGTGCAAAACACGGAAGTGAACGCCTACCTCGACGCCTACACGAATTTGCTGCAAGGCGACATCGAGCACATCGAGGATGCGCGCCATTTGCTGGTGATGCTGGACCAGTGCGACGCCGTCATCGCCAAGATCCGCAAAAAGGCGCTGTACCAGGGCACCAGCATTCCCCTCACGTATTTATTGGTGGCGCTGGCGCAAAGCATCGAGCGCCTGCGCAAGCTGCTGTTCCTCGTCGACACGAGCGGCGAGCTGCCCGCGTCGAACAACGTGGACATCGCCGCCATCACGGTCGACGCCACGCAAGACCTGCTGCACCCGCAACCCGTCAGCCGCCGCCGCGCGGGCGCCGTCGGGCTGGCGCTGGAACTGATCCAGGCGCACAACAACAAATACAAGGTCAGCGACCTGTTTTCCGACAATATCAACTTGCTGGCGCGCAATGTGACGGAAAACGCGAGCCGCACGGGCGAACACTACATCGCCGAAAACCGCCGCGAAATGGGCGCCATGTTCCTCTCGTCGGCGGGCGCGGGCATCATCATCGGCTTCATGGCCCTGTTCAAGATACTGATGTCGTATCTGCGCTCGGCGCCGCTGGTCGAAGCCTTCATGTTCAGCATGAATTACTCGATCGGCTTCATGTTCATCCACTTGCTGCACTTCACGGTCGCCACCAAGCAGCCGGCCATGACGGCGTCGCGCATCGCGGCAGGCCTGCACAGCAAGGATGGCCGGAACATCGACCTCGACAGCATGGCCGAACTGATCAACAAGGTCTTCCGCACGCAAAACATGGCCGTGCTGGGCAACCTGGCCACGGCCATTCCCACGGCGTGGCTGATCGCGCTCGGCTACAAGGCGATCACGGGGCACAATCTGGTGACGCCGGAAAAAGCCATGCGCCTGCTGCATGATATCGACCCCATCGGCAGCCCCGCCATCTTCTACGCCATGATCGCCGGCGTGTGCCTGTTCGTGGCGGGCCTGATTTCCGGCTACTATGACAACCAGGCCCTGTACACGCGCTGGGCGCAACGCATCGCGCAATTGCGCAGCCTGGGCCGCGTGATCGGCCAGGAACGCCTGCAGCGCCTGGGCCTGTACCTGGAAAACAACCTGGGCGGACTGATGGGTAACTTCTATTTCGGCATCCTGCTCGGCTCCATCGGCACCCTGGGCTTTTTGATCGGCCTGCCGATCGATATCCGCCACATCACCTTCTCGGCCGCCAACTTCGCCACGGCCCTCGTGGGCCTCGACCACAACATGAGCTGGCAGCTGGCCGTCAAGTCGCTGTCGGGCATCTTCGCCATCGGCACGGCCAACCTGCTGGTCAGCTTCGGCCTGGCCCTGTGGGTGGCCCTGCGTTCGCGCCAGGTGCGCTTCAAGCACGGCATGCAATTGCTGAAGATTCTGGGCAAGCGTTTCCTGCGCTCGCCCATCGTCTTCTTCTTTGGCTCGAAAAACCCGCCACCCCTGGCATTGGCCGATGAATCGGCAAACCTGTCACTGACGAACAAGGCTCAAAAATGACCGCTAGGCGCATGCAACCCTGCCTCACCGCCCTATTGCTGTGCTGGACCCTGGCTGCATGCGCCTCGCTGCCCAATGTCAAGAATCTCAATACCACCCTGGAACCCGTTGCCAAGCCCAAGGTGATCACGGGCAAGGGCGCCGTGCTGAACGTCAACAGCCGCGCCGCCCTGCTCAACAAGCGCTGGGCCAAGTCCGGTATGGACTTGAAAACCCAGGCCGCGCTGGAAGAGGCGGCCACGGGCGTGCCTTTGATCAAGGGCAACAAGGTAACCTTGCTGTTCGACGGCCCGCAAACCATGGCCGCCATGTTCCAGGCCATCAGCGACGCCAAGACCAGCATCAACCTGGAAACGTATATCTTCGACCAGGACCCGCTGGGCCTGAAATTTGCCGACATGCTGATCGAAAAGCAGCAAGCGGGCGTGACGGTCAACGTCATCTACGACAGCGTGGGCACCATCGGCGTGCCGCAGGCGTTTTTTGATCGCATGCGCGCGGCCGGCGTGCACCTGGTGGCGTTCAACCCCGTCAATCCGGCCAAGCTCAAGGGAGACGACTGGAAGATCAACAACCGCGACCATCGCAAGGTGCTGATCGTCGACGGCAAGACGGCTTTTACGGGCGGCATCAATATCAGCGATACCTATGCAAAAAGCTCGCTGTTCCGCTCCAAGAACAAGGCCGCCGACAAGAAGGACGTGGGCTGGCGCGATACCCACGTGAAAGTGGAAGGCCCGGCCGTGGCCGCCTTCCAGTGGCTGTTCATCCGCACCTGGGCCCAGCAAGACCAGGCCGACCTGCCGGACGCCAATTATTTCCCTGTCCTCGCCGAAGTGGGCGACAAGCTCGTGCGCGTCGTGGCCAGCGAGCCCGAGGGCGGCTTTGAAATCTACAAGGCCTACATCCTGGCCATCCAGGAAGCCAAGAAATCGATCCACATCACGTCCGCCTATTTCGTGCCCGACCAGCAGACGGTCGACGCCCTGATCGCGGCTGCAAAGCGGGGCGTGGACGTCACCGTGGTGCTGCCCGGCGTATCCGACAGCGGCCTCGTATTTCATGCTGGACACGCGCTGTACGACCAGCTGTTGGCCGGCGGCATCCGCATCTTTCATTTGAAACTGGCCGTGCTGCATGCCAAGACGGCCGTCATCGACGGCGCCTGGTCGACCGTCGGATCGACGAATATCGACATGCGCAGCTTCCTGCACAACAGCGAGCTGAACGTGATCGTGCTCGGTGACAGTTTCGGCCGTGAAATGGAAAACGCCTTCCAGGAAGACTTGCGCGATTCGGAAGAAATCACCAAATCGAAATGGGAAACACGGCCGCTCTCGGACCGCATGAAGGAATGGGCGGCGCGCTTCATGAATTACTGGCTGTAGGTCGGATTAGCGGAGCGTAATCCGACATCACCACAGCCATTACCAAAGCCAACAATATTGTCGGATTACGCCCGGCTTCGCCGCGCTAATCCGACCTACGGGAAACCTACAGCGGCCGCAAGCTGGCCCACACGCCACCCTGGCGCTCGAACGCTTCCGTGCTGACTTTTTCAAAGTCGGCGGCATCTTCATTCCAGCTGTAGCGCTCGACCCGGATGCAGCTGTTTTCCACGCGCAGCACGTTGAAGGAGTTCGACTCGCCCCTGCCCCGCGTGGACGTGGCCGTGCCCGCCTGCACCATCAGGGCGGCGTAGCCGGCGATCTTGTAGCGCTCGGCCGTATTGCCCGCCACGCTGGCATGCAAATGTCCCGCCAGCAGCAAATCGACGCCGCATTCGGAAAACATTTGCAAGGCTTGCGGCGCGCGGTCGACCAGGTCGTCTTCGTCGAAGTGCTCGGGCAAGTCGAACGGGTGATGCGTGACGATAATGCGCGTCAAACCGGGCGGCAAACGGCCCAGGCGTTCACGCAGGAAATCGATCTGCTCGTGGCTGATGCGCCCATCCTTGAAGGTCAGGGAGCGGGCCGTGTTGATGCCCAGCACGGCGATTTCCTCGTCCACATATTCAGGCGACAAATCGTCCGTCACATGGCGCCGGTACTTCACCAGCGGCGTGAGGAAGCGGGAAAAGACGTTGTACAGGGGAACGTCATGGTTGCCCGGCACGACGATCTGCGGCCCCGGCAAGCTGTCGAGAAAATGCCGCGCCTGCTGGAACTGGACGCTGCGGGCCCGCTGCGTGAGGTCGCCCGACACCACCACGACGTCCGGCTCCAGGCGCTCGACGAGCGCGCGCAAGGGTGCCAGCAAGTCCGCGTCGACCCTGCCAAAATGCAAGTCGGACAAATGCACGATGGTACGCATGGCCTTACTCCTTGACTGGCGCCGGCACGATCACGTCCAGCGCGGCCGGACGGATGCGGTACTGCAGCGGCGTATTCATGATGGTCACCTCGCCATCGGTGGCCACGCGCAGGCGGCGGTGATGCGTGGCGATTTCCAGGTCCGTTGCCGTCAGCACGTCAAAATCCTTGGCCTGCGACAACTTGCCGAACAGCGCATGCAAGGCCAGCTTGAGCAAGCCCAATCGGCCCGGACGCTGCGCCACGTACAGGCTCAGCTGGCCGCCATCGAGCCGTTCGCGCTCGCCGATATTCAAGCCTTCCATCAGGTATTCATTATTGCCGATGAAGACGAATGGCGTGCGCCGCGCATGCACGGCGTCGTTGAGTGTCAGTTGCACGCTGAGAAACGGGTAGCGGCGCAAGGCCGCCACCAGGGCCCAGCTGAAGGCCAGCCACTTGCCCCGCCCCAGCCGGCGCTGCTGCTTTTCGCGGTCGCGCACGATATCGGGATACAGGCCCAGGCTGGAATTGTTCAGGAAGATACGGCCATTGACTTCGCCCACGTCGACCTGCCGCGGCACGCCCTGCGCCACGTTGGCAATCGCCGCATCGAGCTCGAGCGGGATAGTCAAATCCTTGGCGAAATGGTTCAAGCTACCCAGCGGCAAGACGCCGAACGGCGTGCCGCTGCCCACGACGACGGAAGCGACGGCATTGATGGTGCCGTCGCCGCCGCCGGCCACGACGATGGGCGCGCCATCGCGCAGCGCTTGTTCGGCCGTGGCGATCATCTCGACACCGCTTTGCGCCAGGGTGATGGCGGCGTCAAGCCCCACGGTGGCGAATTTCGCTTCGAGCTGCTGCGCCCAGTCGGGCGCATAGCCGCAGCCGGCGCCCCCGTTGATGATAACTGCAATCTTGCTCAGGATCGTTCCCCCTTATTTGGTTTGCCGGATGTGCCGGCGCCGGCGCAGGGTCGACACGCCGGCGATGCAGATGGCGAGCCAGCCATAGCTTTCCGCCATGGCCGCCAGCACATCGCTCAGGTAATGCGCGCCCAGGTAGATGCGGCTGAAACCCACGAGCGCCGCCATCAGGAATGCCGCCAGCGCGATGGCGATGCGCTTGCCCCAGGCGCCCGGCGCCGTCTGGCAAATCAGGTAGGCGGCCAGCAAGCCGTACAGGGCCGTCGAGGTGGCGGTATGGCCACTGGGAAAACTGTACGTGCTCAAGGCCGTCTGCAGGATGGGTTCGTCAAAACTGGGCCGAGCGCGGACAAAAATGTACTTTAGCAGCAGGTTCAAAAACATGACGCCCGGCATGGTGATAACCAGGGTAAACAGCCAGTAATCGGCGCCCTTGCGGTGCAGATACCAGCCCAGCAAGACGGCCAGAGTAATGGCGCCGATCACGCCATGCATGTGCGTGACGACCAGCAGGCAGCGGGTAGCCCACGGCACGGCATGCTGGTTGAACCACTGCGCCACCTGCAAGTCGATCACGGTAATTTGGGCCATGCCCATGACGGCTTCGGCGATCTCGTGGAAGACCACGATGGCCACCAGCATCAGGGCCACGCCCACCGTCATATGCAGGCCCAGCTCGCCTTCGGGCGACAGACGCGCCTCGACGAAGCGGCGCAGTTTCGTGGCCCAGCCCGTGGTCATGCTCATGTCATTTTTCTCTTGCAAACTCATCTCTCTTTCATGTTCCTGGTGCTGATCAAAAAAACCACACCAGTAAAAAAATACTGTTTATTCATACAGTAGCTGTGTATTCATACAGTAGTTATGCTATTCTGATGACTCGTTCAACACATCTCCCTCAAAGGAATTGTCATGGCAACATTGAATAGCGGTTTTGGCTCACGGTTCGGCCTGGAATACGCCCCAAGCTCTTTCCTCGTCCGCATGGGCAAGCGCGAAATCCTCGTCTGCCGCGACTTCCGCAAGCGCTACTACACCGTCAATCCCTTGATCGAGTGCGGTACGGGCATCGAGCCGGGCTATGTTGAAGTGCTGCTGATGCGCCGTTGGTTGCTCATTCTATCCAAGGCACATTAAGAATGACTTTAAAACAAGGTGCTCGCACCCTGTTGTAAAGTCAGCTCCGCCCGGCCACGCCGGGAGCGCGCCAGTACTGGCCAGCGGCAACGCTGGCCAACCCCTCATTACTGTGTGCGTTCCGGTGCGGCCGGGCTGGCAGGTGTTTGCACTGGCAGTGCCTTGTCAGACACGTTCGCTTCGTACCACAAGGTCACGAACAGCACCATGACGACAGGGCCGATGAACAGGCCCACGAGTCCCAGGGTTTCCACGCCGCCCAGGATGCCGAACAGCACGGCCAGGAAAGGCAAGCGGGTGGCGTTACCGATCATGCCGGGACGCACGAAATGGTCGGCCACGAACAGCACCACCGTGCCCCACACGGCCACGCCGATGGCGGCGCCGACATTACCCTGGAAAACCAGCAAGGCGGCCGCACACAAGTAGGCGAGCGGCGCGCCAAAGGGGATGATGGCCAGGATGCCCGTGGCAAAGGCCCACAGGGCGGGCGACGGCAAGCCGGCGATGGCGTAGGCAATGCCGATCAGCACGCCTTCGGCCAGGCCCACCAGCACCAGGCCGTTGACTGTCGCGCGGATGGCGGTCGGGATCTTTTGCGCATAGCGGCCCCACCGTTCGGGGCGCAGGAAATGGCTGCCGACAGCCGTGATCTGGCGCGTCAGCGCTTCGCCATCCTTGTAGAAGAAAAACAGGCATAAAAACGCCAGGCCGAAGTCGACCAGGCGGTGGAACACGTCCGCGCCCAGCACCTTGAGCATGTCGCGCGCCGAATGAAAGCCGCCCACGGCGCTGCCAGCAAAGAAGTGGCCGAGGCCATGGGGCTGGCTCAGGGTGGCTTGCCACCAGTCGCCGATGGCACTGCCGGCCAGGGGAATGTGCGCCACCCAGTCCGGCACGGGCAAGCCGTCGGTATTCGCATGGACGACGAAATTGGCCAGCACGGGCACTTCGCGCGCCGCCTGTGCCACGCCGAACAGCACGGGAATGATGAAGATGCAGGCAAACGCCAGGGTCAGCACGGCGGCCGCCACGATGGGACGCTGGCCCAGGGCCGCGCGCACGCGCAGGTACAAGGGCCAGGTGGCCACGCACAGGATGCCGGCCCACACGAGCGGCAAAAAGAAACGCTGCATGACGAAGGCCGTCACGGCGACCAGGGCCAGGGAAAAGCCTGCGCTGACGATGTCGCGCTGGGTATCGTTCATGCCACTCCATTCGTGCCCGGCGCCAAGCGCGGCCAGGATACGCTACGCGCCAGTCGCGCAGGCGTAGCGTAACACGGCGGCATGGCGATTTACACGAGGCCCAGTTCCACCGGTTTCACGCCGGCAAACACGTGGTCAAGCTGCGCCGGGGTCAAACCGAAAGTGCGGCGCAGCAGGCCGCCCAGCACGGCCCGGTATTCATTGAGCACGGGCATGTCGCGGTTCTGGAACAGGTTCGCCTGCGAAATCGCCACCTGCTCGCCCGCCACCTGCTTGCCATGGATCGCCCCGCCCAGCACCCAGAAGACGCTGCCGTGGCCATGGTCCGTGCCGCGGTTGCCGTTTTCGCGGAAGGTGCGGCCAAATTCGCTGACCACGACGACGACGGTATTGCGCCACTCGCTGCCCATTTCCTGCGAAAACGCGGCCAGACCACGCCCCAGCTCGTCGAAGCGCCCCGCCAGGTAGCCGTTGGCGCCGCCCTGTCCCACGTGCGTATCCCAGCCGCCCACGTCCACAAAGCCCAGCTTGTATTTGTCCTTCATCAAGCGGGCAATGCGCTGCGCTTCCAGTTCAAAGCCCTTGGTACTGATGGCGTTGCGGTTGGCCGCCTGCATCTCTCCCGTCAATTCCTTCGTTACATCGTCGCGCACGGCAAAGCCCGCGCTGACCGGCTGCTGCAGGGGCGTGCCCTTGTACATGGCGGCGATGACCTGGCTTTGACGCGCATCTATGCCCGACTTGCCCACGGAGCGCAGTGCCATGTTCGGCACTTGCACGCCGCCCTGGAAGATCAGCGGCAACTGGTCCGTGAAGGAAATGGCGTGGTTGCCTTGCTTGCTATTGAGGCTTTGCGCCAGCCGGTTCAAAAAGCCCGAGCGGAAATCTCGGCGCCCACCGAGTTCCTGCCCCAGTTCGATGCTGTCCTGCGTCTCGAAATGGCTGCGCGTCAAATCCGTCGTGCCCGCAAATGGGATGAAGGCCGCCTCGCCGCTCGTAAACATGGGATAGATGGTTTCGCGCAAGGCCGGATGCAGGGCCCAGTCGGCGTTCAAGGCCAACGCGCCGTTTTCCTCGCCTGGTTTCGCGATGGCGATATTCGGCCGCGATGCATAGTAAAAATCGCTGCCGATGGGCACCAGCAAGTTGTTCGCGTCATAACCGCCGCGCAAAAAGACGAACAGCAGCTTCGCATTCGTGGCGGGCGCGGCCAGCAAGCTGCCCGCATGCGACAACAGCGGCGCGGCGGCCAGGGCTTTCAACAGGTCACGACGGTTCATGACAATTCCTTTCAGCGGTGCATCATTTCGGGCGACGAGAGCAGGAAGGTGTTCCACTCCTGCGGCGAAGCGGCCTGTTCCAGGGCCTGGCGCGTGGCGGGACTCAAGGTTGGCTGCAGCGACTGGTAATACAGGGCGCTGGCCAACTGGGGAAACGCGACCTTTTCCTGCGGCTGCGGGCCATCCGTCTTGAACAGGCCGGCGCTGCCCGAACCGATGGTGCGGGCGATATCGAAGCGCGTCGTCATCTGTCCGGGGCTGGCCCAGGAAGCATCCGTCAAGGGATAGCCGTCCGGCGTCTGGCGTCCGTACAGGGGTTGGCCCATGCGCGAAAGCCAGTTCAGCATGGGGCCCGCGTTCAGGATGGGCTTATCGTCATAGCTGAGGCGCACGGCCGACACCACGTAATGCATGGGGTCCTTGAATTTCTTGCCCAGCGATTGCGTGAATTCGGGGCTGTTGAACATGGTTTGCAGCACGTCGGCGATCATGCCGTCGCTCTGCTGGAAGGTGGCCGCCATGCGCGCCACCAGGGGCGCGGGCGGATTGTCGCCGACGAAATACTGGGCCAGCTTGCCGCTGATAAAGTGCGCGGTGGCGGGACTGCGGCTGAGGCGGTCCAGCGCTTCATCGAGCTCGGCCAGTCCCCTGCCCTTCACCGTTTTGCCGAGGAATTGCTTATCGCCGTAATCGTGGCGGTTCGGGTTGAACTCGAACAAGCCCTGGCGCACGTATTGCGACTGCAAGGCCGGTTTCACCTTCGGCGTATCCGGTCCCAGGTTCACGCCCACGCCCGTCAGGATGCGCGCCAGCTCCTGCACGTCCGCCTGGCTGTAGCCGCCATTGACGCCAAGGGTGTGCAGCTCCATCAGTTCACGCGCATAGTTTTCATTGATGCGCTTGGCAGCGTTGGCTTCATTGTCCAGGTAGCGCAGCATGGCCGGATGGTGGACGGTGGCGCCCAGCAAGTCGCGGAATTTCCCCAGCGCATGCGGGGCGATGGCGTTCGCCTCATAATCGCCGACCATGGCGCGCAAGTTGTGCTTGCCCTGGTGCACGCTGAAATGGTTGAGCCAGAACCAGCTCAGTTGCTGTTGCAGCTGGTTAGTCGAATACACGTCCAACAGCAAGGAGCGCGTGGCCGCCTCGCGCGCCAGGCGGTTGAGTTCCTGCTGGTAATCCTTTTGCGCCTGCTGCTTGGCCATGTCATCCATGACGGCGGCCGACTCCTTGCGTTTTTGCTCCATAGAAACCACCAATTGATCCAGCGGCACCTGACTGATGGTCATGGCGTCGATCTGCGCCTGCACGGCGGGCGGCAGGCTGGCTTTGCCCGGATGCAATTGCGCCTGCAGGTAGCGCTGCCAGCCTTGCGCCTGCACCTGGCGCGCGCTGCCGGCATTGACGCCCCAGCTGACCCTTTCCAGCAAGGCAATGTCCTGCGAGGAACTGGTCTGCGCGCGATGGTCGGCCTGGACGGCAGGTCCGGTGGCGGCGCAGCTGGCCAGCAACAGCAGGGAAATCAAGGTCGTGGGCAATATTCGGCGAGGGGTCATGGCAGTCCTTCAAGCGGTTTCAACCAGAATGCCTGAGGGTACGCCCAGGTTGACCTGCGCATGATTGCCATTTGCAACGAGTTGTAATCAAGCGCGACGGTTTGCCTGCCGATTTCCCTCGGGCGCGGGCACATTAGCAATGAACAATCTCGGATAAAATATTATCGAGAGAACTGCGTATTGCAATGGCACTGCCGTATTTTCTCTCGATCCAGGCATTATCCATACAATAAGTCCACATTAAAAATGAAATGAAAATATTATTTATCGCCGCACTGGGAATGTTATCGCTGATGCAAACGCCGTCATCCTTCGCGGATAATCTCAATGGAAAAACGCTGTATGTACAGAGATGTGCCGTCTGCCACGGAGCAGATATCAAGGGAACGGGGCCATTGGCAAATAAAAGCAATCCTCCCACGCCGGACCTGACAACAGCCGCGTTCAAAAAACGCCTCAAGGATTATCCCGGCGTGATTGTATCGTCGGTCATCCTTCGCCCGAATGGCGACTTGATTCCAAAGACCTTGAAAGAGAATGGCGTCAAGATCGCGCCCTATGCGTGGCGGGTAAAGGATTTTCGCGATTTGAATCAATACATGAGCGAGGTGATTTTAAAGAATCGATGATGCGCAGATCGGCGGCGCGCACATCGGAAATGAACCATCCACGGTCAATCATGCTGTTCGCTCCGCGCACTTGTCGCGCAGAAAATCGCGCAACTGCAGCACGAGCGGCGTCACTTGCGCCCGGTGCATGCACAGCAGCTGCAAGGGCGCGGCCTCGCCCGCCACCTCGGGCAGCAGCACTTGCAGCCGGCCGGAGGCCACGTCGCCGGATACGTCGAGCCGCGACTTGTAGGCGATGCCCAGGCCCGCCACGGCCCAGCGGCGCACCAGGTCGGCATCGTCGGCGCTGCGGTTGCCGCTCACGGTTATCGTCACCTGCTCGCGCTGCGGCAGGCGGTAAAAGGTCCAGCGGTCGTGCAAGCCGTCTTCCAGCGCAAAGCGCAGGCAATTGTGCTGCGCCAAATCTTCCAGCGCCTGCAGGGGGCCTTGTTCGCGCAAATAGGCGGGCGACGCCACCAGCACCCGGTCGTTGGCAGGCGCGACCGGCATGGCGACCATGCTCGAATCGTCCTGCCGGCCATAGCGGATGGCCACGTCGACTTGCTGGCGCACCATGTCGGCCACCCGGTCGCTGACGCTGAGCTGGTAGTGCAGCTTCGGATGGCGCGACTGGAATTCGTCGAGCCAGCCCAGCATCAGGTTGCGGCCCAGGTCCGAAGGCATGGCAATTTTCAAGGTTCCGCCGAAACTGTCCTTGCCTGCCAGCAGCGCATCGTGACCGGCGCGCAGCAGGCGCAAGGCTTCGCGCGCATGTTCCAGGTATTGCGTGCCTTCCGCCGTCAGGCTCAGCGAACGGGTCGTGCGGGCCAGCAGGCGCAAGCCCAGTTCCCCTTCCAGGCGCTTGACGGCGGCGCTGGCCAGCGCGGGCGAAATGCCGATCTCGCGCGCGGCCGCCGACAAACTGCCCCGGTCGGCCGTGCGCACAAATACCTGCAAGTCATCGAGTCGCAGCAATTTTCAGCATTCCTTTGAAAGTGTTTCGGTACGCGCCCCCTGTTTCCAGGGCGAGAAAATGGCCATGATACGTCAAGCCCGTATGGCCACGCCAACAATGGTATCGGATTACGGTCCTTCGGACCTGATCCGACCTACGCCTACTCCATCACTGTTTACCGAAAGAACACCCATGAAAGCCATCGCCTACCGTCACAGCCTGCCCATCACCGATGCCGACGCCCTGCTCGACATCGAGCTGCCAGTGCCCGCCGCCACGGGGCGCGACCTGCTCGTCGCCGTCAAGGCCATTTCCGTCAACCCCGTCGACACCAAGGTGCGCAAGAACCGCGCGCCGAAAGACGGCCAGCCGGAAGTGCTGGGCTGGGATGCAACCGGCGTCGTCACCGCCGTCGGCCCCGACGTGAGCCTGTTCCAGGTGGGAGATAAAGTCTGGTACGCGGGCGCCATCAACCGCCCCGGCAGCAACAGCGAATTCCAGCTGGTCGACGAGCGCATCGTGGGCCACATGCCGGCCAACCTCGACTTCGCCCCGGCCGCCGCCCTGCCTTTGACGGCCATTACGGCCTGGGAATTGCTGTTCGACCGCCTGCAGATCAGCCGTGACAAGAGTCATACCGGCAAGTCCCTGCTGGTGATCGGCGCGGCCGGTGGCGTCGGTTCCGTGCTCGTGCAACTGGCGCGGCAATTGACGGGAGTGACCATCATCGGCACGGCGTCGCGCGCGGAAACGGCGGACTGGGTCAGGGAACTGGGCGCCCACCACGTGATCGACCACAGCCTGCCGCTGGCGCAGGAAATCACGCGCCTGGGCTTGCCACCCGTCGATTATGTAATCAGCCTGAACCAGACGGACAGGCATTTCGAGCAAATCGTGGAACTGATCGCGCCGCAGGGCAAGTTTGCCCTGATCGACGACCCCGAGCACATCGATGTGCGCAAGTTCAAGGGCAAGAGCGTGTCGCTGCACTGGGAACTGATGTTTACCCGTTCGCTGTTCCAGACGCCAGACATGGTCAAGCAGCACGAATTGCTCGAGGAACTGGCGCAGCTGGTCGATGCGGGCGTCATCAAGACCACCCTGGCCGAGCGCTTCGGCACGATCAATGCGGCAAACCTGAAACGCGCGCATGCCCTGCTGGAAAGCAATACCGCGAAAGGGAAAATCGTGCTGGAAAGTTTTAATTAATCAGGCAATCAAAATGGCCCGGAAATCATTGACGTTCGTCAAGGTTGGGCCAGTGATCACGCTATCTCCCAGCGCCTGGAAGAAGCCGTGGCCATCGTTGTTGTCCAGGCTGTCGCGTGGCTTGATGCCTTGCGCCCAGGCCCGTTGCAGGGTGTCGGGCGCCAGAACCGCGCCGGCGATATCTTCCTGGCCGTCGACGCCATCCGTGTCGCCGGCCAGCGCGTGGATGCCTTCGTGGCCGTCCAGCGCGATGCCCAGCGCCAGCAGGAATTCCACGTTGCGCCCGCCGCGCCCGTCGCCGCGCACGGTGACCGTCGTTTCGCCGCCCGACAGCAGCACGCACGGGGCGGGGAATGGCTGGCCCCGCGCGGCCGTTTGCAGCGCGATGCCGGCCATCACCTTGCCCACGTCGCGCGCCTCGCCTTCCAGGCTGTCGCCCAGGATATACGGCGTGACGCCGGCCGCTCGCGCCACCCCTGCGGCCGCTTCCAGGGCCATCTGCGGCGTGGCGATCAGGGTCGTGCGCGTGCGCGCCAGCCGTGGGTCATCGGGCTTCACGGATTCGCCGCGCCCGCTTTCCAAGGTCTTTCTTATGCTGTCCGGCAAGTCCATGCCATAGCGGCGCACGATGGCCAGCGCATCGTCGCACGTCGTCGCGTCGCCCACCGTGGGGCCGGACGCGATGTCGCCGAGCTTGTCGCCGGGCACGTCGGAAATGGCCAACGTGATGACTTGCGCCGGATGGCAGGCGGCCGCCAGCCTGCCACCCTTGATGGCGGACAAATGCCGGCGCACGCAATTCATTTCGCCGATGGTGGCGCCCGACGCCAGCAGCGCGCGGTTCAATGCCTGCTTGTCGGCCAAAGTAATGTCGTCCAGGGGCAAGGCCAACAGTGACGAGCCGCCGCCCGAAATCAGGCACAGCACCGTATCGTCAGCTTGCAAATTGCCGACCAGTTCGAGCATGCGGCGCGCCGCGTCCATGCCTGCCTGGTCGGGCACGGGGTGCGACGCTTCGACGATCTCGATGCGTTCGCACGGCACGGCATAGCCGTAGCGCGTGACGACGAGGCCCGACAGCGGCCCCGGCCAGTGCCGCTCCACGGCTTGCGCCATGGCGGCCGACGCCTTGCCCGCGCCGATGACGATCAGCCGGCCCTTGGGCGCGGGCGGCAAATGGGGCGGGATGCAGTGCGATGGCTGGGCCGCGGCGATGGCGGCCTGGAACATCGCTTGCAGCAAGGCGCGCGGCGGTGGGGTCGTCGTCATGGTCTATTCCTCCGGTTCAATCAGCGGTTCACTCAACGGTTGACAATACGCGCGGGAACGCGCAGCACCAGTATGGCGCCCAGCAGCAGGACTGCGGAAAGAATATACAGTGCCACGTCGGTGCCGCCCGTCGCATCCTTGATCCAGCCGACGAGGAAAGGACTGACGAAACCGGCCACCTGGCCCAGCGAATTGATCAGCGCCAGGCCGCCGGCCGCCGCCGCGCTGCCGAGAAACGCCGTCGGCAAGGGCCAGAACATGGGCAGGCCGGACAGCGCGCCCATGGTCGCCAGCGACAGGCCGACAAGGGCGACGACCACGTTGCCGTGCGCCTGTGTCGCCAGCAGCAAGCCGCACAGCGCCATCAGCAGGGGGCCGCTCAAATGCCAGCGGCGTTCCTTGTGCCTGTCGGCCGAACGGCCCACCCAGATCATGAAGATGCTGGCGCACAGGTAGGGAATGGCGCTGACCCAGCCCACGGCCACGGGGCTGGCGAAACCGAGCGACTTGACGATGGTGGGCAACCAGAAGTTGATCGCGTACACGCCCATCTGGATGCAGAAATACACAAGGCCCAGCATCCACACGTGCTTGTTGCGCAGCACGCTGGCAAAGGTGTCGGCCGTATTCGCGCCGTTGCGGCGCTGGCGTTCATCCTCGTCGAGGTCGGCGCGCAGCAGCTGTTTTTCTTCCGCATTGAGCCATTTCGCCTGGGCGATGCCGTCGTTCAGCAGCACGTACACAAGCAAGCCCAGCAGCACGGTAGGAATGCCTTGCATCAAGAACATCCATTGCCAGCCGGCCAGGCCGCCGTGGCCGGCGAACGATTGCATCATCCAGCCCGACAAGGGGCTGCCCAGCAAGCCGGAAATGGGAATGGCCGACATGAACAGGCCCATGATGCGGCCCCGGCGCGACGCGGGATACCAGTTCGTAAAGTACAGCACGATGCCGGGGAAGAAGCCCGCCTCGAACACGCCCGTGATGAAGCGCAGCGAATAGAACGCGGCCGGCGTGGTGACGAACATCAGGCAGGCCGAGGCGATGCCCCAGGCGATCATCAGGGTGCCGATGACCTTGCGCGCGCCCAGGCGGTGCAGCAGCAGATTGCTGGGCACGCCACTGGCCACGTAGCCGATGAAGAAAATGCCGGCGCCCAGGCCGTACACGCTCTCGCTCCATTGCAGCGCATCGAGCATTTGCAGCTTGGCAAAGCCGACATTCACGCGGTCCAGGTAATTGAACAGGTAGCAGATGAAGATGAAGGGGATCAGATGCAAGGTGACCTTGCGGTAGGCGCCTTCGCGCACGCGGTCTTGCGCGGATGCGCCGGCGGGCAGGCTGGCGCCTGGATGGGTGCTCATGGGTGTCTCCTGACTATTTTTTTATGGGATACGGCCAGCCCATCGTACAATCGCCCACAGAAACAGTCATCGTGCGGATGCATGAAGAAATATAGTGTTTTATACAATGATTCCATGCAGATGCACAAGACGGACCACCCCATGCCGAATATTGACCTTCCCCTGGCGCAGGACATCGTCCGGCGCACCATGCACATCATTCCCTTCAGCGTGAACGTCATCGATGCGCGTGGCATGATCCTGGCCAGCGGCGATCCGCAGCGCGTGGGCGACCTGCATCCGGGCGCGCAACTGGCGCTGGCCCGGCGCGCCAGCGTGGAAATCGGCGCGGCCGACCTGGCCCGGCTGCCCGGCACGCGGGCCGGCATCAACCTGCCCCTGACGGTGCGCGGCGAGATTTGTGGCGTGCTGGGCCTGACGGGCGAGCCGGACGCCGTGCGCCAGTTCGGCGAACTGGTGCGTACCATGGCGGAAATGATGCTGGAGCAGGCGCGACTGGTCAGCGAATTGCAGCACGAAAAGCGCTACCGCGAGGAATTCGTGTTCCAGCTCGTCTACCGCACGGGCATTTCGGACGCCAGCATGCAGGCATGGGCGGCGCGCCTGGCCGTCGATTTGCGCGTGCCGCGCGCCATGTTCGTGCTGGAAATACCCGATGCGGGCGAAGGCCCGGGCGAGCGGCTGGACCAGGTGCTGACACAGCTGCAGCAAGTGCAGTCCGACCTGTCCGCCCGCTGGCCCTCGCTGCTGATGGCCGTCGTCTCGCCGGGAGAACTGGTGCTGCTCGACGCCTTTCCCGCCAGCGGCCCGCAGCAGGCGCGCGCGGCGCAAGCCAGGCAGCGCCTGCTCGAACTGCACCAGGTGGCGCAGCAGGCGCTCACGCCGAGCGCCACCCTGTCCATGGGCGTGGCCTTGCCGGGCCTCGATGGCGCGACGGCTTCGTATGAATCGGCAAAGCAGACGGCGCGCGTGGGACGCGCCCGCGATGGCGGACAATCCACTTTTTCCTATCTGGAACTGAGCCTGCCCGTGCTGTTGTCCGGCCTGCAAGCCGGTTGGCAGGCCGAGCAATTGCGCCAGACCCTGGCGCGCCTGCTGGCGCACGACCGCAAGTCGGGCACCCTGATGCGCACCCTGGCCGCCTGGTTCCGCCACCACAGCCACCCGATGGCCACGGCCAGGGCCCTGCACATCCACCGCAACACGCTCGATTACCGGCTGCAAAAGATCGCCGAACTGACGGGGCTGGACCTGGACGACACGGATGACCGCCTGCTGCTGTATGTCGCCCTGCAGCTCAATTGACGCCCCCGTCTACAATGACGGCTGACCGCACAACAGGAATAGCATGAACGACGCCATCGAATGGACCAGTCTTGCCCGCACTTTCGGGCTGTTTACCGTCACGGCCGTGGCCGAGCTGCTGGGCTGCTACCTGCCCATGCTATGGCTGAGCAACAAGGGCAGCGCCTGGCTGCTGTTGCCGGCCGCCCTCAGCCTGCTGGTCTTCGTCTGGCTGCTGACCTTGCACCCGGCCGCCAGCGGCCGCGTGTATGCCACGTATGGCGCCATCTATATCGCCACGGCGCTGGGCTGGCTGTGGCTGGTGGACGGCGTCACGCCCGCCTGGAGCGACGTCGCCGGCGTGGGCCTGGCCCTGGCCGGCGCCGCCGTCATTGCCATGGGGCACAAGGCGCAGTAATTACGCCGCATGCCGGCGAAAGTTCGTTTCCGCCGACCACGCCGCGCTGGCGCGGGCCAGCAAGACGGCTTCGCCATCGGCCAGCCAGTCGTCCGCATCGGCGATCTTCCACATGGCTTGCAGCAGCTTGCGGCGCAGGTCCGGCTCGGTGATTTCATCAAGCAGGCTGTCGATCACGCCATTGGCCAGTTGCACGGCGCCATGCACGGTCGACGTCAGCATGTCGTCGCACAGGTCTTGCAGCAGTTGCTGGAAGGCGGCCGGCTCCAGGTCGATATGCTCGAGGATCTTGCTGCGGTGCATGGCTTGCAGCTCGGCACTGGCCAGGTTGCCATCGACCACCATCATCAGGGCCAGGATACGTCCCGCTGCCTGGGGACTGTTCATTGCATAGGTACGCATAGTTCACTTTCCATTCTCAGTTTAAAAAGCGCGCCCCGCCATTGCAGGGCGCGCGGTACGGCATTTACTTCTTGTCGCTGCGGGTGATGAACACGCTGGCCACGCAGCTCGATACGATCAGGACCGCCACCACCAGCAACGATGCTTCCACCGGCACGTGGTACCACGGCATGATCAGCATCTTGGCGCCGATGAACACCAGTACCATCGCCAGGCCATACTTGAGCATGTGGAAGCGGTCAGCCACGTCCACCAGCAGGAAGTACAGGGCACGCAATCCCATGATGGCGAACAGGTTCGACGTGAAGACGATGAACGGGTCCGTCGTAATGGCGAAAATCGCCGGGATCGAATCGACCGCGAATACCAGGTCCGTCACCTCGATCAGGATCAGCACGAGGAACAAGGGCGTGACATAGCGCAAGCCACCCTTGGCCACGAAGAAACGCTCGCCGTGGTCGCCGTCCGCCACCCGCAAGTGGCGGCGGGCAAAGCGCAGCACGGGGTTGTTCGCCACGTCCGGTTCCGCATCGGCCGCCACCAGCATGCGCATGCCGGTCACCAGCAGGAAGGCGCCGAACAGGTACAGCACCCAGCTGAACTCGCTCACCACCCACGCACCGGCCATGATCATCACGGCGCGCATGACGATGGCGCCCAGCACGCCATAGATCAACACCCGGCGCTGGTACTGGATCGGCACCTGGAAGGCGCTGAAGATCAGCAGGAAGACGAACACGTTATCGACCGACAGGGCTTTCTCGATCAGGTAGCCGGAGAAAAATTCCAGCGCCTTCTGGTTGGCGATCTCAGGACCGGCCGTGCCGTTCAGATACCACCACAGCCCGCCGTTGAACAGCAGGGCCAGGCTGACCCACACGAGCGACCACGTCGCCGCTTCCTTCACACTGACCTTGTGCGCCTTGTTGCCGCCGAAAACGAACAAGTCCAGCGCCAGCATCACGAGGACAAAGGCGATGAAGCCGGCCCACATGGGTGCTGTTGCAATACTTTCCAGGCCATTCATCGGCGGCCTCCGCAACTATCCGTTTGTATCCTGAACTCCATGACACTCTCCTTGCATGAATTGAGCAGCCATCATAGTCTGAATATAAACATCGAACAAATCGAATATAATTTAATAATACATCGAAAAACTCGATGCATTAATCTGCCGGGAAAACCCATGTCGACACTCAACTTCAAGCACTTGCGTTATTTCTGGATGGTGGCCAAGACGGGCAGCATCGCCCGCGCGGCCGAGCAGCTGCACCTGACGCCGCAATCGATCTCCGGCCAGCTCAGCGAGTTTGCCGACACCCTGGGCGTGGAACTGTTCCGCCGCAGCGGGCGCCAGCTGGAATTGACGGACACGGGCAGGCGCATCCTCAGCCATGCCGAAAGCATTTTCAGCACGGGCGATGAATTGCTGGAAATCGTGCGCGACCAGTCGCGCACGACGACGACCACCTTCCGCGTGGGCTGCGCCGATTCCGTGTCGAAACTGATCGCCTGCCGCCTCGTGGAGCCGGCGCTGGGCCTGGCCGAGCCGCTGCGCATCATCTGCCGCGAAGGACGACTGGCCAGCCTGCTGGCGGACCTGGCCGTGCACCGGCTCGACCTGATCATGGCGGACCGCCCCATGCCGGCCCACCTGAGCGTGCGCGGCTTTAACCATTTGCTCGGCGAAAGCGGCATGACCCTGTTCGGCACGCCAGCCCTGGCCGCCACCCTGACGGGCGGCTTCCCGCAATGCCTGGACGGCGCGCCGCTGCTGCTGCCGGGCGAAGACTTCGCCATCTACGGGCGCTTGCTGCAGTGGCTCGGCGACAATAATTTGCACCCGCGCATCGTCGGCGAGTTCGACGACAGCGCCATGATGAAGGCCTTCGGCCAGTCCGGCGCCGGCCTGTTCTTCGCCCCCACCGTCATCGCGCCCCAGGTGTGCGAACAATACGCCGTGGTGGCGCTGGGCCGGGTCGACAGCCTCGTCGAGCAGGTGTATGCGATCACGACGGAACGGCGCTTGCGCCACCCGGCCACCGTCGCCATCAGCCAGAGCGCGCGGCGCGAACTGTTCGTCTAGGCGCTACACGGCGCTGACGACGATCTTGCCCGGTTGCCCGCCCCGCTCCAGCAGCGCATGGGCGCGCCGCAAGGTGGCCGCGTCCATGGGCGACAATTCCTGCCGCACGGTATGGCGCAGCACGCCATCTTCCAGCAAGCGCGCCACGCGGTTCAGTATCCGGTGCTGCTCGATCATGTCTTCGGTGGCAAACAAAGGCCGCGTAAACACCATTTCCCAGTGCAAGGAGATGCTCTTGCCCTTCAGCGGCGCCGCATCAAACTGCTCGTGGTCGTCGATGACGGCCAGCTTGCCATGCGGCGCGATAAGCTCCACCAGTTGCGCGACGTGTTGCGCCGTGTGCGACAGCGCGGCGATATGGCGCACGGGCGCCACGTTCAATGCCGCCACCTGCGCCGGCAGGGGTTGTGCATGGTCGATCACGTGATGGGCGCCCATGGCGCGGCACCAGTCGCCGCTGTCGCCACGCGAGGCCGTGGCGATCACCGTAAAACCCGTCAACTGGCGCGCCAGCTGGATCAGCATGGAACCGACGCCGCCCGCGCCGCCCAGCACCAGCAGGCTGCCCCGTTCCCGCCTGTCGCCGGGCGCGACGGCAAAACGCTCGAACAGCAATTGCCACGCCGTCAGCGCCGCCAGCGGCACGCTGGCGGCCTGCGCAAAATCCAGCGTCACCGGCATGCGCCCCGCGATACGCTCATCGACCAGCTGATATGCGGCATTTGCACCCGCGCGGTGGAACGAACCCGCGTAATACACGGCTTGCCCCGGTTTAAACAGGGTCACTTCGCTGCCCACCGCATGCACGACGCCGGCCGCATCCCAGCCCAGAGTCGTGACGGCATCGGGTACCGTCACCAGCCCCGCGCGCACCTTGGTGTCGAGCGGATTGATACCGACGGCGCGCACCTGCACCAGCACCTCGCGCGGGCCGGGCACGGGCATCGGGCCTTCCATGTCGAACAGGCCGCCTTGTTCGCCCACACTGCTGCCTTTCTTGAAACCGATCATCTTCATTGCATGCTCCCGCAGGTCAAAACCCCATGGTAAGCAGCCACGCGAGAAAGAAAAATATGCTTCAATGCGTTTCACACCTGACCAAACTGTCATGAATCATGCAAGACATCGATAATCTCTCCGGCGTGGCCCTGTTCGTGCAACTGGCGCAGGCGGGCAGCTTTGTCGCCGCCGCGCGCCAGGCCGGCATTTCTCCATCGGCCGTCAGCAAGAGTCTGGCCCGACTCGAGCAGCGGCTGGGCGCGCGCCTGTTCCAGCGCAGCACGCGCCAGCTGAGCCTGACGGCCGAGGGCAAGCTGTTCCTCGCGCGCAGCGAGCGCATCCTGGCGGAAATGCAGGCGGCGCAGGAGGAGTTGGCGGGCAAGCTGGCGCCGCGCGGACGCCTGCGCCTGGGCTTGCCGGAACTGGGTAGCGTGTTCCTGCCCGCGCTGGCCGATTTTGCCGCGCAGCACCCGGCCATCGCCCTCGACCTGGACTTTTCCGATGCGCTGGCCGATGTCGTCGGCGACGGTTTCGACGCCGTCATCCGCATCGGCGCCCCGCGCGATTCGCGCCTGGCCGCCCGCAAGCTGGGCCAGTTCCGCTCCTGCCTCGTGGCCTCGCCCGCCTACCTGGCGCGCCACGGCACGCCCAGCCATCCCCTTGAACTGCAACAACATGCTTGCCTGCACTACCGCTTCCGCCACAGCGGCAAGGTGGAACAGTGGCAGCTGCGCCAGCAAGCCGAGGCGCCGGTGCCGGAATTGCCACTGTCCATGGTCTGCAACAACGTCGAGGCACGGCTGCACTTCGCGCGGCAAGGCCTGGGTATCGCCTGGCTGCCCGACTTTTATGTGCGCTCCGCCATCGACGACGGCAGCTTGGTCGAAGTGCTGAGGGACTACGCGATCGCCGGCCATCCGGCCCACAGTTGCTGGCTGCTGTGGCCATCCGGGCCGCACCTGGCGCCGAAAGTGCGGGCGCTCGTCGATTTCCTGGCCGGAGCGGATCTTCTGTTGCCAGCCGCCTACGGATCAGGCCGATAAAATGCATTCGGACAAATACACATATATAATGGCAAGTCTCCCCGACGCCCTGCGCGCCCCTTCCTGGACTTGCCGCAATGAAGCATTTGCACGATATTCCCTCTGCCTTCAAGCATGAATTTGCCAACCCGCGCCTGTGGTGGTCGCGCGCCGTCGTCGTCGGCATGGCCGCCATCGCGGGGCTCGTCGTCGTGGGCTTTACGTGGCTGGCGGAGGAAGCGCTGGACTTGTTTCTCTTTTTTAACGGCAAGGCCTGGTGGTTCGCCCTGCTGTGGACGCCGGCCTGCGCCGCCCTGCTGGTCTGGCTGACGCGCCGCTACGCGATGGGCGCGGCCGGTTCCGGCATCCCGCAAGTGATGGCGACACTGGACCCGGCCGTCGCGCCCGAGCAGCGCTCATTGTTTGTCTCCCTGAAACTCAGCGCCGCGAAGATCGTCCTGACGGCGGGCGGCTTGCTGGGGGGATTGTCGCTGGGGCGCGAAGGGCCATCCGTGCAGATCGCCGCCGGCGTGATGCTGTCCGCGCGCCGCTGGCTGCCCCGTCATTCGCAGGTGAGCGCCCATTCCCTGCTGGTGGCCGGCGGCGCGGCCGGCATCGCGGCCGCCTTCAACACGCCGCTGGCCGGCGTCATGTTTGCCATCGAGGAACTTTCGCGCTCGCCCGAGCAGCGCAACAGCGGCCTCATCGTCGCCGGCATCGTGCTGGCCGGCATGATGGCCGTGTCCATCCACGGCAACGCCACCCACTTCGGCATCATCCACCCGGGTCCCATCGGCCTGGCGCTGGCCTTGCCGGGCTTGCTCGTGACCCTGGTCGCGGGCGTGGCCGGCGGCCTGTTCGCGCGGCTGCTGCTGGCGTCCGCCCGCGGCAATCCGCTGGGCAAATTGTCCGCGTGGAGAAAAGGCCGGCCCGTGCTGTTCGCCGCCGTGTGTGGCCTGCTGGTGGCGGCCATCGGCATCGCCAGCCATGGCGCCACGTTCGGCAGCGGCACCGTGGCCACGCGCGCCATGCTGGAAGGCTCGTCCGACGTGGCGCCCGCCTTTGTCGCCTTCAAATATGTGGCGACGTGGCTGACCGTGTGGTCGGGCGTGCCGGCCGGCATCTTCGCGCCGTCGCTGGCCATCGGCGCCGGCATCGGCCACGATGTCGCCGTCCTGCTCCATTACCCGCACGCGCCGGCCCTGATCGCGCTGGGCATGGTCGGTTTCCTGGCCGCCGCCACGCAAGCGCCGCTGACGGCGTTTATCATTGTCATGGAAATGGTCGACGGCCACGGCATGGTGCTCAGCCTGATGGCCTGCGCCGTCGTGGCCAGCACGGTCTCGCGCGTGCTGAGCGAACCGCTGTACGGGGCGCTGGCGCAACTGCAGCTGCAGCGGCTGCCGCAGGCCAGCCGGGAAACTACATCGTAAGCTACATCGTAAACGGAAACGGCTGCATGCCGGCCTGCCTGTCATCGGGAGCGATGACGGCCAGCAAGGCGCTCAAGCCCTGGTTCAGGTGCGCCAGGCTGGCGGCGTCCAGCTGGGCCAGGGCACTGGGCAGCAAGCCGCGCGCCGGCTGCGGCGCGCCGGCGATGACGGCCTGCCCTTCCACCGTCAGGGTCAATGTCACCACGCGCTGGTCGGGCTGGTCGCGCGCCTTGCGCACATAGGCTTTCTTGACCAGCGCGTCGACCAGGTTGCTGGCCGTCGTCTGGTGGATCGACATCTTGCCGGCCAGCTCGCCCATGCGCAGGCCTGGGCGCTCCAGCAATTCCTGCATCACCCACAGTTGCGCGCCCGACACGCCGCATTGCTTCTCGATCTGCGCCGAGTGCCGCTGCGCCGCACGCATGACGACGCGCATGTTTTGCAAGGCCAGCCCCTGCGCCCTGGCCACCGCCGAAACTTCCGCTTCCACCACCATTGCCTCCGTTATCGTGCCGGCTTCGCGCCTGCTGGCGGGCCGGAATCCCTGCATGATACCTGCAATGGCGGCGCGGAACTAACTGCCTGTCACCGGCTGCCCATCCTGCCATGCCTGTTCCAGCACCAGCTTGCCGGTCTTGTCCCACTGGCGCTCGATGCCGTGCTTCTTGCCATGTTCATACGGCACGATCTGCCGCAGGCTGCCGTCGCTGTACCAGGTTTGCAGCAAGCCGTGGCGCTGGCCTTTGACGAACGGCGTCACGCTGGCGCGCACGCCGTTGGCATGCCAATCCGTCGTGTCGCCGTGGTCGCGCCCCTGCGCGTCTTTCTGCCAGGCAAAAATGGGATGGCCATTCGCCCCCCACTTTTCCAGGCTGAGCACGGCGCCTTTCTGGTACAGCGTTTTGTTCGACATGACGCCATTGCCATGGCTTTCAAACGACCAGCCGTCGGGCTGGCCGTGCACCCACACGGTTTTGGCCAGCACCTTGCCGTCCTGCGCATACGTGACAAACTCGCCCTCGCGCTTGCCATCGACGAACTGTCCCCGCTGGAACAGCTTGCCATCGTCATAAAACGATTCCTGCACACCATCCATCTTGCCATTGCGTTGATAAGACCGGTTGCTGACGGCCCCGTTCGCGCCATATGACACGTGCTCGCCGTCGGCCATCTCGTCGCCGTGATACAAGGTGCGGTTCATCAGCTGGCCATTCTCGTGATACGTTTCCGAGATGCTGTCGCGCCCGTTCGGCAAGGCCGTCACCCGCTGCTTGACCTGGCCATTCTCGAAGTACACGCAGCCGCCGAGCAGCTCCTCGCCCTGGTCATTGAAATAGGTTTCGCGCAACAACTGACCATTTTCGTAGTAGTACTTGCGAAAACGCACGAACCTGACCTGGCTCAGATCCAGGTCGGTGGCATAGGTTTCAAAGGCCAGCACGCCCGGCGTGTCGGGAAATTCGAGCCGCACGTGCCAGGCGCCCAGCGCCTCGTCGCGCACGGGCGGCGTGCGCAGCGCATAGGTAGCGCGGCGCTGCTTGCTGGGCATGAAATCTTGATCCAGGTACATGGTGTGGTCTTCCTCCTGCAGCGTTGGCGTTGACACCGCCGCCGGCGGCAGGGTCGCACCCATGCCCAGTGCGGCGGCCAGCAGCCAGCGCAGCGTCTGTTGATTCTTCATGTTGTTCCATTGTTCATGTTGCTTTGCGGCCACCATCATAAAGGCAAGCGCCGTGCGCCATGGGCACGATTGCCGCACGCAATGAAAAAGAGAGGGACAGCTCAGCCCACGCTGTCCTTGACGGGCGACAACTGGCTCGCATGCAGGCGCGCATACGCGCCGCCCTGCTGCAGCAAGGCGGCATGGCTGCCCGACTCGACCAGGCGGCCGCCCTGCATGACGACGATGCGGTCGGCACTTTCGATGGTCGACAGGCGGTGGGCGATGACGATGGTGGTGCGGTTGCGCATCAGCACTTCCAAGGCCGCCTGCACGGAACGCTCCGACTCCGTGTCCAGCGCGCTGGTCGCTTCGTCGAGCAAGAGAATCGGCGCATCCTTGTACAGGGCGCGCGCAATCGCCAGGCGCTGACGTTGCCCGCCCGACAGGCGTGAACCGTTCTGCCCCGCCTGCGTGGCGTAGCCTTGCGGCAGCTGCATGATGAAGTCGTGGGCGTAGGCGGCGCGCGCCGACGCTTCGATACGGGCCTGGTCCGGGGCCGGGTCGCCGTACGCGATATTGGCCGCCATCGTGTCGTTGAACAAAATCACGTCCTGGCTGACGAGGGCGAACTGGCGCCGCAGGGCCAGCAAGGCGTAGTCGCGCACGTCGACGCCGTCGAGCAGGATCCGGCCGCCGCTGACGTCGTAGAAGCGGGGCAGCAAGCCCAGCAAGGTCGTCTTGCCGCCGCCGGAGCCGCCCACCAGGGCCACCGTTTCGCCGGCGCGGATGTCGAGCGTGATGTCGCTCAAGGCCGTGGGCGCGTCGGGGTCGTCGCTGTTGTAGCGAAATTGCACGTTTTGCAAGGACAGATTGCCCTGCACGGCCGCCGGGGCGATGGTGCCCGGGTCCGGTTCCAGCGGCGTGTCGATCAGGCCAAAGACGGACTCGGCAGCCGCCAGGCCCCGCTGCAGCGGTTCATTGATCTTCGTCAGATTCTTGATCGGCGACTGCATCGCCATCAGCGCGCCCATGAAGGCAACAAAGGCGCCCGGCGTGATGGCGCCGCTTTGCGCGCGCAGCATGGCGAAGTAGATCACGGACGACAGGGTGATACCGACGAGCATCATGATGAAGCCGGAATTCATGGCCGAGGTGGCCGCGTGCTTGACGGCCAGCTGGCGGTTGCGCTTGACGACGTCGACGAAGCGCGCCTGCTCGTAATCCTGCCCGCCGAAAATTTTCACGACGCGCTGGCCGGCGATGCTTTCGTCGAGCACGGACGTCAGCTCGCCCACGGCTTGCTGCGAACTCTTGCTCAGGTGGCGCATGCGGCGCCCCGCCAGGGTCACGACGATGGCCACGATGGGCATCGACGCCATGCAGAACAGGGCCAGTTTCACGTCGATGCTGAACAGCAAGATCAAATAGCCGACGGTGGCGACGGAATCGCGCACCATCACGTTAAGCACGTTCAAGCCCGCCTGCGACACCTGGCTGGCGTCGAAAGCCACGCGCGACTGCGTCAAACTGGTGGTGGTGGTATCGAAAAAGCGGCTGGGCAAGCGCATGATGGTGGCGAACATTTTTTCGCGCAAATCGGCCTGCACCCGGCTCGAGAGCCATACGGAACCGTAATCGCCGGCAAAGCTCGACACCATGCGCAGCACGGCCAGGCCCAGGATGGTGGCGGGAATCACCCACAAGTCCACCTGCCCCGCCTGTGCCGGCAAGAAACGGTCGACCCAGCCCTGCAACATGCCCATCACGCCGGACGCGGGCGCAGCCTGCGTGCTGGCCGTCGCGCGCATGGCGTCGACGACGTTTTGCAACTGACGGATTAACAACACATCGGTGGCGGACGCCACGCCCACGGCCAGCAAGGTGGCGGCAACGATGGCGCCATAGCGGCGAAACTGGCCGGCCAGGCGGAAGAACAGGAGGCGACTTTGCTGCATGCAGGTGAGAAAAGTGAGGGTAAAGCGTGATTCTAACCGCTGCCAGACTTACCTAGAGGAAAGTCGCACCTTGCCGGTGCGGAACCGGCAAGGGAGCAACACGGACGATCAGCTCTTTGCCACTTTCCACGCGGCCGTGCCGGCCTTGCAGACCTTCAGCTTGAGGGTCTGTTCCTGGCCTTTGGCGCTCAAGCCCACCTGCACCTTGCGGCAGGTTTGCGCATCCGTCTTTTCCGTGTCGCTGGCCGTGATGTCGGCGGCGATGCGCACGGAATTGCGCAAGCCTTCATTGCTCCATTGCACGGTTTCGCCATCCTTCTTGTCATTGAGCACGTCGGTGACGGCCTTCACGAAGACGGGCTTGTCATTCTTGTTCAGATAAGCCATCGGCGTATCGGCCAGGAAACCCAGGCCGACGGCGGAGGCGGAAGCGCTGAAGACGACGCTGCCGAAGATCAGGGCGGACAGCAAGGTGGCGGGACGAATACGCATGAAAAACTCCTAGTAAAAGTAAAAATCGGAACCGCCGGAGCGGCCCTTAGCCGGGATCCGCCGGCGAAATACCCACGGCCAGCAAGGCATCGATGCTGGGCACGAAATAGATCGCCGACGACAGCGCCGTGGAAAAATCCAGCAGCCTGTCCGTCTTGGTGACGCCATCATAGCCTACGCCATACATTTGCCGCAGCATGCCCATGGTCACCGTGATGTCCTTGCAGAAACCGACGAACATGACGCCCGCCTCGCTCGCATTGGCGTAATTGGCATTGCGGCGCACGATGTCGGCTTCCTCGCCATCGCGGATGAACTGGTTGCGGCCCACGTGGGAATCGACGGGCAGCGGCGACAATTCATGGCTGCCGGCCTTGGTGCGGCCCCACACCTGCTCGGCCGCGTGCACGGGCAAGGCGCGCAGGCGCTCCACGTCCATGCGCCATTTCTGCAGCAGCACGGTGGAGCCGCCCGCGCCCGCCTCGCCGTCCGGAATGATGGCCACGCCATTGGCACGGAACGGATTCGGATTGGCGACGCCATCGGCAAAGCCGTCGAAGGTCACGTTATTGTGATACGGAAAACACACCTGCTCGCTGGCCAGTTCGGCGAAGGGACTCAGTAACGTGAGCGTCGTGCGCATGCTGTCGTACAGGGTGGCCGCGTTCGACTGCGTGATCCAGACCCAGAAATCGTGCTGGGTGGCCGGCGCCGTCTTGCCGTTGGCGCCCACCAGGTCTTGCGCGAACGATGCCATGTTGTCCGGCACGCAGCCGGGGCAAGCGGCGCGCCACAGCTCGGGCTTGAATCCCAGTACCACGTTGGCCGTGCCGCCCGTCAACTGATGGTGGCGGTTCAGGGTGGGGTCGAGGATGCCCGTGACTTCGGATTCCCACAGCTTGCCCAGCAACTTGAACAACTGCCGCAGGTCGACACCGGCCTTCACATTGAACTGCAAATGCACTTCGTCGCGCGCGACGACAGACAGCATGCTTTGTGGAATTGCCATGACCAATATTCCTTTTTATTTGCTAAGTAGATATTAAACCAGAACTGTCGAATGAAAGTTTCATTTCGACAATATGCGGTGACCGCAGCCGTACCGCCTTCATGAATTGGACGATAATGCAATGACGTAGAGCAAGAATCAAAGAATGGATACCATTGCATGAAACTGTATGAAAAGCTCGTCGGCGACATCGAGCAACTGGTGGCCAAGGGTGTGCTCCTGCCGGGCGAACGCATACCCTCCGTGCGCCAGACCAGCCAGCAGCACAAGCTGAGCATCACCACGGTGCTGCGCGCCTACGTCAAGCTGGAAAGCATGGGCGTGATCGAAAGCCGGCCCCAGTCCGGCTACTTCGTGCGCGCCCGCGCCGGCGATGCGCGGGCCACCGACCTGTGCATGCAGGCGTCGCAGCCCAGTACCGTGCCGGCGGAAGTGCACGTCAGCCGCCTGGTGCTGTCGACCTTGCGCTCGATCGGCTTGCACGACGCCATCCCGCTGGGCTCGCCTTACCCCGACCCGTCTCTGTTTCCCTGGGAACGCATCAACCAGTATGCGGGCGCCGTGGCGCGCCGCAACCGCGCGTGGAACGTGACGGACGACCTGCCGCCGGGCAACCCGCAACTGATCCGCGAAATCGCCCGCCGCTACATGGAAAACGGCCTGGCCGTCGATCCCGACGAAATCATCGTCACCGTGGGCGCCACGGAAGCGATCAACCTGTGCCTGCAAGCCGTGGCCAAGCCGGGTGACACCATCGCCGTCGAGTCGCCCACCTTCTATGCCATGCTGATGGCCGTCGAACGGCTGGGCATGAAGGTGGTGGAAGTATCCACCGATCCGTACGACGGCATCAGCATCGAAGCGCTGGCCGACATCATGGCCCGGCAACCGATCGCCGCCGTCATGGTGATGCCGAACTTCCAGAATCCGCTGGGCTTCCAGATGTCCGACCAGCGCAAGCGCGCCCTGGTCCAGTTGCTGGAGCAGCACGACGTACCCGCCATCGAAAACGGCGTCTACAACGAACTGTATTACGGCGACGCCCACCCGTCCTCGCTCAAATCCTGGGACCGCAAAGGCATGGTGCTGCACTGCTCCTCGTTTTCCAAGAGCCTCAGTTCCGCGCAGCGCGTGGGCTGGGCCCTGGCCGGACGCTACCGGGGCAGGGTCGAGGAACTCAAATTCCTCAACACCCTGGCCACGTCCTCGTTCCCGCAGCTGGCGATTGCCGAATATCTGCAAAACGATGGCTACGAACAGCATCTGCGCCGCACCCGCAAAGCCTATGCCCAGCAGGCGCGCATCATGGCCGCCGCCGTGCTGCGCTTCTTTCCTGCCGGGACGAAAATCTCGCACCCGCAGGGCGGCTACGTGCTGTGGGTGGAATTGCCCGGCGACATAGACTCCATGCAACTGTACCGGCGCGCGCTGGAATGCAAGATCACGGTGGGCCCGGGACGCATGTTTTCCGTCAGCCAGGCCTACAGGCATTGCATCCGCCTCAACTACAGCTATCCGTGGAGCGTGGGCGTGGAACAGGCCATCATCCTGCTCGGCAAACTCATCACCGAGTTTTTGTAGACTGTTCACCCGCCCACCAGCGACATGCGCACGGTGGGATACTGCTTGCGCCCGCCAAGCTGGGCCAGTGCGCCGCGCACTTCCGAGTAGCGGTCGCCACGGCGCTGCCAGTGCTGGCGCAGCGCGGTTTCCAACCCTTGCGCGGAGTCAAGCAGGGGCCGCAGGTCGAGGCCGTCCTGGGCGAACAAACAAGTAAACAGCTTGCCATCGGACGACACGCGCACCCGACTGCAGTCGCCGCAGAACGGCTGGGACACGCTGGAAATGAAGCCTACTTCGCCGCCGCCATCAAGATAGCGGTAACGGCTGGCCGTTTCATGCGACATGGGCTTGCCGTTCCCCAGCGACTCGAGGGGGAATTCGGCCGCGATCAGCGCGCGTGCCGCCTCGGACGTGACGATGTGCGTGCGCGACCAGGCGCCGATGCCGCCCACATCCATGAATTCGATCAGGCGCAAGTTCACGCCCGTATGGCGGAAGTGGCGCGCCAGCGGCACGATCTGGCTATCGTTGACGCCTTTCTGCACCACCATGTTGACCTTCACGGGGTTCAAGCCCACGGCTTGCGCTACCGCTATGCCGTGCAGCACTTTCTCGACGGGAAAGTCGACGCCATTCATGCGCTGGAAAATACCGTTGTCCAGGCTGTCGAGGCTGACGGTGACCCGGTCCAGGCCCGCATCCTTCAGCGAGCGCGCCTTGGCCGCCAGCAAGCTGCCATTCGTCGTCAACGCGATGCTTACGGCGCGCCCGTCCGGCGTGGTGAGCCGCGCCAGCGTCTCGATCAGCTGCTCGAGGTTCTTGCGCAGCAGCGGCTCGCCGCCCGTGATGCGGATTTTATCGACGCCGAGGCGCACGAAGGCGCGCGCCATGGTTTCAATCTGCTCGAAGGACAGGCGCTCGCTCGATGGCAGGAATGGATAGTCGCTCGGGTACAGCTCGGCCGGCATGCAATAGGTGCAGCGGAAGTTGCACTGGTCGATGACGGAAATGCGCAAGTCCGTCAGGGGGCGGCCCAGCATGTCCACGCATGGTTCACTCTCGTCTGGCTGCGGATACCTGATGGTGTTCATTGTGCTTCCCCTTGATGTGCATTCGTCTGGAAGTAGCATAGGACGAATGCAGGCACTCAGTGAGGTACAGTCCGGCGCCAGCCGATAGAGTACAGACGCACGCTAATCCGCTGCCGGCGGCGCGAACACGCTGGCGCACAGCTCGGCGCCCGCCGTACTCAGCGAAGCGCTGCCGCCGCCGCTCTCCGCCGTGGCAACTGTCACCAGTCCCGCGCTGGACAGCGCATTGAGCTGGCGCAGCAAGGTGCTCATCTGTATTCCCGCCCGCTTGGCCAGCTTGGCCAGCGACCACGGTTTTTCAGGCGCCTCCCGCCGCGCTTCCCACAGCAGCGCCAGCAGCGCGATCAGCGCCGCGTCGATTCCTTCTTCCTTGTCTTCCTTGTGCATGTTCTTTCTCCTTGCCCGCATCATAAATCACGGCCGGCGCCGGCGCGGCCGGCATCGTCGTCTTGCCATCTGTACTCTGTATTTTTGTCCGGAACTGTGCGCCTACGGGGCAAGCCGCCGCCCCTACCATGTGATTGTCCCATCGCACATCACCAGGAGAGTCATCATGAGCAAGCCAAAGTCCGACGCGCGCATCGCGCCCTACACCCATGCCGCGGCCGGCTGGGGTGCCCTCAAGTACGTGGCCATCAACCTGTTCAAGGAAAAAGTCAGCGCGGGCAATTACCGCTCGCTGTTCGAGCAAAACCAGCCCGACGGTTTCGACTGCCCGGGCTGCGCCTGGCCCGACCGCGAACACGCGTCGACGTTCGAGTTCTGTGAAAACGGTGTCAAGGCCGTGGCCGCCGAATCGACGAGCAAGCGCGTGCGTCCCGAGTTTTTCCAGGAGCACACGGTCACCGAATTGATGGAACAGTCGGACTATGATCTGGAGCAACATGGCCGTTTGACGGACCCCATGGTGTACGACGCCGCCAGCGACAAATACCAGGCCATTTCCTGGGACGATGCGTTCGCCCTCGTGGCGCACCACCTGCACGCGCTGGACGACCCGAACCAGGCCGCCTTCTACACGTCGGGCCGCGCCAGCAACGAAGCGGCCTTCCTGTACCAGCTGTTCGTGCGCGCCTACGGAACGAACAACTTCCCCGACTGTTCCAACCTGTGCCACGAAGCGACGAGCCGCGGCTTGCCGGAAACGGTGGGCATCGGCAAGGGCACGGTGCTGCTGGACGACTTCGAACATGCGGACACCCTGCTGCTGTTCGGCCAGAATCCCGCCACCAACCATCCGCGCATGCTGGGCGAATTGCGCGAAGCATCGCGCCGCGGCGCCACCATTGTTTCCATCAACCCATTGCACGAACGGGGCCTCGAGCGTTTTACGAGCCCGCAGCACCCGCTGGAAATGCTGACGGGCGGCAGCACGAACATCTGTTCGCTGTTCATCTGCCCCACCCTGGGCGGCGACTTCGCGCTGATCAAGGCCATGGCCAAGCGCGTCGTCGAGCTCGATGACGAGGCCATCGCCCACGGCCAGGAGCGCGTGCTCGACTGCGCCTTCATCGCCGAACACACGACGGGCTTCGACGCCTTCGCGGCCGACCTGCGCGCGGAAAACTGGGACTTGCTGCTGGCCGAATCGGGCGTGGCGCGCGACAAGATCGAGGAACTCACGCAGATCTACGTGAAGGGCAAGGCCGTCATCGCCACCTGGGGCATGGGCGTGACGCAGCACAAGAATTCGCTGGCCACCGTGCAAATCCTGTCGAACTTGATGATGATGCGCGGCAATATCGGCAAGCGCGGCGCGGGCCTGTGCCCCGTGCGCGGCCACTCGAACGTGCAGGGCGACCGCACCATGGGCATCGAGGAACAGCCGACCAAGGAATTCCTCGACCGCCTGGGCCTCGTCTTCAATTTCGAGCCGCCGCGCCACCACGGCTACGACGCCGTCGGCACCATCGCCGCCATGCTGGAAAAAAAGGTCAAGGTGTTTGTGGCGCTCGGTGGCAATTTCTCGATGGCCACGCCGGATACGCCGCGCACGTGGGACGCGCTGCGTTCGTGCGACCTGACCGTGCACATCTCCACCAAGCTCAACCGCAGCCACCTCGTGCACGGCAAGGATGCGCTGATCCTGCCCACCCTGGGCCGCACGGAAATCGACGTGCAGGAAGGCGTGGCGCAAGGCGTGACGGTGGAAGATTCGATGAGCATGGTGCATATCTCGTTCGGCATGAACCAGCCCGCTTCGCCCAACTTGCGTTCGGAAATCGCCATCGTGGCCGGCATGGCGCAGGCGACCATCGGTAGCGAAAAGATCGACTGGCTGCGCTATGCCGGCAACTATGCGCGGCTGCGCGATTCCATCGAACAAGTTTTTGAAGACTTTTTCGACTACAACTTGCGCGTGGCCAAACCGGGAGGTTTCCACCTAAAAATCGCCTCGCGTGAACGGGTATGGAAGACGGACAGCGGCAAGGCGCAATTCCTCGTCAACGCCATCGAACTGGACACGCCGATCCACCGTGCACGCCAGCAATATGGCGAGCGCCTGATGGTGCTGATGACGACGCGTTCGCACGACCAGTACAACACGACGATCTACGCCATGGACGACCGCTACCGCGGCGTGTTCGGCCAGCGCCGGGTCGTTTTCATCAACAAGGACGACCTGGCCATGCTGGGCTTTGCGGCCGGCGACTGGGTCGACCTGATCGGCGTGTGGCATGACGGCATCGAACGCCGCGCCGACCGCTTCCTGCTGGTCGAGTACGACATTCCGCGCGGCTGCATCGGCGCCTACTACCCGGAAACCAATCCGCTGGTGCCCCTCGACAGCGTGGGCGAAGGTTCGCGCACGCCGACCTTCAAATCCATCCCCGTGCTGCTGTCGCCTTCGGCCGCCCTCAGTTGATCAGGAGAACGCCATGTTCGGTTTCGATACCCTGGACCTGTCGCGCGCGCAATTTGCGATGACGGCCATCTTCCACATCCTGTGGCCCATATTGACGATCAGCCTGTCGCTGTTCCTGTTTGTTGTCGAGGCGCTGTGGCTGCGTACCAGCGACCCCGTCTACTACCGCCACGCGCGCTTCTGGAGCAAGCTGCTGGTGCTGAACTTTGCCGTCGGCGTCGTCAGCGGGATTCCCCTGGAATTCCAGTTCGGCACCAACTGGGCGCCGTTCTCGCACCATTCGGGGCAGTTCATCGGCAACATCCTCGGCTTCGAAGGCGCCATGGCCTTCATGCTGGAAGCGGGCTTCATCGGCGTCATGATGTTCGGCTGGGGCCGCGTACCGAAGGGCGTGCACCTGTTTGCCACCGGCATGGTGGCGCTCGGTTCCAGCATTTCCTCGTTCTGGATCATGGTCGCCAATTCCTGGATGCAGACGCCGGCCGGCGTGCGCGTGCTCGACGGCAAGATCATCGTCACCGATTACGTGGCCGCCATCTTCAATCCCGACATGGCCTGGGCCGTGGGCCACATGTGGGTGGCCGCCGTGGAAACGGGCTTGTTCGTCATCGCCGGCATTTCCGCCTGGTATATGTTCAAGCGCCGCGAACCGGCCTTCTTCGCCCGCTCGTTCAAGCTGGCGCTGATGTTGCTGCTGGTCATCGCGCCGTTGCAAGTCTGGCTCGGCGATTCGAGCGGCGTCGACGTCTTCAAGACCCAGCCCGCCAAGGGCGCGGCCATCGAAGGCCACTGGCACATGAACCGCGATGGCGAAGGCGCGGCCTGGTCCCTGCTGGCCTGGCCCAACCAGGCGGAGCAGAAGAATGACTGGTCCATCGAAGTGCCCGGCATGCTCAGCGTGATCGCCACGCATAGCGCCACGGGCAAGATCACGGGCCTGGCCGACATCGCCCGCGAAGACCAGCCGCCCATGCTGCCGCTGCTGTACTACGCGTTTCGCGCCATGGCCGGCATCGGCATGTGGTTCGTGCTGCTGTCGTTCTGGACCTTCGTGGCCTGGCGCAAGGTGGGCGGGCGGGTGCAGGAGTTCGTGCGCCAGCGCAAGCTGCTGCTGGCCTGGGTGCTGACGATACCGCTGCCCTACATCGCCGTCGAGTGCGGCTGGATCGTGCGCGAAGTGGGACGCCAGCCGTGGGTCGTGTACGGCTTGCTGCGCACGCGCGACGCCGTCTCCGACGTGGCCGCCCATGCCGTGGCCGGCAGCATGCTGATGTTCTGCGTGTTTTACATCGTGCTGTTCGTCACTTTCTTTGTGTTTGCCAAGAAATGGCTGCAACAAGGCCCGGACGTGGCGCTGCCGCTGCCGGACACCGCCCATGCCGCGGGGTATTGAAATGCGCCGCTACCAATCAAGGAGTTTGTAATGGATATCAATTCGCATGCCATGCTGGGCAATGCATGGTTCGGCCTGATCGGCCTGATGCTGATCTTTTACGTGGTCACGGACGGCTTCGACCTGGGCGTGGGCATCCTCAGCCTGTTTACCCGCCGCGAGCAGGAACGCAACCTGATCTTCCAGTCCATCGAGCACGTGTGGGACGCCAACGAAACCTGGCTGGTGGTGGTGGGCGGCGCCCTGTTCGGCGCCTTTCCCAGCGCCTATGCCACCTTGCTGGAACAGCTGTATATCCCCATCATGCTGCTGATCGCCAGCCTGATCATGCGCGGCGCCTCGATCGAGTTCCGCCATGCGGCCGGCAAGAAGCGCCTGTGGGACCTGGTCTTCGGCGTGGGCAGCCTGCTGGCCGCCGTGGCGCAAGGCGTGGTGCTGGGCGAGGTCATCACGGGCTTGCAGCCGGGATGGCTGAGCGGCATCTTCACGGCGTGCACGGCGCTGGGCGTGGTGGCCGGCTATTGCCTGCTGGGCAGCACTTATCTGATCAAGAAGACGGGCGGCCAGCTGGAAGCGGCGGCGCGCCGCTATGCGACGGCCAGCGTGCTGGCGACTGTCGCGGCCGCCATCGTGCTGTCGGCCGGCACCATGGTCTTCAGCGCCATCGGCCACGACCGCTGGGCGCAGCCGGGCGTGTTCGGCGTGCTGCTGGCCCTGGCAGCCATCGCCGCCAGCGCTTTTATTTATATCCTGTGGGCCGTCCATGTGAACGGCGTGCGCGGACCGTTCCGTGGCGCCATCGTGCTGTTCCTGGCCTCGTTCGCGGGCCTGGCCATCAGCTTCTTCCCCGACCTCGTGCCGGGCAAGCTGAGCATCGCGGCGGCCGCGTCGGATGAACCGACCCTGATCTTCATGCTCATCGGCATGGGTTCCATGCTGCCGATCATGATCGGCTACAACCTGTTCCAATACTACGTCTTCGAGGGCAAAGTCGTGCCCCGGAAACATTAACCGGCATCACGGCATGCGTCTTCCATCATGATCATTCGCCCCACCACCAACTGGTTCCGCATGCTGTTCGTCTGGGATGGCTCGGTGCTGCAAGCCATCATCCCGCAATTGCTGCTGATGCTGGTCGTCAGTTCGCTGGCCCTGCTGACGGATGGCCGTATCTTTGGCGTCAAGATTCCGCTCGATACGGCGCCGTTTCCCATGGTCGGCATCAGCCTGGCGATCTTCCTCGGCTTTCGCAACAACGCCAGCTATGCGCGCTTTGTCGAGGCGCGGCATATCTGGGGGCAATTGCTGATCGCCGCGCGCGCCCTGGCTTCGCAGGCGCTCACGTATCTGCCGCAGGAAACGAGCGGCCTGGACCGCGAGTTGCTGCTGCGCCGCCTGATCGCCTTCGTCTATGCGCTCAAGCACCAGCTGCGCCAGACGGATGCGCAGCAAGACCTGGCGCGCTACCTGCCGGCCGAGGAAGTTCAGCGTCTGCAGGGCATCGCCTTCAAGCCCGTCGCCGTGCTCCATTCCGTGCGCGCCATGCTGCACGACGCCGTGCAGCGCCAGCCGGGCCAGACGCAGCTGCTGTGGATGCTCGACACGCAGCTCAACGACCTGGCCGCCACCGTGGCCGGCTGCGAGCGCATCAAGAACACGCCGATACCGTATCCGTACGGCGTGCTGGTGCACCGCACCGTCTATATGTACTGTTTCTTGCTGCCGCTGGGCCTGGTGGACGCCATCGGCGTGGCCACGCCCCTCATTTCCGTCTTTGTTGCCTACACCCTGTTTGCGCTGGAAGCCATCGCGCAGCAGATCGCCGAACCGTTCGGCCTGGCGCCCAACTGCCTGGCCCTGAACGCCATGACGCGGGAAACGGAACGCTCACTGCTGGAATTGAATGGCGACCCGCTGCCGCCCTCGATCCGGCCCTGCCCGCGCTATCAAATCAATTAACGGGAGAACAGCATGGACTTTGATACCACTACCACCGAACGCGACGGTTTCCTGGAAGTTCCCATGGTGCGCCATCAGGCCGGCGTGGCCACGGCGGGCCACGACATGGTGGCCGAGGAGTATCCCGTGGCCCTCGTCTACAACGGCATCGCCCACGCCGTGATGATGGCCACGCCGCGCGACCTCGAGGAATTCGCCGTCGGCTTTACCTTGACGGAAGGCATCGTCGGCAGCGTGCGCGACATCTACGACCTCGACGTATGCTGCGGCGAGGATAGCGCGGAAGTACGGCTGACCATCGCGCAGCCGGATTTGATCAAGCTCAAGGCCCGCCGCCGCGCGCTGACGGGGCGCACGGGCTGCGGCGTGTGCGGCATCGAAAGCCTGGCCCTGCTGGACCTGGTGCCGGAAAAGATCACGCGTCCCCTGCCGCCGCTGATCGCCAGCAGCGCCATCCTCGGGCGCGCCGCGCGCGAGCTGCTGCCCTGGCAGGAACTGATGCACAAGACGGGCGGCGTGCACGCGGCCGCCTGGTGCACGGCCGAGGGCGCCATCGTGAAAGTGTTCGAGGATGTGGGCCGGCATAACGGCCTGGATAAACTGATCGGCTACCTGGCGCTGCACCGCATCGCCATGCATGACGGTTTCGTCTTCCTGTCCAGCCGCGCCAGCTATGAACTGGTACGCAAGTCGGCGCGCATGCATATCGGGCTCGTCGCCACCATCTCGGCGCCCACTTCGCTGGCCATCCGCATCGCGCGCCAGGCCGGCATGCAGCTGGCCAGCTTTTGCCGCCGCGACGGTTTTGTCGATTACACGGCACAGGCGAGTTGCCTGGATCCTGCACAAAAGCGCGGCCCTGCCGCATAATGCGGGCATGTTCAAACTGACTTTTCTCGGCACGTCTTCCGGCGTGCCCACGCGCCACCGCAACGTCACGTCGCTGGCCCTGCAAACCACGCACAACCGCGACTGGTGGATGATCGATTGCGGCGAAGCGACGCAGCACCGGCTGCAGCGCATCCCCCTGTCCGTGCACGACCTGGTCGGCATCTGCATCACCCACGTGCATGGCGACCACAGCTATGGGCTGCCGGGCTTGCTGGCCAGCGCCTCGATGACGGGACGCAAGAAGCCCTTGCTGCTGATCGCCCCGGCCGCCATCAAGGCCTGGATCGATGCGACCCTGCTGCACACGGAACTGTTCCTGACGTACCCGCTGATCCACATCGACGTGGACAGCGCGCCAGTCGTGCATGACGAGGCAGGCTTGACCATCGAGCGCCACGCGCTGTCGCACCGCGCACCCAGCGTCGCTTACCGTTTTGCGCTGGAAACGCGCCGATGGAAGCTGGACAAGCCAGCCCTGCTGGCGGCCGGCGTGCCACCCGGCCCCGCCTGGGGACTGTTGCAGGCGGGCCAGGACGCGATCCTGGACGATGGCACGGTACTAGCGGCCGGTGCCTTCCGCCAGACGGAAACGCAGCGCGCCACGGTCGTGATCGGCGGCGACAACGACACGCCATCGCTGCTGGCGGACGCCTGCATCGGCACGCAATTGCTCGTGCATGAAGCCACCTACACGGAAGCGATGCTGCAGAAAGTGGGCCCCGGCCCCACGCACAGCTCCGTGCAGCGCGTGGCGCAGTTCGCCGAAGCGGTGCGCCTGCCGAACCTGATCCTCACCCACTTCAGCGCCCGCTATCACAATGCGGACGGCATGGCCGAACTGGAAGCGGAAGCGCGGCGGCATTACTCGGGCGAACTATTCCTGGCACGCGATTTCGACAGCTATGAACTCGATGCGGCCGGCGAGCTGATCAAACTGCCGTTAAAACCGAATTAACGACGCCTGACAAAACCGTAGCGAGCGGAAGGAAGTTGTGGTCGAGAAGCGCAACTGTACGAAGGTACAGTGAGCATCGCAGACCGCAAATTACGACGCGCAGTAGGTTTTGTCAGGTGTTATTTTAGTGGGGATTGACGCCGTATTGCGCCGCATACTCGGCCGCCAGCGCACGCGCCGCCTGCTGCTGTGAGGGCGTGAGGATTTCCAGCAACTGGTCGCGGTTCTTGATCGATTGCGTGCTGCCCGCCTCGGCCGGCATGGCGATCCACGCGTAGGCCTGCACGTAATCGAGCTCCACGCCCTGCCCTTGCGCGTACAGCAAGCCGTATTCATTCTGCGCCGACAGGGAACCGGCTTCGGCCGCCTGTTTGTACCAGAACGCCGCCTCGGCATAGTCTTGCGGTACGCCATCGCCCTTGCGGTAGGCCTGCGCCAGGTTGAATTGCGACTGGCCATCGCCCGCCTCGGCCGCCTTGCGCCCATAGGCGAGCGCTTGCGCGATGTCTTGCGCGACACCGTCGCCGCTCGCATACATCAGGGCCAGATTGGCCAGCGACGGCGGAAAACCCGATTGCGCGGCGGCCGTGAACAATTCCACCGCCTTCGGCAAATTTTGCTCGACGCCATGGCCCTGGTAATACAGGCTGGCCAATAAATGCTGGCCGGCGGGATCGCCAGTGCGCGCCGCCGCGTCGAATTGCCTGAACGCCTCGGCATGATTATGATCGTTATACGCGACGATGCCCGCTTCATTCAACGATTCGGGAGACGATGTCATGAGAATTCCTTATTCGGGGATTTTTTTCATTGTACACAGCACGGTTCCACACAGAATGCACGATAGGAATGGTGTGGCGCATTGCCCAAATCATGCGTTATGATCGTTCCCCGCCTGATGCAATCGGCGCATTGTGCCCAATACCCGCCCAAGAATATCGCCATGAAATTGACCGCGTTGTCTTTATCGCTGCTTTTATCCCTGATTTCCACCTCGGCTTATGGCGGCACCTTGCACCTGGAAAAAGCGGTGACAGGCAAAGTGCGGCAAGCGGCCGATATCCGTTATGCGAATCACGATGAAAAACAGACTTACCAGCTGAAAATCGGCAAGCAGTGGCTCAATGGCAGTTGCAGCAGCAGCGGCACAGGCAATTTGCACGCGCTGCTGGTCGACATGAATTTCGACGGCCATGCCGACCTGTGGGTGACTGGCTACACGGATAGCCAGGGACGCATCCGCTGTTCCGACGTGTGGCTGTGGGACGCATCGGCGAAAAAATACAGCTTCAACAAGCCATTATCAGTCATTCCGAATCTGGATATCCGCATCGCCGGTCAAGGTATCGAAGGCGGCATCCCCAATTGCGGCTGCGCGGCGCAATGTTTTTATGAAGACAGCTATACCTGGCGGGCCGACAAATTAATCGCCACCGCCCGGCGCGAACAGGATTGCGAGCGCTATCGGGAATATCGCTTGAATGAAAAAAACGATTTGATCATCGTCAGGGATGAAATCATCGATAACGGCAATCCCGGCCAGCAGGCCATCGAAAAGACAAATGTTGTTGACTGGCAGCGCCAGGCGCAAACCATGCGCAAATCCTGGGAATGATCTTATCCACTATCCGACATCATCGAACAACACACATGACGACACACCCGGCATCGATTACCTTCCACCCCGCCAAGGCGGAAGATGCGCCAGCCTTCATCGCATTGCGCGGCAAGACGCGGCAAAACGCCATTCCCGAGGAACGCCTGGCGGAAGTGGGCATCACGGCCGAGTCCTGGGCGGAAATGATGCGCTCGGGCAGCCTGCCTGGCCAGGTATGCCATCACGACGGGCAATTGGTCGGCTACTGTTTTGGCGAGCGCGACACGGGCGAAATCATCGTCCTGGCCCTGCTGCCGGCATTCGAAGGCTTAGGCATCGGCAAGACCTTGCTGGAACGGGTGATGGCGGAACTGCGCGCGCAAGGCCACCAACGACTGTTCCTCGGCTGCTCCAGCGACCCCGCTTCGCGCTCCTACGGCTTTTACCGCTACCTGGGCTGGACGGCGACGGGCGAGACGGACAAGTATGGCGACGACGTGCTGGAGTTCATACTCAACTGACAGCAGGAGCGCCGTCATGGCGCTTGCATTTTCCTTCAGCCATCCATGGCGTCCGTCATAGCGATTACGGCGTATTGGCGACAGCTATCGCGCTGTCATCAAAAAACGCCTGTTGACAATTTCCGTTACACGTAAATTGCCAGCAAGACAACAGCTTTGAATCACGGGTTTCCCTCCTGAAGCGGCATGCTCTCTCATGCCCACCACCTCGCTGCCTCGCGATGAGCGCGCCTCATTCCATTCATCATCTGCAAAAAAACGGAAATTTCAGCATCGCCGATCTGTAAAGAAAATATTTACTGTTGTAAATAAGAGCAACAGTGCTAGATAAAATTGACATTTCCTGCATGGAAATGTTTTTATGTGTCTGCTAGGTAAAATGAATATCACATTTTACAAAAAATGACTGCACTTGAACGGTCAAACTAGATCGGGTTGACAGGCGCGCGCCTATCGCAATGCGCTTGTTTCAACAGTTTTTCGCATAAAACGGGTCCTGAGAATGACTCGTACGGAGAAATGAATTGACTAAGAAGTTTGTTCTGAAGCGCAGCGTCGTCGCTGTCGCATTGACACTGTCCTCATCCCATGTGGCGTTTGCCCAGGAAGTACCGGCAGAGCCGGCACTGCAAAAAGTCCTGGTGACCGGTTCGAACATCAAGCGCACGGAAAAAGAAGGCTCCTCGCCTATCCAGACCTTGAATGCCAAACAGATTGCCGCTACCGGCGCCAATACTGTGGCCGAACTGTTGCACTCGATTCCAGCTTTCGGCTCGGGCTCGTCGGTGGACGTGACCGATGGCGGCTTCGCCCGCGGTGCGGCAACCGCCTCCATGCGTGGCCTGGGTTCGTCTTCCACCCTGATTTTGCTCAATGGCCGCCGCATCACCGCATCCGCGTATGCCGACCCGAACCAAGGAAAATCGGCCGTCTATGACTTGAACAGCATCCCCGTGTCGGCGATCGAACGCGTTGAAGTGTTCAAGGATGGCGCATCGGCCGTGTATGGTTCCGACGCCATCGCCGGCGTAGTCAACTTCATCACCAAAACCAAGTACACGGGCGCCGAAATGAGCGCCAGCATCAGCGCCAACGACGACGGCGAATTTGCCCGCAAGAGCGCCAGCGGCATCTTCGGCTTTGGCAAGGACCGATTCAATGCCTTCGTCAGCTTTGACGTAGCCAAGCGCGACAGCACCATCATCAAGAACGAAAAGGACGTCGAGAGAGGCATGTATGCCGACATCAACGGCCGCCTGAACCCGTTCTCCAGCAGTCTGACCACGTCGCCTTTCTTCTACGCTGAGACAGTGCCAGGCACGAAGAAATTCGCTACCACCTACGCCCAGCGCGCACAAATCGTCAATCGCCTGGACTGCCCTACGTCGCAGCAAATTACCGGCAACATGGCGACGCACAACATGCTGGCAAGCGACCCGCTGGTGGGCCGCACCTTCTGCAACTTCAACATCGACGATTACGCCGAAGTGCAAAGCGCCGGCAAGGACGCCAACGTCCTGTCGCGCGCCACGTTCGAAATCAACCAGGACATGACGGCCTTTGCCGAAGCCGGCTACAGCCGTTCCGAGCGCACCTATCTGCGCGTGCCGACGGCCTTCCGCAGTACGGCTTCGACCACCGTGTATCAACTCAACGGCGCACCGCAGCAGTTCCAGATGATCTTGCCGGTAGGTCATCCTGACAATCCGTTTCCGACGCAGCGCGCCGCGGTCGGCTACCGCGTGAGCGCCCCTGGCGGCGCTGTCAATCTGAACGAAACCTATCGCTTGCTCGCTGGCGTGCGCGGCACGGCTGGTGCGTGGGACTGGGAAACGGCCGTGCTGTGGAACCGTGCCGAGCGCACCGAAAACTGGAACGGCATGCTGTACCGCCCGACCCTCGAAAAAGTCATGACGCAAAACTGGACCCTGGCGCAGGTCAATGCCGATCCTAGCGTCACGCGCGACCTGGAAAACCGCGGCTATGCCCAGGTAACGCAAGTCGACGCCAAGGCCAGTACCGCATTTGGCCAGTTGGCCGGCGGCCAGATTGGCGTGGCATTCGGCGCCGAATTCCGTCAAGAAAAAATCGGTCTGACTCCGGACATGGCGACGCAGCGCGGCGACATCATTGGCTTGGCCAACTCGTCGGCCGATGGCCGCCGCAATGTCAGCTCGACCTTCATCGAAGTACGCACGCCGTTTGCGAAATACTTTGAAATGGACTTCGCCGGCCGTTACGACAAATACCCTAACCTGAAGGGCAACTTCGTGCCGAAAGTCGGCGCCAAGTGGACCATCAGCGACCGCGTGGCCGTGCGCAGCACCTATGCCGAAGGCTTCCGCGCACCTGCGCTGACCCAGGTTTCGCCCGGCGGCGTGCAGTCGTTCAGCAACGTGGTCGACCCGCTGCGCTGCCCGGACGGCGTTCACCCTGCCTCCGGCGCCGACATCAGCGATTGCAAGAAAGGCATTTCCAGCCTGTCCGCGGCCACGCCTGATCTGCGTCCTGAAACATCGAAGAGCTACTCGCTGGGTCTGATCCTGGCCCCAACCAAGGAAATCGACGTGCTGGTCGATTACTACCGCATCAAGAAAGTGGATGAAACCGCCTTGTTTAGTGCGCAGTACATGGTTGATCGTCAAGACCGCTACCCTGGCAGCGTCATACGCGACAACAATCCGGCCAATCTGGTGACCGATGCCAACGGCAATGTGGTGCCTAACTCCGGTCCGATTTCCCAGGTCAACCGTTCGTATGTGAACCAGGGTAGCACCGAAGTGCAGGGCATCGATTTCGAAGTGGCGTACCGCAAATCGCTGGGCGATCTGGGCCGTCTGACCGCAAACCTGAACTGGAGCTATCTGATGAGCTTCAAGCGCGCCGAGCGCCCGGGCGAAGTGGCAACCGATACCTCCGGCTCGAATGGCGGCCTGTCCGACTATGCGACCTCGGTCGGCGACAATCCGAAGAACCGCAGCAACCTGTCCGTCAACTGGACCCGTGGCGACCACTCCCTGACGACGTCGGTAGATTTCGTCGGTCCCGTATCGTTGCTGCGCCGTAGCGACAACGACGTGGTCTACGAGAAACCATACTGCCAGTACGGCGTCGGTCAACCGAAGTCGGCATATGGGCTGAGCGGCTTGCCGAAGTACAGCAACTACATCAGCAGCTGCGACGTGAAGAGCTGGACGACGACCAATATGGCGTACTCCTACACGGGCTTCAAGGATCTGACCTTGTCGTTCAATATCAAGAACGTGTTTGATATCAAGGCGCCATACGATCCACGTTACCCAGTGGAAGGTTTCAATCCACAGCTGCACAATGGTCAAGGCCGCTACTTCCGCATCAGCGCCAACTACCACTTCATGTAATCACCTGCTGCCGGCGTGATGGTGCGCCGATAGCCAAGGGCTGAGTCCTGTCTTCCACAGGGCTCAGCCCTTTTTCTTTCAGACGGGGGATGCCCATGGTTCACCCAGGCACTTAGCCCGGCCTTGGCGCGCTCAATATGTAATGAGCGTAGCGCACAGGCGATGCGCCGATTGTCGTGCTTCGCGGAGGAAAGCGAAGAGTGGACGGTTTCAGCCGCCGACAAGCAGTTTACCACCTGGCCACCATCGGCTTATGGCGTCTTCTTGTCCGCGTCCTTTTCCTTGTCAGCCGCCGCCAGCCCCCAGTCATTCCAGCCTTCGCCAAACAGCTCGCCCGCATTCGAAGGCTTAGGCATCGGCAAGACCTTGCTGGAACGGGTGATGGCGGAACTGCGCGCGCAAGGCCACCAACGACTGTTCCTCGGCTGCTCCAGCGACCCCGCCTCGCGCTCCTACGGCTTTTACCGCGCACGGCTTCCGGCCGGGACGGCGCAGCGGCGGTGCGCCCATGGCCGGGCATTGAGAAGACGCTATTGAATAGCTGCCGGTACGTTCAGAATGCGGGGAACGTGACCCGCATGCGCGAGGAAATCGACGACGGCGGCATGCGACAGCGCCACCGTGGCCGTGTTGCGCAGCGGGTGGGCTTGCACTGAGTCAGCATCCCACACGGCCTGGTCCAGCACCAGTTCCACCGCGTGCGCGCTGTCGTGGATCAACGCAAACAGGCTGACGGCCCCTGGCGTGATGCCCAGGTGCTGCAGCAGGCGTTCAGGCGAAGCCATGCTCAGCTTGCTGGTCGGCAGCAAGCGTCCCAGCGCCGCCAGGTCGATACGCTTGTCGAAAGGCACGATGATGAGAAAATGCCGCCGGCCTTTCTCGTCGCGCACGAACAGATTCTTCACCATCAGGCCAGGCATGGGCGGCACGTGGATCAGTGCTTCGGCGATGGTATGCACGGCCGGGTGTTCGACGAATGGGCAATCGCCGGCATGGCTTTCCAGCCAGCGGAACAAGGTTTCTTGCATGGACATTTCCTCGGCGCGGATGCGATGGGAAATTGTAGCGGGTCGCAGCACGGTTCGCTTGCGATCACTGTTCAGATTTTGTCTCCGCCTCTTCCTTGTCGGCGGCAGCCAGGCCCCAGTCATTCCAGCCTTCCCCAAACAGCTCGATCGGATGCTGCGTGCGCTCGGAACCATTGCCACAACGCATGGCGTCCGGCGGACAATACTTGTCGCATCCCCAGCAGATGCGCTCGGGGTTCTTGGGATTCAGGGGAAAGGGCTTGGCCATGGGGGGACGCAGTCGGTTGAAGTCTTCTTGTTGACTCTAGACCTGGCGCGAGGGGCGGTCAAACGAATTCCAGTGAGGAATTTGTCCGAGGTCAATTCTGTACAAATGGGTGACCGCCTGTACCGCGAGGGGGAGGCGGCGCCAGGGGCGCCATGATGCAAACAAGCACATCGCCGGCATGTCCATCCAGTTATTTTGGCGCCCCCAACCTGTTAAAATAGTTGAAAATTTTAATGATCAGACCATGAATAAACCGAATCTTTCAAATACAAGAAATGTGCTTAGCAAATGAAAGCCATTATATTCTGCACCAGCTTTATAAAAGATGCCCCATCATGGGAAAGTCGGTATCAGCGGTGGCTCGATTACTACGAAGATATTCCTATCAATGCGGTAAAGAAGATAATGATCGATGATGGATCGCCATTCCTTCCACCCGCAGACATTATCAACACAGTTTCCCATAGCGCTCCGTTGGCATCGAATGACGATAAAAACCTCATCATTCGTTTCGACAACAATCTGGGACGACAAAGCGGGGCCGACTACCCTGGCTGGTGGCGCAGCTTTCTCCACTCCGTCAAGGTGGCAAATGAATTAGGCGTGGATAAAATCATCCATATCGAATCGGACGCCTATATCATGACACCGCGCCTGGTAAAGTTTATCAATGAAATCGAATCAGGCTGGAACGTCCTGTGGTCGCCGCGCTATCGTTTCCCGGAAACCGCCATTCAAGTTATCTGCAGGGATCAATTCGAAATTTTCGAGAAATTCAAGGACAATCATCCCGATTATTCTTTCCCGGATATTGCGGAAAGACTGCTTCCCTTCACCGCCGTGCACAAGCAGTTCAAAGGCGACCGCTACAGCGATTTCACGAAAAACAGATGGATATTCCGCTCCAAAAAATTCAACAAGATTCCCATCTTTAAACATGTATATTTCTGGGAAACGATACCAGCGGATGCGGATTTTGTTACGCAGGGTATTGACCGTCAGGAATTTGTATATCGACGGGGTGAAGCGGCTTGATTTTACGAGGGTGGGGAATGCCGATTTGGATTGTAAATATATTGCTAGCGTCACGATGGAATAAACGCGTGTGCACCGCCCTTGTCGGCTTTCTTGCCGCCGGTGCCGCATCGGCACTCGCTGCCACGCTTGACGAGGATCGCACACGCGGTGACATACATGGCTTGTTCGAGATCAGGGAGGCCGCAGTAAAATTCATGGCTGCCGAGAATTCCAAAAATGGAACAAGCTGGCAGGTATTGGAGCCGAACCGGAAGATTCTGGTGGCGAAATGCGCGGCAGCTTTGCGGGTGAAATGGGTTCCGAAGAGCCATGGTCTGTCTGGACCGAATGTTGCGGTAAGTTGCGACAAGACTGTAAAGCCCACTCCACAACATAAATGGGAAGTCTTTGTGCCGGTCGACAAGGGGCCGGTCGCGCGTAAATGATCAGGTCACGGTTGAAGGGACGGACCGATGCGCTGGGTGCCGTGAAAGCTGGCTCAGTCGAAATCTGATTAGATAATCGAACACGCACCCACGGCGCGCGAAGCCGCCGCGCGGCGGCAACGGCCTGGCCAGGTTCAGCATTATCAGAGCGAAGCTTGGCCAGGGACGAAGCTACAGTACTTTGTTGGGTGGCACTACTCTGCCGTAGTCGGGTCAATCACTGAGATGACTTCCGACACGCGGTTTGCAGGGAAGCCGCCTTGCTGCGCATGTTCGCGAACGAGCTCTTCGTTTGCAGCGATGTAAACACAGTAGATTTTATCGCCGGTAACATAACTCTGGACCCATTGAATTTGCGGTCCCATCTTGTTCAATACACTGCATGACTTCTGCGAAATGGCTTGAAGTTCTTGCTCTGACAACTTTCCAGCCCCGGGAATATCACGCTCAATAACGTACTTTGGCATAGCAGTCTCCTTTGAGGTTTTCGGGCGAGCACAAGGCTCGCTGGTTCCGTGCGTCACACAGCAGTGGCATGTATTAGTTATACACTACGCTGGCGGGTTGGTGTTGTTGGAATTGCCATGAAATGTCGATGGGCGTGATGGGTTGGTAGGCTCGGTCCTGCGAATCTCACACGCAGGGCGCCGCCCTGCTCGCTTCCGACAGGCAATAAAAAATGTCCGCAGTCAAGCGATTGTTGAAATCAGCCTGATGGCCGGAAGTCTATATGGGGTGCGGGTTTGGCTCTACTTCGGGCCGCCTTGCGGGGCTGTGGCGTTGTGGGCTGGGAGCCACATAGGAGCTTCGCGGTAGAAAGCCCGAGCGTGCTGCATCGGGGGCGGTTGCCTGCAGGCGGTAGCCGCGTTTGGTCTTCATAGCCCAATCGGTCGCCGTCCTCCAGAATGAAGAACGCGCAGCCTTGGGCTGCGCGTTTGAGGGATGGCCGCCAGCGGAAACCGGCATCATCAGCTTGGCTTCGGCGGCGCGGCCTTGCCCGCGCCTCCCTTCCTGAATCCCCGATCTCCGACCATGAAGGCTTCTAGCATGTGCGGAATTAGCACCGTGGCATCGACCGCCTCGCCGTAGGTCTGCGCGTGCAGCGTAGCGTAGCGGTCGAGGTCGGCTTTCAGGCTGGCCGGGCAAGCAAAAGTCAGCTTCGTGGATTCCGTTTTCGGCAGCGGCCCGAGCCGTAGCTTGCGCGTCGTCATCGCGAAGTCCCCCTGTTGAAGAAAAGTGGCTGGTACGGCCGCAGCACCAGATCGCGGTTGACGATGATGCGAACCGGCAAGCCGGGGCGCTCCGTCAAGGTGGGCTGGATGTTGAGGTTGCGCCGGGTCATCTCCTGACCGACCTGATTGATGCTGTCCTGGGCGCTATCGCGGCCGGCGATGATGACGCGATCACCGTCCTGCCGGTTCTCCGGCGCAGCCAGTTCGGCACCGATGCCCAGTAGCGTCGTCAGTGCCGCACCGGCAAAGACGCGATCCCAATGCCAATCCACATCATCTTCCAAGCCGGCGTAGCCGGCCGGATCGGTGCCGGCCAAGTTGTCGAGCTTGAGCGAAGACGTGTCGGGCAGGATGATCCGGTTCCACACCACTTGCACGCGGCTCTGCCCGTAGCTGACCTGGCTGTTGTATTTGCCCAGGATGCGTGACCCCTGCGGGATCAGCAGGAACTTGCCGGTAGCCGTGTCATAGACCGGCTCCGTCACTGTGGCGATCACATCGCCCGGCAAGTCCGACTTGATGCCCGTCACCAGCGCCCCGGCGACCACCGTTCCGGCCATGACCTGATACGGCGACGCCGGCAGCGTCAGGTTGCCGGAATCACGGGCTTCCGTGGTTCCGGCTTTCTGGAATGCCTCTTTCTGGTCTTGCCGGTTCTGCACGGCGGTCGGGTCGGCGGGCTGGGCCGCCGTCGACGCAGGCCCGGCCGCCAGCGGGTCGAAGGCCGCATTGGCGGTGAAGCCCGGCGCAGCGGCTACCTGTGTCTGCGCCACCGGCGCGGCCTTCTGCGAACCAGAGCGGAAGAACACCGCCGATGCCGCTGCTGCTTCGGCTTCCTTGCGCAACGCGTCGTTGGGGTCGTTGCCGGGGGCCGCGTAGGCGGCCGTCACCGGCTGCTGCGACTTCACAATGGCCGGGCCAAGATCGCCTGGCAGCGGCGGCCCCAACTCCGGCACGGATGCCGCCAAGGGGGGCGGCAGCTTCGAGTAGTCCGCCGGCAGCGCGTCCAACCCTTCGGACTTCGAGACGCGATCGACGTTGTAAAGCTCGGTCTGCTCGCCTGCACCGCGCCGCTGCGGTTGCAGCGACCACATCAGCGCGCCGAGCACAGCGACCGAGAGACCGCCGACGAGGATGGCCAGCGTGCGCCGGTTCAGGCGCGTGACCGGGCGCGGTTGGGCGCGCAGCGCAACTGCCTCGGGTGCCACCTTGCCCGCATGCGGCGTGGCGAGGTCGGGAGTGTCGTCCTGGCTCATGGTCAGTTCCTCCGCGCCAAGCCATCCGTGCGTTCGATACGCACCACGTCACCCTTGTCGCCGCCCAGGCGCAGTTCGGCCGCGCCGAACAGCCGATCCACGATGTAGTAAGGCGAGCGAAAACGGTAATTCACCAGTTGTCCGTCGCCCTGCGCGCCGATGACGAACAGCGGTGGCAGCTCGCCTTGGGCGATTCCCGGCGGGAACTGGATATAGACCTTCTCGCCATCGTCGAAGGCGCGCAGCGGCTTCCACGGCGGATTGCTGCCTGAGACGGAATATCGGAAGCGGATCTTCTCCAGCGACAGTCCGGTATCGACCGGTGCGGCGGCGCTAGCCGCCTGCGACTGGCGCTGCAAGGCCAACATCCGGTCTTTTGGGTAGTCCCAGGACACCGACGCCATCCATGCCTTTTCCGTCGAGGTCAGTTCCAGCAGGTATGTTCTGCGACTGGTGGTGATGACCAAATTCGTCTTGAGGCCTGAGCGGATGGGCTTGACCAGCACATTGATGCGCATCGCGTCGCCGCTGCCGCTGGACGTGTCACCGACGATCCAGCGCACGGTATCGCCGGCTGCGACCGTCACTAGTTCCTCGCCCGGCTGCAAGGAAACCACGGTCACGCGTCCCGGCGCGGCATAGACTTGGAAGAGCGCACCATCGGTGAAGGGCCACACCTGAATCGCATTGACGTAGCCCTCGCGCGTGGGCGCGATGCGCGCCTCGGCATTGGCACGGGAAACGCGCACCTTCTCATCGGCCGGCTCCGGCTTAGCCGGGGCCGCGTCCAACTCGTGCAGCGGCTTCAACTGCGCTGGCAGCGCCAGCGGCTCGGGCATGGCGACGACTTCCACTGGAGCAGGCGGCTCCGGCAGCGGCTGTGCCTGCACCGGCTCATCGAGCGAAATGGACGGAGGCGGCTTGCCCTGCGAAGCGCAGCCCGACAGGGCCACCACGGTCAGCGCGAAAGCGTATAAGCGGAAAGACAGGTTCATGGCTTGGCTCCTTCAGAAGAATCCAGTTCGCGGCTCCACGACAGGCCGTTGACGTAGATACCCAGCGGGTTCTTGCGCAGGCGCTGTTCGGTGCGCGGGGTTTGCAGGACGGTGGAAAGCACCGCGTTCCATCGCTCGGTCCCGGCGGGGGCACCGTTGATGAACCGTTGCTCCGTCCAACGGACGTTGAACGAGGCATCGCTGGCGCGTACCACGCTGGTGATCTGCACCGTCACCGACTCGCGGCCAACACGGGCGAAAGGATCGTTCTTGCTGGCGTAGTCGTTGAGCACCGCCGCGCCTTTGTCGGTGGTGTAGTCGTAGGCGTCCAGCCAGTTTTGCCGCACCACGATGGGATCGATAGACAGCGAGCGCACCAGCGTCACGAAGCGCGCCAGGTGGTGCGCGATCTGCGCATCGGCGGGCCGGTACGGCGTGGCGGCTTCGCCGACGGCGCGCACCTGCCCCGACTGATCGACCTCGATGACGTAAGGGGTGACGATGGACTGCGCCGAGCGCCACACCAGGCCACCGGCCATCAGCAGCGCAAGCGTGAGGCAGCCGAAGGCCATAAAACGCCAGTTCTTGGCCTGGACGCGGGCCGAGCCGATGCGCTCGTCCCACACCTGCGCGGCGGATTGGTACGGGGTGGCAGGCTGCGGCGTGTCGGCATAGCGCACCTGCGGGCGTTTGAATCGCATAGGGTTCTCCTTGGTGGTCAGGTATCGGGTCACGCATCGGGGCGCAGGCTTGGGCCTTGCCCTGAGCCGCCGCCGTCGCCACTGCGCAGCGTGTGGGCTGCGGTGGTTGCGGCATGGGTGATCTGCTGGCGGCGGTGCATCCGCTTTGCCCAGGCGGGTTGCTCTTGCTTCGGCGCGCTGGCTGCGCCTTCGCCTGCGGCGGCCTGGCCGGAACCGGCAGCGCCGACATCCGCACCGTTCCATCCTGCCCGGAAGGAGTCGGCCACCTTCTGACCGGCAGCGGAAGCGCCCGATGCAGCTCGGCGGCCTGCCGCTTGCGCGCCGGTCTTGGCGACATTGCCGAGGCCCGCAGCCGCGCCTTTAGCCCCGCCGCCCGCAGCGGCGGAACCGGCCTGGAATGCGGACTTGGCGCTGCTGGCCGCCGACGTGGCGGCGCGTGCGCCGCTCCCGGCCAGCTTTGCGGCGGCCGGGGCCATGCGTGCGCCCGCCATGACGGCACCGCCCACGCCGGTCGCGGCGGCACCGATGGCAACACCCGTGCCTACCGCGCCGACGGCAGCGCCCGCCATCGCACCCGCGCCGAGCTGCGGCGCACCGGACACAAGGCCCGTGGCGATGCCGGGGCCGAAGATGCCCAGCGCCAGCAAGGCAAGCGAAGCCAGCATCACGACAAGCGCATGGTCGATGGAAGGCTCGTCGGGATGAACCTGGAACTCCGCGAACAGGCCCGAGCCGATGCCGACGATTACCGCCAGCACCAAGACCTTGATGCCTGACGAAACCACATTGCCGAGCACCTTTTCCGCGAGGAACGAGGTTTTGTTCCAGAGCGCAAACGGGATCAAGACGAAGCCGGCAAGCGTGGTCAGCTTGAACTCGATCAACGTGATGAAAAGCTGAACCGCGAGCACGAAGAAACAGAGGATCACCACCAGCCAAGCGATGAACAGCACCACGATGGGGTCGAGGTTCACGAACACTTCGGGGAAGCCGGCCATGTCACCGATCTGGTCGAGGATCGGCGCAGCGGCGTCGATGCCGGTCTTGGCAAGCCGACCCGGCTGCAAGAAGTTCTCCATCGTTATGGCCGAGCCAGTGGCGGTGATGCCTAGCCCGGCGAACGAGCGGAACACGATGCTCGACAGCCAATTGAAGTTACCGATGATGTAGGCGAAGGCACCGACGTAAAGCACCTTGCGCAGCAGCTTGGCGATCACGTCCTCGCCCTGGCCGGTCGCATGGCTCATGGCCCAATACAGACCGGCAATGGTCATGTCGATGACAATGAGAGTGGCCGTCAGGAACGCGACTTCGCCTTGCAGCAGACCGAAACCGGAGTCGATGTAGCGCGAGAAGGTATCGAGGAATCTGTCGATGATCGTTACGTCGTTCATGGCGTGTCCTCCGCAGCGGCGAGCGACGCATCACCTTCCGGCGCGTCGTCGGTTGGCGTGTCGAAACTCGCCGGAATCGGCGGCAGTTCTGCCAGCGTCCGGTATTCGTCCGGCCCAGTCTGGCCGGTGAAGAAGCGCCGCCGGAAGGCTTCGGCAGCGGCGCGACAGGTGTCTTCGCCTGCGGTTTGCCGGTCGGCTGCGCATTGGGCGCGCAGCGCCTTGAGCCGCACGGGATCGGCGGCCAAGGTGGCGGTCAGGTCTTCAGCCGGCTGCTGGCCGCATGCGGTCAGCAGCACGGCCAGCAGGACAGGAACGCATCGCATGGCCGCCTCCCGTCAGTTGTTGTAGAAGTTGACGGACTGCGGTGTGTACGGCGTGCCGGTGCCCAGGAAGCGCCGCCGCACTTCGCGGGCGCGCTCGGTGGCCGCTGCCTGCCGCGCCAGCTCCAGCGAGGCCGCCCTGTCTTGTGTGATCTGGAGCTGCTGGGCCTGGATGGACTGCTTGGCCTGCAAGGCGAGAAGCTGGTTCGTTGCCTGCATCGCTTGCAGCGCACCCGTGGCCGATTGGCTTTGGCTCACGAGGTCGGCCAGCGCGCTTTCGTCTTGCGTCAGGTTCTGCGACACCTGCGCCTGCATCCGCATCGCGGTGTGCAGGCCGTCGAGCGTGTTCTTCCAGCGTTCGCGTGCGTCCTGTGCCATGCGGTCGCCGCTGATGGTGGCGGCGTACTGCTCCGGGTACAGGCGCGAGAACGTGGCATCCATGCTCTGCACGTCGTAGGCCAGCCCTTGCGCCTCGGCAATCAGGCGTTCAGTCGTGGCGAGCGTCGAGCGCAGCCGGTTGACGATGTTGAAGTCGAGATTCGCCAGGTTGCGCGCCTGGTTCATCAACATCTGCGCTTCGTTCTGGAGCTGGTTGATCTGGTTGTTGATCTGCTCCAGCGTGCGGATGGCAGTCAGCGTGTTCTGCACCAAGTTGACGGGATCAACGAAAGTGAGCGCCGCCGCTGGCTGAGCGAGCATCAGCGAGCCGGCCAGCGCGGCGGCGAGCGAAACGGAAAGTACACGGGTCTTCATGGCGAAATCTCCAGGGGTTGAGTAGCGAGGAAAGAAGCCGCCGACGGCGAGGACGGCAGCAGGTCGGCGGCCCAATCGAGGCCGCGATGGCGTAGCCACGCACCGGCGAAGCCGGGAGCGCCGGCCTGCGTCAGCACTCGGTCAATGTCGCGTTGGTCTTGCGGTGTGGATGCGCCCGAGAAGGCGAGCGCGGCTGGCCCCAGGTCGAGGTCGAACAGACGATTGCCCAGGCGCGATTGGTAGTAGTAGTCGCGCTTGGGCTGCGCGGTGGCGACGATTTCGATTTGCCGACTGTTGAGGCCAAAGCCCTCGTAGACCGTGCGAATCTGCGGCTCGGTCGCCTGCGGGTTGGGCAAGAAAATCCGGCTCGCGCAGCTTTCGATGATCGCGGGCGCGATGGTCGAATCCTTGATGTCGGCAAGCGACTGCGTGGCGAAGATCACCGACACGTTTTTCTTGCGCAGAGTTTTCAACCATTGCCGGATGCGTGCCGCGAAGGACGGTTCATCAAGGAATAGCCAGGCTTCATCGAGAATCAGCAGCGTGGGAGCACCGTCGAAACGTGCATCGAAGCGGGCGAACAAGTAGCGCAGCACCGCTTGCACGGCGGCGGGGCTGTGCATTAGCTCTTCCATCTCAAAGCCCTGCACGTCGCCGCTGCCGAGCCGGTCGCGGTCGGCATCCAGTAGCTTGCCGTGCGCGCCGCCCAGCACATACGGCGACAATGCCTGCCGCAGCGCGTTCGATTGCAGCAGCACCGAAAGCCCGGTCATCGTGCGCTGCTCCACCGGCGCACCAGCGAGGCTGCCGAGCGCCGACCAAATGGCGGCTTTCTCGTCGGGGCCGACGGTCACGCCTTCATGCAGCAGGCGGCCTTCGATCCACTCGGCGGCCCAGGTGCGATAGCCTTCGCTGTCGATACGGGCCAAGGGCTGAAAGGCAATGGCGCCGTCCGCGCCGAGGTCGTAGTGTTCGCCGCCCAGGCCCAGCACCGTCGCCCGCATGGATCGCCCCATGTCGAAGGCGAAGATGCGCGAGCCGCCATAGCGGCGGAACTGCAAGGCGAGCATCGCCAGCAGGACAGATTTTCCCATGCCCGTCGGCCCCGCGACCAGCGTATGCCCCACGTCGCCGATGTGCGTCACCAGCCGGAACGGCGTCGCGCCATCCGTGCGCGTGACGATCAGCGGCGGGCCGTCGAGATGGGCGTTTTTCTCCGGCCCAGCCCACACGGCGGACACCGGCATCATGTGCGCCAGATTCAGCGTCGAGACGATGGGCTGGCGCACGTTGGCATAGGCATTGCCTGGTATGGACGACAGCCACGCATCGACTGCATTTAAGGTTTCGGGGATGGTGACGAAGCCACGTCCTTGGATGACACGTTCCACCATGCGCAGCTTTTCGTCGGCTACGGCAGGGTCGTCATCGAACACCGTCACCGTGGCGGTGAGGTAGCCGAAGGCGACTTGATCGCTGCCAAGCTCTTGCAAGGCGGCATCCGCGTCGGCCGCCTTGTTGCTGGCATCCGTGTCCACCAGCGGCGATTCCTGCTGGAAGATGGTTTCGCGCAGTAGCGCAATGACATTCTTCCGTTTCGCAAACCACTGGCGACGCAGGCGGCCCAGCTCCTTTTCCGCCTCGGCTTTATCGAGGCAGAGAAACCGGGTACTCCAGCGATAGGCAAAGCCCAGGCGATTGAGGTCGTCCAGCAGGCCCGGCCAGGTCGAGGTCGGAAAGCCCCGCACCGACACCACGCGCAGATGCTGGTCACCCAGCATGGGCGCAAGGCCGCCGACTAGGGCGGAATCGGCCAGCAGTGCGTCGAGGTGGAAAGGCACCTCGGGCACGGCCAGCCGGTAGCGCCGCGTGGACACCGTGGCGTGAAGATAAGTCAGCGTCGCGGCATCGTCCAACCAGACGATTTCTGGCATCACGCCATCGAGCAGGTCGAAAACCCGATCCGTTTCTGCCAGGAAGGCGTCAAGCCGACCGCGCCAGTCCACACCATCGCCCGGCGCGTGCTCGTAGAGCAGCTTGGCTGCACGAGCGCGGGATTCCTCCGGCGGCAGATAGGCTAGCGTCAGGTGATAGCTGCTTTCGTAGTGGTTCCCCGATTCCTCAAAGGCAGCGCGGCGTTCTTCGTCCACCAGCCAGGACAGCGGTTCGGGAAAGTCGGAATGCGGATAGTCCGCGGCCGACTGGCGCTCGGCTTCCACGAACAGCGCCCAGCCCGAACCCAGCCGGCGCAACGCGTTGTTTAGCCGTGCCGTCGTGGCGATCAATTCGCCCTGCGTGGCGCTGTCCAGATCAGGCCCGCGAAAGCGCGCCGTGCGCTGAAACGAGCCATCCTTGTTCAGCACCACGCCCGGCGCGATCAGCCCAGCCCAGGGAAGCCAGTCGGCCAGCAAGGCGGGCCGCTGGCGGTATTCGGCAAGGTTAAGCATGGCGGCGTCTCCTACACGTCCAGCAGCGGCTTGTGCTTGATGTGCCGGGCGAAGACCTGCATGAACTGCGGATCGACCCTCGCGCCCCACACGGCCAGCGAGTGACCGACGATCCAGAGCACTACGCCAGGAATCCAGAGTTGCAGGCCCAGCCCGACGGCAGCGGCTAGCGTGCCGTTGGCAATCGCCACCGTGCGCGGTGCGCCGCCCATCAAGAGCGGCTCGGTCAGCGAGCGATGTAGCGGCACCTCGAAGCCGGCCGCGAAGCTATCCGGGCCACTCATACGACAGCCCCGCCGGAGAAGCTGAAGAACGACAGGAAGAACGAGGACGCGGCGAACGCGATGCTCAAACCGAACACGATCTGGATCAGCTTGCGAAAGCCGCCCGACGTGTCGCCGAAGGCGAGCGCGAGGCCCGTGGCGATGATGATGATGACCGCGACGATGCGTGCCACCGGCCCCTGAATCGACTCCAGAATGGATTGCAGCGGGCCTTCCCACGGCATCGAGGAGCCGGATGCCTTCGCCGTGCCCGCCGTCATCAGCATGACTGCGGCCAGCAGCAGGCCGTGGTGCGCGGGGCCGGCCAGCCGCCGCAGGCGTGCGATGGTTGAAACCGGATTTACGGAATTACGGAAAGCGTGAACGTGCATCTGCGTCATGGCAGTTCTCCAGGTAGGTCAAGGGACGAGGAAGGCGCAGCGGCATCGGCTGCGAGAGGAACCGGCATCAGCTCGGGAAACGGTGTTTCCAGCGCGTCCGCCAGGCGATAGCCGGTGCCGTCGAAACCGACGACACGGGCGATGCTTTCGACGCGGCGCTTGCGGCCACGCCCGGCGATGTGGATCACGACGTTGACCGCCTCGGCGATCAGCGCACGCGGTGGGTTCACCGCCACTTCAAGAATCAACTGTTCGAGGCGCAGCAGCGCGCCCAGCGCGGAACCGGCGTGGATGGTGGCGATGCCGCCGGGGTGGCCGGTGCCCCACACCTTAACCAAGTCCAGGGCTTCGCCGCCGCGTACCTCGCCGACGATCACGCGGTCGGGGCGCAGGCGCATCGTGGCCCGCACCAGCTCGGTCATAGACACGACGCCAGCGCGGGTGCGCAGCGGCACATGGTCGCGGGCTGCGCATTGCAGCTCGATGGTGTCTTCGAGCACAAGCACGCGGTCGCCCGTGGCGGCGATCTCCGCAAGCAAGGCATTGGCGAGTGTGGTTTTGCCGCTGCTCGTCGCCCCGGCGATCAGGATGTTCTGGCGCTCACGCACGGCGCGGCGCAGGAACTCGGCCTGGCCTGTGGTCAAGATGCCGTCGGCCACATAGCGATCCAGCCCGATGATGCTCACGGCGCGCTTGCGCAGCGCGAAGGCTGGGCCGGGCGCTGCGGGCGGCAAGATGCCCTCGAACCGCTCGCCGGTTTCGGGCAGCTCGGCGGTCAGCAGCGGCCGCCCGCGATGCACCTCTGCGCCGACGTGCGCAGCCACCAGCCGGATGATGCGTTCGCCATCGTCTTGGGACAGCTCCACGCCCAGCGGCATGCGGCCCGATGACAACCGATCCACCCATAGGGTGCGGTCGGGGTTGAGCATGATTTCCACCACGTCGGGGTCGGCCAGCGCAGCGGCGATGACTGGCCCCATTGCCGTGCGCAGCATCTGGATACGGCGATCCAGAGAGGTTGCGGCGGATGAGAGTTCGGGCGGGGTTTGCGGAATGGCGCTCATGAGGCACGCTCCTGCGCTTCAGCCAGTGCCTCCGCGTCATCCATTCGCGCCGGGTCTGGGTGCAGTTCTTCCACAACGTCGCGCACCAGGCTGCGGCCACGCAGCAGGTGGCGGCCGAGCCGCTCCACGAATTGCTCGAAACGCGCTTTGCCTTGGGCGCGAGCTGCGTCCTGATGGGCTTCGGGAATCGGGGTGCTGACGGTCAGGAAGTAGCGGATGAACAGCGCCAGTGTTTCGATCTGGATGTTCTGGTCGCGCTCCATGCGCTCGGCCTGCCGCGACAGGCGATCGAGCCGCTTGGCGATGGCCGCCTCGCGCTGGTCGCCAGCATCGGGCGATAGCCACGACGCGAGCGCCGCCGCGACAATGGACGACTTGGACACGCCTTTCTTGGCGGCCAGTTCTTCGAGACGCTTGGCGTGCTCGGGCTGAATGAACAGATTGAGGCGGTATTGGCTCATAAGTCGATTCCGTCGTTGGGGTCGAGGGAAGCCAGCCGGGCCGTGCGCTGCATGGCCGGGTCGAGCTGGCCGGGAAGCGGCAGCGGCAGGTCGTCGTCGTCATCGAGCAGAGTCAGGTCATGGCCGGCGAGCAGCGGTTCGGGGCTGTATTCGCTGACTTCGGATAGCTCCGGCTGTCGGCGTGGGCCGCCGTCATCGGCGGTGCCTGTGCCATCGCCGGACAGGCCCGCAGCCCGGACCGTTGACACGGCTGGGATCGATAGGCCGCTCCAGTCGTCGGGCCGGGCCGGTGGCGCGTCCGCGTATTGCCCGGCCGCGAGCACAGGCGGCGGTAAAACGCGGTTCTTGAAATTCGCGTCGGCGTAGTAGCGCAGCTTCTTGGCCTTGATCGGTGCCACGCTGGACACCATCACCACAGCTTCCTCAGTCGGAAGCTGCATCACTTCACCGGGCGTCAGTAGCGGGCGGGCCGTCTCCTGCCGCGACACCATGAGGTGCCCCAGCCACGGTGCCAATCTGTGCCCGGCATAGTTGCGCTGCGCGCGCAGTTCGGTAGCGGTGCCAAGCGTTTCGGAGATCCGTTTCGCAGTGCGTTCATCGTTGGTGGCGAACGTCACGCGGACATGGCAGTTATCCAGAATCGAATGGTTCTGGCCGTAGGCTTTGTCGATCTGGTTGAGCGATTGGGCGATAAGAAAACTGCGGATTCCGTAGCCCGCCATGAAGGCAAGCGCCGTCTCGAAGAAGTCCAGGCGGCCCAGCGCCGGGAACTCATCGAGCATCAGCAGCAGCTTGTGGCGGCGTTCGATGCCGTCGCTGCCGTCGAGCGATTCGGTGAGCCGTCGGCCGATCTGGTTGAGGATCAGGCGAATGAGCGGTTTCGTCCGCGAAATATCCGAAGGTGGCACTACCAGATAAAGCGACACCGGATGCTCGGACGCGATCAGGTCGGCGATACGCCAGTCGCAGCGCGAGGTGACTTCGGCCACCGTGGGGTCGCGGTAGAGGCCCAGGAACGACATGGCGGTGCTCAACACGCCGGAACGCTCGTTGTCCGACTTGTTGAGCACTTCGCGCGCCGCCGAAGCGACGACTGGATGCGGGCCACCACCTTCCACGTTCACGAGGTGCTGTGTGGTCATCATCCGGTGCAAGGTCAGCTCGAAGGGGCTGGCCGGATCGGAGAGGAAATTGGCGACGCCGCGCAGCGTCTTGTCCTCGCCCGCGTAGAGCACATGCAGGATGGCCCCGACCAGCAGCGCGTGCGAAGTCTTCTCCCAATGGTTGCGCTTCTCAAGCGCGCCTTCTGGATCGACCAGAATGTCGGCTATGTTCTGTACGTCACGCACTTCATGTGCGCCGCGCCGAACTTCTAGCAGCGGGTTGTAGGCCGCCGACTTCGCATCGGTCGGATTGAACAGCAGGCAGTGTGAGTAGCGTGAGCGCCAACCTGCGGTGATCTGCCAATTCTCGCCCTTGATGTCGTGGACTACGGCGGATGCAGGCCAAGAAAGCAGCGTCGGCACCACAAGGCCGACGCCTTTGCCTGAGCGCGTGGGCGCGAAAGTGAGGATGTGTTCCGGGCCTTCATGCCGAAGGTACTTGCCATCGTGCTGACCGAGGAACACGCCGATCGGCTGCGTAAGGCCGGCTTTGCGAATGTCCTCCGTACTTGCCCAGCGTGCCGAGCCATAGGTCGTGACTAGGCGTGATTGACGAGAGCGCCAGATCGACATGCAGACTGCGACCACCACCGCCAGCAAGCCACTGCCACCCGCTATGGCACCGCCCGTGTCGAAAACGCGTGGCGCGTAGGCATCGAAGAAGAACCACCACTCAAACAGCTTCCACGGGAGGTAGATCGGTGTGCCGAGGAAATCAAACCAGGGGGAGCCAAGGCGTACCTGATAGCCAAGGGCTGCTGCCGTCCATTGTGTGGCGCCCCACACACCCGCGATCACGATGCCGAATACCACGGCTATCTGACCGAACAGCACATTCGTACCTTGCATAGCCCCGCCTCCAATCTCTCCTACGCTGATTCCCTTGGGAAACGCGGCTTAGAAATGTGCCGCAGGCGTCAGGATCGGTGCTGGCTTAGTGCCGGTCAAAGACCGTTTGGGGCAGAAAGGTCGATAAGAAAGAATGAATTCGCGCTGTGTCTAGCCAGGGAGTGACTCCGTAAGCGCCGGCGAATATCAGCGTGCCGAACAGAAGATTCAGGCAGACTAGCGAATTGCTGAATTGCTGAATTGCTGAATTGCTGAATTGCTGAATTGCTGAATTGCTGAATTTCAGAATTTGGGGGATTCTTTGGGCGGTGTGTATGGCGTTTTTCCGTCACCGTAGAACCGCTTACGTGTTGCCTCCGCTACCCGGTTGCAAAGCAGTTCGCCCAAAGTAGGCCGATCCGTCTTGCATTGCTGGCGCAACTTCTTGAGCTGTTCCGGGTCTGCCACCAGCTCTTCTACTGTCGGGGTTTTCTTTTCTGCACTAGTGGCTTTGTGCGGTTTATCAGATTGACCGCATGCGACTAGCATTGCAGCGACGAGCGTGATGGCGAGTCTCATGGCATCAATTCCTCCGGAAGATCGGGATTTCGGCTTTTTGTTGACCTGAGAAACTCTGGCAATTCGATGGCCTGTACTCGCTGAATGAAGCGCGCAAGCTCGTCAAACGGATCGCCTTCAAGTCTGAGTAGATAGGTCGTCAAAGGTGGTACGCGTGTCGAAAGCGGCCTCGCCACGACTCCTGGCTCTCGGGAGGCTGCAATGTGTGCAGCCCCTGTAAGTCCGAGTGCAAAACCGGCAGATACCAACGCCATCATCAGGTCGAAAGTGGTAACCCGCTCGGCAACTAGAGGCTGCATTTCAGCCCGGCTAAGTACTCGCTCAATGTGCTTGGCGTGGCCCTCGCACACTTGAGGATCAGATAGCACTAGCGGGTAGCGCAGCAGTTCATCCAATGGAATTCGCTTAAGAGCCAGCAACGGATGCCGAGCTGGCAGCGCCACCATAAGCGTGTCAGTCCACGCGGGAAGTGCGACGATTCCATCACCTACGTCGTCGGACTGTGCAAAGCCGACGTCATACAGGTCGTCGTGCAATCCTTTGATTTGTTGGGATAGTGGCACCTCAAAAAAGCGAATCTCAACCTCGGGCTCCTCCTCGCGACACAACGCCAATAGGGCTGGTAAGCACAGTAGTGTTGCGCCGTCTGACAAGGCGACGCGGAGTTGTCCATGAAAGCCATTTTTTGCTGCCTTCACGCAGTCCCGCGCCTGTTGCAAGGATGCGAACACCCGAGGTGCGTGCTCCATGAGCATCAACCCAGCTCGTGTCAAACGCGTGCTTCTCGTGTTCCGAATAAAGAGCTGTGCTCCTAACTCCTCTTCGAGTTCTTTGATCGTGCGAGACAGTGGGGACTGCTCAATATGCAGTTTCGCAGCGGCGCGAGCGAAGTGAAGTTCCTCGGCGAGCGCCATAAAACAACGTAGATGTCGAATTTCCATGCGTCCCCTACTAATCGTCGATCTATTCAGTATTTAAAACTCGCTGCCATGCTGCGTTCTTCCAACTCAAGGACTCAGGGTGAAGATTGCAGATTCACATGCTCTGGCGAACCAGAAAGCGCTTTAGCGAGAACACCCCATTGCACGGCTGCGTCGGCGCGAGCACGGACCAGAGCCGCTCGCTGGGACAAGGTGCCACGCTCCGCTTCTGCAACAACGGTCGCATCCACCTGTCCCGCCTCAAAGAGGCGTCGACTGCGGTCAAGGAGTCGATCAGCGACGACAAGACCATCGACCTGATGCTGCAGAGAAGTCCGCTGGGTCTGCCAGCCCAGATAAGCGTTCTCCACATCCTGAAGCGCAAGCAAAACCGTGCGTTCCAGGTCAGCCTGTGCGCCGCGACTGCGTGCTGAGCCCTCGTCGATTCCCGCTTGTATTGCTCCACCGTCAAAGATCGGAAGCGTCACACCCAAGCCCAGAGAGAAAATGTTCCCTGCCACACGTGTTCCGTTGTTCTCGAAGCGTTGGCGCCCACCACTCAAATCGAGCACAAGTTTGGGGAGCCGCTCGCCTTCTGCTGCGTTCCATCGCGCCGTCGCCGCTGCAAGACGCGCCTGCGCGGCTCTGACGTCGGGGCGCTGCTGCAGCAATTCGCCTGGCACGCTTCTGGGAGTCCAATCGGGCATGGTGAGAGAGGCAAGCGCAGGACCGCTGCCAAGCGCCCCCGGAATCCGGCCAACGAGCACATCCAAGGCATGCGTTGCTTCGCCGCGTACGCGTCGCAACTGCTCTTGCTCCACCCGGAGGGCGATGACCTCGGAACGCGTGCGTTCAATGTCAAAGCCCGTAGCTTGACCTGCCTTGAACTTCTGCTCTGTCAGACGCTCAAGGCGCTCGGCGACTTGAAGTCGCTCTTTTGCCAGATCTTCCAGCTCTGCCGCCTGCCGCTGCTGCAGTGCAGCGGACACTGTCTCAAAGGCGATCTGCCAACGTGTCGCGAACCAGTTCTGTTCGACAGCAACTGCGTCCATCCGTGCGCCATCAGCGGCATGCGAGAGGCGGCCCGCTAGATCAACTTCCCATGAAGCCGACAGCGGAAGCCTGGCATCGCTGCTGATGGTCGGTGCCAAAGAAAAGTCGCGCGCGCGCGTTGCTTGGGGCGTGAGCGCCAAGCTAGGGAACATTGAAGCGCGTGTACGTCGGGTGATCGCCACAGCTTCATCAATCCGCGCTCTTGCAATAGCGAGATCGGTGTTGTGCTCCAGCGCGTTGCGCACCAGCGCGTCAATCAGCGGATCACCGTACGCCGTCCACCACTCGGCCGGGAGTGCTTGTGCTGGCACCTGCTGCACAGCCAGACCCGCTTCGTTCATGAATTTGGCCGGAACCTCAACGCGTGATGTCTCCACCCTGTGAGGCGAGTGGCTGCACGCGGCGAGAAGCGTGATCGATAGGAATGCAACAGCAGTAAGGCCGCGGCGGGCGTAGGGATCGGACATGTTGAGCCACTAGGTTGTGAATTGAGGAGGCCGTCTTGACGGGCATAGTTCATGGCGTGTACTATACCGTCCAGACGATTCAAAAATCAAGCATCTTTGGAGTTTCACCATGGCAACTCGTATGAAATCAAGCCCAGAGGAGTCGCATTCGGCGGACAACGGCGCTGAAGCCCCCTCCATCTCTAAGAAAGCGCAACAAACACGGGAGCGCATCCTTCAAGCTGCGCGTGACGTAGTCATGGAGGGAGGTGCCGGGCACCTAACGCTTGACGCGGTCGTTGCACGGGCAGGAATGAGCAAAGGTGCGTTCCTGTACCACTTCAAGACCAAGCGCGATCTGCTCCTCACGATGATTGATGACCAGGTCTCGGCGTTTGATGGCGGGCAGGAAGAGCGAGAGCTGCCATTCGTCGGCGATCCAGACCCTTGGCTATCCAGCCAGGTCTCGGCTATGCCTGACGGCGGGATGCAAAAGATGAGCGCTGCATTGCTGGCGGCCGTGGCTGAAGACCCCACGCTGCTTGAGCCTGTGCGCGGCTGGTACCGCAGGCAGTACGAGAACGCGAGCAAATCTCCACGCGGCACCGATATCGCCGGAATCGTTCTATTTGCCTTGGACGGAGTCTTCCTCGCCGAAATGATGGGTTTTCCGACGTTTGCTGCCGAAGACCTTTCTCGACTCATGCACACCCTCCAGGCGCTCGCCCGCGGCGAACTGGAACTCACCCCTATTGATAAACGCTGATGAAAGGCCTTCCCGTGTCTTGCACTCCCTTTAAATCCCAGTCCTGGCAAATGCAGAAAGTCGGCCTCGCGTTTGTTCTGCTCGCATCGCTTGCCGGCTGTGGTAGTCAGAAGGAGCCTGCTTCCGATCCACCGCGAGCGGTCAAGCTGCTCACGGTGGGGGATGTAGGTTCTGTGGCCAATCGCATTGAATTGAGTGGTCTAGCTCGCTCCAGTGAGCGGAGTACCTTGGGGTTCGAGACTGGCGGGCGTATCAGCAAGCTTCATGTGGACGTGGGAGATCGCTTCTCTCGCGGACAGCTTCTGGCTGAGTTGGATGTTCAGCCCGAGCAACTCCGCCTAGAACAGGCTCGGGCGACACTCGCTGCTGCGGAAGCCGCATTGGCAGACAGAATCGTGCAGACAACGCAGCAAAGGGGGCTGCTTGAGGGCAACGTAATCTCCCCGGCTGCATTCGAGAGTGTGAAAGCACAGTTGGTTGCAGCTGAAGGCCAGGTGCGCAATGCAAAGGCCGCATTCGGCCTTGCCGAGCGTGCGCGAAGGGGGGCCGCCATTCATGCGCCATTCGACGGCGTCGTCGCGGAGAAACTCGCTCTGCCGTTCACAGATATTGCAGCCGGAGCGCCGGTGCTTCAAGTGGATGGACTACGCAGCGGCGTAGAAGTCCTTGCGACTGCATCGACGACCCAGGCGGCAAATATCAAAATTGGGCAGGTCGCCGAACTGCGCCTGAGCGAGTCAGCAAGTCCCGTTCGTGCTTCGGTACAACGCATCGGCTTGCGTGCTGAAAATGGCTCACTTTTACCTGTCGTGCTCGTTCCTCAAGATGCTACTCTTGCGCGCAGTCTTCGACCCGGGTCTGCCGTTCAAGTATTGCTGAAGGCACCGGAAGCGAAGGATGCCTCACCAGATCGTCTGATGCTTCCCTATTCGGCACTGGTGCTCAGTGAGAAAGCAGGACAAGCCGCAGTGTTTGTATATGACGTGACCGGAAAGAAGGTGCACCGCCGGGAAGTGCAATTCCAGAGCGAGCCAGGCGGCGACAACGTTCGCGTTGTGGGCGGCCTGAAGCGCGGCGAGATGGTAGTCGCGGCTGGCGCGAGTTGGCTGACGAACGAGCAACAAGTCACCCCACTCAAGGCCACGACCCAATTGGCCGGACGCTGACCCGCTACAGGAAGACTTCGCTATGAAGATCACAGAAATGGCGCTGCGCGCCAGCAGACTCACCTACCTTGCCGCGGTCATCATTCTTGTTGCCGGCATTGCCACGTTTCTCAATTTCCCTTCGCAGGAAGAGCCATCGGTCACGATTCGAGATGCGGTTGTTGCCGTTCTGAACCCTGGCATGCCAGCCGAACGTGTTGAGCAGTTGATCGCGCGTCCGATCGAGGAGCGTTTGCGGGAGCTGGCCGAGGTCAAGCGTGTAACCACAACCGTTCGCGCGGGCGGGGCCGTCATACAGGTCACGATCTGGGAGCGGTACACCGACCTAGCCCCCATATGGCAGCGCGTTCGCGCGAAGGTTGCCGATGCTCAGCCTCTGCTTCCACAGGGTACGTTGGGGCCATTTGTCAACGACGACTTCGGCCGTGTTGCCGTGGCCTCCATTGCGGTGACCGCGCCGGGCTACTCCATGGGCGAAATGCGTGTGTCGTTGAAAGAGATGCGCGATCGCCTATACGCGCTTCCCGGCGTTGATCGCATCAGCTTCTACGGCTTGCAGGAAGAGCGCGTCTATCTCGAATTTGATCGACCAAAACTAGCCCAGCTTGGATTGACCCCACAAGGGGTGATCGATCAACTCGTTAAACAAAACGTCGTGCTTTCAGGCGGGCAAATCGCCATCGGTGGCATCAACGCTTCGCTGGCTGTTAGTGGAGAGGTTCGCGACGCCGCTTCGCTGCGCGCGTTGCCGATCATGATGGCGCAAGCTCAGGGTGCGCGCGGTGCTTCGCCTGCTCCTTCAATCTCACTGGGAGAGCTTGCGCGCGTGCAGGTACAACCTGCAGATCCTCCCGAGTCTGCTGCAGTCTATAAGGGCCAGCCTGCCGTAGTGATGGCAGTGTCCATGACCTCGGGCCAGAACGTGGAGCAATTCGGCGTAGCCCTCAAATCCCGTGTGGCCGAGCTTGAGAAACTTCTGCCCGCAGGTTTCGAGCTCTCCTATGTGACATTCCAGGCAGACGTCGTCAAACGTGAAATGGGCAAGATGAACCAGGTGATGATCGAAACGATTGTCATCGTGCTCGGCGTCGTCGTCCTTTTCCTGGGATGGCGCACAGGATTCATCGTCGGGATGATCGTGCCGCTTACCATTCTGGGGGCACTGATCGTGATGCGCGCGCTGAACATCGAGCTGCAAAGTGTTTCGATGGCAGCCATCATCATCGCTTTGGGGCTCTTGGTAGACAACGGCATCGTGATTGCCGAAGACATTGAACGGCGCTTGGCAGCCGGTGAAGACCGCAAACAGGCTTGTCTCGAAGCGGGTCGTACCCTCGCACTGCCGCTGCTGACGTCCTCATTGGTTATCGTCATCGCCTTCTCCCCGTTCTTCTTCGGCCAGAGTGCGACGAGTGAGTATCTGCGCTCTCTCGTCATTGTCCTCGCGCTCACGTTACTCGGATCTTGGCTGTTGTGTCTGACCGTCACTCCACTGCTGTGCTACCACTTCACCAAAGTGCATCATCAACCGGCGAATGACGCGCAAACCTACAACACACGCTTCTATCGCGGCTATCGCAAGTTGCTTGAGTGGGTGCTTGACCACAAGGCGATCTACGTTGGTGTGATGACGGGTGCATTGGCCGTAGCTCTGTACGGATTCACGACACTGCCATACGACTTCTTGCCGAAGTCCGACCGAGTTCAATTCCAAATACCGGTGCAGCTCGCCCCTGGAACGGATTCACGGCTCACTCTTGCCAAAGTGAAGGAAGTGAGCGGCTGGCTCGGTGATCAAGAAATCAACCCCGAAATCACGGATCACATTGGCTACGTCGCTGACGGTGGGCCGCGCTTCATCCTTGGGCTCAATCCCCCATTGCCAGCATCGAACATCGCGTACTTTGTCGTGACGGTCAAGGCAGGCACCAACATTGACGTCGTGATTGCCCGAACTCGGGCTTACTTCGCGCAGCATCATGGAGATGTACGCGCAGAGCCTCAGCGGTTCTCGCTAGGCACTACCGAAGCCGGCACAGCCGTCTACCGGGTCAGTGGGCCGGATCATGAGGTGCTGATGAATGCGGCGGCGAAAATTGAGTCCGCGCTACGGGAGCTGCCAGGTACGGCCAACATCAAGAACAACTGGGATACCCGTGTCGGCCGTCTCGATGTTCGGGTCGATCAAGATCGTGCGCGACGTGCTGGCGTCACCACCGACGACATAGCTGCCTGGCTTGGCACCCGCTACATCGGCCAGTCGATCTCTGTGATCCGAGATGGCGATACCAGCGTGCCAATCGTGATGCGCGGGACGTCCAATGATCGGCGCAGCACTGCGGACGTTGGTTCGACGACCATCTATCCAGCGTCGGGTGGCCAGCCGGTTTCCCTGGCGCAAGTGGCCGATGTCACGCTCGCTAGCGAGCCGTCTGTGATCCAGCGCCGCAATCTCATTCGTACAGTCACAGTTCAGGGGCAGAACACCGCATACACCGCGCAAGAGATCGTGGATCACCTCGCACCTCGGATCGCCGCAATTGAACTACCTGCAGGCTATGCCATAGAGCTTGGTGGAGAAATTGAAGAATCAGCTGAATCGAATGCTTCGCTTTCGCACTACATGCCGTTTGCTCTTCTGGCGATGCTGCTGCTGTTCATCTGGCAGTTCAACTCGTTCCGCAAGCTGATCGTCATCCTAGCAACCATTCCGTTCACGTTGATTGGTGTCGTGATTGCATTGAAGGCGACAGGGACGCCTTTCAGCTTCATGGCGACCTTTGGTGTGCTCGCGCTTTTTGGAATCATCGTCAACAACGCTGTTCTGCTGCTCGAACGCATTGAACAGGGCCTCGCGGAAGGGCTCGCGCGGCATGAGGCCCTGGTGGGGGCGGCGATGCAGCGGCTGCGTCCGATCGTGATGACGAAGGTGACCTGTATCGCCGGTCTGGTGCCACTGATGTTGTTTGCAGGTCCGCTGTGGAAGGGCATGGCCATCGCCATGATTGGTGGCTTAGCGCTTGGCACTCTCGTGACGCTGGGATTGATCCCGCTGCTCTACGAAGTGCTGTTTGGGATGAAGTGGCCCGGCAGAAAGCAGCGTCAAGAAGCGACGCGACATCCGACGCAGCCGATTTAAACCATCTGATCAACGTGTTAGGCCCCGTCATGTCCCGTAGCTGGGGCAACGCAGGGGGCTGATTCAGCGTTATTGGAAAGACTCTAGGAATAAAACTAACTGTCGCCAACCTGCCGATTTTGTCGATGGTTGGATGGCTAAGTTTTTCTGAATAGATTTGGAGAAATACATGAACCCGCTGATGTGGAATCCATGGCTAGTGCTTCTGCTTGCTGGACTTTTCGAAATAGGTTGGCCACTCGGCCTCAAGCTGGGTGCAATCAATGTGGCGATGCGCTACGTGGGGCCGGCCATTGCGGTTGCCTGTATGGCAGCCAGTGGATTTTTCCTATGGCTATCACTCAAGCATATTCCCATGGGAACAGCCTATGCGGTCTGGACCGGCATCGGTTCACTAGGTGCATTTCTTGTGGGTGTGTATGTGTTCGGTGACACGGCTTCCTTGATACGTTGGGCCGGCATTGCGCTTGTTGTCTCCGGAATTGTCTGTTTGAAAATGGGATAAGCGAAACTTTCTATGAATACCTCTATTTCACCGGCCCGGCTCCTTCTGGTGCTAAGCCTTGCTGCGACCTTGTCTGGCTGTGCATCAAACGGAATGACGAGATCTGCGTTTCTTGGTAATTACGATGCATTGGAAAAAACGAAGTACGAGAACGTTTTACTCTTTAAAGCGCCTGGCTTTGAGCCCCGTCATTACCGGGAAATAGTAGTCGAGGGTGCTCAGATAGTGACGGGAACTGGACGCATTGATGGTCTTGACTCGGAGCAAGTGCGTGAGCTTCTCGATCATGTCAACAGTGAACTGCGACACCTCCAAACCAAGTCCGAAGCTCCCTCCTCGTCAGGCCGCATACGTGTGCGTGTGGCAATTACGACCATTGAGACACCTAATCGAGCAGTCAATACCCTAACGACGTTGCTTGTTGGGCCAGTGACAACCGGCGGAGCCAGTTTGGAGTTCGAGGCAGTAGATGAACAAACAGGTCGTCGAGTTGCTGCTGCTAGCTGCTTCGGGCACGGCAACGCTCTCGCTGATTTCAAAGGGTCCTATACACTGCTCGGACATGCAAAGTCTGCAATCTCCACCTGCCTTGAACAGATCAATAGCGCTTGGAGAAGTGCTGACTCGTGAATAGCATTTATTCCATACCTGCGCGCGCCACAAGCAAAGTGCGAGAAACCCCATTAAGAGGGTTGGTGGGGTGCCTTTCTTGGATCGCCAGCATCATTCTGAATTCGCTCGGTTCCACCGCAAAATTGCCGTGGCCTTTCGTTCTTTTCTATTCGAGAGGTTGCGCGATGCTATTTGCGGGGGTAAAGCGACTGGAGGCGTGTAGATCCACGCGGTTGGGTTTGGCCTGCGCGATGGCGATGGTAGTTCTGACAGGGTGCTCCACCTACCGTCCTTGGATCAACCCACCACTTTCCGAGGCCACCTTAGTGGCTTCCGCCGAGGGCGACCAACGCATCCGGCCGCCAGAGGTCAACCAACCGGTCGTTGTCGCGGTAACACTGTCAGGTGGAGGCGCGCGGGCGGCGGCCTTTGGCCTGGGCGTGCTGCGCGAACTCAAGGCCACACGCTTCGCTCTAGAGGGCCAGGAGACAACTCTGCTGGACCAGGTGTCTTTGGTCAGCGGCGTGTCGGGGGGCAGCATCCTTGCCGCGCATTTCGCGGCATTCGGCGATGCCACGCTGACTCGTTTCGAACCGGATTTTCTGCTTGTACCCTTTGAGGCGCGACTCGTACGTGAAGCTCTCTGGCCTGCGCGTCTCTATCGACTAACTTCACCTTGGTTTGGACGCAGCCAGATCTTGGCTCAACGCCTGGACGAACTTTTCGAAGGTCGCACCTTTGGTGACGTGCGTCGACGACCGGGCGCGCCCGATCTGATGATCACGGCAACCGACCTCACTACCGGTGCCCCTTTCGATTTCACTACCGAGCAGTTCCGGCTAATCTGTTCCGACCTCGATGCCACGCCGCTGTCTTTCGCGGTGGCGGCCTCGTCGGCAGTGCCGCTGCTGCTGTCGCCCGTAACGGTACGAAACAACGCGAATACTTGTCCGCCGCCTCTTCGATCTTTGCCTATCCGTGGGCAAGATTTCAGATCACGCATCCTGCAAAGCAGCATAGACAGCTACCGCAATGCGCAGGATCGGCCCTTTATCCACCTCGTAGACGGTGGTGTCTCCGACAACCTCGGCGTACGTCTGATGCTAGACCGGCTAGTAGCCTCGGGCTCAATGAGCGCCAACTTCTCGGACGTCAAGCCCGGAAGCCTGCGCCGACTCGTGTTGGTGACTGTGAACTCCGAACGCGGCCTGAGCGAGCGCGTGGACAGTAGCGACCGAGTCCCCAGTACGACGCAAGTACTTGAGTCGCTGATCTTCGGTGCAGGCGCTCGCGAGACCCAGGTGACGCTGGCCATGCTTAACGACGACCTGCAGCACTGGCGTTCCGAGATTGCTCGCACCCGTGGCCAAGCGGACAGCCCCTTTGCAGCTGACGCAGAAATCCATGTAGTAAGCGTAAGTCTGAACGACGTGCCGGACGACAAGATCCGGCACTCGCTGCTACGCGTGCCCACAGCCTTCACAATCGAGGCCAAGGATGTCTTGGACCTGCAAACTGCGGGAAGCGAAGCACTGAGGCAATCCGAGGAGTTTCTGGCGCTGATTGAATCTTTAAAAAGAATCTCGACGGGCAAGCAGACAGTGCCTAGGACTCAGCTCCCCTTGATATTTAAGTGATACCGATACCGGGCTTTCGTCCGAGTTCCCAAGAGGCACTTCCGCCGATAACCTTGGCGGCAAGCTGTTGCCCCAGCCGCGGCTCAATCACCGGCCGCCACGGCACTAGGCTGAACCCCATGCCGTCATCGAGCATCGCGTAGCGCCCGCTGGAGAGCATGACGGAGCGCCGGTAAATGCCGGCGACGCGCTGGCCGTCTGTGACAGAGCGATGTTCCAGGCCGGTTTCCGCCGCAATGTCCTTGGCGGCTTGTGCCAGTTCCCGACTGCGCAGCGTGCCCAGCAGATTCCGGGCAAGGATCACGCGCTGCCCGCGCCGCTCGGCTAGCCCTTGTTCGGCCAGGAAGTTGGCGCGCTGCTGCATAGCCTGCTTGGCGTCGCCGCCAAAGCCCAGTTCGCCCAGCCCACGACCGCCGCCGATCAATTGTTGGTCGAGCCAAGTCGCGCCGATCACGCGCACCTGCCGCTCGATGGGCAGATGCGTTTTCAGCTCCACGGACACACCGCCCAGCCGTTGCGCGTCGTACTGACGGCCACGCTCGGCCATGTCGTCCGGCACCTTCCATAGCCCTTCGGCCACGCGCTCCACGACGCCGGCCCGGCGCAGGGCTTCCAGCCGCCGGACGTGGGCGGCGACAACTTCCTGCGGGTCGCGTCCGGGTACTGCCCGGCCTTGCTCGATCGCCAGGTGATGATCGGCGCGGTACAGGCCATCGCTCGCCAGCGCGGCGATGTTCTTGTCGGCGGCGCGCACGTCGGCCGAACCCTTCACTTCCACCACCGCGCCCGTGGGGTAGTTCGCCAGCTCGTCGCGGGCGTTCAGCGTGACGTAGTGGGCCTTGCCATCCGTGCCGTCGATGACCAGATAGCCCCGGTCGTGCAGCTCGTCGGCCAAGCCCTTGGCGGCCACGCGGCCGAGGATGGTTCGGCCGTCGTCGCCTGGCTCGAACACCGCCAGCTCGCGCGGCTCGCCGCGCATGGCGCGCTGCATGGTGCGGATGATGTCGCCGCGCTCGCCCAGTGCACGCAACGTCTTCTCCGCGTCTGTATGGACGGCCCAGGTGCCGGGCTGCACCTCGTCGGCCAGGCCCAGGCGCTGCAAGCGTTGCAGCCGGCCGATCAGCAGCAGGCGCTGGCGTTGTAAGTCCGGCTCATTGAAGCGTTCGATTCGCACCCTGCTATCCTCGCCGGCCTCGCGTTGCAGCGTGCGATCGAGGCTCGTCCATCGCTCCTGTTCGACCTCGCGCCCCAAGGTCTGGTGGATCTCCAGTTCGGTGCGCGGCCCCAGCCATTCGGTCGCCAGTTCGGCGGCCCGATGGCGAAAGCCGTGTGCGATGTAGTCGCCCGCGATGATGAGGTCTTTGCCGGTGTCGTCGCGCCCGCGCACGATCAAGTGGGTATGCGGGTTGTCGGTGTTCCAGTGATCGACCGCGACCCAATCCAGCCGTGTGCCCAGGTCGGCTTCCATGCGGTTCACCAGATGGCGGGTGTAGGTGCGCAGGTCGTCCAGCTCCACGCCGTCTTCGGGGGACACGATGAAGCGGAAATGGTGGCGGTCATCGGCGCAGCGTTCCTTGAAGGCGTCCAGGTCGGCTTCGTCGGACTGCGGTCCGTAGGCCTGGCCAGGTTCGCCATCGCGGCCCGCGCCGTCGCGCTCGACGTACCGCAGGTGTTTGGCGAGCGACTGCGGGCTGGCCCGCTGGTGATTGACCAGCAAGGTCTTGATGGTCACGCGCCGCGACATGGGCGTTAGCTTCGCCCCGGCGAAGCGCGCTGCCGTGTGGCCGCGCCCGAGCCGAGAGCCGGGGCGCTGGCCGGTGCCTGCGGCCCCAGGACGGCGCACCGCCGACTTGCCGCTGCTGGCTTTGCCAGCCTGCTTGAGCACCTTGGAAACGAAGCTCTGCCCCTGGCCCTTGCCCCGGTTCTTCGGGGCGCTGGGGCGCACCCGGAAATCGTCGTCGCGGCGGTCGGTCATCGCCATTCTCCCGGCAAGCTCAGGCGTGTCCTGTCGTGCGAAGCACGCGGGCATGCCTGCATTGGCGCGACCCTCGCGCCGAACGCGGCACGGCGGCAAAGCCGCTCCGTGCTGTGTTCCCCCCATGTGCAGACAGGCTTTCGACGCGGCCCAGTGCCGCGTCCTTTTGTCTTGCCTTCCGCCTTTGCCCTTCGCTGTCGCTCCAGGCACCGGCGGCCCGGCGGCGCTGCTGCGTGAGCAGCCAGCGCGCCGGCGAACGCGCCAATGGCCGCAGGCCGGGCGCGTTCGAGGCAAGACGCCTGCACGTTGGACGGCTGCGCCGGATGCTGCGCGACGTGCGGTGCGAATGCACCAGCACGGCAACCGCGACGACACGGCAGCAGCAGCGAGAACGACATGCCCGATGGCACGCCGGAGCGTAGCGAATCGGCGGCCATCATGGGCGTATCTCCAGCCACACCGGATGCGCAATGCCGATCACGGCGGATGCGCTGACCGGGCCGAAGTAACGGCTGTCGAACGATGCTGGATTGGTCACGCTCAACAGGAACAGCTCGCCCGGTTCGAGGCGGCGGCAAAGTTGCAGGGACGGCAGCGCCCGGCCCAGCCGGTCGGCAGGCAGCACGGCGGCGGAAGGCACGCCGTCGATGCGTACCTGACCGGCGACGATGCAGACGTGTTGCGGCGCGACCGCGCCCACACGTTTGAGCAGCGGAACGCGCGTCGGCAGATAGCCGCGCTGCGCAGCGAGCGCGGCGGCCGTGGCCGAAAGCGGCACCAGCACGATGTTGTCCACGGACAACGGGCGTGGCAATGAGGCGGTGCGCGGGTCGAACGGGTCAATGCGATACCAACCGACCGCCACGCTGTCGGACGGGTTGTAGGTCAGACGCGGCAGCGGCGACACGAAAGCCGCCCAGGTCAGCGCAGCGAAGCCGATGGCGGCCAGTGTCGCCAGCACGATGCGAGCGCGCAGGCGTGAGCGAGGACGCGGTGGTACGGCGGGCGCGTTGGCCGTGGTGGTCGGGGCCGTCATGGCAGCACCTTCCCGGCCAGCCAGGCGGTATGCCGCTCGGCGTTGTATTCGGGCAGCGCAAGGCGAGCCGCAAGACGGTTGCCCAGCGTGCACCAGTACGCGGGCGACACGTCGATGGCGGCGATGCCCAGCGCCTCGATGCCGTCGATACGTTCCAGCACGGCGCGCACGTTGGCATCGCCTTCGGCGTGCAGCAGCAAGCGTGCACCCGGCTGCACGCCGGGGATGCGCTGCGCCGCGTCCAGCGGTGTGCAAGCCTGCATCACCATGAGTTGCCAGCGGATCGTGCCGTAGTCGTTGGCCTGCCAGCGGATGCGGCAGAACATCGCGCTCGGCAGGAACACCGCGCAGCGCCGCCAGTCGTCCAGGCGCAGCGTGCGTGCGGGTTCGCCGAAGCGCAGGTAGAGCTTGAAGCGGTGTTCGAGATAGGCCAACGAAACGCGCGTCAGCGGCACGTTGCCGGCCTGTCCGGCGAGTGCTACGGGATGCAGCGGCAGCGCAGCCGGTGCCGCGTTCGCGGCAGGCAAAGCGGATGCGGTCATGGTGTGTTCTCCGGTGGAAACTCCCGCTCCAGCAGACCGCGCAGCAGGTCGGCCACGGTCACGCCTCGCGTGAAGGCCAACACCTTGATGCGCGCCCGCATGGCGGGCGTGATGTCGAGGGTCAGGCGCGCGGTGTAGAGGTCGCCTTTGCCCAGCGCGTCGGCATCGCCCTGACGAATCCACGCCTCGGCGTGCGGATTCGCGGGCGGACGCGCGCCGATGCCGACGCGCTTGCCCGTGCGTTTGCTGTTGGGTGGCTGCTGCGCTGTCATGTCGGCCACCGCAGCAGTTCGTCCACCAGGGCGGTGATCTCGCGGGCGGCGGCACTGTCGGGCGCTGTCTCGCGTGCGAGCCGGCCAGCGGCCACGCTGTCGGCGAACACGATGCGCTGATGCACTTCCGAACGCAGCGCGGGCAGCGGCTGTTCAGCCAGCGATTGCCGCGCTTCGCGCCCGATCACTGTGGTGCTGACGCGCCGGTTGATGACGAAGGCCGCGCGCAGCGCAGGCCGGAACACCTGCGCCTCGCGGATCAGCGCCACCATCTCGGCACTGGCCCACAGATCGTAGGGGCTGGGCTGCACCGGGATCAGCACGCGCTCGGCCGCCAGCAGCGCGGAGCGCGCCAGGGCGGCGATGCGCGGCGGGCCGTCGATGATGACGTGATCGGCCCGCCTGGCGAGTTCTGGCGCTTCCTGATGCAGCGTTTCGCGGGCTAGGCCCACGGCGCTGAACAGCCGTGGCAAGCCTTGCTGACTTCTGCGCTGTGTCCAGTCCAGAGATGAACCCTGCGGGTCGGCATCGAGCAGGACGACATGCTGGCCGTGTAGCGCCAGCTCGCCGGCGATGTGTGTGGCAAGCGTGGTCTTGCCGACGCCGCCTTTCTGGTTGAGCAGCGCGACGATCATGGCGTGGCCCTCCAGACTGGAAAGCCAAGCTTTGCCTGCCGTGCAAAACGCTGTTCGCCGTGCCGTTTCGCGGTTGTCCACCGAAACGGCGCGCTTCTACTACAAGTTATGTATTTCTTGTTAGGGAAGTTAGAGGGGCCGCAAACCCGCGCCGTTATTGGCTTCCCGGCGTTTTCGTACTCCTGATAGCACGATAGGCGTACTCCCGATAGCACGATACCCGGTACTCCTGATAGCACGAGGCCGTCCACACCTTTTCCCCGACTTATCCCCGTGCCGTGTGCAGCACGGGCCGGAACGTCAGTAGCTCCATTCCGTCGTCCGGCATCCGCTCGATGCCCAGGACGTAACCGGGCAGCGACTGCCGCGCCACCAGGACGCGCAGGTCGTAAGCGAAGTCGGAGAAGCGCGCAGCGCTGCCCGACTTGCGGTGCAGGTACCGGAAGTCGAATTGCCAGCCGCCCGGCTGCTTGCCGCCGTGCTTGCGCACCAGACGGTACAGCCAGCGTTCGATCCCGCCCTTCAAGCGGAAATAGGCTGGGTCGATGGTCAGCACCAGGGCGGCATCGAGCACGCCCGCATAGAACCAGTCCGGCAGGATCAGTTCGATGCCCAGCGGCACGCCGCTGGCATCGGCCAGCTCCTTCCACTCGTTGATCCACGAGAAGCGATGCAATCGTCTTCCCGTGGTTTCGCGGATGGACGTGGCCACGGTGGTCGATTGCAGCCGGTCGAGCGCGGCTTTCAGGCGCTGGTAGTCGTTGAGGGACGTGCCGCGCCCGATGAAGCGCAGGATCTCGTAGGGAGTGGCGCGTATCCAGCGCGACGGGCGCAAGCCCGCGTCGCGCGCCTCCACGATCTGCGAGGCGGCCCAAATCAGCAGGTCGGCATCCCATATCGTTGCGATGCCGTGCTCCTGCGTACCCTCCACGCGGATGGTGATGCCGCCGGCGCGGAAGTCGATCGGCGCGGTACGCCGCGACTTCGCCAGCGAGAAGAACGGAAAGGCCATCAAGTCCTGGCTGTCGCGGGGTGCCATGTCGCCCGGCAGCGCGCGGAACAGGTCGAGCTGTTCGCGCTGCAAGGCTTGCCCTGGCGGGCTGGACATGGCGACGGCCACCCACGCGCCAGCGATCAGCGGCCATCACGGTAATCGCCCGCGTGGCGTTCGGCATATTCCGGGTCGGAAGTCGCCTCGTAGCTGCGCTGGTCGGCCCAGGCATCGAGGTCGGACACCGCGTACATGACGCGGCGGCCGAACTTGCGGAACTTCGGGCCGCCGCCGATCACGCGCTGTTTCTCCAGCGTGCGTGGCGACAGGCGCAGGTACTCGGCGGCTTCGTCGTTGGTCAGGTAGCGTTGGGGCTGCGCAGGCGCAGCGACAGCAGCGGCGGCAGGCCGCAAGGGAGCGGGTCGCATGGGATGTACCTCCATCAAGCCCGGCCACACCACGCGGCCGGTTAGAGGCACTTTCAAGAAAGCGAGGCTGCTTGCTAAGGGACGATCTACGGGGGACGCGAAACGTCCCCCCCTACTGCAACGGCGGCGGAAGCTGTGCCAGGCGGCGATAGCCGCCACGCATCAGCGCATCGCCACGACGTACCAGCCGCCGCACGCGGGCACGTAAGGCGCTGTCCTTGTGCCAGTCGGCGGCGACGGCATCGGCGCCGAACAGCCCTTCGGCCACTTCGCGCAATGACGCGCCCGCCAGGGTCGCGTCGAGCGTCTGCAAGGTGTGCAGTTCCAGCACCGCGGCCGTCGTGGGCCTGGAACGGGCCGCCGCCGCAGGCGTGGCAACCGTGGCCACGGCCAATGCGTCCAGCTCGGACGCGAGCGTGCGATAGCGCGCGCAGGGCGTGGCGCAGGCGCGGGTGGCGTAGAGGTAGGCCATGCCGTCTTCCAGGCCCGGCGCGAGCGCGAGCCGCAGGCAGCAGCCGGGCCAATGCGACACCAGCACCAGGCGCTTGCCGTCGTGGATCAGTTGCTTGCGGCCAGGGACGCGCCAGAACTCGAAGGCATGGGCTTCGGGTGGCGGGTCATCGTCCGGGTAAACCTGCACGACGGCATCGTGATCGGGAAACCAGGCCGGATGCGCGTCGCGCGCATCCAGGGCTGGGTCTTCCAGCAGGCGCAGGCCCCACGCCTGCGCCGTGTCCGGCCGGCGGCGGCGGCGCAGCCAGTCGCGGCGGTAGTCGGGATTTCGGCGCAGGTATTCCCACGCCAGCGCAGGGCCGTCAAGGTGCAGAACGTAGAGATAGGCCGCTGTCGGATACCAGTGTTCGGCGCTGCGATCAGTCATGGCGAAACCTCCCTCTGTTTGGGATGCGTCGCCACGATTTCCGCGATGCGGGAACTATCGAAATGCCATCAGGTCGTCATCAAAATTGGTTAGGCTGTAACTGTCGGTGTCAAGACCATTTGGCTCTGCGTGTTGCGGAAATCGTCTGAATGCGACGGCTACGCCTTCAGGAAAATGACGCGCAGCACCGAACACCGTGCCGCAGCCCGCGCCCAAGATCAGGACTGTTTTCAACAGGATCGCACCACTTCGGTGCAAGAATGCGGATTCAGACCTGCACGGTCTTGATCAAGATTGAAATAGTCACGATGCGCCCCGGCTGGCTAGGCCGCGCTGGTTTTCATCAGTCCGTGATCGCGCCGTTCTCCTGCGCCAGCCGGACGTACTCCGATAACGGGCGCACCGCCTGGAAATACCGATCCCGCCGCACCGGCAGCTTGCGCGGCCCGACGATGCCCGCCAGGTCGGACAGCTTGACCATCCCGAGCTCAGGCATACCGATACCGAGGTCGATCAGGCCGTAGGCCGTGTCGCCATCCGCCGGGTCGAGCGACACCAGCAGCCAGGTCACATGCGCGTCCGGGGTGAACAAGCGCACCACGGGCAGCGGGTCGAGCCGCTGACCAGCGGCGAGCGCCGCGCCGTGGGCCAGCAGCCGGGCGCGTTCATCAGCGGTGACAAGCGGCAGGGTCATGGGCAGCTTCTCCACGAAACCGACGATGCGCGAATGCGCTTTGGTGCCGAAGCGCAGAACTGCCGAAACGCATCCGTGCATTCGTGTGGAAGCACCGATGTGCAAGCCATCGCATCCGTAGAAGAACAGAAGCGCCGAAGCGGAATTGTCGGAAGCCGGAAAGACACGGATGCGATTCCCCGGTTCTGTCGGAATCCGCATCTGCGGATTTCCGTAAAAGCACGAAAGCGGGCCTTTCAGCCATGAATGAACACTATAGATTGTAGCCCTATAGGGCGCAATGGGCTGTCATCTTGGTTTTTATGGGGAAACCAAGTTAGTGACAGCGAAACACTCATTGGCAACGGCAATACGGACAGTCAGGAAGGCGCGAGGCTTGAGCCAGGAAGCGTTCTCCGACGTGTCCAGCCGCACCTATATGAGTACGCTGGAGCGCGACTTGAAAAGTCCGACCCTGCACAAGCTGACCGAGCTGTGCGAGGTCATGGAAGTGCATCCGCTGACGCTGTTGACGCTGGCCTACGCCGGCGACGACACGCACAAGGCCGACGAACTGCTGGCGCGGGTGCGCCAGGAGTTCGAGGCCGTGCTGAAAGAGCGCGACGCGCCCTAGCGCGTCTGAATGCCCGCAAGCGGAGCGCGCAGCGCCGCCAGGCGCGAAGGCGTGAGGGATTGAAGCCGAATGGACATGACGCCATTGGCGGCATGGGGCGCAGCCCGAAAGCCCGGCGGCGCAATGCGCCGACACGCCATGCTGTTCCTACTGCCACGGGCTTCGAGCCATTCGACCATCACCAATGCAATGCTGGCCTTGGACATGCGGGACATGGGGCAACTGCCGAAACCCTGTGCGTGCGATGCTGCGATCAGCAGCACCGCGCCCCGCCGCAATGGGCGGGGCGCGGTGGGCGGCCGTCAGGCCGCCTTGGGCTTGCTGCGCGACCAGATGAGGTCGTGCGTGTCATTCTCGCCTTCGATCAGGCGGGCATAGACCGTCGCCGGGAATGAAGGATCGTCGATGGCCACCGACAGGTAATCCCGCCCGGCCTCGCTGGTTTTCTTCCACGCCGCGCCGAAGTCGTGGCCGGCCGCTTGCAGGCGGAAGTCCGGGGCGCTTTCGTTCTCGCCCTTGTCGTTGGGAACCAGCTTGACCTTGAAGTTGAGGGTCAGGGTGCGGAGCTGGCCGGTGAAGCCGTCTTTCTCTGCGGTGAAGGTGCCGATGTTAGCCATGATGATTTCTCCTTTCGGGTTGAACAAGGTCGCGCCAGTGCGTCCTTGTTGTGATCCGTCCGGCGGGGGATGGGCTGGCCGCACCGCGCAGCGGTCGCAACACCGTGGAGAACCTGGAAGCGAAAAGAATTTGTCCCGCGAGGAATGCGCGCAGCGCAGGGGGAATTGTTTTCGCTGGAAGGTTGCGGCCATGAAGCCCAGCCACCGCCAGGATTCACAACAACACAAGGACGTACTGGCCGCCCGCTCCCGAATGGAGGCATGGCCGACTCGGCATCCCCGCGCGACGGCTTCACCGGCCTGCGCCCTGACACGGGCAAGGACAATGCCCAGCGACAAGGTGAAAGCGTCCCTACTGCTGCTTGCGGCCCTTTGCGTGAGGCGTGGCGTGGAAGCTCCATTGCAAGGCCGGGCGGCGTGTCGGTGAACCGTCCTTCGTGACGTACAGGCGACGAACCGCCAGCGTCGAGGACGGCACGCTTTCGTGCAACCTGCGGCAGCAAGCCGGGGCGTAGCCCCACACGCCCGTCCATTGCGGTGGGGCGCGTTCGGAATGTCGTCGGCGCTGTGCGCCGACGCACTTATGGGCTTCGAGGGTTTCCCGCGCACAAGGTCACTTGTGCGCCGCCCCTTCGCCGTCCGCCCGAAGGCGGCGAAGGGGCGTTCTGGCTTTGGGCTTGGAAACCGGGCGCGGCCACCGCCGCGCCCGGATTTTTGACCATCGGCACCAGGGCGGAACGGCCTGGGGCCGATGCTGATGGAACAGCGAAGCGCCCCGGCCGAAACCGGGGCGCTCGGTGGTGGTGAAGGTCAGGCGGCGAGTGCGTGGGCCTGCTGCTCGTCGTCGTTGTCGATGGCTTCCGGCTCGTCGTTCGTCACCGCCTGCGGCGCATCCTGCGCCGTGGTGTCGTCGGTGCCTTCGGCCTTGAAGATGGCAGGCATCCAGCCGGTGCCATCGGCCAGCCGCTCGGCTTCGCTGGCAATGTCGGCCTTCTTCAACTTCGCCAGCCGGGTGACGTGCGCCGGGGCGTACTGCTCCACGGCTTCCAGAATCGCGGCCTTCGGCACATGCCGGAAATAACCCTCATTGGTGGGCTTCCACCATGCGGCCATGTCCAAGCCGACAGCCTGCGCCAGTTCCGCGCCCGGTTGCTGCGGCGTGGCGCGGGGTGTCACCACGTCCACCGTGACGGCCACGGATATCGCCAGCAGCCGCACCAGTTCATCTTGCGACTTCGCTAGCAGCACGGCGAACAGTTCGGCGCTGTCCTCCGGCAAGCCTTCGCCTGCTACCTGCTGCAACTCGCGCAGCGCCACGGCGGCGGGCGAATCCGGTATATCCGGGGCGATGCCTTCCAGCCGGTCTTGCGCTTTCAGGCTCACGCCCAGCGGCAAGTCGTGGCCGTAGTGGCTGCCCTGCAAGACGGTCTGCACCATGCCATGCACCAGCGCGGCCAGCGCCACTTGCGGATGCCGGGCGACTTCGATTTGCAGCGCGGCGGTGCGGTGGGCGCTCAACCGCTGCGCCAGCTTGTCGGACATGGCGGCGGTCTTGGGCTGCTCGTCGTCCTCGCCTTCGTCGTCGTTCCCGGCTTCGCTTTCGCTGCCGAAACCTTGGCGCAGGCGTTCCAGTGTGCGCAGCGCCTTGGCCTCGGCCTCGCGCATCAACCCGCGATGAATCACTGCCTGCCCGTTGCGGTCGATGGTGACGATGGCACCGGCTGCGGCCTTCACGGTCGTGCCGTAGTCCTGCAAGCCATCTTCCAGCGCCTGCAACTGCTCGCCCACGGCTTCGCCTTCTTCCTGCAAGGCATCGGCCTTTTCCTCGTCTTCGGTATCAAGCGCGTCATCCACGGCGGCGGCCAGTTCGTGCATCTTGGTTTGCAGCTTCTCGATGCGCTGCGCTTCGCGCTTGTTCGGTTCGCGGCGCTCCCTCGGCGCACGCTGGAAGGCGTGCAGGTCGGCATGGGTCACGGCGGGGGTGGCATCCACCCACGCCCAGCCTTCGTCCTTCACCTCGGCGGCGATACCTGCCAGCTTGTCTTGCGCCAGCCGTTCCAGCAGCGCGGCATCGGTCAGATACACGCCCGCGTCACCTTCCGCGAACAGGTCACGGCGCACACCACCGCCTGCGGCTCCGTAGGTATCCAGCCCCACGAAACGCACCAGCGGATGCCGGTATGCGTCAATCTCGCGCTCGGTGAGGCGGTCGCGCAATTGGGAAGGGTTGCGCTGCCACGTCGGCGCGTCGTAGAACGCGGTTTCCTGCGCGGCGTGGTCGTCGGTGATGGCAAGGGCCATCAACTGATCGAGCGTCACGGCTTCGGCGCGGTAGTCGGCCAGCAGCCGGGGCGAGACGTTCGCCAGCTTCAAGCGGCGCTGCACCACCAGCGGCGTGACGCTGAAATCGGCGGCTATGTCCTCGATGGGTCGGCCTTCGGCCACCAGCGCGGCGAATGCCTCGAACTGGTCGGCGGGGTGCATGGCTTCGCGCTGCACGTTCTCGGTGAGGCTGGCCGTGCGGGCGGTGCCATCGGCCACCAACAGGCAAGGCACTTCCCATTCCTTGCTGATGCGGCGCTTCTTCGCCAGCAGCTTCAACGCGGCCAGCCTGCGGCCACCGGCCACGACTTCGTAATGCTCGCCATCGGCGGCGGCAATGACGATGAGGTTTTGCAGCAGGCCGACACGCTGAATGCTCGCGGCGAGTTCGGGAATGGACATGCGCGGGGTCTTGCGCACGTTGCGGCCAGCAGGACGCGACACCAGCCGCGACAGCGGAACCAAAATCAGGTTCTTGGTCGGGTCGGCGGCTTCCAGCGGGATAGCGGCGGCGGTGTTGAGGGCGCGGGCTTCGGTTTGGGTAATGGCGTTCATGGTGATAACTCCTATCGGTTCAGGGATGCAGCAGCGAAGAAAGCGGCAAGGGCTGCTGCCTGCCCCTGCCGCGTGGGGAATCAGGCCTTCAACTGGCGCAGGCCATCGGCCAACATCCAGAGGGCGCGATTGAGGCGCACATCGGAATCAATGCCCTGCACGGGGCGGGTCTGCTGGCGGCGTCCGTTGGCGCTGCGGCCATGCAATCCGCCTTTGGTCAGGTTTTCTTGGGTGCGGTTGAACACGCTCCACAAGTCCGGGCGGCGGTCGTCGAACCGGCGCGGCATCAGGATTTGGCTTTCCGTGATGGGCGCGGGCTTGTTATCGGTGGGGTCGTACTTGAGGGCCAGCGCGGAACGGGCGAACACTTCGGCTTCGCCTTCGTCCAGCGTGATAGCGCGCATCAGGTCGCGGGATTCCTTCACGCGTTCGAAGCCGCTCAACACCTCGAAAGCGCCTTCGATGACAGAACCGGCCACGTCGCCCTTGTGCGGCACGCGCACATCGGCCACGGTATCGCCGCACACAAGGCCATTGCTGCAAACGAACCGGAACATTCCGGCCAGCATCTGATAGCTGCTGGTGCCGTCGTGCGAGTTCAGCAGCACGATTTCATTGGCTTCCGCGCCGTTGATCTGACTGGCATGGCGCAGGCGAATCATGTGTTTGGTGTAGTCGCGGCGGTCGTCGTGCCGCACGCGGGTTTGCGCTGCCATGAAGGGTTCAAACCCTTCCTTGCGCAGTTCCGCCAGCACGGCGGCGGTGGGAATGTAGGCGTACCGTTCGGAGCGGCTATCGTGCGGGGCCTCCGCGAAGATGGACGGGGCTACGCGGCGGATTTGGTCGTCGGACAGCGGGTAGTCACTGCGCAGCGTCGGGGAATGGGAAGCGAATCGAGATGCGAGTTGCATGGTTTTCTCCAATGAGTTGCTGTGGTTTCAAAGCTGACCGGATTCCAAGATTCGGAGCCCGTTGTGGCTTCGGTTGGTTCGGCGCAGAGACCTGGGCCGGTCCTGTTTGCCGCCGTCTTTCCTGAGTTCATCGCCCGCGAAAAACCGGGCCAGCGAGGGACTGGCCGTCAAGGGAGAAGCGCAGGGTTGGTGCGGCCCGCAGCGCAGCGAGGACTCGGCCCTGCGCGCCTTGACGGCCAGGCACCGCGGGCTACGGTCGCGGGAAAAAGCGATGAACTTGGGGAAAGACGAACAGCGGCCAATGGGCCAGGGGGTGCGCTGAAACCAACGCCGCGCGGCGAGCGCCCCTGCGTGCCAGCGGCACGCCTAGCTGGATGGCTGTTGGTCGATCAGGTGCAACCTGTTCGGTGCATGCGAGGGGCGCCAAGCAAGGCGCGGCGGGGATGGGCTGTCCAGCCGATCCCCTGGAGGGCAAGCGCCGCGCGCAGGCCAGGAGCGAAGAGACGGCCGGAGGCATCAGGGATCAAAGCCGCATGGCCGCGACTCGGCACGAGGCGCGGGGCAACGCCCGCGAGCCCGACGGCGGCACGCCGGGATGCTCTACTGTTCACAACAAAATGTAAGTGACGCAATAGTACTTATGAGCCACAATGTAGCTACATCTATTGTGAGCGCAACAATGGCAAGTAACGACGTCGTTCGTGCCCGGATTGACGGGCAGATTAAAGAAGCCGCAACTGTTGTTCTGGCTGAAATGGGGTTATCAATTTCGGATGCGATTCGGATGCTGCTGACCCGAATCGCGGCAGATAAGGCACTCCCCTTTGACATCAATCGTGTGTCGTCCGATTCTGATCGGAAGGCACCATAAGGTTGCGCTGAGGCAAGGCCCGCAAATCGTTTCTCTGAACAGTAGGGATCAAGAATAGTTCATGGCATCTATCAGACCTTCAGCATTCAATCAACGTGAGCGTTTGGACGGCGGCCCCTTCCTTGTCATTGAAGCAGCCGAACCGGAAGAGGAAGGCATTAACGTTTTCTTCACTGATATTCCCGCAGCGGAGCGCAAGCCGGATTCGCCAATAGCGAGACTGCTCAATGTGTGTCCAGACAGATTGACCATTTGGCCTCTTAATATTCGAGAAGATCGCGACGATTACCTGCAACCTAAATACGGCACCCTTGAACGCATCGTCGTCGCTCGGCCTGTTATCGAGCCCTACATACTGCCAGAGACTACTGACGATGTCGTTGGGCTTCTTGAGCAGTTGCCGGATGGGTTTGCCAAAGATTTTCGATTCGGTTTGGGGCTTCTGTGGGAATATCGGCAAATTTGCGAAACAGCCGCCAGCTTAGAAAACGTAAGCATACTCATTGTCCACAAAGGAAATGACGCGAAAATTGATTCGCCATTCTTTATTCTCGGAATAAGAAGATTTCATGAATTAAGAAAAGAATTAAATCGCATAGCCTCTCGCCACCAGAGAGACGCGCGCAAGGACAAGCAATTTCATGTCTACCAGACCTTATTACATGCTGCCGATTCAGCACAATTTCCCGCTCTAAAGAAGAGCGTAAGACCTGATGCACTAACGGAAATGACCGATGGTGGGCGGCAGCATGTGACGCTTTCCAAGCGTGATCGGCGCGCCGCTGTTCGCATGGTTCAAGACAATATAGAAGCACTGGCGGAATCTGAGCCGCGCTCGCTGCTGGCATTAAAGAATGATATTGAGCTCATCACACTGAATCAACTGATTGAGCGATACCAGGAAATGCTTGGAAAAGGACTGACGGAAAGCAAGTGGCAAAGCTTCTTTCTGGAAAATCCTTTCATACTTAGTCTTGCATTTGCCGTTCCAGCCATGCTGGTTCAGGGGCAAGCTTATGCAGGTGGCAAGCGACTTAACGGGTCCGGCGGAAAATTTTCAGATTTTCTATACGCATCCGCTTCCACGGGCAATCTTGGCCTCATTGAGATAAAAAAGCCGCAAACCGAACTGCTAGGAAAATCTCCCTATCGTGGAGATGATGTTTTTGGCCCATCGACAGAATTGGGTGGAGCGATTGCTCAAATTCTAGATCAGCGTTTCAAATTGCAGAGTGAACTACCCGTCATAAAAAATAACATGAACCGATACGACCTCCACAGCTATGCGGTTCGCTGCATAGTTGTCGCTGGCATGACGCCACAAGAGCATCAGCAAAGAATGAGGTGTACTGTCAATAGCGGACACTCTTGTTTCAAGCCACCCGCGGCTGTTTGCTGAATTTTTCAGCGAACAACGCGGGCGGAACATTGCCAAGGCGCGAATGGCGTCGCTGGCGGTTGTAAAAGCTTTCGATATATTCCTGTATTGCGGCTTTCGCGTCGGCCCGGGTCGCGTAACGTTGATGGTGCACCAGCTCGTTTTTCAGGCTGCCCCAGAAGCTTTCCATGGGCGCGTTGTCATAGCAGTTTCCTCGGCGCGACATGGACGGCTTCATGCCGAACTGCGTCACCAGTTTCTGATAGTCGTGGGCGCAATACTGACTGCCACGGTCGGAGTGGTGAATCAAGCCCGGCGCGGGGCGTTTGTTGCGCACGGCCTTCCACAGTGCTGTTGCCGTCAGCGTTTGCGTCATGCGCTCGTCCATCGCGTAGCCCACCAGCTCGCAGGTGAACACGTCCTTGATACCGGCCAGGTAAAGCCAGCCCTCGCCGGTCGCCACATAGGTGATGTCGGTCACCCAGGCTTCGTTCGGCCGGGTCGGCGCGAAAGTCTGATTGAGCAGGTTGTCGGCCACCGGCAGGTCATGATTCGAGTTCGTGGTGGCCTTGAACTTGCGCTTTTGCTTGCAGCGCAGGGCGAGCTCGCGACGCAGACGGACGATACGATCACGGCCGGCCGGAAAGCCTTGCGCCGTCAGTTCCGGCTGCATGCGCAACGGGCCATAAGTCTGCCGGCTCTGCGCGTGCACGGCCTCGATGGCGACCTTCAGGCGTGCGTCGTCCTGCGCCCGCTGCGACGGTTTGCCGTTCGCCCAAGCGTAGAAACCGCTGCGCGAGACGCTAAAGACGCGGCACATGATGGTGACAGGAAATTCGAGTCGCAAGGTCTTCATGACCGCGTACTTGGCAGCGACTCCCGCGCAAAGTACGCTGCCGCTTTTTTTACGATATCGCGCTCCATGCGTGCCTCGGCAAGCTCTTTGCGCAGCTTGGTTACCTCAGCCTCAAGCTCCGGCACGGAGCGGCTACCAGGGGCTACTTTGGGCGACGTGCCGCGCCTTGCCGCACTGACCCAGTTCGCTAGCGTGCCCTTGGGAATGGTGAGACGCAACGCGGCGTCTTCCAGCGTCAGGCCTTGTGTCAGGACCAGTTTTACCGCTTCTTCCCGAAGCTCCGGTGTGTATGTTGTTGAGCGTGTCATAAGTTCTCCAGTTGGTGAAGTTTACCAAACTAGAGTGTCCGAAAAAGTCAGGGTACCTCAGAAAGTCATTCGAGCTCGTTCGAAATGCGTTCGCAGAGATCGTGATCGTGACTTTCGATGAACTACTTGCAAGGCTAACCGAGATTAAAAATGCGCTCCAACCGATTCCTACCTTAGACACGGTGCCGTTCTAAAACCAACTGACAGTTGGCCATTCCGTAGTTGGGATCAATGGCTGCAGTGTTCAACCAATCCATCGGCCGATCGGCATGTGGATTTCAACAACAAGATTGAATCAAATGCATATATCCAAGCTCAGCCTGGTCAACTACCGGAACTTTCCCAACACGAAGCTGCTGTTCCAGAAGGGTATCAACACTGTCATCGGCGAAAATGGATCTGGCAAAACCAATCTCTTTCGCGCAATCAGATTGCTGCTTGATGACAACATGATTCGCTCTGCCTACCGGCTGGAGCATACCGACTTTCATCGCGGCCTAGGGCGCTGGCAGGGACATTGGATCATCATCAGTCTTGAGTTTGAGGAAATCTCTGCGGATGAATCAGTGCAGGCGCTCTTCCGACATGGGACGGGCGTAATTGAGGAAGAGGCGAACGGCAAGGCCACTTACAACCTGATCTTTCGTCCGAAGAAGGAAATCAGGCTGCGACTTTCTCAATTGAACGATGGTGATCAGGCAGGCCTCGACGCTATCCTGAACCCGGTCACCATCGACGACTATGAAACGATTTTCACAGGTCGGAGTGAAGCCGACTTCAACGACGAGGCCTTCTATAAGGATGTGGTCGGCGACTTCGCGAATGTTCGATTCAATGAAGAGGTTGAATTTCGTGTTATCGGCGCGAAGATTCCGAACGTGCTGTCCGTCTCCAAAGAAATTTCGTTCACTTTCGTCCAGGCGCTACGGGACGTCGTCTCCGAATTTCACAACAACCGGACAAATCCGCTCTTTTCGCTTCTGAAGGGCAAGAGCGGCGATATCGACCCCGTGGCGTTCCAGGCTATCACCGACGGGGTAAAGGCATTGAATGACTCCATCGAAGCGTTGCCAGACGTGCAGGTCGTCCGGACGGATATCAGAGACACCATCAAGGATGCGGCGGGTGAGGCGTATTCGCCGTCTTCTCTTTCTATCAAGTCGGATCTGCCAGACGAAGCTGACAAGTTGTTCCAGTCGCTCAAGCTGTTCGTTGGCGAATCGGGGGAGAGCCACGAAGGACCGATCCACGAGCTGAGCCTTGGTGGAGCAAACCTGATATTCCTCACGTTGAAACTGCTTGAATTCAAGTATCAAAAGGCTAAACAGTCGATCGCCAACTTTCTGCTTATCGAAGAGCCGGAAGCTCACATTCACACACATATCCAGAAAACACTGTTCGACAAGCTCAAATACGACGACACACAGATCATTTATTCGACCCATTCGACGCACATCTCTGAGGTCAGCAATGTTCAGAACGTGAACATCCTCGGCAGAGAAGGTGATCGTTGCGAGGCATACCAGCCTGCAATTGGCCTAAACCCAGAAGAGATCGGCAACATTCAACGCTACCTGGATGCTGTCCGTAGCAACTTGTTGTTTGCCAAGAGCGTCCTCTTAGTGGAGGGCGATGCAGAAGAAATTCTCGTTCCGATCCTGATCAAGAACGTGCTAGGCGTCAGCTTTGATGAACTCGGCATCAGTTTAATTAATATCCGCAGCACTGGATTTCAGAACGTCGCGGTTCTTTTCGATGATGCCCGAATCCGGAAGCGGTGCAGCATCGTCACCGACCTTGACAAGTCCATCATTGACACAACGCCGGCGGCGGGAGACTCCGAAGGGCTGCTCCGGCGCAAGGGCAAGTATCAGGCATCCCAGGAAAAAGGGGTCGCCAGGAAAGCGTTATTGGAAGACACCTTCAAAGATAACGGGTGGGTTTCTCCATTCTTTGCCCCCCATACCTTCGAGGTCGACTTCATTGCCGCCGGCAATGCGCGTAAGGTGGTCGGCATCCTTCCTGATGTCTACAAGGATGCACCAACCATCGCGACGGCCAAGGCGGAGCTCGAATCAGCGGACATCGCGTTGTTCGGTCAGCGCGCATTGACCATGGCGGACAACTACGGCAAGGGATGGTTTGCCATCTTGCTGGGAAAGAAGATCGATCCGCAGACCGCCATTCCGAAGTACATCTTGGACGCCATCGCTTTTGCGCATCCGGTGGTCACTAAGGAAGTCTGGTTTAACGTGCTGAGCTACCGCGTGAACTACATCGATGCAGAAGATATCTTCACTGCGTCTGCCGTATTCGACGACTTTAGGGCCAAGCTGCTGGCCTTCCGAAATGGAGACATCGACTTCGTCGGCATCCGAAACGAGATGCTTGCCACGTTCCCAGATGATCGCATCAACGATGTACTCGCGGTGTTCTGATCATGTTCATGTGGAACAAAGATGATCTGAATCCCGAGCAGGAAGCAGCCATTCTGAAGCCAGGGAGCGTCTTTCTCATCGCTTGCCCGGGCAGCGGGAAAACGCGCACGCTCACCTACAAAATCGCCTATGAGTTGTCCAGGCTGAAATCGAACAAGCAGTTTGTCGTTGCCATCACTTATACGCACCGTGCCGCCGACGAAATCCACGAGCGCATTGAGAGCCTTGGGGTGGATACATCCCGATTATGGATAGGAACGATACATTCGTTCTGTCTTGAATGGATATTGAAACCGTACGGCATCTATCACGAAGCGTTGGATCGAGGCTTCCGTGTGATCGATCAGCATGAGCGCGAGAAAATCCTGGAGGCATTGTGCAAGCCTTACCAGAAGCCAAAAATAACATTCTGGGATTGTGAGTTTTATTACACCGAAACTGGATATGTGCTCTCCTGCCCACAAGATTGGAAGCATTCGGGTCTTCACGTCATATTGGGCAAGTATTTTGAGATTCTGCACGAAAGTCGGCAGCTAGACTTTGAGCTCATTCTTTACTATGCGTACCAACTGATCGCACGTCATCCTGCGATCAGCACTCTTCTGGCACAGTTGTTCTCTTTCGTGCTGATCGACGAGTATCAGGACACCAAACGAATTCAGTATTCGATCATCACCGCCATTCTGAAAGCTGGTCAAGGTGCGACCAAGGCCTTTATTGTCGGAGATCCTAACCAGGCGATTTATCAATCGCTTGGCGGATATCCGATTGCCTTCGAGGATTTCAAGGCGATGGCCAATATCGATTTGGACGAACTCGAACTGTCGCGGAACTACCGTTCTTCTGAGCGCATCATTGAGTACTTCGGAAACTACAACGTTCACAACACACGCATCGAAGCCGCATCCGAGGACAAGGCGTACCCAAGCCTTATTTCATTCGACGACACAGTGAGCAAAAATGATCTGGACGCTGAGCTCATCCGGCTCATCCGTTTCAACATTGAGACTATGGGCATCTCACCTCACGAGGTGTGCATTCTCGCGCCACAGTGGACGCATCTTGCAAGCATGACACGTCGTTTGGTCGCCAGCATGCCGGAGTACTCATTCGATGGCCCCGGTATGGTTCCCTTTGCACGGGACACAGAGAATTTCTGGTACAGGCTTTCTAAGATTGCACTTACTCAGGCATCGCCGGGAATGTATGTGCGCAGACTGCGGTGGGCCGGGGAGATTCTGAATGACCTAGAGGCGGCCGGGGCTAGCGTGTCGAAGCTCACGCGGAGGTCCTTGTTGAGGGAGTGCAATGCAATTAAGATCGATGAAACAGATGGTCTTACCTACTTGAGCGCATTTTTCGAGCGTCTGTTTGCAAACTTAGCAATCGACTTTCGCCTTTTCACGCTGCTTCAAGAGCATCACGTTGCCTTCTTCGATAGTTCGCAAGCCCGGGTAAATCGATTGAAGAGTGAAGGTAGCGAATTTATAGGCGATATTGAGACATTCAGGAAGGTATTTCAGCATAGGACTGGAATCACCATCTCGACGATACACGGCGTCAAGGGAGCCGAGTTCGATGCAGTGATCGCTTATGCATTATTAGAAGATATGGTGCCGCATTTCAATGATCCGAACGGTCAAGAAAGCGCGATGAAATTGCTGTATGTCATTGGTTCGCGGGCAAGGAAGAACCTGCACCTTGTTTCGGAACGAGGTCGAGTTCGCCAGTATTCTGGCGAAGAGTATCAAGTAACTCGCAAGCTTGCCTCATGCAGTTTTGGATACGATCAAATTCCATAGAAATCACGAGTAGCGCAACCGCGCTCTCTATGGGATGCCCTACAGCTTTGTTTAGCGTTTGGCTGAATCATCTGCGCGCGGCTCGCTCTGCATGCCCTGCTGTCGCCAGCTCAACATGCAAGCGGAGCGCGCAGGCCCGGATCACAGTGTCGGGCCGTGGAGGGCTGGCGAATGCCAGTCCCGTCAGGGATGAGCGAATAGCGAACGTGGAGCAGCGCGATCCACAAAGTGGAGACGCTCAAGGTTCCGTCGCTTACTATTTGGACTACGGCGAGTTGAGTAAAAAATATGAAAAATATCTTTGAAGAAATCAATGAATTTTCTTCGGAAAAAATCGCGTTATTCAGCTTTGGGAAATTTTGCTACGTCTTTCTTAATAAAGACCCGATCTTTGTCAAGAAATTGCTTCCCCTCATCCAAACCTCTCTGGCAAATGAGAGCTTTCAGGCAGACGTAATGCGTGCTTATACGGAGGGCTGCATGAATGAAAAGGCGGCCATTCTGAAAGAATTTGAAGCCAAACGCGACCATCCAAACGCAGCCAAGTTTTATGGGCCACAGCTTGATCTAGTGGACAAGCGATTGGCTATAAAGACAATCCAGCATTTAATGGACTACTTAAATAATTATCTCAACGAGTATCCGGGATCGCTAGAAATTCTCAACAATTCCTACAAGCATATCCATGACGAAGATGGTGTTTCGTACATAAAAGAAAATTACGCAAATTATCGCATTGGCTGCATTTTTTATTCCAAGCACCAATCAATCATGGGGAGGGCTGAGATGCTGGAGCTAAAATATTCCAAGGTAGTTGAACGTGAGTACGAGAAAATTGGAATTGACATAAGAAAGGAAGATGCTCAGTTCTCTAAATATAGTCTTGTCAGCCTGAACGAGAATATTCAGATATTCAACGACAAGGATAGTCAGACAATACGCGATGAACGCATAGGGCGACACTTCTGGATAAAAGTTCCGAGGAAGCTGCTTACCTCTATCGAGGAACTCATTGAAAAAGGAATGCTGTCCGAAATAGCATTCAGGATTGATTACGTCTCCGATTATGTCCCTGCAATGGAGGAGATGGAGTTTGGCGCTCCGTTGCGATTGAAAATATCTTCCCTTCCTAGATTGTCAAAGTTCTACTCCACCGATAAATATGAGAACAATCTATGGATTCACCATGACGCAGAGAAGCTAAGTTTGACTTTTGAAGAATTGATGGAGGACTTTGAGGTGGCAGGCGACGACGTCGTAACGCAAGTCATCCATCTTGAATACAGTTCAAAAGGCGATGATTTTTTTATAACTCACTTGGATCACGAATTTATCGTATATACGTTGGATAGCTATCAAGAAAGATTGAGCAATGCCAACATCAAGGGGCATAGAAAAATAAAGACATTCAAAATAGATAACTCAATGATCCCGTTTGATATAAATATTAGCGGGGATCTTTTTCTGTTTCAGGTTCTCGATTCGTATTTAAAAAATGATGACTTGATTCGTGAATATTTTGAAAAAATTAACTGACTTTATAGTTTGAGATATTTAATTAAAACAGCGATCGGCATAGAACATGGCGCTGCTGCCCGCGATAATCATGTGATTGGGCGCTCGCGCCCACTAGCCCCAGCGCATCCTTGAGCCGCAGGCCAGTTCCTTATCGGCCTATGGCGATTCCACACTAGCATGGAGCCTCGATAGAGCAAGAGATCCGTTGCCACATGCTCGTGCTGTGGTTTGGGTGTACGGTTGGACAGATGCTGCTGTCAGGACTTCTCGCCAGGCTGCCGCTGCTCGATCTGCAACCGCGCCCGTTCGGTCGCCTGCTGCAACCGCTCCCCCAGCACCGCACGCGGCGGCAGGGTCGTCAGGTATTCGGCTACGTGGATGCCCGACTTGTCCAGCTCCAGCAACTCGATCTGCTCTGACTTCTTGCCGGTACAAAGAATGATGCCCAGCGGCGAGGCTTCCTCCGGTTCGCGTTCGTGCTTGTCGAGCCAACGCAAATAAAGCTCCATCTGCCCCTTGTATGCTGCCTTGAACTCGCCGATCTTCAACTCCACCGCCACCAGCCGCCGCAGCTTGCGGTTATAGAACAGCAGGTCCAGGTGGAAATCCTCGTCGTCGATCTGGATGCGTTTCTGCCGGGCTAGGAAAGAGAAGCCCGCGCCCAACTCCAGCAAAAAAGACTCCATTTCGCGGATGATCGCGGCTTCCAGGTCGCCTTCCTGCCAGGTATCGCGCAGGCCCAGGAAGTCGAGGATGTACGGGTCGCGCATGACCAGCGCCGGCGACATGCGCTGCGCATCGCGCATCGCCGCCAGCTCTTGCGTGATCGTCTCGTCCGGCTTCTTGGACAGCGCCGTGCGCTCGTATAGCATCGAGTCGATGCGCTCGCGTAGCGTCCGCACGCTCCAGCGTTCGGCGCTGGCCATTTGCACGTAGTAGTCCCGCTGGAGCGGGTCTTTTAGCGGCAGCAGCGCCACGAAATGCGACCAGCTCAATTGTCGTGACAGCGTCACGACAATTGGCTCGTCCGAGAAGGTGGCGGCGAACTGCACCATCCGGCGCAGGTTCTTGTCCGCGAAGCTACGTCCGTAGTCGCGGACAAGCTGCGCCGCCAGGGTCGGCAGGATTTCGTCGCCGTACCCGGCCCGCTGCCCGGCAAGCACTTCCGTATGGATGCGCTGGCCAATGCGCCAGAACAGCAATGTCAGCTCGGCATTGACCGCCGAGGCGACGCGCTGGCGCGACGCTTCGATCAGTGCCCGGATGTCGCCCAGCAGCGCGGGCGGCGCTGCTGGCGCTGAGACGGATGCCTTGCGCCGGGTCATGCGGCCACCTCCTTGGCTCCCTGCATCCCGGTGATCGTCTTACGCCGATTCGCCACCAGTTCGGCCGCCTCTCGCACCGGCTTATCCTCGGTGTGGACGTAGCGCATGAACATGACGACGGTCTTGTGCGCCGTTAGCGCCATGCCGACCTTGACCGGGATGCCCGAATTGGCAATGTCGGTCGCCGAACGGTGGCGGATGCCGTGCGTGCCCACGTGCGTAGCGCCAGCCGCCTTGAGCGCACGGCTCCAGCCACCGTAATACTCGCCCGTGGTTAGATGCTTGCCAGCGTGGCTAGGAGAAGGCAGCACATAGCGGCTACCCTCCTGCCGGGGTGCCGTCGAGAGTAGCCGATAGGCTTCCTCGCTCATGGGCTTAGACATGCCGCCTGTCTTGCTGTCAGGCCAGACGACGCGCCGGTTCTGCAAGTCAACCCAGTTCCATTCCAGCGCGATGATTTCCGAGCGGCGGCCGGCGAACTCGAACTGCAGGCGGATTCCCAAAGGGATGACGTAGTTCTCCAGCCCCTCCGACTCGATCTTGTCGAGCTGTCGGAACAGGTTGCCCATTTCTTCGTCGCTGATGAGGTGAGTCGATTTGCCGGCAGGGAACATCGGGACGTGACGGCAAGGGTTGGTACCGTCGGGCCGATAGCCCCATACCTCGGCCATGTTGAACATCTTGCGCAAGACGCTGAATACCTTGTTCGCCTCGGTCTGCTTGTACGAAAGCTTTTCCATCAGTCCGGCGATTTCAGGACGCTTCACGTCCTGAACTTTCTTGCGTCCCAGCAGCGGAATAATGTTGCGATTGATGACAGCCTGATAGCCGGCTTGGGTGCTGAGCTTGTTGCGCTTCTTGGAGTAGTCCTCCATGAACTTCGTGCATAGCTCCTTGACCGTAGGTGCCTGGCGCGCCTCCGCCTTCTCTGCGGCGGGATCTCCGCCTCGGCGGACTTGGGCCAGCCATTCCTGCGCCAGCGACCGCGCCTGTTCGACGGTCAGCTCCCCGTACAGTCCTAGCGAGGGCTTGCGGCGCTCGCCAGCGTTCGTCCGGTACTGGAGCATGAACACCTTGCGACCCGCCGGGGTAATCTTGCACAGGAAGCCGGGGACCAGCGTGTCCCGGAGTTCGACGGCCTCTGCCTGGGGTTGCGCCGCATCGACAGCGGACTTAGTGAGTTTGATCTTAGCCATGATGACTCCTTGGAAAGACCTGGATTCCAAGGGCCGGATAGGAGTCAGGCGGTCGGAAGTCAGGTCAGGTTTCGGAAAGCACCGGCATATGTTGAACTCGCTTAAGTCATTGATAAACCTGCTGTATCGGGCTGTAGCGTAGTCCAGCGAATTTCGGTGCTGGAGTCATGGTGAAATAAAAAAACCGCCCGAAGGCGGGTTCTTTATTTCCTGGCAGAAGCGGTGTAACGCGAATAGCTAGTTTTTATGCAGTTTTTACGAATAATTTAACAATCGTACCTACGCACAGACATCGCCACAAAAATCCTCGCACTTCTCCTATGCACAATAGTTACTTACAGCTGATACAGGGCATGCGCGCATGATCTCGATCAGATACTGATAAAGTTATGCGTCGACAGCGGCCCGAAGGGCAGCGAGGCCAGCGGTCCACCGACGTCCAGCGCGCCGAGGTCAATCGGGAAGAATCCGGCGACTTCCATGACACTGCGCACCTCGGCCTTTGCGGCAGCATCATCGCCAGAGTAAAACAATACGCGCTTGCCACCGGCCTTCTCCGGCTCCTTCAGCACATTGACGTCGTTATGATTGAATGCTTTGACGACCCGTGCACCAGGAACGAATTGCTGGATAATCTGGCTCGAATGCTTTCCGCCAAGATCAACCGCCTTGATCCCATATGCTGCGAGAGGATTGTTCGCGTCGTTCGCATCCGGCGACGTTGCGGGATCGAAGAACTCCACCGGGTTAGTGCCGTCGATCACGATGCGACCGCTCCACGCTGGCAGGCTACCCAGTACTTTCTCTGCATCGACCCAGCGGACCGCAATTAGTACCATGTCGGCGCTTGCGGCCTCTTCCACTGTACCGGCCTTAATAGATGGCCCCAGCTCCTCAACCAGGTCAGCAAGCGAGGTTGGTCCACGGCTGTTAGAGATGGTGGCGGATATCCCTTTTTTTGCAAGAATGCGAGCGAAGTTGGAGCCGAGAGCGCCCGAGCCAATGATGCCGATAGTCATGATTTTTCCTTTAAAATTAAATGAATCAACTGTTTGTTGAGTTGAATTTTAGGGCCTTGACGTTTATGGCGTTAGTATCAATCAGCTATGATCAGTTTCAATTATTGCTTGAAGGTGAAATCGTGGAAACTCTGGCCAATCTGGAGTCATTCGTCCGCAGTGCCGAGAGCGGTAGCTTTTCTGCTGCAGCACGCCGGCTGGGCCTGACGCCAGCAGCAGTGAGTCGGAACGTCGCGCTTCTTGAACGGAACCTTGGCGTACGACTTTTCCAGCGTAGCACCCGTGGCCTGACGCAGAGTGAAGCGGGTGAACGTTTTCGGCAATCAGTGCAGAATGGTCTCGACAGCATCCAAGGTGCAATTGCCGACATCAAGGTCAATGCCGGGCAACCGGCTGGCGTGTTGAAGTTGAGCGCGGCACCTGGATTCGGCATGGATTATCTGTTACCTCTCATGCCGGCGTTTCTCGAAAGATATCCGGGCGTAACTCCCGATTGGGTTTTCGATAGCCGTCCGCTGGACCTGATCGCAGGCGGCTTTGATGCGGCAGTCGGCGCCGGTTTTGAGCTACCGCCCGGTATGGTGGCGCGCGAATTGGCGCGAATACATTTGATTGCGGTGGTATCGCCAGCACTACTACAGGGCAAGCGCCGTCCGAAAGACCCTTCTGAACTTGCCGAGTTTCCCAGTGTGGTGATACGTTCTCCATTGACTGGTCGCATGCGGACGCAAGCCATGCGCAATAACACTGGCATCGAAGTCACGGCAAAACAGCAACCAGTAATGCTGGTCAACGATCCGGATGCACTCAGTCGCGCCGTGGTACTAGGCCTTGGCGTCGGGTTAATACCAGTTCCACACGCCGCTCCACATCTGAAAAGTGGTGCGCTGGTGCGATTACTGCCAAATTGGTATGGGGATGTCGGGGCGGTCTCGTTGTATTTCACCAGTCAGAAACTGTTGCCGGCTAAGACGCGCGCCTTTATCGATTTTGTTGTCGAGGCATTTCGTGTCCAGAATTTGCCGCAAACCTTCTCTGCTAAATAGCCCACCCTTGATATCGGGCCACTCTCGTCGGACCCAAAGCCTGGTTACGCCACGAGCTGACGCATATTGCCGATTATTCCCCGAAAGCACCCAGAAATTCCTGGAAAAATTGTTTCCAGTCCTGCCAGCGGAGAAGTACTGGGAACGGAAGGCAACATAATGACAACCTCGTTTCTAGACTCTTGAGTTCGTTTTAAAAAGTAGGCCCGCTTATTCGCGGGGCTTTTCCTTTACAATTGGAGCCAAGCATGCTTATGTTTATTGCGAGCCGGGGTCAGATCCGCTATTCGGACACGAACTGATCCATTGGCGCCGTAGACACTGGCTCAGCCGAAAAGCGGATTGGAACCACGAACGCGCGCCTGCGGCGCGCGGAGCTGCCGCGCAGCGGCAGCAGGTGGAAGATTCGTGGCGGGCTGGGCCGGTAGGCCCAGCCCTTCGAATCTCACACGCAGGGTGCCGCCCTGCTCGCTTCCGCCAGGCAATAAAAAACCGCCCGAAGGCGGTTTCTTTATTTCCTGGCGGAAGCGGTGAGATTCGAACTCACGAACAGTTTAACCCGTCGCTAGTTTTCAAGACTAGTGCCTTCAACCACTCGGCCACGCTTCCAGATGGCAGCATTATACATAAAGGTCGGTGGCTTACCAATGGCTAGCACCGTTTGCCTGACAGGAAAGAGCGGGCACGCTTGCCTTATACGCCCCAGTTTTCCCGCAGCGCGCGCTCGAACTCTCCCGCCGGCAGCGGGCGCGAGAACAGGTAGCCCTGTACTTCGTCGCAGCCTGAGCTCTTCAGGAAGGCCAGTTGCTCCGCCGTTTCCACGCCTTCCGCGATAACTTTATGGTGCAGCTGCTGGGCGATGCTGATGATGGTGCTGGCGATGGCGCAGTCGCTGGCGTCTGTCGGGATGCCGGTGGTGAACGACCGGTCGATCTTCAATGTATCGATGGGAAAGCGTTTCAAATAGGACAGGCTTGAGTAGCCGGTGCCGAAATCGTCCAGCGACAGGGCCACGCCCAGGGCCGTGATGCGGTCCATGATGCCGATCACGCGCTCGATGTTGTGCATCAGGGTGCTTTCCGTGATTTCCAGTTCCAGCCAGGCCGCTTCCAGGCCGTAGCGGGCCAGGGTCGCCGCTACCCTGGCGGGCAAGGCTGCCGTGAATTCGCGGGCGGAGACATTGACGGCCAGGCGGATCGGCGGCAGGCCGGCCAGTTTCCACGCTTGCGCCTGGGCGCAGGCCGCTTCCAGCACCCATTCGCCCACTTGCACCACCAGGCCCGTCGATTCGGCCAGGGGGATGAACTCGGCGGGCGGGATCATGCCGTGCTGCGGGTGGTGCCAGCGCACCAGGGCTTCGGCGCCGATGATCCGGCCGCTGCCCAGCGCGTATTTCGGCTGGTAGTGCAGCAGCAGTTGCTGTTCAGACAAAGCCTGGCGCAAGCCTGTTTCCAGGCGCATGCGGGCCTGCATGCCCACATTCATGTCCTGGCTGTAGAAGGCCACGCTTTCCGCTTCACCGCCGCTGTCCTGCTTGGCGCGGTACATGGCGATGTCGGCCAGGCGCAGCAGGGTTTCCGCGTCGTGCGCGTCCTGCGGATAGACGCTGATGCCGATGCTGGCGCCCACGCGCAAGTCGTGGCCTTCGATCAGGAACGGCTCCACCAGCGAGGCCAAGAGCTTTTGCGCCACCATGCTCGCTTCGAAATGCTGGCCGATGTCGAACAGGCCGACGGCGAACTCGTCGCCGCCCAGGCGCGCCACCAGGTCCTGGTCGCGCAATACCTGGCGGAAACGCAGGGAGACCTGGCGCAGCAGTTCGTCGCCGATGCGCCGGCCCAGGGTGTCGTTGATCAGTTTAAAACGGTTCAGGTCGATGAACAGCACGCAGCCGAGCATCTTGCTGCGCTGCGCCACGGAGAGGGCCTGGTCGACCAGCTTGGCCAGCAAGGTGCGGTTGGGCAGGCTGGTCAGCGGGTCGTAATAGGCCAGGTGGTGCAGCCGCTCTTCGGCCAGCTTGCGTTCCGTGATGTCGGTCAGGTAGGCGATGAGTCCGATGGGCTTGTCGTCCAGGTCTTGCAGCGGCGACAGGGACAAGCTGGCCCAGAAGATCTCGCCCGACTTCTTTCGGCGGCGCACCTCCATCAGGCGTCCTCCCTGCTCCAGGAAGGCGTCGTGGAAACCCGTGTCTTCATCGTCGTACAGGAACAGGATGTTGCGGCCCACGGCTTCCACCGAGGTGTAGCCGAACAGGCGCTCGGCGCCCTTGTTCCAGCTGGTGATGTAACCGGTCAAGTCCATCGTCAGTACGGATTCGTGCAACTGGTCGAGGATTTGCGTCTGCTGCGCCAGCAAGGCTTCGACTTGCGCGTAGGCATGAGTCGAGCGTTGCGCCAGCGAATGGACCTGCAGGACGCCGGCCGTCAACGAGGCCAGGCTGGCCAGGTGGCGGCGGTCGGCGTCGTTATACAGCGGGCGGCCGGCCACGGCGTAATGGCCGAAACAATGGCCGTCGAAACTGATTTCCTGCAGCAAGGCGGGCGTATCGCGGGGAAATGGCGCCACCGGCGCGGCGGCGTCCGTGCTGGCCGCGGGCAGGAACTGGCCAAGCGGGCTGGCCATCACGGTGCTGGCGATACGGCCCAGCTCGGCTACCAGCGCTGGGCCGCGCAAACGCACGACGGCGTCGCACAGGGCGGCGCTGTCACCAAGGAAATCCGACACCGGAAACAGGGCCATGCTAGATATTCCGGCTGACCTGGATGGCCCATTGGTAGGCCTGCAGCAGGCTGCGCCAATAGGTTTCTCCATCGATGCCGGCGCGGCGCAAGCCCTCGGGCGGCGGCGTGGCGCTTTCGACCAGCGCCAGCAAGGTGCCCAGCTCGCCATTGCGTTCGAGCAGGGCCGTGCTCACTTCGGGCGCCAGGTTCAGGGTGGCGATGATCTCTTCCATCGGCATGCCCAGCAGGACGTCGAGCAGCGAGAACACGCCCGCCATGAAGGCCAGGTCCTGCGCGTCGCGGTCGCCGCCGCGCAGCTGGCACAGCGCTTCCATCTGCGCCGCGCGCACGGCCGCCAGCGGGAGCAGCGCGTGGATCTTGCCGTCATCTTGCTGGCGCGCATACAGCAGCAGTTGCAGCCAGCGCTGCAGCTGGCGCCGGCCCAGCAGGGTGATGGCCTGGCTGAAGCTGGTAATGGGCGCCGTGAAACCGAAGGCGGCTGAATTGACCAGTTTCAATAAATGATAGCTGAGGGCCGGGTCTTGCTTGAGCGGCACTTCCAGCTCGTGCGCGTCGGCATCGCGCGCCAGCAGGCCCAGCAGAGCCAGCAGGCGCTTGCGCGACGTGGCGTCTTCCGACTCGCCTTGCTGGCGCGCATGCTGCAAGGCGTAATCGCCGGCAAACCAGCTGACGCCAAGTTCTTGCAATGCGGCAATCTGCCCCCCATCGGCGATGTTGTAGGCCAGGTGCGGCCCCGGCAAGGGCAGCAGCTGATGCAGGGCCGGGCGGGCGCCGGCCGCGTCAAAGCTCAGTGCGCGCGCGTCGACTTGCGCCGCCACCACGGGACTGGCATCGGCGCCATCGAGGAGGATGCGGTAGCCGGCGTCGCGCCATTGCCGGCATTTTTTCTGGAGTTGCTTGTCGTCGGCAAGCTGGGCCGGCAAACGGAAGATGGTGCGTTGCGGCGCCAGTTGCGCCAGCACGGCCTCGTCCACGCCATGCGGGTCGGCCAGGGGAATGATGCAATCGAGCGGCGCCAGGAAGGCATACGCATCGGCGGCGGCCAGCGCCGCCAGCAGCGGCGCCGTCGAGGCCTGCGGCACATGCAGGGTGACAGCGACCCACTCGTTATGAGCATTGGCCACTGCTTGTAATCCCACCAACGGAAACAGGTTTGATTCAGACGCTGACATCGGTATCTCAGTGTGGGTAGGGCGCCATAGTAAATAAACTGACCAGCATTGGCAACCCTGGCCCGACAGGGATGCCCTCGACAGCGAGAATCATTCTATCCGAATCTCACCCACGAAACAGTTTAATTTTGGCAATAAATTTTCAAAAAGAACATTCCCCCGCGAGACCCGCCTGTCATGCGGCTTAGGCAACAACATGGCGCGGCGCACGCAAGCTCAGGCGCTGCCGCCGTGCGCGTGCTCGACCGCGTATTTGATCAATTCGGCCTGCCCTTCGATGCCGAGCTTGCGCTTGATGTTCAGCCGATGCGTCTCCACCGTGCGCACGCTCAGGTCGAGCGCGCGGGCGATCTGCTTGTTCGCCTGGCCCGCCGCGATGTGCTGCAGCACCTGCTGCTCGCGCGTGGTGAGGAAGGAATCGTGGACTTGCGGACGAGATAGCTGCCGCGCCAGGGCGGCGCTGTAATAAATGCCGCCGGACATCACCGTTTCGATGGCGAAGACGATGTCCTTGCCGGGCGCATCCTTGAGGACGTAGCCGCGCGCGCCGGCGGCGATGGCTTGCGACACATATTCGAGCTTGTCGTGCATGGACAGGATCAGCACGGCGATCTGCGGAAACGCCTGCTTGAACAGGGCCGTCGCTTCGATGCCGTTCGTGCCGCGCATATTAATATCCATCAACACGAGATCCACCTGGTGCGCGCGCGCCTGATTCAATGCTTCATCGGCGCCGCCCGCCTCGGCCACCACGTCGAAATGCGCCACCGCTTCCAGGCGCGCCCGCAAGCCGTCGCGCACGAGGGGGTGGTCGTCCACCAGCAGTATCTTGATCGTGTCCGTCATGGTTTTCTATTTTAATGTGTGGAAGAAAGCTCGAGCCGCGCCAGCACCACGGTGCCGGCCGGAGACGAGGTGATGCGCAGGCTGCCGCCGATGGCTTCCATGCGTTCCGTCATGTTGCGCAGGCCGATGCCGCGCTGCGGATGCAGGGCGATACCGTCGAAATCGAAGCCGCCGCCATTATCCCCGATGCGCAATTCCACGGCCTTGCCCGCCTCGTGCAAGCTCACTTCCACGCCGCGGGCGTGGGCATGGCGCTCGCAATTGGTCAGCGCTTCCTGGGCAATGCGGAACAGCACGGTATTCACCATATCGGGCAAGCCCTCGCCCGCCGCCGCCGGACTGGCCGTGAAACTGGCTTGCGCGCTGCTGCTGTCATTAAATTCATGCACGAGGTGGTCGAGCGCGGCGGCCAGGCCCAGGTCATCCAGAATGGCCGGGCGCAGATTGTGCGAAATGCGCCGCACCTCGCCCAGCACCTTGTTCAGCTGCTCGGCGGCCCGCTCGAAGGTGGCCGGCGCCTTGTCTTTCTGCTCGGCATTGCCGGCCAGGCGCGCGATGCCCGCCTCGATCTGCAGCTTGATCGACACGAGCCACTGGCTGATGCCGTCATGCAAGTCGCGAGACAGCCGCGCCCGCTCCTCCTCCTGCGACTCGACCACCCTCTGCGCCAGCACTTTCAGCTTGGCGTCGGCCACGCGCAATTCGCGCAAGTTCAGTACCAATCCGCAGGCGGCCACCAGTAGGGAGCCGAGGATGGCAATGGCGGCGATCAGCTCCATGGTCGAGCGGATGTTGCGCGACTGCTGGGCGTCGACCTTGGCCAGCGCCTGGTCCACGTCGTCCATGTAGATGCCCGTGCCCATCATCCAGCCCCATTCCGGCATCAGGATCACATAACCGAGCTTGGGCGCGGACTTGTTGGTCGACGGCTTGATCCAGTTGTAGCGCTCGAAACCGCCGCCGCTCCTGGCCCGCTGCATCAGGCGCTGGATGGTCAGATTGCCTTCGGCGTCGCGCAACTGCCACAGGTTCTGCCCCACCAGTTCAGGCTGGCGCGGATGCATCAGCGACTTGCCCTGCAAATCATAGATAAAGAAATAGCCGTCGTCGCCATAGCTGAGGGCGGACAGGATGCGCTTGGCCTCCTCTTGCGTGGCGTCATCCTTGCGCCCCGACTGGTACAGCGAGGCGATGGAATGGCTGGCCAGGGTCACGTAATGCTTGAGTTCGGCTTCCTTGCTGGCCAGATACGCTTGCTGGATGGTGGCGCGCTGCTGCTCGGCCAGGGTAATCGCCTGGTGCCGCACGGCAAACGCGATCGCGCACAGGGCGAGGATGAGCGGCGTGAGGGCCAGGAAGATCACTTTCTGTCTGAGTTTCATGGCCTGGCGCTCCGGCGGCGTCGATGCTGGTGGGAATGCGTGATTTTACGTCGGGGCGCGGCGATCAGTCTGCGTAGTAATACTGAGCGTTACTGCGTAGTGCTGCGCTTGCATCGATTATACGATTCCTGAATACTCGCCATAAGCTGCAGATACACCCGATTCATACCCAAACTGGCGACGACCAGGCTCGGCAGCACACATCATCGCACGGCACAGCGCCCGTCACATCTCTGGAGGAAGCATGAACCGCATTTTCAAACAGCTCGGCTGGGCAGCGCTTGCGCTGGCAGGCGCCGGGTCCCTGGGCGTCGTCGCCCTGCAACGTGGCGAACCGATCAGCGCGATCTGGATCGTCATCGCCGCCGTCTGCGTCTATCTGATCGCCTACCGTTTCTACAGCCTGTTCATCGCCGACAAGGTGCTGAGCCTGGACCCGCGCCGCATGACGCCGGCGTTCAAGCACAACGATGGCCTCGACCACGTGCCGACCAACAAATATGTGCTGTTCGGCCACCATTTCGCAGCGATTGCCGGCGCCGGTCCCCTCGTCGGCCCCGTGCTGGCCGCGCAGATGGGCTATCTGCCCGGCATGCTGTGGATTTTGGCTGGCGTCGTGTTTGCGGGCGCCGTGCAGGATTTCATCGTGCTGTTCATTTCCATGCGCCGTGACGGCCGCTCGCTGGGCGACCTGATCAAGGCTGAACTGGGCGAGATTCCCGGCATGATTGCGCTCTTGGGCTGCTTCATGATCATGGTCATCATCCTGGCCGTGCTGGCATTGATCGTCGTCAAGGCGCTGACCGGCTCCCCATGGGGCAGCTTCACCGTGATGGCGACGATCCCCATCGCCCTGTTCATGGGCGTGTATTCGCGCTTCATCCGCGTGGGCCGCATCGGCGAAATTTCCATCATCGGCTTCGTCCTGCTGATGCTGGCCATCATCGGCGGCCAGTACGTGCAGGAACACGCCGTTCTGGGCCCGATGTTCACGTTCACGGGAACGGAACTGACGTGGATGCTGATCGGCTACGGCTTCATCGCCTCGGTCCTGCCCGTGTGGCTGCTGCTGGCGCCGCGCGACTATCTGTCTACTTTTCTGAAAATCGGCACCATCCTGGGCCTGGCCATCGGCATCATCGTCGTCGCTCCTTACCTGAAAATGCCGGCCATGACCAAGTTCATCGACGGCTCCGGCCCCGTCTGGTCGGGCAATCTGTTCCCCTTCCTGTTCATCACGATCGCCTGCGGCGCCGTCTCTGGCTTCCACGCCCTGATTTCCTCGGGCACCACGCCGAAGATGATTGAAAACGAAAGCCACGCCCGCTTCATCGGCTATGGCGCCATGCTGATGGAATCGTTCGTTGCCATCATGGCCCTGGTGGCCGCCTCGACCATCGAGCCGGGCATCTATTTCGCCATGAACAGCCCGGCCGCCCTGATCGGCACCACGGCCGAGTCGGCCGCACAGGCAATCTCGCAATGGGGCTTCTATGTGACGCCGGACATGCTGACGCAAACGGCCAAGGACGTTGGCGAGCACAGCATCATCTCGCGCGCGGGCGGCGCACCGACCCTGGCCGTCGGCATGGCGCAGATCCTGTCCGGCGCCATCGGCGGCAAGGCCATGATGGCCTTCTGGTACCACTTCGCCATCCTGTTCGAAGCGCTGTTCATCCTGACGGCAGTCGATGCGGGCACGCGTGCCGGCCGCTTCATGCTGCAAGACTTGCTGGGCAGCTTCGTGCCAGCGCTGAAACAGACGGAAAACGTCATCGCCAACCTGCTGGCGACGGGCCTGTGCGTGGCGGCCTGGGGCTACTTCCTGTACCAGGGCGTCGTCGATCCATTGGGCGGCATCAACACCCTGTGGCCGCTGTTCGGCATCGCCAACCAGATGCTGGCGGCCATCGCGCTGATCCTCGGCACCTGCGTGCTGTTCAAGATGAAACGTGGCCAGTATGCATGGGTCACCATCACGCCGACGATCTGGCTGCTGCTGTGCACCTTGACGGCGGGCTGGCAAAAGATTTTCGACGCCAACCCGCGCGTCGGCTTCCTCGCGCACGCCAAGAAATACTCGGCGGCACTCGATGAAGGCACCCTGCTGGCACCGGCCAAGTCGGTGGCGCAGATGCAGCAGATCATCTTCAACGATTACCTGGACGCCGGCCTGGCCGCCTTCTTCGTGGTGGTCGTCGTCAGCGTGCTGTTCTTCGGCATCCGCACCATCATGAAGGCGCGCGCCGACAGCCGTCCAAGCACCAAGGAAACGCCGTTCCAGGCCTTGCCCACGGTGCAATGATGATAGCCGATATCATCAAGGCTGGACGGTATCTGGGGCAAAGCATGCGGCTCATGTGCGGCTTGCCCGAGTACGACACCTATGTGGCCCACCGGGAAGTGACCCATCCCGGCGAGCCGATGATGACGTATGAAGAGTTCTTCCGCGAACGGCAGGAAGCCCGTTACGGCGGCGCCGGTAAGCGTGGTGGTTGTTGCTAATACCGGGCCAGCACCGGGGTCAGACCCGCCGGGTCTGACCCCAGCTTCTCAGGGGTTTAACCGTGTAAGCCCCAAAGCAAATACTGGGGTCAGACCCGAAGGGTCCGACCCCGGCCATATTTAGTTCCCCTCCCCCTCTCCTCCCTTAGACCCACATCAATATCATGGTGTGTCTTCGCGTCTATATTTTTCCAATAGGAAATTAAAAAACAGTCAACAGGCCGACCGGAGAAGCGCCGCCACCATGTTCAATTTCCAACGCTCCAGCATCAGCCAGAAGCTGACCATGATTTCGGTACTGTCGTCGGGCTGCGCGCTGCTGCTGGTGTTCGTGGCGTTTGCGCTAACGTCCGTGCTCAGCCACAAGGACGATGAAGGCAAGCAATTGCTGTCCATGGCGGGCGTGATCGGTGCGGCCGGCGCGGCGCCCCTGCTGGCGGGGAAATCGGCACAGCCGCAGGCGGAACAGGTGCTGGCCGCGCTGGCCGCGCGCGACGAGGTCGCCCAGGCGGCCCTGTTCGACCGGAACGGGCGCCTGTTCGCCCTGTACCGCGCGCCGCAGCATGCGGATGGCCTGGCAGCGCCGGAAGACCTGGACCCGGCCCTGCTGGCCGGCATGGCCGATCAGCCCGTCACGCAGGGCACGGGCACGGCCCTGGCGCCCGCCATGCGTCTGTACCGTCCCGTCTACCGGCCAGGCGAGCCGCAACAGCTGATCGGCGCCGTGCTGATCGAGGCCGACCTGAACCACATGTGGCGCGACATCGGCCGCCACGTGGGCGCCATCGGCGGCGCCACCGTGCTGTCCTTCCTGATCGCCGTGTTCCTCGCGCGGCGCTTCAAGAGCGTGATCGCCGAACCCATCACCAAGCTGATCGATACGGCGCAAAAAGTCTCGAGCAGCCAGACCTACAGCCACCGCATCGCACACCAGCGCAGCGACGAGCTGGGCGTGCTGATCGACAGTTTCAACGACATGCTGGCGCAGATCGACAGCCGCGACAGCACCCTGGCCAATTACCGCGACCAGCTCGAACGCCAGGTGGGCGTGCGCACGGCGCAGCTGGAAAAGGCCAAGGATGCGGCCGAGGCGGCCAGCCAGGCGAAAAGCGCGTTTCTTGCCACCATGAGTCATGAAATCCGCACGCCGATGAATGGCGTGCTGGGCATGACGGAGCTGCTGCTGGCCAGCCCTTTGAGCCCGCAGCAGCGCCATTACACGAGCATGGTGCAGCGCTCGGGACAGAATTTGCTGGTGATCATCAACGACATCCTCGACTTTTCCAAGATCGAGGCAGGCAAGCTGAGCGTGGAATACATCCGCTTCAATTTCCGCGAATTGCTCGACGACATAGAACACGTGTTCGCGCCGCAGGCGCAAGCGAAAAACATCAGCCTGGAATTCGACATCGCGTTTGACATTCCGATCGCCATCTGCGGCGACCCGAACCGTTTGCGCCAGATCATCGTCAATCTGCTGGGCAATGCCATCAAGTTTACGGAAACGGGCAAGGTCACCGTGAAAGTGACCGTCTGCAGCGAAGACGCGCCCAGCGTGGGCTTGCGCTTCGAGGTGCACGACACGGGCATCGGCGTATCGAACGAGGCGCAGAGCCGCATCTTCGAATCGTTTTCGCAGGCGGACGGCTCGACCACGCGCAAGCACGGCGGCACGGGCCTGGGGCTGACAATCTCGAAGCAGCTGGTGGAGCTGATGGGCGGCACTATCGGCGTCGATAATGCTTTAACGCAAGGATCGATCTTCTGGTTCGAAGTAAATTTCGATAAGCGGCGGGTCGACAGCGACGACCCGTCCTTCAACCTGAAAACCACGCGAGGATTACGCGCCTTGATCGTCGACCACACACCGGCCACGCGCGCCGTGCTGGAGCGGCAACTGGCCAGCTGGCACATCGTCAGCGACAGCGCCGGCACGGCCAGCGACTGCCTGGCCAAGCTGCACGCGGCCGCCCAGGCGGGCACGCCGTATGGCGTGGCCCTGCTCGACATGGAATTGCCGCGCACCAGCGGCCTGGCCCTGGCCGCCACCATCAAGAGCGACCCGCTGCTGGCCGACCTCAAGCTTCTGCTGCTGAGCACGGAACCGGCGGCGGCCGACCCGGTGCAGCGGCGCGAAGCGGGCGTGGCCTTCCAGCTGATCAAGCCGGCCCGCGAATGCGACCTGTTCGACTGCATCGTCACGCCGCCGCGCGCCAGCGAGGGCATGCGCATCCATCCACCGCACACGGGGCGCCATGCCGTACGCCACCCCGGCCGGCGCCAGCGCCGCCGCGTGCTGCTGGCCGAGGACAATCCCGTCAACGTGGAAGTGGCGCTGGCCATGCTCGACAGCCTGGGCCTGGACGTGGTCTGCGCGCGCAATGGCGAGGAAGCCTTGCAGGCGGCGCAGGCCGAGGACTTCGATCTGATCCTGATGGATTGCCAGATGCCCGTGATGGATGGCTTTGCCGCCACGGAGGAAATCCGCCGCCACGAACAGCAGTGCGGCCACGCGCGCGTGCTGCCCATCGTCGCCATCACGGCCAATGCGCTGCAGGGCGACCGCGAAGCGTGCCTGGCGGCCGGCATGGACGATTACCTGAGCAAACCGTTCACGCAGCAGGACCTGGGCCACACGATCGCGCGCTGGATCACCCTGCCGCGCGCAGCCACCGTGCACCACAGCGAAGCGCCGGAGCTGCTGACGCCACCAGCGGCGCCGCCCCCCACGCCCGAAGCCGCGCCCGAGACCGCGTCCGACGGCCAGCCGCTGAACCGGCAGGCGCTGGAAAACATCCGCGCCCTGTCTGGCACCGACGGCGATGCGTTGCTCGAGCGCGTCATCCTCGCCTTTGCCGGCGAGACGCCGCGCCAGTTGACGGCCATGCGCGAGGCGATTGCCGGCGCGGATGCGGAAGCACTGCGCAAGGCGGCGCACAGCCTGAAGTCAAGCAGCGCCAACGTGGGCGCCGACGGCCTGGCGCAGCTGTGCAAGGAAATGGAAAAACTGGGCCGCGCCGGCAGCACCGAGGGCGCAGCTGCCCTGCTGCGGCAGATGCGGCAAGCGTTCCTGACCGTACGCGAATCGCTGAACGCCATCCTCGTGAAGGAACACTGACATGACAGCGCCCCTTTCCCCTCCCCGCGGCCTGGTGCTGGTGGCCGACGACGATCCCGTGATGCGCCTGCTGATGCGGCAAATGCTCACGCAGGTGGGCCTGGACGTGATCGAAGCCGAAGACGGCGTGCAGGCGCTGGCCAGCTACAAGCACAGCGGCCCGGACCTCGTCATGCTCGACGTCGACATGCCGGCCATGGACGGCTTTGCCGTATGCCGCGAAATCCGCCACCAGGAAGTGGGCGGCACGGTGCCCATCATCATGGTCACGGGCGGCGACGAGCTGGAAGCCGTCACGCGCGCCTACGAGGTGGGCGCCACCGACTTCATTTCCAAGCCCATCAACTGGCCCATCCTCGGACACCGCGTACTGTACGTGCTGCGCGCCAGCGACGCCATCGCCCGCCTGCGCATCGCCGACGCGCACAACCGCGCCGTGCTGGCCGCCATCCCCGACACTTTCTTTCGTCTCAACCGCGAAGGCTTTTATCTCGACTACGAACAGGGACACGACGCCAGCGCCGGCTTTTCCCTCAGCGACTGCGTGGGCAGCCATATCCGCGACGTGCTGCCGCCCGAGATCGCCGCGCGCCTGCTCGACCAGGCGCACGCCGTGCTGGCCACGCAGCACATCGGCTCGGTCGACTACACGCTCACGCACGAAGACAGCACGCGCCATTTCGAAGCACGCCTGGTGGCGACGGGGGCCGATGAAGTGCTGGGCCTGGTGCGCGACATCAGCGAGCGCAAGCGTACGGAAGAGCAGATCCGCCGCCTCGCCTATTGCGACAGCCTGACGGGCATTCCCAACCGGCAAGCGTTCCTGGAAACCCTGGAGCGCGAACTGGTGCGCTCGAAAGAGCACGACAAGAAATTCGCCGTGCTGTTCATGGACCTCGACGCCTTCAAGCGCATCAACGACACCCTGGGCCACGACGTGGGCGACCATTTGCTCAAGGTCGTGTCCGAGCGCCTGCGCGAAACCATCCGCCCCAGCGACCTGGTACTGCGTGCCGAGCACGACTTTGAAGCCACTTTCCGCAGCAGCAACCTGGCGCGCCTGGGCGGCGACGAATTCACGATATTGATACCCGACCTGGAGCGCGTGGAAGACGCCCTGAACGTGGCGCACCGTGTAAAAGAAGCCATGCGCCGGCCATTCATGATCGAGGCGCACGAGATTTTCGTCACGGCCAGCATCGGCATTTCGCTGTATCCGGAAGACGGCGAGGATTGCAATTCGTTGCTCAAATATGCGGACACGGCCATGTACCACGCGAAGAACTGCGGCAAGAACAACGCCAAGCTGTACAGCTCTTCGCTGACGATGGAAATCATGAGCCACGTCAAAATGGAAGTGGGCTTGAGGAAAGCCTTGCAGAACAACGAGCTGTACTTGCTGTACCAGCCGCAGATCGACGTGCCCAGCACGCAGATCGTCGGCGTGGAAGCGCTGGTGCGGTGGCGCCATCCGGAACGGGGCATCATCTCGCCCACGGAATTCATCCCGCTGGCCGAAGAGACGGGGCTGATCGTGCCCATCGGCGAATGGGTGCTGCGCACGGCGTGCAACCAGGCCAAGGCGTGGCAAAACGGTAGCGGGCGCGCCATCCGCATGGCCGTCAACCTGTCGGCCAAGCAATTCAAGGATGAAAACCTGATGCAGATCGTGCTCTCGGCCCTGGCCGACACGGGCCTCGATGCGCGCCTGCTGGAACTGGAATTGACGGAAGGTACCTTGATGGACGATGCGCGCGCCACCATGGCGACCCTGGAGCAATTGCGCGGCATCGGCGTGTACCTGTCGATCGACGACTTCGGCACGGGCTATTCGTCAATGAATTATCTGAAACGCTTCGACGTGCGGGCATTAAAAATCGACAAGAGCTTTATCGCCGGCTTGCCGCAGGATGCGGAAAACGCGGCCATCACGCGCGCCATCATCGCCATGGCGCATGGCTTGAAGATGGTGGTGGTGGCCGAAGGCGTGGAAACGGACGAGCAGCTGGTGATGCTGGAAGAATACGGCTGCGACATGGTGCAAGGCTATTTCCTGGGCCACCCGTCGCCGCACGACACGATCACGGCCATGCTGGCCAGGCAGGCGAAGCAGCTGGCCAGCGTGGAAACTAGAGCACTTCGAAGGCAAGGATTTGCGTGACTTGCTGCGGATTAAAATTGTCGTCGGAAATCAATACGAGGCTGCGGCGGCCGTTTTCCAGACGCGGCCCCCAGCTGATGCCTTCGATATTGTCGATTCTTTTGAGACCGGTCTTTTCCAGGTCCAGCAACAGGCGCTTGCGCGCCGGCACGTAAGCCGCGCCCGCCAGGGCCGGCATGGCCTGCACATCAGTGGCGCCCTCCGTTTCCATTTCGTAGATGCGCACGTGGTTCGTGTAGACGCCGGCCGCGTTTTCCACGCCGGCCCGCTCCACCACCAGCAACTGGTGATCGTTGACGGAGAGAATTTCCGACACGCCATTGTCCGCCTCGCGCCCCGGTGCGGGCCGCGACGCGATGGGTTCGATAGCATACGCGTACTGGCCCAGCACGGTGCCCGCGCGGTCCAGGCGCGTGATGCGCACGACGGAGCCATGGTCGGGCGTGGCCAGCGGGCCATCCTGGTACAGGGCCGCTTCCATGCCCAGCCACAAACTCTTGCCATCGCTGGCAAACGACAGCGCTTCAAAACTCATGTTGTTGCGCGATCCCGTTGCTTCCTGCGAGACCTTGAACATGGCAGGCGTGGGCAAGGTGGCCAGGTAGTGGCCGCCGCTGTCGGCATGGCGCACGAACGGGTGCAGGCCCACCTTGCGGTTGCCTTCGCTGCCGTACCACAGGCTGCCGTCCTGCGGATCGACGCGGATAGTTTCGATGTCGGGTACCTGCTCGCCCTGCTCCAGCTTGGCATGCGCCAGATTCGGATAGCGGCTGCCGTCGGGTTGCGTGAAGAAATGCACGCTGTTCAAGGTCACACTGGTAAACGCCTTGCTGTCGTAATTCAAGGTAGCACGGTAGAAACGGGCCGGATTGATTTCCGAGCGGTCATCGCTTTCCATCACCCAGCTCTTGTTGGCCGCATCGTAATCGATGCCGGACAAGCCGCCTACGGTGGTGCCCTCGAACGCCTGCCTGAGCGCGATGCGCTGCTCACCGATCAGGCGCAAGCCTGCAACCGGTGCGTCATGGGGGAAGCTGGCGCAGGCGGAGAGGAGGATGGCGGTGGACGCCAGGGCAAGCGCAGTGCGGAAAGGTCGGTGCATGACAGGTATCAGTGAGTTGCGTAGGTCGGCTTAGCGCGAAGCACGTAAGCCGACAACATTGTTAACTTGGCCGGTGGTGGCGTCGGATTACGCGGCGTGCCGCCGCTAATCCGACCTACCTTGCCGACATCATTCCACTACACCACCCCATCGGCCTTCAGCCGCGCGATGGCGGCAGCATCAAATCCCAGCGACGCCAGCACCTCGTCGTTATGCTGGCCCAAGGTCGGCCCCAGCCACTGGGTCTTGCCCGGCGTGGCGGACAGTTTCGGACTGATGGCGGGCAATTTGACGGGCGTGCCGTCGGGGAACTGGTGCTGTTCGAACATCTCGCGGGCAAGGAATTGCGGGTCGCTCATCATGTCGCGCACGGAGTAGATTTTGCCGGCCGGCACGTCGGCAGCCTTGAGCACGGCCAGCGCGCTGTCTATCGTGTGCGTGGCGCACCAGGCGCCGATGGCGTCGTCGATTTCCTGCGTGCGCGCCACCCTGCCGTCATTGCGCGCCAGTTGCGGGTCGCCCGCCATGTCGATGCGACCCATGGCCAGCATCAGGCGCTTGAAGATGGCATCGCCGTTGCCGGCAATCACGATGTTTTCGCCGTCGCCCGTCGTGTAGGTATTCGAGGGCACGATGCCGGGCAGCGAGCCGCCCGTGCGCTCGCGCACGACGCCCGCCTGGTCGTACTCGGGCACCAAGGATTCCATCAGGTTGAACACGGATTCGTACAGGGCCACGTCGACCATCTGGCCTTCGCCGGCGGCCGCCCCGCCCGTCACGTCGCGGTGGCGCAAGGCCATCATGGCGCCGATCACGCCGTGCAGGGCCGCCACGGAGTCACCGATGGACACGCCCACGCGCACGGGCGGGCGGTCGGCAAAGCCGGACACATAGCGCAAGCCGCCCATCGATTCGCCGATGGCGCCGAAGCCGGGCAAATCCTTCATCGGCCCCGTCTGGCCAAAGCCGGACAGGCGCACCATGATGATGGACGGTTTGATCTGCTTGAGCTGTTCGTAGCCGAGATCCCACTTTTCCAGCACGCCGGGGCGGTAGTTCTCGATGATGATGTCCGCCTCCAGGGCCAGCTGGCGGGCAATCGCCCTGCCTTCGGGCGACTTCAGGTTCAGGGTGACGCTTTTCTTGTTGCGCGCCTGCACCGACCACCACAGCGAGGTGCCATCCTTCAGCACGCGCCAAGTACGGATGGGGTCGCCGCCATCGGGCGACTCGATCTTGATCACGTCGGCGCCGAATTCGGCCAGCATGCGGGCGCAGAACGGCCCCGCGATCAGGGTGCCCAGTTCCAGGACTTTGATACCTTTTAAAGGACCAGTATTCGCGGAGGGTTCAGTCATGTTGTGCTCAGGTTGCCCTGCGGTCGAGCATCGCGCGGGCAATTGTGCCCGCGTCGACGTATTCCAGTTCGCCGCCCACGGGCACGCCGCGGGCCAGACGGCTCACGCGCAAGCCCCGCGCTTTCAGCATTTCGCTGATGTAGTGGGCCGTCGCTTCGCCTTCATTGGTGAAGTTGGTGGCCAGCACCACTTCGCCGACCACGCCATCGTTGGCGCGGTTCAGCAATTTTTCGAGGTGGATGTCTTTCGGGCCGATGCCGTCCAGCGGAGAGAGCCGCCCCATGAGGACGAAATACAGGCCCTTGTAGGTGAGCGTCTGCTCGATCATCAGCTGGTCGGCGGGCGTTTCCACCACGCACAGCAAGCGCTTGTCGCGCTCTTCGTCGAGACAGGTCTCGCACACTTCATGTTCGGTAAAGGTATTGCACAGGCCGCAGTGATGCACGGCATCGACGGCCTGGAACAGGGCGCGCGACAGCATGGCCGCGCCTTCCCTATCGTGCTGCAACAAATGAAACGCCATCCGCTGCGCCGACTTGGGGCCGACGCCAGGCAGGCGCCGCAGCGCCTCGGTCAAGAATTCAAGCGACTTGGACATGGATCAACCTTGCCCCGTGCCATAGATCGAGCGCATGCGGCAGTGCATCAGAATGGCATTTTGAAGCCGGCTGGCAAGTTCATGCCACCAGTCAAGCCCGCCATTTTTTCAGCCGACGTCGCTTCCGCCTTGCGCACGGCATCATTGAAGGCGGCGGCCACCAGGTCTTCCAGCATGTCCTTGTCGTCGGCCAGCAGCGACGGGTCGATGGAGACGCGCTTGACGTCGTTCTTGCACGTCATGACGATTTTCACCAGGCCGGCGCCGGACTGGCCTTCCACTTCCACCAGCGCCAGTTGTTCCTGGGCTTTTTTCATGTTGTCTTGCATTGCTTGCGCCTGCTTCATCAGGCCAGCCAGTTGATTTTTCATCATGAGAATGCTCCGTTCAATTCAGTTTATGAGTTTTGTTAATCATCAATGCAGGGTCGGCGCGGCGGAGCCGGCCGGTGCAGGGGTAATCGTTCCCGGCACAACAAAAGCGTCGAATGCACGCTTCATGTCGAGCACGAAGGGATCGCTGGCAATGGTTTCTTCCGCTTGCAGCTGGCACGCCTCGCGGTGGGCCTGCGCTTCCGCGCTGGCCGTGTACCAGACGGCGCCCAGTTCCGTGTCGACATTGACCTTGCGGCCGAAACGCTCGCTGAGCACGGCCGCCAGTTTTTCCACGTTGGCCGGACTGCGCCACGTGTCGATCGGCACGCGCAAGCGGAACGTGGTGCTGTGGCCGTCGTGCAGGCATTCGATCAGCTCGGCCTGCACGGCCAGCTGCTGGGCTATGCCACGCAGGGGCAGCGCGGCGGCGACGGCCGGCCAGTTGCCGTCCCAGTCCAGGCCCGGCACGGGCGTGATCACATACGGCCCGCTCGGTGCGGCTTGCTTGGCGGCACGCTGCGGCATGACGACGGCCGGCTGCTCGCTGCTTTGCGCGGCGGGCGCCGACACGGCAGCCGAAGCACTGTCGTCGGAAAATTCGGTGACCCAAGGCGGCAAGTCGTCGTCGGCGGGCGCCTGCTGTGGCGGCGGCGCGGCAGGACGCGTTTGCTGCACGGGCGCGGCAGCGGCCACGGGCGCTTCCATCACGGCGACCGGTGGCGCATCGTCCCACGGCGCAGGCGCTTTCGCGGCGGCGGGCGGTGGTGGCGCTGCAGGTGCTGGTGGTGCTGCAGGTGCCACTGGCGCGGCGGCGACAGGTTCCGGTGCAAGAGCCACCGGCTTGGGCGCCGACGATGGCGCCGAGGGCGCGCTGCCCGGACGGCCTTTCGATGCGGCGCGGGCCGCTTCCAGCGCCGCATTGATGGCGGCGCGGGCGGAACTGATCGGGGCGCCCGAGGCGGCCGGGGCAGCCGCAGCGGGAGCGGCGGCAGGCGGCGGCGCCACAGGTGCTGGCGCCGGGGCGGCTACAGGTGCCGGTGCCGGAGCGGCCGGGCGTGGCGGCGGCGCTTCGCCGCGCGCCATGCTGGCGGCAGCGGCTGCCACCACGGCGGGCGGTGTTACGGCTGCATGGCTGGCCACGCTGTTCGTGGCGGCGCGGGCAGCCGGTGCGGATGCGCCAGCGGCGGCGCGCGCGGCGGCCACGGCGGCGGGACGATTGCCAGGAGCTGACGCAGGCGCGGCAGCAGGTACCCCTTCGGCGCCGCCTATGCCGGGCCGAAAGGCCAGCATGCGCAGCAAGGTCATGGTAAAGCCCGCGTATTCGTCGGGCGCCAGGCCCAGTTCATTGCGGCCATGCACGGCGATCTGGTAAAACAGCTGGACTTCTTCCGCATCGAACGCGGCAGCCAGACGCACGATGTCCGCGTACTCAGGCAAATCCTGCGGCAAGGCGGCGGGCACGGTTTGCGCCAGCGCAATGCGGTGCAGCAAGGTGCCCAAGTCTTGCAGGGCGCCGTTATACGACAGGCTACGCGAAGCCATCTCGTCGGCCACGGCCAGCAAGTCCGCGCCATCCTGCTGCGCCAGCGCGTCGAGCAGGCGCACCAGGTACGATTGGTCGAGCGCACCGAGCATGCCTTGCACGGCGTCGAGCGTCACCGCGCCGGCCGCGTAGGCGATGGCCTGGTCCGTCAGGGACAGCGCATCGCGCATGGAACCATGGGCGCCCTGGGCCAGCAGGCGCAAGGCCGGCTGTTCGAAGACAATGCCTTCCTGTCCCAGGATATTGTCCAGGTGGCTGATGATGTGGCCGGGCGGCATCTGCTTGAGGTTGAACTGCAGGCAGCGCGACAGCACGGTCACGGGTATCTTTTGCGGGTCCGTCGTCGCCAGGATGAACTTGACGTGCTCGGGCGGTTCTTCCAGGGTTTTCAGCATGGAATTGAACGCGTGGTTCGTCAGCATGTGCACCTCATCGATCATATAGACCTTGAAGCGCGCATTGCTTGGCGCATACACGGCTTGCTCGAGCAGCTGCGCCATTTCATCGACGCCGCGGTTCGACGCCGCATCCATCTCTATATAGTCGACAAAGCGTCCCGCATCGATCGCCGTGCACGCTTCGCACACGCCGCAAGGCTGGGCCGTGATGCCGCCCGTGCCGTCGGGGCCGATGCAATTGAGCGACTTGGCCAGGATGCGCGACAGGGTCGTCTTGCCGACGCCGCGCGTGCCCGTGAACAGGTAGGCGTGATGCAATCGGCCGCTGTGCAAGGCATGCGTGAGCGCGCGCACGACGTGCTCCTGGCCGACGAGCGTCTCGAAATTCTTGGGGCGGTATTTACGGGCGAGGACTTGATAGGACATGCTGAGATTTTACCATGCGATTTTGCGGGTGATCCTGCGCGGCGGGCGCAAGCCTCATGGCCGGGCCATTCCAATATGGCAGACGCGGCAAAGCAGCAATTGTATAACATGGCCAGCTAGAAACAGTGAAAACACGGCAAGCCCGGCAATGCAGTGGATCGGCAAGAAAACGGGGCCGTAAAAGCAAAAAAGCTGCCCTTGGCAGCTTGATTGTTGATCCTGATAAAACATTCCCGAAGGAGGCGAGCCTGATCTGCGGCACTCATGGTTAATAGCCGTGGCTGCTTCGTTCCCGACCTGACCAGGTTAGCCATGCCACGATGCGCAGGGGCCCGCCGGGGACAATTATAACCGACCTGCGCAAGATTGGGAAATTGCCGTGTCAATGCTGCGCAGGTCGGCGTAGGTCGGCTTAGGCCGGCGTAGGTCGGCTTAGGCCGCAGGCCGTAAGCCGACGCTACTGAATATGCCTGCCCTGGGTATCCAAACGCTGCCGAACACGCAAGCACCGCAACGTCGGCTTACGCGCTGCGCGCTAAGCCGACCTACGTCACTACCTATAAACCCAGCTCCTGCCAAATCCCATCCACCTTGGCCTTCACTTCCGGCGTCATGGCAATCGTCGTGCCCCACTCGCGCGTCGTTTCGCCCGGCCATTTATTCGTCGCATCGATGCCCATCTTGCTGCCCAAGCCGCTGACCGGCGAAGCGAAGTCCAGGTAGTCGATCGGCGTGTTGTCGACCAGGGTCGTGTCGCGGATGGGGTCGACACGCGTGGTGATGGCCCAGATGACTTCTTTCCAGTCGCGGATATTGACGTCTTCATCAACCACGACGATGAACTTGGTATACATGAACTGGCGCAAGAAGCTCCACACGCCGAACATCACGCGCTTGGCGTGGCCCGCGTACTGTTTCTTGATCTGCACCACGGCCATGCGATAGCTGCAGCCTTCGGGCGGCAGGTAGAAATCGGTGATTTCGCTGAACTGCTTTTGCAGCAGCGGCACGAACACTTCGTTCAGGGCCAGGCCCAGCACGGCCGGCTCGTCCGGCGGTTTGCCTGTATAGGTGGAGTGATAGATCGGGTCGCGGCGCATGGTGATGCGGTCGATGGTAAACACGGGGAAACTGTCCTGCTCATTATAGTAGCCCGTGTGGTCGCCATACGGCCCTTCCAGCGCATGCTCGTAGCCGCTCGGATGGTTTTCGTCCGGATAGATATGGCCTTCGAGCACGATTTCGGCCGACGCAGGCACGCGCAGCTCGCTGCCGATGGCTTTCACCAGCTCCGTGCGGCTGCCGCGCAGCAGGCCGGCGAACTGGTATTCGGACAGGCTGTCCGGCACCGGCGTGACGGCCCCTAATATAGTAGCGGGATCGGCGCCGAGCGCGACGGCGATCGGATATGGCTTGCCCTTGCTCTGGATCGCGTACTCGCGGAAGTCCAGCGCCCCGCCCCGGTGCGCCAGCCAGCGCATGATGACCTTGTTGCGCCCCAATACTTGCTGGCGGTAGATGCCGAGGTTTTGCCGCTTCTTGTTCGGGCCCTTGGTGATCACCAGGCCCCAGGTGATCAGGGGGGCGACGTCGCCGGGCCAGCAATGCTGGATCGGCAGGCGCGCCAGGTCGACGTCGTTACCCTCCCAGACGATTTCCTGGCACTTCGCGCCGCGTAATTCTTTGGGCGACATGTCCCACACGGATTTCACCAGCGAACCGAGGCCCAACAGATCCTTGAAATCTTTCGGCGGTTCCGGTTCCTTCAGGCGCGCCAGCACATGGCCGATCTTGCGCAACTCGCTGACGTCTTCCGCGCCCATGCCCAGCGCCACGCGGCGCGTGGTGCCGAACAGGTTGCCCAGCACCGGCATGGCGTGTCCCGTCGGATTATTGAACAGCAAGGCCGGCCCGCCCGCGCGCAAGGTGCGGTCGCAGACTTCCGTCATCTCCAAAATCGGTGAAATGGGGGTCGAAATGGGCTTAAGTTCACCCATTTGTTGCAGTTGAGAAATAAAATCTCGTAAATCTGAATATTTCATGTGTTTTTAATTTTTTTTGACGTCGGACGCCGTTGCTGAAGGATCTATGCCAAGTAATTGATTTTATTGGCTTTTGGCACAATGCAAGTCAAAAAGTAAGACATAAAAGTAATAAAGAAACGATTCGTTAGTATTGACTTGATATAAAACGGCTTCTACAATTCGCCCAACTTGAAAGAGCACGCCGGCCCAGAGCTTGATTTTAGCGTTTCTCTTTCATTCACGGAGTCGGGGCTCCACATGACATTTTAAGGAGTGTTTTCAAAAGGCGTCTGCCTTACCCCCGGTAAAAGTTGTATTGCGACTGATCCAATACCAGCATGGGACCGATCAGCTCAAGCAAGCAATGACGGCGTTTCTCGCACGCATCCATACGCGGCGGAAACGATGATATTTCTGATGCACGGCATTGGCAGTACCCACAACACCGCGACACCGCGGAGGGACCGCCTGTTGACGCGACATTTCGGGGAACTCTATGACTCATCGTAGCACTGAAGCAGCATTGCCTGCTTCAACCGTGGCTGGCCAGCCAGCATTGGCGCGTTTGCGCGCCCGCGCGAAGGCCATTTCAGCACGTGGCGTATTGACCACGGCGCAACACACACTGACAGTCTTCGGCATTTCCGCCCTGGCACTGATCGCCCTGCTGATGTTCCGCCCGGACCTGGGCAAGCAACTGACGCACAGCCTGTTCCCGCTGCCGATGGCGGAAGCGCAAGCCGTTGAAGCGCCGGCCCTGTCGGCACTGATGGAAGCGCCCGCCTCCGTGCAAACGGCCGCCGCCAGCGAAGCACCTTTGACCAAGGAAGAAAAAGCCTTGCTGGGTACGCAAAAGCAGCAGCAATGGGTGACCAACTGGCTCTCCAAGCGCTACCGCGTGGCCAACGACGCGACCAATATGCTCGTGTCGACGGCCTACCTGACGGCCCGCGAAATCAAGCTGGACCCGCTGCTGATCCTGGCCGTGATGGCCATCGAATCGGGTTTGAACCCGTTCGCGGAAAGCCCCGTCGGCGCGCAAGGCTTGATGCAAGTCATGTCGAAAGTGCACCATGAGCGCTTCCAGGAAATGGGCGGCGTGCAGGCAGCCCTGAACCCGGTCGCCAACATCCGCGTCGGCTCCCTGATCCTGAAAGACTACGTCACGCGTGGCGGTTCCGTCGAAGCGGGCCTGAAAACCTACGTGGGCGCCGCCAACTTCGCCACCGACTCGGGCTACGGCTCGCGCGTGCTGGCCGAATACCGCCGCCTGAAGCAAGTGTCGGCCGGCCAGCGCGTGCCGACCACGACGCCGGTGATGGCATCGAACACGCCAGCGCCAGCCAAGGCGCCGACAGCGGTAGCGGAAAGCGGCATCACCATCAAAGTACTGCCCCACAACGAGATCGCCGGCCTGTGACCCTTTAAAAGCCCTCACAGGGGCATCCAAAAAGCAGCACCCAGTAAAAAAGCCACCGCACGCAAGTGCCGGTGGCTTTTTTATTGCCCTGCGGCAGCAGCCGCAGGGATTACGCTATATTACTTGCGCTTGTTGGCGTTGACTTCTTCCTCGCGGAATTTCACTGCCAGCTTGTCGAGCACGCCGTTCACATACTTGTGGCCGTCGATACCGCCAAACGACTTGGCCAGCTCGACCGCTTCGTTGATGACGACGCGGTACGGGATTTCCATGTTGTTCTTCAGCTCGAACGCGCCGATCAGCAGGATGCCGTGTTCGATCGGCGACAGTTCCGCGATATTGCGGTCGATCAAGGGCGCCATGCTTTCGCGCAGCGCCAGCGAATCCTTGATGGCGCCGTACAGCAGCACCGTGAAATGATCGCCATCGGCCTTGTCGAAACCGTGGGCCGCGCGAATATTGTTCACGACGGTGGTCGCGTCTTCATTGTTCAGCAGCCACTGGTACAAGCCCTGCAGCGCAAACTCGCGCGCGCGGTGACGCGGCGTGCGGTTTTTGCTGGGATTGGCGAGCAAATTTTTCTCAGTCATGATTGTTACCTGTTCTTAAATACGTATTTACTGCAGATAGTGACGAATACCGCGGTGCGCTGCCAGGCAGCACACTGCGGCGCAAGCACGATTAATCCTCGTCTGTGTCTTGCAACTCTTCCAGCGCTTGCGCCAGATTGGCCATTTCCACCGCCACGCGTGCCGCTTCCGCTCCCTTGACCAGCATGCGCACTTCCGCCTGCTCGTCGTTTTCGGTCGTCAACACTGCGTTGGCGATGGGGATGCCGTAATCGAGACCGACGCGCGTGATGCCCGCGCCCGATTCGTTCGATACCAGCTCGAAGTGGTAGGTTTCACCGCGAATCACGGCGCCCAGTGCGATCAGGGCGTCGAATTGCTCGGTTTCCGCCATTTTTTGCAGAATCAGTGGGATTTCCAGGGCGCCCGGCACGGTCACGTGCAGGATATCTTCATCGGCCACGCCCAGCTTGCTCAACTCTTCCAGGCATGCCGACAGCAAGCCACCACCGACGATTTCATTGAATCGTGCCTGGACGATACCGACGCGCAAACCTTCGCCGGCAAAATTGGTTTCGTATGCTCCTACGGTCATCATATGCCTCTTTATCAGGTGATCAGCGGCCAGCCATGCGCCAGGCCGCCGAAATTATTTAATTACTGCTGGCCAGGATGGCACTGAAAACCGGTCACTTCCAGGTCGAAACCGACCATCGACGGCATCTTGCGGGGGCTGGCCAGCAATTGCATCTTGCTCACGCCCAGGTCGCGCAGGATTTGCGCGCCGATGCCATAGCTGCGCAAGTCCATGCTGGCGGCGCGGCCTTTTGGCTTGGCTTGCGGCGTATCAAGCGCGGCGAACTGGGCAAACAGCTCGCTCGACGTCTCGCCGCAGTTCAGCAAGACCATCACGCCACGCTCGGCCTGCTTGATGGCGGCCATCGAGGCGGCCACCGTCCACGAGTGGGTGGTCGCTTCGCTTTCCAGCACGTCCAGCAGGGAAACGGGCTGGTGCACGCGCACCAGCGCTTCCAGGCCGGGAGCCAGGTCGCCATGCACGAGGGCCAGGTGGGCCGATGCGCTGGGCTTGTCGCGGAAGGCGATCAGACGGAATTCGCCGTGCGCCGTGTGCAGGGTGCGCTCGGCAACGCGCTCGACCAGGGACTCGGTCTGGCTGCGGTAATGGATCAGGTCGGCAATCGTGCCGATCTTCAGGCCATGCTGCTCGGCAAACACCAGCAAGTCCGGCAGACGCGCCATGGTGCCGTCATCCTTCATGATTTCGCAAATCACGGACGCGGGCGTCAAGCCGGCCATGGCCGTCAGGTCGCAACCGGCTTCCGTATGGCCTGCGCGCATCAGCACGCCGCCTTTCTGCGCTTTCAGCGGGAAGATATGGCCAGGCTGGACGATATCGCTGGGCTGCGTGCCCTTGGCAACAGCCACCTGGATAGTCTTGGCGCGGTCGGCGGCGGAAATGCCCGTCGTCACGCCTTCGGCCGCTTCGATCGAGACCGTGAAATTGGTGCCGTAAGCCGTGCCGTTGCGCGACGTCATCATCGACAGGTTCAGCTCGTCGCAACGCTCTTCCGTCAGGGTCAGGCAGACCAGGCCACGCGCATGCGTGATCATGAAATTGATGGCTTCAGGCGTCACGAAATCGGCGGCAAGCACCAGATCGCCTTCATTTTCCCGGTCTTCTTCATCGACCAGTATCACCATGCGGCCGGCGCGCAATTCAGCGACGATCTCTTCGGTGCTGGATATAGACATTGTTCATCCTCGTATGACGCCTGGCCAAACCTGCTGCGCGTCGGTATAGGCGGCCTGCGATGCTCACCGTACCTTCGTACGGTTGCGCGTCTCGGCCACCTCTCCCTTCCGCTCGCGACGGTTTTGCCGGGCGTTGTTAGTGAAACTAAAACTGAAACATCAAGCACGAATATTCCTCGGATTTCCGGGAATTTTCTTATAACCTGCTATTTTAAAGGATTTAGCGCTTGCAGACCTGAAATAAGACAGCTTTGCGGCACGGATGCCGCAGCAGGCCCGGGAAAGCGCCGATTCCCCGATCCTGCGCACGCGGCGGCGGCAAAGCGCGCGCCGCCGGCCTTGCAAAGAGCATAAGATCAGACTGTCACCGCCACGGCGCTGATACCCACTCGCAGCGACACCCCACACAGGAGCGGCAATATGAAAACCAATGGATCGGCTATCTGGTCAGGCGGCATCAAGGATGGCAAGGGCGCCATCAGCACGCGCAGCGGCGCCTTGCAGGAATATCCCTACGGCTTTGCCAGCCGCTTCGAAGGCAAGCCCGGCACGAATCCCGAGGAATTGATCGGCGCCGCGCACGCGGGCTGCTTCACCATGGCCTTGTCGCTGATCCTCGGCGAAGCGGGCCTGACGGCGGAAAAAATGGACACGACGGCCGAAGTGACCCTCGACAAGGTGGACGATGGCTTCGCCATCACGGCCGTCCACCTGATCCTCAAAGCAAAGATACCGGGCGCCGACCAGGCGAAATTCGAGGAATTGACGGCCAAGGCCAAGGCCGGCTGCCCCGTGTCGAAGCTGCTGAAAGCCAACATCACCCTGGACGCCACCCTGCTGCCCTAGATTTTAGGCACGGGCTTGACGGGCTCCACGGGGGCTACCGGCGCCACCCGCGGCAGGCGCGAGTCGCTGGCCGGCAATGGCCGGTTCATCAGGCCGGGATTCAGGGCTGCATTGTTCAGGTTATAGGCGGCAATGGCCGCCGCCACGGACGGGTCTTGCGATGAGGGCAAGGGCACGGCCTGGCCCGCGTTTTGCGCAGCCAGCTCTTGCGCCTGCGCATTTTGCCGGGCCATCTGGGCTTGGGCCGTCGCCAGGCCCGCATCGGCCTGCCCCTGCGCTGCGCGTGCCAGTACCTGAGCCGCCAATTGTGGGGCGTCGGCGGCCAGCTGCGCCCGCGTCGTATCATCCGCCGCTGCTTGCGCCCGCTGCTGCAGCCCCTGCTGCTGCACTTGGCCCTGGCGCAGTTCGTCCACCCGCTCCGCTCCCTGCTGCCGCGCCTGCTGATCGGTATTGATGCGTTCGTTATCCAGGCGTTCGGCATCCAGGCGCTCGGCATCGACGCGCTGATTGTCCGTGCGCCGCGTCCGCAGTAGTTCCGCTGCATCGGCGGCGGCTTGCGCCGCAGGCGGGGGCCGCAGTTCCCGCAAGTCCAGGTTCAGCTCTTCCGCTTCCAGTTGCTGCTGCAGTTCCAGCTGTCGCTGCGCAATGGCAGCCGTTTGCGGCGGCGCCTCGTCGACGGGCTGCGGCTGGACGGCTTGCGTTGCGCTGGGCGACAGTGCTTCGCCCGTCAAATCCGCTTCGACATTGGTTGCCAGCGGCGCGCCCTGCTGCTGGGCCAGCACGGCGCCCACCTGCGCCAGCACGTCCGTTCCCTGTTGCAAGGCGTCCAGGGTGGCATTGCTGTCGGCCGCATACGCTGCCTGCAAAGTTGGCGCATCGACATCTTCATTGCGCAAGTCGATGCCGATGCGGGCCAGCTGCGCTTGCGTGAGCAAGCCGCCGTCCTGCGCCAGCGCGGCGGCCGTATCCGTCGTGCCATCGCCCGACAGCAAATCGTAGCGCTGCGCCAGGCTGCCCGGTGTGTCGCCTGCCGTCGCCAGCTGGCTGGCGTCGATGCCGCTCGTCTGCAGCTGGGCGAACGATTCCGTCAACTGCCGCGCCAAGGCCAGCAGGTCGTCATTAACATTCACGGGAGTATTTGCCGCCCTGGCCTCTTCCGTGGCGCCCTGCAGGGCCAGCAGTTGCCGGCGCGACAAGGCCACGCCGGACAGGAACTGGCCCAGCGGGGAGATATCGACCTGGGTCGAGGACTGGATGGCAAGGGCCGCCGCCGCACTGGACGGCGGCACGGGCCACGCGGGCGCCAGCGGCGCCGTCGCACCCACGCGCGGCGTGGCCGGGATGGTATTGGGCACGGTTGCGCGCGAAATCGGGTCCATGGCTAGCCTCCACTGCGGAAAGCTTCATAGTATGCGCGTCTGAAGGAAAAGCAACACACGCTTGGCAAGGCGGCAGCTGTGTTGCTTCAAGCTGTGATGTTAAGCGGCAGCCTTGTCCAAGGACAACATGCGCTCGACATAGCGGGCGATCAAATCGATTTCCAGGTTGACCTTGCCATCGACCGTCAAGTGTTTCAAGGTCGTCATGGCGATCGTGTGCGGGATCAGGTTGATCGAGAAACGGCAGCCGTTGACGGCGCCCGCGCCCAGGTCTTCCACTCGGTTGACGGTCAGGGACACGCCATTGACGACGACGGAACCCTTGAAGGCCAGGTATTTCGCCAACTCATGCGGTGCTTCGATCACCAGTTCCCACGATTCGCCCACGGCTTCGAACTTGCGCACGATGCCCAGGCCGTCAACGTGGCCGGACACCAGGTGGCCGCCCAGGCGTTCGGCCAGGGTCAGGGCTTTTTCCAGGTTCACTTCCGTGGTGGTATCGAGGCCCACGGTGCAATTGAGGCTTTCGCGCGAGACATCGACGGCAAAGCCCGTGTCCGATTTTTCCACCACCGTCATGCAGGCGCCATTGATGGCGATGGAATCGCCCAGGGCCACGTCCGCCAGCGGCAAGCCGCCAGCGTGGATGTTCAGACGCACGCCGGCATCGAGGCCGCCGTCGAGTGCTTGCACGGTTTCAATCTTGCCGATGGCGGCAACAATTCCTGTAAACATGGAGCTAACCCTATAAAAGTGTAAAAGTATTAATTGCGCTGGGCGAATCTTGCAAGGATACGCACATCTTCGCCCACTTGCTGAACCTGGTGAAATTGCAAAGTGCGCTGTTGCTTGATATCCGTCAGTGCGGGCAAGTCGAACATGCCTTGCGCATCGCCCAGCAAGGTGGGCGCCAGGTAGACCAGCAACTCGTCGACGCAGCCTTCGCGTATCAGCGAACCATTGAGTTTGGCGCCAGCCTCGACGTGGACTTCATTGATTTGCCGGCGACCCAGTTCCAGCATCAGCGCGGGCAGGTCGACCTTGCCGTCCCCATTCGGCAGCACGATGACTTCCGCGCCCAGGCCACGCAGCTGCGCTTCCTTTTCCGGATTGGCGACGGCGGCCACGATCCACGTGCCGCCGCCCTGCAAAATACGCGCATCGGCGCTGATGTCGAGCCGGCTGTCGACGACGATGCGGCGCGGCTGGCGCGGCGTCTCGACGGCGCGCACGTTCAGTTGCGGGTCGTCCGCCTTGACCGTGCCGATGCCCGTCAGGATGGCGCAGGCGCGCGCGCGCCAGGCGTGGCCGTCGGCGCGCGCCAGCGGCCCCGTGATCCACTGGCTTTGCCCGTTGTGCAAGGCCGTCATGCCGTCCAGGCTGGCCGCCGTTTTCATGCGCACCCACGGCTTGCCGCGCTGCATGCGCGAAAAGAAGCCGATATTCATTTCATAAGCCTCATCGGCCAGCACGTCCGTGGTGACGGCGATGCCGGCTGCTTGCAGCTTGGCCAGCCCCTGCCCCGCCACCAGCGGGTTCGGGTCCGTCATGGCGGCCACGACGCGGCCCAGCCCCGCGCGCACGAGCGCATCGGAGCATGGCGGCGTGCGGCCGTGGTGGTTGCACGGTTCCAAGGTGACATAGGCGGTGGCGCCGCGCACGTCGTTGCCGCGCACCGCCGCATTGGCCAGCGCTTGCACCTCCGCATGATCCTGCCCGGCCGCCTGCGTCACGCCGGCGCCGATCACCTGGCCGTCCCTGACGATCACGCAGCCGATGCGGGGATTGGGCGAGGTCGTGTACAAACCGCGCGCCGCCCATTCCAGCGCCAGGCGCATGCCATCGATATCGTTGAGTATTTCCACGGGCTTCTTTGCTTGAAGATAAATAATTGGTCAGTCTTGCTACGAACTGTCGGCCACGCCGCTGCAATTGACCGCCTGCTGCTGCGGATCGCACACGCGCACCCTGCCCAGCATATTGATTTTAATATGCCGTACCTGCTTTCCCAAAGCCAGGGACAAGGTGCCCCAGCGCGCCGCCAAACTATTGGTCGCGCTGCAACTGCGTCCTGCGCCATTGTAGGCGATATAAAACGGCGCCGTGGCCGAGGAAAATGTGAACTGGGCCGTGATGCCCTCGGGCAGCGGTCCCTGGCGGAACAGCAATTCGTCATCGCCATCGAACGCCAGGTTGACATTGCGGTCGATGAATACCAGCCAGCCCGTGCGCCAGTCCGCGCCACCGGGCCCGGCCGGCATCAGCAGCACGCGCTGTCCCCGCGCCATCGCCTGCGCCCGCGTCAATTCGATGGCCGAGAACAAGTCCGTGGCCGCCGCGCGCACCTGCTGGCGCGCCAGCACCTGCTGCAAGCTGGGCATGGCCGCGGCCGCCAGCAGCGCGGCAATCGCCAGCACGGCCAGCAATTCGAGCATGGTGTGCCCGACGGTGTGGCCGAAAGTTTGCCTGCTCCAAGGTGGCCGCTTGCGGGTGGCCATCGGCTAGGGCCAGCAATGGCTGGCCGGGCCGCTGCTGCCGCGCTGGCCCATGCTGCTGAACGACAGGACGCCGCAATCGGCATCCTGGAACTGCGCATCGACCTTGGACGTGCCCGGCATGGCGCGCAACAGCACGCATTGCCCGATCGCCAGGCCGGGACAGGCCAGCGCCTCGATTTCATACGCGCTGCCGGCCGCGCCCCCGTCGCCGGACCACCACGGGAACTGCTGCGCCTGCTCCGCCGGCGACGCCGAGGAAAACGCCAGATAGCGGTTGTTTTGCGAATAATAGCGCTCCTGCTGCTGCATCAGCCGCAGCAGGGCCGCCTGCCCCTGCACCCGCTTGGCGCGCACGACGTGGCCATGATAAGCGGGCACGGCCAGCGCCAGCAGCAGGCTCATGATCGCCAGCGCGGCCAGCAGTTCGATCAGGCTGAAGCCGGGAGTGCGCCCACTTTTTGCTGAGAGCCCATTCCGTCTTGCCAGCATCCCCATGCGATCTCCCCCTTTCCAAAAAGCGCCAGCCAATACGCTGCAGCCTTGCCAGGACCTATTTTTTCTTGGCCGCCTCGTGCAATTCGCGCCAGTTCGCCACTTCGCGCCAGCTGAGGCGCCTCGCCGGCAGCGGCGCACTGACGACCTTGAGCCCCGTCCCGCTGACCGCGCCGGGCAAGCCAGGTTGCAGCACGGCCAGTTCCTTGCGCCCCTCGGCCCGCCCGGTGGCCGTCGCGGCGCCCACCGTGCTGGTCAGTTCCAGCGCCAGCGGTGGCGCACGCGCCAGGCCGTCGAACAAGTGTCCCGTCTGCTCGCCCGCCTGCACGACACCGGCGCCATCGGCGGCAAAGCCGCTCAGCACGTCGAGCACGTACAGGCGCGTGGCCGGCCTGGCGCAAGGGTCGCGACCGGGCAATACGGTATTGAACAGCACCTTGCCGGCGGCCAGCACAGGACTATTTATGCTACGTTCACCTGTCAGCGCGGTATCGAGAAAATCGAGGTACCAGCCGCGCATGGCGTCGCTGCCCGTATAGCGCAACTCGGCGCCGTCGACGCGTACGCCACCCGCCGCCTCGCCCAAGCTGCGCTGCTCCAGGTCGCTCCGGCTGCGCGTGGGGGACGACTCGCGCAGATCGTCGTGCACGGCGTAAAACGACTGCGACAGAAAAGCGGAAGGCCAGGTATCGGCCGCTTCGACCAGCTTGCCCGTGCCGAACAGCAGCAGATAGCCGCCGGGCGCATACGCCACGTTCAGCTGCTGCGTCACGGGCTGGCGCCGGCCCTGCGCATCGCGCGCGACAAAGACGAGCTTGCGCCCCTGGCCGTCCTTCCACGGCGGCCCGGCAGCCAAGTCGAAGCGCCAGATATTGCCCTGCAAATCGCCCGCATACAGGAAAGTCAGCGCCCCGTCGCCACCCGGCACCAGGGCAGGCGGGGCCAGCGCCTGGGGCGAGGCATCCGCATCGCTGCCATGGCCGCCATCACCGCCACCGCCGGCCACCGGCACCTTGAGGCGGAAGTAATTACTTCCCAACGTCCATGGCGTGCCGGGCGTCTTGTCCAGCGCCAGCAGGAAAATGGCATCGGCCGATGCGGGCGCCGTCGTGTCCTTGCCGTCGTTGACATGGTTGTTGTAGCCGCTGGCGACGACAACAAAATCGCGGTAGGCCGGCGCACCGTCCTTGCCGCCCATGTTGATGCGGGCAAAGGCGGGCGGCGCGCGCACGTTACCCATGAGCTTGTCGTCGCGGTCTGTAAATTCCCACAGCGCCCCGTCTTGCGCGAAGCGGGCCGGGTCCGTGACGTCGAGCGCAAACACGCCTTGCGCCCCGCCGCCCATACCCGACACCAATACCGTCTTCCAGTGTCCCAGCGCCAGCACTTCCGCCGTGGCCGCCGCGCCGTCGAGCAGCGGTCCGGGGCTGTAGTGAGTGCTCGCAACAGCTGGCGCAAGGTGCAGCAACGCTTGCGGCAGATAGGCGAACACTTCGCTGCCCGTGCGCGCGTCGAAGCCATGCAGCAAGCCGTCGTTGGCGCCCAGGTACAGCATTTTGCGCCGCTCCAATAAGGCCTTGCGATGCAGTCCATAGCCGGCGCCCGGCATGCCCAGTCCCGGCGCGCCCACGTACACGAGGTTGCCATACGGGGCCGCGCCCAAGCTGCCTGAGCGGCGCCGCAGAAAGCCGCCCGGCTGGCCCACCTCGTATGTGCGCTGTCCCAGCAGATACGCCAGGCGCTCCTCGCCCCGGCCATCGCCGCCGTCGAATGCGCCGCGCTGCTCTGCGTCCAGCCGCTTCCAGGCCAGCGGCATCAGGGCGCCCTTGGCGTCGAGCGTGTAGACGGGACGCAAGGCCGACGGCGGTCCATCCGGCTCCAACTTTTCCTGTCCGCCTGCGCGCCACAAGGGCTTGCCGGGAAGCAGTGCGCCATCGGCGCCCACGACAAACGCAGAGCGCGACACGGTCATGCCGCCATCGGCCAGGCGCAGCTGCGTCTGGAACCAGTATGCCTCTTCCGTTCCGCTGGCCAGCGCCATCAGGGCCGGCCCCGCGAGCGTCGCCGGCAAGGTAGCCTTGTCGGCGGCCGCAAAGGCTGCGCGCAGTCCCGCGATCAGGGCGGCCGGATCGCTGCCGGGCAAATAATGGTCGGGCCAGCGCCCGTCCAGCGTCCACTCGTCCAGCGCGCTGCCCGACGCGCTCTTGAACGGGTTGGCGTCGCCATTCATATCGAGAAAACCGCCATACTTGGCCGCCAGCAGCAAGGGCGTAGTGGCAGGAGGGGCGGCCGGGTCGCCCTGGCGCAAGTCGCCCGCGTAGTGCTCGACCTTTGCAACGCCGTCGTTCTTGCCGCCGGGACGCAGCGGCTGCACATGCGACCAGTAGGCCAGCCCTGCCGCATGGTAGCTGGCGCCGCCCGCCCCGTCGGCCAGCCATTCCAGCGCCGCCAGTTCAGGCCGTGGCGCGGGATTGCCCTGCGCGCCGCCGCTTTCCAGGTTGCCCACCGCATGCGTCCAGGCCATCGCGTCGAACGGCGGCGGCGCAAAGCCATCGGCGGCGCGTGCGCGATCGCCGTTGGATGCGGGAGTCACCGGGACATTGCCGGGCACATAGCGGTCGCCCGCCATGCCCGCATCGCCGAGACTGACGACGACGTGACGCTGGCAACTTGCCGTTTGCGGATCGCTCCATGACGTCACGACCGGCAAGCCATCATCGATGGCAGGCGGGGCCGTGGCGGGCGGCACCACAGCGCTCGCCTGCCGTCCCTGCAGGTAGCGCAGCGATTCGTACAGCAATTCGGCCAGCGGCGCCGCCTTTGCGTACGCACCGGGATGCCCGGCGTTGCCGCGCCCCACGCCATTGATGTAAGCGGTCACCCCGCCGCCAGAGCCCACAGATTGAGATGCATACACGCCAGTGGCGGGATTCCATTCGGCGCCGGCATTGTCTTGCGGCATAAAATCGGGCGCCGCCCAACGCTGCCGTCCCACGTGAGCCAATGGCGCGCGCAGCACGCCGCCATACACGGGTCCGGCGCTGGCGGGCTGGCCGTTCAAGTGGCCAAACACGCCCACGCGCACCCGGCCGCCATGGCGCTGCACGGCGCCCACCGGCTTGTAGTTCTTGCCATACGCGAGGCACAAGTCGTCGCGCAGCGGCCCTTCATCGGCATCGCAAACGCGCACGCGCGCGAGGAACACGCCGTGCGTGGCAGCAAAGCCGGGCGCGGCGCAGCTGCCGCCCGGGGGCAAGCTGGCGTCGCCAAACAGCAGGCGGTTGCGGCAGGAAACGATGGCCAGTTGCGCCAGCGCAAACGGCGTCGCGGCCGCCACGCCGGTCTGCAAGACCTTGCGCGGGAAAAAGACAGGGTGGGCAAAGAAGTCGATGGGACCGTCGGCATCGGGCAGGTAGGCGCGCTGCAGCACCGTCTTGCGCACTTCGTCGATGACGCGGTCGCCGCCCGTCAGCGCATAGCGCACGATGTCGAGCATGCTGGCGCTGGCCCAGTTGAGAAAGTTGCCGCTGAAACTGTCGCCGCCGCAGCCGTGCAAGGCATCGGCCGGTTTCAGCACGGAGAAGTAAGCGGTCGCTACGCGCAAGTCCGGCAGCGTCACACCGTCCTTGCTGCGATATGGATAGCTGTAGCACATGCGTGCATGGAAGTAACCGAAGTACTCGCGCTGCGGCGCATAGTCGCCGCCATGCGCGGCAGCGGCGGCCGCATGCGTGAGGGACAGGTTGAGCAGCAGATTCGGCGGCACCCTGGCACCGTGCAAGCCCGCGTCGGCCCGCGCCAGCACCACCGGGAGCGGAGCGGCGATGGCGCCGCCGCAAGCCAGGAAAATCCAGCCGAGCAGCAGCAAGGCAAACGTCAAAGGCCTCATGGCCCCGCTCCCACCGCCTGCTTGCGGTAATAACTTTGCAGCACGACTTGCGTGCTTTCCTGTGCGCCAAAACCGATGGCCGTGATGCGGTACACATAGCTTTCCGTGGCCAGGCCGCCAGCCGCTGCCGTGGCCTGCGCGCCGGGCGGATGAAACGGCAGCAGTTCGATCAGGTAGCGGGGCCGGCTCGACGGCAGGAAACCCTGCCCCGTCTGCATGACGGCGCCCGTGAACTGGCCGTACGGCACCGTGCGGTTGCCAGCTTCGGCGCCATCGAGGTCAGTACTTAACCAGAGGGCCGGCGCATCCGGGGCGGCGGGCAGGCACAGGCCCAGTGCGCCTGCCTCGCCGCAGCCATCCGCGAACCCGGCCGCGCTATCCGGCGCGAAAAGGCTGCTGCGTCCCGGCGCGCCGGGCAAGCCTTCGATATCGTTCTGCGCATCCACCAATGCCTCCTCCGCCGCCTGAAACGCGATCTGCCGGTCGCGCTCGCCGCGCGCCGCCTTCTCGCCCTGCAAGGCCATCTGCGCCGCCGATACGCCCAGCAGCAAGATGATCACCAGCAGGCACAGCACATACACCAGAGTGGCGCCGCCGTGGCGTACACGAGGCAGACGCCACGGTTTGCGACAGTTGACGCCCGTGCCAGCCATCGCGCCGCCCGCCTAGGCCGGCCCGTTGCGCAGCATGATGCTCGTCTGCACCAGTTGCCGCAGCCGGGAGCGCGTCGCGGCGGGCAAGGACGCGCGCGCGATGCGCACGCCCGTGTCGCCTGCGCCGTGCGCCTCGGCATAGGCCTTGCCGAACAGGTCGAACTGCGCCGGTCCCAGTTCCGCCAGCTTGTCCGCCTGGCCGGCCTCGCCGTGCAGCAACAGGGCCACGCGCACGCTGGCCACGCGCTTCCAGTGCGTGCGCCGGTACAGATCGCGCTGGCGGGCGGCTTCATCCGCCCCCTCCAGCACCAGTGCCGCATCGTAGGCGTCGAGCGCGCTGGCGTTGACGTAACGGTTCGCCACGCCGTCGGGCGGCGTATCCGTGTCGAGGCCATACAGCACCTGGAAACCGTCGACGCCACGGATGATGGCGTCCGCGCCCCAGCCGTTCGCGCCCCGGTATTTGCAGCGCAGCTCGCCCTCGCCATCGGCGCCCTGCGCTACATAGAAAATGCTCCAGCCCCGCTGCGCCTGCGTTTGCGCGGCGCCCACGCCGAAGCCCGCGCAATTGAGCACGGAACCGTCGCCGCCCTCTTCCTTGCCGGCGCCGTAATAACGCAGGGCCAGCACGTCGCTGCCGTGCAGGGCGCCGGGCAGCGCGCCGCCGATGCCCTCGCTGTTCTTGCCCAGAGTGCGCGCGTCGAGCCCAGCCACATTGGCGCTGTCGTCATCGGCATGGGCGACGGGCGCGGCGCTGCTGTCCCAGTTCACGTACGCCGTCTGGCGCACGGCGCGGGCAATGGTGTCGAGCGCATAGCGGCCGTTGTCGTCGAGCCGCGCACTGGCGGACTGGTCGCCATAACTGCCGCTGGCCGCCAGCAGCACGCTACTGGCGGCCAGCATCAGCAGCGCGCCCAGCGACAGGGCCACCAGCAATTCGACCAGGCTCATGCCGCGATACCTATACAGGACCTCGTTCATGCGCCGCCCCCGCCCAGCTGGAATGCCAGCCTGGGCAACGACTCGCCTGCCGCATTCACGGCGGGTGAACCATCGGGCAGGCGGCCGCGCCAGCCCAGCTTGATGACGATGGGCGCGCCCATGCCGCCGCTGCACGCCCACTGCAAGCCTTGGGCGGGCGCATCCCACGCGGAAGTGTCGCGGCAGATATGCAGGCGCGCGCCGGGCAAGGCCACATGCAGTTGCTGTTTCCACTCGGCGATATCGAATTGCGCCAGGTCGGCCGCGCTGCAGAGCGTGGCGCCAAAGCAGTCCGGCGCGCCGCCGCCAGTGTCGCCACCGTCCGCCGCTGCGTAGGCCACGTTCAGGTAGGGATTGCCCGTATCGGGGCCATTCATGAGTACGCTATTCGCGCGCATGCGTTCGGCCATGCCCGCGGCCAGTTGCACGCCCGCCGACAATAGCGCCGACTCATGGCGTGCGCGCAGGGAATTCAGTTGCAGGATGCTGGCGCCGAGCAGGCCCAGCGCCAACAGCAGCAGCGACACGAGCACCTCGACGAGGCTGCTGCCACCGATCAGACCGCGCGCACCGCTGTGCATGAGCTTCTCCTGCGGACAGAATGAAACCAGGACCGGAGCCGCACGGACGCACGGCCCAGCTACAAGATAGGCGCGCGCAAAAAGCCGGGTCTGCGCTGGCGCAAACAACACGGCAATAAGGTGGGAAGAACAGCGTTGGTATTGATCAGGCCGCTTGCCAGACAAACCTTGGCGTGGTGAAAACGGGGCGCATAAGCAGCCCCGCCTTCAAGAAGGTGAACAAGAAGGTGAGGTCAGGGCTTGCGCGCCTGCCCCACTTCGGCGATTGCGTCCTGGAACTCGGCCAGGTCTTCGAAATTCTTGTAGACGGAAGCGAAGCGGATGTAGGCGATCTTGTCCAGGCGCTTGAGTTCCTGCATGACGAGTTCGCCGATATAGCCGGAATCGACTTCACGCTGACCGCTGGTCAGCAGTTTTTCCTGGATGGAGGCAATGGCCGTATCCACGGAGGCGGCCGCGACGGGACGCTTGCGCAAGGCCAGCATCAAACTGCCGCGCAACTTATCCGCAGCGAACTCCGTCCGGCTGCCATTCTTTTTGACGACGGCCGGCATGATAAGTTCAATGCGTTCGTAAGTCGTAAAACGCTTGTCGCATTTGCCGCAGCGGCGGCGGCGCCGAATGGCATCCCCTTCCTCCGATACGCGCGTATCGAGAACCTGGGTATCGCCGTGCTGGCAAAATGGACATTTCATGGGCTGGCTACAACTTTATAGTAATAATTACGGGAAATCGCCGCCCTTGTACAAAGGGCGCCCGAATCACTCCGGGCGCCCTGGGGCACGAAGGAATGTGTCATCCAGAATCTTACTCTGTATGACACATTCTGGACAAATTATTATGCGGCGTACACAGGGTGCGCGTCGGCCAGCACTTTCACGGCCGCTTTCACGCGCTCGATGGTGGCGGCGTCATGCGGATTGTCCAGCACGTCGGCGATCAGGTTGCCCACTTCTTCCGCTTGCGCTTCCTTGAAACCGCGCGTCGTCATCGCCGGGCTGCCCAGGCGGATGCCCGAGGTGACGAATGGCTTTTGCGGGTCGTTCGGGATGCCGTTCTTGTTGCAGGTGATGTGCGCGGAACCGAGGATGGCTTCAGCTTCCTTGCCTGTCAGGTTCTTGGCGCGCAGGTCGACCAGCATGACGTGCGATTCGGTGCCGCCGGACACGATGCGCAGGCCGCGCTTGATCAGGGTTTTCGCCAGCACGTCGGCGTTCTTGATCACTTGCTTCTGGTATTCGACGAATTCAGGGCTCAGCGCTTCCTTGAAGGCGACGGCCTTGCCGGCGATCACGTGCATCAGCGGGCCGCCCTGGATGCCAGGGAAGATGGCCGAGTTGATGGCTTTTTCGTGTTCGGCCTTCATCAGGATGATGCCGCCGCGCGGGCCGCGCAGCGATTTGTGCGTGGTCGAGGTGACGAAGTCGGCGAACGGCACCGGGTTCGGGTACAGGCCGGCGGCGATCAGGCCGGCGTAGTGGGCCATGTCGACCATGAAGTAGGCGCCGACTTCCTTGGCGATCTTGCTGAAGCGTTCGAAGTCGATCTTTTTCGAGAAGGCGGACGCGCCGGCGATGATCAGTTTCGGCTTGCGTTCGCGGGCCAGGCGCTCCATTGCCTCGTAGTCGATGTCTTCTTCCGCCGTCAAGCCGTAGGAGACGACGTCAAACCATTTGCCGGACATGTTCAGCGGCATGCCGTGGGTCAGGTGGCCGCCTTCGGCCAGCGACATACCCATGATCAGGTCGCCTGGTTTCAGCATGGCGAAGAACACGCCCTGGTTTGCCTGCGAGCCCGAGTTCGGCTGCACGTTCGCGCATTCGGCGCCGAACAGCTGTTTCACGCGGTCGATAGCCAGTTGCTCGGCCACGTCGACGTATTCGCAGCCGCCGTAGTAGCGCTTGCCTGGATAGCCTTCGGCATACTTGTTCGTCAGCTGCGAGCCTTGCGCTTCCATTACGGCCGGCGACGTGTAGTTTTCCGACGCGATCAGTTCGATGTGATCGTGCTGGCGCGTGTTCTCTTTTTGAATGACGGCGAACAATTCAGGATCGACGTTGGCGAGGGTATGATCTTTTGCAAACATGTAAAAACTCCAAGTATGAGGGTGCTTGTACTGGCAGATTGGATCGAATGAGGGGAGCCGGCGTTAAGTGAATAACAACATTGGACAGGCAGCCTCTTCGTGCTTTTCCATAGTGGCTACCCAGGCGAACGGCTGATGAAAAATCTCACGTTTCCCGGTGGGTGCCCACCTTTCGCCGGATTGCCGATCACCACTCATGGAGATCGCCCGACTTTTCGCCAGTCACGTGAGACGTAATGGAATGCAAATTGTAAGTTAAGTGCCCAAATTGAGCAAGGAATGCAAGCGTGCGGCTATAATCGCCGCCCGGGCAGCGCCGCTCCGTCGTCTTAAGCTGGATGTAAACTTTGCTCATGCATGTAAGCGTATGTTACGGGGCTTGCCATTGCAGCCCTCCGTTTTACAATGCTGCGGTGCAACTTATATGCAGCTTTTGCATGGCTTTCCAGCAAGCGCCCACAGTCACAAGAAGAAAAATCGCGTAAAATGTTGCTCAATCTCACTACTGGCGCAATAAACATGCCTTCAGTCTTTACCTGGAACGTACGTGTCTACTATGAAGACACCGACGCCGGCGGCATCGTCTATTACGCTAACTACCTGAAATTCTTCGAGCGCGCGCGCACCGAATGGCTGCGCGCCATCGGCGTGGGCCAGCAGGAATTGCTCGAGCAGCACGACGCGATGTTCGTTGTCAAAAGCGTCAACGCCGACTATCATGCGCCAGCCAGGCTCGATGACACGGTAAGATTGACATTAAGCATAGAGAAAATGGGGCGCGCCTCCATCGTTTTCCTGCAACAAGCCTGGTGCGGCGACCGCCTGCTCAACACGGCACGCGTCAAGATCGGCTGCGTCGATTCGGCACTGCGCCCGCGCGCCGTGCCCGATGCGGTAGCGGCCCGCATGCGCGCCGCCTGAACCCCACCCGCCACCCCGGATAATTCACCCAACAGACTGCCAGCCAATGAACGTTACACAAGATCTTTCTTTCCTCGCGCTCATCACCAATGCCCACCTGATCGTGCAACTGATCATGGCCCTGCTGCTGCTGATTTCCCTGACCAGCTGGACCTACATTTTCCGCAAGATGTTTGCCGTGCGCCAGGCGCGCAAGCAAACCATCGAATTCGAACGCAGCTTCTGGGCCGGCGGCAACCTGCATGCGCTGCACCAGAACGCCAGCGGCAACCGCGACCAGAGCGGCGCGCTGGCCCGCATCTTCGACGCCGGCATGGGTGAATTCATCAAGGGCAAGGCTTCCTACGGTTCGCGCGAAGCGCTGGACGTGGGTGCCGTGCTCGACGGCGCACGCCGCGCCATGCGCGCCGCCTTCCAGCGTGAAATGGACGTGCTCGAATCGCACCTGGCCTTCCTCGCTTCCGTCGGTTCCGTCTCGCCGTACATCGGCTTGCTCGGTACCGTCTGGGGCATCATGAACGCCTTCCGCGGCCTGGCCAACGTGCAACAAGCCACCCTGGCGGCCGTCGCGCCCGGCATTGCCGAAGCGCTGATCGCCACCGCCATCGGCCTGTTCGCCGCGATTCCCGCCGTCGTCGCCTACAACCGTTTTTCGCACGACATCGACCGCCTGGCGATCCGCTTCGAGAGCTTCGTCGAGGAATTCTCCAACATCTTGCAGCGCCAGTCGCGCTAAGAGGGAGCAGCGTCCATGGGTTCCTCATTCAATAGCGGCGGCATGCGCGGCGGCCGTGGCCGCAAGTTCAAGTCCGAGATCAACGTCGTGCCGTACATCGACGTGATGCTGGTGCTGCTGATCATTTTCATGGTGATGCCGTCGTCGAACAATCCCAGCGTGGTGAACTTGCCCAACGCGGAAAAGTCGGCGAAACCGCCCGATGACTATATTCAGATCGTGCTGAAACCAAATGGTTCGCTGTCGATCGGCGTCATCGGCAAGGAACAGCTGTCACCGGAAACGGAACCGAACCGCGACGCCCTGCTGCGCAAGCTGCGCGGCCTGCATGAAAGCAATCCCGACTATCCCGTGATGATCGCGGGCGACAAGGAAAGCAAGTACGACGACGTGATCCAGCTCATTTCGGAAGCAAAAAAAATGGGCATTACCCGCGTCGGCCTGGCCACCAAGTAAGCGCAGCATCGTGTTTTCCAGACTTGACCGTTTTTAGATAGACTAGACTTTGCAGACCAAACAAATCGACCATGTACTCGGCAAGCCCTACAGCGTGCCGCGCGAACGCAGCCGCTGGCCCTCGCTGGGCCTGGCGCTGGCGATGCATCTTGGCCTGCTGTTTTTCCTGTGGGTGGGCGTACACTGGCAAAATACGGAGCCTGTAGCCGTCGAAGCGGAAGTATGGGACATGAAAGTGCAGACGGCCGCGCCGCCGCCCGAAGTGGCGACGGAACCGGAGCCGACGCCAACGCCGCCGCCTGAACCGCAAGTGGAACAGCCGGCCCCGCCGCCACCGCCGCCGGTGGCCGCGCCCGAGCCGAAGGTCGACCTGCGCGAAGCGGAGATCGCCCTCGAGCGCAAGAAGGCCAAGCTGAAGGAAGAGAAAGAAAAAGCGGCGGCCGAAGAGCGGCGCAAGCAGGAACAGAAGGAACGCGAGGAAGAAAAACGCGAACTGGAAAAACAGAAGCAGAAAGAAAAAGACAAGGCTGAAAAGCTGGAAAAAGAAAAGGCCGACAAGCTGGAGAAAGCCAAGCAGGCCAAAGAGAAAGAAAAAGCGGCGGAAGAAAAAGCCGAGAAGGAACTGTCCGAGAAAAAAGCGGCGGCGGAAAAAGCTGCCAAGGCGAAAAAAGCGGCGGAAGAGAAAAAAGCCGCCGACAAGGCGCGCGCTGCGGAAATGAGCCGCATCACGGGTGCGGCGGGCGCCGGCACGACGGGCACGGCCGCGAAAGCGACCGCGCCACGCAAGGACAGCGGCTATGTCGCTGCCCTGACGAGCAAGATCAAGAGCAATATCGCATACAGCGGTAGCACGGACGTGCCGGGCAACCCGCGCGCCGTGTTCAAGATCGAGCAACTGCCAACTGGGGAAATTATTTCGGTCCGAAAGATTAAAAGCAGCGGCCTGCCGGCGTATGACAGCTCGGTGGAAAACGCCATTAATAAATCGTCGCCACTGCCGAAGAAAAAAGACGGCACCGTGGAACGCGAGATTGAACTCATATTCGAGATGAAGGATTTGCCTAAATGATGACCATGAAAAAAATGAGCTATGTCGTGCTCTGCGCCGGCCTGATGCTGGGCGCGACCGGCGCCCAGGCGCAGCTGCGCGTGGAGATTACGGGAATCGGCAGCAACCAGATCCCGGTCGCTGTCGCCAGCTTCGTCAATGAATCGGCGGCGCCGCAATCGCTGTCCGGCATCATCAAGGCCGACCTGGCGCGCAGCGGCGTGTTCAAGCTGATCGACGCCGATGCGCCCGTATCGGAAACGGCGCCCGTCAGCTACGAGCAGTGGAAGTCGCGCGGCGCCGACGCGCTGGCGGCGGGTACCGTGCAAAGCATGGCCGACGGCCGCCTGGACGTGCGCTACAAGCTGTTCGACACCATCAAGGGCGCCCAGATTTCCAGCATGAACAATGCGGCCGCCCCGCAGTTCAACCGCTTGCTGGCGCACAAGATCGCCGACGACATCTATGAAAAGCTGACGGGCGTCAAGGGCGCGTTCGCCACGCGCATCGCCTACGTCACGCAATCGGGCCGCGAGTACCGGCTGGAAGTGGCCGACGCCGATGGCGAAGGCATCCAGGTCGCCCTGCGCTCGAACGAGCCGATCATTTCGCCAGCCTGGTCGCCGGACGGCACCAAGGTCGCGTATGTCTCGTTTGAAAAGAAAAAGCCGATCGTCTACGTGCAAAACCTGGTGACGCGCCAGCGCACCATCGTATCGAATGAAAAAGGCAGCAATTCGGCGCCGAGCTGGAGCCCGGACGGCTCGCGCCTGGCCGTGGCCCTGTCGCGCGATGGCCATACCCAAGTCTATACCGTCAATGCCGACGGCAGCGGTTTGCGCCGCGTCAGCACCAGCAGCGGCATCGATACGGAACCTCAATTCTCGGCCGATGGCCAAAGCATTTACTTCACCAGCGATCGCAGCGGCGGACCACAAATCTACCGCATGTCGGCCAGCGGTGGCGAAGCCAAGCGCGTGACGTTTGGCGGCTCCTACAACATCAGCCCGCGGATCTCGTCCGACGGGAAGACACTTGCTTATATTTCCCGTCGCGACGGCAATTTCCAGCTCTACGCGCTCGACCTGGCTAGTGGCCAGGAACTGCGCCTGTCGGACACCGCCAACGACGAATCACCGAGCTTTTCGCCCAACGGGAAATATATCATGTACGCGACCGAATCCGGACGACGCAAGTCGCTGGCAGTGGTATCGGTGGATGGCCGCGTCAAACAGCGTTTGACTACGCAAGCTGGCAATATCAAGGAGCCCACCTGGGGTCCTTTCATGAAGTAAATGCTGTACAGTTTCACCTTTAACCATGACCCGGAGAATAAAAATGAGTAACTTTAAAAGCTTGGCTTTCATCGCCGCTACCGCAGCTCTGCTGTCCGCCTGCAGCACCCCAGTCAAAGTAGCCGAGACCCCAGTGGTTGAGCGCGCTCCTGAAAAAGTCGCAGCTCCAGTTGACACCCGTCAAGTTCAGCCAGTAACGACCGCATCGGTCGATCCACTGGACGATCCAAAAGGCGTGTTGGCTAACCGCAGCATCTACTTCGACTTCGACAAATACGTCGTGCGTGAAGCGGACACCCCAGTCGTGCAAAACCACGCTGCTTACCTGGTGAAAACGCCTAGCCGCAAGATCCTGATCCAAGGTAACACCGATGAACGCGGTGGCGCTGAGTACAACCTGGCCCTGGGCCAGAAACGTGCTGAAGCCGTGCGCAAGTCGATGGCAGCCCTGGGCGTGCCAGAAGGCCAAATGGAAGCCGTGTCGCTGGGCAAAGAAAAGCCTAAAGCACAAGGCAGCAACGAAGCAGCATGGGCAGAAAACCGCCGCGCTGACATCGTTTATTGATGTTGACGGGTGAGCGCGGCAGCATTGGCGCTTACCTAACTGGCCAGTCATAGGCATAATAATGGGGCGCAGCGCGGTGATTCACCGCCCGGCGCCCCGTTTGCATGTTTGCGTAACCTTAGAAAGCCCGACCCATGATGACATTCTCGAAAGCCGGCGTCGCCGCCGCCTTGATGGCCGCGTTTGCCTACCTGCCCCTGCACGCCAACGCCGCCCTGTTCGATGACGACGAAGCGCGCAAGGCCATCCTCGAGCTGCGCGCCAAGGTCGACGCCATGGCGCGCGACCTGAACAGCCGCATCGACGCCAAGGCGGACAAGACCAGCACCCTGAGCCTGATCAACCAGCACGACCAGACCATGCAAGAGATCGCCCGCCTGCGCGGCCAGATCGAAGTACTGGGCAACGACCTGGCGAACGTGCAAAAGCGCCAGAAGGATTTCTACACCGACATCGACGCGCGCCTGCGCAAGCTCGAACCGCGCCAGGTCACCATCGACGGCCAGGAAGCGGCCGTGGGCGTATCCGAGCAAAGCGCATACGAATCCGCGTTCGGCCTGTTCAAGTCGGGCGACTACAAGGGCGCCGTCTCGGCCCTGGACGGCTTCGTCAAGCGCTACCCGGAATCGGCCTACGCGGCCAACGCGCAATACTGGCTGGGCAACGCCTATTACGCCCAGCGCGACTGCAAGAACGCCATCACGGCCCAGCAGGCAGTGCTGAAGAACTACCCGGACAGCCCGAAGGCGGCCGACGCCATGCTCAACATCGCCAGCTGCTACACGGAGCTGAAAGACAAGGCCAACGCCACCAAGACGCTGAACGCCCTGATCTCGCGCTACCCGGACTCCAGCGCGGCCCAGGCCGCCAAGGAACGGGCCGGCAAAAAGTAAAAGCAGGGAAAAAGTTGCCCGTTAGGTTTGACAGAATCCCGGGCACCCCCTATAATCTTTCTTCTTCGGGTCGTTAGCTCAGCTGGTAGAGCAGCGGACTTTTAATCCGTTGGTCGCAGGTTCGAATCCCGCACGGCCTACCACGAATACGCAGTACTGATCTGCTTGCGAGTTGTTATAGCAAGCATTTTTTTACGGCACAGTGTTACCGAAGTTGTTGTAAAAAGTTTTTGGGTCGTTAGCTCAGCTGGTAGAGCAGCGGACTTTTAATCCGTTGGTCGCAGGTTCGAATCCCGCACGGCCTACCAAATACTTCAGAGAAGCCAACCGTTCGCGGTTGGCTTTTTTGTTTTCAGCAGCGTCACTTGCACGGGACACCCTCCCCCTGACACAAATCAAACGCCTTGCCACCTGCGATACATCTCTTACCGCCTCGCACGAGACAGTCATGGCGCAACTGAAGAAAATCGTCACGCCGCAGACTGACGGCCATGCTGCCGATTCAGTGGAAGGTTGAAGCTCAAGAAGCCCGCTCCGAGTTTCTAACGCGACACCAGCGCCGGCCGCCCGGCCAGATGCGCCACCACGCTCCCCATCACCCGCCCCAGCGGCACTTCCACCCACCGGTAAAACGCGGCGCCGGCCGCCAGGCTGGCGCCCCAGGCCGTCAGCATGCCCAGCGCCTGCCACTCTGGCTCCAACGGAACATAGGTGACAAACAAGGCATTGACCAGCAGGCTGACGGGGAAGTGGACGAGGAACACGGCATACGAGATGCGGCCCAGGGCGTTGATGACGTTCCAGGCGCCGCCCTGCGACGGCGTGCGGGCACGGCCGAACAGGATCAGGGCGCAGGCGACGATCAGGGCCAGGGCGATGCGGCTGCGGTAGTCGACGGCCAGGGCCAGCAGGACGGGAACCGCCATCATGACCATGAGCACCGTCATGGCGCCGGGTTTGCGGGCCGGGTCGCTGGCCCACCAGGCCAGCATGCCCAGGCCGTAGCTACCGAAGAAATACGGCGCCCAATTGTCCCAACCCGCGTCGAGATTGAAATACAGCAAGGAAAAGGTGATGCCCGCAGTGACGGCCAGCGGCATCAGCCAGCGCCCGCGCCGCTGGCCCGCCAGGCGGCCGCCCAGCCACAGCAGCGACACCGTCAGCAGGTACAGCTGGAAATCGATGGCCACGTACCAGGCGCCGGCCGACAGCGATTCATAGCCCAGCACGCCGTGCAGCAGCAAGGCATGGGCACTCAACTGGCCCAGGGTGACGGCGGCCGACATGGAATCGTGCTGCATCCAGATACCGGCGACGGGCGTGATGATGGCGGCAAGCAAGGTGGCCACCAGGAAAGGTGGCGCCAGCTTGGCATAGCGGCGCCAGATCGCCTGCAGCGGGGAAGCAATGCCGGGATGGCCGGCGGGCGAGAGGGATTTGGCGACGAGAAAGCCGCCGATGACGAGAAATACTTGCACGGCGATGCGCGCGCTGCCGCCGAGCCAGTCCAGCAGCGCGGGCCACAGGGGCTGCACGTAGTCGGACATGGGCCCGTAAAACGCCAGGTGATGCAACACGATCAGCTGCGCCGCGCCCGCCTTCAAACCATTGATCCAGCCAAACTGCGGACGATGTGCCAGGTCCGCCTGTGATACCGCTGCTACTGCCGTCATTCCCTATCCTTGCCGTGCCAGGTAGTGTCGCCAGCCATGCGCGCAACAGGCGCGCGGCCGAGGATTTACCGAAAGGCCGACATGATAGCCGAGCCTGGCAAATGGCGGGGCACGGCAGGCGGCTAGACTGCCTGTCCGCCCGCGTCCGGCGATGCGGGCGCCAATGGCTGCTGCGCCAGGATGGCGTCGAGCAGGCCGGGAAAACGGCTCTCGATATCGGCGCGGCGCAAGGTGTTCATGTGCGTCGTGCCCGCGTTTTCCGTGTAGACGAGGCCCGCTTCGCGCAAGACCTTGAAATGGTGGGAAACGGTCGACTTCGGCCGCCCGCCGTCGAGGTCGCCGCAAGCGGCCGCGTCCACCCTGGCCAGGTGGCGCACGATGTCGAGGCGAATGGAATCGCTCAAGGCGTACAGCACTCTTTCGAGCACGAATTCGCTGGCGGGAGGATGTTTGTGTGGACGCATGAGCAGAATCATACAGCATGCGCTATACTAATTCCATTCTTCGAATATTTACGAACTACCGAATCAATATTTCCCTACACCACCAACAAACACAAAGGCCACCATGTCCGCCCTCTTCCAGCCCTACACTCTCAAAAACGTCACCCTGCGCAACCGCATCGCCGTGCCGCCCATGTGCCAGTACATGGCCGTCGATGGCGTGGCCAACGACTGGCATCTGTCGCATTACGCGGGCATGGCCCGTGGCGGCGCCGGCCTGGTGATCGTCGAAGCGACGGCCGTGGCGCCGGAAGGCCGCATCACGCCCGGCTGCACGGGTATCTGGAACGATGACCTAGCGCAAGCCTTCGTGCCTGTCGTGAAAGCCATCAAGGCGGCCGGCTCCGTGCCCGGCATCCAGATCGCCCATGCGGGCCGCAAGGCCAGTTCCAACCGTCCATGGGAAGGCGACGACCATATCGTAGAGGGTGACGCGCGCGGCTGGCAAACCATCGCCCCGTCCGCCATCGCCTTCGGCGGCGGCCTGCCGAAAGTGCCGCGCGCCATGGACCTCGACGATATCGCCCGCGTGAAACAGAACTTCGTCGACGCAGCCGTGCGCGCCCGCGAAGTGGGCTTCGAATGGCTGGAGCTGCACTTCGCCCACGGCTACCTGGCGCAAAGCTTCTTTTCCGCCCACTCGAACCAGCGCGACGATATCTATGGCGGCAGCCTGGAAAACCGCAGCCGCTTCCTGCTGGAAACATTGAAAGCCGTGCGCGAAGTGTGGCCCGAGCACCTGCCGTTGACGATCCGCTTCGGCGTGCTGGAATTTGACGGCCGCGACGAGCAAACCCTGCTCGAATCGATCGGCCTCGTGCGCCAGTTCAAGGACGCGGGCATGGACATGATCAGCGTCAGCATGGGTTTTACCATTCCCGACGTGTCGATTCCATGGGGCCCCGCCTTCATGGGGCCGATTGCCGAACGCGTGCGTCGCGAAGCGGGTGTGCCCGTCTCTTCCGCCTGGGGCTTCGGCACGCCAGCGATTGCCGAGCGCGTCGTCAAGGACGAGCAACTCGACGTGGTGATGGTCGGCAAGGCGCACCTGGCCAATCCGCACTGGGCATACTTTGCCGCCAAGGAACTCGGCGTGGAACGCGCCTCGTGGACCCTGCCGGCGCCGTACGCGCACTGGCTCGAGCGCTATTGATCGTCCTTGACCGTTGCCGGATGCCCCTCCAGGGGCAGTTCCGGCAGGAACAGCAGGAAGATCAGCCCCAATAGCAGCAGCACGGCGCCGGCGCCAAACACGCTGGCGATCGCATGACGGTACACGTCCACCGTCTGCGTGGCCGCCTGCGCGCCCAGCGCCGAGACGGCTTCCACGCCGTGCTTGTGCAACTGATGCGCGAGAATGGCGCCGGACGCCGTCACGCCCAGCAAGCCGCCCAGCGAGCGGAAAAAGGCCAGCATGGCCGTGCCCACGCCGCGCCGCGCCAGGGGCAAGGCATTTTGCACGGCGATCGTCATGTTCGGCATCACCAGTCCCAGCCCCGTGCCGAGGAAGAAGATGGCCGGCTCGATGATCCAGTAACCGCGCGACGTTTCCATGCCCCAGGCCAGCACGGCAAACGCCAGCAGCGCCACCGCCAATCCCGCCACCTGCACCATCTTGTACTTGCCCGAACGCGACAGCACTCGGCCGTTGAAGATAGACGAGGCCACCAGCCCCACCATCATCGGCACCGTCATCACGCCGGACTGCGCCGGACTCGTGCCCATCACCAGCTGGAAGAACAGGGGAAAGAAGACGCTGGCGCCCATCAACCCCATGAAGGTCACGGCCATGACCAGGCTGGCGATATTGAAGGTGCGGTTTTCGAACAGGTCGGGCGGCAGCACGGGCTCATCGACCCTGCCCACGTGGAAGGCCAGCCAGATCCCCAGCAGCACGGCGACGCCGCCGCACACTTTGATGGCCAGCGCATCCCACGGCCACTCGGTGCCGCCCAGCGCCAGCACCAGCAGGGCCGCCGTGATGGCGCCCGTCAGCAAGGCCGATCCCAGATAGTCGATCTTGTGCGCATGCATGCGCACGGGCTTGCGCATGGCGCGCGCGATGATGACAAAGGCGGCGACACCGATGGGCAGGTTGACATAGAAAATCCAGTGCCACGACAAAGCATCCGTGATCACGCCACCCAGCACGGGGCCGAGTACGCTGGTGACGGCATACACGATGGGCACCATGCCCTGCCGCTTGCCCCGCTCGGCCGGCGGCACGATGTCGCCGATGATGATTTGCGCCAGCGGCATGAAGCCGCCCGCACCGAGACCTTGGATGGCGCGGAAAATGATCAGCTCCGTCATGTTCTGCGCCAACCCGCACAGCACGGAGCCGAGCAGAAAGGTCAGCAGGGCCGTGAAGATCATGGGGCGGCGGCCGTACTGGTCGGCCAGCTTGCCGTACAGGGGCATGGTGGCCGTCGAGGCCAGCACGTACGCCGTCACCACCCACGACAGATGCGCCATGCCGCCCAGGTCATCGACGATGCGCGGCAAGGCCGTGGCGACGATGCTCTGGTCCAGCGCACCGAGGCCCAGCACGGCCATCAGGCCCAGGTAGATGGCGCGCACTTCGCGCTCGGTGACGGGTTTTACAGCGTCCTTTTCTGCGCCTGCGGCTTGATCGTGGCGGCTCATGCTTGTCCGATCTCAAGCAGCGGCTGCATGGCCGCTTCCAGCGCATCGATCTGCTGCGGCGTAAGACGGGCAATGCGCTGCGCCAGCACATCGCGGCGCCGCGCACGCAGGGTTTCGAGGATGGCCAGACCTTGCGCGGACACCTGCAGCCCCGAGCGGCGCCGATCCTGCGGATCGGGCGCGCCGCGCTCGACCAGTCCCGCCTCTTCCAGCGACTTGACCTGCGCGCTGACGGTGGGACCGCGCACATTCTGCAGGCGCGCCAGCGCGGCCACGCCGATGCCCGGTTGTTCGTGGATCAGGGCCAGCAGCATGTATTGCATCATCGACACGCTGCCTTCCAGCTCGCCCCCTTCGCGCTGCATGGAACGCAGCAAACGCTTGAACGCCGTGCGCAAATCATCGGACAGCGCCAGCGCGCGTTCGGGGATGGGAAGATCTTCGGTAGTGGGCATAAGAATTTATAAGTAGGTAGGCTATCTACCTATATTATGCCGTACCCGGGCGCCATGCAAGGTTTTTTTCCATCCCCGCCCTTCCCAAAACCGCCTTTGGCCGTCATAATAGCCGCCCTTGGGTCGTTAGCTCAGCTGGTAGAGCAGCGGACTTTTAATCCGTTGGTCGCAGGTTCGAATCCCGCACGGCCTACCAAGATTCAGTCGTCACCATGCAAGCATGCTGATGGACACAGCGTTACCGCAGTTCCGTTGTAAAAGTTTTTGGGTCGTTAGCTCAGCTGGTAGAGCAGCGGACTTTTAATCCGTTGGTCGCAGGTTCGAATCCCGCACGGCCTACCAAATACTTCAGAGAAGCCAACCGTTCGCGGTTGGCTTTTTTGTTTTCCGGCCCATTCCCGGTCCACTGAGCGTCCGCATACAGCAAGACCGATTTTTGCTGTTTGATCAAAAAATTCCAGGCTGGGTGCGGGAGCAAACGGCCGCTTTGTCGTCCGCTTTGGCCTGCTCGACCGTCCGCACGACACCGCTGCCGATCGCGTATGCTGCGCCATAGATTGATTTTTGATTACGGTCAAGGCGATATAAAAAACACTCATGGACAAATTCAATCAGTACCGTGTTTTCACACAAGTAGCTGAAATGGGGAGTTTCATCAAGGCTGCCAATGCGCTGGGCATGCCGAGGGCCTCCATCTCCGCCGCCATACAGCAGCTTGAACTGGTGATTGGCACGCGCTTATTGCATCGCACCACGCGGCAAGTACAACTGACCGCGGATGGCATGCTCCTGCTCGAGCGCGTTCGTTCGCTTCTGGCGGATGCGGAAGATATCGATCAACTGTTTCATGTGCAGCACAGCAAGATTTCAGGGCGACTCTGCGTGGATGCCCCCAGCCGCATCGGGCGCAGGCTGATCGCTCCGGCGCTGCCCGGCTTTTTACGCGCCTACCCCCGGCTCGAGTTGATATTGAGTTCCTCGGACCGTGCGATCGACATGGTGCAGGAAGGCGTGGACTGTGCCGTGCGCGTCGGGACGTTGCAGGACAGCAGTATCGTCGCGCGTCCTCTCGGGCATATCGCACTGATCAACTGCGCCAGTCTAGGCTATGTACGCGAGCATGGTGTGCCGGCAACGCCAGATGATTTGAGCAAAGGACACTGGACGGTTGGATATGCCTCCGGTCCTGCCGCGAAAGAGTCTCCCTGGGAGTATCTGGATGCGGGACGCAAACGATCACTGTCAATTCCCAGCCGGGTGATCGTCAACAACGCCGAAAATTACATTGCCTGCTGTGTGGCGGGGGTGGGATTGATCCAGATTCCCCGTTTCGACGTGCAACACCTGCTCGACAGCGGCGAACTCATTGAAGTCATGCCGGAATTCCGCGCGGCGTCCATGCCGGTGTCGCTCGTTTTCTCGCACCGCAAGCAACTGTCGCGCAGGCTGAATGCATTTTTCGAATGGTTCGAAACGTTAATGCGGCCACATCTCGAATCATGAAACGCAGCGAGGCTGGCGTGGCTGATTCTGGCCTGGCCAGTCCCGATTGGGCTGTTTTTCTGGACAATCCATCCAGCCGGGCGTAGCTGATCTTCCATTGGATGCTGCTTATACTCGAGCCTCCCAATACGTATCCAAGGAGATCGACATGACTGACCATTGCATCAAAGGCAAGACCGTCCTCATCGCCGGAGGAGGCAAGAACCTCGGGGGACTGATCGCCCGCGACCTGGCGCAGCAAGGCGCCAAGGCAGTGGCCATCCACTACAACAGCGCAGCCAGCAAGGCCGATGCCGAGGCAACCGTGGCCGCGATCAAGGCCGCAGGCGCACAAGCCGTCGCAATCCAGGCCAACCTGACGACGGCCGGGGCCGTCGAGAAGCTGTTCGCCGACGCCATTGCCGCGGTCGGCAACCTGGACATCGCGATTAACACCGTTGGGAAGGTGCTGAAGAAGCCGATCGCGGAGATCAGCGAAGCCGAATACGACGAAATGACGGCGGTCAACTCCAAGACCGCTTTCTTCTTTCTCAAGGAGGCCGGCAAGAACCTCAACGACAATGGCAAGATCTGCACCGTGGTCACCTCGCTGCTGGGTGCATTCACGCCCTTCTACGCCGCGTATGCCGGCACCAAGGCGCCGGTGGAGCACTACACCCGCGCGGCGTCCAAGGAGTTCGGTGCGCGCGGCATCTCGGTGACGGCGGTCGGGCCAGGTCCGATGGACACGCCGTTTTTCTATCCCGCCGAAGGCGATGACGCGGTGGCGTACCACAAGACGGCCGCGGCACTCTCCGGATTCAGCAAGACCGGCCTCACCGATATCCATGACGTAGTCCCGTTCATCCGGCACCTGGTCAGCGATGGCTGGTGGATCACCGGTCAGACTATCCTGATCAATGGCGGCTACACCACAAAATAAGTTTCTGGCGCGGGGCCTTCCCCATACTTGCCCGGCGTCACGCCCATCACGCGCTTGAACATGGCGATGAAGGCGCTGACGTTGTCGTAGCCCAAGTCCAGCGCAATCGTCGTGACGGGCTGGCCACTAGCCAACAATTCCAGGGCACGCAGGATGCGGGCGCGCTGGCGCCAGGCCGAGGGCGTAAAGCCGGTCTCGAGCGTGAAACGGCGGGCCAGGGTGCGCGGTGATACGCCGGCCCAGGCGGCCAGCGCTTCCACGCCCCGCTCGTCGGCCAGGTCATCGAGGATGGCGCGCGCCACGCGCAGCAGGCGCGGGTCCGTGGGCAGGGGCAAGCCGAAGGGCTCGTACGGCGCGGCGGCGATTTCGTCGAGGATCACGCCCGCCACACGGGCTTGCCGCACGTCGAGCGCGACATCGTCCCAGGTGCTGGCACGGTCCACCGCTTCGCGCAGCAAGCCCGAGACGCGCATCACGCACGGCGCGGCGGGCAAGCTGGCGCAACTGGTCTCGTCCACATACACGCTCCAGCCCGCAAACGGGCCGTGCGACCGCAGGGCATGGACGTGATGGGGCGGCATCCATACGCAATGGCTGGCCGGCACTACCCACTGCCCGCTGTCGGCGGCAACGGAAAGGCCTCGCATGGCGCCGAACAGCTGGCCGCTGGCGTGGCGGTGCGCCGCCGTCACCCTCTCCTGCGGCTGGGCAATGCGTATGGCGCGCAGCGGCAGCGATGGCGACAAGATTGGCGGATTTGACGTATCGAATGACATAAACAGCGCAGGCAAGACAATCAGATCATCATACAGTGGAGTCTCTTACTATCTCAGGAGTTCACCATGCGCGCAGAAGACGTATTGCCGGATCAACAAAACCAGGGCCAGTTCAATGGCGTGACCGTACGCAAGGGCACGGTGGGCGCCTTCCTCGCCAATGCCAGGCTATGGCTGGACGAGCCCAGCGGCAGCGCCGAACGGAGCATTGCCGAGCGCGACATTGTCGACGCCTTGCCCGCCCTGCACGCGCTGGGACTGTTCGATATCCTGCAAGTGCGCGATGCGGCGCTGCGCGAACTGGTGGCCGCTTCCGCCGCGCGAGCGAGCTGACTCGTCCACGGCGCGCATTTACTCTATCATGCTGCTTTGCCCGCCTTCGCACCCGCCATGCCGTTTACCATTGCCACTCCCGTCCACAGCGAACTGATCATCAAGAAAAGCCGTTTCATCGGCTGCGTGCAGCCGATGACGGACCGCGCCAGCGCGCAGCAGGTGGTCAATGACTTGAAGGCGCAGCATCCGGGCGCCTGCCATGTGTGCTGGGCGCTGCTGGCGGGCGGGCAATCGGCGGCCGTCGATGATGGCGAACCGAGCGGCACGGCCGGGCGGCCCATGCTCGACGTGCTGCGCCACCAGGACCTGGAAGGCGTGCTGGCGACCGTCGTGCGCTATTTTGGCGGGATCAAGCTGGGCGCGGGCGGCCTCGTGCGCGCCTACACGGATAGCGTGGCGCAAGCGCTGCTGCAGGCGGAAAAGACGGCCATCGTACGCCAGAGAACTTTGCGCTGCACGGTGCCGTATGCGATGGAAGGCATGCTGCGCCGCGAACTCGATGGCGCCGGCGCCACCTTGCTGAACGTGGAACACGGCGAGCACGTGCTGTTCGACTTCAGCCTGCCTGAAACGGCCGCCACCGCCCTGCTGGCCCATCTGCATGAGGCGGGCAATGGCCGCATCGTCTGGCTGAAAGCGGAAGCGGAAGAGGAAGAATGAAACTTACAAGTTGGCGGGCCGCTTGAGCTGCAGCAAAATGAAATGCGTCCACGCCAGCGCCGGCAGCACCAGCAACAACAGCATCAGTCCGGCCGGCATGTCCGGCACGAAACGCACGAAGCAGGCAAGAAAACTGGCGATGGCCAGCCAGAAGCGCCAGTTGAATGCGTATGCCTTGCGCGCCACGGTCGCCAGCGCGATGCGCCAGAATTCCAGCAAGGCCCACACGCCACCCGTCAGCAGCAGCGCGGCCAGGGCATTGGCGCCGGGAGCGTCGGCCCAGGTGCGCACCAGGTTGTACAGCAGCACGGGATAGCCTGCCGTGATGGCCAGGGTGGCCGGGCCGGCGGCGATGACAGCTTCAAACAGCTGCCCTTTGGAACGATGATCCACTGATACTCCTCAAGCCACGACGCCGGAATGGGCGGCGATCACTTGCAGCGCGCCGGCCGCATCCTGCGCCCAGACGCGCGTAAAACGGAAGTCGCCATGCGTTTCCACATCGTGGTAGGTGCCCGTCAGCTGCATGCGCACGGAGACGACGGCCACGTTGCCGTTGATCCGCACATGGCGCTCGGACGCGCGCAGGTCGGTGATGGCCAGCAGGCGCTGCTCGTGCGCGGCCAGGTCAGCATGCTTGCTCAGCAAGTGGCCCAGGTGATTGGTAAACAGCAAGTCGTCGGCCAGCAAGACGTTCAGCGCGGCCACGTCGGAAGCCATCATGGCCAGGCGCAAGCGTTCTTCCGCATCGAGCACTTGTACTTCAGTTAATGCATTCATCTTCTTCCTATCAAATAGTCTGGCGCATCTTAGCAAACGGGAAAAGCATGCTGGCACGAAATAGCTAAATTCACAATCAGCCACAAGGCTTATACCTGTGAAGCATATTTATATAGCGTAATATTCGCAGCGGTATTGCGCAAAACGCCACCATAGTACTGTACAGTGCTTGCCCTTCCGCCCCGGGCTGGGGCAGCTGTCAGTTGTAGTACAGTTTATGTGCTCCGTGCAGTCTCGAATAAAACCAAGATAAGGCCCCTTCATGGCAATTAACATCATCCTGAACCTGCTCGTTGCGTTGCTCGTCTTCGCTTTCATGTTCCATCAGCAACGCAAACACGCGACGTTTACCGTGCGCGTCTTCACGGGCCTGGGCCTGGGCGTGCTGCTCGGTGCGGCCGTGCAGTGGCTGTACGGCGCCGGCTCGCCCATCATCGCGGGCACCAATGAATACATGGACATCGTCGGCAGCGGCTACGTCAAACTGCTGCAGATGATCATCATGCCGCTGATCATGGTGTCCATCATTTCCGCCATCCTGAAACTCAAGGACGCGAGCTCGCTGGGCAAGATCAGCGCGCTGACCATCGGCACCCTGCTCATCACGACGACCGTCGCCGCCGCGCTGGGCATTTTGATGGCCAAGCTGTTCGGCCTGACGGCTGTCGGCCTGACGTCGAGCGCCGCCGAAGTGGCGCGCGGCGTGCAGCTGCAAGGCTCGCTGGAAACGGCGAAGGCCCTGTCCCTGCCGAAACTGCTGGTCAGCTTCGTGCCGACCAATCCCTTCCTCGACATGACGGGCGCGCGCAAGACGTCGACCATCGCCGTGGTCGTGTTCTCGATCTTCATCGGCATCTCGGCCACGGGCATTGCGGCGAAAAAGCCGGAGATTTTTGCCTCGTTCGAGCACTTCATGAAAGTGGCGCACGCCATCGTCATGCGCATGGTTACCCTGGTGCTGCGCCTGACGCCGTACGGCGTGTTCGCGCTGATGTTTGAAGTGGTGGCCTCGTCGAGCTACACGGACATCTTGAAATTGATCAACTTCGTCGTCGCTTCGTACAGCGCGCTGATTTTGATGTTCCTCGTGCACCTGGCCATCATCGCCGGCGTGGGCCTGAACCCGCTGCGCTTCGTGAAAAAAGTCTTCCCCGTGCTGGCCTTCGCGTTCACGTCGCGCACCAGCGCCGGTTCGATCCCGATGAGCGTGCAGACGCAAACGCAGCGCCTGGGCACGCCGGAAGGCATCGCCAACTTCGCCGCCTCGTTCGGTTCGACCATCGGCCAGAACGGCTGCGCCGGCATCTATCCGGCCATGCTGGCCGTCATGATCGCCCCGACCGTCGGCGTCGATCCCTTCACGGTCAGCTTCCTGCTGCCCCTGCTGGCCATCATCACCATCGGTTCCGTCGGCGTGGCCGGCGTGGGCGGCGGCGCCACGTTTGCCGCGCTGATCGTGCTGTCGGCGATGGACTTGCCCGTCGCGCTGGCCGGCTTGCTGATCTCCGTCGAACCGCTGATCGACATGGGCCGCACGGCGCTGAACGTCAGCGGCTCGATCACGGCCGGCACCGTCACCAGCCGGGTCATGGGCGAGACCGACCTGGCCGTCTACAACAGCGACGACGCGCCCGACCTGGACGAAGCGGAACACGCAGCCTAAAAATCTATCCAGCGGCGCGCCGCGCCTTGCCGCTTTCGTCTATATTTATTAGCAATAAATACGGAGGAAGGCGCAAGGCGATGGAACAGAAATGGCCGCAGCAAATCTGGATCGTGCGTCACGGCCAAAGTGCCGGCAACGTGGCGCGCGATGCCGCCGAAGCGGAAAAACAGCTGTTGATCGCCATCGCCGAGCGCGATGTCGACGTTCCCCTCTCCGAGCTTGGCGCGCGCCAGGCGCAAGCCCTGGGCGACTGGTTCGCCACCCTCCCCCCTGAACAACAACCGACCGTCGTGCTGTATTCGCCGTACGTGCGGGCGCAGCAGACGGCGCAAGCCGTGCTGGCGCGCATCGATGCGGACAGCTTGAACGCCGTGGTGGCCGACGAGCGCCTGCGCGAAAAGGAATTCGGCATCCTCGACCGCCTGACCGTGCACGGCATCGCCAGCAAGTACCCGGAACTGCACGAGCAGCGCCAGCACGTGGGCAAGTTCTATTTCCGTCCGCCCGGTGGCGAAAGCTGGTGCGACGTCATCCTGCGCCTGCGCAGCGTGCTCGACACCATCACCCGCGAATACCGGGGAGAACGGGTGCTGATCGTCGGCCACCAGGTCATCGTCAATTGCTTCCGCTACCTGCTGGAACGCTGCGACGAGCAAGCCATCCTGGCCATCGACAAGGCGGCCGACGTGCCCAACTGCGGCGTCACCTCGTACGCTTTCAACCCGGCCTTGGGCAAGCACGGCAAGTTGCAGCTGGACCTGTGCAACTTCGTCGCGCCTTTGGAAGCGGCGGGCACACCCGTCACGGCCCAGCCCGACATGCCGGCCGCGCCTAAGTCCTAGTCCCAAATCCTAGTTTTTTCGGAGCTCATGCATGGACACCACCGACATCACCGCTACCCAGTTGCGTTCCTGGCCCCTGCCCATGCCCCAGCCCGATGGCGACAAGGAAGTACGCGGCCATTTGCTGATCGTCGCCGGCTCGGCGGAAATGCCGGGCGCCATCTTGCTGGCGGCCACGGCCGCCCTGCGCGCGGGCGCGGGCAAGCTGACGCTGGCGACGGGCGCGTCGGTGGCGGCGCAAGTGGCCGTCGCCATGCCCGAGGCGCGGGTCATCGGCCTGGACGAAACGGCGCTGGGCGGCTTCCGCCACGAAGCGCAACACCAGCTGGCGCCGCTGGCCGGCAAGGTCGATGCCGTGCTCGTCGGGCCAGGCATGTGCGACACGGCCGCCAGCTGCGAGCTGATGCGCCATTTGCTGCCCCTGTTTGCGAATAGCCGTCTGATCCTTGACGCCTGCGCCATGCAAATGGTGCGCAAGCCCGCGCACTTCCGTTTTGACCAGCCCGTGCTGCTGACGCCGCACGCGGGCGAACTGGCCCAGCTGATGGGCCTGTCGAAAGACGCCGTGCTGGCCGCCCCGCATGCCTGCGCCGTGGACGCGGCGCGGCGCTGGAATGCCATCGTCGCCCTGAAAGGCGCGCTGACCGTCATCGCCATGCCCGATGGCACCAACTGGACACATGCAGGCGGCAATATCGGCCTGGCCATTTCCGGCTCCGGCGACACTCTGGCCGGCATCATCACGGGCCTGGCCGCGCGCGGCGCGCCGTTGGAGCAGGCGTGCGCCTGGGGCATTGCCCTGCATGCGCTGGCGGGCGAACAGCTGGCCCTGCGCTTCGGCATCCTCGGCTACCTGGCGCGCGAAATCCCGGCCGAGATTCCCGCGCTGCTGCGCAATCTGGCGGCATAAAAACAACAGCCATAAGCATATCCATAAAGAATCGTTCGCCCAGGCAACAACCTCCCTTAAGCTCATTCAATTGTTTTCAGATGAACAAGCTTAAAGGACACCACCTTGTATCCGCGCCATTCAACCTCCACGCTTTCCCTTCCCGCCACACCGCTGCGCGCCACCGTGCTGGCCTGCGCCATGCTGGGCGCACCATCCATCTGGGCACAAGACGTGGCGGGCAGCGCCACGGAAACGGCCAGCGCCAGCATCGACCAGGTCACCGTCGTCGGTTCGCGCGCGCGCAACCGCACGGTGTTCGACAGCAGCGTGCCCATCGACCGTTTCGGCGCACGCGAAGTGAGCAATGCGCTGTCGACGGGCGACGTGGGCGCGGCCCTGCAAAACCTGTCGCCATCGATCAATTTCCCCCGCATCGAGTCGAGCGGCGCATCGGACTCCGTGCGCGGCATCCAGTTGCGGGGCCTCGCGCCCGACCAGGTGCTGGTGCTGATCAACGGCAAGCGCCGCCATACGAGCGCCGTGCTCGACACGGAAAGCAGCTTTGCCGGCACCGTGCCGGTCGACATCAATGCGATTCCGCCCAACGCCATCGACCACATCGAAATCCTGCGCGACGGCGCCGGCGCCCAGTACGGCAGCGATGCCGTGGCGGGTGTCATCAACATCGTGCTGAAAAAAGCGCGCACGGGCGGCGCCGCTTCCGTCAGCTATGGCGCCAACCACACGCATTTCGAGCCGACCGACCAGACCCTGACGGATGGCCAGACCGTCATCGTCAACGCCGACTATGGCGTGCCGCTGGGCGAGGCGGGATTCTTCCGCTTCGGCGCGGAAACACGGCGCCGCTCGCCCACGGAACGGGCCGGCCCCAGCGACGCGGGCTGGACGTCCTACAACTTCACGCCGGCCGACCAGGCGCTCGACGGCAAGGTCGTGTTCAAGTCGGGCGACTCGCGCCAGCGCAACAACTATTTGTTCTACAACACCCAGCTCACCCTGGCCAACGGCATGGACCTGTACTCGTTTGCCACCCTGAACGAACGCAAGTCCGACGGCAGCGCCTACTTCCGCTACCCGGGCGACCCGTCGAACGTACCGGCCCTGTATCCGAACGGCTACCGCCCCGTCACCAATGGCGACAAGCGCGACCTCAGCATCGTGGCCGGCGTGCGCGGCAGTCTGGGCGAATGGAACTGGGACGCCAGCGCGCGTCACGGCAGCGACCGCTTCGACTACGGCGTGAGCCACTCCGTCAACGCCTCGCTGGGCGCCGCCAGCCCCACGCGTTTCAACTTGGCCGGCTTCGACTTCCGCCAGAACGCCTTGAACCTCGATGCCACGCGGACCATCGACATCGGCTTGCCCGCGCCCTTGAGCCTGGCCGTGGGCGCCGAATGGATGCGCGAAACCTACACCAGCTCGGCCGGCGACCCCGCTTCGTACGCGGCCGGCAGCTTCACGGACGCGCCGCCGGGCGCGCAGGCGGGACCGGGCTTGCGCCCGTCGGACGCCTACGACGGCAGCCGCCAGATCCGCTCCGTGTATGCGGACGTGGAAAGCGACCTCACGCCGCGCCTGCTGGTGGGCGCCGCCGCCCGCTATTCCGATTACAGCGATTTCGGCAGCGCCAGCACGGGCAAACTGTCCACGCGCTATAAAGTGACGGACAATTTTCTCGTGCGCGGCTCGCTGTCGAACAGCTTCCGCGCGCCGGCCCTCGTTCAGACGGGTTTCCGCTTCGCCACGCTGAACTTCAACGCCGATGGCACGGCCCTGCAAACGGCGGCGCTGCTGCCGGCCAGCGACCCGCTGGCGCGCAGCTTCGGCGCGCAACAGCTGAAACCTGAAAAATCGACCAACGTGTCCCTTGGCCTTGCCTGGAAACCGGCCGCCGCCACCAGCGTGACGGTGGACGCCTACGTGATCCGCATCCGCGACCGCATCACGCGCTCGAGCGACTTGCAAAGCGACGCCGTCACGGCCTATCTGGCCGCAAATGGGCGCAGCGACATCCAGTCCGTCGCCTACCTGGCCAACCTGCTCGACACCGCTACCCGCGGCCTGGACGTGGTGCTGAACCACGACCTGGCGTTCACGTCAGGCAAGCTGAACCTGAACGCGGCGCTGAACCTGAACAAAACCAGCCTCGACAAGGTGCGCCAGAGTTCTGCTGCGCTGGCCAATATCGATCCGAGTCTGACCCTGCTGACGGAGACGAGTTTGTTCCGCATCAAACATGCGTCCCCCAACAGCAAATTGATACTCGGCGCCGACTGGCAGGCGGCCGGCTGGGGCGTGCAGGCACGCGCCACGCGCTTTGGCGAGCTGAAAGATTTCTCGTACGACAGCGATGCGCCCCTGATCGACGGCATCCCCGCGCAGCGCTTCGGCGCCGTCTGGTCGCTGGACCTGGAAGGCCAGTTAAAGCTGAGCAAGCAACTGACCTTGAGCGTGGGCGGCAACAACATCCTCGACCGCTATCCGCAGCGCGTGCGGGAAACGAATAACGCCACGTATGGCGGCGCCCTGCCCTACAATTTCATCAACCCCATCGGCGTCAATGGCGCGTACTTTTACGCCAAGCTGAACTACACCTTCTAAGGCCACGGAAAGAACACATGATCATCAAGAAAATCTCCCACCTCGTCGCCGGTGCCTGCCTGAGCGCGCTCATGCTGTCTGCCGCCCAGGCCGCCGCGCCGCTGGTGCTGATGACGGACTTCGGCACGGCCGATGGCGCCGTGTCCGCCATGCATGGCGTCGCCTATGGCGTCGATCCCCAGCTCACCATCTCGGACCTGACGCACCAGATTCCCGACTACGATATCTGGCTGGGCGCCTACCGTTTGTACCAGACGGCCAACTACTGGCCGCAAGGCACTGTGTTCGTGTCCGTCATCGACCCGGGCGTGGGGACCAATCGCAAGTCGGTGGTGCTGAAAACCAAGGGTGGACGCTACTTCGTGGGGCCGGACAATGGCCTGTTCACCCTGATCGCCGAGCGCGACGGCGTGGCGGAACTGCGTGAAATCGATGAAAAGGTCAACCGCCTGGCTGGCTCCGCCGAGTCGTACACCTTCCATGGCCGCGACGTGTACGCCTATGTCGGTGCGCGCCTGGCCTCGGGCGCCATCAGCTATGAACAGGTGGGCCCGCAGCTGCCAAGCGAAGCCGTGGTCAAGATCGCGTATCAGAAACCTGTACGCGACGGCAATACCATCCGCGGCATCGTGCCCGTGCTGGACGTCAAATACGGCAACGTGTGGACGAATATCCCGAAATCCCTGCTCGATGAATTGCAGGTCAAACTGCACGATCCGCTGCAAGTGCGCATCCTGCACAAAGGCAAGCAAGTGGCCAAGGTGACGGCGCCGTTCGAGCACACGTTTGGCGGCGTCGCCAAGGGCAAGCCGCTCGTCTACCTGAACAGCCTGCTCGACGTGGCCGTCGCCATCAGCCAGGGCGACTTTGCCGCCAAACACCACGTCGAATCGGGCGTGGATTGGGAAGTAGAAGTGAGCAAGGTTTCGTCGTCGAAATAAACACCGCTGCGGCCAGGGCGTCCTGTCCTGGCCCACTGCCTCTCGTTCACGTGGCACGTTTGCGCCATATCAAAGCGGATCGCCTCTCCTTGCGCCGATGGCCGCTGATTTGTAAATCCGGTGAACCTGCGCGCGCCTGCCTACTCTAATTTTTGCAAGCGATGCCAGCACTGCTGCGATAGCCTGCCCGCACTGTGGCAGGCAACCTGGCAAGGTAGGATCACCCACGACAGCTTTCCAACGAGAAAGGAACAATCATGACGGCCCCACTCCCTAGCACCAGCAAGCTTGTCCTCGGCACCGCCATCGTATGCGCGCTGCTGGGCGGCTGCAACAAGCACAACGAATCGACCACCACCGCCCCGGCCACGCCCGCCACCACACCCGGCACAGGCGGCAGCGGCACTTCTGGTACCAGCGGCACCACCACGCCGGACGCCACCACACCCGCCACCCCATCCGTTGCACCGGGCACCACCACCAATCCCGACGGCACGACCACGCCGCCGGCCACCACGCCCAACAATGGCACCACGCCGGGCACCGGGACCGGTACCGGCACAGGAACCGGTACCGGCACCACCCCACCGCCGCGCAACAGCTAACAGCCGCGTTCCGGCGACCGGCCGGAACGCCAGCAACACAAAGCCTGCGGCAGCATACGCAGCAAAGAGCCTTCCGACGAAGGCTCTTTTTCTTGCACAGCGCAGCAATTCTCCCCATCACGAGGCGCCACGGTGCCTCAGTGGGCTGGCGCCGCTGTCGCTGTGCTCCGGGCGCCCAGCGCCTGATGGTCCGCCGCCAGGAACAGATACATGGCCGGCACGACGAACAGGGTAAACAAAGTGCCGATGGACAAGCCCGTGAAAATCACCAGCCCCATCGCGTGGCGCCCGGCCGCGCCCGCGCCCGAGGCGATCACCAGCGGCAGCACGCCGAACACCATGGCGGCCGTCGTCATCAGGATGGGACGCAGGCGCACGGCTGCGGCCGCTTCGACGGCCTCGCGCTTGCTCTTGCCCGTCTTTTGCAGCTGATTGGCCACTTCCACGATCAGGATGCCATGCTTGCTGATCAATCCCATCAAGGTCACCAGGCCCACTTCCGTGTAGATATTGATCGATGCAAAGCCGAGGAAGATGAACATGGTGGCGCCAAACAAGGCCAGCGGCACGGAAACGAGGATCACGACAGGGTCGCGGAAGCTCTCGAACTGGGCCGCCAGCGCCAGGAAGACGATCACCACGGCAAACAGCATGGTGACGATGAAGCCGCCCGATTCCTGCACGAACTGGCGCGACTGGCCAGCGTAATCGGCCGTGTAGCCACTGGGCGCCACTTGGGCCAGCGTCTCGCGCATGAAGTCCAGCACTTCGCCCTGCGAGGCGCCGGACACACCGGACAAGGTGACGGAGTTCAGCTGCTGGAAGCGGTTGATCGATTCGGGCACGACGTCGTACTGGATGTGCGCGACGGTACTGGCCGGTATCATCGTGCCATTGGGCGTCTTGATATGAAAATCCAGCACGGCCGACGGGTTCAGGCGGTCCACCTGCAGCACCTGCGGGATCACCTTGTATGAGCGCCCGGCGATGGAAAAGTAATTGACGTAGCCTCCGCCCAAGGCGGCTCCCAGGGCCGAGCCCACGTCCTGCTGCGTCATGCCCAGCGCGGCGACACTGTCGCGGTCGACCACGACGGTCGCTTGCGGCTTGTCGATTTTCAAGTCCGTATCGATGAAATAGAACTTGCCCGATGCGCGCGCCTTTTCCAGCACCTGCTGCGCGATGGCGTCGAGGTTTTCAAACGGTTCCGTGGTGGCGATGACGAACTGCACGGGCAAACCCGAGGAACCGGGCAAGGCGGGAAACTGGAAGGCGGCCACGCGGGCGCCGGCAATCCGGTTCCAGCCCGCCTGCAAGTCTTGCTGCACTTCCTGGGCGCTGCGCGTGCGCTCGTCCCAGGGCGTCATCAGCATGCCGCCAAAACCGGAGTTGACGGTCGGCACGCCCGTGATCTGGAACATCTGGCTGTATTCGGGCATGGCCTTGGCCACCTGGTAGATTTGCTCGGCATACACCTGCATCTGGTCCGACGTGGCCGTCGGGTCGCCCACCACTTGCGACAGCACGACGCCCTGGTCTTCCTCGGGCGCCAGCTCGGACTGCGCCATCTTGAACATCAACCCCAGCACCACCATCAAGATCGCCGCCAGGACGATGAGCACCACCCAGGTATCGAGCAGCGCGTGCAGCAGGCGCAAATACGTATCATGCACCTTGCCGAAGACGCGGTCGATCGCTTGCACGAAGCGGCCGCTGTCCTGTTCCGGACGGAAAAAGCGCGAACACATCATGGGCGACAGGGTCAGGGCCACCACGCCAGACACGGCCACGGCGCCGGCCAGGGTGAAGGCGAATTCGGTGAACAGCGCGCCCGTCAGGCCGCCCTGAAAACCGATGGGCACGTACACGGCGATGAGCACCACCGTCATGGCCAGGATGGGGCTGCCCAGTTCGCGTGCCGCCAGCAGGCTCGCTTCCAGCGGCGGCTGGCCCTGCTTCATGTGGCGGTCCACGTTTTCCACGACGATGATGGCGTCGTCGACGACGACGAGGCCGATGGCCAGCACGATGGCCAGCAAGGTCAGCAAGTTGATGGAATAGCCGAGCGCCAGCATGGCCGTAAACGTGCCGATCAGGGACAGCGGCATGGCGATCACGGGTACGATCACGGCCCGCAAGCTGCCCAGGAACAGATAGATGACGATGGTGACGATCAGCAGCGCCTCGACGAGGGTCTTGATGACTTCCCGGATCGACGTATTGATGAAGAAGGTCGAGTCGTACACGATTTCCCCCGTCAGCCCGGCTGGCAGCTGGGCCTGGATATCGGGGAAACTGGCGCGCACGCGCTGGGCCACGTCGAGGATATTGGCTTCCGGCGCCACCTTGATGCCGATGAAGACGGAACGCACGCCACTGAAGGCCACGTTGAAATCATAGTTTTCCGAACCCAGCACGACGGTGGCCAGGTCTTGCAAACGCACGATGGAGTCGCCGCTGCGCTTGACGACGAGCTGCCTGAACTCCTCGACCGAATGCAGATCCGTGCCGGCCGTCAGGGGAATGGTCACCATCTGGCCCTTGCTGGAGCCCAGCGCGGCCAGGTAATTGTTATTGCCCAGGGCGGTGCTGACCTCGGCCGCCGTCACGCCGAACGCGGCCATCTTGTCCGCATCGAGCCAGGCGCGCAGGGCGAACAGGCGCGCGCCCAGCAGTTCCGCCGTCTGCACGCCGCTGACGGAATCGAGCTTGGGCTTGACCACGCGGCTCAGGTAATCCGTCACATTATTCGTCGGCAAGGTCTTGCTGTAAAAGCCCAGGTACATGGCGTCCGTCGTCTGCCCTCTCTCCACCGTCAGCACGGGCGTCTGCGCCTGGGCCGGCAGCTGGTTTTTCACGGAACTGACCTGGGTATTGATTTCCGTCAGCGCCCGGTTCGCGTCGTAATTGAGACGCAAGGTGGCCGTGATGGTCGACACGCCGCTGCTGCTGGACGAGGACAGATAATCGATGCCCTGCGCCTGGGCAATGGCCGATTCCAGCGGCTGCGTGATGAACCCGGCCACCGTCTGCGCATCGGCACCGTAATAGGTGGTGGAGATCGTCACGACGGCGTTCTGCGTCTTCGGATACTGGTTGATTGGCAAGCTGAACAGGGAGCGCAAGCCCAGCACCACCAGCAGCAGGCTTACCACCATCGCCAGCACGGGCCGGCGGATAAAGAGATCGGTGAAGTTCATGACGGCGCCTCAGTGTTCCTGCGGCGTGGGCTGCGGATTGTTGCGCGGCTCGACGACGTTGCTGATCACCACGGGACTGCCGTTCTTGAGCTTGATCTGCCCGCTGGTGACGACCTGCTGCCCCTCGGTGAGCCCCGTCAGTACGGCCACCTGGTCGCCCCGTGTTTCACCGGTCGTCACGAATACTTGCCGCACCACCCGTTCGCCTGCCGCCGGCGGAGGCGCGCCGACCTTGGGCGGCGGGGCCGGATGCACGACGAAGACGGTGGAGCCATACGGGTTGTAGGTGATCGCCGTCTGCGGCAAGGTCAGGTACTGTTTCTTGTCGCCCACTTCCACCTTGACGTTGGCAAACATGCCCGGCAACAACTGCCGCTGCGGATTGGCCACCGTGGCCTCCACCTGCACGTTGCGCGTGGCGGGATCGACCTTGGAACTGATGGCGCTGACCTTGCCCGCAAACGCCGTGTTCGCATGCGCATCGCTGGACAGGTTCAGTAGCTGCCCCACCTGCAGGCCGCCCAGCTGCTTTTGCGGAATATGGAAGTCGACATAGATGGGATCGATGGTTTGCAAGGTGACGATCTTGTCGCCGGGATTGAGGTACTGGCCCGGATTGACGGTGGTGATGCCGAGCTTGCCCGCGAACGGCGCGCGGATGGTTTTCTTGTCCACCAGCGCCGCCTGCTGGGCCGCCAGGGCCTTGCGGCTTTTCACGTCGGCCACGTCGTTGTCGACCTGCGCCTGGCTGATCGCCTGCACGGCAAATTGCTGGCGGTCGCGCGCCAGCACGGATGCGGCCAGTTCGGCCGCCGCCTCCAGCGCGCGCAGCTGCGCCAGGTCGGCGTCCGCGTTCAGCTGCAGCAGCACTTGCCCCGCTCTCACCTCCTGGCCGGACTTGAAATGGATGGATCTGACGAGGCCGGCGATTTCGCTCGTCACGTCGACGCCGCGCACGGCCACCAGGGTGCCCACGGACGACAGGTGCGGCTGCCACTCGACCTTGCGGATGATGGTCGCCGACACCGTCTGCGGCGTGGGCTTGGGCGCGCTGGCCATGAGCTGGCGGATGTGCAGGAAAAATCCCAGCGCCAGCAGGGCAATCAACAGCACCACGGTTCCCAGCATGATGAACATGCGTTTCGTGCGTTTCGTCATGGATACGCTCCTAGTCATTGCTTGCGGCTGCCATTGCGCGTGCGCCGCAAGACTGCCGGTGCCAAGCCCGTCAGTCCGCGCTCGCCGCCACCGGCAAGCTTGTCGCAGTGGAAACGGCCTGCAGCGCGGGACGGTTCCACCAGCCGCCGCCCAGCGCCTGGAACAGCGCGGCGCTATCGGCATAGCGGGCCGCCTGCGCCTGCACCAGGCCCACCCTGGCTTGCTGGTAGGTGCGCTGGGCGTCCAGCAGGCTCAGGTAGCTGATGGCGCCCAGCTTGAATTGCTGCGTACTGAGCGCCAGCGATTCGCTGGCCAGCGCCTCCACCTCGGCTTGCTGCTGCAAGGCGGCAGCGTCGGCATCGAGGGCGCGCAGGCTGTCCGCCACGTTCTGGAAGGCGCCCAGCACGGTGGCGCGGTATGTGGCGGCCGCCCCCTCGTAGGCGGCGATGGCGGCACGCCGGCGGGCGCGCAGCGCGCCGCCATTGAAAATGGGCTGGGCCAGCCCGGCCGCCACGCCCCACACGGAAGAGCTGGCGTGCAGCAGCGCGGAAACGCTGGTGGACAGCGCGCCGACATTGCCCGTCAAGGTGAACTGCGGATACATGGCTGCCGTGGCAACGCCGATCTGCGCGCTGGCCTGCTGCAGCAGCGCTTCGCTGGCGCGGATGTCGGGGCGCTGGCGCACGAGGACCGACGGCAGCGAAACGGGCAAGTCCTGCGGCAGGCGCAGCGACGCCAGGTCGAATTCAGGCATGCCGGGCTCGCTGGGCAAGCGGCCCGCATACACGGACAGCTGGTGGCGCGTCAGGGCCAGGGCTTTTTCCAGCGGCGGCACGCTGGCCCGCGTCTGCGCCACCGTGTTGCGCTGGACCAGCACCGTGGCGCGGCCGATGGCGCCAAAGCGCAGTTGCTGTTCGATCAGCTCCAGCTGCTTCTGCTGCGCGTCGAGTATCTCGCCGGTGGCCTGCAGCTGGGCGCGCAAGGATGCTTCGCGTATGGCCGTCGTCACCAGGTTGGCCGTCAGGGCCAGGTAGGCCGCTTCCAGCTGGTACTGCTGATATTCGGCCTGGGCTTGCAGGCTTTCCAGCTGGCGCTTGTTGCCGCCAAACACATCGAGCGCATACGACACATTCACCGAGGCATTGTACAAATTGAGGACGCCGCCCGTCCCTTCCAGGCCGCTGTTTTTTTCGCGGCTGGCGCCCAGCTGGGCGCCCACCTCGGGATACAGCAGGCTGCCCGACAGGGCGCGGTAGTTTTCATCGGCCTGGCGCAAGGCCGCCTGGGCCGACGCCAGGCCGGGATTGCGCGCGAGGGCGCCGCGCACCAGCTGGTCCAGCGCCGGCGACTGGAATAGCGACCACCATTGCGCGGGGATATCCTGGCCCGGCACGAAGCGCTGCGCCAGGCCAGCGGGACCGGGCGCCGCCGCCGTTTGCGCCGGCAACGGTGCCGGCGTGTAGCCATCGCCACCGCCGGGAGCGGCGGGACGCCGGAAGTCCGGCCCCACGGCGCAAGCGGCCAGCAGGCATGCCATGAGGATGCCGAGTATGGGCTGCCGGATGCTGGAGAACATGGTTCTTGTCCGATACGTTGCAGTATCACATCACCGTTGAAAAGGGGGGCAAAAGTATTCCATTACGGGCTGGCGATCCCGCCCACCCGTTCTACGATTGTAGAGCACCAGACGTAAAAAGAGCCTTCCGAAGAAGGCTCTTTGACCTGGCACAAGGATTACCCAGCCGAGGCTGCCTGACTTACTTTTGCAGGCCGACCGGCACCGCTTTCGGCGCGCGGCGTCCCATCAGGAACAGCACGGCCTTCTTCAGCATGCGGTAGACGAAGCGCACCAGCAGCAGGGTCAGCACGCACTCGAGCAAGGTCAGGATCAGGGCAAAAGCCACGGGCATGCGCGCGGCGCGGCGGTGGAACTTGGCCACGGCGCCATCACGGGCGATCTCGATGCTGTCATAGAAGGTCGGCACGACCAGCAGGGTCAGAATCGTCGAGGTGATGGTGCCGCCGATAATGGCGATCGCCAACGGGCGGTAGAACTCGCCGCCCTCGCCCAGGCCCAGCGCCACGGGGAACATGCCGGCGATCAGCGCGAACGTCGTCATCAGGATGGGGCGCAGCCGCATGCGGCCCGCATACATGAGCGCGTCTTCGCGGCCATGGCCCTCTTCCTCGCGCTTGCGCGCCGCGTCCAGCAGCAGGATGGCATTCTTGGCGACCAGGCCCATCAGCATGATGATGCCGATAAAGCTCATCAGGTTGAGGGTGTTGTTCGTGATCACCAGCGCCACCACCACGCCGATCAGGCTGAGCGGCAAGGACATCATCACGGCCACCGGCGCCGTGAAGGAACCAAACTGCATCACCAGGATCAAATACATCAGGCCGATACCCATCACCAGCGCGATCAGCATTTCCGTGAACAGCTCTTGCTGGTCTTGTCCCGCGCCGCCCAGCGCCAGGCCGTAGCCAGGCGGGAAGTCGATGGAATTGGCCAGCTTCATGGCGTCGCTCGTCACTTCGCCGTTCGAGCGGCCTTGCGCATTGGCCGACACGGTGATCGTGCGCTTGCCATTCTTGTGCTCGATGCCGGACGGGCCCTTGCCCATGGTAATGGTGGCAATCTGGTCGAGCGGCACCATTTGCGACGTGCCCGTCACGCTGATCGGCAGGCGCTCGATATTTTCCGAGGCCACGCGGTCGTCGGGATGCAGGCGCACGGCCACGTCGCGCGTCTCGCCCGTCGGATCGACCCAGTCGCCCACTTCCACGCCGGCAAAGGCCACACGCAACGATTGCGCCGCGTCGTTGACGGAAATACCCATCGAGTTGGCCAGGCCACGGTTGAGCTCAATCTGCAGCTCGTTCTTCGGGTCCTGCTCGGACAGGCCCACGTCGACGGCGCCGGGAATGGCGCGCAGCTTGTCCATGTAGGCATTCGTGATTTCCATCAGCTTGCGCGAATCCGGGCCCGTGAATTCCACCTGGATCGGTTTTTGCGAACCGTTGCTCAAGTCATCCTGCACCACGTATTCGGCGCCCACCAGGCGCGACATCTTCTCGCGCAGCTCGACCGCGATTTCCTTGGCCGAACGCTTGCGGGTGTTGCGCTTGCCGATGTCGACATACACACGTCCGCCGCCCGCATTGATGGAGCTGTTGGTATCCTTGGTTTCAGGCAAGGTACGCGCCAGCACGGCCGCCGCTTCCAGTTTCAGACGCGAATACTCGATGCTGCTCGACGATGGCGTGCGCACATTGATCATCAGGTTGCCCGAATCGGATGCAGGCAGGAAACTCGTGCCGCCATGCGTTGCATGCAGAACGATGGCGCCCACCAGGCTGCCGAAGGCGATGACGGCCATCCAGCGGCGGTGATGCAGGGCCCAGGCGATCACGCGGCCATAGCGGTCGGCCTGGTGGTCGAACCAGTGGTTGAATTTTTCCAGCACGCGGCCGATGCCTTTTTTCGGCGCCGAATGTTCCTCGACCGGGTCACCCCAGTAGGCCGACAGCATGGGGTCGAGCGTAAACGAGATGCCCAGGCTGACGAGCACCGAGCACGTCACCGTCAAGGCAAACGGACGGAACCATTCGCCCGAGATCCCCGGCATGAAGGCCACGGGAATGAAGACGGCGATGATGGAGAAGGTCGTGGCGGCCACGGCCATGCCGATCTCGGCCGTGCCTTCCAGCGCGGCCGTGCGGCGGTCCTTGCCCATCTGCATGTGGCGCACGATGTTTTCGCGCACGACGATGGCGTCATCGATCAGCACGCCGATGGCCAGCGACAGACCCAGCAAGGTCATGAAGTTCAGGGTAAAGCCGCACAGCCACACGGCGATGAAGGCGGCAATCACGGACGTGGGCAGGCTCAGCGCCGTGATCAGGGTCGAACGCCAGGAGTTCAAAAAGGCGTAGACGACGAAGATCGTCAGCACGGCACCCAGCACCAGCGATTCGATCACGTTGTTCAAGCTGTGCTGGGCGTTTTCGCCGCCGTCGCGCGTCACTTGGAGGATCGTGCCTTTCGGCAAGGTCTTGTTGATTTCCGCCACCATGTCGCGGATCTTGTTGGCCACGCTGACGGTGGAAGCGTCGCGCACGCGGGTGATCGAAATGCCCACGTTGGGCTTGCCGCTGCGCATGCTCAGGCTGTTGACTTCGGCAAAGCCATCTTCGATGGTGGCCACTTGCGCCAGGCGCACGATTTCGTCGCCGCGGCGCTTGATCACCACTTTTTCGAAGTCGCTTGGCGACTCGATGCGGCCCACGAGGCGGATGCTTTTCTCGTCCAGCGTGCCGCGCACCTTGCCCACGGGGGCATTGGTATTCTGGTTGCGCAAGGCGGTGACGACGTCGCTGACGGACACATTGTATTCACGCAATTTTTCCGCCCTCAGCAGCACGGACAGTTCGCGCTTGAGCGAACCGCCCACGTTGACGAGCGCCACGCCATCGACGGTGCGGAAGCGGTCCGACAGCACGTCCTCGGCCAGGCGCGAAATTTCCGCGTGGCTTTGCGAATTCGACGACAGCGCCAGCTGCATGATCGGTTCGGCAGCCGGGTCGATGCGCTGCAAGATCGGTTCGCGCATTTCCGTCGGCAACTTGTAGCGCACGGCGGCAATCGCATTGCGGATATTGTCGGACGCTTCGATCAAATTGGTATTGAAGGAAAACTTCAGGAAGATGCTGGCGGCCCCCTCGTTGGAATCGCTGTTGACCTCGGTCACGCCGGAAATGCTCTGCAGCGACTTTTCCAGGCGGTTCACCACTTCGCGCTCGACCGTGTCGGGCGATGCGCCAGGGTAAGGAATGCTGACGACGATGAACGGCACTTCGACGTCCGGATTCTGGTTGACGCGCAGTTTCTTGAGCGCCAGCAAGCCGACGCACATCATCGCCAGGATCAGGACGATGGTGGCCGTGGGCCGCTTGATACTGAAATCGGAAAGGAACATGGCTTAGTTTCCTTTACCGGCAACGGCGACGCTGCTGCTGGCCACGGCGGCGGCGGGCACGGCTTTGGCTGCCGTCAATTCCACTTTCTGCCCATCCTTGAAGGTCGAGCCCGGCGTGCGCAGCACGGTATCGCCGCTGGCCAGGCCGCTTTGCACTTCCCATTGGCCCGTGCGCACGTCGCGCGCGCCGATGCGCAAATTCACTTTATGCAAGGCCTTGTCCTTGACTTTCCACGTGTACGTGACGTCGCCCGCCTTCACTAGGGCCGAGTCGGGGATCATCAGCGCGCTGACGGTTTCCGTCTCGATGCGCCCTTCCGCGTACAGGCCCGCCACGCGCGGCTGTTCCTTGTCGTTGAAATCGACCAGCACGGCCACCTGGCGCGTGACGGCGTTGGCGGCAGGATCGACACGGCGCACCTTGCCCGCGAAATCCTGGCCCGGATAGCCATTGATGCGGAACAGCACGGGCTGGCCCACCTTGACGACGCCGATCTTGTCGGCCGACACCAGGCCTTCGAGGCGCATGCTGGTCGGATCGATGACCTTGATCAATTCCTTGCCGACTTGCGCCGTATCGCCATTCGAGACCTTGCGCTCGCTCACGATGCCGTCGAACGGCGCGCGCACGAGGGTGCGCTGCAACTGCTGGCGGGCCTGGGCGGCGCGGCTTTTCGCGGCCGACAGATCGCTTTGCGCATTGTTGCGGCGGATTTCCGCGTCTTCCAGCGCCTGCGTCGACGTCATGCCCGAGGCGCGCAGGGTTTTCATGCGCTGGAACATGCGTTCGGACTGTTCCAGCACCTGGCTCGAAGCACGGCTCGCTTCCTCGGCCGAATTGAGGCTGTCGCGGATGGCCGTTTCGTCCAGGCGCACGAGCACGTCGCCCCGTTTGACGATTTCGCCATTTTCCTTCAGTACCTGGATCACGACGGCCGACACTTCGGCGCGCAAGTCCGCGTTGCGCTCGGGCTGCACGGAACCGGTGATGACGGGGCCGGACGCCAGCGCATTGCTCTGGATGGTCAGCAAGTCTTCCGGAGAGACGAGCAGATTGACGGCGGCGCCCGCCTGTTCCTTGCCATCCTTGCCGCCCTTGCCGGGATCTTTGGACTCTTTGCCGCAGGCGGTCAGGGCAGAAGCGATTGCCAGAACAAACAGGGTTTTGCGCAACATGGGTATTTCTCCGGATAGATAGCGCCACGACCGTCCCGGCGGCCCGGATAAGGCTGCAGGCGATAGCAAGCATTTATTTTTATTAAAACCACAAGCGCCAAAGTATCCATGAGCGCATCCGGGCATGTCAATCGGCCGTTTCCTGTAATGCTTTATTCAATGGATGAAACGTAGTTTTTACGCCCTGAAACGCAAAACCCCGCCTTCAAGCGGGGTTTTGCATTGCAGGGGAAAGACGCCTACCGGGCAAACACGGTGTTGATCAGGAAACCGATGGCCACGCCCGTGCACAGGCCGCCGGCGATTTCCACCAGCGTGTGGCCCATGCGCTCGCGCAAGGTCTTGTGCGCGGCGCTGCCCGCTTCCTTGGCCAGGCGGTTGATGGCGGCAGCCTGCTTGCCCACGTGCTGGCGCAGGCTGTTGGCGTCGATGATGACGATGAAGGCCAAGGTCACGGCCACGCCGAAGGCGGGATGGCCGATGCCTTCGCGCAAGGCGATCAGCGTTGCCATGCTGGACACGACGGCGCTATGGTTGCTGGGAAAACCGCCATTGCCGACCAGGCCGAACGCCCATTGCCGCGTGCGGGCACTGTTGATCAGGAATTTGATCGGTCCGACCAGGATCCAGGCGATCAGGGGCGTGACGAGGTAAGCGATATCCACGGGGTATTCCTTCTTATATATATGTCGAGAGTGTGTCAGGGGCTGCGGCAGCCAGACAGGCGCGCCGCAATTATCGCAGATCAGCCGCGCCAGCAGAACTGTCCATTGCCAGGCCATAAAAACGCCGCCGCCGCCGGCGATCATATAAAATCATGGCATATACAACAATTGACGTATATCAACACTGAGTGCGGCGCGCACAGCGGCGCGGATAATCAAACGTCTTTCATACTTGCAACGGGGTACTCATGCGGCATTTCAGAATTTCCTTTTTAGTCACTTTTGTCCTGATGGCGGTGTCGGGCTGGTGGGGTTACAGCCATGGCGGCATGCCGGGCATGATCCAGGCGCTGTGGATCACGGGCGTGCTGGGCATCATGGAAGTGTCGCTGTCGTTCGACAATGCCGTGGTCAACGCCTCGGTCTTGCGCCACTGGAATGAATTCTGGCAAAAACTGTTCTTGACGGTCGGTATCCTCGTGGCCGTCTTCGGCATGCGGCTGCTGTTCCCGCTCGTCATCGTTTCCGTCGCCACGGGCCTGAGCCTGGTCGACGTGTGGACCATGGCCACCACGACGCCGGACGTGTATGCCAAGCACCTGACGGACAACCATGCGCAAGTGGCGGCCTTCGGCGGCGCTTTCCTGCTGCTGGTCTTCCTGAACTTCCTGTTCGACGACGAGAAGGAATTGCACTGGCTGGGCTGGGCCGAGGAAAAAGTCAACGCGCTGGGCACCGAAAGCCTGGCCGTGCTGATCACCATGGGCGCCGTGGCCGCTTGCGTGGCCATGGGGCCGGTCGATGAAAAATACAGCGTGCTCGCGTCGGGCATCGTCGGCATCGCCGTCTACATCGGCGTGAACTGGATCAGCGGCTTGCTGGAAGAAGGCGAACCGGACTTGCAGGATGACGAAGAAGAAGGCGCCGCGCCAGCCCGCAACGGCAATGGCGACCTGGTAAAAAGCGTGGCACGCGGCAGTATCGGCGGCTTCCTGTACCTGGAAGTGCTGGATGCCTCGTTCAGCTTTGACGGCGTGATCGGCGCCTTCGCCATCACCAACGACGTCGTCGTCATCATGCTGGGCCTGGCCATCGGCGCCATGTTCGTGCGTTCGATGACGGTCTTCCTCGTGCACAAGGGTACCCTGGACGAATTCGTCTACCTCGAGCACGGTGCCCATTATGCGATCGGCATCCTCGCCCTGATCATGCTGGCGTCCGTCAAATACCATATTCCGGAGTGGTTCACGGGCCTGTCGGGCGTGGCTTTCATCCTGGTCTCGCTGTGGTCATCCTTGCGTTATCGCAAACGGCACGCGGCACAAGCTTGAAATCGGGGGTTCCGCCCCCAATTGAAAGAGTAATGGCACGAGCGCCATGCGCGCTCATCCCATGCAGGCATGTTTGAGTTATTTACTGAAAAGGAGCACCACATGGCAATCAGTTTGCAAAAAGGCGGCAACGTCAACCTGAGCAAGGAAGCACCGAACCTGAAGAAGATCATCGTCGGCCTCGGCTGGGATCCTCGTTCGACGGACGGCGCCACCTTCGACCTTGACGGTAGCGCGTTCCTCCTGAAAAGCGACGGCAAAGTCCGTGGCGACTCTGACTTCATCTTCTACAACAACCTGAAGTCGACCGATGGCTCCGTCGTCCACACGGGCGACAACACCACGGGCGAAGGCGAAGGCGACGATGAGCGCATCGAAATCGACCTGACCCGCGTGCCAAACGACATCGACCGCATCAGCATCACCGTCACCATCCACGACGCCGATGCGCGCCGCCAGAACTTCGGCATGGTCTCGAAAGCCTTCATCCGTTGCCTGAACGCGGAAGGCGAAAAAGAAATCGCCCGCTACGACCTGTCCGAAGACAGCTCGACGGAAACGGCGATGATCTTCGGCGAAATCTACCGCTACAACGGCGAATGGAAGTTCAAGGCCATCGGCCAGGGCTTCAACGGCGGCCTGGGCCCCCTCGCACGTTCGTTCGGCGTCAACGCCTAATTCACGCTCGTTAAACCTGCTGCGCCGCTCACTTTCGGGCCTGCGTTGCTCGCTACCTCGGCGGTCCCGTACCTCCGTACAGCTGCGCGACTTAACCCGAAATCGAGCTTGCTCGCTACGGTTTTCCGAGGTGAATTATCTTAATGTCATATCATTACTGCCGCCTGCACAGATCAGGCGGCTTTTTTTTGGAGATTTATCATGCCAGTATTTAGTGTCACGGGCGACGTCGATCCATTCCTGCACGTCAGCATGAAGCAGGGTGAAACCATCTATTGCGAATCCGATGCGATGGTGATGATGGAGACGGCGCTCGACTTGAAGGGCAAGATGACGGGCGGCCTGGGCAGCGCCATCATGCGCCGCTTCGCGAATGGCGAATCGTTCTTCCAGCAGCATATCGAAGCGGTGCGCGGCAGCGGCGACTGCCTGCTCTCGCCCACCCTGCCGGGCGCCATCGAAGTGGTCGACGTGGGCGCGCGCCAGTACCTGCTCAACGACGGCGCCTTTGTCGCCGCCACCTCGGGCACGGAAATGAAGGTGCGCACGCAAAGCATCGGCAACGCCCTGTTCGCCCAGTCGGGCGGCTTCTTCGTCATGGAGACGGCCGGCACGGGGCAAGTGGTGGTGTCGGGCTTCGGCTCCATGTTCCAGCTCGACGTCGAGCCGGGCAAGGACGTCGTGATCGACAATTCCCACGTGGTCTGCTGGGACAACAGCCTGAAATACGAGATTTCCGTGACCACGGGCGGCGGCTCGGGCAGTGGCGGCGGCATCGGCGGTTTCCTCGGCAATATCGTCAATAGCGTCACCAGCGGCGAAGGCATCGTGCTGCGCTTTTCCGGCTCGGGCAAAGTATTTATTTGCTCGCGCAACCGCGACGCCTTCCTGAAGTGGACGGCGTCGGGCAAAGCCGGCTGATCCCCAAACGCCCGCCAAAACCGTCCACGATGCGCAGCAGGTCTGGGCTGGCGTTTTTCTAAGGCCAGGTTAAGTTTTTCTAGCTACACTCCCCGCGCGCGCACCTGCGCGCGCCTTTTCTTTTACCCGGTCACCGTACATGCAAAGAGTCTGGTTCAACAAAACATTTTCCTCGGTCGGCACGGCCATGCGTTTGATCCGCGAAGCCGACATGGCCGCGACAAACGGCGTGCCCCGCTATCACATCGTGTGCAGCAATACGAATGCGCACGCTGCCGCCTTTTTGGCGGCCCACGAATATGCGGTCGAGCCGTCAGGCCTCACGGGTCTCGATTATGTCGAGTGGTGCCTGGAATTTTGCCGCGAGCGGGGCATCACGATTTTCTGGCCCGGCAAGGAAGCGGGCCTGATCGGCAGCGCCAGCGCGCGCTTCGCCGCCATCGGCACGCGCGTGCTCAGCGTGGCCAGCGAAGAGACCCTGACCCTGATGCACGACAAGGCGCGCTTCTGCGACGGCCTCGATCTGCCGATGGCGCGCCCGGCCGACTACCGCGCCGTGACCACCATTGCAGAATACGACGCCGCCTACACCGAGCTGCGCCCGCTGCATCGCAAGCTGTGCATCAAGCCGTCCGAATCCGTGTATGCCCTGGGCTTTGCCATTCTCGATGAGGAGCGCACCAGCGCCCAGCTGCTGCTGGCCGGCGCCGCCTACCAGATCAATGCGCAGGAATTGCGCAACGGCCTGGCGCAGATGGCATCGTTCAAGACCCTGCTGCTGATGGAATACCTCGATGGCCACGAATACAGCGCCGACTGCGTGGCAGACCAGGGCACGCTCGTTTGCGCCGTGCCGCGCAAGAAGCTGCACGGGGGCGGCAGCGGCCAGCTGATCGAGCTGCGCGCCGACTTGCTGGCGGCCTGCGAGAAACTGGCGCGCGACTACCGCCTGAATGGCGTCTTCAACATCCAGTTCCGCGAAGGCGCGAACGGCCTGGCGCTGCTGGAGATCAACCCGCGCATGTCGGGCGGCATCGGCATGGCTTGCGCGGCCGGCCCGAATTTGCCCTACCTGGCGCTGGCAGGTTTCGACCAGGGCTTTGACAAGCTCGCCGTGCCCGCCATCGCCGAAGGCATGCGCGTGGGCGAAGCCGCCTACGCCGTGGAGCTGCCATGAACCTCGTCAAGCAGCAGATGCCCACGGGCGAGCTGACCTTGAAAGTGGACGAGGCGCGCTTTCCGCTGGACTGGCTGATCGGCTTTGCCGCGCGCGCCAACGCCAAGCGCGGCTTCCTGTTCCTTTCAAAAGTGCTGGGCAAACACTGGCCCGTCACGCCGCGCGCCATGCAAACCATCCACGACGACCTGGCCGCGCAGATCCCTCCCAGCCTGCCCGGTCCCGTCGTCTTCATCGCCATGGCGGAAACGGCCGTCGGCCTGGGCCAGGGCGTGTTCGAAGCGTGGCTGCGCGCCAACCCGAACGGAAAAGCGTTGTTTTTGCACAGCTCGCGCTACCGCGTGGGCACGGTGCCCTTCTTCGAATTCGAGGAATCGCACAGCCACGCGCCGCGCCAGTTTTTGCATTTGTCGGACGCGGCCAGCGCCCTGTTTTCCACGGCCAGCAGCCTGGTGCTGATCGACGATGAAGCGTCGACCGGCAACACCTTCGCCAACCTGGTGCAAGTGTGCCGCGCGCGCTATCCGCAGCTGGAAAAGCTGCACCTGGGCGTGATCACCAACTTCATGGGCCAGGCCGCCAATGCGGGCTTGAGCGAGCGTTTCGGCCTGCCCACCAGCATAGGCGCGGCGCTCTCCGGCCAGTATGCCTTCCAGGCCGGCGCTGCGCCGGCTCCCGTGGCGGCCAGCGCGCAGCGCTTCGAGGCGAATGCGGAACGGGGCGCCAGTCCCGCGTTCGGCCGCATCGGCGTGGGACGCGCCCTGACGCCGCCGCAAGGCCTGGCCGTGCGGCTGGCGCAGGAAATCGGCGCAGGCGACTCCGTGCTCGTGCTGGGCACGGGCGAATTCATGCACCCGTCGTTCCTGCTGGCGCGCGAACTCGAAGCGCTGGGCAAGAACGTCGTGGTGCAATCGACCACGCGCTCGCCGATTTTGTCATGGGGCTCCGTCGGCCACATCGTCCACTGCGACGACAACTACGGCGAAGGCATCGCCAATTACCTGTACAACGTGGCGCCTGGCCAGTACCAGCACGTTTTCATCTGCCATGAAACCCCGGCCAGCCCGGCCCTCATGCAACTCGCCGGCCAGTTGAACGGCCGCCTGTTCCACTTTCAGTCAGAGACCACAATTGAAGAAATTCCTGTTTGTTGACCTGGACGACACACTGTTCCAGACCCCGAAAAAATGCCCGGGCGAGACCGACCTGCAAGCGGCCGCCTATTTGAAAAATGGCGACGCCTGCTCGTTTACGACGGCGCGCCAGCGCGCCTTCTTCGAGTTCGCGCAAAGCGGCATGACCCTGATACCCGCCACGGCGAGAAATGGCGACGCCTTCCGCCGCGTCGACCTGCCGTTTACCAGCTACAGCGTGCTCGATTACGGCGGCATCGTGCTGCAGCCGGGTGGTGCGCTCGACGCTGGCTGGCTGGCCCTGATGCAGAACGACATGCAGACGGCCTTGCCCGGCCTGCGGGACGCGATGCGCATCATCGACGATTTCCAGACCAGGACGGGCATGCCTTCGCGCGCGCGCCTGATCGAGGATTACGACACGCCGTTCTACATCGTCGTCAAGGACCATGAAGCGCGCGGCGAGCGCCTGGCCGACATCGAAGAGCAGGTGCTGCGGCAGTGGATCGCGGCGGAAGGTTCCGACTACTTCATCCACCGCAACGGCAACAACCTGGCCGTGCTGCCGAAGACCTTGAACAAGGCGCGCGCCGTGGCCTACCTGCGCGCGGAACTGGAAGCCGAACACGGCCCCATCGTCAGCTTCGGCATGGGCGACAGCCGTTCGGACGCGCGCTTCATGGCTGCCTGCGACTACGCCATCATCCCCAACGGTACCCAGCTGGCGGCACTCACGGTGGCGGCGCTATGACCGAAGGCACGCAGCATTTCAGCGGCAGCTACCGCCAGGAAGACGTGGAGTTCCTGCTCACGCCGATGGCGCTCGAGCCCATCCTCGACCTGGCCGAAAAAGAGCGTCTGATCCAGTCTGGCCAGCGCCACTACAGCGAAATGCTGTCGCCGGAATCCTTGCCCTCGCCCGCCTACCTGGCGTTGTTCCAGAGCGCGTTTGCGGCCAATCGCCTGCAGATGGCGCGCGACTGCCTGCGCCTGGCCGCCCTGATCGCGGCGCGTCGCACCGGGCCCATCACCTTGGTATCGCTGGCGCGCGCCGGCACGCCCGTGGGCGTGATCCTGGGCCACTTGCTGCGCCAGGTGTTCCAGCGCGACTGCAGCCACTATTCCGTCTCCATCATCCGCGACCGCGGCATCGATGCGAACGCCCTGCGGCACATCCTGGCACAGGGCCATGGCGACGCTTCCCTCGTCTTCGTCGACGGCTGGACGGGCAAGGGCGTGATCTCGCGCGAACTGCGCCAGACCGTCAACGACTTCAATGCCGCGCATGGCACGGCCATCGACGGCGGCCTGTTCGTGCTGTCCGACCTGGCCGGCACGGCCGCCTGCGCCGCCTCGGCCAGCGACTACCTGATCCCGTCGAGCATCCTGAACGCCACCGTCTCGGGCCTGGTGAGCCGCTCCGTGCTCAATGATGCCATCGGTCCCGACGACTTCCACGGCTGCGTGTACTACGCGCAGTTCGAGCAGCACGACCAGTCGCGCGCTTTCGCCGACGGCCTGGTGGCCGACGCCATGGCCATTGCCGCCAGCAGCGGCGTGCCGCTGGCCGAAGCGAGCGATGCGCCGGCGATGGCGGCCCGCTCGCAAGCCTACATGGCCGCCGCGCAGCAGGCATACGGCATCAGCGACATCAACCTGATCAAGCCGGGCATCGGTGAAGCGACGCGCGTGCTGCTGCGCCGCGTGCCCGAGCGCCTGATCGTGCGCGACACGAATGCGCCGGACGTGGCACATTTGCTGCTTCTGGCGCAGGAAAAAGCCATACCCGTCACAGTAGAACCGGCGCTGCCTTACCAGGCGGTCGCCCTTATCAGGAGCGCAGTCGATGGATAACAACTCCCTACACCCACAAAGCGAACATAAGGCGGCGCTGGGCGCCTCCATGTATGTGCCGACCACGCACAAGGACTTGCTGGCGATCGCCAATGGCGACAAATTCAGCCATCTGCGTTCGGTCATTCTTTGCACCGAAGACGCCATCGCGGAACGCGACCTCAGTTACGCGCTGTTCAACCTGTCGCTGGCGCTGCAAAACATGGGCGACGACTCGGATACCTTGCGCTTCGTGCGCGTGCGCAATCTCGAAGTGCTGGCGCGCGTGCTGGCCATGCCCGGCGCCGACAAATTGAGCGGCTTCGTGCTGCCGAAATCCACGCGCAGCAATTTCAGCGCGTATTTCGAGCTGGTGCGCCACACGCACCACTGGCTCATGCCGACGCTGGAAACGGCGGAAGTGTTCGACGACGAGGAAATGAAGCAGTTCCGCATCGAGCTGTCGGCGCCGGAAGTGCGGCGCCGCATCCTGGCCCTGCGCATCGGCGGCAATGATCTGCTGGCCCTGCTGGGACTGCGCCGCCCCACCAGCGGCACCATTTACCAGACGCCGCTGGGCCAGGTCATCGGCCGCCTGGTCACCACCTTCAAGCCGCACGGCTTCCAGCTGACGGCGCCCGTCTTCGAGCACCTGTCGCAGGGCGGGTGGCTCGACGTGGAAGTGGCGCAGGACATGGCACACGGCATGATCGCCAAGACGGCCATCCACCCGGACCAGGTGCCGCAGATCGAGCGCCACTACCAGGTGGCGCAGTCCGACATCGAACTGGCGCTGCGCATCATCGACCCGGACAGCCCGGCCGTGTTCCGCATGCAGGAATCGATGTGCGAAGTGGCCACGCACAGCAGCTGGGCCTTGCGCATCATCGAGCAGGCGCGCCTGTTCGGCATCCGCCATGCGGCCGACGCGGCGCCCGCGCACCTGCCCACTACCACATTGACTCAACTCTCAAGCGACGAAGGGATTGCACGACCATGACCAATTTCACACGCGGACAAAAAGGCAAACTGGCTGACCTGGGCTTGAACGGCCCGTTTGCCGTCACCCTCGATATCGCATCGGGTTCGATGGAAGTGGACGTCAGCTGCTTCGGCGTCGATGCGGCAGGCAAGCTGTCGGACGACCGCTACATGGTGTTCTACAACCAGAAAAGCGCGCCGGACAACGCCGTCACGGTGGAGCTGAACGGCCCCCGCTCCACCTTCAAGGTCGACCTGTCGCGCCTGCCCGCCTCGATCGACAAGCTGGTGTTTACCGCGGCGACGGAACATGGCAGCATGCGCGCGCTGGGCAACTCCAGCATGGCGCTGGGCCAGGCAGCCACGTTCGCCTTCACGGGCACGGACTTCCAGGATGAAAAAGCCGTCATCATCGGCGAACTGTATCGCCGCGACGGCAGCTGGCGCTTCGGCGCCGTGGGCCAGGGTTTCGCGGGCGGCCTGGCGGCCCTGCTGAAGCACTTTGGCGGCAGCGAGGCCGCTTCGTCTTCCCCTGCGCCAGCACCGATCCCGGTGCCCACGCCAGCGGCCCCGCCGCCGGCAAATAAGATCTCGCTGTCGAAAATTCGCCTGGAAAAACGCGGCGACAAGATTTCGCTCGACAAGCGCGACAGCGGCGGCTATGGCCGCATCCGGGTCAACCTGAACTGGAACCAGAACGCGTCGCAAGGCCAGGCGCCCGCCTCGAAACTGGACACGGGCTTCCTCGGCAAACTGTTCAACAAGCCGGCCGGCCGTTCGGGCGGCATCGACCTCGATATCGGCTGCCTGTTCGAGATGAGCAACGGCAGCAAAAGCGCCGTGCAGGCGCTGGGCAACAGCTGGGGCGCCTACGACCGTCCGCCGTACATCCACCTGGAAGGCGACGACCGCACGGGCAGCATCAGCAGCGGCGAAAACATCTTCATCAACGGCACCCATTTCGACCAGATCAAGCGCGTGCTCGTCTACGCCTTCATCTACGAAGGCGTGCCGAACTGGGCCGCCACCGATGGCGTCGTGACGATCGAGATTCCCGGCCAGCCGACCGTGGAAGTGCGCCTCGACAGCGACAGCCAGCACGCCATGTGCGCCATCGCCATGCTGGAAAACCACGGCGGCAACCTGCAGGTGACAAAATTGGTGGAATACTTCGGCGGCCAAGGTAAAATCACGGCGCACCAGGCCATGGACGAACGCTACAATTTCGGCCTGAACTGGAAAGCCGGCCGCAAGGACTGATCCTTTTACCTAGACAACCCAACCATGACCCCTACGACCAAAAAAGTCACCTTCGCCTTCGCCATCTTCCTCGTGGCCGGCTTCCTGCTGCTGGCAGCCTACACGTGGATGGCCCTCAGCTTCTCGTACTCGGAAGGCGAACGGGCGGGCTACCTGCAGAAGTTCTCCAAGCGGGGCTGGATCTGCAAGACATGGGAGGGGGAATTGCTGCTGACGGCGCTGCCGGGCACCATCCCGGAAAAATTCCAGTTCAGCGTGCGCGATGAAGAGGTGGCGAAGCAGCTGACGGCCGCCGCCGGCAAGCGCATTCTCGTCACCTACAGCCAGCACAAGGGCGTGCCCACGCAATGCTTCGGCGAGACGGAATATTTTGCCGATAAAGTCGTCTTGAGCCAGTAACACCACAATTCGGCAGCATCGCGCCGGCCAGCCCTTCCAGGCCGGCGCCTCCCCTCCCGCCTCATCATTGGCGCGCCTCACACATTCTCACTTTCTTATACACTTGTGCTGAGTTCTGGCCAATACAGTCCATAAATGTAGCCAATGTGCAAGATTCTTGCGCAATCGCATGATGCCCCGCCAGACGACCTTTAGCGTGTATTCACCTGTCACTGGAAAACGTCATGCGCCTGCCATACACCGCCCTGGCCTTGCTGGCCGCCTCGCTCCCCCTGTCCGCTCAGGCACAGGATATCTCCGGCATGGCCGGCGCCCTGAAAGTGAACGCGACCAATGAGCGCACCTTTGTCGCCGCCGTCAGCTACACGCAGCCCGTGAACACCTACAGCGCCGTCAGCCTGTCGTACATCAACGAGGGACACCCGCAAGACCATCACCGCGACGGCATGGCGGGCCAGGTGTGGCTGCGCACGAAAAACGTGGAGCAAGGGCTGATGCTGGGCGCCGGCGTGGGCCGCTATTTTTTCTTCGACACGGCCAGGACGGACGACGGCCTCCACAACTTCGCCAATGACCATGGCTGGGGGTCCATCGCCAGCCTGCAGGCGCGCTGGCAATTCGACAACCGCTGGTATGCGCAGGCACAGCTCAACCGGATCAAGCCAGACGGCAAGGACAACACGACGCACCTGCTGATCGGCGCCGGCTACCGCTATGACGGCGTGCCCGGCGCCAAGCTGCACTTGCAGAACTGGGCATACGACGACACCCTGACCCTATCGACGGGCCACACCATCGTCAACAGTTTCCGCTCCGAAACCGCGCGCCCGTTCACCCTGGAATACCGGCGCGCGGCAGGAAAATACGTGGACTGGAGCGCCACCCTCATCGACGAAGGCGGCACGGCGCTGGCGCACCGGCGCGGCCTGGCCGCCCAGCTGTGGCTGATACGCTCGCTCAATGAAAAAGTGGAATTCGGCATGGGCGGCGGCCCGTACATGGCGTGGGATGCACGCGACACTCCGGGCCACGACGCGCGCCTGAACGGCCTGCTGTCGGCCGTGGCCCGCTACCACGTCAACCGCCACTGGGTGGCGCACGTGGTGTGGAACCGGGTGGTGACGGATTACCACCGCGATGCCGATGTGTTCCTGGTCGGCGTGGGCAGGAAGTTTTGAGGAAGATACAGACGTAACCCAAACCCAGGACTGGGGTCGGTCGCTGCGCGATTGAAACGCAGTCCATTGGACTGCGTTTCCCCATTAGGGTCCGACCCCGGCTGTTATCGGGTTCTCAGACTCTCAGCGCGAACGCCACACGGCTCCCGCGTCATTCGGCTGCGTCAGCCGCTCGATCACTTCCCGCGTCAAGCTGGCCGAACTCACCTGTTCGGCTTTCGCGCGGGCGGCGGTCAATGAGCTGGAAAACGCGCTTTGCGGCTGCTCCAGGCTGGCGCGCAGGGCGGCCAGTTCGCGCTCTTGCTGCTGCGCACGCTCCATTTCCCGTTCCAGCAACTGCTGCTTGGCAGCCGCCATCGCGCGCGTCGTCTCGGCCGCCTTGCGCTGCAGGGCCGCATGGGCCTGGGCGCTGGCCAGCAAGGCTTGCTGCGCGTCGAGCTTCTCGCTGGCGGCCTGCTGCGCGGCCAGTTCCAGCTGCTCGCGCTGGCGCATGGCGTCGAGCGCCTGCTGCTCCAGGGCGGCGCGCGCTTCGGCAGCCGCCGTCGCCTGCTTTTCCGCTTCCAGGCGGCCGGCGATGGCTTGCGAGGCGCGCTCTTCGGCGCTGCTGGTCTGGCGCTGCTGCACCAGTTTTTGCGCGATCAGGGCCAGCGACTCGCGTTCGGCCGCGACGAAATCGCGCTCGGACGCCAGCAGCGCTTCGGCCGCTTGCGCCTTGTCTTCTTCCACGCGGGCGCGCTCGCTATGCACCTGGCCCAGTTCCACGGCCAGGCGCGCCTGCGCCTGCACGGCTTGCGCGGCAGCGGCTTTCTGTTCGCCTTCGACGAGGGCCTGGTCCATCAGGATGCGGATGGCGTCCGCTTCCTTTTGCGCCGCTTCCCGCAAGGCCAGTTCGGCCGCGTGCTGGCCGCGCAGCAGTTCCGCTTGCGCGCCTTCGGCGGCGATGCGTTCCTGCGCCGCGCCAAACGCCAGCGCTTCCGCTTCCAGCTTTTCTTTCAAGGCGGTGATGGCGGCTTGTTCGGCGGCCAGGCGCTCCTGCTCCGCCTGCAGCAGCTGCTCTGCCTGACGGGCTTTTTCCTGCGCCAGTTGCGACACTTGCGCCTGCGCGGCCAAGGTCGCCTTGCCGGCATCGACTTCGGCCTGCTCGGCGTCGTTCTGGCTGGCGGCCAGTTCCGACGCCTGGCGCGCCAGTTCGGCGCGTTCCTGCGCCAGGCTGGCGGCGCGCTGCTGCTCTTCCAGTTCGCGGGCGGCGGCCACGGCGGCGGCCTGCTCGGCCGCTTCGCGGGCCTTGGTTTCTTCGAGAGCCGCTGTTTCCGCTTCCAGCTTGGCGTGGCCGGCGATTTCCGCATCCTGTTCGGCAGCCACGCGGGCCAGCGCCACGGCGCGCAGCTGGCGGTCCACCTCGATGCGCGCTTCGGTGGCGGCCAGGATGCGCACGTCGGCATCGCGGCGCGCCTGCGCGCTGGCCACGGCGACCATTTCCAGGCGCTCGCGGTGGATGGCCGCGTCGCGCAATTCCTTTTCCGTCTGCAGGCGCAAACGCAGCGACTGCGCCGCATGGCGTTCCGATTCCGCCTGCGCCAGCGCGATGGCTTCGCGTTCCTGTTCCAGGTGCGCCAGCGCGCGCGCTTCTTCCAGGGCGCGCACTTCGGCGGCGGCGCGATTGAATGCCGATTCCAGCGCGATCTGGTCGGCGCGCTCGCGCTGCACCGTCAAGTCCAGCGCTTCGCTTTCCGCTTCGGCCAGCATCTGCGCCGTCTGGCGCGCGCCGTGCGCATGGCGCTCGCGTTCGCGGGCCAGCACGGCCACTCGCGCGTCGGCCGAGGCGATGCCCACCATTTCTTCCTTGGCCGCCTGCACGGCGGCGACGCGCTCGACGGCCTGCAGGCGCGCCTGCTCCGTCTGCGCCTGCAATTCCTCGGCGGCGCGGGCGGCCTGCTCGGCCAGTTCCGACTGCACGGCCACCTGCTCGCTGGCGCGCAAGCGGCTTTCCTGCTCGGCGCGGGCGCGCTGTTCGGCGGCCAGGCGGATTTCATTGTCGGACTCCACGCGGGCGCGCAGTTCCGCCGTCTCCTGCTTGACGGCTTCCAGGCGGGCCACGCTCGCTTGCGCGGCGGCGCGCATGGTATCGAGACGTTCGCGGTTGGCGGCAATCGCTTCTTCAGCGGCCTGCGCATTTTGCTGCGCGGCGGCGGCGGCGGCCGCGTCGATGGCGGCGCGGTCCTCGGCCAGCGAGCGCACGCGTGCCTCGGCCAGGGCCCGGCTTTCGGCGGCGCAGGTGGCCTTCGCTTCCGCTTCCACACGGGCGATCGCCTCGTGGATGGCTTTCAATTCCATTTTCTGGCGTTCGGCGGCGGGTGCCTTGCTGTCGGCTTCGACTGCCGGCTCGGCCTGTGCTTCGGCTTGCAGCTCGGGCGTGATGGCGGCGGCAGGCGCTTCCGCCTTGCTTTCCAGGTCCTTGAAATCATGCAGCGAGACGATGCTGTCCTGGTCGAACTCGTCGTCGGCGGAATACGCGACGGTAAGGGAGGCGGCCTGGCGCTGATTTTGCTGTGCTTGCATGATTTCTCGCTTGTTCGGGTGAATTCCGTTGCTTATGGGAATTTATTACCACCATTATCGAACAGGCATGCACAAATCAGCGCGGCAAGAAGAGCGCCTTTTACCGCCCTTTTCATCATTTCACCAATCAAACCTACTGCGCGTCGCGCTTTGTGTCCGGCGATGCTCACTGGGCGTCAGCCCAGTTGCGCTTCTCGGACGCAAATCACTGCCGCTCGCTACGGTTTTATTGGCAAAATATGCATTCAGATGGGCCACAAAGGCGCCTCGTCCATCAACGCCACCTGTTCGCGCAATTCCAGGATGCGGTCCTGCCAGTAGCGCTGCGTGTTAAACCACGGGAAGGCGACGGGGAAGGCGGGGTCGTCCCAGCGGCGCGCCAGCCAGGCCGAATAATGGATCAGGCGCAGGGTGCGCAGCGCTTCGACCAGGTACAACTGGCGCGGGTCGAAATCGCAAAAATCCTCGTAGCCGGCCAGGATGTCGCCCATCTGGCGCACCTGGTCGCTGCGCTCGCCCGACAGCATCATCCACAGGTCCTGGATGGCCGGTCCCATGCGGCTGTCGTCGAAATCGACGAAATGGGGGCCGGCGTCCGTCCACAGCACGTTGCCGCCATGGCAGTCGCCGTGCGTGCGCAGCATGGCCACGTCGCCCGCGCGGTCATAGCAGCGCTTGACGCCGTCGAGCGCCTGCTGCGCCACGCTGGAATAGGCGGCCAGCAGTTCGGGCGGCAGGAAATTACCCTCCAGCAGAAACTCGCGCGGTTCGACGCCGAACGTCTGGTGATCGAGCGCCGGCCGTTCCTTGTAGGTCGACAGCGCGCCGACGGCGTGGATGCGGCCGATGAAGCGCCCTATCCATTCCAGCGTGGCCGGGTCGTCCAGCTCGGGCGCGCGTCCGCCATGACGGGGGAAGACGGCAAAGCGGAAGCCCTGGTACTGGTGCAGGGTGCTGCCATTGATGGACAGCGCCGGCACCACCTGGATTTCGCGCTCGACCAGCTCGGACACGAACGCGTGTTCTTCCAGGATGGCCGTATCGCTCCAGCGCGCGGGGCGGTAAAACTTGGCCACCAGCGGCGCGCTGTCTTCGATGCCCACCTGGTAGACGCGGTTTTCATAGCTGTTCAAGGCCAGCAGGCGGCCATCGCCGCGCAGCCCCACGCTATCGAGCGCGTCGAGCACGCAATCGGGGCTCAGGGCGGAAAAGGGATGGACGGGCCGGTCGTCCTCGTGCGGCTGGTTTTCATTGTGCATAAGCGACATTGTAAGGCGCGCGCGGGCCGCAGGTGCAAACACTTCGGTGCTGAAGCGCCGCAAGGCGTATACTGGCGCCTTACATTCATAAAAGAGCAAGCCATGCAACTCGAACAGCCATTATCAGAAAAAGAATTTGACGAATTAGACCAATTCCTGTTGTCGGACCGGTGCTCCGAAGACGCGATGACCATGGATATGCTGCACGGCTATCTGACGGCCGTGGCCATCGGTCCTGAGCCGATCATGCCGGCCGAATGGCTGCCGCGCGTATGGGGCGAAGATGCCAACGACGCGCCGAAGTTCAAGAACAGCAAGGAAGAAGAACGCATCGTCAATCTGATCATGCGCTTCATGAATGAAGTGCTGGTGACGTTCGAAGTGGCGCCGAAGGAGTTCGAAGCCCTGTTCGTCGAACACGACTACGAAGGCCAGACCCTGATCGATGCCGAAGCCTGGTGCTGGGGCTTCTGGGACGGCATGGAACTGCGTCCGGGCTCGTGGAACGAGATCTGGGATTCCGAAGTGGCCGAACTGATGCAGCCTATCTACCTGCTGGGCGCCGACGAAATCAAGGAAGAAGAGCTGAAACTGGTGGAAGACCCGGTCAAGGCGCACAAGCTGGCGCAGGAACTGGAAGCGAACCTGCCGGCCATCCACCGATTCTGGGTCCCGCGCCGCAAGGCTCCCGTGCAAACCATGAAGCGCGAAGAGCCGAAAGTGGGCCGCAACGACGACTGCCCTTGCGGCAGCGGCAAGAAGTTCAAGAAATGCTGCGGCGCCGAGCCGGCAGCCGAGTAATCAAGTCATTCGCGCCGGGCACTGTCCCGGCGTTTTCTTATCCCCTCTTGTAACGCCCCCCGCTGCCCACGCTGACGATGCGCCGCGCCTTGGCCACCGGCTTGGCCGCGTCTGGCACGGCGGCCAGCACCTGCATCGGCGCGGCCAGGGCCAGCGCGCCCGCCCCCGTTTTTTTCAGCGCGATGCGGCGCGCCACGCTGGCGGCGATCATGCGGCGCATAGCTCGCCCTCCCGCACCACCCGGTCGACGATATGGCGCCATTCGCACAGCTCGTGCACGCCCGGCTTGCGTTCGCCGAAGAACATGACGATGGTGTCGCCATTCGCGTCGAACAGTTCCACCGACGTCACCAGGCCATCGACCGTCGGTTTTTTCACCACCCAGGCGCTGGCGACATGGTCTTCGCGCAAATGCAGGTTGAAGCGCGCATCGAGGACATTGATCCACGGTCCCATCACGGCGATCTTGTGCACGGGTCCCGAATGGATCTGGATCATGCCGGCATTGCCGACGAAGGCCATGATCGATACTTTTTCAAGGGCGGCGTCGTTGAGCAGGTCGAGCACGCAGGATTTGTCGAGCTGCTGCACGAAGCGCGCCTCGGCCAGGCGCAGGCCCTGCAGGCGCGAGACCGAATATTTTTTCAACATGGTGAAAAATTCATGCGTGTCGCGCAAGTCTGCCCAGGCGGCGCGAAAGCCGGCCACGTCGATCTGCGCGTCGGGCAATTCGGCCGGCGCCGGCGCCGGCGCCTTCACGGCGATGCCGGCCGCCTGGTCCGCGTCGGCGAAATGCGCGACCAGCGCGTCATAAGCGGCAATATCGCTGTGCGGCTTCATGAAAATCTTGTGCACGGCCTGGCCGGCCGCGTCGAAAAACTGCAGGCTGCGCTGCACTTCCTTTTCTCCCATCTCGCGTACGGCAAAGCCATGCGCCCACTGACGGTAGAACACGCGCAAGTCGATGTCGCCGCCGAGCACCAGGCCCACGTGGTTGTTGTGGCTGGCATTTCGATAGACGCCCGTCTTTTCATGGACGCACGAGGCGTTGCGCGTCAGCGCCATGACTTCGCCCAGCGCTTCCAGCGCCTGGACGATGGCGGGCCAGTCGGGCTGCAGGCGCACGGCGCCCAGCAAGGCGCCGTTGGCCAGCGACAGGCCCGCATGCGAGGCGATCAGCTCGCCTTCGGAAATGGCCAGTTGCTCGGCGAAGTCGCGGTGGCGGGCTTTTTTCTCGCGGCGCAGGCGGGCAAATTCGCCGGCGATCATCTCGGTATTGCAAATAGGGGGCATGCTCGTCACGGTGTCTCCTTTCAAGGCGAACACTGGCTGGCATGGGCTGGCTGGTGGTGGGGAATCTTGAAATCAATTATAAATGAGAATCATTCGCAATCAAGAGATATTTGTGTCCGGCAAAAAAAAGCGCCGCGACAGGAAACCCGTCGCGGCGCCAAAGGAGACCGATCGATACAACCGATCAGTTCGGAAAAAAAGTCAGGCGCTGGCCTGCACGGCCGGCATGGATACCGGCTTGGCAGTGGGCCGCTGCGCCAGCAGGACGACGGCGGCCAGCACCATGGCGCCGCCCAGCAATTGCGTGCCGCTGACGGACTCCTTCAGCAAGGTCACGCCGAAGGCCATCGTGATCACGGGCTCGAACGTGGAAATAATCGAGGCCTTGGCCGCGCCGATCTGCGCCACGCCGGCAAAGAAGGCGGCAATGGCGATGGCCGTCGAGAACAGGGCGATGGCGCTGACGGCCAGCCAGCCCGTCGCCGTGCCCGGCAAGGACACGCCCTGCCACAGGGCGATCGCGCTGTTCGACAGGCCTGCCGTCCCCAAAATCACGACGCAGGCCGCCAATGGGTGAATATTCTCGCGGCTTTTGGCCAGGCTGTTGCCAAACAGGATGTACACGGCGTACACGCCGGCCGCCATCAATGCGAGGGCGATGCCGATGGGCTGACCCTGCAGCTTGCCGCCCAGGGTGATGGCCATGCCGGCAATGGCCAGCGCCATCAGCACCAGCATGCGCCGGTCCAGCTTTTCCCAGCCCAGCGCCAGCGCGAGGATGGTGACCAGCACGGGATACACGTACAGCAGCATGCCGCACAGGCCGCTGCTGGCATACATGAGGGCATTGAAATAGCCTTGCGACTGGGCCGTGTACATCAGGCCCATCAGCATGTAGCCGGCCAGCAGGCGGCCGCGCGGCAAGCGCCAGCCACCGAGCCACACGAGCGGCAGCAACAGCATGGCGGCGATGACGAAACGCAAGGCCAGCATGGTCGACGGGTTGACCCCGGACGCATAGGCCGCCTTGGCAAACACTGCGGAACTGCCGAAACCGGCGGCCGACAGCAACACCAGCGCAACGGCGCGGCGATCAGACATGACTAACCTCTTTGAGTACACTTGGGCAAACCTGCTGCGTATCGCGACGGTTTTCCAGGCGTTGTAACGTTGCAAATATAAATGCCCAGCAAGGCCGGGAGATGATGCATGCGTAAATCCTATTGCGGGTCGCTTCACGCAGTGACGGCATCATATTCGCTTGCGCAAAATGAAACAAACCAATATTCTTCACGGATAGGCCCAATAATACTGAGGCTCAATTCTCCTGAGAACGCCATGTCACGTCCCTTGCCCCCACTTGCCGCCCTGCACGCCTTTGAGGCGGCCGCCCGCCATGAAGGCTTCCAGCGCGCGGGCGAAGAATTGCACGTGTCGGCCGGCGCCATCGGCCACCACGTCAAGCAGCTGGAAGCATGGCTGGGCATCGTACTGTTCCAGCGCCTGCCGCGCGGCGTCGTGCTGACCAATGCCGGCCAGCGCTATGCGGCCTCGCTGGGGCCGATCCTCAACCAGCTGGCCGACGTGTCCGAGCAGGCGCGGCGCCAGGGCGATGACAAGGTGGTGACGGTGACGGCCACCAGCTCGCTCGTCTCGCGCTGGCTGATGCCGCGCCTGGGCCGGCTGCGCGACCGCTATCCGCAGATCGAACTGCGCGTGCTGGCGTCGATGCACCCCGTCGACCTGGCGCGCGATGGCGTGGACGTGGCCATCCGCCTGGGACCGGGACGCTATCCGGGCCTCAAAGTGGATTTACTGATGGAAGAATGGTTTTCCGCCGTCTGCAGCCCCGGCTTTCGCGCCAACGCGGCCAGCCTGCGCCAGCCGGCCGACCTGCTGCGCTATCCGCTGCTGCACGACGAGCCGGAGGTGCACCTGCCCGGCGAAATCGACTGGACGCGCTGGCTGCACAGCTGCGGCGTGCATTACAGCGGCAATAGCGGCAACAGCGGCGCGCGCTTTTCGCACACGTATTTATGCCTGGACGCGGCCGCCAGCGGCCAGGGCGTGGCCATAGCCGCCAGCCCCCTGATCGGCGACGATCTGCGCTCGGGCCGCCTGGTGCGCGTGTTCGAACACGCCGTGCGCGGCCCCCACTGCTATTATCTGCTGCGCTCGCCCCAGGCGGAAACGCGGCCCCTCGTGCATGCATTCTGCGAATGGCTGATCGCCGAGGCGCGCGCCGACCAGGAAACCGTCTGGCCCACCGTGGAGACCGCATGACTCAGCAGGAATTGGCGCGCAGCGCCGCATATAGCGTGCAGCACGAATACGAACAGGCCACGGTGACGGCGGCCGATGGCCGGCAAGCGAGCCTGGGCGAGTTCTATGGCGACCCGGCCGTGGCCTTGATCGATGCGAATGAGCAATGGTGCGCCGTGGCGGGCGAGGGATTGGTGCTGTGCCGGCTGGGCCAGCTGTTCGGCCAGTGCGCGGCCTATTTCCGCCAGCCAGGCGCGGTGCGCTGGATCACGGCTTTACGGCAAACGGGACCGTTTGCGCTGGAGTGGCAGGGTGAGGATGGCGCTTGGCACAGCCTTGTCTTTGAGGCGGCGGATGTGTCGGCTTACGCGCCGGGGTGCTAAGCCGACCTACGCCGACCTACGCCGACCTACGCCAGCGGCGGTGGCTGGCCCGTAGGTCGGCTTAGCGCGCAGCGCGTAAGCCGACAACATCATTACAACTTGATGAAGTGCTCGCGGTAGTACTTCAATTCTTCGATCGACTCAAGAATATCGGCCAGCGCCGTATGCTTCTGGTGTTTCTTGAAACCGGTGGCGATTTCCGGTTTCCAGCGCTTGCACAGCTCTTTCAGTGTTGACACGTCAACGTTGCGATAGTGGAAGAACGCTTCCAGCTTCGGCATGCCGCGCACCATGAAGCGGCGGTCCTGGCCGATGGTGTTGCCGCACATGGGCGACTTGCCTGCCGGTACGTATTTCTTCAGGAACGCGATCAGTTCCGCTTCCGCCTGCGCTTCCGTCACGGTCGACGCCTTGACCTTGTCGATCAGGCCCGAGCGGCCGTGCGTACCCTTGTTCCAGGCATCCATCTTGTTCAGGGTTTCATCCGACTGGTGAATCACGAACACGGGGCCTTCGGCCAGCAGGTTCAAATGCATGTCCGTCACCACGACCGCCACCTCGATGATGCGGTCGGTATCGGGCTCCAGGCCCGTCATTTCCATGTCGACCCAGACCAGGTTCATCTCGTTTGGACGTGCCGGCACGGTGGGTGCGGGGGCGGATGCAGAGGTGGCTGCAGTTAAGTCGGTCGCTTGTGACATAATTCTCTCTTGGCCTAATCAAACTAAATAATCAGCCATTTTCTCACAGGCACAGAATGTATTCACTCGCGTTTTCGATTTTGTTTGTATCCGTCCTCGTTTTGACCCTGGCCGTGCGCTTCTGGCTCGCTTCACGGCAGATTCGCCACGTGCTGGCCCACCGCGCGGCTGTTCCGCCCGAATTCGCGGAAAAAATCCCGCTCGCCGCGCACCAGAAGGCGGCCGACTACACGGTGGCCAAGACCAAGTTCGGCCTGCTGACCCTGCTGGTCAACTACGCCGTGCTGATCGGTTTTACCTTGCTGGGCGGCCTGCAATGGCTGGCGCTGTACCTGAACGAACTGACGGGGCCGGGTTCGCCCATGCTGTACCAGATCGGCCTGATCGCCGCCTTTGCCGCCATTTCCGGCCTGATCGACCTGCCCTTCGATTACTACCGCCAGTTCGTGCTGGAGCAGCGCTTCGGCTTCAACACCATGGCGCGCAAGCTGTTCTTCATGGACATGCTCAAGGGCGTGGGCCTGGGCGCGGCCATCGGCCTGCCGCTGATCTGGGTCGTGCTGACCCTGATGGCCAAATCGGGCGGCCTGTGGTGGCTGTACGCGTGGTTCGTCTGGAGCGGCTTCCAGCTGCTGATGATGGTGCTGTTCCCCACCGTCATCGCTCCCCTGTTCAACAAATTTACGCCGCTGGCCGACGAATCCCTGAAAAGCCGCATCGAAGGCTTGATGCAGCGCGTCGGTTTCGCCTCGAAAGGCCTGTTCGTCATGGATGGCTCGAAGCGCAGCGCCCACGGCAATGCCTATTTCTCGGGTTTTGGCGCCAACAAGCGCATCGTATTCTTCGACACCCTGCTGTCGCGCCTGGCGCCGCAGGAAATCGAGGCCGTGCTGGCGCATGAACTGGGCCACTTCAAGCTCAAGCACATCGTCAAGCGCATCGCCATGATGTTCGTCATCTCGCTGGGCTTCCTGGCACTGCTGGGTTACCTGAAGACGCAGCCGTGGTTCTATGCGGGCCTCGGTGTCGACCCGGTCGCCCTGGCGCTCACTGGCCAGCCGACGGACGCGCTGGCCCTGCTGCTGTTCATGCTGGCCTTGCCCGTCTTCACTTTCCTGCTGGGACCGTTGACGTCGCTCAGCTCGCGCAAGCACGAATTCGAAGCGGACGCCTTTGCCGCCACGCACACGCAAGCGGACGATCTCGTCTCGGCCCTCGTCAAAATGTATGAAGACAACGCGTCGACCCTGACGCCCGACCCGCTGCACTCGGCCTTTTACGATAGCCACCCGCCGGCCAGCGTGCGCATCCGCCACCTGAAAGGGGTTCTCGCATGAATACGCCATCGACTTCGCAAGACCTGGCCCAACTGAGCTGCGCGCCGCGCCAGCAGGCGCTGGGCGACTCGGACATCGCCACCCTGCACGCCCTGCTGCCCCAGTGGACGCTGCAAAACGGCAAGCTGTGCCGCGACTTCGGCTTCAAGAATTACTACCAGACCCTGGCGTTCGTGAACGCCCTGGCCTATATGATCCATACGCAAGACCACCATCCGGAGCTCATCATTACTTACAAAACCTGCGCCGTGCGCTACGACACGCACTCGGTCAACCAGGGCGCCGGCGGCCTGTCCGAAAACGACTTCATCTGCGCCGCCAAGGCAGACCTCATCTACCAGAGCAGCCAGGTGGCCCCATGAGCGAAGGCAAGTTGACGGGCATCATCATCGCCGCCCACGGCCGCCATTACCTGGCCGACGTGGACGGCGCCAAGCTGCAATGCGTGACGCGCGGCAAGAAAACCAATGTGGCCGTGGGCGACATCGTGCACCTGACGCGCACGTCCAGCGACCAGGCCGTCATCGACCGCATCGAGGAACGCAAGACCCTGCTGTACCGTTCGGACCAGTACAAATCGAAATTACTGGCTGCCAACCTGACGCAGCTGTTCATCGTCGTGGCGACGGAACCGGGCTTTGCCGACGACCTGATCTCGCGCTCGCTGGTGGCGGCCGACGCGGCCGGCATCGAGGCGCGCATCATCCTCAACAAGACGGACGTGACCGCGTCGCTGGAACGCGCCCGCGAACGCCTGCTGCCGTATTCCTCGATGGGCTATCCCGTCGATGAAGTGTCGGCGCGCGCCGAACCGGAACATGCCGTGGCCACGCTGGCGCCGCTGCTGGCGGGCCAGTCGTCGATCCTGATCGGCCAATCGGGCATGGGCAAGTCGTCGCTGATCAACCTGCTGGTGCCGGACGCGGACATCGCCGTGCGTGAAATCTCGGCCGCGCTCGACACGGGCAAGCACACGACGACCTTTACGCGCCTGTACAAGCTCGACGAACTGGGCGCGAACAGCTCCATCATCGATTCGCCCGGCTTCCAGGAATTCGGCCTGTACCACCTGTCCGAAGGCATGCTGGAGCGGGCCTTCCGCGAATTCCAGCCCTACCTGGGCGGCTGCAAGTTCTATAACTGCCGCCACCTGATCGAGCCGCAGTGCGCCATCCTGCAAGCCGTGTCTGAAGGCAAGATCGCCAAGATGCGCCACACCCTGTACGGCCAGCTGCTGCACGAATCGGCGCAGACCCTGTACTAAGCTCCCGCCGCAACGCAAAAATAGCGCCAAAAAACCTCGGCCGGCAAAATTTAATTTTGCCGTCGAGTTCGCTTTCCGTTTTTAATCCCAAAACCATTCGTCTGCCGTTTTACGCACTTCATCGCCTAAAACCTGCCTTCCATCGCCTGTCGCTGGCGATGGCCAGGCGTGTTTGCTAACTTGACACCAGTCCCTGCCGGAAACCTGCCAGCGACCACACGATCTAATTTCCATCCATCCAGCCATTCTGATCGAAGGTGAATGTCATGCATACCAAACGCGTCCTCCCCCTCCTCGCCACCCTCTTCGCACTTGCCGGCGCCGCCGCCCAGGCGCAAACCGCCGCCGCACCACAAGCCACGGACAGCGTGCGCGTGACCTCGGGTTCCTACTATCACGTCACGGCCCAGGAAGCCTTCGACATCGAACAGCAATACCGCCTGTCGAATGGACAACGCCTGGAAGTCCACCAGCAGGACAACCATTTTTTTGGCCGCCTGATCGATGACCGCGAATGGCAGGAAAAACCCAGCGTGGAAATCTACCCCACCGGCCCCGGCCAGTTCGTCAGCAAAAAGGGCGCCAACTTCGTCTTCAGCAACGAAGGCACGCACGTGGTGATCGACGACGCCCAGTTCCTGCCCGGCTTGCACGTGCCTGCCGACACGCGCAGCGCCAGCACCGCGAATGGCGGCACCAGCATCCGCCTCGTGTCGCGCTAGGCGCCTGGTCCGCCATCGAACGACGGGGCCAACCGCCCTCGCCTGTGGCGCCATGCCGGACGCAGAATTCTGACTGGCGCACTGAACAATTCCCCTGAATGCAGCTTACAATGCGATGACACATGGCCTGTGCGGTCGCAGGCTGGCGCCACTGTTTGCGGGGAGAATGCTTGAATGGAAATGTTCGCGCTCGAACATGACGTAGCGCAGTGGGAAAGCGCATTGCTGCCGTTGCGCGGCGCCGGGCGCGTACCGCTGCTGTTGTTGCTGTCCTGGCATTTGCGCCAGCGCGATTGCGCCAGAGCAATTCAACTGAGCGAAGAAGCGCAGCTGCTGCTGCCGCTGGCCGGCCTGGAAGCGGGCGCGCAGGAACGGGCGCGCGCGCGCCTGCAACTGGTGCAGGCGGAAGTGGCCTGGCTGCAAGGCGCGCTCGACTCCGCGGAAAGCCTGGCCACGGCGGCGCGCGCCACCTGCGACGCGCACGGCGACGGCGCCGGCTGCGCCGATGCCCACTGGCTGCTGTCCTCGATCGCCGTCGACCGCGGCGACCATGCCCGCTGCGATGCCGAACTGCTGGCCGCGGCGCAGCAAGCGCGCGGCGCCGGCGATGCGATGCGCGCCAGCCTGGCCGACGCGGCCACGGCGCGCTGGGCCGTCCTGCGCGATGCGCCGGCCGCCCAGGCCCGCTGGGGCGGCCACTTTCAGATCGACGGCGCCGGCGGCAAGCTGCCCGCGCCGCTGGCCGCCTGGGTGCACGACTTCCGCGGCTTGCTGGCGCATACGTCGCGCGACCTGGGCACGGCCGCCGGCCACTACATGCAAAGCTACGAGGCGGCGCTGGAAAGCGGCCAGTTGCGCGGCGCGATCACGGCCGCCATCAATATCGGCGACTGCTTCTCCAGCCTCAACGACAACGAATCGGCCCTCGAATGGATGCAGTGCGCGCTGGACCTGGCGCGCCCCACCGGCTGGCCGCGCAGCATCGGCGCCTGCCAGACGCATACGGCCGAGACCATGCGCAAGCTGGGGCGCCTGGGCACGGCGGAAGACTTGCTGCGCGAAGCGCTGCACATCCTGGCCCCCGTGGCGGGCGCGCGCACCTATGCCAACGCCCTGTTCCACCTCGGTGAACTGAGCCTGGACAAGGGCGATTACGACACGGCGCTCGACGCCTTCAGCCGCCTGGCGCAGCGGGCCGAAGCGCTGGGCCAGGCCGATTTCCGCAGCATGGCGCAGCGCGGCAGCGCCCACGCGCTGTCCTATCTGGACCGTCCGGACGAAGCGCTGCAGGCGGCCGAACGGGCTTGCCAGCTGGCCACCGCGCAGGGCGACGCCATGCACCAGGTGGCGGCGCTGCGCGTGCTGTCCATGCTGCACGCACGCAACGACTTGCCGCCGCCCGCAGGCATGCAGGAACGCAATCCCGCCCTGCATTTCCTGCACCAGGCGCTGCAGGTGGCCGACTCCATCGACGGCTATGTGCCGCCCGGCGAACTGCTCGATGCGCTGGCGCGCGAATACGCGCATGCGGGCGACTATGCGCGCGCCTACGATATCGCCCTCGCGGCGGGCGTGGCGCGCGAAAAAAGCCACACCCAGCAGGCGAGCAACCGCGCCACCGCCATGCAGGTCTACCACCAGACGGAACATGCGCGCTCGGAAGGCTATCACCACCGCGAACTGGCCGCCTCCGAAGCGCGACGCGCCGAAGTGCTGCAGCAAACGAGCGACACCCTGGAGCGGCTGTCGGCCATCGGCCAGGAAATCACCACCCACCTCGACGCCAGCGCCGTGTTCCAAGTGCTCGACCGCCACGTGCACGCCTTGCTGCCAGTCAATACCTTCGCCGTCTACATGCTTGATGCGGCGGGCACGGCGCTGCGCCGCGCGCACGGCATGGAAGCGGGCCGGCCCCTGTCGGACAATGCCATTCCGCTGAGCAACCCGCGCGCCTACTCCGTGCGCTGCCTGCTGGGCCGGTGCGAAGTGTATATCGACCAGGTACCACCGAAGCGCCACGCCTACACCGTGCCCGGCACCCTGCATAACCAGAGCGTGCTGTACGTGCCCTTGACGGTGGGCGAGCGCGTGCTGGGCGTGATGACGGTGCAGGCTTGCCATGCCCATGCCTACGGCGAACGCGAACGCCTGATCTTCCGCACCCTGTGCGCGTACGGCGCCATCGCGCTCGACAATGCCAGCGCCTACCGGCAACTGCAGGACGCCCAGGCGCAACTGGCGTCGCAGGAAAAGCTGGCCGCCCTCGGCTCGCTGATGGCCGGCGTGGCGCATGAACTGAATACCCCGATCGGCAACAGTTTATTAATCGCCAGCACCATGCAGCAAAAGACGGAAGACGTGGAACGCCTGATGAACGGCCCCGGCTTGCGCCGCTCGGACCTGGCCGCCTACATCGACGATGCGAGCAAGGCATCGGCCCTGGTGATGCGCGGCCTGCACAGCGCAGCCGACCTCGTCAACAGCTTCAAGCAGGTGGCCGTCGACCGCACCACCGAACAGCGGCGCCAGTTCGACCTGCAGCAGGTGAGCAATGAAATCATCGCCACCGTCATGAACCGCATCCGCAGTTCGGGCCACCGCATCGAGACGGACATCGCGTTCGGCATCGTACTGGACAGCTATCCGGGCCCGTTCGGCCAGGTGATCACCAATCTGATCAACAACGCCCTGCTGCACGCCTTCGCTCCCGCGCCCAACAATGGCGCCGCCGGCACGGGCTGCATGCGCCTGTCCGCCACGCCAGACGGCGCGCGCGTGCAGGTCGTCTTCGCCGACAATGGCGGCGGCATCGCCGAACAGCATTTGTCGCGCATCTTCGACCCCTTCTTTACCACCAAGCTGGGCCAGGGCGGCAGCGGCCTCGGTTTGTCGATCAGCTACAACATCGTCACGGCCCTGCTGGGCGGCACCATCCAGGTGGCCAGCAGCCCCGCCGGCACGCGTTTCACCCTCGACCTGCCGCTGGTGGCGCCCCAGCTCGATGGAGCCGCGTCCGCCAGCATCTATTGACCCGTTTCCCGGGCGCAGGCTTGCCTATACAAGTACGCGTCCGGACGGTCTTTCCAATCTAAAAGCAAAACCCTTATAATTGAACGGCTGAAGTACTTGTCATTGCATTATTTTCAACATGGCAAACCGCATCGGCCCGCGCGACAAACAGGCGCGAGCACCGATCAACACAGCAGCGCGCCGGGCGAGGCAGTCATCAGACGAGATGTTGTACGCTGATGCAACCCGGCGGGAAAGGCACGCCGCCGGCGGCCTGCGCATCTTCAAGTGGTCATTATGTCGACAAAAAAACCGATCAAGCACTACCTCCAGTTCTCCGATTTCACGTTGGAAGAGTACGAATATGTGATCGAACGCGCCCATCTGATCAAGCGCAAGTTCAAGAACTACGAAATCTACCATCCACTGATCGACCGCACCCTGGTGATGGTCTTTGAAAAGAACTCCACCCGCACGCGCTTGTCGTTCGAAGCCGGCATGCACCAGCTGGGCGGCGCCGCCATCTACCTGAACACGCGCGATTCCCAGCTGGGCCGCGGCGAGCCGGTGGAAGACGCGGGCCAGGTCATGTCGCGCATGTGCGACATCATCATGGTGCGTACCTTCGGCCAGGACATCATCGAGCGTTTCGCCGCCAATTCGCGCGTGCCGGTGATCAATGGCCTGACCAATGAACACCACCCGTGCCAGGTCTTTGCCGACATCTTCACCTACATCGAACACCGCGGCTCGATCGCCGGCAAGGTCGTTGCCTGGATCGGCGACGCCAACAACATGCTGTACTCGTGGCTGCAGGCGGCCGAAGTGTTCGGCTTCCACGTCAACGTGTCGACGCCGAAGGGTTACGACATCGACCTGTCGCAAGTCAAGACGCAGCGCTATACCTTCTTCGCCAACCCGTCCGACGCCTGCGAGGGCGCGCACCTGGTCAACACGGACGTGTGGACCAGCATGGGCTACGAAGCGGAAAACGCGGCCCGTATCGCCGCCTTCGACGGCTGGATCGTCGATGGCGCAAAGATGTCCCGCGCCGCGCCCGACGCCCTGTTCATGCACTGCCTGCCCGCCCACCGCGGCGAGGAAGTGGCCGCCGAAGTGATCGACGGCCCGCAATCGGTGGTGTGGGACGAGGCGGAAAACCGCTTGCACGTGCAAAAAGCGCTGATCGAATACCTGTTACTCGGTAAAATCCAATAATTCGCCCGGCACTGCACAAAAACCTGGCAGCATCGCAACACATACATCGACAACGACAACTGGAAGCAATATGAGCGACATTAAAAAAGTAGTCCTGGCCTATTCCGGCGGACTCGACACCTCCGTCATCCTGAAATGGCTGCAAGATAACTACCAGTGCGAAATCGTCACCTTCACGGCCGACCTGGGCCAGGGCGAAGAACTGGAACCGGCGCGCGCCAAGGCCATCAAATTCGGCATCAAGCCGGAAAACATCCACATCGAAGACGTGCGCGAAGAATTCGTGCGCGATTTCGTCTTCCCGATGTTCCGCGCCAATACCGTGTATGAAGGCGAATACCTGCTGGGCACCTCGATCGCCCGTCCTTTGATCGCCAAGCGCCTGATCGAAATCGCCAACGCCACGGGCGCCGATGCCATCTCGCACGGCGCGACCGGCAAGGGCAACGACCAGGTGCGTTTCGAACTGGGCGCCTACGCGCTCAAACCTGGCGTGAAGATCATCGCCCCATGGCGCGAGTGGGACCTGCTGTCGCGCGAAAAACTGCTGAAGTACGCGGAAGACGCCGGCATCGAAATCGACATGAAGCACAAGAACGGCGGCGCGCCGTACTCGATGGATGCCAACTTGCTGCACATCAGCTTTGAAGGCCGCCACCTGGAAAACCCGAGCGCCGAAGCGGAAGAAACCATGTGGCGCTGGACCGTCAGCCCTGAAAAGGCGCCGGACGAAGCGGAATACCTGGACATCGAATACGAAAAAGGCGATATCGTCGCCATCAACGGCGTGCGCATGTCGCCTGCCACCGTGCTGGCCGAACTGAACAAGGTTGGCGGCAAGCATGGCGTGGGACGCCTGGACCTGGTGGAAAACCGCTACGTGGGCATGAAATCGCGCGGCTGCTATGAAACCCCGGGCGGCACCATCATGCTGAAAGCCCACCGCGCCATCGAATCGATCACCCTGGACCGCGAAGTGGCCCACCTGAAAGATGATCTGATGCCGCGCTACGCGTCGATGATCTACAACGGCTACTGGTGGGCGCCCGAGCGCGTTGCCCTGCAAACCCTGATCGACCACACGCAGCAAACCGTGAACGGCTGGGTACGCATCAAGCTGTACAAGGGCAATGTGATCGTCGTGTCGCGCGATTCGAAGACCGATTCGCTGTTCGACATGAACATCGCCACCTTCGACGAAGACGGCGGCGCCTACAACCAGGCCGACGCCGGCGGCTTCATCAAGCTGAACGCCTTGCGCATGCGCATCGCCGCCATCGCCCGCGAAAAGCGCGGCCAGAAGTAATTAGTTACTAGGAGGCACTACCTCCCGCATAACCGAAGCCGCCCACGGGCGGCTTTTTTACATTTGAAACGCACTCGTCCGCGATTTACGGCCCGGCGCGCGCCCAGATTACCCCCATTTTGCTGTCCCCGTGGCAAAATGCTACAGTGCAATTGTGCTGACCTTCCCGCTTCCGGAGCCCTCCCATGTTCAAAGACCTGAGTATCAAGAATAAACTGTACCTGGGCTTCGGCTCCATCGTGGCCATCATCCTGATCCTGCTGGGCGTGGCCTACAACAGCTTTTCACGGCTGTCGGAAGCCAATGCATGGGACCGCCACACGATGGAAGTGCTGGTCGAGATCGACAAGATTCACAATGCCGTCCTGCAAATCCAGGTGGAAGCGCGCGGTTTCATCCTGACCGGCAGTGAAACGTCGCTGACACCGGAAACGGATGAGGCGGCAATGCTGAGCCAGCACACGCAAAAAGCCATCGCCATGACCGTCGATAACAAGGTGCAGTCGGAACGCTTCCGCAAGATCGACGCGCTGACCAGCACTTGGGTCAAGGACTGGATCACCCCCCTGATCGAAAAGCGCCGCGCGCTGGGCAATGCGCCAGGCGCCACGGAATCGGTGGCGCGCACCATGCCGCCGGGCGGCTACCCTGCCGTCGCGCAAGCGAACAAGCTGCTCGACGAAGTGGCGGCGGAAGAATCGCGCCTGCTGGCAGAACGCACGGCCACCACGACAAAATTGCAGGAAACCATGCTGCTGACCCTGGCGCTGGGAGGCCTGCTGTGCGTGGTGCTGGCGCTGGGCATTGCCTATCTGCTGGGCCGTTCCATCCTCGGCCCGCTGAACAGCCTGACGGACGCCGTCGGACGCATCGCCGGCGGCGAGCAAAGCGCGCGCGCCGCCATCCTCTCGCGCGACGAACTGGGCAAGGTGACGGAAGAATTCAACCGCATGGCGCAAACCATCCAGGACAACCAGGCCAATGAACTGGCCGCGACGAATAGCTTGCGGGCCAAGGTCGATTCCCTGCTGGAAGTGGTCTCGAAAGCCGCCTCGGGCGACCTGACGGGCAAGGTCGGCATCACGGGCAGCGACGCCATCGGCCAGCTGGGCAATGGCCTGGCGAAGATGTTTGAAAACCTGCGCAGCCTGCTCAACAATGTGCAAAAGGCCGGCATCCAGGTGACGACCTCGGCCACGGAAATCGCCGCATCGGCGCGCCAGCAGGAAGCCACGGGCATCGAGCAGGCGCAAACGAGCGTGGAAATTCTCAGCACCACCAAGGAAATCTCGGCCAACACGAGCCAGCTGCTGAAAACCATGGAAGACGCCACCGCCGTGGCCGACTACACGACGAATGCCACGGCCGAAGCGCAAAACAACCTCAAGCGCATGGATTCGACCATGCAGCACATGGTGTCGGCCACCGATTCCATCAACGCCAAGCTGGCGGCCCTGTCGGAAAAAGCCAGCAATATCAATAGCGTGCTGATCACCATCACCAAGGTGGCCGACCAGACCAACATCCTGTCGCTGAACGCCGCCATCGAGGCGGAAAAAGCGGGCGAGGCGGGCCGCGGCTTCTCCGTGGTGGCAACGGAAATTCGTCGCCTGGCCGACCAGACGTCCGTCTCCACGTGGGATATCGAGCAAATGCTCAAGGAAATGCAGTCGGCCGTGTCCGCCAGCGTGATGGGCATGGATAAATTCTCGGAAGAAATTCGCCGCAGCGTGGGCGAAGTGCGGCAAGTGGCCGAGCAGCTGTCGTCCGTGATGGACCAGGTGCAAAAACTCACACCGCAATTCGACGCCGTGCTGCAAGGCATGCAGTCGCAGGCGATCGGCGCTTCGCAGATTTCCGACACCATGATGCAACTCAACGACGCCACCCAGCAAACGGTGGAGTCCTTGAAGGCCACCAGCGAAGCCGTGCATCAGCTGCAATATGCGGCGGGCGACCTGCAATCGAGCGTGTCGACCTTCGCCGTGACCATCTGATCCCATGAAAGTGCTGCTCTTTCACATCGGACGCGACCGCTACGGCCTGCCCCTGGCCCGCATCGTGCGCGTCCTGCCGCTGCTGGAGCTGAAACAGTTGCCGCTCACGCCAGCCTATGTGGCTGGCCTGATGGACTTGCATGGCACGCCCGTGCCCGTGATCGACCTGTCGCGCCTGGCCGGGCTGCCGGCCGCCGCCGCGCAGTTCGACACGCGCATCGTCATCGTCGACTACCGCGCGCCTGGCGACGAGAGCACGCACGCGCTGGGCCTGCTGGCCTCGCAGGTGCGCGGCATCGCCGACATCGACCCGCTCCGGCTTGAAGACAGCGGCGTGGCCACGGCGCCCTTCCTGGGCCAGGTGGCCAGCGACGCCGACGGCATCGTGCAGCTGGTGGAACTGGAACACCTGCTGCCGCCGGACGTGCGCGCGCTGCTGTTTCAAGACGCGAGCGCGGCATGACGGCGCAGGCCCTGCTGCGCCGCGCGACCGGCCTGTCCGTCTCCAAATCCGTGGCCGAACGGGCCGTCGGCCAGCGCATGGAGCAGACGGGCTTTGCCGACAGCGAAGCGTACCTGCAGGCGCTCACGCCGGCCGAAATGACGCAATTGATCGAACTGGTGGTGGTGCCCGAATCGTGGCTGTTCCGCGATCCGCAGGCGTTCTACGCCACCGTCGAACTGGTGCAGGAACGCTGGGCGCGCGGACGCGCCACGCGCATCCTGTCGATCCCGTGCGCGGGCGGCGAGGAACCATATTCGATGGCCATGGCGCTGCGCGACGGCGGCGTGCCGAAACAGGCGTTCAGCATCGACGCGTATGACCTGAGCCCCGGCTGCATCGAGCGGGCGCAGGCGGGTATCTATGGCCGCAACGCCTTCCGCGCACAGGACGTGGCCTTCCGCGAGCGCTATTTCACGCACGTGGCCGACGATGCCTACCGCATCATCGACTCCTTGCGCGAACAGGTGACCTTCAGGCAGGGCAACCTGCTGCAGTTCGACACGGCCACCTACAGCCGCCACTACGACGTCATCTTTTGCCGCAACCTGCTGATCTACTTCGACAAGCCGACCACGCGCGCGGCGATCCAGAATCTGTCCACCCTGCTGGCCGACGACGGCATGCTGCTGGCCGGCTATGCGGAAGTGCCGTCGTTCTGTCAGAACGGCTTTGCGCCGCTGCAGTTCCGCCAGGCCTTCGCCCTGAAAAAGGACAGCACGCCACCGGCCGCCATCATCCCGGTGGCCGCCTTGCCACCGGCGCGCGCGCTGCGCAGCGTGCCGCCCACGCCACGGCCGGCGCCTTTGCGTCCCCCATCGGCACCGGCGCCAGAGGCGGCGCGCCCGCGGCCCGTGCCGGTACAAGCAGCCGCCGCGCAAACGGACTTGCTGGCCGAAGCGCGCCTGCTGGCCGACCGCGGCCAGCTGCGCGAAGCCGGTGAAAAATGCCACGCCCACCTGGCGAAAGTGCCCGAGGCGGCGGAAGCGTATTTCATGCTGGGCATCATCAATGAACTGGCCGGCAAGATGGACCTGGCCGACGATTACTGGCGCCGCTGCATCTATCTGCAGCCCGACCACTACGAGGCGCTGTGCCACCTGTCCCTGCTGGCCGAACGCAATGGCAACCACACGGCCGCCGCCACCCTGAAGGCGCGCGCGGCACGCATCTACGAGCGCCGCCAGGCGTCCAACTAAGGGGCAAGCATGACAAATCTCATCGCCACCGAGTCCCCCGCCACCATCGACGACTGCTGGAACCATATCGGCGTGGTCGGCGACCAGAGCTGCCCCAAGCTGCCAGCCAACGTCCATTGCCGCAACTGCGACGTGTACGCGGGCGCCGCCCAGCGCAACCTGCAGCGGCCCGTGGACGAACACTACCGGCGCGACTGGGCCAGCCACTTCCGCCAGCTGGACGCGGGCGGTGAAGTGCGCGACAGTTCGGCGCTGGTGTTTCGCATCGGCCGCGAATGGCTGGCGCTGCCCACGCGCGTATTCGACTCCGTGGCGCCGCAGGCCAAGCCGCACGCGCTACCGCACCGCGGCGGAGGCGGCCTGGCGGGCATCGTCAATATCGGCGGCAAGCTGTATCCGTGCATGTCGCTGGCACACTTGCTGGGCATCGACGAACAGGGTGCGCCGCCGGCCAAGGGCCGCCACACGTTCGCCCGCCTGCTGCTGATGCGCTGGGAGGAGCAGGCTTACGCGCTGCCCGTGGCCGACCTGCACGGCATCGTGCGCTATGCGTCGGGCGCCGTGCAGGCGCCGGCGGCCACCATCAACAAGGGCCTGTCGCGCTTCCTGTCGGGCGTGATCACCGAGGGCGACATGCGCATCGGCTGCCTCGACACGGCGCTGATCGGCTTTCAACTTGCGAGACTATTACGATGAGCCAGGACCAGCACGGCGACCTCAGTGCCTTTTCCATGCTGGACCTGTTCCGCATGGAGGCGGACAGCCAGACCCAGATCCTCACCGACGGCTTGCTGGCCATGGAGCGCCATGCGGGTGACGCGGCCGCCGTCGAAGCGATGATGCGCGCGGCGCACTCGATCAAGGGCGCCGCCGCCATCGTCGGCCTGCAAGTGGTGGTGCAGCTGGCGCACGGCATGGAAGACAGCTTCGTCGCCGCCCAGCACGGCCGCTTGAAACTCACGCCGGAACGGGTCGACGTGCTGCTGTCGGGCGTCGACCTGATCGTGCAGCTGTCGCGCCTGGACGACGCGGGCGCCGAAGCGTGGCTGGCCGCCAATGCGGCGCAGATCGACCAGACCCTGAACGCCATCGCCGGCATCGCCGACCTGCCCGAATTGCCGGCACTGCCTTCGGCGCCGGCGCCCGTTCCTGCTCCGCCCCCCTTGCCGCCGGAAGCGGCCGAACCGCAAGTTCCCGTGGCCAGCGGCTTGGCAGGGGATGAACCGGAAACGGCCGCGCCAGTACCGCGTACAGGCGCGGCACCGGCCAAGGCCCAGGCGCAGAACTTCGACAAACTGCTGTCGCTGGCCAGCGAATCGCGCATCAATGCGCACCAGATGCACCCGTTCGTCGGCGCCCTGCAACGCTTCAAGCGCAACCAGAGCAGCCTGTTTTCCGCCATCGAGCACCTGCACGAAGCCATTGCCCGTTCGGCCGACCCGGGCCTGATGGAAAAGTCCCTGTTGGCGCTGCAAAAGACGCAGCCCCTGAAGCAGTTCATGCTCGAGCACATCGCCGACATCGAAACCTATGAACGGCGCCTGCTGGCCGTCTCGCAAGGCATGGTCGACGAAGTGCTGGCCCTGCGCATGCGCCCTTTCCGCGACGGCATCCACGCGTTTCCCCGCATGGTGCGCGACCTGGCGCGCAGCCTGGGCAAGGAAGTGCAGCTCGAGATCGACGGCGAAGACACCCTGGTCGACCGCGACATCCTGGCGAAGATCGAAAGCCCGCTGAACCACATGCTGCGCAATGCCATCGACCATGGCATGGAAGGCCCGTACGAGCGCATCGACGCGGGCAAGGAAGCGCTGGGCACGATACGCATGGAGGCGCGCCACCGCGCCGGCATGCTGAGCATCGAGATCAGCGACGACGGGCGCGGCGTCGACCTGGAAAAAATCCGCCAGTCCGTCATCGAGCGCAAGATGGCCGGCCCCGCCATGGCCGCCGCGCTGTCGCCGGGCGAGCTGCTGGAATTTCTGTTCCTGCCCGCCTTCAGCCTGAAGGAAAAGGCGAATCAATTGTCCGGACGCGGCGTGGGCCTCGACATCGTGCACGAGACGATACGCCAGCAAAACGGCACCGTGCGCCTCGAATCGGAACCGGGCCGCGGTTTCCGCGCCCTGATCACCCTGCCCCTGACGCAGTCGATCGTGCGCGCGCTGGTGGTCGACGTGCACGGCGAAGCCTACGCCATCCCCATCGTCAAGGTGGAAAGCGTGGTGCGCGTGCCGCAAGCGGCCATCCATACCCTGGAAAACAAGCAGTTCTTTGAACTCAAGGGCGAACATCTGGGACTGGTATCGGCGGCGCAGGTGCTCGAGCTGGGCGAAGCGGCCAGCCAGGCCGACGATTTACCGGTGGTGGTGATCGGACGCGGCAAGCAAAGCTATGCGCTGGTGGTCGACGCCATCCGCGGCGAACAAAGCCTGGCCGTGCAGGCCATCGACCCGATCTTCGGCAAGATGCGCGACATTTCCGCCGCCGCCCTGCTCGACGACGGCGAACCGGTGCTGATCCTCGACGTGCCCGATTTGCTGCTGTCGATCGACAAGCTGCTGCACGAAGGCGGCCTGCACCAGCTGGCGCAGGCGGGCCACGCGCAGCAGCGCCGCGCCAAGCGCATCCTCGTCGTCGACGATTCGCTGACGGTGCGCGAGATGGAGCGCAAGCTGCTGCTGGCGCGCGGCTTCGACGTCGACGTGGCCATCGATGGCATCGACGGCTGGAACGTGGTGCGCAGCGGAGAATATGACCTGGTGATCACCGACGTCGACATGCCGCGCATGGATGGCATCGAACTCGTTTCGCTGATCAAGAAGGACCTGCACCTGCACAAGCTGCCGGTGATGATCGTGTCGTACAAGGACCGTCCGGAAGACCGCGCGCGCGGCCTGTCCGCCGGCGCCGACTATTATTTGACCAAAGGCAGCTTCCACGACGAGACCTTGCTCGACGCGGTGGCCGACCTGATAGGAGATGCCCGCTTATGAGCTGTCATTCATGAAAATTGCCATCGCCAACGATGTCGCCATGGCCGCCGAGGCCCTGCGCCGGGTGGTCGCCAGCACGCAGGAACACCAGGTGCTGTGGATCGCCCGCACGGGACTCGAAGCCGTGCGCATGTGCGAGGGCAACCGTCCCGACCTGATCCTGATGGACTTGAACATGCCGGAGATGGATGGCGTGGAAGCGACGCGCCTGATCATGGAGCAAAGCCCGTGCGCCATCCTCGTCGTCACGGGGCGCCCGCAGGACAATGTCAACCAGGTCTTCCGCGCGCTGGGTGCGGGCGCACTCGACGTCACGGCCACGCCCGTGCTGCAGGGCGAAGTGGGCGGCGACAGCGAACTGCTGGCCAAGATCAAGACCATTGGCAAGCTGATACGCCACAGCGCCGAAGCGCCGCCGCCGCGCCAGGCGAACGGCAATGGCGGCGACCGGGGCGATGGCCAGGTCAGCACTCTGGTGGCCATCGGCGCCTCGACGGGCGGGCCGTCGGCCGTGGCCAAGGTGCTGTCCGGCTGGACGGCGCCGCCCGGCTGCGCCATCGTCGTGGTGCAGCATATCGATGAAACCTTCGCCTCGCACTTCGCCAAATGGCTCGATGACCAGCTCAGCATGCCCGTGCGCGTGATCGCCGACGGCGACGAACTGGTGGCAGGCAGCGTACTGATCGCCAAGACCAATGATCACCTGCTGCTAGATCAAAATTATCGTTTGGGGTACGATGCAGCACCACGCGACTATGTTTACCGCCCGTCCGTCGATGTCTTCTTCAACTGCGTGGCACAGCACTGGCGCGGCGACGCCATCGGCGTATTGCTCACTGGCATGGGGCGCGACGGCGGCGATGGCCTGCTGGCCATGCGCCGCGCGGGCAAGACGACGATTGCGCAAGACCAGGCCAGCAGTGCCGTGTACGGCATGCCGCGTGCGGCGGCCGAACTCGATGCGGCGCAGCAAATCCTGCCATTGGATAGAATAGGCGCCAGCCTGCGCAGCCGCCTGGGCGCCAAGCTCAACAATGGGTGGGAGCCCTCCCCTAACATCTGAAAAGAATGCAATGCCAGAATTCTCCTCCAGCTTCACCCAGCATGAGCCCGCATTGACCGAATTCAAGGTCAGCGTGCTGCTGGTGGACGACCAGTTGATCATTGCCGAGGCAGTCCGGCGCATGCTCAGCGACCAGCAGGATATCGAATTTCATTACGTGACGGACGCCACGCAGGCGCTCGACACGGCGCTGCGTTTGCAACCGACCGTCATCCTGCAAGACCTGGTGATGCCCGGCATCGACGGCTTCGCGCTGATCCAGCTGTACCGCGACAACGCGGCGCTCGCGCATGTGCCCGTCATCGTCATGTCGGCCAAGGACGACCCGAAACTGAAGGCCCACAGCTTTGCCGTCGGCGCCAACGATTATGTGGTGAAACTGCCGGACCGCCTGGAGTTGCTGGCGCGCATACGCTACCATTCCAACGCGCACATCAGCCGATTGCAGCGCGACCAGGCATTCCGTTTCCTGCGCGAAAGCCAAAAGAATCTGGCGGATGCGAACATTGAATTACAGAAACTGGCTGCCCTCGATGGCTTGACGGGCATCGCCAACCGCCGCCGCTTCGATGAAACCCTGCAATTCGAATGGCAGCGGGGCCAGCGCGACAAGACGCCGCTGAGCCTGCTGTTTTGCGATATCGACCATTTCAAAAGCTATAACGACCACTTTGGCCACCTGGCGGGCGACCTGGGCCTGAAAAAAGTCGCCGCCGTGCTGACGGAACATTTGAAACGCCCGGCCGACCTGGCAGCCCGTTATGGCGGCGAAGAGTTCGCCCTGATCCTGCCGGAAACGGAAGCGGCCGGCGCGCGGCTGATCGCCGAGGCATGCCGGCGCCACCTGGAAGGTTTGCAGATCGAAAACCCGGCGGCCACCACAGGCATCGTGACCATCTCGATCGGCGTGGCCACCGTCGTCCCATCGCCGGACTCGACGATCGAGCAACTGATCAACCGCGCCGACCAGGCCCTGTACGCGGCCAAGCGCGGCGGACGCAACAGCGTGCTGAGCGCCAATGACGTCCGCGACTGATTTTTAACAGCAAGGAAAGTGAAGCATGAGCACACAACTGGACAATGTCAGCGTCGTCAAGAAGTCGAATATCTACTTTGACGGCAAATGCGTGTCGCACAACGTCATCCTCGCCGATGGCACGAAGAAAAGCGTGGGCGTGATTTTCCCGTCATCGTTGCGCTTCAACACGGGCGCGCCGGAAATCATGGAGATCGTCGGCGGCCTGTGCAAGGTACGTTTGGCTGACGCGGCGGAATGGAACAGCTATGGCGCGGGCACGCAATTCAGCATCCCGGGCAATAGCTATTTTGATATTGAAACCACTGAAACTGTCGACTACGTCTGCCACTTCGGTTAATCCACGCAGAAAAAACGTCCATGGCTGCGTTGCACTGCCTCGCCGTACTATACGTACTGTCTTCGGCAATGCGCCTTGCCCTGAACATTTTTTCAAGCGCGGATTGACTATTTAGACAAACACAGGCTCGGGCGACAGGCGCACGCCATATTTCGCCTCTACATCATCCTGTATCGCTTCCGCCAGCCGGGTAATGTCCGCGCCACGAGCGCCGCCATTATTCACCAGAACCAGCGCCTGCTTGGGATACACTCCCGCGGGCCCCAGGTTTTTTCCCTTCCAGCCACACTGATCGATCAGCCAGCCGGCCGCCAGCTTTTCCGTGCCATCGGCTTGCGCATGGTGCACAAGCGCAGGGAAACGTTCCAGCAAGGCAAGACATTGCTCCCGTGACACCACGGGATTCTTGAAGAAACTGCCCGCATTGCCGATCACGGCAGGATCCGGCAATTTTCGCCGGCGGATCGCCATTACCGTGTCGGCCACCTGTTGCGGCGTCGGCTCGGCAAGATTGCGCTCGGCCACGGCCTGCGCCAGTTCCGCATAGCGCAAGTTCGGCTGCCATTCGGCTGGCAAGGCAAACGTCACTTCCAGCACGATCAGCTCGCGCCCGTCCGCCTGCTTGAAGATGCTGTCGCGATAGGCAAAGCGGCAAGCGTCGCGGTCCATGTCGAAGACGATGCCGCTGGCGCTGTGCATGACGCTCACGCTATGCAGATAATCCTTGATTTCAACGCCATACGCGCCGATATTCTGGATAGGCGCCGCGCCTACCGTGCCGGGGATCAATGACAAGTTTTCCAGCCCGCCCACGCCTTGCGCCAGGGTCCACTGCACGAAATCGTGCCAGTTTTCGCCGGCCGCGGCCGTGACGAGTATCGTCTCGAAGTCCGCCTGCGCCAGGCGCATGCCGCGCGTGGCCATGTGCAGCACGGCGCCGGGAAAGTCGCCCGTGAGCACGATGTTGCTGCCGCCGCCCAATATCAGGCGCGGCATGGCGGACAGGGCGGGATCTTGCAGCGCGGCCTGCAATTGGGCCTGCGAAGTGATGCGTACATAGGCGGCAGCGTTGGCCGCGATGCCGAAGGTATTCAGGCGCTGGAGGTTGTAATTGTGTTCGATGGTGAGCTCTGGATGCATGAGATAGGGAAATTTTGCTCGATTATAGAGCGAAAGCGACAAAAAACCACCTCAGGACAAGGGCGACTTGTCCGTTGTCCGTTAAAATGTCGCATCTTTAACAGGGCCGTCCCATGGCGCGGAATCAGCCGCCAAGGCCCAGTGCGCCGAGCGCGCGCTCGCTTTAACAAGAAAAGGAACAGACCATGCCGTCATTTGATGTAGTCTCCGAAGCCGATATGATCGAAGTCAAGAATGCAGTCGAGCAATCGAACAAGGAAATCACGACCCGCTTCGACTTCAAGGGCAGCGACGCCCGCGTCGAACACAAGGAAAACGAATTGACCGCGTTTGCGGATTCGGAATTCCAGCTCAGCCAGGTACGCGACGTGCTGACCAACAAATTGACCAAACGCAAGGTCGATGTACGCTTCCTCGACGAAGGCGACATCAAGAAGATCGGCGGCGACAAGGTCAAGCAGATCATCAAGATCAAGAATGGCATCGAATCGGATGATGCCAAGAAAATCGTGCGCGTCATCAAGGACAGCAAGATGAAAGTGCAAGCGAGCATCCAGGGCGAAGCCGTGCGCGTCACGGGCGCCAAGCGCGACGACCTGCAGGCGGCCATGGCCATGCTGCGCAAGGACGTGCCCGACATGCCGCTGGAATTTAACAATTTCCGCGATTAATTTCGATGCTGCGCACGCTCCAGCCTGCGCTTGCACCCGCATGGAGGCAAGCTCTGCCTCGGAGAGCCTGCCCGCTTGGGGTAGAATTGAAGCTGCGCACAGCTACATGCGCCCGCGCGCCCGACCGGCGCCGGGCTTGACCGTACATCTGGCTCAGTGATAACCACGGTAGTCTAAGGATAGCAATGAAACGTGTTGATGATTTCCGCCTGCGATTTGGCAAAAAAGAATATGTGCCCATCATGATAGGCGGAATGGGTGTGGATATTTCCACGTCGGAGCTGGCCCTGGAAGCGGCCCGGCTGAACGGTATCGGGCATATCTCCGATGCCATGGTGGAAGACGTGTCGGATCGCCGTTTCGACACCACCTTCGTCAAAGACAAGACGAAACTGTACAAGTTCAACATCAATAACAGCGACAAGGCCGTGGTGCAGTTCGACCTGGGCCGCCTGGCGGAAGCGCAACGCCTGCATATCGGCCGCACCATGGAAGCGAAAAAAGGCGATGGTTTGATCTTCGTCAATTGCATGGAAAAGCTGACCATGAATGGACCGCGTGAAACCTTGCGCGTGCGCCTGAATGCGGCACTGGATGCCGGCATCGACGGCATCACCCTGTCCGCCGGTTTGCACTTCGGTTCGTTCGCCCTGATGGCCGATCACCCGCGTTTCCGTGATGCCAAGCTGGGCATCATCGTGTCGTCCGTGCGCGCCCTGCAGATTTTCCTGCGCAAGAACGCCAAGCTGGACCGTTTGCCCGACTTCATCATCGTCGAAGGACCTTTGGCTGGCGGCCACCTGGGTTTCGGCATGGACTGGGCCAATTACGACCTGCACACGATCACGGCAGAACTGCTGGCCTACCTGAAGGCCGAGCAGCTGGACATCCCGCTGATCGCCGCTGGCGGCATCTTCACGGGCAGCGATGCCGTGTCCTTCCTGGAAGCGGGCGCGGCCGGCGTGCAAGTGGCGACGCGCTTTACCGTCACCAAGGAATGCGGCTTGCCAAACAAGGTCAAGCAGGAATACTACAAGGCATCGGAAGAAGACATCATCGTCAATGGCGTCTCGCCGACGGGTTACCCGATGCGCATGCTGAAGAACACGCCCGCCATCGGCGCCGGCATCCGTCCAGGCTGCGAATCGTATGGCTACCTGCTCGACGCGACCGGTAACTGCGCGTACATCAACTCGTACAACCGCGAAGTGGCTGCCCATCCGGAGCAAAAAACCGTCGTCGTGATGGACAAGACTTGCCTGTGCACGCACATGCGCAACTTCAATTGCTGGACCTGCGGCCATTACACGTATCGCCTGAAGGACACCACGCACAAGCTCGACAACGGCGAATACCAGATCCTGACGGCCGAACACGTCTTCAAGGATTACCAGTTCAGCGTCGACAACCAGATCGCCCTGCCGGAAAAAGAAATCCTGGCAGCAAGCTGAATCTTGTCAGCCTGATATAAAAATGGCGCAGCCTGCGAAGGCTGCGCCATTTTTTTTATGCGGGGAGCATGTCACGCAATGCCCGTTCGATCGCGTCGAACGTGGGCCGGCGCAATACGTCTTCCTGCAGGCAAGCATCCATCAAGGCCTGCAAGGCGGGCAAAGGCGTCGTACCATGCGTGATCAACTCGCCCAGCAACACGCCAAAGGCGCGCGCCTCCATGCCCTGCAGCACTTCCCCTTGCGGCGAACCCGGCGCAAACATCGAGGCCGCGCCAAAGTCGCCCAGCAGGCAGGCGCCGGCGTCCGCATGCAGGATATTGTGCGCATACAGGTCGCCATGCACGATGCCGTGCGCATGCAGTTGGCACACGGCTGAGGAGATGCCGTGGGCAATGGCCAGCGCTTGCTGTGCCTCAAAGCACCCGCCATCGGCATACACGTCGCGCGTGCACGATGCCAGGCTCGGCGGGCCGGCCAGGTTGCGGTAGGCAACGTCGATAAGCGGCATGACGAGCCCCGTCGCCCCTTGCGGATGCGCATCGAGCGTCCCTAGGATGGGAATCAGTCCCGGATGGGCACCGGCGCGGATACAGGCGGCCATCTCGCTGCGCGGCAAGCCATCGCTGGTCATCGCCCCCTTGAACACTTTGACGGCGACATCATCGACGCCATCGAGGCGGGCACGGTAAATCACGCCCGACGCGCCCTCGCCCAGCTGCTGCGCCAGTTCCAGGCGCTGCCAGGCCACGCCCGCCACAGCTGTACCGGCCAGAGCGGCCAGCTCACGCGCTTCCGTAAAGGGATTGCCCGCATATGCGAGCCAGCTCAGGCGTGGCAAGGACAGCAGGCAGTCGGGCAGCGCCGTGAAACGGTTGGCGGCAATGCGCACCAGCTCCAGCCGACGGCAAGCCGCCAGGGTAGCGGGCAAGTGGCTCAGGCAGTTCCCAGCCAGCATGAGTTTCTGCAATTGACTGCACTTGCCCAGCTCATCGGGCATGGACTCGATGGCATTGTCGGTCAGGGTCAGCCAGCGCAGCTTGGGCGGCAAGGCTGCGGCCGGCACGTGGCGTATCCGGTTCGCCTTGAACCCGATCATTTCCAGGGCAAGGCATGAACCGAGCACGGCCGGCAAGGTGGTGAACAGATTATCCGAGCAAAAAATGATGCGCAGCTTGTGCAGGCGCGGCAAATCGTCGGGCAATGTGGATAGCGCGTTGCCGGACAGGTCGAGGATTTCCAGGCTGTCGGCCAGGTCGAAGATTTCGCGGGGGAATGCCGTCAGGCCGCAGGACAGTTTCAGGCGGCGCAGGCCAGCCAGTTGACCAGCACGTAATTGTTCCAGTGTATGCACAGCAGACAAGATATCCCTTTCAAGGTAGCACGCGGTCGATGCCATGCATAAAATCATTGGACGTAAAAAAACCCCAACCGGATCACCGGAAGGGGTTTTTTTGTATAACAAGCCTGACGATAACCTACTTTCACACTGGTTGCAGCACTATCATCGGCGCAAAGTTGTTTCACGGTCCTGTTCGGGATGGGAAGGGGTGGGACCAACTTGCTATGGTCATCAGGCATAACTTGTACTGGCATTTGTCCTCGGTGGAGCGACAAAGCCTGAATCTGGAAGAAGCAAAGATCGGGGTAATGACTGGTAGTATCAACAAACTCACAACGTTGTACCGTCTTATCCTCTGTACCTGCTAAGGTTATAGGGACAAGCCGTACGGGCAATTAGTACTGGTTAGCTTAATGCATTACTGCACTTCCACACCCAGCCTATCAACGTCCTGGTCTCGAACGACCCTTCAAAGAGCTCAAGGCTCTGGGAAATCTCATCTCAAGGCAAGTTTCCCGCTTAGATGCTTTCAGCGGTTATCTCTTCCGAACTTAGCTACCCGGCAATGCCACTGGCGTGACAACCGGTACACCAGAGGTTCGTCCACTCCGGTCCTCTCGTACTAGGAGCAGCCCCCTTCAAATTTCCAACGCCCACGGCAGATAGGGACCAAACTGTCTCACGACGTTTTAAACCCAGCTCACGTACCACTTTAAATGGCGAACAGCCATACCCTTGGGACCGGCTACAGCCCCAGGATGTGATGAGCCGACATCGAGGTGCCAAACTCCCCCGTCGATATGAACTCTTGGGAGGAATCAGCCTGTTATCCCCAGAGTACCTTTTATCCGTTGAGCGATGGCCCTTCCATACAGAACCACCGGATCACTATGTCCTACTTTCGTACCTGCTCGACTTGTCAGTCTCGCAGTTAAGCACGCTTATGCCATTGCACTATCAACACGATGTCCGACCGTATCTAGCGTACCTTCGAACTCCTCCGTTACACTTTAGGAGGAGACCGCCCCAGTCAAACTGCCTACCATGCACTGTCCCCGATCCGGATAACGGACCAAGGTTAGAACCTCAAACAAACCAGGGTGGTATTTCAAGGTTGGCTCCACGAGAACTAGCGTCCCCGCTTCAAAGCCTCCCACCTATCCTACACAGATTGGTTCAAAGTCCAATGCAAAGCTACAGTAAAGGTTCATGGGGTCTTTCCGTCTAGCCGCGGGTAGATTGCATCATCACAAACATTTCAACTTCGCTGAGTCTCGGGAGGAGACAGTGTGGCCATCGTTACGCCATTCGTGCAGGTCGGAACTTACCCGACAAGGAATTTCGCTACCTTAGGACCGTTATAGTTACGGCCGCCGTTTACTGGGACTTCAATCAAGAGCTTGCACCCCATCATTTAATCTTCCAGCACCGGGCAGGCGTCACACCCTATACGTCCACTTTCGTGTTTGCAGAGTGCTGTGTTTTTATTAAACAGTCGCAGCCACCAGTTTATTGCAACCCTTTCACCCTCATGGAGTAAACCAATCAAGCTACCGGGGCGTACCTTTTCCCGAAGTTACGGTACCAATTTGCCGAGTTCCTTCTCCCGAGTTCTCTCAAGCGCCTTAGAATACTCATCTCGCCCACCTGTGTCGGTTTGCGGTACGGTCTCGTATGACTGAAGCTTAGAGGCTTTTCTTGGAACCACTTCCGATTGCTTCGTGAACAAGTTCACTCGTCCCATCCCCTTGAATTCCGCGCCCGGATTTGCCTAAGCGCCTTCTATGAGACAGAAACTGACTATTCCAACAGTCAGACAACCTTCCGCGATCCGTCCCCCCATCGCATCATACGACGGTGCAGGAATATTAACCTGCTTCCCATCAGCTACGCATCTCTGCCTCGCCTTAGGGGCCGACTCACCCTGCTCCGATGAACGTTGAACAGGAAACCTTGGGCTTACGGCGTGGAGGCTTTTCACCCCCATTATCGCTACTCATGTCAGCATTCGCACTTCTGATACCTCCAGCATCCTTTACAAGACACCTTCGCAGGCTTACAGAACGCTCTCCTACCATATATATCTGTGATAAATCACAGAACAATATCCGCAGCTTCGGTGACTGGCTTAGCCCCGTTACATCTTCCGCGCAGGACGACTCGATCAGTGAGCTATTACGCTTTCTTTAAATGATGGCTGCTTCTAAGCCAACATCCTGACTGTTTTAGCCTTCCCACTTCGTTTTCCACTTAGCCAATCTTTGGGACCTTAGCTGGCGGTCTGGGTTGTTTCCCTCTTGACGCCGGACGTTAGCACCCGACGTCTGTCTCCCAAGCTCGCACTCATCGGTATTCGGAGTTTGCAATGGTTTGGTAAGTCGCAATGACCCCCTAGCCATAACAGTGCTCTACCCCCGATGGTGATACTTGAGGCACTACCTAAATAGTTTTCGGAGAGAACCAGCTATTTCCAAGTTTGTTTAGCCTTTCACCCCTACCCACAGCTCATCCCCTAATTTTTCAACATTAGTGGGTTCGGACCTCCAGGGCGTGTTACCGCACCTTCATCCTGGCCATGAGTAGATCACTTGGTTTCGGGTCTACACCCAGCGACTGATCGCCCTATTCGGACTCGATTTCTCTACGGCTTCCCTATTCGGTTAACCTTGCCACTGAATGTAAGTCGCTGACCCATTATACAAAAGGTACGCAGTCACGGAACAAGTCCGCTCCTACTGTTTGTATGCACACGGTTTCAGGATCTATTTCACTCCCCTTCCGGGGTTCTTTTCGCCTTTCCCTCACGGTACTGGTTCACTATCGGTCGATTACGAGTATTTAGCCTTGGAGGATGGTCCCCCCATATTCAGACAGGATGTCACGTGTCCCGCCCTACTTGTCGTACGCTTAGTACCACCGGTCCGATTTCACATACGGGGCTATCACCCGCTATGGCTCCTATTTCCAGAGGATTCTGTTATCGGTCCGACTATCACGTACAGGCTCTTCCCATTTCGCTCGCCGCTACTTTGGGAATCTCGGTTGATTTCTTTTCCTGCAGCTACTTAGATGTTTCAGTTCGCCGCGTTCGCCTTGCAACCCTATGTATTCAGGTTGCAATACCCTAAAAGGGTGGGTTGCCCCATTCGGAAATCTGCGGATCAAAGTGTGTTTGCTCACTCCCCGCAGCTTATCGCAAGCTACTACGTCCTTCATCGCCTGTAATCGCCAAGGCATCCACCATGTGCACTTATTCGCTTGTCCCTATAACGTTAGCCTCTGAAGACCGAAGTCATCAAAGAGCGCTACAGGGATAAGAAAGTACAACGTTGTTGCTTGTTTGTTGATACATACAATCATTACCCATCGATTCGCTTTTTACGGCAAACCGATCAATAAATAATCTTTACTTCTTCCAGATTGTTAAAGAACGAAACAGCTTTGATCGCTAAAAGATCAAATCTAAACCCAGAGGCTTACATTTGTACTTTCAAGTAAAACTTTGGTGGAGGATGACGGGATCGAACCGACGACCCCCTGCTTGCAAAGCAGGTGCTCTCCCAGCTGAGCTAATCCCCCTGGGTAATGACTGGTAGGGCTGGTTGGACTCGAACCAACGACCCCCGCGTTATCAACACGGTGCTCTAACCAGCTGAGCTACAGCCCCAACGCGGAACTACTACGACTACTGTTTCTTCTTAATTAAACAGCCGATAAGTGTGAACATTTGATGCGTGAACCAGTTACCTGATTCGTGCAAACTCTAGAAAGGAGGTGATCCAGCCGCACCTTCCGATACGGCTACCTTGTTACGACTTCACCCCAGTCACGAATCCTACCGTGGTAAGCGCCCTCCTTACGGTTAAGCTACCTACTTCTGGTAAAACCCGCTCCCATGGTGTGACGGGCGGTGTGTACAAGACCCGGGAACGTATTCACCGCGACATGCTGATCCGCGATTACTAGCGATTCCAACTTCATGCAGTCGAGTTGCAGACTACAATCCGGACTACGATACACTTTCTGCGATTAGCTCCCCCTCGCGGGTTGGCGGCGCTCTGTATGTACCATTGTATGACGTGTGAAGCCCTACCCATAAGGGCCATGAGGACTTGACGTCATCCCCACCTTCCTCCGGTTTGTCACCGGCAGTCTCATTAGAGTGCCCTTTCGTAGCAACTAATGACAAGGGTTGCGCTCGTTGCGGGACTTAACCCAACATCTCACGACACGAGCTGACGACAGCCATGCAGCACCTGTGTACTGGTTCTCTTTCGAGCACTCCCCAATCTCTCAGGGATTCCAGCCATGTCAAGGGTAGGTAAGGTTTTTCGCGTTGCATCGAATTAATCCACATCATCCACCGCTTGTGCGGGTCCCCGTCAATTCCTTTGAGTTTTAATCTTGCGACCGTACTCCCCAGGCGGTCTACTTCACGCGTTAGCTGCGTTACCAAGTCAATTAAGACCCGACAACTAGTAGACATCGTTTAGGGCGTGGACTACCAGGGTATCTAATCCTGTTTGCTCCCCACGCTTTCGTGCATGAGCGTCAATCTTGACCCAGGGGGCTGCCTTCGCCATCGGTGTTCCTCCACATATCTACGCATTTCACTGCTACACGTGGAATTCTACCCCCCTCTGCCAGATTCTAGCCTTGCAGTCTCCAATGCAATTCCCAGGTTGAGCCCGGGGATTTCACATCAGACTTACAAAACCGCCTGCGCACGCTTTACGCCCAGTAATTCCGATTAACGCTTGCACCCTACGTATTACCGCGGCTGCTGGCACGTAGTTAGCCGGTGCTTATTCTTCAGGTACCGTCATTAGCAAGAGATATTAGCTCTCACCGTTTCTTCCCTGACAAAAGAGCTTTACAACCCGAAGGCCTTCTTCACTCACGCGGCATTGCTGGATCAGGCTTTCGCCCATTGTCCAAAATTCCCCACTGCTGCCTCCCGTAGGAGTCTGGACCGTGTCTCAGTTCCAGTGTGGCTGGTCGTCCTCTCAGACCAGCTACTGATCGATGCCTTGGTAGGCTTTTACCCTACCAACTAGCTAATCAGATATCGGCCGCTCCACGAGCATGAGGTCTTGCGATCCCCCACTTTCATCCTTAGATCGTATGCGGTATTAGCGTAACTTTCGCTACGTTATCCCCCACTCCAGGGTACGTTCCGATATATTACTCACCCGTTCGCCACTCGCCACCAGAGCAAGCTCCGTGCTGCCGTTCGACTTGCATGTGTAAGGCATGCCGCCAGCGTTCAATCTGAGCCAGGATCAAACTCTTCAGTTTAATCTCTGTTACTTTGCCGTTTTACCGGCATGGTCGAACTATTTAACTAGTTCAAACCCCTCGCATTGCGAGGGGTTTGCTCACTCAAAAAACTGACAGGCTACTTCCGAAGAAGTATCCTATTTCATTATTTCTTGTGAACATTTGATATTTTAAGTTAGACGCCAATCCGAAGATTGACGCTGCACTTACATCAAATGCCCACACTTATCGACTGTTAATTGTTAAAGAACTATATTCGGTTACTGCTTTCGCGCTATCGACAAAGCGTTGTGTTTGTCAGCTGCGAAGAAGGAAGAGTATGAAGCATTTCGCTAAATCCGTCAACTCCTTCTTTTCTCTCGTCTCACTCTGCATTTGCATGCGTCGTTCAGCGAGGGGGCGAATTATAGCCCTGCCCCACATTCCCCGCAAGCGATATTTACCGCCCCTCACCGCCCAGCAAGCCTGGCCTTCACTTCAAGCGCCTTTTTGTGCAGCCTGTCGCAATCGGCTGGCGTAGTTCGTGGTCTTTAGGCACAGTGGCACCATCAGACTCTGACGCTACGCAACAAGGGGTTAAACTTGCCCGCTGCGTCCATTAACTCTTGTATTTGAAAGTGCCCCATGCTTCCGATTTCCAGCCTGCCCGAATTGTTGAAAACCATCCTCGCTTGGTTGCAACGGGCATTCGACGCGACGACGACCTGGGTCACCCAACTGTCTTGGTGGAAATTCTTCCTGTTCGCTGCGCTGGCACTGATCGCCGGTTCCATTTTGCAAGATGAGCTGTTCTCGTCCAGCCCGGATGAAGAAGTTGTCATCAAGTCGCACAAACGCAGCAGCAAGGGTTCGGGTGAAACCAATATCCTGATCGACGATACGGGCATCCATTTCAATCCCCGCAACAACAAGAACCGGCGCAGCAGCGCCACCGACGCGGCCAGCGAACCGGCCGATGCCGCCGAAGCGGACGCGCAGGCCAAAGCCGTGCCGTCAGAACCACCCGAGCCGCCTGCCGCCCCCGCCAAGCCTAATTATCCGGTGACGACCAATGCATCGGGCGAAGAGGTTCATATTGAATTGCCGCCACAAATCGGCGAAGAGCTGTCAAATGCCATCGAAGAAGCCGTCGATGATGCTGCCGAACAAAAAGTGTCGCGCTATCACCAGCAAGCCTCGACCTGGTTCAAGAGCTTTGTCTCCTTGCTGGTGTTGGCCCTTTTCGCCATGAAAGCGCTGGTCGGCGGCAAGAAACGTGCGGAAGCGGAAACCGTCACGGCGAACGAAGCAGCCGAACGCGAATCCATGCAGCGCCAGCTCAGCGAGGCGAAGATGCAGATGATGCAGGCGCAAGTCGAGCCGCACTTCCTGTTCAACACGCTTGCCTCCGTCGAGCACCTGATTCAGGTCGACCCGCCGCGTGCGGCCAAGATGCAGCGCAGCCTGATCCAGTATCTGCGCGCCGTGCTGCCGCAAATGCGCGACAACGCCCTCATTACCAACCTCGGCCGTGAAGCGGACATGGTGCAAGCGTACTTGAACCTGCTGAAAATGCGCATGGAAGAGCGCCTGACCGTCGATTTCCAGATTCCCGACGGCCTGCGCAGCGCCGCCTTCCCGCCCATGATGTTGCAATCGATGGTGGAAAATGCCATCAAGCACGGCCTGGAAGTCAAGCCGGAAGGCGGCACCCTGCGCATCGTGGCCGAAGTGGCGCACAGCAAGCTGCGCGTGACGGTCACCGATGACGGCCTGGGCTTTGGCGTGGTCCCCAGCGATGGTACGGGACTGGGCTTGCCCACGATCCGCGAGCGGCTGAAGCTGCTGCATGGCGACGAGGGCAGCCTGACCATTACGCCAAATCAACCGTCCGGCGTGTGCGCCGTGATCGAAGTGCCCTATCAATTGTCCAAATAAGACAGAGTAGTTGATAAAAACGCCAAATCATTGAATAATCAATCTTCGCCTGTTCACACTTGAGACTTATGCCTACCGCTATTATTGCCGACGACGAAAGACTGATGCGCGACCAACTGCGCCTGCGCCTGGGCCAGGCCTGGCCCGAACTGGAAATCATCGGCGAAGCCAAGAATGGCGACGAAGCGATCGAACTGGTGGAGCAACTCAAGCCTGACTTTGCCTTCCTCGATATCCGCATGCCGGGCAAGACGGGCATGGAAGCGGCGCAAGTTATCGGCAGCAAGACGCACATCGTCTTCGTCACGGCCTATGACAGCCACGCCGTCGAAGCCTTCGAACGGGGCGCCGTCGACTATGTACTCAAGCCGCCCGAGCACGAGCGCTTGCTGGTGACGGTGGAACGCCTGAAAACGCACTTGAACAAACCCGCCATGGACGTCAACAGCAGCGTCACGGCCATGCTGTCGCAGCTGGCGGAAAAAATCACGGCCAAGCCCACGTATTTGCAATGGATACAGGCCAGCATCGGCCAGGACTTGCGCATGATCCCCGTGGAAGAGATTCTGTTTTTCCGTTCTGACGAGAAATACACGTGCGTGCAGACGGCCAAGTACGAGGCGCTGATACGCAAGCCCGTGCGCGATCTGGCCGAAGAGCTCGACCCTTCCCTGTTCTGGCAAATCCACCGCGCCACCCTCGTCAACGTGAATGCCATCGAAGGCGTGACGCGCGACATCCGCGGCCGCCACCTGGTGCTCATCAAAGGCAAATCCGACAAGCTTGAAGTGAGCCGCAGCTTCCTGCACCTGTTCAAGCAAATGTAAGTCTCTCGCCGCCGCCAGGCCCAGGCCGGCGCGGCGCACTCTCTTCTGCCCCCTTCCTGCGCCACATCAAACCGTGCCACGCCAGCAGGCATAGGCTATATCAAGTCTCGCCCGCCATTCCTGCACTGCCTGCCTTCGCCCACGTTCGCAAGGAGAGCCCCATGCCCGACCGAGGCAGTCCCGCACTGCTGCGCTTCTTGCCGTTGGGTATGGCGGCGGCGCTTTTGCTGTGCCTGTTTCCGCCACTGAAAGCCCGCCGACAACAGCAGGCGCGCGGCCAGGCCATCATCGACAGCGCCAGCGACGCCATCATCAGCATCGACAGCCGGCAAATCATCCTGCATGCGAACGCGGCAGCAGCCAGATTGTTCGACGACACGCCGGCCGCCATGTGCGGCATGCGCCTGGGCCACTACATCCTGCGCGACTTGCGTACCCTGGGCGGACTGGGCAAGCGCGATGGCGATCCGCCGTTTGGCGACATCTGCCAGGAGCTGCGCCTGACGGGCCGCCGTGCCACCGATTACACCCTGACGGGACGGCGCAGCGATGGCGCCATGTTTCCCCTCGAAGGCTCGCTCTCGGCCATGCAGGAAGATGGCCAGAGCGTATTTACCATCATCGTGCGCGACATCAGTGCGCGCCAGCAGATGCATGAACAGCTGGCCCGTTCCTTTTCGCAATTGCGTGAATTGTCGAGCGCGCTGCAAACCATCCGCGAAGAAGAGCGCAAGCATATCGCGCGCGAATTGCATGATGACCTGGGGCAGTTGCTGGCCACCCTGCGCGTCGACCTGACCCTGGTGCGCCAGCACACGGACACCACCGCGTCCCTGCAGGCGCTGCTGCACAGCATGGACGGCCTGCTGGTGACGGCCATCACCTCGCTGCGGCGCATCGCCAGCAACCTGCGTCCGCGCGCCCTCGATGAAGGGGGCTTGTATTTTGCGCTGCAAAAACTGCGCCACGACTTCCTGCTGCGCCGCGCCATCCATTTCGACTTGCTGGCCGACGAAGCCGACCTCGTGCTCGACGATGCGCGCAGCACGGCCATCTATCGCATCGTGCAGGAGGCGCTGACGAATATCGCGCGCCATGCCGAAGCGAGCCACATCACCATCGCCCTGCACCGCATCGACTCTTCCTTGGCAATCACCATCCAGGATGACGGCCGCGGCATCGCCGAACACGACATGGAAAAGGCCACGGCCCTGGGGCTGCTGGGCATGCGCGAGCGGGTATGGGGCTTGAATGGCAACATCCATATCGGCGCCGATAGCGAACTGGGTGGCACGCGCATCGAAATCTCGCTGCCCATGCATGCCGAGGAGGCCGCGGCGGCGATGCAATAAAAAAGGCGCCCGCAGGCGCCTTCCACTTCGTCACATCGAACGATGCTTAGAATTTGTGTGCCAGGCCGATCTGGTACGAGGTCAGCGACTTGACGCGCTCGCGGCCAGCGTAAGCGTACACGTCGGTGCGCTTCGACAGGTGGTAGTCGTAGCCGACGCCGAATTCCTTGATGGTGTCCTGATCCTTGAACTTGTTGTTGCTTTGCTCTTGCTTGCCATACGACACTTTGGCATCGCCGCCGCCGACCGTGTAGTTCAGGCCGATCAGGTAGGACTTGAATTCGCCAGTCGTGGCAACTTTGGTGTCGCCTTTCGAGTAGGCGGCCGTGATCTTGGCTGGGCCGAATTTATAGCCGCCACCGATGGACCACAGGTCAGGCTTGGCGGCCGTTGCCGTTGCTTGCACGGCTTTTTCGTAGCCGGCGTGCAAGCTGATTGGGCCATTGTCGTAGGTTGCCAGGCCGATCACGCCTGCGTCAGCGCTGTTGACTTCGCTCAGCACGTATTGCAGGCTGCCCACGAAACCTTCAAAGCTTGGGCTGTTGTAGGTCACGGCATTGTTGACGCGCGACGAGCCGACGCCCGAACGCAGCAGGGTTTCATTGTTCTTGCCGACGACACCGTAGGTGTTGAATGGGTCGACGCGGGCGATGGTGCCATCGACCAGGTTCTTGGTGCGGCCCAGGATGGCGGTACCGAAAGCGCCTTTCAAGCCCACGTAGGCTTGACGGTCGAACAACACGCCTTTTTGCGCGCCAGTGTCGGCCAGGAATTCACTTTCCAGGTTGAAAATGGCGGACAGGCCGCCACCCAGATCTTCCGTACCCTTGAAACCGAGGCGCGACGCATTGTTTTCGCGCTCGACGGTCGGCTGGCCAGTGGTCTTGGCAATACCAAGGTCAACCAGGCCGTACACGGTGACGTTCGATTGTGCTTGTGCCGTAGCTGCTGCGAAGGTGCCGATGATCAATGCTGCCAGAGTAATTTTTTTCACTTGAGATTCTCTACATTAGGTTGGACAAGGTGTGCCGCTGCTGAGCTGCTTAGCTGCTGAACCGAATCATGCCCATCAAATACTTCAACAATATGACAACGACAAGATGTTGCTTTTTGGCACAACGTCGTGTCAGATAAAAACAACAGGCGAAAAAAAACCGCCCAAGGGCGGTTCATGCGGCGGCAAGGCCTATTTACCGTAGGTCGGATTAGCGGGGCAAGGCCATGCGTAATCCGACAACATTGTTGGCAAGGTGGCGGTATCGGATTACGCGGCTGCGCCGCTAATCCGACCTACCATCTACACAGATCAGCCTTACTTCAGGCGGCAGCTCAGCAGCCAGTAGTACTCCAGCCGCTTCATGCGAATTTCACGGGCCGAGTGGGCAAACTTCTTGCGCAGGTGGCTATCCGATGGGAAATTCTTCAGTACTTCATAGCGCTCGCCCGCGTCCGTCGTGCGGAACTGGTGGGTATTTCCTTCCAGGTCGGTGCGCGCGATCACGGTGCTGCTGCCGTCGACATAGGAATTGTCGATCAGCACCAGCAGGATGTCCTTGCCCAGCTTGCTGCGCAATTGCTTCAGGTATTTGTCCTGGTCTTCGCGCTTGACGTGCGACCACCAGAAGCCGGCGAACACGGCAGTGAACTTGCCCTGCAAATCATCGGGCAAGTTAAAAGCGTCAAGCTTGGCGAAACTGACGTTGTCAGGCAAGCCGCGCGCCTGGGCCAGCGCCAGCATTTCATCGTTGATATCGGTGGCCAGCACGGACTCGGCCGACTCGGCGACCACTTCCGTCCAGTAGCCGGTGCCGCAAGCCAGTTCCAGTACGGTGTGGCCTTCGAGCACGTCGGCGACCTTGTCGCGCAACACTTCCAGGTCTTCCTGGCGTTCGGGCTTGTCATAGACGCGCTCGTACTGCTGCGCGATGGTGGCGTAATATTTGGCAAGCTGATCGGTAATCATTGTTTCTTCTCTTCTTAAATAATCTTGGCCAGGCAACCGCCCGGCCGACTTCATGCATTGTTTATAGTTCGTAGTGCTCTTTATCACCGCTCATCGCCTGCTCGATGAGCTTGCGGTTCAGGGTCGGTGTCAGCAACTCGATAAAGGTATAGATATAGCTGCGCAAATACGCGCCCTGCTTGACGGCCACACGCGACACATTCATGCCGAACAGATGGCCGACGGGGATGGCGCGCAAGCCTTTGTCGCGCTCGGCATCGAAGGCCATACCCGCTATGATACCAATCCCCATGCCCAACTCGACATAAGTCTTGATCACGTCCGCATCGATGGCTTCGAGCAAGATGTCCGGCTTCAGGCCGCGCAGCACGAAAGCATGGTCGATCTTGTTGCGTCCGGCGAACGCGCTGTCATAGGTAATCAGGGGGAAGGCGGCGATTTCTTCCAGGGTTACGGACTTCGACTTGAGCAGCGGATGGTCGAGCGGCACCACCACCACGTGCTCCCATTGATAGCATGGCAAGGTGATCAAGCCATCGATGGCGGCGATCGATTCCGTGGCGATGGCAAGGTCGGCCTGGTCGCGCTGCACCATCTCGGCGATCTGGCGCGGGTTACCTTGCAGCAAAGACAATCTTACCTTCGGAAACTTCAGCATGAAGGCTTGCACGACCTTGGGCAAGGTGTAGCGCGCCTGCGTATGCGTGGTGGCAATGGTAAAGCTGCCGCTGTCCTGCGCCGCGAATTCCTTGCCGATGCGTTTCATGCTGTCGATTTCCTGCATGATCAGCTCGACCGATTCCAGCACCAGGCGGCCCGGCTCCGTCAAGCCGCGGATGCGCTTGCCGTGGCGCGTAAAAATATCCACGCCCAATTCCTCTTCCAGCTCGATAATGGCTTTCGATACGCCCGGTTGCGACGTAAACAAAGCCTTGGCGGCGTCCGTCAGGTTGTAGTTCTGCCGGACCGCTTCGCGCACGAAGCGCAGTTGATGGAGATTCATTGCTGGTTTGCCCTAGATTGCCGTGATTTGCCGAGTTTCCGCCCCACCCATGATTTTACGTTCATGCATATACGCATATCGCATATAAGCAAATGCGTACTTAGTAGTTTGGAATAAACACTAAGTTTATTACTATTGCGGGTACTTTGGGGGTGCAAGCATGACTTTGTCTTATATAGTCTCAGGATTTGCCGTAGGATTACTCGTAGGAATGACCGGTGTGGGTGGCGGCTCGCTGATGACGCCGCTGTTAACCCTGCTGTTTGGCGTGCCGCCTTCCGTGGCCGTCGGTACCGACCTGGCGTTCGCCTCGATCACCAAGAGCGCCGGCACATTGACGCACCGCCTGCGCGGCACCGTCCGCTGGGATATCGTCAAGCGCCTGTGCATCGGCGCCCTGCCCGCCGCCGTCATCGCGACCCTGGCGCTCAAATCGTTCGGCACCCTGTCGCCGGAAATCGGCCAGATCATCCGTTACTCGATCGCCGCCTCCGTACTGCTGACCGTCGTGGCGCTGATCTTCAAGGGCCGCATGCTGGCCTGGATCAACGCACACCCCGAGAAACAATTGCAAGGCAACAAGCTTGCCGCCGCAACCATTATTGCCGGCGCCGTGCTGGGCGTGCTGGTGACGGTCTCGTCGATTGGCGCCGGCGCCATCGGCGCCACCTTGCTGGTGATGCTGTATCCACGCATGAGCTCAGCCGAAGTGGCGGGCACCGATATCGCCTACGCCGTGCCCCTGACGGCCATCGCCGCCCTGGGCCACTGGTGGCTCGGCTCCATCCACTGGGAATTGCTGGCTTCCTTGCTGGTCGGCTCCCTGCCCGGCATCACGCTCGGTTCCTGGGTAGCCCGCTCCGTGCCGGAAAAGTTTTTACGCGTGCTGCTGGCGATGACCTTGACCGGCGTGGCAGTGAAGCTAATCTATTAATTACCGAACAAGTGACTAGAGCAGTATCAAGAACATAATCCCAGGCAATCTTCCAGCACCCCGGCTTTTTTAGGAATTGATATGTACCATTACGATCAGTACGACCACCTCATCATCAAAGAACGCATCGCCCAGTACCGAGACCAGGTTGCGCGCCGTATCGCCAATGAACTGACGGAAGAGGAATTCATTCCGCTGCGCCTGCAAAACGGCCTATACATGCAACGCCACGCCTACATGCTGCGCATCGCCGTGCCCTACGGCTTGCTGTCGTCCAAGCAGATGCGCATGTTCGCGCACATCGCGCGCAAGTACGACCGCGGCTATGGCCACTTCACGACGCGCCAGAACATCCAGTTCAACTGGATCGAGCTGGAGCAGACTCCCGATATCCTGACGGACCTCGCTTCCGTGGAAATGCACGCGATCCAGACCTCGGGCAACTGTATCCGAAATACAACATCGGACCCGTTCGCCGGCGTCGCGGCCGATGAAATCATCGATCCGCGCCCGTACGCGGAAGTATTGCGCCAGTGGAGCACCTTCCACCCCGAGTTCATCGCCCTGCCACGTAAATTCAAGGTCGCCATCAATGGCGCCGAGGAAGACCGCGCCGCCATTGCCGTGCACGATATCGGCTTGACGGCCGTGCGCAACGCCGCTGGCGAAGTGGGCTTCAAGGTGATGGCCGGCGGCGGCATGGGCCGCACGCCGATTTTGGGCAGCGTCGTGCGCGACTTCCTGCCGTGGCAGCATTTGCTGACCTACATCCAGGCCATCATGCGCGTGTACAACCTGCACGGTCGCCGCGACAACAAATACAAGGCGCGCATCAAGATTTTGCTGAAAGCCATCGGCGTCGAAGAATTCACGCGCCAGGTGGAAGCAGAGTGGGTCGACTTGAAAGACGGCCCGGAAACCTTGACGGCCGAGGAAATGCAGCGCGTGGCGGACTTCTTCAATCCGCCTGCCTACCTTGCCCTGCCGGAACTCGACTACAAGGCCGAACACGCGGACAACAAGGCCTATGTCAACTGGCTGGCGCGCAACGTCAAGCCGCACCAGCGCCCCGGCTACGTGGCCGTGGTGCTGTCCCTGAAGAAAACGGGCGTGCCGCCCGGCGACGCGACGGCCGAGCAGATCGACTTCGTGGCCGATCTGGCCGACCGCTACAGCTTTGGCGAACTGCGCGTGACGCACGAGCAAAACCTGGTGCTGGCCGACGTGGAACAGTCGAAATTGTTTGCCCTGTGGCAGGAAGCCAAGGCGCATGGCCTGGCCACGCCGAACATCGGTTTGCTGACGGACATGATCTGCTGCCCCGGCGGCGACTTCTGCTCGCTGGCCAACGCCAAGTCCTTGCCGATCGCGGCCGCCATCGCGGAACGCTTCGACAGCATCGACTTCCAGCACGACATCGGCGAGATCGAACTGAATATTTCCGGCTGCATCAATGCCTGCGGCCACCATCACGTGGGCAGCATCGGCATCCTCGGCGTCGACAAGGATGGCAGCGAATGGTATCAAGTGTCGATCGGCGGCGCGCAAGGCAACAACGCGGCCATCGGCAAGATCATCGGACCATCGTTCTCTTCCCTGCAGATGCCTGAAGTCATTGGCCGCCTGCTGCACGTCTACGTGCGCGACCGCCACGAAGGCGAGCGCTTCGTCGACACGGCCCAGCGCCTGGGCCTGGCGCCGTTCAAGGAACACGTATATGCAACGCCGATCACGGTCGGCAACCTGGTGGGAGAAGACGAATATGTTTGAAGTACGCGAAGAAATCATCAAGAACGCCACCGTGGTGCCGAATACCTGGGGCTTGCTGCGCCTCGATGAAACCGACACGCCGGAAACGGTCGTCGTGCCAGCCGGCAAGGTCATCGTGCCGCTGCCAGTATGGCAAGCCCAGCGCGAGGCCTTGGCCGCGCGCCTGCCCGACATCGGCGTATGGCTGGCCAGCGACGAGCGCCCGGAAGAACTGGCGGCCGACGTGGCGCAACTGCCCGTCATTGGCGTGGATTTCCCGAAATTCACGGATGGCCGCGGCTATTCCATCGCCTTCAACCTGCGCGCCCGCCTCGGTTTCCAGGGCGAACTGCGCGCCATCGGCGACGTGCTGCGCGACCAGCTGTTCTCGATGCACCGGGTCGGCTTCGATGCGTACGCGACGCGCCCGGACCGCAGCATCCATGACGCCCTGAAAGGTTTGTCTGTCTTTTCGGAAACCTACCAAGCTTCGTGGGATCAAAAGTCGCCGCTGTTCCGCCGCCACCAGCGCGAAGGCCAGAATCCTGACCTCGACAACGCGGCCGGCATCTGAGGACCGATCATGAGCGATTTGACTTCTTTGATTGACGCCACCGAGCAAACGCTGGCACGCATCGCGGCGGATTTTTCGCCGGCCGTGTTCGCGTCCAGCCTGGCAGCCGAAGACATGGTGCTGACCGACATGATACTCAAGGCGAAGCTGCCCATCGGCATCTTCTCCTTGGAAACAGGCCGCCTGCACCAGGAAACCCTGGCCGTGCTCGACAAGGTCAAGGCCCGTTACGACCACGACATCACCCTGTACCGCCCGCAGCCGGAAGCCGTGGCGGCCTACGTGGAACAGAACGGCCTCAACGCCTTTTATAACAGCGTCGAGATGCGCCGCGAATGCTGCCGCATCCGCAAGGTCGAACCGCTGGGCCGCGCCCTGGCCGGCAACAAGGCCTGGGTCACGGGACAGCGCCGCGCCCAGTCCACCACGCGCGCCGAATTGCACGTGCAGGAGATTGATACGGCGCACGCGATGACGAAATTCAACCCGCTGGCGGACTGGTCGGAAGAAGACGTGTGGGCCTATATCCGCGCCAACGACGTGCCCTACAACGCGTTGCACGACCAGGGCTACCCGTCGATCGGCTGCGAACCGTGCACGCGGGCCGTGCAGCCGGGCGAAGATGTGCGTGCCGGACGCTGGTGGTGGGAAAACCCGGATTCGAAAGAATGCGGCCTGCACATGGTGGACGGCAAACTGATACGCATCAAATCCGTGGCAGCCTGAACAGACACAACAGACTCAGCAGAACAAGAAAGCACCCTATATGAGCAATATTTTGAACCAGCGTCACCTCGACAGCCTTGAATCGGAAGCCATCCACATCATGCGCGAAGTGGCGGCCGAATCGGCCAACCCTGCGCTGCTGTTTTCCGGCGGCAAGGATTCCGTCGTCCTGCTGCGCCTGGCCGAGAAAGCCTTCCGCCCAGGCAAGTTCCCATTCCCCCTCGTGCACATCGACACGGGCCACAACTTCCCGGAAGTCATCACTTTCCGTGACAAGAAAGTGGCGGAACTGGGCGAACGCCTGATCGTCGGTTCCGTGGAAGACTCGATCAAGCGCGGCACCGTGCGCCTGCGCAACCCGGCCACGGATTCGCGCAACGCGGCCCAAGCCGTGACCTTGCTGGAAACCATCGCCGAATACAAATTTGACGCCTGCATCGGCGGCGCGCGCCGCGACGAAGAAAAAGCCCGTGCCAAGGAACGCATCTTCTCGTTCCGTGACGAATTCGGCGCCTGGGACCCGAAAGCCCAGCGTCCGGAATTGTGGGACCTGTATAACACCCGCGTGCATCCGGGTGAAAACATGCGCGTCTTCCCCATCTCGAACTGGACCGAGCTGGACGTGTGGCAATACATCGCTCGCGAGCAACTCGAACTGCCGCCGATCTACTTCGCGCACGAGCGCCAGGTGATCCCGCGCAACGGTTTGCTGGTGCCGCTGACGGATCTGACGCCGCCGCGCGAAGGTGAAACGGTGGAAACGCAAGTCGTGCGCTTCCGCACGGTGGGCGATATCTCGTGCACCTGCCCCGTGTCGTCCGACGCGGCGACGGTCGACGCCATCATCGCCGAGACGGCAATCACGCAAATCACGGAACGCGGCGCCACCCGCATGGACGACCAGACTTCCGAAGCCTCGATGGAAAAACGCAAGAAAGCAGGGTATTTCTAATGAACGCAGCAATCCAGAACACCACTCTCACCGACAGCCTGGAGCGCGGCATGCTGCGCTTCATCACGGCCGGTTCCGTCGATGACGGCAAGAGCACGCTGATCGGCCGTTTGCTGTTCGACAGCAAGGGCATCTTTGCCGACCAGCTCGACGCCATGTCGCGCTCCAAGCACAAGCGCACGGTGGGCGACACGGTCGACCTGTCGCTGCTGACGGACGGCCTGGAAGCGGAACGCGAGCAAGGCATCACCATCGACGTGGCCTACCGCTACTTTGCCACGCCGAAACGCAAATTCATCATCGCCGACACGCCAGGCCACGAGCAATACACGCGCAACATGGTGACGGGCGCGTCCACCGCCGACGCCGTCATCATCCTAATCGACGTATCGAAAGTGAAACTGGGCGACGACGGCAGCGTGGAATTGCTGATCCAGACCAAGCGCCATTCGACGATTGCCCACCTGCTGCAGATCGAGCACGTGGTCGTGGCCGTCAACAAGATGGACCTGGTCGACTACGATGAAACGGTGTACAACCGCATCGTCGCCGCCTACCGCGAATTCGCCCAGTCGCTGGGCTTGAAGGACATCACGCCGATCCCACTGTCAGCATTGACGGGCGACAACGTCGTCGAACGCGGCGACAAGCTGGGCTGGTACACGGGCCCGACTTTGATCGAACTGCTCGAATCGCTGTCCGTCTACGACGAATCGCACGACACGCCCTTCCGCTTCCCGGTGCAGCTGGTGGCACGCCACAACGGCCACGAAGCGAACGACTTCCGCGGCTACATGGGCCGCATCGAAGCAGGCAAGGTCAGCATCGGCGACACCCTCGTGGTGCAGCCATCGGGCCAGACGGCAACCGTCAAGGATATCGTCACCCTGGACGGTTCGCTGCCAACGGCCGTGGTGGGCCAGTCCGTCACCCTGCTGCTCAATGAATACCTCGATATCTCGCGCGGCGACTTGCTGGCGAGCAGCGAGCGCCCTGCCTCGCTGCTCAAACAGGTAACGGCCGACGTGTGCTGGCTGTCGGAAGATGCGCTGGACCTGCGCCGCAAGTACTGGATCAAGCACGGCACCAAGCAGACGGCGGCCAAGGTGACGGCGATCGAATCGATCCTCGACATCAATACGCAGCAGCGCCATCCGGCCGAAGGCTTGAAGCTGAACGACATCGCGCGCATCAGCCTGAACGTGCAGCAGGCGCTGGCAGCCGATGCGTATGCGGACATCCGCGCCACGGGCGCGTTTATCCTGATCGATGAAGTCACCCACCAGACCGTCGCGGCGGGCATGGTTCGACTCTAATCCCGTATCGTCCAGGAAAGGCAGCCACATGAACAGCTCCCCATCTCTCCCCGGCAAGGTCTACCTGATCGGCGCCGGACCCGGCGCGCAAGACCTGATGACCTTGCGCGGCGCGCGCCTGCTGGCACAGGCGGACGTCGTGCTGCACGACGCGCTGGTTACCGAAGAGATGCTGGAGCTGTGCCCCCAGGCGCAAAAAATCCTCGTCGGCAAGCGCTGCGGCCAGTTGTCGACGGCGCAGGCATTCATCAACAAGCAATTGGTCGACAATGCGCGCAAGCACGCCATCATCGTGCGCCTGAAAGGGGGCGACCCCATGCTGTTTGGCCGCGCCGATGAAGAATTGCGGGCACTGGAAGAAGCGGGCATCGTCGTCGAAGTGGTGCCCGGCATTACCACGGCCCTGGCGGCGGCGGCCGCCACCCAGCAGCCGCTGACCAAGCGGGGCGTATCGCGCAGCGTGGCCTTTTTTACGTCCAGCACGGCACCGGGCGAACCGGACCAGACGCGCATCCCGGACTGCGACACCCTGGTGCAATACATGGGCGGGCGCGAAGCCATCGCCACGGCCCAGCGCCTGCTGGCCCAGGGCCGCCGTGCCGACACGCCGGTGGTGGTGATTGAAAACTGCAGCCGCCCGGACCAGCGCATCGTGCGCCTGACGCTGAGCGCCCTGGCGCACGGCCTGGGCGACACCCACGGTCCCGTGCTGGTGATGCTGGGCGACGCCATGGCCGCGCGCACGCACCAGGCCATCGAAGAAGCGGCCGCGAATCTGGCGCGCCATGCTTGAATAAACACACCGTATTTTACCGACTTTAAAGTCAGTAACCGACGTCTTCCGGGGAAACATGATACGATGCTCACGCATCTTTTCTCGAGAAATTGTTGCGTGTTAGCAATAAATTCACGCTACGCCCCGCCATAGCGCTTGCCTTGCGGTCTCCCGGTTGACGGAGGCCGCTCCGGCAATCTCTCCGAAAAAAGCTGCGCCCGCAGGCTGCAATACCGCGCCGCGCAACTTTAGCCTTACGACATACATGAATTTCACTTCCATGCGCGAAGCCCTGACTTCGCTCAGCCGCAGCAATGCCGGCGTCGCCAGCGCTGTGCTGCTCAGCATGCTCGCCTCCATCGCCCTGTGGACGGCGTTCCCGAATATCGACGATGAAAACCATTTGCTGGAATGGCTGCAGGCGCTGTTCCTGGCCCTCGCTTGCGCCGTGCACGGCGTGCGCGCCTGGCAAGAGACCGACCGCCAGTCCTTGCGCTTCCTCATGCATGCGGGCTTGTCGGCCCTGCTGTTCGGCTTCCTGCTGCGCGAACTCGATATCGACCAGTTCGGCACGGCGCCCGCGTGGGCGCAGCTGGAAAAAGCTCTGCGCGTGGTGGAATTGCTGATCCTGATACGCGTGCTGATCTTTTTCGCGCCGCGCGCGCGCAAGGTGTTTGCCGCGGCGCCGCGGATTTTCAGCATGCGCATCACCATCCTGACGCTGCTTGGCGGCTTGCTGATGGTCGCCGGCTGGCCCTTCGACAAGAAGGTCTTCCATGGCATGCCGGACGCCTATGCGCTGCTGGGCGAGGAAGTGTTCGAACTGGGCGCCTATTTGCTGCTGTTCCTCGCTTCGCTGTCCGACAGCACGGCCGCCGCCCGCATCAGCCTGGCCCCAAACAGGAAAGCGGCTTAAGCGCCTTCGAATGAGGATGGCAGCGGCAGCAGCCGCTGCAAGGTGGCGGCCACGCGCAGCAGGCGCGGGTCGTCGTCCTCGGCCTCGTCGCAGGTATCGTTGATGCAGAAAAACGGCAAGCTGCCGAAACGCGCCGCCAGCTCCTCGAGCTGCTGCGGCGCCGCCACATCGCCGCTGGCGATATGCAGCGGGTCGAGCATGCGCGAGCGCGCGACTCCCTGATGCACCATCCAGCGCGGCACCAGGTCGGGCAGCAATGCCGGTACCTGCCACGAGCGAAACACGGTCGCGCGCACGCCGGAAAACATGGCCGGCGCCAGCCCTTCCAGTACATGCAGCGCGCTTTTCAGCATGGGCCGGGGCGCATGCGCATACAGGCGCGGTTCATGCCGGTAATCGGCATATTGCGCCGACAGCCATTGCCGCGACAAAGTAGCGCAATTGACGGGCGCCGCCACGTCGGCGCGCAAGCCCTGCAGATCATCGTGCAGGTCATCCTGCAGCTCGCTCTCCGTAAACACACTCAAACGCCGGTCCCCTTCCTCGCCAAACCAGAATGCGGGCTCGAACGGCGCGCCGAAAAAGACATCGTCGTTCAGGTACAGGAAGCGCTCGGACAGGCCGGGAATATGGTGCAGATACGATTCGATATGGCCGGAGTCGAACACGGGCAGGGAGGCGGCGGGCATCAGGCTCGCATGGTCGATCACCGTCAGGCGCGGCGAGGCGCGCAGCCAGGCCGGCACTTGCCGGTCCGTCAGCAGGTAGATGTGGCCATGGCCGGGGAAGAAGCGCTCGAGCGCGCGCAGGTTGTAGCGCAGTTCGCCGTTGTCGCGGTAGCGGCCCGCCACGTTGCCGTGCAGGGCCAGCTGGCCGGGATGGGCTTGCGCCCAGGTGGCATACGCCTGCTGCCGGCGCGCGCGCCAGGCGGGATCGGCGCCGTCCACCCACAGGTAGACGATGTCGATGCCGCTCAAGGGGGAATGCTGGAACCTGGCGCCGCCACGCAGTAATCGGCGATGGCGGCGAGCACGCTGGCGTTCTCGCCCACCGCTTCGACCACTTTCAGGCGCAGTACCGGATGCTGCTGGCGCAATTCTTCCAGCAGCAGCGGCAAGTCGCGCAGCACATGGCCGCCCTGCCCCAGGAACACGGGCACCACGGTGACGTCCAGGATGGCGCCGGCGGGCAGCTCGGCCACCAGGGTCGCCACCAGCTCGGGCAGGCGCGGCGTCATCAGTTCCAGGAAAGCCAGGTGCACGCTGGCGTCGGGCATGCGCGCCTGGGTCAGGTCGCGCAGGCGCTCGAAGGGCGCGGCCCACGATGCGGCGCGCGCACCGTGGGCAAACAAGATCAGTGCCTGTTTCACGTTCGTCTCCATCAGTGCCGCTCCACCCACCACAGGGCGCCCAGCGCCAGCAGCAGATACAGGGCGCTCGGCGCCACCGCCGTCAGGAAGGCTGGCCAGGTGCTGAGCAAGCCAAGATGCGAGAACAGGGTGTTGACCAGCATGAAGCTCACGCCGATCATGATGCCGATGAAGATCTTCAGGCTGATGCCGCCGCTGCGCGTATGCATGTAGGCGAACGGCAGCGCCAGCGCCATCAGCACGAAAATGGCCAGCGGATCGATCAGTTTTTTCCAGAAGGCGATGCGGAAACGCTCCGTTTCCTGCTTGTTCTCGGCCAGGTGGCGCGTGTACACGGCCAGTTCGCTGGCCGACATGCGTTCGGGATCGGAGGCCGAGACCGTCAGGATCTTCGGCGTCACTTCCGACATCATGTCCTTGCTGGCGCTTTGCACCGTGCGCACCAGGCTCGTTTCCTGTCCAAAGTAGTTCGCCAGCTTAGGCTCGAAACCGGGGGCAATGGCCGCGCTGTTCGAGAACGAGGTCTCCGTCACGTCGGTCAGGCGCCAGGTGTTATTGCCCTGGTACGTCGCGCCCTTGGCCACGGTCAGGGTACGCAAACGCATGTCGATGTCGAATTCATACAGTTTGACGTTCTTCAGCTGGCCGTCCGGACGCGCTTCGCCCACATTGAAAAAGCGCGAACCGGTGACGGTGCCCGTCAGGCCCTCGCTCTTGATCATGTCCTTGGTCCACAGGCCAGAGCGAAATTCGCTCGACACGGTCGCGCCGCGCGAAGTCAGCTTGAGGCGTTCGGCCAGCGGTTCCGTGCGCGGCGTGATCAGCTCACCGAAGATGAAGGTGATGACGACGAAGACGATACCGATGCGGAACAGAAAACCGGCGGCCATCGCCGTCGACATGCTCGAAGCGCGCATGATGGTAAATTCGGAACTCGCGGCAAACTGCGCCATCGTGTAGATGGTGCCGATCAGCGCCGCGATCGGCATCACCTCGTACACGTGTCCCGGCACCAGCACCAGCACGTACAGGAAGGCATACTGAATGGTGTAGCCGTTGCGGCCCACCTTGGGCAGCTCGCCCGTCAGGTCGATGAAGGCTTGCAGTGCCAAAAAGGCAAGCAGCACGAACAGCACCGCCTGGAATATCGAGACCGCAAAATAGCGCTGTAAAATCTTCATTTCGATACCGCTTTACTTGTATTGCCGGCGCGGCGCGCGCGCTTGAAAGCCGCCAGCAGAACCAGCGGATGATAGCGGTGATTCACGTTCAGGCGCCATACAAACAGCGCCACCACGGCCAGCGCGGCCAGCAGATGCAGCGGCCACCAGGCCAGGCCGAAGGTCATGCGGCCCTGTTTCACGCTCGCTTCGATGACCTTGATCAGGTTGCTGTACGTAAAGAAAATCAGCAGCGCGATGATGAGATTGGTCGAACTGCCGGCGCGCGGATTGACAAAGCCCAGCGGAATGGCCAGCAGGATCAGCATCAGGCCGATCAGGGGCGCGCTGACCCGCCACAGCAATTCGGCCATGGTGAACTGATTGTTCGCCTCGACCAGCGCCATGGTGCTCATGGCGCGTACGCCCAGGTCCGCGCCCAGCTCCTGCTGCTTGCTCTCGATGCGCATGATGTACTGTTCGAATTCCATGGTCTGGAAGTCCGCCTGCGTCGGCACGCCCTGGTAACGGCGGCCGCTCTTGAGCACGAGGAAGCGCTGGCCCTTGGCGTCGGTATTGATCACGCCTTCCTTGGCCACGACGACGACGGCGCTGCCTTTTTCATCGACGGTATTGACGAAGACGTTCTGCACGACGTTCTTCTCACCGCGAACGCCCTCGACGAAGAAGATACGGTTGCTGCCGGCCGATTCGCGGAACTGGCCCGGCGTGACCTTCTGCAGATCTTCGCGCTTTTCAAAGCGCGCCACATATTCATCGCTTTTCTTTTGCGCCCACGGCGTGGCGTACAGGCTCAGGACACCGGTGGCCAGCACCAGCGGCAGGCCGAAGCTGAGCACGGGCCAGATCCAGCGCGACAGGCTCAGGCCGGAGGCGAACCACACCACCATCTCCGACTCCTTGTAGCTGCGCGTGACGACCATCAGCACCGCAATGAAACCGGTGAGGATGATGATGGTGGGCAGCTGCATCAGGGCGGAAAAAACCATCAGCGACATGACGTCGGACGATGCGATCTTGCCGCCCGCCGCCTTGCCGAGAATACCGATCAGCATCCAGGTGAGCAGGATGCTGAATAAAACTGTGAAGGTGGCCCCGGCGGCACTAGCCAATTCACGTCGAAGGGCGCGTTGAAAGATCATTCGGAGTTTATAATTCGGGTCAGTTAGTTGAGTAACACGTTACTAGTAAATGAAAACGGAGAACCAAATGGACTTTAGCATAAAAGCATTCGATACCAAGAGCACCCTCGGCACGGCCAAAAGCGGATGCATCGCGGTTGCGGTATTCGAAAACAAAAAACTGTCGCCAGCGGCAAAATCGCTGGACAGCAAGGGTGCGATTTCGGCTGCGCTGAAGTCCGGCGACATCAGCGGCAAGCCTGGCAGCACTTTGCTGCTGCGCACAGTCGATGGCGTCGCCGCCGAACGTGTTCTGCTGGTAGGCATGGGCAGCGATGACACTGTCAGCGAAAAAAGCTTCACAAGCGGCGTACAAGCCGCACTCAAGGCCTTCGGCTCGCTGGGTGCTGCGGACGCCATTATCGCATTACCGCTGGCTGAAGTGAAAGAGCGCGACGTAAATTGGGCAATCCGTTGCGTGGTGCAAGCCGCCCACGACAGCGAATACCGCAGCGACTCGCAAAAAAGCAAAAAAGATCCGGCGCCGGCAGGCGTGCGCAAGATCGTCCTGGCCGCTCCCGCAACGGCAGCGACGCGCGGCGCGCTGGCGCAAGCGACCGCCATCGCCAACGGTTCCGACCTGACGCGCAACCTGGGCGACCTGCCGGCGAACATCGCCAACCCGACCTACCTGGCCAACACGGCCAAGCAGCTGGCCAAGGATTACAAGTTCGAAGTCGAAGTGCTGGACCGCAAACAGCTCGAAGCGCTGAAAATGGGCAGCTTCCTGTCCGTCACCAACGGCAGCGAGCAGCCGCCGAAATTCATCGTCCTGAAGCACATGGGTGGCAAGGCCAAGGATGCGCCGGTCGTCCTGGTCGGCAAGGGCATCACCTTCGACACGGGCGGCATTTCGATCAAGGCCGGTCCTGGCATGGATGAAATGAAGTACGACATGTGCGGCGCCGCCTCGGTGCTGGGCACCTTCCGCGCCATCGGCGAGATGAACCTGAAGCTGAACGTCATCGGCATCATCGCCGCGTGCGAAAACATGCCGTCGGGCCGCGCCACCAAGCCGGGCGACATCGTCACTTCCATGAACGGTCTGACCATCGAAGTGCTGAACACGGACGCCGAAGGCCGCCTGGTGCTGTGCGACGCGCTGACCTACGCCGAACGCTTCAAGCCGGCCGCCGTCGTCGATATCGCCACCCTGACGGGCGCTTGCGTCGTCGCTCTGGGCCACCACAACAGCGGCCTGTTTACGCGCAGCGATGCGGCGCATGACCAGCTGGCCGGTGAACTGCTGGCAGCGGGCAAGCAAGCCAGCGACACGGCATGGCGCATGCCGATCGAAGAAGCGTACAACGAGCAGCTGAAGTCGAACTTCGCGGACCTGGCCAACATCGGCACGCCAGGCGGCGGCGCGGTGACGGCAGCGGCCTTCCTGGAAAACTTCACCAAAAAGTACACTTGGGCGCATCTGGACATCGCCGGCACGGCATGGAAATCGGGCGGATCGAAAGGCGCGACCGGTCGTCCAGTCCCTCTGCTCACCACGTTCCTGATCAACCGGGTCTAAGTTGACGCCTTGCCGGCAGCGCCCAGCTGCTGGCAAGACGATGCAGCCGCCACGGTCTGAACTGACCCTGGCGGCTTTTTTACGTGTATTTGAATCAGTAGACGACGGGATTGGGCAAGGGCGATGGCGCCACCTTCGGCTGCACCACCGTTTCCGGCACGGCGACAGCCGGTGGCGGCGCGGTGACGGGCGGGGGTGGCGGCGCCAGGCGCGCGGGGTCTTGCATGACGATGGTCAAAATAGAGGGGTAGTCGAAGCCGGCGCCCGTGTTGCGGTCGACGAAATAGCCGACGCCCAGGGTCAGGATGACATTGCCCCAGACGCTGCCATTGAGTTTGGGGTCGATATGGTCGTCCGTCGCGATGGCGGGCGAACCGTGCTTGCGGCAATCGACTTTCAACGGTTCGCGGCTCTTGCGGATGGTGATGCGTCCGGGCGTGGTGACGAACCACTTGCCGACGTCGTTGCTGAGGATGCAGCCGGCGCCCGTCAGCTCGCGGTTGTCCTGGATGGTTTGCACCAGCACCATCTGGTCAGTGTTGCCCGTCAGGGTGGCGCAGCCGCCCAGGCCGAACAGCAGCAGCGTCCCGGCGGCAAAGGCGGCAAGGGGGGCAGACAGCGGCACGCGCATGGGGGGCTCGCTTAACGGACGGGAATCGGCTGGTCGCCGGGCACGGCGACGGCGGTGACGCTGTTTTTCGGGCTGCCTTCGATCAGGCGGTCGGAATACACGAGGTAGACGAGCGCATTGCGCTTGCTGTCGACCATGCGCACGACGCGCACGTGCTTGAAGAAGATCGAGGCGCGCTCGGTAAATACTTCTTCCTGGCGCGGCAGCTTGCCCTTGAATTGCAGCGGCCCCACCTGGCGGCAAGCCACGGCCGCATCGGCCTTGTCTTCGGCCAGGCCGACGGCCCCCTTGAGGCCGCCCGTCTTGGCGCGCGACAGATAGCAGCTGACGCCAGCGACGCGCGGATCGTCGTACGCTTCGACGACGATCTTGTGGTCAGGACCGATCAGTTTGAACACCGTGTCGACGGAACCGATGGTTTCGGCATGCGCCGCAGTGCAGGCAACGCCCAGCACCACAGCGGCGGACAGCAATTTACGCATGAAGAAAATCCCGGGCACGCACGCAGGCGGCCATCAGTTGATGGGAGCGAAACGCTGGACCATGACGCCTTCGACTTCGATCAGTTGAAAGAACACGTCTTTCGGCCGGGTCCAGATGGAGCCGTCCGCGGCGCGATACACGATCATCGGCGTCAGATCCGCTTCCAGCGTGGCTTCGCACACCAGTTCATAAATGCCGCCCTTATAGTGCCGATAACGCATCGCCGTCCCCTCAAGCAGTTGAATCTTCGCTCTTGTCGTCGGCCAGCGCCTTCTGCTTCTGCTTCAGGCCCTGGATCACTTTCAGTATGCCTTCCATGCCGGCCGCGCCATCGGCGCCGCTAAAGGCCTCGAGTACCTCATTGAGCACCTTGTTGCGCACGGTCGCTTCATCGGCGGACATTTCCAGCGCGCGCTGGGCTTTCGCCGCCTTTTCGGCCGCGCTCACGCGCGGCTTGGCAGCCGTCTTGCCATGCGTCAGAGCAGCCTGCCAGATAACCCAGCGGCGCTGGGTCTCGAAAATCAGGTACTCATCGGGTTTGTCTTCTCTTCGCCGCACAATGTGGCCGTCACGCTGCGCCCACGCTTCAAATGCAGTTCGCATTTTCTTCCTTTGCAAATGCTACGCGCAAGTCTCACTATTAAAACTGCAACATTTCAAAATAGTACCATCTATTGATGTCGCAAAACAGTCTCATAGATACAGTACTGCAATTTATATAACAAGTCTGGCGGCGCCAGGGATGGACACTCCGTCCCCGGCACAGTGGTCATGTAATCGGAATAGCAATTACAACTAATTACAACTGCTTCCTGTTCGGTTCTTCACTTGGCTGTAACAAAGCCGTATGACACAGTTGTTACATTGTGCCATTTTAGTAGTTTTTATCTCGTTTTAGCGAGAAACTTTACACCTTTGTCGCGTTAAACGGCGAGACGCAGCCTGCGACGCCAGCCACTTATGCCAAATCAAACATAGGGGTTGATCAATGATACACAAAAACATAATATTCATGCGCCACGATTGGTTAAATACAAATAGTTCATGAACGCCTCGTTCCCTGCATGTCAATAAAGCCCCCGCCCGACAAGCGGGACAGGACGCCATCGACACGCATGCGGTAAGATTCGCGCCTATCGCCACCTATACAAGCAAGGATTTTTCCCCATGAAACTCGCCACCTGGAACGTCAACTCGCTCAAAGTGCGCCTGCCGCAAGTGCTGCAGTGGCTGACAGACAACCCGGTCGACATACTGTGCCTACAAGAAACCAAGCTCACGGATGACAAGTTCCCTGTCGCCGAGATCGAGGCGGCCGGCTACCAGGTGGTCTTCAGCGGCCAGAAAACCTACAACGGCGTGGCCATCCTGTCAAAGCTGCCGATCACCGACGTGGTCAGGAATAATCCCCGCTATGAAGATGCGCAGCAGCGCATCCTGGCCGCCACCATCGGTGGCGTGCGCGTCGTCTGCGCCTATGTGCCGAACGGCCAGAGCGTCGATTCGGACAAATATGAATACAAGCTGGGCTGGCTGTCCGCCCTGCACGACTGGCTGGCCGAAGAAGCGCTGCTGCACCCGCAACTGGCCGTCGTCGGCGACTACAATATCGCCCCCGACGACCGCGACGTGCACGACCCCGTCGCCTGGGCCGGCCAGGTGCTGGTCTCGGACAAGGAACGGGCCGCCCTGCAACGTCTGTTCGACATCGGCCTGACGGACGCCTTCCGCCTGTTCGAGCAGGCGGAAAAATCGTTCAGCTGGTGGGATTACCGCCAGTTGGGCTTCCGCCTGAACAAGGGCCTGCGCATCGACCATATCCTGCTCTCGCCGGCCCTCGCCGGCCGCTGCAAGGCCTGCGTGATCGACCGCGTGCCGCGCAAGTGGGAACAGCCGTCCGACCACGCGCCGGTCGTCGCCACGATCGATTAAACGACGCGCCTCTCCAATAGCACCTGCGCATTCGCTGCTGGAACCGGCGCGGAAAACAGGTAGCCCTGCGCATAGCGGCAGCCGTTCGCCTGCAGCAGGGCGAACTGCTCTTCCGTTTCCACGCCTTCGGCCACGGCCGACAATTGCAGGCTGTCGGCCAGCGCGATGATGGCCGCCACGATGGCGCGGTCTTCTCCGCTGTGCTCGAGGTCCTTGATGAAGGCGCGGTCGATCTTGACCTTCTTCACGGGGAAGCGCTTCAGGTAGGCCAGGCTGGAATAGCCGGTGCCAAAATCGTCGATCGACAGGCGCAGGCCCATGCCATTGATCTGCCGCAAAATCTCCAGCGTATGCTCGCCGTGCTGCATCAGCGCCGTCTCGGTGATCTCGAATTCCAGCAGCGACGGGTCGATCCCCGTTTCCCGTACCACGGCGCCGATGGCCGCCACCAGGCCCTTGTGCATGAACTGGCGTGGCGACAGGTTCACCGCCAGGGGCACGGGCTGCAAGCCCATGCGCTGCCAGGCCATGCTTTGCTCGCAGGCCTGGCGCATCACCCATTCGCCCACGGGCACGATCAAGCCGTTTTCCTCCATGATGGGAATGAAGCGGTCCGGCAGCACCAGGCCGTGACCGGGACGGCGCCAGCGCAGCAGCACTTCCATGCCGTGCAGGCGGCGCGTGGCGATATCGATGACGGGCTGGTAAACCAGTTCGAACTGCTGCAGCGCCAGCGCCGTGCGCAAGCTGCTTTCCAGATCAAAATGCAGGGCCGCCGCCTGGTTCATCGTCTGCGTGAAGAACTGGTAGTTGTTGCGGCCATTGCCCTTGGCGTGGTACATGGCCGCATCCGCATGGCGCATCAGGGCGTCGACGTCGTCGCCATCGTCCGGATACAGGCAGATGCCGATCGACGGCGTCACGTGCAGCACGTGGCCGTCGAGCGGGAAGGCGGGCGTGAGCGCCTCGATGATCTTCTCGGCCACGCGCGCCGCTTCCTCGCCGCCGCGGATGCCCGGCACCAGCACGACGAATTCATCGCCGCCCAGGCGCGCCACCGTGTCGCTGGCGCGCACGGCGCCGCACAGCCGGGCAGCCACTTCCTTGAGCAGCAAATCGCCCGTCATGTGGCCCAGCGAATCGTTGATCGTCTTGAAGCGATCGAGGTCGATGAACATCACGGCCAGCTTGCGCTCCGAGCGCTGCGAGGCCAGCATGGCCCGTTCCAGCCGGTCCGACAGCAGCGCGCGGTTCGGCAAGCCCGTCAGGTTGTCGTGGTAAGCCATGTGGTGCACGCGCGCCTCGGCCTGGCGCCGCTCGGCGATCTCGCCCTGCAGCAGCAGGTTGGCGCCGGCCAGTTCGGCCGTGCGCTCCTGCACGCGCAGTTCCAGTTCGTCGCGCGCGCGGCGCACCGCCTCTGCCGCCTCGCGGCGCGCCGTCACGTCGTCGACCAGCCACACGGAACGGCCATGCGCATGCGCCAGGTCAAACGGCCGGCCGGACAGGCGCGCCCAGAAGCGGCTGCCATCCTTGCGCACCAGCTGGTATTCCGACATGTGCACCCTGCCCGCCTCGAAATCACGCGCCGTCTCGCCGCGCGCCACCTTCCACGCGGCCACGTCCGGATACAGCGCCTGCACCGACAGGCCGTTGATCTCGCCGGGTCCATAGCCGAACAGCTCTTCCATCTTGCTGTTGGCGCGCAAATTGTGGCCGCCCTCTATCACCGAGATGCCCAGCACGGCGCTGTCGAGGATGGCCTGGTTTTCCAGCAGCGCGTTGCGCAGGGACTCTTCGGCGCGCTTGGCTTCCGTGCGGTCCTCGATGATCCAGATGGTGCCGGCGGCCGGGTCGTCCGGGTTGACGACATAGGCGATCAGCTGCGCCCACAAGGTGCTGCCGTCGCGGCGCATCATCTCCACTTCCGTCTGGAAGGGCTTGCCGACGGACAGGAAGGGAAACGCGGCCGCGCCCAGCAAATCGTAGGACTGCTGCGACACGTACAACGCGCGCCCGGGCAGGCCCAGCGCCTCGTCGCCGCTGTAGCCGAACATGGCGGCAAAGCCCAGGTTGTAGCGCGTGATCTGGCGGTTCTTCGTGTACAGGATGCTGACCGAGGCATTCGTCATGATGGCCGCCACTTCCATCTGCGCCTGGCGGCTGGCCGTGATGTCTTCAAGTATCCAGATGGCGCCCTGCTCGCTGTGCGCCTGGTCGACGGCCTTGGCGCGGATGCGGCACCAGAACAGGCTGCCGTCGCGGCGGCGGAACAGCGATTCGTCCAGCTCGTAGGGCAAGCCCTGTCCCAGCAGCGGCGTGGCTTGCACGCCGAATTCCTCGTAGGCGGCGGGCGAGGGAAACAGTGCGGCGGCGGGCAAGCCCGTCATCTCTTCCTGCGCGTAGCCGAACATTTCGGCGAAGCGGGGATTGCAGCGCAGGATCAGGCGCGAACGGGAAAACAGGATGCCGACGGAAGCATTGTCGAGAATGGCCTGCTGCTCGAGCATCAACTGGCGCGTGGCCTCCTCGGCCGCCTTTTGCGCGCTGCGGTCGTCGAACAGCCAGATCGTGTCGCGCAGCGCGCGGTCGGACTGGTTTTCCGGGTTCAGCACATAGCCGTAGGCCAGCGCCCAGAACGTGGAGCCGTCGCGGCGGCGCATTTCCATCTCGCCTTGGAACGGCAAGCCGCGCCGCAGCAGGGGCGAAGCCTGCCGCACGACGTTCTCGTAGGCCGCGCGCGACGGATACAGGTCGGCGACGGCCATGCCGACGCCGCTGTCGCCATCGAAGCCGAAGCATTCGGCGAAGCGCCGGTTGTAGCGCAGCACGCCCTTGTCGCGCTGGAAGCCGATGGCCAGCGGCGCGTTGTCCATGACTGCCTGCATTTCCAGCATGGCGCGGCGCAGCTGGTCTTCATCGCGCCGGTGGTCGCTGATATCCTCGATGATCCAGACCGTGCCGTCATGCGTATTGAGGGGATCGACGGCGCGCCCGTGCAAACGGCTCCAGAACAAGCTGCCGTCCTGGCGCCGCAATTCCAGCTCCGTGCGGTATGGCTTGCCTTTGGAGAGCAGCGGCGCCGCTTCCAGTCCCAGGGCGCGGCAATGCTCGGCGGAGCGGTACAGCACCGCGCCCGGCATGCCGGTCAACTGGTGGCGCGCGTAGCCGAGCATCTCGGCGGCGCGGATATTGCACTCCTCGATGAAACCGCCCTTGGAAAAGACGATGCCGACGGCTGCGCTTTCCAGGATGGCTTGCTGTTCCAGCAAGGTCTTGCGCAAGGCTTGCTGGTCGCGCTGCTGCACGCGGATGTCGGCAAACACGAGGGTCGCGCCCGGCAAGCCATCGTCCACCAGCAGCGGCCTGGACCATACCTGCACGGCGATGGCGCCCCCCGATCCTTGCAGGCTGCTGTCCCACTGCCGCTCGCGCCCGGCCGCACCAAGCGCGCCGCGCAGCATGCTGGTGCTCGAGGCGCGGTAGGCGTCCGTAAAACAGTCGGCCAGCAAGCGCCCTGAAATGTCCGTACCCAGCAAGGCCTGCAAGGCGCCATTCGCCGCCACCACCATGCCGCAGGCATCGCAGGCGCAGGCCGGCAAGGCGATCAGCTGCAAGGCATCGGCGATGAAATCGGGGCTGGTCGGTACGCGCTGCATGGACACCATGGGACGGTTAAGGATGAGATAAACATGTGCCTGGGCAAAAATTCTCTCAAGCATCATGGTGTTGCTAGATCATAAACCAGTTTCCGGCGGTTTTTTCATATTCCTTATTGGCAATATCTGAAACGCCACAGACCACTTGCAACACGCCCGTTGCAGCGCCGTTGCATGGCAAGAAAATGAAACAAATCGTTTAGAATAAAGCATGCGCCGCCCTCCCCAACCTCCGCTCGACCACCGCGACAAACCCGTCATCTGGACCGTCTCCGTCTCGCGCCTGTTCGACCTGTTCCGCGACATCACGCTCGAATACGACGACCTGGCGACGATCGAACCGATCAACCTGGGTTTCGACGACGCCGTGCGCCACATCCGCGAACGCATGGCCACCGAGCGCTGCGACGCCGTCATCGCGGCCGGTTCGAACGGCGCCTACCTCAAGGGCCGGCTGTCGGTGCCCGTCATCATCGCCAAGGCCAGCGGCTACGACGTGATGCAGGCGCTGGCGCGCGCGCGGCGCATCTCGCCGCACATCGGCGTCGTCACCTATCAGGACCCGATGCCGGAACTGGCCGAATTCGCCGCCACCTTCGGCTTCCAGATCGCGCAACGCACCTACGCCACCGAGGAAGACGCGCGCGCGCAGATCAATGAACTGAAGGCGGCCGGCGTGAAAGCCGTCGTCGGCGCGGGCCTCGTCACCGACCTGGCCGAAGAGGCGGGACTGGCCGCCGTCTTCGTGTATTCGGCCACGGCCATCCGGCGCGCCTTCGACGACGCGCTGGAACTGGCGCGCCTGACGCAGATCGAATCGACCCGGGGACGCCGCGCGGTGGTCGCCGACACCCTGCGCGCGCGCCACGGCCTGCACGATCTGCGTGGCGAATCGGAAGCGATGGAAGCGCTGCGCCAGTCCGTGGTGCTGTTCGCCCGTTCGCCGGCCACGGTGCTGATCCAGGGCGAGACGGGCAGCGGCAAGGAACTGGTGGCGCAGGCCATCCACCGCGAAAGCCCGCGCAGCCTGGGCGCGAACCGGCCCTTCATCGCCATCAATTGCGGCGCCATCGCCGAATCCCTGCTCGAATCGGAACTGTTCGGCCACGAGGACGGGGCCTTCACGGGCGCGCGCCGGGGCGGCCACGCGGGCCTGTTCGAGGCGGCCAACCACGGCACCCTCTTCCTCGACGAAATCGGCGAAATGCCGCTGGCCCTGCAAACGCGCCTGCTGCGCGTGCTGGAAGAGCGCGAAGTGGTGCGCGTGGGCGGCACGCGGCCCATCGCCATCAATGTGCGCATCATCAGCGCCACGCACTGTGACCTGGAACAGCGCATCCGCGAAGGACGCTTCCGCGCCGACCTGTTCTACCGCCTGGCCGTGCTGCGCCTGCATTTGCCCGCCTTGCGCGAACGCGCCAGCGACATTGCCGGCCTCGCCGAATGGTCGCTGAAAAACGCGCTGGCCGCGCTGGGCGCTCGTCCGCATCCCAATCTGCACGCGGAAGTCCAGGCCTGCGCGCCGCTGCTGCGCCGTTACGACTGGCCCGGGAACGTGCGCGAACTGCGCAACCTGGCCGAGCGCCTGGCCCTGTTCCTGGCCGCCGAACCGCTGCAGGCGCTCACCCCCGCCTTCGTGCTGGGCGTGGCGCCGGAGCTGGCCAACGCTGCAAGCGCGGCGCTGCCGCCGGCACCAGCCGCCGCTGCCGCTGCCACTACCGCGCCGCGCCTGGAAGACGAAAGCGCCAGCGCCGTGCTGGCCCGCTTCGGCGGGCGCCGCGACGCCGCCGCCCAGTATCTCGGCATCAGCCGCACCACGCTGTGGCGCCGCCTGCGCACCGGCTGATTTTTCAACCATTCCCAGCACACCATGGACGACTGGCCCCACTTGCACGAGTTATGGCAGCGCTGCACGGGACACGCTAACGCCAGCGGCACCAGCGGACTGGCGCGCGACCACAGGGACATCAAGGCGCTGTATGCGCGCGGCATTTCCATGGAAGACGCCATGCAGTTCCTGTTCCAGCAGCGCCCTACCCTGGAAGCCTTCCAGGCGTGGCTGGCTGGCCGCACGCGCGTGCGGCCCGCACACGTCGCGAGTCCCCACCAGGACGTGCTGTCCGCCGCCGACCTGCGATATTTCGAGGAGCATGGCTACCTCGTGCTGCGCAGCGCCGTGCCGCGCGCGCAGTGCGCCGCTGCCCGGGCGGCCATCTGGGACTACCTGGGCGCCAGTCCCGACGAGCCGGCATCGTGGTACCAGCCACACCCGGGCAAGCGGGGCCTGATGCTGCAGTTTTCCGACCATCCTGCCCTCGAGGAAAACCGCCACTGCGCGCACATCCGCCACGCCTGCCAGCAACTGTATGGTATCGATACCGGCATCTACGCCAGCATCGACAAGGTCAGCTTCAATCCGCCGGAAACACCGCAGCACCGCTTCCTGGGCAGCGCCCTGCACTGGGACGTCAGCCTGCAACAGCCTGTACCATTCAAGCTGCAAGGCATGCTGTACCTGAGCGACTGTCCCGCGCAATACGGCGCCTTTCACTGCGTGCCCGGCTTCCAGCATCGCATGGCCGACTGGCTGCGGCAAGTGCCGCCGGGCCGCCAGCCGCGCGAGTGGGCCGTCGACAACTTGCGGCCCGTGCCTGTCGCCGGCATGGCCGGCGATTTCCTCCTCTGGCACCAGGCCCTGCCCCATTGCGCCACGCCCAACCGCGGCCCGGTGCCGCGGTTGGTGCAGTACCTGACCTACCTTCCCGACCATTGCCAGGATCAGGATGTGTGGATATGAACCGCTCATCCCGCCCTGCCGCCGCTCATCCCGCGGCGCTGGCGGCCGCACGCCGGCGCCGCTAGCATGGTCGTCAAGGAGGAGTACCCAATGAAACGAACACTGCAAACTTGTATCCTGCTCGCCGGCGTGCTGCTGGCGGGCGCCGGCCAGGCCGCCGCGCCCACAGCCTTCACGGCCGAGGTCACGGGCCAGGGCCGCCCGCTGATCCTGATTCCCGGCCTGGCGTCATCGGGCGAAGTCTGGCAAGGCACGGTGGCGCGCCTGTGCGGCCCGCAAGCCACGCGCCAATGCCACGTGCTGACCCTGGCCGGCTTTGCCGGCGTGCCGGCCATCGCAGGCGACCTGCTGGCGCAGGCGGAACAGCAACTGGCCGACTACATCGTGGCGAAAAAACTGGCCCAGCCGGCCATCATCGGGCATAGCCTGGGCGGCTTCGTGGCCCTGAAAATGGCCATCGACCATCCGCGGCAGACGGGCAAGCTGGTGATCGTCGACTCGCTGCCGGCGCTGGGCGCGGCGCAGCTGCCATCGAGCACGCCGGAACAGCTGCAAGCCATGGCGACGCAGATGCAAGCGGCCATGCGGGCCCAGGATGCGGCCGGCGCCAGCGCCAGCCAGCGCCGCACGGTAAGCGGCATGGCCAGCGCGCCGGCCGATGTGGAACGCATCATCGGCTGGGGCCAGCGCTCGGACCGCGAAACGGTCATCAACGCCATGGGCACCCTGATTGCCAGCGACCTGCGCCAGGATGTGGCGAAAATCAAATCGCCGACCCTGGTGCTGGGCACCTGGATCGCCTACAAGGATTACGCGCCGCGCGCCGCCATCGAAGCGACCTTCCAGCAGCAGTATGCACAACTGCCCGGCGTGCGGATCGCGCTGGCCGACACGGCGCGCCACTTCATCATGTACGACCAGCCGGACTGGATGGTTGCACGCATTGAACAGTTCCTGGACTAAGCGGTGAACCTGCCCGTGCACCGGCCGCCGCTGCTGGCCAGGATCAACTGGTACTGGACCTTCCAGCTGGCCGGCTGGGGCGCCCTCGCCCTGTTCAACAGCGTGTATGGCGGCTCCTCGCAGCTGCGCATCGTCGTGACGATTGCCTGCTGGGGCTCGCTGGGCGGGCTGCTGCTGTCGCACCTGTGGCATGGCGTCCTGCTCCGGCGCGGCTGGGCGGCAAACGGCTTGCGCTGGAAACGCATCGTGCCGTCGCTGATGGTGCTGGCCGCCATCCAGACGGCCAGCGTGACGGTAGCCTTCCACGTCATGTACCCGCCCGGCACCATCCGGGGCATCGCCTGGCTGCCCGGCGCGCTGCTGTTCTGGTTCGGGGTATTTTTGACCTGGACGGTGTTTTACTTCACCACGCTGTCGCTGCGCCGCGCCGCCCACCTGGAAGCGGAAACCCTGCGCCTGCAACTGCGTGGGCGGGAAGCGGAACTGCGCGCCTTGCAGGCGCAGGTCAATCCGCATTTCTTCTTCAACAGCCTCAATAGCGTGCGTGCGCTGATCTTCGAAGACCGCGACGCGGCCGCGCACATGATCGACCAGCTGGCCAAGCTGATGCGCCACGCGCTGCAATCGGGCCAGCACCCCACCGTGCCGCTGGCGGCCGAACTGGACGCCGTGCGCGCCTACCTGGCCATCGAACAGATACGCTTCGAGGAACGCCTGCGCGTCAGCTTCGCGGTCGAGATCAGCGCGCCCGACCTGGAACACGTGCGCGTGCCGCCCATGGCCGTGCAAACGCTGGTGGAAAACGCCGTCAAATACGGCGTCGAAGCGAGCGCCGACGGCGGCGATATCCGCATTGCCGCGCAGCGCAGCACCGGCGTGGACATGCTGCGGATCGAGGTGGCCAACACGGGCCAGCTGCGCGGCGCGTCCGGCTCCACCGGCATCGGCTTGCGCAATGCGCGCCAGCGCTTGCAGCTGGCCTGCGGCGAGCGCGCCAGCCTGGCCTTGCGCCAAGAGGCGGGCTGGGTCTACGCCACCATCGACCTGCCGGAGCGGCCATGAACGGATCGCCGCTCAAGGTCATGCTGGTCGATGACGAGCGCCTGGCGCGCGCCGAGCTGCGTCGGCTGCTGGCACCGCATGTGCAGTGCGGCGCCGTGGAGATCGTCGGCGAGGCGGCCAGCGCAGCCGATGCCGTCGCGCAGATCGGCAAGCTGCGCCCCGACCTGCTGCTGCTCGACGTGCAGATGCCGGGCGGCTCCGGCTTCGACCTGCTGGCCGCGCTCGATGATGCGCCCGACGTCATCTTTTGCACGGCCTTCGACCAGTACGCGCTACAGGCGTTCGAGGTGAGCGCCCTCGACTACCTGCAAAAACCCGTGCAGGCGGCGCGCCTGGCCACGGCGCTGGCGCGCGCCGGCGCGCGGGCCCAAGCCGTGCCGCCGCCTGCGCCGCGCAAGGTCTTCATCAAGGATGGGGAACGCTGCTGGTTCGTCGCGTTTGGCGATATCCGCCTGCTGGAATCGGAAGGCAATTACACGCGCGTGCATTTCGGCGCGCAGCGGCCGCTGATGCTGCGCACCCTGAACCAGCTGGAAGAAAAGCTCGATCCCGCCCTGTTCCTGCGCGCCAACCGGCGCCAGATCGTCAACCTGGCGCAGGTGGCGCAGCTGGCGCCGAACGCCGCCGATGGCCTGGTCCTGCACCTGCTGGACGGCAGCGTGGTCGAGGTGTCGCGCCGCCGCGCGCAGCAGTTCAAGGCCGCCTGCGGCCTGTAGCGGGACTACCTGAGCGCGGGGATCGGCTGCGCCTGGAAGGCGGGGCGCGGCTGCTCCTTGAGCTTTTTCGCCAGCATGTCGAGCGCCACTTCCAGCTGGCGGTCGGCGCCATTGAAGGTAGCGTGCGGCGGGTTTTCCACCTCCACATCCGGCACCACGCCCACGCCTTCGATCAGCCACTGGCCGTCGATGCCGAACTGGCCGTTTTCCGCCACGCGCGCCATGCCGTTGTCGGCCAGGCGCGTATTGTCGCTGAGCCAGACGCCGGCGCCGGCCGTGCGCTTGCCCACCAGCGGCGCCAGTTTCAATGCCTTGATGCCGGCGGCGAAAGTCTCGCCATCCGAATACGTGAGTTCATCGACCAACACCACCAAATGGCCGCGGAAGGTGTTCTGCATGTTCGACGACGGCTGCACGCCTGGCGGCGCCCAGTAAGCCCAGGCCTTGCGCAGCAGTTTTTCGATGATCCAGCTGTCGATATTGCCGCCGTTATTGCGCCGCACGTCGATGATCAAGCCTTCGCGGTTGATGTTGGCGTAAAAATCGCGGGCGAACGAGGCGATGTCATTGGCGCCCATGGCGCGCAGGTGCAGGTAGCCGATGCGTCCCTGCGAGGCGGCAGCCACCTGCTCGGCGCGGCTCAATTCCCAGTCGCCATAGCGCAGCACCGTCTGTTTCGCCATGTTGACGGGCGTGACGATGACGGCGCGCGGCGCGCCCTTGCCACGTTTGACCTGCAGCAGCACCTGCTTGTCGGCCTGATTCAACAGCAAATCGCTGATATCGCGCGCGGCCAGCACGTCCTTGCCGTTGACGGCCGTGATCACGTCGCCCGCCTTCACGTCCACGTCGGGGCGCGACAGCGGCGCGCGCGCCGACGGCAATTCCGCTTCGCTGCGGTAGACATGCTCGACCAAGTAGCCATCGCTGGTGCGCGCCAGCACGGCGCCCAAGCCCGCCGGCGTACCTTCCTGCTCCGTGCGGCGCAATTCGCCGGGGCGTATCTGCGAATGCAGGGCGCCCACTTCGGCCACCATCATGCCCAGCACGTCATTGAGTTCGGCCCGGTCCGTGACCCGCTCGACCAGCGGCGCATATTTGTCGCGCGCCGCCTTCCAGTTCACGCCGCGCATCTTCGCGTCGTACAGGAAGTCGCGGTGCAGGCGCCAGGCGTCGTTGAACATCTGTTTCCATTCCAGGCGCGGATTCGACACGAACGTCCAGTCGTCGACCTTGACCTTGGCTTTCGACAGGTCGGCCGGCAGCTTGGCGCCCGCCTCGATCACCAGCATCTCGCCCGGGCCGGTGGCCGTGGCCGTGCGGTAGTACAAATGTTTTTTATCCTGCGCCAGGTCGAATTCGCGCACATTGGTCACCAGCAGTTCCGGCTTCGAGCCCGCATTGCCTATGGCAAGCGTCTTCAGGCTGGACTTGTTCTCGCCGCTGTCGCGTTCGAGGAAATACAGGCGCTTGTCGTCCACAGCCAGCGCACTGTAGTTGCCCGCAGCCAGCGGCACTTCATACAAACGCTCGGCCAGGCTCTGGCTGACGATGGCAGGCAAGGCGGCCGGCGCCTTTTTCACGGCCGACTTGCCACCGGCCTTTTCCAGCGCTTTTTCCGCCGCCTGTTCGGCCGCCTTTTCATCGTCCGTCTCGGCCGGTTTCACTCCCGGACGGCTCAGCTCATCGTCGGCCTGGAACGGGAAACGGTTGCCCGGCTGCAGCGCCAGCGCATACACGCCGATGCGCTTGTCGAACACGGGACCCATGTTGCGGTCGCCCCATGGCGAGCCATTGGCCAGCTGAAAATTGCGCGCCGACAAAAAGTACAACCACTTGCCGTCGGGCGAAAACACGGGCGAACCGGAGGTATAACGGTCGCTGGTGACGAATTGCAGCTGTTTCGATGCAAGGTTGTACAGGCCGATCTGCTCGCGCTGCTCGTTGCTGGCCACGCGCACGATGGCCAGGTTGCGGCTGTCGGGCGACCATTGCACTTCGTCGTGCTTGTCCACGCCCGCCTTGCCCGCATCGTCGATCAGCTGGTTGCCCCTGGTCGCCAGGTCCAGCAGCCAGAAGCGGCCCTTCTTGTCCGTGTGCGCCAGCCAGCGCCCATCCGGCGACGGGTACAGCTTCCAGCGGTGGTTGTCGCCCTGCGTCGTCAGCTGCTCGCCCTTGCCCGAGCCATCGGCGGCATACTTCCAGATTTCGTTTTCTCCGCTCGTGTCGACGATGGCGAAGACGGATTTCTCGTCGCTGGAAAAGACGGCGTCGCGCGCCCTTGCCCCATCGGGAATGGCGATATCGACCCGGCGCAGGCTGCCCGTACCGGCGATGCTGACCTTGCCGCGTGCCGTCAGGATGATGCGCTCATCCTTGCCGGACAGCTGCACGTTGGAGAGGGTGTCCAATGGCGAGCGGATCTGGCGCGCGCGCTGCTGGTCGAAGTCGGACACGAGGCTGATCGCTAGTGGTGGCGAGTCCGTGCCTGCCGCCAGGTCCAGCACCTGCAGGTCCGCGCCCAATTGATACACGATCTTGCCATCGCCCAGCTGGGCATTGCGCACGTCCCACTGCGTGTGGGTCGTCAAGGCGCGGCGGTCGGAGCCGTCGGGCAGCATGCTCCACAGATTGTCGCTGCCGCCCGCGTCGCTGATGTAATAGACGCGGCCCTGCCACCACATGGGGCGCTTGTTGTTGCCCGCCAACACGGCAGGCTCCGCATGCATGCGCACGGCCTCGCCCTTGCCATCGAGGTCAAAGCGCCACAGGGTGGCATGCGCGCCGCCCCGGTAGTTGCGCACATTGTCGTTGGTCATGGCCAGGCCGAAACGCGTGAAGAACAGCGTCTTGCCCGCGTCGTCGAGCACGGCGTCGTTGGCGTCGGCCACGGGAAACACGCGCCGCGTCTGTTTCACGGGATCGATGGCGGCGACGATGCGGCGCGATGCCGGCCCATCCGTATTTTGCGTGCTGACCAGCACTTCGCCCTGCGCCGTCCAGCCCAGCACCAGCACGCCGCCATTGTCATATGAAATGCGGCGCGGCAAGCCGCCCGCCAGCGGCATCACGTACGCTTCCTGCGCCCCTTCATAGGCGGCGGAAAACGCCAGCCACTGGCCGTCGCGCGAAATTGCCGCGTTCGTTTCATAGCCGGGATGCGTGGTCAGGCGCTGCGCCGCGCCACCGTGGATATTGCTTTTCCACAAATCACCTTCAGCCGTGAAAACGACGGTATCGCCGCGTACGGCGGGGAAACGGAAATAGCTGCCGGCAGGAGCGGCGGCAGCCGCGTCAGCCAGCAGGCCGGCGGACAACAGGAGCAAGGCTAGATTGCGGGAAATTTTCATGTGGGCATCCAGATAGCGGTCAAGGCGGCATGGACATCATGTCGATACCGGATAGCAATTCTGGCATAAGCGCGACCAAAGAAAACCTTCTTTATTGCCCACAAAAACGTAAAAAAACCCGCGCCACTTGCGTGGGCGGGTTTTTCATTGACTGCAGGAAGTTTATTCCACTTCCACCGTTTCCGGCGCAGCCGTCGGTGCCGCATCTGGCGGTTCCGGGAATTCCAGCAAGACCTGGTCCTTGTCGTCGAGGTCGACCGTGACGCGTCCGCCGGTGACCAGGCGGCCGAATAGCAGTTCGTCGGCCAGGGCCTTGCGGATCATGTCCTGGATCAAGCGCGCCATCGGCCGCGCGCCCATCAGCGGATCGAAGCCTTTCTTGCCAAGGAAGGCACGCAGCTTCTCGGTAAACACGGCTTCGACCTTTTTCTCGTGCAACTGCTCTTCCAGCTGCATGAGGAACTTGTCGACCACGCGCAGGATGATTTCCTGGTCCAGCGCACGGAAGCTGATGGTCGCGTCGATACGGTTGCGGAACTCCGGCGTGAACATGCGCTTGATGTCGGCCATCTCGTCGCCAGCCTGCTTCGAATTGGTGAAGCCGATCGACGTCTTTTGCAAGCTTTCCGCGCCCGCATTGGTCGTCATGATGATGATCACGTTGCGGAAATCGGCTTTGCGGCCATTGTTGTCCGTCAAGGTGCCATGGTCCATCACTTGCAGCAGGATATTGAAAATGTCCGGATGGGCTTTTTCAATTTCATCGAGCAGCAAGACCGCATGCGGCTTCTTGGTGATCGCTTCCGTCAGCAGACCGCCCTGGTCGAAACCGACGTAGCCCGGCGGCGCGCCGATCAAACGGCTGACGGCGTGGCGTTCCATGTATTCCGACATGTCGAAACGGATCAGCTCGATACCGAGGATGAAGGCCAGTTGCTTGGCCACCTCGGTCTTGCCGACGCCGGTCGGACCGGAGAACAGGAAGGAGCCGATCGGCTTGTCCGTCTTGCCCAGGCCGGCACGCGCCATCTTGATGGCCGAAGCCAGCGCGTCGATGGCGGGATCTTGCCCGAAGACGACATTGCGCAGGTCGCGGTCGATCGTCTGCAGCTTGCTGCGGTCGTCCTGGTTGACCGTTTGCGGCGGAATGCGCGCGATCTTGGCGATGATGTCCTCGATCTCGGCCTTGCCGATGGTTTTCTTTTGCTTCGACTTCGGCAAGATGCGCTGCGCCGCGCCCGCTTCATCGATCACGTCGATCGCCTTGTCGGGCAGATGGCGGTCGTTGATGAAGCGCGCCGCCAGTTCGGCCGCCGTCGACAGGGCCGAAGCCGAGTATTTCACGCCATGGTGCTCTTCGAAGCGCGATTTGAGGCCGCGCAAGATTTGCACGGTTTGCTCGACGGTCGGCTCGTTGACGTCCACTTTCTGGAAGCGGCGCGAGAGCGCATGGTCTTTCTCGAACACGCCGCGGAATTCCGTGTACGTGGTCGCGCCGATGCACTTCAGCTGGCCATTCGCCAGTGCCGGTTTCAGCAGGTTGGACGCGTCCAGCGTGCCGCCCGAGGCCGAACCCGCACCGATGATGGTGTGGATCTCGTCAATGAACAGGATGCCGTTCGGATTGTCCTTCAACTGTTTCAGCACGGCTTTCAAACGCTGTTCGAAGTCGCCGCGGTATTTGGTACCGGCCAGCAAGGCGCCCATGTCCAGCGAATACACGACGGCATTCTGCAGGATTTCCGGCACGTCGCTTTGCGTGATGCGGTAGGCCAGGCCTTCGGCGATGGCCGTCTTGCCCACGCCCGCTTCACCCACGAGCAGCGGATTGTTCTTGCGGCGACGGCAGAGGATCTGGATCACGCGGTCGACTTCGTCCTCGCGCCCGATCAGGGGGTCGATCCTGCCCTCGGCCGCGGCCTTGTTCAGGTTTTGCGTGAACTGGTCGAGCGGGCTTTCCTTCGGCTGGCCATCGACGGGCGCTTCTTCCACGCCTTCGGAGGCTTTCGCGCTTTCCGTCGACTGGTCCTTGCGCACGCCGTGCGAAATGAAATTGACCACGTCCAGGCGCGTCACGCCCTGCTGGTGCAGGTAGTAAACAGCATGCGAGTCCTTTTCGCCGAAGATGGCCACGAGCACATTGGCGCCCGTGACTTCCTTCTTGCCGTTCGAGGCGGATTGGACGTGCATGATGGCGCGCTGGATCACGCGCTGGAAACCAAGCGTCGGCTGGGTGTCGACTTCGCCCGTGCCAGGCACGGTCGGCGTGTTATCGCCGATGAAATTGGTGAGGGTCTTGCGCAGGTCTTCAATATTGACCGCGCAGGCACGCAATACCTCGGCAGCGGAGGGATTGTCCAGCAGTGCCAGCAGTAAATGCTCAACCGTGATGAATTCGTGCCGTGCCTGCCGAGCTTCGACAAACGCCATGTGCAAACTTACTTCTAATTCCTGCGCAATCATACTTCCTCCATCACGCACTGCAGGGGATGCCCCGCCTTGCGCGCATGCGTTAAAACGAACTCCACTTTGGTACACGCTATATCTTTAGAGAACACGCCGCACACTCCTTTGCCGTAGCGATGAACACTGAGCATGATTTGCGTCGCCGTTTCACGGTCCTTGTTGAAATACTCCTGAATGATGGCCACCACGAATTCCATCGGGGTGTAGTCGTCATTGAGCAAGGCCACCTGGTAGAGCGGTGGCGGCTTCAGCACTTGCCGCTCCAGCAGGGTTTCTGTGTCGTGCTTGGTTGCCATACGCTTATTCTAATGCTTTCACAGTGGTTGTCATGCGCAATATCTACGCCTTTCCAATTGTTTTCAATCTTACGCGTTTTCTTAATAGTGCGCAGATGGCGACCTTGCCGTCAAAATCAAGAGTTGCTTTTTTGGTTGTCGTGAAGAATTTGGCAATATCGATGGAAAAGCGCTTGACTTCATTATTTATTCCGCCAACAATGCTGTATCGACTGTTGCAGTAATGTACAGCTTGATAAGAAGTGAGACGTCGAGGAGGGGGCAAGAAGCTTCTTGCTTTTATGGCTCGTGTGATTTGTTTTAATTTTGAAAGTTCTTTTTATGGCAACAGGTACAGTTAAGTGGTTCAATGATTCCAAAGGTTTTGGCTTCATCACTCCAGATGATGGCGGCGAAGATTTGTTTGCTCATTTCTCCGCAATCAACATGAACGGTTTCAAGACCCTCAAAGAAGGTCAAAAAGTTCAATTCGAAGTCACGCAAGGCCCTAAAGGCAAGCAAGCTTCCAACATCCAAGCAGCCTAAGCATCGCCGGCCCTCAGATGTGAAAAACCCCGTTTTCGAACGGGGTTTTTTTTCGTCCGCAGGGCGCGCAGCGCCCTGCCCCTCCATTACATGTGCTCGATCATCACCTCGCCGAAGCCCGAGCACGACACTTGCGTCGCGCCTTCCATCAGGCGGGCGAAATCGTAGGTGACGCGCTTCGAGGCGATCGACTTTTGCATCGAGGAAATGACCAGGTCGGCCGCTTCCAGCCAGCCCATGTGGCGCAGCATCATTTCCGCCGACAAGATCAAGGAACCGGGGTTCACGTAATCCTTGCCCGCATACTTGGGCGCCGTGCCGTGCGTCGCTTCAAACATGGCGACGGAGTCGGACAGGTTGGCGCCCGGCGCGATGCCGATGCCGCCCACTTGCGCGGCCAGCGCGTCGGAAATGTAATCGCCGTTCAGATTCAGGGTGGCGATGACGCTGTATTCGGCCGGACGCAGCAGGATTTGTTGCAGGAACGCGTCAGCAATGGAATCCTTGACGATGATGTCGCGGCCCGTCTTCGGATTCTTGAACTTGCACCATGGGCCGCCATCGATCAGCTCGGCGCCGAATTCCTTTTGCGCCAGCGCATACGCCCAGTCGCGGAAGCCGCCTTCCGTGTACTTCATGATGTTACCTTTGTGCACGATCGTCACGGATGGCTTGTCATTGTCGATCGCGTACTGGATGGCCTTGCGCACCAGACGCTCCGTGCCTTCGATGGACACGGGCTTGATGCCCAGGCCCGACGTGGCCGGGAAGCGGATCTTGGTCACGCCCATTTCATTGACGAGGAAATCCATCAATTTCTTGGCTTCAGGGGAACCTTGCTGGTATTCGATGCCGGCGTAGATATCTTCCGAGTTTTCGCGGAAAATCACCATGTCCGTCTTTTCCGGCTCTTTCACGGGCGACGGCACGCCCGTGAAGTAGCGCACGGGGCGCAGGCAGACGTACAGGTCCAGCTGCTGGCGCAGGGCCACGTTCAGCGAACGGATGCCGCCGCCGACGGGCGTCGTCAGCGGGCCCTTGATGGACACCACGTAATCTTTCAGCACTTCCAGTGTTTCTTCCGGCAGCCACACATCGGGGCCGTACACATTCGTCGATTTTTCGCCTGCGTAGATTTCCATCCAGCTGATCTTGCGCGCGCCGCCGTAGGCCTTGGCCACGGCCGCGTCGATCACCTTGATCATGACCGGGCTGATGTCGATGCCCGTGCCATCGCCTTCAATGAAGGGAACGATGGGATTATCTGGTACATTCAGCGAAAAATCGGCGTTGACGGTGATTTTTTGGCCGTCAGCAGGTACAGTGATATGTTGATACATCGTGATCTCCGAAGTGGGACACACCGCTGGCGGGCAACGCGGGCCGGCGACGCGCTCTGCGGTTGCAGAGTTTACAAAAACAAGTCCGAACAGGGCGGCAACAACGCACTTTAGCAGGGAAAGAACACCCGGGCCATCCGCATCGCCAAAGAAGCCCACCGCCACAGTCTTCTATAAGACATAAGACTAACGTTTCACATTATGCACCAGTATCTTACAGGGCGCCACGCTTTTGCGGCGCCGACCAGCAGCCACCATCGTTTACATCAATTCCTCTACCAGCATGCCACTCATCCTCTTCAATAAACCGTTCCAGGTCCTGTGCCAGTTTTCGCCGCAGGAGGGCCGCGCCACCCTGGCCGACCATCTCACCATCCCCGGCATCTATCCGGCCGGCCGGCTCGACGCCGACAGCGAAGGCTTGCTGCTGCTGACGGACGACGGCCGCCTGCAGCACGAGATCAGCCATCCGGACCGCAAGGAAGCGAAAACCTATCTGGTGCAGGTCGACGGCGTGCCCGATGCGGCCAGCTTGGCGCGCCTGCAGGCGCCGCTGGACCTGGGCGACTTCATCACCAAACCATGCAAGGCCGTGCGCATCGCCGAGCCGGACTGGCTGTGGCCCCGCAATCCACCCATCCGCGCGCGCGCCGACAAGCCGACCTCATGGCTGGCGATCACCTTGAAAGAAGGAAAAAACCGGCAAGTGCGGCGCATGACGGCGGCCGTCGGCCTGCCCACCCTGCGCCTCGTGCGCAGCGCCATCGGCCCGTTCTCGCTGGCCAGCCATCCATTGATGCCGGGAGAATGGTGCGAAGTGCCGGCCGAGAACATAGGCAAAGCGTAAAGCGACCAGGAAAAGCGGCCGCGGCACTCAATTTTTCTAGAAAGCACTATTTATTTTTAGATAATGCAATTAAGATCATCGGACCCTGACATGATACAAAAGGGAAGATGATGAAAAAAGCAATATCAACCCTGGCCGCCTCCCCGCTTGCCGGCGCCGCACTGGCCCAGTCGGGCGCCCAGGTGCACGCTTCCGCCGCGACCGATGCGGCGCGCCTGATTCCCCTGGCACGCAAGACGAAGCAGCCCGCCGAAGCAGGCAAGCCCGTCAAGTAAACGCAGTTTCCGGGGTGGCGACGGCGAGCATGTTGCGGTAACCCCACGCTTTCGGCGCGGCCGGGCGGCAGGCTTGACCAGGCGTGCGCCAGCATGGCTTAATCGCCGCTTCGATCGCCACCGCCCCGCCCCATGAAAAATTGCCTGCGCCGTCTCAGTCTGTCCATCGCCCTGCTGTCTTGCGTCAGCATGGCCCAGGCGCAAACGAGGAGCTTGCAACTGTCAGCCGGCATGCATTTGATCCAGGCGGAAGTGGCCGCCACGGAAGCGCAGCGCGAACAGGGCTTGATGTACCGCGAAAAGATGCCGGCCAATGCAGGCATGCTGTTTGTCTTTGGCAATTCATCCACGCAATGCATGTGGATGAAAAACACGCCGCTGCCCCTGTCGGTGGCCTTTATCGATGCCAGCGGCAAGATCGTCAACATCGAAGACATGCAGCCGCACACGCTCGACAGCCATTGCTCCACCAAGACCGTGCCCGTGCGCTATGCGCTGGAAATGCATCTGGGCTGGTTCAAGCAAAAGAACATCAAGCCAGGCATGAGCATCGGCAACTTGCCGGCGGCGCGCTAGCGCGCAAGATACGGGCGACCGCAGACGGCCACGGCCTTAAAAACCGGCGCGGGAACGCGAAAAAACCCGCCAGAACGAATCTGCGGGTTTTTGCTTTTCAACCAGTGCCAGCGTACCGGCACAGGCAAGGCCACCATGGTGGCTTGCCTGCTGGCGAATATTAAGCGGACAGTGCTTTCAAAGCAGCTGCCAGACGGCTCTTATGGCGAGCTGCCTTGTTTTTGTGGATGATCTTCTTGTCAGCGATACGGTCGATGGTCGACACGGATGCTTGGAAGATTGCAGCAGCAGCTGCCTTGTCGCCGCCCTGGATCGCTTTGCGAGCAGCTTTGATAGCCGTGCGCAAGGTCGAACGTTGGGACGAATTGTGTGCGTTTTGCTTAACTGCTTGACGAGCGCGTTTGCGCGCTTGTGCGGTATTTGCCATGGAATTTCCTAAAACAGGGTCAAAGTGCGTTTGCAAACATTAGTGTTTGCCAACCGGTGCGTTCTGTGCGTCTGCCGAACCATGTGTGCCAAACCAGTGCCTGTCAAACATTAGTGTCTGCGTAACAGAATTCTGTACAGCCTTCGATTATAGCGATATTTTCAAGCGGGGGCAAATCAAAAAACCGTGTGTCACGCCAAAAACACGTGAAAATGAGGCGGGCAAGGGCGAATCGGCAGCGATTGTTACCATATTTTAACCGTTTTCCGGTACCGCTCCCGGCTATAATCTGCCCCCATGAACTTGCTTAAAACCCTCGCCGCCATTTCCAGCATGACCATGCTGTCCCGTGTAACCGGATTATTGCGCGAGAGCCTGTTCGCGCGCGCCTTTGGCGCCGGCGCCTACACGGACGCCTTCATTGTTGCCTTCCGCATCCCCAACCTGTTGCGCCGGCTGTTTGCCGAGGGGGCGTTCTCGCAAGCCTTCGTGCCGATCTTGTCTGAATACAAGAACCAGCATGGCCAGGAAGCGAGCAAGCAGCTGGCCGACCACGTGGCCACCACGCTCGTCTGGGCCACCTTGCTCGTGTCCGCCATCGGCATCATCGGCGCGCCCTGGTTCGTGTATGCGATCGCCACGGGCCTGACCAAGGATGCGGGCGCTTTTGACGCGGCCGTGTGGATGACGCGGCTGATGTTTCCTTATATTAGTTGCATGTCCTTCGTGGCCCTGGCTGGCGGCATCCTGAACACCTGGCGCGAATTCAAGATTCCCGCGTTCACGCCGGTGCTGCTGAACCTGTCGTTCATCGCCGCCTCGCTGTTCCTCGCTCCCTATTTGAAACAACCGATCTACGCCATGGCCATTGCCGTGTTCGCCGGTGGCCTGCTGCAGGTGGCCATCCAGATTCCCGCGCTGATCAAGATCGGCATGCTGCCGCGCCTGTCGATCAATCCCGCCATCGGCCTGTCCGACGGCGGCGTGCGCCGCGTGCTGAAAAAGATGGGACCGGCCGTGTTCGCCGTCTCGGCAGCGCAGATCAGCCTGATGATCAACACGAGCATCGCCTCGCGCCTGGCCGAGGGCAGCATTTCCTGGCTGTCGTATGCGGACCGCCTGATGGAGTTCCCCACCGCCATGCTGGGCGTGGCCCTGGGCACCATCTTGCTGCCCAGCCTGTCGAAGGCGAATGTGGATGGCGACAAGACGGAATACTCGGCCCTGCTGGACTGGGGTTTGCGCCTGACCTTTTTGCTGGCCCTGCCCGCCGCCGTTGGCATGGCCACCCTGGCCACGCCGCTGATCGCCACCCTCTTCCATTATGGCAAGTTCACGGCCGAATCCGTGACCATGTCGACGCAGCCGCTGGTGGCCTACAGCCTTGGCCTGATCGGCATCATCCTCGTGAAAACCCTGGCGCCCGCCTTCTATGCGCGCCAGGACATCCGCACGCCCGTGAAGATCGCCATCGGCGTCTTGATCGCCACGCAGCTGATGAATCTGCTGTTCGTGCCCTACATCGCCGTGGCCGGCCTGGCCCTGTCGATCGGCCTGGGCGCCTGCCTGAACGCCAGTTTTCTGTACTGGGGCTTGCGCAAGCGCGGCATCTACCAGCCGAAACCGGGCTGGGCCAAGTTCTTCCTGCGCCTGCTGCCGGCACTCATCGTGATGGGCGGCGTGGCGTATCTGGGCGCCGCGCACATCGACTGGATCGCCATGCAAGCCCATCCGCTGCTGCGGGCCGGCACCCTGGCCCTGGTGGTGGCCCTGTGCGGCGTGGCGTACTTTGCCACCTTATTTGCCGTAGGCTTCCGCTTCCGTGATTTCAAGCGCCACGCGTGATTGCGCAGGACGCTGTTGCCGGCGTCTCGCATCAAGCAGTTGATCCAGACGAAAAAAAACCCGCCGAAGCGGGTTTTTTTCATTGCAACGTAAGCTTAAGCAGCTTTCTTGGCGCGACGGCGTGCCACGGCGCCAACCAGCGCCAGGCCGCCCAGCAGCATGCCATAGGTTTCTGGTTCTGGTACTGGCAGGGCCGAAACCGTACCGACGTACTGAACATTTTTCACCAGGGTCAGGCCCGAGACTTTCACCGTGTAGGTGCCTGCGGCCAGTTGGCCTGCCCAGCTCAGATTCTGGATACCGGTAGACGTGCTTTTGGTCAGGTCGCCATAACCGACGAGGGTAGCAGCGAAATCCTTGATCGCGCCGTTAGCCACGGAGAACGTTTGCAGTGCACCGAACGAGGTCGACGATGGGGCCAGCAACTGGAAAGTCCACGAATCATCGATTACCGAATCGACGGCGAACTTGGTCGTGAAAGCCGACAGGGTATCGGAACCGGTTGGATCCAGGATGCCCAGGTCGTAGGTTGCTGCCGATGCGCTGAACGATGCTGCTGCCATGATGCCTGCAGCGATAAATTTCAATTTCATAGTTTATCCCTTAAAAAGTAATTTATGGCTGCAATGCGCAGGCCACCAATAGTTTTAGTACCGGAAGTACTGAACGGAATGGTAGCATAATTACATCGAAATACTTATAAATATTTTATCTAAGTTTCGCCTTAGATAACTATTTTCGAAATGAAATATTTGCCTATATCTATGAATTTCCACAAAAGAATAGTTACCGGCGAACGTATTTATTTTTCCCATGTTTTAAGGTAAAAACGCCTACTCGGCAATGTTTTCGGCAGGATTTTGCTGTTCAGGCGCCTCAATTGGCTCTGCTGGCTCAGGTTCTTGCGGCGGGGTAACAGGGCGGAAAAACAACGGTGGCGCCGGCACACTGGGCGCGATGCCTGCTTCATCACTCGCCGGCACGGCCGCCGCTCCCGCGGATGGCAGGGACGCCGCCCGGGAATCGGCCATGAAGCGCCACTCCGAAAAATGCGCCTTGCCTTCGAAGCCGACAAACCGGGCCTCGAAATTGCCAACTTTTAATGGCGCCGCCTGCGACAGGCTGTGCACGCCAATGATGCCGTTGCTGCCAGGCTGATAGAGCAGGCCCCACTCGGCGCGTCCCGTGATGGGATCGACAAACAGCTTGCGCAGATGCCGGCGCAGCTGGGGCGTGCGGGGATCGCGCAACAAGGAGGCCAAGGTCGGCGGCTGTTGCGGCTGGCCCGGCGGCGTGGCGGCCGCATAGCTGTAGAGCGCATCTGCAAACTGCGCGCCGATGTCGAGCAGTTCCTGCTCGGCCGCCTGGCGCTGCAGCAAGGAACCCATCTTCAGCCCGGCCGCCCCCACGAGACCCAGGATGGCCACCAGAATGATCAGGCCCAGATACGTAAAACCGCGCTGGCCGCGCGCAGACCGGTGCATGGCCGCTACCAGTCGGCAAACGGCGTGCCGCTGCGGTCCTTGCCGGGCGCGCCGCTTTTCACGTCATACACCTGGCCCGGCGTATCGTCGGGCGGCGGCACGATGAGCCAGCTGCTGTCGCTGTCCGTGATGGGATCGATGGGCATGGCGCGCAGGTATTTCTTTTCCACCAGTTGCTCCAGGGAATCGGGATAGCGCCCCGTATCGCCGTGGAACTGGTCGATGGTGGTGCGCAGGTTGCGCAAATTATCCGCCAGCACGGTTTCCTTCGCCTTGTCGAGACTGGGAAAATAACGGGGCACGGCCAGGGTCAGCAGCAGCGCCACGATGCCGAGCACCACCAGCAATTCGATCAGGGTAAAGCCGCGCGCGCGGACTCGGGGTTTTTCAGCGGGCATGGTTCACCATAAACGGTAGGGCACGTTGTTCAATCCCGTCTTGCCGGATGTGCTGTACACATCGTACACATCGTCGCCTTCGCGCGGCTCGGCCGCCTCGCTGGCGTAGCTGCGCTTGCCCCAGGTTTGCGCATCGCCGAGGCCCGCGTTCCCATTGAACGGGTCGCGCGGCACGCGGCGCAAAAAGAACATCTTGCTGCGCTTCGGGTTGCGCTGGTCCGGCACGCCCTCGACCAGCAGTTCCAGGCTTTTCGGATAGCCGCTGGCGTCAGGCGCGCGCGCTATGCGGCCCTCGTCGCCGGCCCGTTTATACGCATCGATCCCCTGGCGGATCTCGCGCAGCGCGCGCCGCAATTCCTGTTCCTGGCGCCGCTGCACCGTCACCTGCGTGACGGGGATCACCAGGGTGGCCAGCACGCCCAGGATGGCCAGGGTCACCAGCAGTTCGATCAGGGTGAAACCGTCCCGCCCACCCTGTGCATGCGCCAGTCTCATTTGGCGGGCGGTGGCGGCGCCACGGGCACAGGCTGGCTCGATGACAGCGGCAAGGGCGCCGCCTGCAGCGGCACGGGCTGGCCCGACGATATCGGCAGGGGCGACGGGGCCGGCTCGGGCGACGGCGCCACTTCCGGCGCGGGCACCGTCTGCGGCAGCGGCGCCGGCAGAGCGCCCGGCGTCATCATCGGCTGCGCCGGCGCCGGCTGCATGCCGACGGCCGACGGGCCGGAACGCACGATCACCGTACCCGGCATCTGCGTGGGCGCCTTGGCCGCCATGTCGGGACGGCGGCGGAAGCTGCCTTCAGTGCCGGCCGAGAATTCCGATTCCTTCGCTTCCGGACGCTGCACCGTGCGCACCAGGTGCGGCGTAACCGACAGCACGATTTCCGTCTTCTGGCTGTCATCCTTGCTGCTGCCGAACAGCCGCCCCAGCACGGGGATGTCGCCCAGGCCCGGCACCTTGTTGCCGGAACTGCGTTCCTCATTATTGAGCAGGCCCGCCAGCACCTGGTTTTCGCCATCCTTCAGCTGCAGCATGGTCGACGCCTGGCGCGTGCCGATCTGGTACAGGGTCGAGCCGCTGCGGGTGGTGGTGGCCGCGCCCAGGTTGCTCACTTCGAGCGAGATGCGGATGCCCACTTCATTGTTCAAATAGATGGTCGGCTCGACGTTCACCGTCAGGCCCACGTCCAGGTAGCTGATCGACTCGGAAGCAAAGCCGCCCGTGCCCGGCGAAATGGTGGTGGTCACCACGGGCACCCTGTCGCCGATGACGAATTTCGCCTTTTCCCGGTTGCGCACGCGGATGCGCGGGTTGGCCAGGATGTTCGCGTCGCCATCCGTCTTCTTGAGGTTCGCCGTCACGGACAGGTCGCTCACGCCGATGGTGCGCTGGTTCAGGTTATTCAAATCATTGATGGTCAGGCCTATCCCGCCCGAGGTGGAAAGCGGCGTGAGGGTCAGGCTCGTCGGCCAGGCCACGCCCAGTTCCATCAGGCGACTGCGCTTGACTTCGAGGATTTCCAGCTCCAGCACCACTTCCGCCTCGGGCACGTCCTGCAGCGCGATCAGGCGTTCGGCCAGACGGATCGCCTCGGGCGTGTCGCGCACGATGACGAGGTTGAGCTTTTCATCGGCCACCACGTCGCGCGTTTTCAAAATGGTCTTGAGCGTGTTGGCCACCTGCTTGGCGTCCGCGTTCGCCAGGAAGAAGGTTTTCACCAGCACTTCCTGGTATTCCTTCAATTTTGCCGCCACGTTCGGATAGATCAGGATCGTGTTTGCATCCATCACCTGCTGTTCCAGCTGGTTCGTCACCAGCAGGAAGTAGACGGCCGATTCCACCGTGCTGTTCTTCAGGAAGATCGACGTCTTCGCGTCCGCCTTGACGTCCTTGTCGAAGACGAAATTGAGGCCCGAGCGGCGCGCGATCAGCTCGAACACCTGTTTCAGCGGCGCGTCGCGGAACTCGATCGTGATCGGCTGCTTGTACGACTTGGCCAGGCCCGATTCGACCACGGGCGGCGCCGTTTTTTCGTCGACGTCGCGCAGCAGCGCGCGCGCGCCGGCGTGAGCCGGCTGCTCCGTGAGGATGGCGTTCAGGCGCTGGCGCGCGGGGTCGTAGCGCTTCGCGTCGATATCCTTCTGCGCCTCGGCCAGCAGCTTGCCCTGGCGCTGCTCGCGATCGAGCGCGCGCAAGCCGCTGTTGGCGCGCTCGTTCTGCGCATCGATTTCCAGCACGCTCATGAAGGAGGCACGCGCCAGCTCGGCCTGCCCCGCCTGCGCCTGCCGCTCGGCCTGCTGCAAGCGGCTGCCGGTCGCCCGTTCGCGCGCCTGCAGATAGGCGCTGCGGTATTGCGCGTTGCCGGGGTCTTGCTGCAGCGCTTCCTGCAGCTTTTGCAGGCCGGCCGGCACCTGGTCTTGCGCGATCAGCTCGCGCCCGTCGCGGTAGGCTTGCTGCCCTGCGCAGCCGGACAGCAGCACCAGCAGTACCGGCAGCAGCGCCGATGAAAAGGAACGAGACATCACTCGGAAACTCCAATGTTGAGCTGCTGAACCTGGTTCAACGGCAAGTAGGTAAGCGTCATGACGGGCGGCGCGATCGCCACGACCTTGTAGGCGCCGTCGATGACGGTATTGGCGCGCACGATATACGTCTTGTCGGCGCGCGACAAAAACACTTCCCAGGCGCCGTCGGCGGCCGCCTTGCCCAGGTAGACGAAGGGCAGCGGCGGCGCCATCGGCGGCGGTGGCGGCGGCGCGGCCGTCACCGCCATTTTTGGCGGCGGCGGATTCCAGTTCTGGCTCTGGAAGACCGCGCCGGCGCCGCCAAAGGTATCGCCATCCTCGCCCGCCACTTCGCTGCGCGGCAGCAGGGCCAGGATGGCCGGCTGCGCGGCCGGCGCCTTGGCCGCCGCATGGCGCGCGGGCGCGACGGCCCGCTCCACGGCTTCGGCCACGTCGGCCACGGGCTGGCGCTCGCCGAACAGCAGCAAGGCACCCGCGCCCAGCACGCCGGCCAGCATCAGATAATGGCGCGGGGTCACGGCACCTCTCCCGCAGCGCCCGGCGCATCGCTCAGATAAAAGGTCAGGCGCAAGCGCGCTTCGAGATCCGTATCGGCGATCTGCTCGCGGCGAAAACTCAGTTCGTCGAGCGAGGCGAAAGGGACGGCGCGCAGCGCTTGCAGCGCGAACTGCGACACGGCCGCATAACTGCCCTTCAGCGGCAAGGTCACCTGGTAGGTAGCGACCCGGCTGGCCTTGTCGTAGCCGCTCTTGTATTCACCCTGCGCCAGCAGCAAGCCGTTTTTCGCGGCCAGGTCGAACAGCTGCTTGACCTGCTGCTCCGCGTGGCGCTGCTGTCCCAAGGCGGCATAAAAGCGCGCCAGGTTTTCGCTGGCCGTCGCCGGCGCCGCCGCGGCCACCACGGCCAGCGCTGGCTGCGGCAAGGGCCGCGCTTCCAGCTGCGTCGCCACGGCGCGCTGCTGCCAGGCCCACACCCAGGCGGCCACGCCCAGCGCGAGCAGGGCCACGGCCACGCAGGCTGCCGCGCCCAGGCGGCGCAACAGCAGCTGCGCGCGCAGGCGCAAGGTATTGAGGTCGATGGCCATCATGGCGTGCCCCAGCGCGCTTCGAGTTGGAAGCGCAAGGGTTTGTTCGGATCGAGCGCGTTGATTTCATGGCGCAGCAGCTGCACGCGCGTGCCGAACAGCTCCTGCCGCTTCAATTGCGCGATGTAGGCCACCATGGCGTCGCTGCCGGTGGTTTCGGCCGTGATTTTCAATATCCGCTTGCGCGCGTCCGGTTCCAGCGCCAGCAGCGCGACGGTGGGCGGCGTGGCGCTGGCCAGCGCATCCTGCAGGTCGCGCCACGGCAGGTTCAATTGCAGGATGGCCGCGTTCACGGCCGCCGCCTGTGCGGGTGCGATCGGCGTGGACACCACCGGCGCCGGCCCCTGCGTGGCAGCCAGCACGCGCTGCTGGGCGCGCTGCAACTGTCCCTCGCGCAGCTGCTGGCGCTGCAGCGCGGCGCTGCCGCCGTACGCCGCCGTGACGGCCAGCGCCACGCCCAGCGCGCCGACGCACCACGCCCACGCGGGCACGCGGTGCAGGCTGCGGCGCCAGTTTGGCGGCGCGAAATCGATATCGAGGCGCGTCATGCCACGCCTCCGCTATGCGCCAGCCGGGCGGCAGGCGACAAGGCGCCTTCCCCGTCCGGCGTAGAAAAAAGCTGGCAGTGGAGTTCTTTCGCCGGCGTCAGCCATGCGGACGGCGGCGCGCCGCACAGCTGCAGCAGCGCCGGTGCGCATACGCCTTGCAGCAGCGCCTCGCGCGCCAAGGTCTGCGCCAGCCAGTCCCTGCCAGCGCCAGGCGGCACGGGCAGCGCGCGCACGGCGCGCAGGCGGCCATCGTGGCGCACGCCCAGGGTCAGGGTATTTTCCTGCAACTGGCCAAACCAGGCGCCCGGCTTCAAGGCACCGTGCCAGCGGTTCCAGTGGCGCGCGAATTGCGGCGTAATGAAAATCAGGGCCAGCTTGCGTGCGTCGGCCACGCGCGTCAGCTGCGCCAGCAGCGCACGGGGCACGGCGCAAAAGAAGGGCGCGCGCGCATCCCAGGCGCGGCTCATGTGCCACAGGCCCGGCGCATCGCCATACAGCGACTGGAAGCGCAGCGCGGCGGCCGCCTCGATGTCGACCAGGCGCGCGGCGCCTTGCGGCATGTCCACTTGCCACAGGCGCGCCAGTCCATCGTCGAGCACCACGGACAAGGGCCAGCCCGCGTATTCGCCAGCCGGCAGTATCTGTTCCAGCGCCTGGCCCAGGGCGGCAAAGCCGCCGTACGCCGCGTCGTCCGGTGCATACGCGGCTTCGCCGAGCGAGGTCCATGCGGGCGTGCGCCAGCGGCTGCTGCGCCACAGGCTCACCTTGCCCGCCGCCACGCCCAGGCGCAATCCTTGTCCGAGACCTCTACGCATGCAGGGTGACCCTCTTGATTTCCGTGATGGTGGTGGCGCCCCGCTTGACCAGTTCCAGCGCCGCCAGGCGCAGGCTGCGCGTGCCGTTCGCATACGCGGCCGCCTTGATCTGGCGGATCGGTTTTTTATCGACGATCAGTTCGCGAATTTCATCGGTCAGTACGAGAATCTCGGCGATCGAGCGGCGCCCCTTGTAACCGGTGCCGCGGCAATCGCCGCAACCCTTGCCCTGCTTGAATTGATACTCGCCCACGTCGGCGCGCGCCAGGCCCACGCTGGCCAGCTCACTGTCGTCCGGCGTGTACTCCGTGGCGCAATGGGGGCAGTTGGTGCGGATCAGCCGCTGCGCCCAGATGCCGTTCAGGGCCGAGACGAAGGCATACGGGTCGATGCCCATGTGCGTAAAACGGCCGAACACGTCGAACACATTATTCGCATGCACGGTGGTGAGCACCAGGTGGCCCGTGAGGGCCGACTGCACGGCGATTTCCGCCGTCTCGCGGTCGCGGATCTCGCCCACCATGATCTTGTCGGGGTCGTGGCGCAGGATGGAACGCAAGCCCTTGGCAAAGGTCAGTCCCTTCTTTTCATTGACAGGGATTTGCAAAATGCCGGGCAGCTGATATTCGACGGGGTCTTCGATGGTGATGATCTTTTCGCGCCCGTTATGGATTTCCGTCAGCGCCGCATACAAGGTCGTCGTCTTGCCCGAGCCCGTGGGGCCGGTGACGAGCAGCATGCCATAGGCTTCCTGCGCCAGCGCGCGCAAGGCGACCAGCGATGGCGAGTCAAAGCCCAGCGCTTCGAGGGTCAGCGCGCCATACGCCTCTATCATGGCGCGCTTGTCGAGGATGCGGATGACGGCATCCTCGCCATGGATGCTGGGCATGATGGAGACGCGCAAGTCGATTTCGCGCCCGCCCGATTCGACGCGGAAGCTGCCGTCCTGCGGCACGCGGCGCTCGGCGATATCGAGTTCGGCCAGCACTTTCAGGCGCGAGATGATGTGCTCGGCCACTTCGATGCCGTTGACGGACGTGGCGTGATCGAGCACGCCGTCGACCCTGTACTTGACGGCTAGGCCGCCAGCCGTGCTTTCCAGGTGGATGTCCGAGGCGCCCGCCTTCAGCGCGTCATACAGGGTCGAGTTGACCAGCTTGACGGCGGGGCTGGCCGCTTCCGAGACGCTGGCGAACGACAGCACGGCGGCCGTCTTGCCGTCGCGCCGCGCGTCGGTGGCGGCGCCCGGCAGCAGGCTGTCGACGGCGCGCGCCGATTCTTCCTGCTTCGACAAATAGGCGCCGATGTCGGCCTGCAGCGCCAGGCGCACGTCCAAGACGCCCTGCCCGGCGCGCGCGCCGAGCCAGGTTTGCAGGTCGAGGTCGAACGGGTCGGCGATCACGCCCACCAGCTGGCCGCCGGCGGCGCGCAGCAGCACGCTGTGGCGCGCCAGCGCCTGCGACAGGGGCAGCACGTCGAAGGCGGGAGACAAGGCCAGCATGTCGGCCGTTTCCAGCACGTCCAGGCCGAACGGGCGCGCCAGTTCGCGCACCACGGCGCGCGCCTCGATGCCGCTCAGCTCCTGCAATTCCTCGACCAGGCTGCGCTTCGATTGCCGGCTCAGGATACGCGCGCGCTGCAGCAGCGCGGGATCGATGGCGACAGGAACGGAGGAAATCTGGTTCATGAAATATCGCCGGCAAGGTCAAAGATGGGCATGTACAGCAGGATCACGATGGCGCCCACGACGAGGCCGATGGCGGCCATCAGCAAGGGTTCGAAGGTGCGCGTAAAACGGTCGATCCAGCGGCTGATTTCGCCGTCGTAAAAAGCGGCCGACTGCGTCAGCATGGGCCCCATGTCGCCCGTGCGCTCGCCCACGCGCAGCATGCGCAGGGAAATGGGCGTCGTCAATTGGTGCTGCTCGAACGCCGACGACAGGGGCTGGCCCGCCTCGATGGCGCCGCGCGCCCGCTGCAAGGACGCCTGCATGCCCGGCGAGACCATGGCCTGCACGGTGGCGATCGCCTGCACGATGGTGATGCCGCCCTCGGCCAGCATGCCCAGGGTCAGGTACAGGCGCGACAATTCATAGATGCGCACGCGCTCGCCGATGCCGGGCAGTTTCGCCAGCAGGCGCGCCACGCCGCCATTGCGCAGCACGCGCCGCACGGCAGTCAACACGATGCTGCCGACCAGCGCCAGGCCCAGCAGCAACAGCACGCCGTGTTCGGTGACGAACTGGCCCCAGCTGAGCATCACTTGCGACATCCACGGCAGGTTGCGCCCGGCGCCCTGGTATACCTCGGCGAAACGGGGCACCACATAGCTGATCAGGAAGGCGCTGACGCCGCCGCCCACGGCCAGCAGGATGGCGGGATAGATGGCGGCGCTGACGATCTTGGACCGCACCGCATCGATGCGCTGCTGGTAATCGATGTAACGCGACAGCGCGCGCGGCAAGTCGCTCGTGCCCTCGGCCGCCTTGACGATGCCGATGTACAAGGGAGGAAACAGTTCAGATTGCTCGCCCAGCACGGCGGAAAAGCGCTTGCCTTCGCGTAAGCCTTCCAGCAGGCGCGTGAGCACGCTGCGCGTGGCCGGCGAGGCTTCCTTTTCCAGCAAGGCTTCCAGCGCTTCGACGATGCCCAGGCCCGCCTGCAGCAGCGCCAGCAATTCCTGGCTGAACAGCAGCAGGGGCAGCGCCCGCGCCCGCTGGCGCCCGGCCGCGCTGAACGGCGTGGCCCGCACGGGGCGGATGGCGCTGACGAACAGGCCGCGCGCCTCGGCCTGGCGGCGCGCGTCGGCCTCGTCGCGCCCGTCGATCACGCACGTCTGCAAGGTAGCTACGGCCTGGTCCGTGGAAAGCGCGCGTACTTCGAACTGCATGATGGCTTGTCCGTAGGAAAAAGAATGGTGCTGGCGCTATTGCGAGCTGATGTCGGCATTCTCGCCGCTGCCGCCCGGCTGGCCATCCTTGCCCATCGAGACGATGTCGTACTCGCCCTTGCTGCCGGGTGCGCGGTATTGATAGGCATGACCCCACGGGTCGAGCGGCACGGCTTTTTTCAGGTAGGGGCCATTCCAGCGCGTGCCGGCGGCGGGCGGCGCCACCAGCAGCGCGGCCAAACCCTCTTCCGTGGTCGGATAGCGCCCCACGTCGAGGCGGTAGGTGTCGAGCGATTTTTCAAACGCCTCGATCTGCGCCTTGGCCACCGTCACTTCCGACTTGCCCAACTGGGCGAAATACTTGGGGCCGACATACGCCGCCAGCAAGCCGATGATCACGATCACGACCAGCAATTCGAGCAAGGTAAAGCCGCGCGCATGGCGCGTTGCCGCAAGGTTCTGCCTGTGTGCTGCATGCATCCGCTAACTCCTTATTGCCTACCTTCAATACATTGCGTCGCCATGCGCGGCGGATGGCCACGCACGGGCGACACGCGCTTGCCTGATGCGTATCAGCCTACCATGCCGGTTATGGTTAATACAATCTTTTCTTTGTACTGTGAACAACAAATTCTCGCGGAAACCATCCAGTGTGCGCGAAACCGCCACGGCGCCGCGCGCGCTTGACAGCCTGGTTAATTACTCAACTATTTTCAATCCAGAAACTATCTACTCCTGGTTACCAACTCATAGTAAATGATGAATTTTATTCATTCATTATTTGTAACTTTCAAATTAAATTTGCAAGAATATCAAACAATGAAATTGCCTCTTTTGCTATAGTAAAAATCAATTTTCTACGCATTGGTCCGCATTAATCCTATCCGGCCGCGCAGGAGAGAGCATCCCAGACGCAAAACATATTGCATCCTACATAATCACCAAGGGAAAATTCATGACTCGTATTGTGCATTCGAAGGCAACTGCCGCAGCAAGTCCTTTCTCGGCCAAGCAGTGGACCGGCGCCGCCATCCTGGCCCTGTCCGCCGCCTGGGCCCCCGCCGCCATCGCGGACGTGATCAACTTTGACAACGTCGACAGCCAGTTCGTCGGCCATGGCGACTCCCTGGAATTTGGCAAATTCCTGCTGACGGGTGCTTCGAATGCCGCCGGTGCCAATTATGGCGACCTGGTCGGCGCCGTGTTCGATGGCACGGATCGGGCCGCCTGCGGCATGGCGTGCCCGACCAACAATACGAGCAATTACTATGCATCGCTGAACGACGGCATCGTCTACCTCGATCCGCTGAAGACGGGCGGCAGCGTCAGCCTGCAGGGCTTCGACGCCAGCTTCATCGGCTACGCCCAGGGCGTCACCTATCCGGCCGTGGCCGGCCTGCTGCGCGTGCAAGGCTTCTACGCCAACGGTTCTTCCATCTATGAAACCTATCAGCTGGGCGGCCCCGTCGGCGGCAACTTCCTGTTCCAGCACTACAACACCAGCGCCAGCTTCGGCAGCCAGCAATTCGCCTCGCTGGCCTTCTTCGGCTTCACTTGCAACACGGCCGGCAGTTGCAATGCCTTCAGCACCAACAAGGGCCAGTTTGCGCTCGACAATATCGTCGCCTCGGTACCGGAGCCATCGACCTACGCGATGATGCTGCTGGGCCTGGCAGGCATCGGTTTCGCGGCGCGCCGTCGCCAGCAAGCCTGATCTTCCCTTTCGATTCCGCTACCGTCACCAGGAAACCCTACATGACATTCCGTCCCGCCTTGCGTCCCATTTCGCTCGCCGTGCTGAGCCTGTTTGCCAGCCTCAGCTTCCAGGCCCACGCCGACGACCTGCGCCGCCCCTACATCGTGCAGCTGACCGACAAACCGATCGCCTCCTACACTGGCTCGGTGGAAGGCCTCGATGCCACCCAGCCTGCCGCCGGCAGCCGCCTCGACCTGGCCAGCACGCAAGTGCAGCTGTACGGCGACTACCTTGAGCAGAAACAGGCGCGGGTACAGGCGCTCGTCGCCGCCGCGCCCGTGCAATACCAGTACAAGATCGTCCTCAACGGTTTTTCCGCCCTGCTGACCGACGCCGAAGTGCGCCAGCTGCAGGCGAGCGGCGAAGTGGCCAGCATCGCGCCCGACGAGCCGCGCGCCCTGCAAACGAACTACACGCCCACCTTCCTGGGCCTGGACCAGCCGGGCGGCCTGTGGAGCCAGCTGGGCGGCAAGCAGCATGCGGGCGAGAACATCATCATCGGCATCGTCGATGGCGGCGTGTGGCCGGAAAACCTGTCGTATGCGGACAAGGTCGACGCCAACGGCGCCCCAACCTTCGACCCGAACGCCACCCTGGCCTACGGCCCCGCGCCGGCCGCCTGGAAAGGCAGCTGCCAGGCAGGCGAAGGCTTTACGTCCGACCACTGCAACAACAAGCTGCTGGGCGCGCAATACTTCAACGCCGTGCGCCTGACCGAGACGGACAAGATCCAGCACTGGAGCGAATTCACCTCGCCGCGCGACTCCATCGGCGACCCGAACGGCGAAGGCGGCCACGGCACGCACACCTCGTCCACCGCGGGCGGCAACGCGGGCGTGCCCGTGACCGTCAACGGCACGCCGCTGGGCGCCATTTCCGGCGTGGCGCCGCGCGCCCGCCTGTCCGTCTACAAGGTGTGCTGGTCGTACAACCTGGCCACCCAGCCGACCGGTGCGAAGAACGGCTGCTACGGTGGCGACAGCGTGGCGGCGATCGAAAAAGCCGTGCAGGATGGCGTGCACGTGATCAACTACTCGATCAGCGGCGGCGGCACCGTCAATGACCCGGTCGAGCAAGCCTTCCTGCATGCGTCGAATGCGGGCGTCTTCGTTGCCGCGTCCGCCGGCAATGCGGGACCGGCGAACACGGTAGCCCACGTCAGCCCGTGGATCACGACGGTGGCCGCCTCGACGCATAACCGCGCCAACCAGGCCAAGGTGACTTTGAGCAATGGCTCCAGCTACACGGGCGCTTCGCTCAACTACAACCCGCTGCCTGCCACCGCCCTGATCCGCGCGCAAGACGCGGGCCTGCCCGGCGCCGATGCGCAAAAACTGGCCCTGTGCTATCGCGCCGGCGACAACGGCGGCGTGGCCCTGCTGGACCCGGCCAAGGTCGCCGGCAAGGTCGTCAGCTGCCTGCGCGGCACCACGGCGCGTACCGACAAGGGCGTCGCCGTGCTCGAAGCGGGCGGCGCCGGCATGGTGCTGGTCGACACGGGCGTGGGCCTGGTGTCCGACCCGCACGTGCTGCCGGCCGTGCACGTGAGCGCCGCCGATGGCGCGCTGATCAACGCCCAGGCGCAAACGGGCGCGGCCACGGCCGCCATCTCGCGCTTCGTCACCAACGGCAACGGCCCCGCCGCCCCCGTGGTGGCCGACTTCTCGTCGCGCGGCCCGAACCTGTACGACGCCAACCTGCTCAAGCCGGACGTCACCGCGCCGGGCGTGGACATCCTGGCCGGCGGCACGCCTGCCCTGTCGCGCGCCCAGCGCGACGCCGTGCAGGATGGCAGCCTGGTACCGGCGCAAGCCTACATCTTCCTGCAAGGCACCTCGATGGCCAGCCCGCACGTGGCCGGCCTGGCCGCCCTGCTGCGCCAGCAGCATCCGGACTGGAGCCCGGCCGCCATCAAGTCGGCCCTGATGACGACCGGCAGCGCCACCTTGCCCGACATCCAGGCCGGCGACGCGCGCGGCATCCTGCCATGGGGCCAGGGCGCGGGCCACGTGACGCCAAACAAGGCGACCGATCCGGGCCTCGTGTATGACGCCAGCCTGGCCGACTACAAGAAATACATGTGCGGCGTCGGCATGACGGCCGAATGCGCGGGCGGCACCCTGGCCGGCTACAATCTGAACATGCCGTCCATCACCATCGGCAACGTGCTGGGCACGCAAACGGTGACGCGCCACGTCACCAACGTGGGCAGCAGCAGCGCCACCTACACGGCCAGCGCCTCGCTCAGCGGCTACAGCGTGACGGTAACGCCTGCCACCCTGGCACTGGCGCCCGGCGAAACCAAGTCCTTCACCGTGACCCTGGCGCGCACGACGGCGCCGGACAATGCCTGGCAGTATGGCGCCCTCGTGTGGAGCGACGGCGTGCACACGGTGCGCAGCCCCGTCACGGCCCGCTCGGGCCGCGCGGTGCAGTCGCCCGCATTGCTGCAAGCCGACAAGGTCAGCGGCCTGCGTTCGCTGACCCTGTCCACCGGCTTTGCCGGCAAGGTCGGCGCGGCGACGGGCGGCCTGAAGGAAGTGGCGCGCAGCGAGCAAACCGTCAACCAGGCCGCGCCGGGCAGCGTGGAAACGCTGGCGCAGATGGCCGACGCGTGCAAGGCGGGCGGCAGCGGCGTGCGCGCAGTCAATGTCAGCATTCCCGCCAGCACCGTCGTGGCGCGCTTCGAAATCTTCGACCGCGACACCACGGAAGGCGCCGGCAATGACCTCGACATGCTGCTGCTCAACAGCGCCGGCGCAACGGTCGCCACCTCGGCCACGGCCGGCTCGAACGAGGCCATCACCGTCACCACCCCGGCGGCAGGCAACTACAAGGTGTGCGTGATCGGCTACGAACTGGCAAATGGCGTCTCGACCGGCTTCGGCCTGTCGTCGGCCGTCGTCACGACAGCCGACAAGGGCGGCAACCTGAAAGCCACCCTGCCAACCAAGGTATATGTGGGCGGCAGCGCCACGGCCGGCGTCAGCTGGTCGGGGCTGGAAACGGGCAAACGCTACCTGGGCGGCGTGGTCTTCCTTGATGGCAACAACGCGGCGGCATCCACCACCGTGCTGTCGGTGGAGACCAACAACCCCTTGCCGCTGGCCGTCCCCAGCCAGCGTAACGTGAGGGCGGACGCCAAGCTGTAACGGTATCGCTCATGCAGTAACACGGCGCGCCCTGCGGGGCGCGTTTTTTATGCGCGACGCGCGTACAATCGACGCATGTCCACATTTCGCCTCTGCATTGCCATCCTGGCCGGCATGACCGGCATCCATGTCCTGCCTGTGGAGGCGCAGGCCGCCGAGGCGCGGCAGTCCTATGTGGTGCAATTACGCACCGCGCCGCTGGCCTCGCAAGCGGACGGCGTGCATGGGCTCGATACGAACAGCGACACGGCGCGGCGCTATACGGCCCGGCTGGAAGCGCAGCAGCGCGCCGTGCTGGCGCTGGTACCCGATGCTCCCGTGCAATATCGCTACACGGCGGCCTTCAATGGCTTTGCCGCCATGCTGACACCGGTCGAAGTGGCCCGCCTGCAGGCGAGCCCGGACGTGGCGCGGGTATCGCCCGGCAGCATCGAACACATGCAAGATGGTAATGAAAAGAGTCAGGCCCGGCCGCGGGACCAGCGCTAATGGCTGAGCAGGCGCAGCGCGATGCCGCGCGACACGGCTTGCGTGCGGTTGCTGACACCCAGTAATTTGTAGATACGCTGCAAATGGCTTTTCACCGTGGCGCCGCTGATGCCGAGAATTTGTCCCACCTCGTCATTGCTTTTCCCCTCGCGCACCCAATGCAGCACTTCCAGCTCGCGCGCACTGGCCGCGCGCGTGGCAGCCGGGCCCGTCACGCGCGCACGCTGGCTGCCTGGCAGCGCCAGCCAGTGCACGTGCAGATAGGGCAGCAGCAATTCCAGCACATACGCTTGCCGCGCCGCGTCCGCAGGCGTCACGGCGAAGAGGGCAAAAAAGCTGCCGCCGGCGTCGCCCACGCTGCCATGCACCAGCACGCCGTCGATGACGCCCGCCCTCCGGCCGCCCGCGCGCCAGGCCAGCGCAAGGTGCGCCAGCTGCCCCTGGCGCTGGCGCAGCAGCGCGTGGTCGGGCGCGGCACTGTGCCAGGCTTCGCTGCGCAGCACGGCCCCGTCGGCGTCCAGCTGCGCGCACATCAATATGTCGTGCGGCAACAACGTTTGCAGCGGCCCCTGGCTCCACAGGAAGAAATCGCCGGGCGCGGCGATGCCATGCGCGCCGAGGATGGCGTGCAACAGATATTCCTGCTCCCGCCCCGTCAGCAGCATCATGCGTACACGGCCGCATCGGCGGTATCAAACGCCAGATATCGGTAGCCGCTGCCCCGCACGGTTTCGATGCGGTGGCCGCAACCGCCCGGCTGCAAGGCGTGGCGCAAGCGTCCCACGTGGGCGTCGACCGTGCGCTCGTCCAGGTAGGCGGCATGGCCCCACACCTGGTCCAGCAGTTGCGCGCGGCTGTGCACCCTGCCCGGATGGTCCATGAGGAAATGCAGCAGCTTGAATTCAACGCGGCCAAGGTGGATGGGCACCTTGCCCGCCGTCACGCGCAAGGTGTGCGGATCGAGCCGCAAGGCGGCAGCCCCGGCCGTGCCTGTACCTGCGCGCAAGGCAGATGGCGCACGACGGCGCAGCAGCGCGTGCACGCGGGCCAGCATTTCACGGGGGCCGAAGGGCTTGCACAGGTAATCGTCGGCGCCGCTTTCCAGCGCCAGCACCTTGTCCTGTTCGCTGTCGCGTGGGCTGATCATGATGATGGGCAAGTCGCACAGCACGCCATCCTGGCGCACCTGGCGCAGCAGCGCGATGCCGGACGCATCCGGCAGTTCCCATTCCAGCAGCAGCACGTCGGGCGGGTCGGTCGCCAGCAGCGCCAGCGCGCCGCGCGCGTCAACGGCGCAGCTGACCCGGTAGCCGGCGCCCTCAAGGTTGTGCGCCAGCAGCGCCTGCATGGAGGGCGCAGGGTCCAGCACCAGGATATGGCCAGGCATCGATGCATCTCCCGAAAAAGTTGGCGGCAGTCATGAAAATACTAGACTGCCCGACAAGTTTTTGACTATGCATCAAGCGTAAAACGGTGACTAATACAATTTAGTTTCCTGATTTATAGCTATTACGAATAAATAGATAAAAAAAACACAGCGGCCCGCAGGCGCGCTGTGTCCAGGCTGGAAAAAAAACTATGCGCGTGTGACTGGCTGGCGGCGGCGCAGGGCAAAACCGATCAGCGCCAGGCCGCCCGTCAGCATCATCCATTCCGACGCTTCCGGCACGGCCGAGATCGATGCGATGCCCGCATACGTGCTGCCGGCGATGCTGGCCGGCAAACCACCGTTGAGCGGGGTCAGTTCGAACTGCACGAGGTTGCCGTTCGTATTGCCCAGGTAAGCCATGCCTGTGTAGTCGAGCAAGCCCACGCCAAACGTCGTGCCCGCGTTGCCGGCCGTGTTCAGGAAGTCGCCGCCAAAGACGATGTTGAACCCGAACTTGCCGCCCAGGGTCACGTTGTGGAACCAGTCGTTGTAAGCGCCGCTATTACCAAAGGTCAAGGTGCCGGGCAAGCTGCCGCTGACGTTGCCTTCCACCGATTCCAGTGCGCCAAAGGCGCCCGAGAAATTGCTGAGCACGGCGCTGGCGCCCGGCGCGGGGCTGTTACCGGCGATAAAGGCGAAGTCGAGGAAGCCGGCGCCGGAAAAGGCGCTCGTGTCGATCTCCACGTGGTAGCCGAGCGGGTCCGCCAGCGCCAGGCTGGAGCTGCCAGCCAGCACGGCGGCCAACACGGCGCGACGCAGGGTGAGGTTGAGTGTCGTTGTCAACATGATGGTGTCCTTAGAAGTTGCCGGCGAAGATGCTGGCCGAGTAATTGATCGTCACTTTCGACGGATTGATGAAACTGACGGCAAACGAGGCCGTCGCGCCCGGCGCCAGGCTGGCCGCGTTGACGGTGACATACGCGGCGCCCGCATGGCTGCCCGTGGCATTGGCCAGGCTGACGCCGGCAGGCAAGCCGCCGAACACCACCTGGAACGGGCCGTTCAAGACGCTCGTGCCCGTGTTGGTGAACGAGAACGTGCCCGTGTATTTTTGCGTCACGCGGTTGTACGTGAGGCCCGAGCTCGCTTGCGCCACGCCGGCCGTGATGTCGCGGTAGGCGGGCTGCAAGTCCAGGCTGATGACGACGGGATCGTGGTCCGAGGCGCGGTACGGCAAGGCGTTGTACAGGTCTTGCGGCTTGGCCGAGTCGATGTTGTAGTCGATCACTTCCGGCTCGTCCGCATTCACATGCCATTCGGCCACGCCGGCCACTTGCGGGCTCAGCGAAGCGCTGGCCAGTGCATGGTCGAGGTAGCCGCTCTGGCCGCCAAACACGTACGAATACGGCATGCCGGACGGCCGCACGAAACGCTCGAGTTCATTGACGAAGCCGGCGCCCGTGATGACCTGGATCGGGTCTTCCGCGCCATACGAATTCAAGTCGCCGATGACCAGCACGTCCGCGTCGCCGGCGGCGGCCGCCACCTGCGGCACGAAGCTGCCCACCAGGCGCTGGGCCTGCTGCACGCGGGTGGCGTTCCAGCAGCTCTGGCTATCGTTCTGGTCCGCGTCCAGTCCGCTCGAGGGGCAGCTGCCCTTCGACTTCAGGTGATTGACGATCAGCGAGAATTTCTCGCCATTGCCGGCACGGAAGGTTTGCGCCATCGGCGGACGGTTGTTGATGGCGTTGGCGTCCGACAAGGCGCCGCCCACGAGGCCCAGCTTGGCAGGCTTGTAGATCATGGCCACGCGGATGGCGTCCGTGCCCGTGGCGGCCGGCTTCGGCACCACGGCGTACGTGACGCCGCCGATGGCCGCGTTCAGCTGTTCGACCAGGTACGTGACGGCTGTTTCGCCATTGTTCTGGATTTCCATCAAGCCCACCACGTCCGCATCGATGGTCTTGAGTTCGGCGACGATCTTGTCGCGCTGGCGCACGAACTCGGCCAGGTTGTCGGCGCCGCGGCAATTGCTCTTCGTGGTCGAAGTGCCCACGGTGCAGCCCTGCCCCGTCTGGCCAAATACGTTATTTCCATTGGTAAAGGTCGTAAAGAAATTCAGCACGTTGGCGCTGGCCACCTTGACGTTGCCGGACGGCAGTTCCGGGCTGCCCGTGCGCGGGTTGTCGCGCGAGAATTGCGGCGTTTGCGTCGGCTGCAATTTGTACGCGGCGCCGCCACCGCCGATGGCGCCAAAGTCCACCACGCCCGTCAGATCGGCCACCGTGTCGCCGCTGCGCACGGTGTTGTCCTGGCCGATGTACGGTATCGTCGCTGGCACCACGAAAATGCCGTCATCGAGCACGATCAGGTTGTTCGCATTGGCGGCGGTCAAGGCTTGCGCCTCGGCGGAACCGGCCGGGTAGCGGTTGGTCGGGACTTCGCGACGCCCCGCCGACAGACTCAGTTCGCCGCGCGCGCCCAGATAGGCGTTTTGCGACACGGTCAACGGTTGCGTGAAGCGCACGAGCATGCCTTCCACTGCCGCCAGGTTCTCGTTCGGCAAGGTCACGTTCGCCGGCACGATGCTGTGGCCCGCGCTTTGCGTGAGGATGGCCGTCACGTCCTTGAATTCCGTATAGGAATTTTTCGCGCCCGATGGCGTGTATTCGACCACCGTGCCCGTCACGCGCACCAGTTCGCCCGGCTGCACGGTGGTGGCCGTCGCGCCCGTGTACACGAAGATGCCGTCCGACGTCGACGGGTCGCCATCGCCGGCCGCGTCCTGGATAAAGAAGCCCGTGCCCACTTTCAGGGTCACCACGCCTTCCGTCGTCTGCACGGAATTGGCGTAGGGGCTGCTGGCACCGCTGCCCTGGATTTGCGGGATCGTGTGGCTGACGGCGGCCAGTCCTTGCACGGCGACATCGATCTTGCAGCTGGCGCTTTGCAGCTGGTCGTTGCTGAAATTGACGATGACGGGATAATTGCCCACCGGCACGCCGGCGGCCACCAGCAGGTTCACGCTGGCGCTTTCGCCCGCCACGCCGGCCGCGCTGAAATTAGCCAGGCTGATGCCGGCCACGGCCGGCGAGCTCAAGATAGCAGCATTCACGACGCCATCGACGTCGGACGCGCGCAGCACGGCGTTGCCGCCATTGCCCACAGCCAAGGCCAGGCTGGCCGGGCAAGTGGTGACGATCTGGTGCACGACGGGACCGCCGCACACATTCAAGGGCGACGCCGTATTGCGTGGCGCCACGCTGCCGGCCGCGAAGTCCGCGCTATTGTCGTCCGTGTCGCCGCAGCCGCCATTCGCGCGCGTAATCGACAGGGTATTCGATGGCGCGGGCGCCACGGCGCCTTCAAAACCGTTGGCCGTGCCGAAACCGACCAGGTCGACGATGGCGGCGCCCGTGGGGCTGGCGCCCGTCTGGGCCGTCTTGCTATTGCTCAACAACACCTTGCCTGCCGTGCCGGACATGGCCAGGCTGCCCGTGGCATCTGGCGCAGGCAAGTCCTGCGTGCCGCCCGCGCCCTTGGCTTGCTGGACCAGCAGATACTGGCCTGGTTGCAAATCGATAGCCGGCAAGGCCGTCACGGACCAGCTCGTGCCAGCGGCGGACGCGTATTGCACGCTCCAGTTGCCCAGGTTCACGGGACTGGCGCCGCGGTTGAAGACTTCGATGAAATCGTTGCGGTACAGCGCCCCCGTATTGCCGCCACCGCCATACACCTGGCTGATGACGATATCGGAAGCAGCCAGGGCTGGGACGGACAGGCTGGCCAGCACGGCGGCCATGACGGTCAGGCGCAGCGGCGTGCGCAAGGGGGAAAACGAAGTGTGCATGAGGATCCCGGTCGGTAAATAAATGACGCCGGCCCCACATGATCGGCCGGCGCGCCACAATTAACAAAAGTATTTCAGACTTGTTATTTGCATATTAAACGCCCGGGATGACGACTTGATGACATTTGATTAAGCCGAATGGAGTAAAAAGTCGTGCCCGCCCAGCTTTTTTGATATCCGGCAAGGCATTTTTTTTGCAACAAAGTGCACCAAGGAACATCTCAAAAAGACGCCGCCAGGAAAAATGTGATATATTTAAGGCAAATAAGTTTGGTTCCTAACAACAACCAGCTTCGCAGCAAGCGTACCGCCACAATGAGAGCAGGCCCCAGCCTCGCATGCCTCCTGGAATGCAACATCGCCATGCACTACAGATTGCATTATCGGTAGCAACATTAATCACATCGCGAACTGACCGCGCACCAGCGCGGCGTTCGGGTAAATTCTGAAGAGATACACCATGTCAAAACCACGCATCCACCACTCTGCTGTCAGCGCCGCCTTTGCCGCAGCCCTCTTCATGACGGCAGGCATGGCGCAAGCACAAGCGACGGCGGCGCAGGCCGAAAACAACAGCAAACGCTGCGAAGCGGCCAATACGGATGGCGACGGCAAGGGGGGAGAGTTCAATCCGGACAGCTCCAGCAGCGGCTGCAGCCTAGCGAACGGCTTCGTCAACTTTGGTACGCGCAGCAATGACGGTGTCGGTTCGACGCCCGACTTCAGTAAGGCAGAATCCGACCAGATGTTACGCACGCCTGCATTTTCGGGCAATAGTCACGGTCTCGCCAGCGCCCTGAGCCAGCCTGTGGATAGCGGCTACGGCGCCAGTCCCAACTTGCTGGCCAGCACCGGCGAACACCATTTCGGCAGCCGCGATTTCGTGTATGCGCAGGAAGAGCCGGCCATCGAAGGACGCGGCTATCGCGTTGGCCGCGCACTCGGCGCCAGCGATGTCTATGAACCACTGCTGACCTCCTCAGGTGGCGGCATTATGCCCCCGGCCGGTGGCGGCGGTGTCGGCGGCGGGGGCGCAAGCGGCGGCTTCGACCGCAGTGGCGGCGGCAATGGCGCGATAGACACGGGCGGCGGCGGCGTCGTGCCACCGATTCCGGCCGTGCCGGAACCGGAAACCTATGCGATGCTGCTGGCGGGCCTGGGATTGCTGACCTGGGTAGGACGGCGCCGCAGCAAGGCCCAGGCTTAAAATAAAAATGGCTCTTGCGAGCCATTTTTTTTGTCCGCGACCACCGCGGTCATCAGCGGCGGAACGGCGCGTACGGCGCCGCCAGCGGATCGCCGATGAACAAGCCCTGGGCTGGCCAGGAAACGCTGCCCCAGTACGCCTCCAGCGCCGTCATGCCGCTCAGGTAGCGGCGCAGCAACACTGTAGGATTGGGAAACTTCTGCCAATAATTGCATGGTTCGCTGACGGTGCCGTAACTGGCGGTGGCGCCCGCCTCCAGCCAGCGCTGACTGCTCATCTGCGCCGTGCCTTGCAAGTCGCCGCCAAACGACGTCAGATGGTCCGCCAGGGCGCCGGGCAGGAAACGCAGGGTGTCGAGCTTGTCCACCTTCGCCATGCCCGTCTGGTACACCATGATGTCCTGCGCACCTTCAAGCACATCGGCCTTCATGTTCCTGATCGTCAGCTTGCGCTGGCGTACCACGCCGGCCGGCGGAAAAAACGCCGCGCGGCTATTGCGCGCCCCGTCGCTGGTGTTGAGATAATAGGCCGTGGCCGATGGCACGGAAAAACCGCTGGCGGTGCCACGATCCACCACCGCCTTGGCCTCTTCGACAAAATCGATGGGCAGCAACATCGACAGGCGCATGCCCAGTTGCGTGAATGGCTGGCCGGCATCGCTATTGAAATAGGTGCTGGCCTTGCCGGCGCCACAGGTCTTTGCGCATTGCGCCGCGTCGTAGCCCAGCGTGTAGGCAGACGTGATGGAATTGCATTCCACCGCATAGGGCGCACTCCACACCATCAGCACGGCCTGGATGCCCGGCTTCAACTGGCCATCGATGTACTCCTTCAGTTGTGCGAACTGGCTGGCGCTGAGCTTACGCGGACGGTTCGGAATATTCACATGCACGATATTGGCCACGGGGATGGCGTGCGCCTGGCGATAATATTCGCCCACTTCAACGCTATTCGGCTCGGCATCGTTGATGACGACGGCCAGATGCGCAGCTTGCAAGCCACGGGCGATGGTGGCATCGGCGCCATGGACCGCGCCGGCTGCCAGCAGCAGCGAAAGACAGGGAGAGATACGCAATGGTTTACCGTAAAAGGATACGTGGGAACATCAGGATAATCGCGTTCCGATCATCCGCGATACGATCGATTATAGCCTTGAAAGTCTGCAGGCAAAAAAAATGGAGGCTGCCGCCCCCATCTTTTACCCAGCCGAATTGATTTCAGGCCTGCAACTTGCGCCGACGCGCCATGAAACCGACGAGACCCAGGCCAGCCAACAGCATGGCGTAGGTTTCCGGTTCCGGCACGGGATTGACGGAGACATTGCCACTGTAACTGCCTCCCGTTGCCGAGGCAACATAACCGCTGACTTCCAGGAAGTAGTTGCCGGCCGCCAGCGGGGCCAGGTTCGACGACAGGCTCCACGCCTGGTCTGCAGCGCTGAAGTTGACCAGGTCCCGCGTGCCTTGCAAGACGATGCCACCGGCATTTTTCAAATTAAAGCCGGTCAGGGTCAGACCCGGGTTCAGGCCGGACTTCAGCGACGTGGCCAGGCCGCTGAAATCATTGCTACCGCTCAAGGTGAACAAAAACTTGTCGCTGAAAAAATTGTGCTCCGCACCTGCCAGCTGGCCCGGAGCCAGGCTGAAGGAGCCGAACAGGTTGCTGCCCGAATAATCGAGCAGGTCCTGGGTCAGGTCGACTGGTGCATGGCTGATATCGGCAGGCGCGGCCTGAGCGGCCAGGCTGCTGCCGGCCAGCATGATCGCCAGGAACAGGGATTTCAGAATTTTGTTCATACTTTTCACCAAAAAAAGACAGCAGCCGGCGCAGGCTGGCCGCGGGATAAAATGCGGGAAGAATCGATTGCGATGCGATCAGGCTGGCTTTTGGCGGCGGCGCGCGAGGAAGCCCAGCAAACCCAGGCCGCCCAGCAACATGCCGTACGTGGCCGGTTCCGGCACTGCGGAAACCAGGTTGCCGTTGCCGCTGAACGTGGCGCCCGCACCCGACACGAGATTGCCGCTGACCTTGACGTAATAGGAACCGGCGGACAGGTTCGCAAAGGACAAGGACCACTTGTCGTCCTTGCCCGTCAACATCTGCGTTCCCTGCAACAGGCTGCTGTTGGCGCTATTGTACAAACCAAAACCCGTCAGGTTCAGCCCGTTCGCCGCGCTGGTGCTGGTCGACGTCAGCACCAGACTCAAATCGCTCAGCTGCGCCACATTGAAGGTAAAGTGATCGTTAAAGACATTGTCCTTGTTACCGGCTTTAAACTTATCGCCGAAAGTCAGCGAGCCACCCTGTGTCAGGGTAATAGCCGTGGGCACGGAGCTGATGTCATGCACGGCAGCCATGGCGGCCGGGGAAAACAGTGCCGCGCCGGCACATGCCAAGGCGACCAGGATCGAGCAGGTATTGTTTTTCATGCGACTCCAGCAAACGTGATTGCAGACAATAATTGCCCACAGGAATTGGATTAAATACAAGCAGCCCGGATGATATCATAAAGTAACTTATTCAGTTATTTTTTCTTTAATGAATAGTTTCTTTATGGCATTTATTCCTGTTCCGTGGAATATCGCTCAGGCACGCTGGTAGGCATCGGCATAGCGCACGATATCGTCCTCCCCCAGATAACTGCCCGTCTGCACCTCGATCAGATGCAGCGGCAGCTTGCCGGGGTTTTCCAGGCGATGCGTCATGCCGATGGGAATGTAGGTGGATTCGTTTTCCGTCAGTAATTTGACAGTCTCGCCGCAGGTGACGCGGGCCGTGCCGCGCACGACCACCCAATGCTCGGCGCGGTGATGGTGCATCTGCAGCGACAGCTGCCCGCCGGGATTGACGACAATACGCTTGACCTGGAAGCGCTCGCCCATATCGATGCCTTCGTAGCTTCCCCAGGGCCGGTACACGAGGCGGTGCTGGACGTGTTCCGTGCGCGCATGCCGCTCCAGGTGCTCGACCACCTGCCGCACGCGCTGCACCTGGTCGCGATGCGCCACCAGCACGGCGTCATCGGTCTCGACAATCACCAGGTCATCCACCCCAAGCACTGCCAGCATGCGGCTGCCAGCCCGCACCAGGCAATTGTGCACGCCATCGAGATAGGCATCGCCGCGCACGACATTGCCATGCTCGTCGCCGGGCAAGGCTTGCCACAGGGCCGACCAGGAACCGATATCGCTCCAGCCGATGGCGGCTGGCACGACGACGGCGCGCTGCGTGTGCTCCATCACCGCATGGTCGATCGAGACGCTGCGGCAGCGGGCAAAGGCGGCCGGATCGAGGCGGAAAAAGTCGAGGTCGCGGCAGCCGTGCACGACGGCCAGCTCGCAGTCCGCCAGCATGGCAGGCTCCAGCAGCCGCAGCTCGCCGAGACAGGTGGCGGCGCGCAACAGGAACATGCCGCTGTTCCACAGGTAACGCTCATCGGCGAGAAATGCGCGGGCCGTGGACAAGTCCGGTTTTTCCACGAAGCGCTCGACCTGGCGTCCATGCGCCGAGCCAGGCAAAGGGGCGCCGGCAAGGATATAGCCATACCCCGTTTCGGCGGCGGTCGGCAAGATGCCAAAGGTGGCCAGCCCACCGGCGGCAGCCAGCGGCGCGGCTTGCGCGATCGCCCGGTGAAACGCGGCCACGTCGCCGACCAGGTGATCGGCCGGCAAGACCAGCATCAGGGCATCGGCATCGTGCGCCAGCAGATATTGCGCGGCGGCCGCCACGGCCGGTGCCGTATTGCGTCCCAGCGGCTCCAGCAGGATGGCCAGCGGCGCGACGCCAACCTGGCGCAACTGTTCAGCCACCATGAAACGGTGCTCATTGCCGCACACGAGCAGCGGCGGCATGACCGCCAGCCCGACATCGCCCAGGTCGCGCACGCGCAGCACGGTCTCCTGCAGCAGCGTCTGGCTCGATACCAGCGGCAACAGTTGCTTGGGCAGCACCTGTCGCGACAGCGGCCATAAACGGCTACCGGAGCCTCCCGACAAGATCACTGGATAGATGTGCATGTCGGGGCTCCTGGTTATTTGACTGCGCGCAATTGCGTGGACGTCTCGGCACGCCGCCGGTTACGCCGGTCGCGCGCATTGGCCCAGGCGTCGGGATCATACTGCGACGCGTGCCGCATCTCGCCGGCCCGGTCGACGCTGTAATCCTTGAAGACGATCATTTCATCGAGCGCCACGCCCGGCAGCACGCGCGTGTACTCGAACAGCACGCTGCGCACCACTTCGGCGCCCGCGCACACGTGGCTGCCGTGGCCGATCCAGGTCGGTCCGATGATCGTCGCGCCCGCCTCGACGCGGCTGCCCGAACCGATGTAGACGGGGCCTTCGATGCGCGTGCCGCCGCTCCAGTCGATGCTGGTATTCAAGCCGACCCACAGGCCGTCGTCGATCTGGATGCCGGGCACGTCCAGCTGGGCCACCTCACCCATCAGCACGCTTTGCAGCACTTCCCAGTAATCCTTGACGCTGCCGATATCGATCCAGTTGTAATCGCGTTTTTGCGCATAGAAAGGCAGTCCCTTCTCGACCAGCAGGGGGAACAGTTCCGAGCCGATGTCGAATGGCCGGTCGCTGGGAATCAGTTCCAGCACTTCCGGCTCGAAAATATAGATGCCCGTGCTGACACAATTGGACAACGCATCGGCCTGCGCCGGCTTTTCCTGGAAGGCGCGGATACGGCCATCGGCGTCGCTGACCACCACGCCATAGCTCGAGACCTTGTCCCACGGCACTTCGAGCGTGATGACGGACGCCAGCGCGCCCTTGCGACGGTGTTCGAACAGGGCGGACTTGATGTCGAGGTCGATCAAGGCATCACCGCACAGCACGATGGTGGTTTCATCGAAAAAGTTACCGAACTCCTGGATCTTCTTCATGCCGCCGGCCGATCCCAGCGGCTCGGGCACGACTTCGCCCGCGTCATTCGTGTAACCTTCGAAGGAATAGCCGATCTGCACGCCGAACTGGTGCCCCTCGCCGAAATACTCTTCGATTTTTTCATGCAGATAACTGACATTGACCATGATTTCGGTAATGCCGTAACGGGACAGGTGCTCGACCAGGTAAGCCATCACCGGCTTGCCCAGGATGGGTATCATCGGTTTCGGTAAATCATAGGTCAGGGGGCGCACGCGAGTGCCCTTGCCTGCAGCCAATATCATTGCTTTCATCGTCGATCGCTTTCCATCGTTGTTTGGGGTGGATGCGGCGTCCGGCCAGCGTATCGCCAGCCATCGGCCATCTTGCAAGCGCATGGGCGGCGCTATCCGTGTCCGCCCTGTGCGCCTGTCCAATCCTCTTTCAGCCTATTCCTTGCCTGCCGCTGCCTATGCGAGTTCCTGGTCCAGTTGCGCCACGATGCGCTGCGCGGCCCGGCCATCCCACAGATGCGGACGGCGGCCCTGCTTGCCTTCGCCGCGCAGCACCTTACGCGCCTCGGCCACGATGCGCAGCGGATCCGTGCCAGCCAGGACATTGCTGCCCTCGTCGACGGTGACCGGACGCTCCGTGTTTTCACGGATGGTGATGCAGGGCACGCCCAGCGCCGTGGTTTCTTCCTGCAAGCCGCCGCTGTCGGTCAACACCAGCGCCGCGTCCTTCCACAGGTCGAGGAAGGCCATGTAGCCCTGCGGCCCCACCAGCGCGATGTTCGGCCCCAGGTCGATGCCAAACTTGTCGAGGTTGGCGCGCGTGCGCGGATGCACGGGAAAGATCAGGGGCAGGTCGGCGGCGATCTCAACCAGCGCGCCCGCCACCTTGCGCATGTCTTCTGCGCTGTCGACATTGCTCGGACGATGCAGGGTCACCACGCCATAGCGGGCTCCCGCGCCGCTGTGCGCCGCCTTGAAGGCCGACGTTTCAAATTGCTGCGGCGACTCCCGGCCGAGTTTCTCAGCCTGGTACAGAACGTTGTCAACCATGACGTGGCCCACGTAGTGCACGGCGGATTCCGACTTGCCTTCACGCCGCAAATGCTCGACGGCGCTCGGTTCGGTGACGAAGAACCAGTCCGAGATACTGTCCGTCACGAGACGGTTGATCTCTTCCGGCATGCCCATGTCGCCGCTGCGCAGGCCAGCCTCCACGTGTGCCACGGGAATGCCGAGTTTTTTCGCCGCAATCGAGCAGGCCAGCGTGGAATTGACGTCACCCACCACCAGCACGGCGGCGGGCCGCTCGGCCTGGCATAGTTGCTCGAAGGCCAGCATGATCTTGCCCGTCTGTTCCGCGTGCGTGCCGCCGCCTGCCGCCATGAAGACGTCCGGCTCGGGGATGCCCAGCTCTTCAAAAAACACGTCGTTCATCTCGCGGTCGTAGTGCTGGCCCGTATGGATGATCTTGAACGCCAGGCGCGCATGGCCTTGCAACGCGCGCACGATGGGCGCGATCTTCATGAAATTGGGCCGTGCGCCGGCCACCAGATAGATCGTCTTCATGATGCCAGTTCCTGTGCCGCTGGCCAGTAGCGCTCCACCAGTTCGCGCGTATTGCGGATATTGCCGCGGCTGGAGGCGCCAAAGACGATAGCTTCGATGTTCGGCTGCTTGCACACCCATTCGATCGCGTCTTCGGGAGCGATGGCGCCCGAGGCGAAGACGGACATGGCGATCGCGCGGAACTTGCGGTCGCGCAAGGCGCTCTGGTAGGCATCGAAGCCGCCGGACATGCGGAAGCCCACCTTGTTGATGTTCGAGCAGACGATGGGATTGTCGATGCCCTGCTCTTCGAGCACGTCGAGCAACATCGGCAGATTCATAGTGATGAAGCCGGGCTCGGCGTTGTAGCGCTTGCGCACGTGGTTGGCGAAGATCGAGAAGGCTTCCTTGAAGCCCAGCCCCAGCAGCAGGTCGACCACCACGTTCTGCAGGAAGATCACGGGCGTATTCAGGCCGGCAAACATCTTCATTTCCGCATCCACCAGCAGGGTGATGATGCCTTCGATATCCTTGGTCGCCAATGCCTTGCCGCCACGCAGGGCCGCATTCAGGAAGCCTTCATCGGGCGTAAAACGCCTGAGCGCGCCCATGATGCCGTCTTCCGTGACGGCATTCGCATATTTGTGGGCATACGGCATGCAAGGCATGAATTTGAAGTCCTTGTAGCGCACCGGGTCGGCACGCATGTGATCGCACACCTGTGCGATACGGTCATGGGTCGTGCACATGAAGGATTTCACCCCTTCATCGTAGGCATTATCGAGCACCTTGATAACGGCCTTGATATCCTGGAAGCGCATGGCCTGGGCCCGCGCTTTTTCCTCCGACATATGATTCACACCGAAGAACTGATTATCACCAAATAACAAACGATCGAGTTGATCCATTTCCTGCTCCATTCATATTTCGTATCGAAATCCTGCTGCGCGGCATGTCAGCGGCCAAAAAAGAAACCTTTTTTCTTCTTCGGCTGTTCTGGCAAGGCATCGCTGGACAGCACGCCAGGACCTTTTTCCGCGTCGGCGATCAGCATCGAGATCACGCGGTCGGTCGCCAGCGCCGAGGCAAACGAGTTGACATTGTCGTCCGCGCGCTTGTCAACGATGCAACGGACGAAGTAATCGAGCTGCGCCGAGTATTCTTCGCCGCGCAGGTAAAAGTCGACCGGTTCCGTCAATTCCGTAGTGTTGCGCACGGTCCAGCCTTCGCGGTAGCCTTCCGGCGCACCGCTGGCATCGCGCAGGTAGACCTGGATTTCCTGGCGGTCGGCGGCGATGCGCCCGTTCTTGCCCCACACGCTGACCTTCGTCGTCATCTTGCGGTAGGACTCGTCGCTCCAGTTGACGGACAGCTGGGCGCTCTTGCCATCGGGGTAGTACAGGGTGGAAAACACTTCATCGTCCGTATCGGCCGAGAATATCTTGTTGAGGACGGAGCCGCCCACGCCGCGCGGCGCACCGAAATACCAGTTCAGCAGGTTCAGCGGGTGTGCCGCGTAGTCGTACAGGCAGCCGCCGCCTTCCGAACGCTGGGTACGCCATGTGGAGCCCTTCGGCTTCAGCACCACCGGGCCATAGGCTTCGGCCAGCATGTGCGTCACCTCGCCGATCACGCCCAGGTCCAGCAGGCGCTTGACTTCCTGGAAGGCGCCGACGAAACGGTAGTGGTAGCCGACTTGGTTGACGAGGCCCTTCTCCGCAGCCAGGCGGGTCGCCTGCTCGCCTTCCTCCGTATCAAGGCAGAACGGCTTTTCGCAAAACACGTGCAGATTCTTGTTCAGCGCGGCCAGCACCATCTTGCCGTGCATGCTCGATGGCGTGGCGATGATCACGGCATCAAGTTCCAGTTCATTGAGCATGAGGTCAAAGTCCGTATAGGTCTTGACGCTCGTATATTTGCCCAGGATGTCGAGCATGTAGCCGGTGGCGTCGCAGACGGCCGCCAGCGTAACACCGGGATGTGCATTGATCATCGAGTGATGGGACAAGCCCATCTTGCCCAAGCCTACTACTGCGAGGCGTATCATATTGTCCTGTCCTTTTGCGCTGCCGGGACGCTGACGGCCCGTGCCGTCAGCGTCCCGGATGTTGTTAATCAAAATTCAACCATTGACGAGCTGCCGCTTGACCAGGTCATACGCGGCGCGGCCCTTTTCCAGCAAGCTGCGATTCGGTGGTTGCTGCGTGGCACTGTCCAGGTAGGCCAGCGCCTGCGCGGCTGTCAGGGCGGGCCAGTGCTCGAAGGCGCCCACTTCCAGCAGGTGACGGTCGACGTCGAGCAAGGCATCCTGATAAACGGAGATGGTGGGAATGCCCAGCACCGCCATCTCGCGCGTCATGGTGCCGCCGGCGCCGATGAACAGGTCGCAATCGGGCGCGATATCGGCGATGTCGAGCGCGGTGGTGACCACGCGCACGCCGGCAAACTTCGGATCTTGGTAATGCACGCCCTGCTCTTTTCCTCGCGGCAGCAAGACGACATCGACCTGGTCTTTTATGCCCAACAGCAATTCATCGAGGAAGTTGCGGCTGCCCTTGTAATACTGGGCCGTCCATGGTTCCGGACGAATATACACCACGGGCCGCGCACGCCCTGTCCGCTGCTGTACGGCTTTGGCGCCGAGGCGCTGGTCCAGCTCCCACAGGTAAATCCCTTCCTTGACGCCCGGATAATGCAGGACCTTGCCCGGATTGGCCCACTGCTTCTTGAGTTTTTCCATGCCGAGAAACTCCGGCACCATGATGCGGTTGGCAAACAAGAACGCGGGGATATTGCCTGCCGCATGCTCGTTATCGTTCATATAGATGGAGCGGATGCCCATCAGGCGTGCCGCCACCGGCGAATGGAAAGAGCTCTGCGAGATCGCCACGTCGATTTTCTTGCCGCTCAGAAAACGGCACAGCTGGTAGACGCGCACGGGGAAACCAAACAGCTTGGCCGACAGCTGGCCGCCGTAATGCTTGCCCACCACCGTGTACTTGAAGCCATGCAAGTCGAGCAGCTCGACCGTATTGGCCAGCGGCCGGCACGTGATCACGACCTCGTGTTCGCGTTCCAGTTCGCGGATCATGGCCGCAAACATATTGATGTGCGGCGAGTTGGTCAGTTCAAACCAGATACGCATGAATTACCCTTGCAACAATAAAAAAATGCCGCGCTGCTGCGCGGCGCCGCCCCTTACAGGCGCCAGACCTTGATGCCCACCTCTTCCAGCGCCTGCTGGTCGAAACACGCCTTGACGTCGATGAAGCAGCCGCTCTTGATCAGCTTGCGCTGCAGCTCTTCCACCGGCAGGTCGAGCAACTGCTGATGCGATACGGCCGCCACGATCGCGTCGGCACGCGGCAACTCCTCCCAGCTGAACAGGCGCACGCCATACTCGTGCATCGCCTCTTCCTGTTCCGCATATGGATCGTGCACGAATACTTCCACGCCATAGGTCTTCAGTTCGCGGATCACGTCCCCCACCTTCGAGTTGCGCAGGTCGGCGCAGTTTTCCTTGAATGTCAGCCCCAGCACGTTGACGCGGGCGCCCTTGATGTAGCTGCCCGAGGCGATCATGTTCTTGATGGTCTGCTCGGCGATGTATTTGCCCATGCCATCGTTGATGCGGCGTCCGGCCAGGATCACCTGCGGGTGATAGCCGAGCATTTCCGCCTTGTGCGTCAGGTAGTATGGGTCGACCCCGATGCAATGGCCACCCACGAGCCCCGGCGAGAACTTCAGGAAATTCCACTTGGTGCCGGCCGCCTTCAGCACTTCCGACGTATCGATGCCGATCTTGTCGAAAATGATCGCCAGCTCGTTCATCAGCGCGATATTCAGGTCGCGCTGGGTGTTTTCGATCACCTTGCACGCTTCCGCCGCCTTGATGCTGGAGCAGCGGTGCACGCCCGGCTCGACGATGGTTTCGTACATGGAGGCAACGCGCTCGAGCGTCTGCGGCGTGTCGCCCGACACGACCTTGATGACATTCGTCAACATATGCTTGCGATCGCCCGGGTTGATACGCTCCGGGGAATAGCCGACAAAAAAGTCCTGCTTCCACTTCAAGCCGGAGACCTCTTCCAGCACGGGGATGCACACCTCTTCGGTCGCGCCCGGATACACGGTCGATTCATAGACGACGATGGCGCCCTTTTTCAGATACTGACCCACCGTGCGGCTGGCGCCGATCAAGGGCGAGAAATCTGGATTGTGCGCCTGGTCGACGGGGGTCGGCACGGCCACGATGATAATATCGGCTTCGGCCAGCACCTGCGGCTCGGACGAATACTCGGCCTGCACGGCCGCGGCCATTTGCTGGTCGCTCAGTTCGCGCGAAGGATCCGTGCCGCGCTGGCAAGACTGAACTTTCTCGACGGAAATATCAAAGCCGATGGTACGCCCCAGCTTGCCAAACTCCACGACCAAGGGCAGGCCTACGTAGCCCAGGCCAATCACTGCAATTATTGTCATAATAAAACCTTCGAAAAAAATTCAATATTTGCCAAGCAGATACCTGTCGACAAGTTATGCCCACCACTCCGCCTAGGTAGCGCGCTCCAACTCTCCGTATAGTTGAGAAAGTTGCGTCATCACAACATCTGTACTGTAGCGTCCGACAATGGTGGCGCGCGCCTTGTCCCCTATGCTGCGACGCAACGCAACATCGAGGAACAGCTGCCGGAAAGCATTAACCAATTGATCCACATCGCCCACAGGCACCAACACGCCATTTTCATGATCCCGCACCGCTTCCGGGATGCCCCCCACAGGAGTGACCACCACGGCTTTTCCTGCGGCCATTGCTTCGAGCATGGACATGGGCAGGCCTTCGTTATAGGAAGGGAGAGTAAACACTGCGGCTCGCCGGAGCTGGTTATCGCGCTCCTGCTGGCCTATCCAGCCAAGCAAGGTGACATGCGCGCTCACCTGCAATTCGGCCGCAACACGCTCGACTTCTTGCAGGTCGCCATCGCCACCGATCACAAGCATAATTTCCGGAAACTCGTCCTTCAACCGGGCCACCGCTGCCAACAAGTCAAAAATACCCTTGCCCTTGCCGGCGCGTCCAAGAAACAAAATACGCCCGGGTTCTTCCAATGCAGGGTTCATGCTCGCAGGAAGTGCGACGGAATTGGCGATGACCCGCACTTTGGCCGACGGCACTAACGTGTGCAAAAAATCAGCCCAACTATCCGACAGCGTGATGACGGCCGAGCTGCGCACAATCGTATGACGTATCCACCAGCGCGCCAGCGGTCCCGACTCCTCCAGCACGAACTGCCGGAACTCTCCGCCATGCAGATGGAATACCGTCTTGCAGCCGCCCATTCTGGCGATCGCCAGCAGCAGCGATTTCCGAAAAAAACTGGCACGGCAAGCCGAGTGGACATGCACGACCACGCGACGGCGCGTCAAGCAGACCCAGCTCAAAGCGGCGATGGCCTCCAGCGCCGTCAGTATCTTGCGCACACCTGCGCCATTTGCATGCGTAACGATGTAGCGAACCTGATTGCGCTCAAAAAAACCCTGTTGCCGTAATACCGAGGCGACAGTCGCAATTCCGCCCTGCCCGTCGGGATCGGTTCCTAACATCAACACTTTGCACTCTTTCACCCTGCCCCCTATGGTTCAGCAATTATCCTTGTCGGGTCAGCGCGACAGAGGGACTCAATGCACTTGCAAAGCCCAAGGCATTGAAAACAAAGCCGTAAGACAAGTCAGCTCCACACCAACCATTGTCGTTTTTCTATTGTTACATACTGCTGCAACATTGCGGCAGTACATTTTGCAGCACAGCAGAATCGTTATACTTGTATTCATAAAGAGTAACTATTCTACAACATAAAATGTAATTTTTGAATGACCTTACCCCAATCGCGCGCACCCGCCCGGCTTCAGCCAAAAGATCAACTGAAAGCTGTATCATGTGCCATAATTATTGTATTGTAATTAATTATTTCATCTGCGCGCACAGCCTGGCCTGCCTGCTGCGGGACCTGACCTATCCAGGAAGGGCAGCAGCGTGGTTTCACAAAACCAGATTGTTGCAACGCGATAGGAAGCAAAGAACATGTTTTCAGCACTACGTTACAAAATCATCGATCTGGCCCGTGGTACCGATTCGATTAGCTTGCTCAAGGCCTTAGGACAGTGGCAATTCGAAAGTCACGACCAATTGCAGGCGCGTGAAAAGGTCCAGCTTGAGAACTACTTCGACGCGATGCGCAGCGCCCTGCCCCTGTTCCGCGATGTCAAGCATTTCAGCGACCTGCCCGTACTGGACAAGCGCTTTATCAATACCCACCGGGAACAACTGCTCAACCCGCAATACAAGGGCAAGATCATACGTAAGAAAACCGGCGGCTCCACCGGAGAACCGCTCGTCTACTACAGCAGCACAGAATCGCAATCCTATCTATGGGCGGGTATCTTCCTGGCATGGGAAGCGGCCGGCTTTCAACTGGGCGACAAAGTAGCATTCTTGGCAGGATCTTCGCTATTCGGCAATGGCTACAAGCAGCGCATTTACTATCGTTTACTCAATGTCAGCGTACTGTCGGCCTTTGACATGTCGCCCCGACGCATGGACGACTACAATGCAGCCTTAAGCAATGACAACTTTCGCCTGCTGTACGGCTACGCCTCGGCCATTCACCGGCTGGCGCGCCACCGGCTGGCTTCGGGAACACGTACGCGCCACGCGCTGCGCGGCATCGTCTGCACTGCCGAAGTGCTCACGCCATCAATGCGTGCCGATATCGAAGCCGCCTTCGGCGTACCCTGCTACAGCCAGTATGGCTGCAATGAAGCAGGCGTTTCCGCATTTGAATGCGAGCACCGGGATGGCATGCACCTGATTTCAACGCGCAGCCACACCGAAATCTTGCCGGACGGCCGCCTGATCGCCACGGACATGGCCAACCAGGCCATGTTCCTGCCCCGCTGCGATACGGGGGACCTGGTGCGCATGACAGGCCGCATGTGCGCCTGCGGACGGGGCCTGCCGCTCATTGACGAGGTGGGAGGGAGGCAAAACGACATGGTGCTCGACCCGCATGGCGCCGCCGTACACTCGGAATTCTTCACGCATCTGTTCCGCGAAGATGCGCAAATTCATTCATTCCAAGTGGTATACGATGCACAGCGCCTGGAAATCAATCTGCACGGCAGCTGCAGCGAAGGCCAGCTGACGCTGAGCGAGCACTATCGCGACCGCATCAAGGCTTCATTGACATTCGAGCAGCTGGACTTTGTCTACAATGCGCCATTTTTGCTGCAGGCAAACGGCAAGCATCGCTTCGTATTGCGCCGGCCGTCCGCCTGATTCGCGTTCAGCGCGCCACCATATTCCTGTACTGGAGGGCAACGGCAGAGGCGATCACGCGGTAGCTGCGCTGCGCTTCGATATATGCGGGGCCGCTGGCTGCGCGTGCGCGCGCGGCCGGCACATCGTGCAGAATGCGCAACAAGCCATCCGCCATGGCCTCGGTTGAGCTCTCCACCAGCCAACCAGCATCGCTGCCTTCCAGGACCCGCACTTGATCCGGGCTGTCATTGGCCACCACGGGCATGCCGAGCGCCAGATACTCCAGCAACTTGGTCGGAGAGGAAACATCGTAGACCAGGCTGCGGGGGATGTACGAGACGGCGGCATCGGCGCCCATCAATAATTTCCACGCCTGCTCGGACGGCAGCCAGCCGGTAATGCGCACGGCCTCGCCCAGGCCCAGCTGCGCCGCATGGGCCTGCAACTGCGCCACGTCCTGCTGCCCCGCCGCGCCGCCAATCAACAGCAAGCGGGCGTCCGGCACCGTGGCCCGCACGATGGCCAGCGCATCGATCATGCGCACAATCTGGCGGCTAGGATCGAGCGTGCCGAGATAGGCAATCAAAGGCCCATCCGCCCAGTCGGGCAATTGCTCGCCACATACAGCCTCGGCCGCCAGCACTTCCGTATCGACCCCCATCGGCACGGCGCTCAGGCGCTCCCGCGGCACGCCTTTACCGGCCATCATTTCCAGCATGGCTTCGCTTTGCACAAAAACGTGCTGCGCATGCGGCAAAATAAAACGGTACAGGAGGCGTTCTTCCAACAGGCCCTTGAACAGCACCAGCCGATTACGCACGCCACCATGAGTGGCGACGAGCGCGCGCGCACGCGCGATGCGTCCCTCGCACATCAGAAAGGACATCCAGTAAGCGAAGGGAATGCCTTTGCAGCGCGCGACAATCAGACCCAGCAAGCCTATCGATACCATGTCGCGCACCTGAATCACGGCACAGCGACGGCGGCTGGCACGCAACAGCGCCGCAGCGCAGGTAGCGAGGAAGGACAGTTCACGGCGCAAACGCCCGCCGCCCCGGGCACTGACATCCACCCGTTCAAATTGCGCAGGCCCGGCCGACACGGCAAGCTCGGAAGGCTTGCCCACCAACGCACAGCGGACACCATGACGCGGCAGATAATCTCCAAACAGAACTGCGACATCGGCACGGAATGTAGGTAATGCCTCGGGAACAATTTGCAATATATGCATATCCGCTCCCTTTTCATGCGCAATGTGCACCGGTGCATTCATAATAAATATTGCTCAAAATATAATCAAATTATTGCAATTATACCATTTAAAAATGTATGCCACGTAGTGTTTCAGTCTGGTGATCCCGCCCGTTGCCATGAGGTGCGCCAGCCCCGATAGCTCCCATCAGAAATGAAAACACCCTATAAGCTTGATCACTTATAGGGTGGAGTATGCACATCGCCATGAGCGCCTGCTATGGCAAGCAGGGCAACTCAAGCAGCAAACAGGCTGGCACTCAGTTCGTGACTGTCACCACCTGGGTACCGATCGTCACCTGCTTGCCCGTGCTATTGGGCGTCACAGTGACCGGCAGGTTCTTGCAGCCAACATCGAGCAAGACCAAAAACTCCGCGTTCGCAGCAGAGGTGGTACGCACGAACGCCCCATGATCTTCATAGCTGCCAGGCTTCGGCGGTGGTCCCGTACGGCGCTCGAAGCGCAGGCCGGCATCGGCAAGCGGTTTGAGGCAGACAGAGCGCCCCTGGTTAACCACGGACACGTTGCCGTTGGCATCGACCAGTATCGGTGCGGCGGAATGGAAATTCCATTCAAAGACACGGGCCGTCGGGGAACTGAGCTTGTCACGCACGAGCACGGCATCACTGCTGCGCAAATACCACAACTGGCGTACTGCCGAGCTCAGGGCGCCACCATAGGCAGCAGTGGCATTCCCGGCAACATAATCAAGTGCGGGCGTCGTGGCAAACGAGGTGATGGAGCCATTGCGCACCAGTGTCTCGCGATAGCCATCGATCATCTGGCCCACGCCATTGTCGAAAGTGATGGAATTGGCCGATTTCGTCTGACGATACCAGGAGGTGGTCATCGGCGACCCATACCAGTCGTACCAGCCCGTTTCAATCAGCAGCGGCACGCCGGCGCTGGTGAGCACGAAGCTATTCTGATTGCCGTGGCTATGCGAGAACGAACCATACGGCGTGGACTTGAAATAGACGGAGGTACGCCCTGGGTCCGCCAGATTACTGTGCATGGCGCTCCAGCCGATACTGGGGAAAAGCGCCGCGTTGGCGGGCGGTCGCGGCGCCTCCGTCACGGTCGTCACGGGCAGCGGATATGGCGCTTGCAGCAAGGTCAGCATATCTTCATTGCTGCTGATGCTGTTAACATACCATGCCGCCTCGGGCGTCGCAAAGCGCGACACATAGGCTTTCAAAAGGCGATACAGAGGCTCCGTTTCCTGTCCGTCGCCGAACAAATGCGTCTTGGCGCCGGGCGGAACGAATTCCATGAAGAAGCGCGCCAGCCCCACCGACCACGGCTTTTCAAACAGATTGATGCCGGTTGCCTGCAACAGCGGTTGCCACACCTGCAAGGAATAATCCACCGCGTATTCCGCATACGCCGTTCCGTCCGAATATCCGCCTTCCGGACCGCTCCAGACCATCAGCGAACTGGCAAAATAACGCACCGAGAAGTCGAACCAGGTGGTCGCTTCCGGGATATCGCCCAGCGCCAAGGCCGATATGCCAGCCAGGAAACCGATATTGGTCGCAGTCGATGCATCGAAAGGCAGTTGCTCGATGCCGCCGGTCGTTCCCAGTAACTCTTGGTAGATGACATCGGTACGGACCTTGACAGTTTGCAGCCACGCCGTACGCCGCTGTCCGTCCAGCGAGGAGGCCAGGCTATCGATGGCCTTGCTCATGGTCAGGGCGATGGCACGGCTGCCCTGCACCTGGTTGGCATAGCTGGTCGGTCCATCGGGATTGAGTGCTGCAAGAGCGTCGCCGCGACGCAAGGCTTCCGTCAGAAACCGCTGATCGCCCGTCAGGCGATATAGCAGGGCCGATGCTTCCAGTTGCCGGGCATTGAGGCTGATCAAGCTGCGGATGGAGGTCATTTGCGCCGCATACGCCGCCGTCATCACCTTGCTCGCAACAAGTGGCCAGTTCGCGTCGGCAGGCAGGGCAACGGCCGTCGTTTGCCGCAGGACTTCATTCGTCAAGCCCAGCAGGGCGTTGCCGCGTTCCGCTTTCATGGCTGGCGTCCAGGCGCTCGCGATCGGCAAGGCGGACGACAGGCCGCGCGGACGCGGACGCTTCAGTACATTCGCCCGCAACACGGCATTTTCAGGCAGGACAAAGGGTTTCGACGAGGCATTGATTTCGAATGACCGGTCATCGGACCAGAGCGTGCCGTTGGTCGGCCGAACGCGCCAAGTATACACCCCCGCCGGCAGGGTCTCACTGGGTAAATACCAATTGCGCAGACTCGTGTAGGTCCGCACCACCGTCGTGCCCGAGCGAATCTCAAGCGTGTAGGAACTGGGGTTTGTGGAATAGCGCGCCCAACTGAATGTCGGTGGGTTCTGCACCTGTATTTGCCGGTTTCCTGGCATCGGCCGGACAACCAGGGCATCCGTTGATTGTGCCCAGTCCGCACTGGCGTATGGACATAGAGGAAACAGCAACCAGGCGGCAATATACAGTGTTCGTTTAGCTGAGTTCATGCTGTAATCTCCATGAGAATATCAAACTTTTTCCCGGGCGATATCAACAATTACCCACCATGCATTCCATTGATTGCGCTGGCATGACATACCTGAAGTAAAAGCTCCCGGCCTTCGCGACACATTTTTTATGACATCGGCTAAGGAAGATTATACCGAAATCACCTACCAACAATTCATATTATTAATTGCACTTACGTAACTCACGCCATAGTTCCCACCGTTTTAGCATGGAAGCGTTGCCCAGGGAACACACAAGCACGGTCACGGCCCAGCGCGCAGAAATGGCGCAGCGCGCGGCGCGCCAGAGCTCAGCCAACGCGGCGCCACGCCGCCCTTCTTGCAAGGCAAAACGCGCCACGCTAACCCTCGCATCGGAAACGATGCGCAATGCGGGGCGGCGCGCTGCATCCGAAGCGGGGAGCGAAGTGGCGCGCTGTTCCAGCCGCAAAAAAAACGGAGGCAACGATTGCAGATTATGCACGGCCGTCAGGCTGCCGGCCACATCCACCCGGTATGCTACCAGCCGCGCCGGGCAGTAGACTAGGCGGGCATTTTCTGCCAGCCGGAACCAAAGGTCCTGATCTTCGCCAAAGTTCTCTCCCTCTGGAAAGCAGGGCTGCATGTCCTGCAGCACACGCCGCGGCACGGCCACCGACCCGGTGAAAAAGAATGGGCCGTGGCGATGGCGATGCGCAAAGAAATTATCAATGACAACGCTATCGGAAGGCATATCCCACGCGGCGTCATCAACGCCGCTGACGCGCCGATACGCGGTCGCATAGAAGGCGCCGTCAGGATGCTGGCGCGCCATTGCGCACACGGTTTCAAGATAGGCGGGGCCATACCAGTCATCGGCGTCGAGAAAGCAGATCAGCTCTCCGCGCGCGACCGCCACGCCCGCGTTGCGCGCACGCGATACGCCACCATTCGCCTGACGTATCAAGCGTATGCGCGGGTCGTGCATGGCCTCCACCAGCGCTGCCCCGCCGTCGCGCGAGCCGTCATCGACCACGACAATTTCCAGCTCCTGGTGTGTCTGTGCCAGCACAGAAGCGAGCGCAGCCTGCACATACTGCTCCTTGTTATACAGGGGAACAATAACCGAACAGAGCATCAGGACCAGTTCCCATCGACTGCATGCTGGCGGGCCATTGCCCGATCCCGCTCGAGCCTGGATACCGGCTCATAGTATCGGACCAATACCGCCAGCAGCAGCATATGAATCGGCAGGTCCGGCCCCAGGCTGGCCATCGACAGTGGCACTTCGCTGATCGAACGGCAAATCAGCAGGATGAAGACGGCCAGCGACAAGCCTTGGCTGGCCTTGACAGTCTTGCCAACGAAAACAGCAATCACCAGACTGTAGAACAGCAGGCCAACGGCGCCTACGCTGCCGGCGCTGGACAGGCTCTGAAAAAACTGGCTGTGCGCATGCGTGGCGAACGGCATGCCGATACTGTTGCGGAAAGCTTCATCAAAGATGTTCAAGCCGTAGCCGAACACCGGATACTTGTGCCATTCTTCGATGGCGACCTGCCAGATCTGGTCGCGTCCCATGAAGGTCATCAGTTCCGCTCCGTCGCTGCTGCTGAAGAAGCGTGCGATCTTGTCGCCGGCGCCCCCGAACATAAACACAAGGCACAATCCCGCCCCGCCAAACATCACCAGCAGCACCAGCAGCACCGGCAGATGCGGACGCCGGAAATCTTGAATGCGGGCATTGATTTCATCGCGACGGCTATACCAGGCCAACACGACCGCAGAAAGCATGAACGCGATCCAGCTGGTCTTCGACTGCGTCAACAAGAGGCTCAGTCCGCCCATGGCCCAGCCGATACGCATCAGCCAGACATTCTTGAACGGCTGATACCACAGGCACAGCATAAACAGCACGCTCAACACGCCCATGCTGTTGGCATGGATGGTCAGGCCAGCATAGCGCAGCTTCAGGCCCGGTATCAGGCCGTGGTAATTCGTGCTCATCACCAGACTATGCTTCCACAACAGACAAACGGCACTGGCGCCAAGCAGGATATACAGGGCATTGCGCAACACGACCGTCATCGCATCCACATCGGCCTTGGTATTGGCCAGCAGCGCGGCCTGGCAAGCCAGCAGCGCGTACAGAAATTCGTGCGATACATAAGGATACTGGCCAAACAGGCCCGGACTGAGCGTATTTGTCGCGAAAAATATCCAGAAAGCAAACAGCAGCATGCCAGGCAGCGGCTTGCTGGGATTGTCGGTCAGCATGCGCCGCAAGATGCGCTCGCTGCAGGCAAAGATCAGGAAGATGGAGTTCAGGCGCCCGACCCAGGTCACGATGGGACTCTTGACGGAAATCGCCGCCACCACATCTTCGGGGAACGCCAGGTCACGCGTCGACAAGAGGATGGACAGGGCATAGTTGAGCAGAATCAGGTAGGGGATATACTGCATCACCCCCAACTCACGGTTCCTTCCCCAGTGCGCGCTCAATGCGGCACCCGTCACGACTGCGATTGCGGCGATCAATACCACCAAGCCGACGATAAATTCAATCATATCAATCTCATCATACTGAACATTTACTACGAAGATAAACACCGACCCGTGCCGGCACCGGCGGACTGAAACGTCCAAGCAGGTCGACTATGCGCCGGCCCAGCAATGGCGGATGCATCATGCCGGCCAGCAGACACAGGCCGCCACCGCCGAATGAGCCGAGCAACAAGGCCGGCAACGGTCCATGCCCGAGGCCATGTCCCAGCAGCGAGCCGCCATGGGCGCCGGCCGCCGCGAGCAGCATCAATACGAGGGAACGCCAGGCACTGGGCCACAAGTGCGCCGGCCCCAGTTGCAGGCGGCGGCATGCCGCGGTGCCGATCACCAGCGCGCGCGCCAGCAGGGTGCCTGCGGCGATGGCAGCGGCGACCAGCACGCCCAGGCCTGCAAACTGCCAGAGCGCCAGGCAGGCCAGCACGATCAGCGGCATCTGCAGCAAGGACTCCAGGTGCTTGCCGCCCGTATTCCACAAGATCGGCGTGGACATGCCCCAGGTGACGTAGGCTGGCATGCCCAAAGCCAGGACGGCCAGCACGCGGCTCGACTCGCGCCAGGCATCGCCATACAAGGTGGCGATCAGGTCGCCGGCCAGGCAGGCAAGCACGACGAACACGGGACCAATCACGATCCAGGTGGCGGCAATCACGGACAGATAGGCTTGCCGCAGGCCCGGCAGATCATCCTGCAGACGGGCGCCGGCCGCGAGGAAGGCCGGCTGCAGGGCGCTGAGAAACAGCGAATTGGGCGTATTGGCCAGGTTATAGCCGACCGCATAGACGCCCACCGCATGCGCGTTGAGCATACGCCCGAGAAAAACACGGTCCAGGTTGTTCAAGAACCAGTTGCTCAGGTTGGTAATGAAGACCGTGCTACCCGTATTCGTCGAGCGGCGCGCGCCCGGATACCACAGCAGCGGGCGCAGCGTATGGGGGTTGCGGCAATAGGTCAGTACCAGCAGGCTCAGCGCCTGCACCAGCCAGGCGCTGACGAGCGTCCAGACGCCGGCCCCCATCAGTGCCAGCGGCACGCCCACGCACAGATAACCGAGCGCATAGCTGAGAATCTGTGCAATGTTAAGCCAGCGAAAATCGAGCCGGCGGCGCAACAGATTGCTGCTCGGCGCCGTCATCGCGCTCAGCAAACACGTCAGGCTCAGCCAGCAGACGATCGGCGCCAGGCGCGGTTCCTTGAAATAGGCGGCAATCCACGGCGCCAGCAGGTACAGCGCCAACATGGCAGCCGCGCCGGACAGGACTTGCCACGTAAAGGCAAAGCGGATGTCATCGTCCTGCAGCTCCTGATTTTGCACCAGGCCCCAGGCAAACCCGAAATCGGCCAGGAAGGTGCTCAAGGTCATGACCAGCAGCCCCATGGCGAACAGGCCATAGATTTCCGGTCCCAGCAAACGGGCCAGCACGATCTGCACCCCCATCTGCAGCACGAAACGGGTTACCGTGCCAAGTGCGGCCCACTTGACGGCGCTGACCGCCCGCGTCTTGATGTCAGCGCTGGCGGGCATGGCGGGACGCTGGCCAGGAAAAAGCGTTCAGGCGCTGCAAAGAGGTATTAATGGTGAGTCCTATCGATAAAATTTCAGGGCGCGTACGCCGTGGCAGGCGACGCACCGGCGCCCGGATCAGCCGGGAAAGCTGCCGATGATGCGTGCGCGGTCCTGCGGTTTCATACTCGACAACATGGCCCGCACAAAGCCTTCCTGTATCGCATAGGCGGCCCCCGTGTCGCTATCGATACTCGATACGCGTACCAGCATGGCGTCGGGAATCGCGCCGCTCAAGCCATAGCGCAGCTCCTGCATGCGCTGGTCCATGCCGGGAGTGAGCGCCTTGTCGCCCACGGTAATCCAGTAGGTGATCGGTTCCTGGCGCGGGCCATTAACGGCATACAGGTGTTTCACCGGTATCGTGCCGTATGCAGTGCTGACCTCGCTGCGGCCCGACTTCTGCACTTCGAAGCCTTGCGCGCCATAGCAGACTTCGGGCAAGTGCACGGCCATATTGCTGCTTTGGTCGCCGCCATAGGCAATCGACAGCATCACGCGGTTTCCCTGCGGGTCGATATACGTGCGCGACAGGGTCTGGTTGTATATCTTGTCCAGGCGCGCCTGGGTTTCCGGATCGACCTGCAGCGGGATGATGCTCGTATCGATGGTCCAGCCGCCAAATGCAGCGGGAATGATCTCGGCGAGCTGGAACTGGCTTTTGCTGTCGGCAATCTTGACATTCGGCGTCAGGTGCTTGGCCAGGCCGGCAGATGCCACCATCAGGATGCCGGCCAGCACGCTGACCTGGACGGAACGGCTGATTGCTTTCATGCTTGACTCCGTAAAGCTTTGCGCTCGCGCATTTTAACGACCCATTGCAGCAGGGTATCGACGGACAGAATCAGGATCAGCGCCGTGATGAACAGCACCATGCCGGCGAAACCATGCAGGAAGCCCTGCCCTGCCGCATCGCCAAAATAATAGGTAATCAGGGTCAGCACGATGACGCGCACGACGTTGGCCGAGAACGAGATCGGGATGATCATGATGGCCAGCGCAATATTGCGCAGGGCCGAGGTATGGCGCACCACATTCAGGTAAAACAGGCCCAGCGCTTCCAGCGACAGCAAGGTCTGCAGGCCGGCGCAGGCGTCCGCCACCATCAGCTGGTACTGGCCTATCTGCAGGATCACGCCGGTACGGGCGATCGGATAGCCGGCAAAGAACAGCAGGTGCTCGACCACGTACGACACCGCCATTTTCATCGGCATGGTCAGCATGATGACGAGCTGCGCAGGCAACGGCACCATGAACAGCATGAAGAAAAAGGGAAACCACAACACTTTCAGGGCGCGCATGCCCCGCTTGAGCAGCAGCACCGCCGCCAGCATCCAGATGAAGGAACCGATTTCAAAGGCGATGATGTGCTGCGAACGGCCCAGTACATACAGTAGCAGCGCGATGGCCAGCACGGCCCAGCCCAGTGCGCTGGGCTGGCTGCCACGGGTTCTTTCCAGCATGTCCGGCCAATTGCGCCAGATCAGCCACAGCGACAGGAACAGGATGATGGGGCCATGCGCCTGCTCTTCCGTGGCCCAGATGCCACCGAACAGGCCGGCAAAGGAAGGAATATACATGGCAAGCAAGCCCAGGGCGAGCGGCAGCCATTCCGGCAGATACTCTTTGCATTGCTGCAAATTCACGCCATTCCAGCGCTTGACTTGCGTATTCATTTAGAAATCCACCATCACGGAACCGACCACCTTGGCGCCGCTCTGCGCGATCTGTTCGGCCATGGCGTTGATGTCGCCCAACAGGGATTGATTCTTGCGCGCCACGATCAGCACGCCGCCTGCGCGCGCCGCAATGGCCATGGCGTCGGAGCCGAGCGCATATGCAGCCACGTCATAGATGACGATGTCGAACAGCGATTCGAGTTCCGTGTTCAGGCTGGCAAACGAGCTACGGCTGAGCAGCTCCTGCGGATTCGGCGGCAAGGTGCCCGAGCCCAGCACGGACAGGTCGACGAACGATTCGACCTTAGTGATGACGTCGAGCTGGGCGCGGCCAGCGAGTACGTCGGACAAGCCTTGACGTGTCTGGACATCGAAAATTTCATGCTGGCGCGGATTGCGCAAGTTAGCGTCGACCAGCAGGGTGCGTTCACCCAACTGCGAAAACACGACGGCCAGATTGGCGGCAAACAGGCTGGCGCCGTCACCGGACGCACCGCCCAGCACCACCAGCGCCTTGTGCCCGCGGGCAAACCATCGCAGCATGAGCTGGCTGCGGATCGCGCGCAGCTTTTCCACTTGCGGCGTGAACGGCTCGTAGGCCGCCACCAGCAGGTGCGAATACTTGCCCTCGCCTTTTTGCAGGTAGGGATAGTCGAACTGGCGTGCCAGCACCTGCTGGATGTCGGCTTCCGTGATCAGCCCCAGGCGCATGGCCGCTTCGCCGAAGCGGATGCCGAGTTCTTTTTGCATGCGCAGCACGCGCTCGGCGTTCTCGGGCGTGATCTTGCCCGACTCGAGCAGCAGACCGCCAATACTGGAGTCGCCGGTACGTGGCACGGTGTTCATTGAAATGGGGAGCGCGGCTTGGTTCATCGTCATATCCATGTTTAACGTAAGCGCAGGCGGCGCGGCAGAATGCCGTTCAACGCACCTTTTTTGCGCGGCGACTTGTTGGCATTCCAGTCGATGGCGCCGAAGACGGGAATCTGCAGCGTTTCTTGCAAGTCGGCTTCCGAACGCACGCGGCGATACAGCATCTCGATCACGATGGCCAGACCCACGCCCAGCAAGGTGCCGAGGAAAATCGACAGCAAGGTATTGAGCAGCACGCGTGGACCGGCCGGATCGATCGGCGGCACGGCAGGATTGAGCACGGAAATATCCGACTGCTCCGCCTGGCCTTCGATGCGCGTTTGCGACAGGCGCTGGGACGTTACGTCGAAGGCGCGCTGGGCGCTCTCGACATCCTTCATCAGCACGCCCATCTCGTCGCGGGTACGGTTCAGTTCCAGCACCTTGGCCTTTTGCGCCTGCAGGGCGGCGCGCACTGCCGCTTCGCGCTGCTGCAGGATCTGCGCATTGTTGCCAACGCTGCTGGAGGTATTGGCCAGCTGTTCGCGCAGGTCGGCGCGCAGCTTGTCGACTTCCGCTTTTGCGCTCTCGTATTGCGGGTGGTTGCGGCCCAGGCGCTGGGCGATTTCAGCCAACTTGCCTTCGGCGTTGCCCAGGCCAATCTTCAAGTTCTGGATCAGCGGATTCGACGACACGTCGGGCGACGCCATGCCATTGCTGCCCTGCGCCATGCGCTGGCGCGACGATGCTTCCATCGACTGACCCTGGGCCATGACCAATTGCGCCGACAAGTCATTCAGGCGGTTCGATTCGACATCAAGGCGGTTGTCGACGCTGACGATGCCATTGTCCTGCTGGTATTTGGAGAGCTTGCTTTGCGCCACTTCCAGGTTATCGCGCAGCAACTTGGTCTGTTCGCTGAAGTACGTCGAGACGCGGCGCATCGGATCGACCTTCAGCTGGATGCTGGTCTTTTGATACTCGTCAGCAAAGGCATTCGCCACGGCAGCCACGAACTGCGGATCGCTGCCCTTGAAGCTGATGTCGACCACGCTACTTTCGCGCGATGGCACGATTTCCACTTTTTTCAGCAGCAGATCGGCCAGCCAGTCGCGCACGGTCCCGCCCTTGCCTTCGGTCGCTTCATTGAATTGCGCGATCACGGCCGGGCTTTCCGCCAGTTTCAAATGGTCGACGACGCGCAGCGCTACGTTCTTGCTGCTGATGATGTCGATTTGCGTCGCCATGAAACCAGGCAACAACTGGCCCGGCATGGCCAGGCCCGTCAGCGGGTCGACCCCTTTGTAGTTCAAGAGCAACGAACTTGTCGCCTTGTATGTTTTAGGCAAGAGCAAACTGACCGACAGCGTGCCGAGAACAGTGACCAGCAGCGTGACCAAGATCAACTTCTTGTGCGCACGCAGGATCAGTAGGAGCTGTGACAAATTCATGGGAAAACCTCAACACAGAATGAAAAATATCCGGCTTGCGCCGGAAAGATACGGACACAGGCTTAGAACAGGCTTTCCTGCACGTACACCATATCGTCAACTTGCAGCAGGTCGTCATGCTTGGCGTTGATGATTTGCAGCTTGCCAGCCTCGTCGCGGCGCTTGATGCGAATGCCGCGCTCGGTGCCGCGCTGCGTCAGACCGCCGCCGACAGACAGCGCCTGCAGCACCGTCATCGAACGTTCGAGGCGGAAGGCGCCCGGGCGCTGCACTTCGCCATAGATATAGAAACGCGGTGCGCGCTCGACAAAGATCACGTCGTTGCCGGCCACATCGAGGTCGCGGTTCAAGTCGGCCGAGCGCACCATGTCGATGATATCAATGATTTCACGCGTGGTCTTGCCATTGCGCTTGCGGATCAGGCTGACCGTATCGCCGCCATCGGCGCCAACGCCGCCCGCCATGGCCAGCATGTCCATCAGGCTGCGCTTGCCCTCGATCGGATAGCGCCCGGGGCGGTTGACTTGCCCCAGTACCGATACTTGCTGGCTTTGCAGCTGGGTGACGATGATATTGACCTGCGCCTTGCGCAGGTAGCCGCCGCTTTCCAGCAAGCCGCCCAGCTTCTTCTCGGCAGCCGATACGGACAGGCCGCCCAGGGCTACGTTACCGACCAGGGGGAAGGTGATTTCGCCCGCTTCGCTGACGCGCGTTTCGAGCGCCAGGTCGGGATTGCCGTAAACGGAGATTTTCAGCACGTCGCCGGCGCCCAGCTGGACATCGGCAGCGCCGGCAAAACCGGCACTCAGGGCCAACAGGGTAGCCATGCACCACATCAGAAGTCGTTTCATGATTCGTTCATTCCATTGATGAGTTTCTTACCTAAAATGCTGCGACTTATTTCAAGCCAGCAACGCCACGATCATTTGCTTCCGAAGGACTCCGCGCCGGTGCGGCCTGGGCCGCAGGTGCCGGCGCCGGCGCCGGTGCGCTGGCCGCTGCCGATGCGGTGGCTGGCGCCGCATCCTTGCCCAGGTATTCGATCTTGGCGGTGGCGCGCAAACGCTTCAGTTCAGCATCGGCGGCATCCTTATTTTTCTTGTTGAACAAAAACTGTTCGATCTGCGGCGCGGCCTGTGCCAAGGTCACGGGATTGTCGCGGATATCGGCCAGGGAAATGAGCAAGGTGCGGTCGCCCTCGCGGATGATGAACAGCTGGCCCTTCGGCATCGACAGCAATTTCGCGCTCAGCTCGGGCGCCAGGTCCGCGCTGGTGCGCGACAACTGGGTACGGGCATACTTGACCTTGTTCGCGTCGAGCCATGCGGCAACGTCGTCCAGCGTCTTCGCCGCATCCATGGCCGCCTTCAGCTTGTCATTCATGTCGGCGCTGGCAATGACCAGTTCACGCATGTCGAACTGCTTGCGTTCGGTGAAAAATTGCGGATTCTTGTGGAAGTACTCTTCCACTTCCTGCTTGGTGGGACGGGCAACCGTGCCGATGCGCTTTTGCATGTAGGCTTGCGCTACGATCAGCGCCTTGGCGCGCTCGATCGCCTGCACCACCTTGGGATCGCGGTCCGTCTTGTCCTTGGCTGCCTCGTTCTGCAACAACTGGCGGTCGATCAGCGATTCCAACAACTGCTTGCTGGCCGCTTCCTGTTGCGGCGCCTGGACATTGGCGCGCTGCATCTCTTCATTGAGTTGCAGGACGGTGATTTCTTCCCCATTCACACTCGCCAACGCCTGGCCGGGCTTTTTTTCTTTATTGCCACAGGCAGACAATCCTGCGACGGCCAGTACCACCAGGCCTGCGCACAGCAGGCGGGAACGCGTGGTGGACTTGCTCGAGGACACACGGGCGATTTGCGCTTGGTTCAAAATGACTCCTTCGGTTCAGGTAAGGAAATCCGCTGACGGTTTTGTGATTGTCATGATAACTCACTTAACAACAAAACATTGTCAAAAAAAGCAGATTTCGATTGAAATTATGGGCTTGCGACCACATGATTGTCAATATTATAAATATGATACACAATGTACTAGCTTGCTAGGAAACTATTTGCTTAAAAAACTATTAAAAGGTCTTAAAAACAACTGTTTCGTCAGAAACACAAGCATCGCAATCGCCAGGCTTCGATAAATAATTCTCACAAGGCAATATTTCTCGTGCAGCGACGGGTACCTGCTCTGCACCGCACAAGAATGGGAGGCGGGCCAGCACGGGAAAGCGGCGGGGTTGGGGCCGGTGCATGGGGGACAGCATGTGTTCAACTGCTCCCATGCGCCCTGCGGGCCGGGCATGGCGCCTGCGGGCATGACGCGCATGCCACAGGCCACAATCTGGCCCGCCGCCAGGCAGGCGGAGCATGTCACCGTGCACATCATGTCGCCGTGCTTGCCTCATAGGGTCGTATGGCTCGTCGAATCACTGTTCAGCCGGTTCCAGGAACCGGCTATTGGACATCCTGCATGACTGCGTCATTTTAACGCGGATTAAATCTCTGCAAAAAATATTCAGGTCCGGTGTGTGCGGCCCGCCATCGGCCTGCGGTCAATGCGCGTTATCGCGTTTCAGCACTACTTTGATGGTGCGCAAAATGATCCACAAATCCAGCCACAGCGACCAGTTGCGCAGGTAGTCGAGGTCGAAATGGATGCGCGCTTCCATTTTGTCGAGCGTCTCCGTCTCGCCGCGCAAGCCGTTCACCTGTGCCCAGCCGGTAATGCCCGGCTTGACCTTGTGGCGCAACATATAACCCTTGATCAGTTTGCGGTACTGCTCATTGTGCGCCACCGCGTGCGGACGGGGTCCGACGATGCTCATCCGCCCCTGCAGGACGTTGATGAACTGCGGCAGCTCATCGAGAGAACTGCGGCGCAGAAAGGCGCCGATACGCGTCACGCGCTGGTCGTTCTTGGTGGCCTGCACGACCTTGTCGCCATCCTCGCTGACCGTCATCGAACGGAATTTATAGACGATGATTTCCTCGCCATACAGGCCGTAACGGCGCTGGCGAAAGATCACCGGCCCCTTCGACGTCGCTTTGACGGCGATGGCGATGACCAGCATCACCGGCAGCAGCATGATCTGGATCAGCAGACCCAGCACGATGTCGCTGCCCCGCTTGACCATGCTGTTAAAGCCCGTGAACGGCGATTCGCGGATGGCGATCACCGGCATGCCGCCCACATTATCGAAACGCGCCTGCATCAGGTCGAAGATATAAATATCCGGCAAGAAGTACACGGACGCCGTCGTATCCTGCAGTTCATCGAGCATTTTACGGATGCGCGGCTGCGCCGAAATGGGCTGGCTGATGAATATCATCTTGATATTGTGTTCGCGCACATAGGCGGCGATATCGGCCATCTTGCCCAGCATGGGCTCACGCATTTTCTCGGGCCAGCGGTCATCGGTACGGTCGTCAAAAAAGCCCCGTACGCTCATGAACAGATTCGGATTGCGCTCGACGGTGGCAGCAAATTTCAGACTGGCATCGTTGGCGCCGATGATGACGACGGAGCGCACTTCGCTGTCGCGTCCGGGATCGGCCACCATGCGCCGGGCGGCCAGATGGCTGAGCAGCAATATGAATGGCGTCAGCAGAAACCAGGCCAGCACCAGTTCGCGGTCGAAATGAAAAGCCAGTCCTGTCGCCGAACCCAGGAATACCAGAATCAGGGCTGTGATGCCCCAGCTGACAAAAATATCGCGGGTATAGGCCAGCATCCGACCGCTGCGCCAGGTGCGGTAAGGGTCGACATACTGGAATACGGACGAGGAAATAAAGAACGCAAGGATCATCAATACCAGCGAATAGCCAGTAAAGGGGGAACCTGACAAGGCGGACAACAGATACAGCGTACCCATGATGATCAATGGGTCGAGTATGCGCTGAAAGAACGAAATCAAGGGTATATCATTAACCGTCATAGTGCTCTTCAGAACTGGACACTGGCGCTGAACGACACGCCTTTGGCGCGGAAACTGCCAGTATTAATAATAGGTGCGCCCTTGCGCGTGTCGCGGAAGGCGTTCAGACCCAGCTGGATATTTGGCTGCGGAGCATAGGTTAGTCCCAGAGATTCGGTATGCGAGGTGTCGCTGACATCGACGGGCAATACCAGGCCGCTGGCGGCCGAAAAGTCGCGCTTCTCGCGGCGCAGTTGCGCATCCATGCGAACCTTGGACGTGATATCCCAGGCGGCGGCAACACTGGCGCCATTATTCAGGCTGCTCGAAATCAGCGCATTTTCCACTACTCCATACTCATGCCACAGGGAACCGGTGAAACGCACCTTACCCAGAGGCGCCCAGTTCACCACGATGCGCCCGTTGGCGCCGCTCGAATTGCGCCCCGAATAAAAGGAATGGCTGCGGCGCACCCATCCGCCCAAGAGTTGCACTTGGGTAATCGCACTGTAATTCCAATAAATATTCGCCTTGATCTCATCCTGAGTATAGCCATCGTCGACGCCGAACTGGCCGCCGTTGACGCGATTCGGATAGCTGCCATTGATATGCCGCAACTGCACGCCGACACGACTATTACTTGCAGGCAAATAATCAAGCCCCAGTTCCGTCGCTTTTTCTTCACGGTTGGACACGCGCTGCGACAGCAAGTCATACGAGTAGCGCTCACGGCTGTAAGCGCCACGCACGCGCCAGCTCGGATGGAAACGCCAGCCGCCATCGACGTACTCTCGCTGACGCGTACGCAAATTGCGTTCAGTGCTCTGGAAATCGCTGAACGGCGTCAGGGTTTGCGAATACAGGGCGCCCGCATGGCCATCGAGATGATTACCTAGATGCCATTCAAGATCGGCCAGGAAATCCTTACCGCTGTAGTTGAACTGGTCAAAATGCTGGAACGACACGCGCGACCACTTGGCCTGTCCCGTCAGCACTTGGCGCCCGATCGGCCGGTTGACGAGAAAACCTGCCTGTACCTGGCGCGACGTATCGGAACGGGGACCGTTATAGCCGGGAACATTGTCGTCGAGGCGCAACAGATTGTCGTCATAGGAATACGAGGTCGCCAGGAACGGGGAAATGGTATCGCTCCAGGCGGCCATTGCCGACGAGCTGGCCACACCTCCGACCACGAGCACGCAAGCGGCACGCAAGATAGACATGAGCGGCATGCCAGGCGGTAGACATGGGTGGCTACGGAGGCTTTTTGGCGGGGAATTCAACATGGGCTTTGTCTTTGAAAGATCAAACAGTTAGTTGGCAATATTACCAGTAAGTCCAGTGTCCACCGGAAACAATCCAGAGGCCCAGCACGCCGTTCGTCACGCCGTGCGCCAGGATGGGCGACCACAGGGACTGGCTGCGCATGTACAGCAGAGTATAGGCGGCGCCGGCAACAATGCCCGCCAGCCACAAATTATGTTCAAAACCAAACAACACGACGCTGACAACAAATGCCTTGGCACTGGCCAGGCGGGGCTGAAATGCAAGAAAATCCTGGGCATCGATCCAGCGCAACAGGAAGGAGCGCCAGAACAGCTCTTCCATCACGGGCACCACGAGCGCCGCGCCGGCGATGCGCAGCACCACCAGGCTCCACTCGATCTGGCCGTCATTGCGCGGGTCGAAGCCGTCGGCGCTGCCGATACTCATCCAGCCTGCGTCCAGATTAATCCACAGCAAAAAAACAACAAGCCCGGTGGCCAGCGCCACAGCCAGCGCGCGCGCGCCCAGCGGCGACCACCGCAGTTCCGTGTAACTGCGGCGCCAATACAACAACATGCCCAGCACGACGCCGATCTTGATGGCATACAGCCAGCGCATGTCCTGCGCGGCAACGCCCAGGCGGGCCAGCATGTCGGCGATGAAAATGAAGGAGAGGTAGGCCAGGAATGGCGCTACCCGGGGCAAGGCGGCGCGGTCAAACATGCTGATGCGCACCGGAGGTGGCACCACGCGCCGGACGTCGTGGTCCGGAGCGCGTGTTTTCGATAACAAACATGCATCCTCCGATGTAAAAAATATAATTATATAATTATATCAAGCAGAACCGTTGCCGTGGCAAGTAATCCTAACTTAAATTACAACAGAGAATGCAAGAAACTAATCAGGCATTGCTGCGCGCCTCGATCTGCTCCCACTTTTCCAACGCTTCCAGCAGTTCGCCTTCGATCTCGGCCACGCGCGCGTTCAGGCGTTTGCCTTCGGCCGGCGTTTTCTTGTAGAAGTCCGGATGCGACAGTTCGGCGGCCAGCACCGATTGCTCGTCTTCCAGCTTGGCGATCAGTTTCGGCAACTCTTCCAGCTCGCGCTGTTCCTTGTAGCTGAGCTTTTTCTGCTTGGCCGCCGGCGCTGCCGCTTCGACAACCTTCACTGCCGGCTTGCTGGCGGGCGCCGTGGCGATCGGCAAGGTGCGCACGCGTTCCCAGTCCGTGTAGCCGCCGACGAATTCGCGCCACTTGCCCTCGCCTTCGGCGACGATCACTTGCGTGACCACGTTGTCGAGGAAGGTACGGTCATGGCTGACGAGGAAAACGGTGCCGGTGTATTCTTCCAGCAACTCTTCCAGCAATTCCAAGGTATCGATATCCAGGTCATTGGTCGGCTCATCGAGCACCAGCACGTTGGCCGGCTTGGCGAACAGGCGCGCCAGCAGCAAACGGTTGCGCTCGCCACCGGACAGCGACTTGACGGGCGAACGGGCACGTTCCGGCGCAAACAGGAAGTCGTTCAGGTAGGTCATCACGTGGCGGCGCTGGCCATTGATCTCGACCCAGTCGCTGCCGGGTGCGATGGTTTCCATCAGGTTCGCCTCTTCGTTCAGCTGCGTGCGCATCTGGTCGAAATACGCCACCTGCAGCTTGGTGCCCAGGCGGATGGTGCCCGTGTCCGACTGCTCTTCGCCGAGGATCATTTTCAACAAGGTGGTCTTGCCGGCGCCGTTGGCGCCGATCAGGCCGACCTTGTCGCCGCGCAGGATGGTGGCGCTGAAGTCCTTGACGATGACCTTGTCGCCATAAATCTTCGATACGTTTTCCAGGTCCGCCACGATCTTGCCCGAGCGTTCGCCGGCCGATACGTCCAGCTTGACTTGTCCCTGCTGTTCGCGGCGCGCATTGCGCGTCAGGCGCAGCGCTTCCAGGCGGCGCACGCGGCCTTCGTCGCGCACGCGGCGGGCCTTGACGCCCTTGCGTATCCACACTTCTTCCTGCGCCAGGAACTTGTCGAACTTGGCGTTTTCCACTTCTTCGATTTCCAGCTGCTCGGCCTTGCGCACCTGGTACGCCGTGAAGTTGCCCGGGTACGACAGCAAACGGCCGCGGTCCAGTTCGATGATGCGCGTGGCAACGTTGTCGAGGAAGGAGCGGTCATGGGTAATGAACAGCACGCTGCCCTTGAAGTCGCGCAACAAGCCTTCCAGCCACAAGATGGAACTAAAGTCCAGATGGTTGGTCGGTTCATCGAGTAGCAGCACGTCGGGCGCCGACACCAGCGCGCGCGCCAGCGCCACGCGCTTCTGCATCCCGCCCGACAGGGTTTTCATCGCCATGTCGCCCGTCAGGTTCAGACGGTCGAGCACGGTTTCCACCTTGTTCGGCAAGCTCCACGCATCGGCCGCATCGAGCTTGACCTGGATGTCGTGCATGCGTTCCATCAGTTCGTCGTCATTGCCCTGGCCAAACTGGCCCGTCAGCGCATCGTATTCCTTCAGCCACGCCTGCGATTCGCCCATGCCGGAAGCGACGGCGTCAAATACGGACATGTCCGGATCGAATTGCGGCTCCTGCTCCACATACGCGATCTTGATGCCCTGTTGCATGACGAGCAAGCCATCATCGAGCTTGAACTTGCCCGAAATAACCTTCAACAGCGACGATTTACCCGTGCCGTTGCGGCCGATCAAGCCGACCCGCTCCGAGGTTTCCAGTGAGAATTCCGCGTGATCGAGCAGCGCGACGTGACCGAACGCAAGTTGCGCCGATGAAAGAGAAATGACAGCCATAATGAGTAAGAGTGCTCGGGCGCCGTCTCGCGCACACCGCGTGGTGTGCAAAACAGCCGCCGATTGGATGAATGAAGCACGCATTGTACCGATACTCACGCCAGCATAGGCAGTTCTTGCCGAACTGATTCGGTTTCCAGCCGCCACCTCCGCCTGCCAGATTGCTTTTTTGATCATGCCGCCCCTGCGGCGGCACCCAAAAACGCCTGAAAAATATCATAATTTTCACAACATATGATGCTAAAATTAAAACATTTTTAACGGCGAGAGAAATGCCGCCTCCGCAATTTATTCTTCAGGCTGAAGAGTAGACTGCTCGGCATACGCCTCAGCAGGGAGACTATTCTGAAAGTTACAGCAAGCACCGCTCATCCGGGCGGACTGCCCTACCGGGCCGACATCGACGGTTTGCGCGCCGTGGCCGTGCTCGCCGTCATCCTGCATCATGCCTGGCCGAACTGGTTCGTCAGCGGTTTCATCGGCGTCGATGTCTTCTTCGTCATTTCCGGCTACCTGATCACCTCGATCATCCTCATGCAACTGGAAGCGGGCAAGTTCAGCATTGCTGACTTCTATGTGCGGCGCATCTTTCCCGCACTCGTGCTGGTGCTGTTTGCCACGCTGCTGTTTGGCTGGGTGGTCCTGCTGCACGGCGAATTTCGCCAGATAGGCAAGCACATCGCGGCGGGGGGCGGCTTTGTCGCCAATCTCGTGTTCTGGTCCGAGGCCGGCTACTTCGACAGTTCGGGGACATCGAAGCCCTTGCTGCACCTGTGGTCGCTTGGCGTGGAGGAACAGTTTTATCTGCTGTGGCCTCTGATCCTGTGGCTGGCATTTAAGCGGCACCGCAATTTCCTGCTCATCATGGCCATCATTTTCTGCCTGTCGATGGCCATCAACGTCATGACGGTCGAAAGCAATCCGACGGCCGCATTTTATTCGCCCGTGACACGCTTCTGGGAACTCATGACAGGCGGGATTGCAGCTTATCTGCAACTGCACCGCACCGCCTGGACACAGCGCTGGCGCACCGTCGCCTCCGTCGGCGGGACGGCATTGCTGGTGCTGGGCTTTACCTTCGTCAAGCCCGATGTTTTCTTTCCTGGCTGGTGGGCCTTGCTCCCGGCTGGCGGCACTTTCCTGATCATCATGGCCGATGCGGGCCAGGCACTCAACCGCTACTTGCTCAGCAACAAGGCGGCGGTCGGCATTGGCCTCATCAGCTATCCCCTGTACTTATGGCACTGGCCATTGTTATCATACAGTCACATTATCTACGGTGAAAAAACACCGTTCCAGATCAAGGTCGCCCTGATCGCGTCTGCGTTCATGCTGGCCTATCTCACCTACCGCCTGATCGAAGTGCCATTGCGGCAGCGGCGCAACCACAAACATGTCGTCAGCGGCCTGGGAGGGGCCATGCTGGCCATGGTATTGCTGGGCGTGCTCACGGCCGGCGGCGTCCTGCGTGAAAGGATCGATGTGCACGGCGCGGAAATATACTTGCAAGCACTCAACGACAGCGCTTTCCCCGGCCCCTTGTTCACCCCGTTGAGACACCAGAATATCGTCTTTCAAAAAGTCAGCAGCCAGACCAAAGGCTTGACCGTGTTTCTGGGCGACTCAGTGGTTCAGCAATATGGTCCCCGCATCGAACAAGCCATCGCCAGCGATCCGGCACGCTTCAACTCCGTGATCTTCGCCACGGCGGCAGGCTGTCCGCCCATCCTTCACGCGGTAAAGTTACCTCGCTTCAAATTCCCACTTTGCCCTCAAGCAACGGAAGCGGCCTATGACCTGGCAGGCGCCAGCGACGTCGATACGGTCGTCATCGGCGCGGCCTGGTATGGCTATTTCAGCCCCGGCAACCGGGAACTGCTGTTCGAAAAGAATGCATCCGTACTGGCGTTTCCGTCCGCACAGGCAATGGATGCCAGCTATGAGTCGCTGCGCGCGAGCATCGCCCGCCTGTCGGGGCAAGGGAAACGCGTTTTCCTGATACTGCAACCGCCCACCGGCCCGCTTTTCGATCCCCGCAATATGTACACGGGATCGCGCTTCGGCGACATACACCCCCTGCCGAGCATTCCCAATCTCAACAAGCAGGCATTTTTGGAGGAAAATGGCGGCGTGCGCGCGCGCCTGATCGCCATAGCTCGGCACAGTGGCGCACGCATCATCGAGCCGCTCGACTACCTGTGCACGGGAGCGACCTGCCCGGTCACGGATGGCAGCGGCATCCCGGCCTATACCGACCCGGTCCACATGCGTCCCGCCTACAGCAGAAAAATGGCAACCTATCTGGACCAGACCATGCTGCCGCAAGAGGCAAAGAGCCGCGCCGCCCTCAGCACTGCCGTCTTGTCCGGTTCGGCAAGATAAGCGATGCGCAATGGCGCACTGCTTACATTTCCATGGTGGTGTGGGCTATAATTGCGCTCAATTCGGGAGCGAGCAACGACCGATAGCGTCCTCCCCGTAGCACAATGGATAGTGCACATGCCTCCTAAGCGTGGGATACTGGTTCGATTCCAGTCGGGGGGACCAGCCATATTCGACGATGCCTCTTGCAAAAAAGCCCGCGCAACGCGGGCTTTTTCTTGGCATTTTCATGGCATTAAACCAAGCGGCGCTTGCGCTGCAAGAGCATGCCCATCACAGCCAGCCCCACCAGCATCAAACCATAACTGCCAGGTTCCGGTACGGCACTGATGCTGAACACCTGGATGGCGCCATAAGTAATATCAGGATTCGTAAACACGGAACCATCGATGAGGCTCACGCCACCGGGCGGCAGGCCAAAACGGTTATAGGTGTACAACGACGAGTAACCGCCATGCGTCAGATCCCGCGGCACGTAAAGATCATGCCCGCTGCCGAAGGTAGGGCCATAGTCGCCGTCATTAAAAGTCTGGCCGCTACCGATGGTATCGCCGTTGAAATACTGCTTCAATTGCGGCAGCATCAGCCCCGACGTCAGATTGAACAGGAAACCCGTGCGCGCGCTGTCGGCCATCGTCACATGCATGCCGTCCGTGGAACTCCAGCTTTGCGGATTGTAGCCGCCCACCAGCCAGGTCTGCCCCGACGCATTGCTTGCCTCCATCACTGAAAACGTGCGCCCCTTGCCGTCGGATGCCTTGTGAAAATCGAGCGAAGTGTCGCCCGCCGCCTTGCTGTAAATGTTCGTCAGCGCCAGATGGCCTTCGCCAAGCCAGGTTTCCAGCTGCGTCTGATAGCTGGGGGAAAGTAGCGACATACCGGGTCCAGCCTGCGCGCCCAGGCAAACACCCATACCGGCCACGGCCAGCACCACACTTCTTACCGCTTTGAAATTATTGCGCATCATCTACCTCGACTGTCAGTATTTAACACCGGCCTATGCTCCGGTTGCCAAATATAACACGATAGATAATGTTTTTATATTTATTATTTAGATGCTAATACGCAATATTTCATAGCAGAAATTCAGCCAGGAAACACCGCCGTCACCTCGATCTCAACTCTCGCTCTGTCCTCGATCAGTCCCGCCACCTGCACCGCCGTCATGGCCGGGAAATGCTTGCCGATGATTTCCCTGTAGGCAACGCCGATTTGTGGATATGCCGCCACATATTCCTTCTTGTCCAGCACATACCAGTTCATGCGCACGATGTGCTCGGGCAAGGCGCCCGCCTCGGCCAGCACGGCGACGACGTTTTGCAGCGCCTGGCGCACCTGTCCCGCGAAGTCGTCCGTATGGAACTGCCCCTGCGCATCCCAGCCTATCATGCCGCTGACGTACACCGTGCGTCCGCTGGCGGCGATGCCGTTCGCATAGCCGCGCGGCTTGGCCCATCCCGCAGGTTGCAGCACTTGCATATTATTTTCCTCGTTATTCATGTCACTCATACGTCCGCCGCCTCGCGCAGCAATTCGCGCGCGATGATCAATTGCTGTACTTCGCTGGCGCCCTCGTAGATGCGCAAGGCGCGAATTTCGCGGTACAGGCGCTCGACCGGGTGACCACTGACGACGCCCATCCCGCCGAACAGCTGCACGGCCGCATCGATCACCTGCTGCGCCGTTTCCGTGGCCGTCAGCTTGGCCATGGCCGCTTCCTTCGTCACCTTGCGGCCCTGGTCGCGCTGCCAGGCGGCGCGGTAGGTGAGCAGCGCGGCCGCATCGATGCCGGTGGCCATCTGCGCCAATTTTGCCTGCGTCAGCTGGAAGTCCGCCAAGGTCTGGCCGAACATCTGGCGCGCCGTCGCATGGCGCAGCGCTTCGTCGAACGCGCGCCGCGCAAAGCCCAGCGCGGCGGCGGCCACCGACGTGCGGAACACGTCGAGCGTCGCCATCGCCACCTTGAAGCCCTGCCCCGCCTCGCCCAGGCGCTGCGACACGGGCACGCGGCAATTGGCAAAGCGCAGGCGCGCCAGCGGATGCGGCGCGATGACGGCGATGCGCTCGGCGATTTCCAGCCCCGGATTGTCGGCGTCGACGATGAAGGCGCTGATGCCGCGCGCACCGGGCGCTTCGCCCGTGCGGGCGAACACCACGTAAAAGTCGGCGATGCCGCCGTTCGAGATCCACGTCTTTTCGCCATCGAGCACGTAGTCGTCGCCGTCGCGGCGCGCCGCGCACGCCATGGCTGCCACGTCGGAGCCGGCCTGCGGCTCGGACAGGGCAAAGGCGGCAATGCGCTTGCCGCTGGCCACGTCTGACAGATAGCGCGCCTTGTTGTCCAAGCTGCCGAACAGGCCGATGGCGCCCGAACCGAGTCCCTGCATGGCAAAGGCGAAATCGGCCAGGCCGTCGTGGCGCGCCAGGGTTTCGCGCATCAGGCAAATGGCGCGCGTATCGATCTTGCCATCGGTGCCCGTGGCATGCGCAAGCCAGCCGCCCTGCCCCAGTTGCGCCACGAGCGCGCGGCAAGCCGCATCGACGTCGGCGCCGTGCGCGCCGTCCAGGTGCTGCATCGCCCAGGCGTCGAGCTCGGACTCAAGCTTTGCATGATGTGCTTCGAAAAATGGCCAATCCAGATAGCTCATGTCACGCATGTCAGTTACCCTCGAATTGTGGTTTTTCCTTCGCCACGAAGGCGTGATAGGCGCGGTGGAAATCGTTGGTGGCCATGCAAATGGCTTGCGCCTGCGCTTCCGCCTCGATCGCTTCATCGACGCCCATGTTCCACTCCTGCTGCAGCATTTTTTTCGTCATGCCGTGCGCGAACGTGGGGCCGCTGGCCAGGCCGGCGGCGAACAGCTGCGCCGCTTCGGCCAGCTCCTCCGGCTCGACCAGGCGGTTGAGCCAGCCCCAGCGCTCGGCCTCGGCGCCGGCCAGGGAGCGCCCCGTGTACAGCAGCTCGGCGGCGCGGCCCTGGCCGATCACGCGCGGCAGCAAGGCGCAGGCGCCCATGTCGCAGCCGGCCAGGCCCACGCGGGTAAACAAAAAGGCCGTCTTGCTGCGCGCCGTGCCGATGCGGATATCGGAAGCGAGCGCCAGCATGGCGCCGGCGCCCGCGCAAATGCCGTCGATGGCGGCGATGATGGGTTGCGGGCAGGCGCGCATGGCTTTCACCACGTCGCCCGTCATGCGGGTAAACGCCAGCAGGCCGGGCATGTCGAGTTTTGTCAGCGGGCCGATGATGTCGTGCACGTCGCCGCCCGAACAGAAATTGTCGCCGCTGCCCGTGATGACGACGGCCTTGACGTCGTCCGCATGCGCCAGCGCGCGAAACAGCTCGCGCAATTCCGCATACGAGTCGAAAGTGAGCGGATTCTTGCGCTCGGGCCGGTGCAGGGTCAAGGTGGCGACGCCTGCATCGACGGCAAACAGAAAATGCCGCGCCACGTAATGGGCCAGGCTGGCGCGGTTGCCTGGCAGGTCTTGCGGCTGGCCGGGGAGATGGCGCATGGTCAGTCCTTTATCGATGTGTCATTCAGCTGCTGTTTCATGTGCGACAGCAGGTCGATCAACTGGGTTTTGTCATCCGGCGTCACACCGTGCAGCAGTTCGGCGATCCAGCCTTCGTGCACGCGCGCCATCTCGTCGAAGGCGCGCCGGCCCGCCGGCGTCAGCTTGACGCTGTACGAGCGCCGGTCCTTCGGATCGACCACGCGCACCACCAGCTTTTCCTGCTCCAGCTGGTCGGTGATGCCCGTGATGTTGCCTCCCGTGACCATCATGCGCTTGGACAGTTCGCCCATGCGCAAGCCGTCGGGAAAGCGCTCGAGCTGCGCCATCAGGTCGAAGCGCGGCAAGGTGATGCCGAAGGTGGCGCGCAAGCGCGTGCGCACCTCGTTTTCAATCTTCACCGTACACGAGAGCATGCGCAGCCACAATTTCAGCGACTGGTGATGGTCCTGCGTCAGCCGGCTGGCCAGGTCCAGCACGGGTTCGTCGCGCAAATTTTCGGGTTCTTTATCCATGGTCTTCATTCAGTTACATGACTTCGCCGCCGGCGACGGCGATCGATTGTCCATTCATGGCGGACGACGCGGGCAGGCATAGCCACGCCACCGCATCGGCCACTTCCCGCGGCTGCACCAGCCGCTGCTGCGGATTGCCCGCCGCCAGTTCCGCGCGCGCCGCGTCTTCGCCGCGCCCCGTCTTGCGCACGATGTTCTGCACGGCCTGCGCCACCATCTCCGTTTCCGTGTAGCCGGGACAGACGGCGTTGACGGTGACGCCGCGCGGCGCCACTTCCAGCGCCAGCGCGCGCGTCAGGCCAATGACGCCATGCTTGGCCGCGACATAGGCGCTGACATAGCGATACCCCTTCAAGCCCGCCGTCGACGCCACGTTGACGATGCGCCCCCAGCCCGCTTCCAGCATGGCCGGCATGGCCGCTTGGCAGCAGTGGAATACGCCCGTCAGGTTCACGGCCAGCATCTGCTGCCAGATGGCGGCATCCGTCTTGCCGAAAGGCGCCGCATGCGCCTGGCCCGCGTTATTGATCAAGATGTCGATGCGGCCGAAATGCGCGGCCGCCTGCGCAAATCCTGCCTGCACGGACGCTTCCACTGCCACGTCGAGCACGCAGATGGCCACCCTGCCCGCGTGGCCCGCCTCTTCCAGCTGCATGCGCGCGCGCGCCAGCCGCGCGCCATCGCGCCCGGCCAGGGTGACCCTGGCGCCCGCGTCCAGCAAGGCGGCCGCGCAGGCCAGGCCGATGCCGCTGCCGGCGCCCGTCACCAGCGCGTGCTTGTTGGCCAATGCACCGTCCAGTTGTTCCTTGCTCATGTCATCCTTCCAGCAGCCGCGCGGCCACCTGTTGCGGGGTGAGGCCCGTATTGGCGGCGGCCAGCTGGCGCTCGCGCTGCAGATTGCGCTCCAGCTGCTGCTGGCCCGGCCGGTACTGTTTCGGCCACGCCGCACCGGCGCCGCTGTAGCCGATGCGCGCCATTTCCGTCAGCGTCCAGGCCGGGTTGGCCAGGTGCGGGCGGCCCACGGCGCACAGGTCGGCGCGCCCGGCGGCGATGATGCTGTTGGCGTGGTCCGCTTCGAAGATGGAGCCGACTGCCATGCTGGCGATGCCCGCCTCGTTGCGCACGCGGTCGGCGAACGGCGCCTGGAACATGCGTCCGTACACGGGCTGCTCGAGTTTACTCACCTGGCCCGAGGAACAGTCGATCAGGTCGGCGCCGGCCTGCTTGAACAGGCGCGCGATGACGACTGCATCGTCGGGCGTGATGCCGCCTTCGACCCAGTCGTGGGCCGAGATGCGCACGCTCATCGGCTTGTCCTGCGGCCAGGCGGCGCGCATGGCGCGGAACACGCGCAGCGGATAGCGGCAGCGGTTTTCCAGGCTGCCGCCATATTCGTCCGTGCGGCGGTTGGTCAGCGGCGAGATAAAACTCGACAGCAGATAGCCATGCGCGCAATGCAGTTCCAGCCAGTCGAAACCGGCGACGGCCGCGGCCAGGGTGGCGCGCACGAAGTCCTGCTCGATGCGCGCCAGGTCGCTTTCCGTGGCCGCGCGCGCCGTTTGCGACACGCCGGCCAGGTACTGCTGTTCCGAGGCCGAGATCAAGGGCCAGTTGCCCTCGCTGAGCGGCTGGTCGATGCCGTCCCACATGGGTCGTGTCGAGCCTTTCGCGCCCGCGTGTCCCAGCTGCAGGGCGATCTTCGCATCGCTGTTCGCATGCACGAAATCGACGATGCGCCGCCAGGCCTGCGTGTGTGCTTCGCTGTACATGCCGGGACAGGCGGGCGTGATGCGCGCGTCCGCCGACACGCACGTCATCTCGGCAAACACGAGGCCCGCGCCGCCCATGGCGCGCGCGCCCAGGTGCATCAGATGGTAGTCGCCCGCCACGCCATCGACGGCGCTGTACTGCGCCATGGGCGAGACGGCGATGCGGTTTTTCAGCAGCACGCCGCGCAGCCGGAACGGCGTGAGCATGGGCGGCAATGGCTCTTGCGGCAACACCACGCCAGCCTGCTCGCCCGCGCGCCGCGCCAGCCACTGTTCATAGTCGGCCACATACGCAGGGTCGCGCAGGCGCAGGTTTTCATGCGAAATGCGCTGGCTGCGCGTGAGCATGGAATAGGCGAACTGCGGCGCTTCCATGGCGCTGTAGCGCTCGACGTTTTCAAACCACTCCATGGAATTGCGCGCCGCGCTCTGGATTTTCAGCACCTCGATGGCGCGCAGCTGCTGGTAGGCGGCCAGCGCAGCATCGCTATCTGCATGCTGGCCGAAGCAGCGCGCCAGCTCGATGGCGTCTTCCAGCGCCAGCTTGGTGCCCGAGCCGATCGAGTAATGGGCCGTGTGGGCCGCATCGCCCATCAGCACGACGGGCACGCCGTCCTGGTGATGCACCCATTGCCGGCAGACGATGCGGGGGAAGGTGATCCACTGCGCCGAGCCGCGCAAGTGCGGCGAATTGCTCAGCAAACCATGGCCGTCGAGTTCCTCGGCGAACAGGGCTTCGCAAAAGGCGATGCCCTCTTCCTGGCTCATGCTGTCCAGCCCCGCCGCGCGCCACACGTGTTCGGGCGTCTCGACGATGAAGGTGGAAGTGTCGCCATCGTATTGATAGATATGCGCCTGGAACCAGCCGTGCGGCGTCTGGCGGAAGGCAAACGTGAAGGCCTCGAATTTCTTGCGCGTGCCCAGCCAGACGAAGCGGCAATGGCGCTGGTCGACTTCGGGCTGGTAGCTGGCCGCATAGCGCGTGCGGATACGACTGTTCAAGCCGTCGCTGGCGATCACCAGGTCGGCGCCGTACTGCTTCGCGATGGCCTGGTCGTCCCGCACTTCCGTCTCGAACACCAGCTGCACGCCAAGTTCCTCGCAGCGCGCCTGCAGGATATTGAGCAGGCGCTTGCGGCCGATGCCGCAAAAGCCATGGCCGCCCGAGCGCACGGTCTCGCCCTTGAAGTGGATCTCGATATCGTCCCAGTGATTGAACGCCTGCAGGATGGCGCGCGCAGTCGGCTCGTCCGCGTTGGCCAGGTTGCCCAGGGTCTGGTCGGAAAACACGACGCCCCAGCCAAACGTGTCGTACGGGCGGTTGCGCTCGATGACGGTGATGCGGTGATCCGGATTCTGCTTTTTCATGAGCAGGCTGAAATACAGGCCGGCGGGACCGCCGCCGATGCAGACAATATTCATGGAGTGTCCGTGCGAAGTTTGAAGCGCTGCAGCTTGCCCGTTTCCGTGCGCGGCAGCGAAGGCAGGAAGCGGATGGCGCGCGGATATTTATACGGGGCGATCTGCTGGCGCACGAAGTCCTGCAATTCGGCCGCCAGCGCATCGCTGGCCTGGCGGCCGTCTTTCAGCACCACGTGCGCCTCGACGATCTGGCCACGCTCGGCATCGGCGCGCCCGACCACGCCGCATTCGGCCACGGCCGGGTGGCGCAGCAGCGCCTCTTCCACTTCCGGGCCGGCGATGTTGTAGCCGGCCGAGACGATCATGTCGTCGCTGCGCGAACGGTAATAGAAATAGCCGTCCGCATCCATCTCGAAGGTGTCGCCCGTCAGGTTCCAGCCATTCTGCACGTACTCGCGCTGGCGCGGGTCGGACAGGTAGCGGCAACCGGTGGGGCCTTTCACGGCCAGGCGGCCCGTCACGCCGGGCGGCTGCGGCACGCCCGCATCGTCGACGATGCACGCCTGGTAGCCGGGTATGGCCTTGCCGATGGCGCCGCGGCGGATGCCCTCGCCCGTGGCGGAAATGAAGATGTGCAGCATCTCGGTCGCGCCGATGCCGTCCGTCATGGCCAGCCCGGTGGCCGCCTGCCACGCGTCGCGCGTGGCCAGCGGCAGCGCTTCGCCGGCCGACACGGACAAGCGCAGGCTGCGCAAGTCGTGGCTGGCTGCCAGGGGTGCCATCTGGCGATAAAAGGTGGGCGCCGTGAAGCAGATCGTGGCTTGATAGGCACCGATGGCGCGCAGCAGGCCGTCGGGCGTGAGCTTTTCCAGCAGCACGGTGGCCGCGCCAAAGCGCAGGGGGAACAGCAGCAGGCCGCCCAGGCCGAAGGTAAACGCCAGCGGGGGCGTGCCGATGAAGATATCGTCGGCGCGCACCTGCAGCATGGAGCGGGGAAAGCAGTCGCAGATGGCCAGCATATCGCGGTGCATGTGCATGGTGCCTTTGGGCACGCCCGTCGTGCCCGAGGTAAAGCTGATCAGGCAGACATCGTCGGCCGCCGTGTCGTGCGCGGCAAACGGCGCAGCGTGGGCCGCCATGCGCCGTTCCAGCTCCCCGTCATCGGCGCCAAAGCACAGCATGGCCGGCAGGGATGGCACCGCGTCGAGCTCCGCGCGCAAGCCCTGCGCGCACAACACGGCGTTCACTTGCGCCTTGGCGAGGATGGTGGACAGTTCGCGCGCGCGCAGCAGCGGCATGGTGGGCACGGCGATGCAGCCGGCTTTCAGCACGGCGAGCAGGCAGGCCGCCATCATCGGGGTATTCGCGCCGCGCAGCAGCACGCGGTTGCCGGGGATCAGGCGCAGGTCGCTGCGCAGCACGTGGGCGATGCGGTCGACTTGCCGCGCCAGGTCGGCGTAGCTCCAGCGCTGGCCGTCGGCCAGGATGGCGGTGCGCCCGCCGCCGCCATTGGCCACGGCCGCATCGAGCAGCGCGGCGACGCAATTGAGGCGCGCAGGATATTGCAGCTCGGGCTGATCAAGGCACAGCTGCGGCCAGAGTGCGCGCGGCGGCAAATGCGTGCGCGCAAAGTCGTCCTGGGGAGATGCGGTGGTAGGCGAAGGGTCGCTGCTCATGCTCATCCTGGCGGGTAGCGGGCGCGTGCACAAGGCCCGGAAGCAGATACTTTAAACCTAAAGTATTTTTCCGGCAAGCGAAAAACAGCAGATTCAGTCGTCTCTGTCCTGTTGCTGCAGCAAGCGCGCCTGCTGTGCCACGCTGCGCGCCAGCGCCGCCAGGGCCGTTTGCATCTGCTCGCCGTCGAGCACCGCCGACTGCAGCAGCGCGCTCATGCCCGCTTCCGCGCCGTGCAAGCCCAGGGTGCGGCAGCCGAGGTGCAGCCGTTCCAGCTGCTGGCGTGCCTGGGCCGGTTCGCCGCGCGCCAGCAAGTCGTCGACCTGGTCGCTGGCGGCGCCGATCTGTCCCTGGAAACCCGTCAGATACGCCAGCAGGCGTTCGCTGTCGATGCCCAGCCGCTGCAAGGTGTCGCGCGGCACCTCGGCCGGCAAGGCGGAAACGTCAAAGCAGGCGTCGATATGCTGGCGCACCTGTTCCGGCTGGAAGGGTTTCATGATGTAGCCGGCGGCGCCGGCCTGCACGGCGTCGCGCACCGTGTCCTGGTCATTGGCCGACGAGACGAGTACGAGCGGCATGGCGTCGAGCGCGCTGTCAGAGCGGATCTTCTGCAGCAGCTCCATGCCGGACAGGCGCGGCATGCGCAAGTCGCAAAAGCACAGCGAGGGACGCAAGCCGCCTTCGAGCTGTTCCCACGCGGCCGCGCCATCCTCGGCTTCCACGATATCGTGCACGCCGCAGCTGTCGATCAGGTGCATCAGCACCATGCGCGACACGACATCATCGTCAACCACCAGTACTTTCATTGCTTTCTCCATTGCCGGCGGCGTCAGGGCCCTGGCCGTATTCTACCCAGTTTCGCGGCGCGCCACACAGCCGGAATTGCTTATTTTACATTTCCTGGCCCGAAACGGCTATTTGCGCCAACAGTGCGCGCAATTGCGGCAAATGCAGGGCCACCTGCGTCCAGCGCCCGCCATCCGCCGCCTCTTCCATTTCCGTGCACAGCATGTGCAGCTGCGTTTCATCGAGATAGGCGGCGCTGCCCTTCAAGCCGTGCAGCAGGCGCCCGGCGTTATCGCGGTCCTGCGCCGCCAGGGCGTCGTCGAGTTCGCGCAAACGCCCTTCCAGGTCGGAGACGAAGGCGACGCGGATGCGCCGCTGCAGCTCGCCGCTGCGGATGGATTGGGACGGCGTGAAGGCGGGACCTGCCGGCGCAAGGCCGAACAGGGCGTCGAGTTCAGCCTGCCCGCGAGGAGCGCCGCGTGGCTCGTTCGGCGGCATGCGCGGCAACAGGAAACCGCGCTGCAGCTGGCGCTCGATGGCGCGCGCCAGCAAGCCATGCAGCGCCGTCTCGTCCACCGGCTTGCTGAGGAAATCGTCCATGCCGACGCCCAGGTAGCGGCTGCGGTCCTCTTCGCTGGCGTTCGCCGTCAGGGCGACGATCATCAATTCCTTGTCGCGCACGGGCTGGTCCGGCCAGCCGCCCACGCGGATCAATCGCGTCGCCGTGGCGCCATCCATCTCCGGCATGCGCCCGTCCATCAGGATCAGGTCATAGCGCGTATGCACGCAGGCGGCCACGGCCAGCATGCCATTGGCGACCACGTCGACCCGATGCCCCAGCTCTTCGAGCATGACGCGGATGATGATCTGGTTGGTGGGGAAGTCTTCCGCGCACAGCACGCGCAGCTGGTGGCTGTGCGGCGCCAGCGCCACCTGCGGCACCAGCGGCGGCGCCACGCCGTCGGCCAGCGGCAAGGTGAAAGCAAACGTGCTGCCCTGCCCCGGCGTGCTGGTCACTTCGATCTCGCCATCCATCAGTTCGACCAGCTGGCGGCAGATGGCCAGGCCCAGCCCCGTGCCGCCGTAGCGCCGCGTGGTGCTGGCGTCGGCCTGTTCGAATTTCTGGAACAGGCGCGCCATCGCTTCCGCATCGATGCCGATGCCGCTGTCACTGACACTGAAGCGGATCAGGTTGACCTTGCGCCCGCCCCTGCCGCTGGCCACGCCGGCCCGCTCGACGCAAACGCTCACGCCGCCGCGCTGGGTGAACTTGAAGGCATTGCCGACGAGGTTGACCAGCACCTGGCGCAAGCGGGTCGGGTCGCCCACCACGAATGGGGGCAGGTCGGGCGCGAAATCGATGGAAAAGCCGATGCTGCGCGCGGCCGCCTGTTCCTCGAACAGGGCCACGACCGTCTCGATGGCCGCGCCGAGCGCGAAATCGATGTTTTCAATACTCAGCTTGCCCGCTTCGATCTTGGAAAAGTCGAGCAAGTCATTGATGATCACCAGCAGCGACTGGGCATTGGCCTGGCCGCGCAGGATCTGCTCGCGCGTGGCGTCGTGCAGCTGCTCGTCGCGCAGGGCAAAGCCCAGCATGCCGATCACGCCAGCGAGCGGCGTGCGCATCTCGTGGCTCATATTGGCCAAAAATTCCGACTTCTGGCGCGTCGCATCCTCGGCCTTGCGTTTGGCCTGGCGCAGGCTTTCCTCGTTTTTCGTCAGGCTGCTGTTTACTTGCGCCAGCTTTTCCGACTGGGCCAGCACTTCGATTTCCTTGCTCTGCAGCTCCGCCGTGCGTTCGCCGACCAGTTTTTCCAATTCGTTCTGCTGGCGCCGCAACGCGCGCACGCGCTGGCGGTAGGCGCCATACACGGCGCCCAGCAGCAACGCCGCCATCAGGGTGCGGAACCACCAGGTTTTCCAGAACGGCGGCAAGATCGTGATGGCCAGGGTGGCGCCGCTCTCGTTCCACACGCCGTCCTTGTTGGCCGCCTTGACGCGAAACACATAGTTGCCCGCATCGAGGTTGGTGTAGGTGGCAAAGCGCCGCCCCGCATCCGTCATGACCCAGTCCTGGTCGAAGCCTTCGAGCCGGTAGGCGAACATATTGCGCTGGGGCGCGGCGAAATGCAGGGCCGCGAATTCCAGCGAAAAGACGCTTTCGCGGCTGGTCAGCACCAGCTTGCGCGTGTGGTCGATGGCCGTCTTGAGCACGTGCGCGAACTCGCCGCGGCCGATGCCCACCGGCTTGTTGAAGATCTGCAGCTCCGTGACGGCCACCAGCGGCGGCACGCGGTTGTCGTGGATATCCTGCGGCACGAACGCCGTCATGCCGTTGAAGCCGCCGAAATACATGGTGCCGTCCGATGCGCGCAGGGCCGCGCCATCGAAGTACGAGCCTTCCACCGTGCCGTCGGCGCTGTCGTAGTTGCGAAACAGGCCGCTGCGCATGTCGAGCCGCGTGATGCCGCTATTCGTGCTCAGCCACAGCTGCTCGTTGTCGTCGCCGAGGATGCTGGCGACGGCGTCGTCGGCCATGCCATCCTTGCGCAGGAAACGCCGGAAGCGGATCTCGCCTTTCGCGTCGACGTCCATGCGGTTCAAGCCATTGGCCGTGCCCACCCACAGCACGCCGCGCTTGTCCTCGTGCAGGAAATGCACCTCGTCGTGACTGAGGCTCTGCGGGTTTTGCGGGTCGTGGCGGAAATGCCGGAAGCGGCCGCTGGCGCGGTCCAGCAAGTCCAGGCCGTGGAAGGAACCTATCCACAGCTGTCCCTTGCCGTCTTCCAGCACGGGCCGCACCATGTTGTCGGACAGGCTGTTCGGGTCGGCCGGATCGTGGCGGTAGGTGATAAACCGCTTGCTGGCCGGCTCGAAGCGGTGCACGCCGCCCCGCGTCGAGACCCACAGCATGCCGCTGCGGTCGCTGACGATATTGCGGATGGTGTCGCTATTCGGGTCGCCGGCGGCAAAGCGCATGGTGAAGAAGCGTTCCAGGGCCGGATCGAAGCGGTGCAAGCCCGTCGAGCCGCCCACCCACAGCACGCCGTCCGGCGCCTTGTACAGGGTCGTGACTTGCTCGTCGCGCGACATGCCGGGCGCGCTGCGCAAGTCGAACAGGCGCGAGCTGCCGTCGCGCGTGTCGTACAGTTTCAGGCCGCCCTTGGTGGCCAGCCACAGCTTGCCATTGCCCGCGTCGGCCACGGCGCGCACTTTCTTGTCGGCCAGCGCGCCCACGTCGCCGGGCGCGCGCGCCATGCGCGAAAAGCCGCCGCTGCCCAGGTCGACCCGGCTCACGCCGTTGTACCAGGAGCCGACCCAGAAGGTGCCGGCGCGGTCGCGGTACAAGGACGACAGCTGGTTGTCGGCGACGCTGAACTTGTCGCCCGTCTGGTGGCGGTATTGCAGGAAGGTGCCGCTTTCGGGCAGCCAGCGGAACAGGCCATCGGCATTGCTGCCCAGCCAGACGGTGGCGTCGACATCCTGGTACAGGCTGGCCACGCGGATGGCGGAAAAACCATGTTTCTCGCCGAAGCGCACTCTCGATTGCGGCGGCTGGCCGGCGGCGCCCAGGCGCCAGCGCTCGGCCCCGGCCATGGTGCCGATCCACAGGTTCTGCTGGCGGTCGATCAGCAGCGACTGGATCACGTTGTACTTCGAACCGGGCGCCGCATCGACGGCGAAATGCTCGAAGCGCTCGCTGCCCGGCGCCAGCATGTCCAGGCCCGTTACCGTGCCTATCCACAAACGCTGTTGCGCGTCCAGCGCCAGCGCCTTGATTTCATTGTCGCCCAGGCTGTGCGGGTTGCCTTCTTCATGGTGCCAGGTGCGGAAGTGGCCCGTGGCGGGGTCGAAATGCTGCAAGCCGTCCGAGGTGGCGATCCAGAAGCCGCGCGCGCCATCGTCGAGAATGGCGTGGATATGCCGGTTGCCGTTGCCGCGCTTGCTCTTTTCGGCGGGGCCGTAATGGATGAAGGTCTGGCTGGCGGCGTCGAAACGGTCCAGGCCATTGTCCGTGCCCACCCACAGCTGGCCCTGGCCATCGACGTGCAGTTCGCCCACCCAGTTGTCGGCCAGGCTGGTCTTGTCACCTTCGATATTCTTGTAGACGACCATGCGGTAGCCGTCGTAGCGGCTCAGGCCAGACTGGCTGCCGAACCACATATAGCCTTGCCGGTCCTGGGCGATGGCCAGCACCGATTCCTGCGCCAGGCCCTGGTCGACGCTGAGCTGGTCGAAACGCAGGGTGGGCGCAGGCCCCGCCACGGCCGAGCCACCCACCAGCAGAATTAATAGTAAGGCAACATCGCAAACACGTCGAAATACCCGCACAATCGTCCTGTCAAAAAAAACGCGAAAAACCCGCACGCCGCTCCAAGGGCCGTCTCAGGAACCAAAGAACGCCAGTACATCGTCCTTGCGGGCTTGCGTATCGCGCTGTCCAAGACGGATCAGCTCGTTAGTATACGTCGATTCGAACAATAAATACGATGCCAGCGCCGCACCGCGCGCTTCGGCCGCGCCGATGCCCGACAACATGGTGCGGATGGGACGCGGCAAACTGCCGATATGCCGGCTGGCGATGGCGTCGAGCCGCTCGGACGGCGCGATGACCAGCAATTCCACCGGTTTCAGCGCCGTCTTGCCCAGCAACTCGGGCGGCAGCATCGACAGGGTCAGGTTGATGCGGTTCAGGCGTTCGATGTCGACGGCCAGGCCGTCGAGGAAGATCGACGACAGCGCGTGGCCGGCGATCTGCGCCAGGCTCGGGTAGCGCGCCGCTTCGGACGCGGCCGGCGCCGGCTCCGTCATGCGCCCCGCCCCCACCACCAGCACCTTGTTCGCGCCCAGGTGGATGGCCGGCGAGATCGGCGCCAGCTGGCGCATGGAACCGTCGCCGCAGTACTCGCGCTGGCCGCCCACGTACAGGGGCACGGCGGGGAAGATGAAGGGGATGGCGGCCGAGGCCAGCAAGTGCTCCACGCCGATCTGATCCGGCAGCGCCAGGCGCTGCGTGCGCACCCAAGGCGCGATGTCCTCGGCCGTCTGGTAAAACGTCATGTGGCGGCTGCCCGAATACGACGACGCCGTCACGGCCAGCGCATGCAGCAGGCCATCGGCCAGGGCCGCGTCCAGGCGCGGCAAGTCGAGCATGCGGTGCAGCAGGCTGACCAGCGGGGTATTGTCGAGCAGGGAACTGGGCGGCGACGCATGCCACTGGCGCAGCAGCCAGCCGAACGACAGCAGGGACAGCCAGCGCGCGCCCGAACGGATCACGCCCAGCGAATCGGCGCGGTACACTTGCTCGACTTCGATGTGCTGCCAGACATCGAGCAGCTTTTGCACGCCTTCGCCGAAGTTATCGGCCCGGCAGGCCAGCGCCGTGGCGTTGATGGCACCGGCCGAGGTGCCGCAGATGATGTCGAACGGGTTGCGCGCCGGCGCCCAGCCCGCTTCCCACAGAATCGCCGAAATCGCCTGCAGCACACCCACCTGATAGGCGGCACGGGCGCCTCCTCCCGTGAGTATCAAGCCTGTTTTATTTTGCATTCCCATGCCGGCAGATTAGCAGGGTCTGGATGCTTTGTGGAAAAGTTTGGAAGGTAGACGCCAGTTCCTGCAGGTATATTGTTGGCAGCACGGCGCCGGACAAAACCGTAGCGAGCGGAAGGGAGAGGCGGCTAAGAAGCGCAACCGTACTCTAGTACGGTGAGCATCGCAGGCCGCCTATACCGACGCGCAGTAGGTTTGGTCCGGTGCCCCCTAATCGCCCCGAACCATGCCTTCACGCCGTGGATCCGCCCCCCCAAACCAGAAATCCTTGCCATGCGCATTCAGGCGCATGATGCCCTGCAAGCCCGAGTTCTGCTCGATCACGCGCACCTCGTGGCCCATCGCCTGCAGCGCCTCGACTTGCGCTGCCGGCGCGCGGCCCTTTTCCAGTTCCGTCGGGCCGTTGCGGCTGCCGAAGTTCGGCAGGCTGATGGCCTGCTGCACGTTCAAGCCCCAGTCCATGGTGCCGACCAGGACCTTGGCCACATAATTGATGATGGACGAGCCGCCGGGCGAACCCGTGGCCAGCACCAGCTTGTGCGTGCCCTTCTCGAACACGAGGGTGGGCGACATGGCGCTGCGCGGCCGCTTGCCCGCTTCGACGCGGTTGGCGATCGGGCCATCCGCATCGCGCGAATCGAACGAGAAATCCGTCAGCTGGTTATTGAGCAAAAAGCCGTCGACCATCTGGCGCGAACCGAACGCGTCTTCCACGCTGGTAGTCATCGACAGACCGCCGCCAAAAGCGTCGACGGCCACCAGGTGCGACGTCGACGGGCGCTGCAAGGCGTTGTCCATGCCCCACGCCACCTGCATGCCGGGCGGCGTGCCGGGCAAGGCCCGGCCCATGGATTTGTCGCCGATCAGGGAAGCGCGCTGCGCCAGGTAGGTTTTGTCGAGCATCGAGGCGACGCCATTGCCCGGCAGCGGCACGAAGTCCGTATCGGCCACGTAGCGGTTGCGGTCCGCGTAGGCCAGGCGCCCCGCTTCCGAGAACAGGTGGATCGCTTGCGCATCGAGCACGCCGTCGACGGGCGCATACGGGCGGATGTCCTTCACTTCCAGGATACCCAGCATCTGCGCGATGGCGATGCCGCCCGACGATGGCGGCGGCATGCCGCACACGGTCCAGGCCTTGTAATCGCTGCAGACGGGCTCGCGCACCTTGGCCCGGTAGCCGGCGATGTCGGCCGCCGTCAGCTTGCCGGGATTGGTCGGGTGCGACGCCACCTTGGCGGCGATGTCGCGCGCGATGCGGCCGTTATAAAAGGCGTCGGCGCCGCCGCGGGCGATCTCGCGCAGGGTGCGCGCCAGTTCCGGATTCTTCAGCACGTGGCCGACGGGCCAGGCCTTGCCCTCTTTGTCATAGAAATACGCGGCGGCGACAGGATCGCGCTTCAGGGCCTGGTCCCAGTTCAGCAGGCCGTTGAGGCGCTGGCTGACGGGAAAGCCGCCGTGCGCCAGCTTGATGGCGGGGCCGAACAGCGTCGCCCACGGCAGCTTGCCGTGTTCCTTGTGCGCCAGTTCCAGCATCCGCAGCACGCCCGGCGCGCCCACGGATCGCCCGCCCACCACGCCCGTGGCGCGCGAGACGGGTGTGCCGTCCGCATTCTGGAACAGGTGTTCATCGGCGGCGGCCGGCGCCGTTTCGCGCCCGTCGAACGCCTGCACGCCCTTGGCCGTGGAATACAGCAAAAAGGCGCCGCCGCCGATGCCCGACGATTGCGGCTCGACCAGGGTCAGCACCAGTTGCGTGGCGATGGCCGCGTCGATGGCGCTGCCGCCCTTTTTCAGCATCTGGTAGCCCGCATCGGCGGCCAGCGGATTGGCGGCGGCCACCATGAATTTCTGCGCCGCCCAGCCCGATTTTTCCGCATACGCGGTGGCGATTTCCGGCGCCTTCTGCGGCGCCTCGGCAAATACGGGACTGGCAGCGAGTGCTCCCAGCAAGGTCAGGCTCAGCGCCAGCGGCTTCAATGTGATCATGCTTACTCCGGTAAAGATACCCGGGTATGCTACCTCAAATGCCGGCCACGGCGCTGCACCCTGGCCGAGGGCTTACTTCGGCTGCATGCGGATGGCGCCGTCGAGACGAATCGTTTCGCCATTGAGCATGACGTTTTCCACGATGGCTTTCACCAGCTGCGCGTATTCGCCGGGCTTGCCCAGGCGCGATGGGAACGGCACCATCTTGCCCAGCGCATCCTGCACTTCGGCCGGCATGCCCAGCAGCATCGGCGTTTCGAAAATACCGGGCGCCACCGTCATCACGCGGATGCCGTTGCGCGACAGGTCGCGCGCCATCGGCAGGGTCAGTCCCACCACGGCCGCCTTCGACGACGCGTAGGCAGCCTGGCCGATCTGGCCATCGTAGGCCGCCACGGAAGCCGTGTTGATGATGATGCCGCGCTCGCCTTCGGCAGTCGCATCCTGCTTGGCCATGGCGTCGGCCGCCAGGCGGCACATATTGAAGGTGCCCACCAGGTTGATGTTGACGACTTTCTGGAACAGGGCCAGCGGATGCGGGCCATCCTTGCCCACGGTTTTCACGGCCGGCGCCACGCCGGCGCAGTTGACCAGGCCGCGCAAGGTGCCGAGTTTGGCCGCTGCCGCCACCACGGCCATGCCGTCTTCTTCCGACGTCACGTCGCATTGCACGAACACGCCGTTCAGTTCCGCGGCCAGCGCCTGGCCCGCCTCCGTCTGCACGTCGGCCAGCACGACCTTGCCGCCAGCGGCCGTCAGCATGCGCGCCGTGGCCGCGCCCAGTCCCGATGCGCCGCCCGTGATGATGAATACATTGTCCTGAATCTGCATGAAATCTCCTGAGTATCCTGAGTAATAAGGGCCACGTTCCCGGCGCCTGATGGTTGCATGGCACATGATGCCATTATTACGTTTACGTAAACGTAATGTCGGCGACAATTGTAGCCATTTTTTGCGCGACGCAGCGAAAAGTTAAGGACGAACGGAGCAGGTCGGCGCTGGAGCGCTCAGCGGGACAGAACGAAAGCGCCCGCAGTGATCAGCAGAATGCCAAACAATTTCGGCATGGTGAGCGCTTCCTGCAGCACGCTGCAGCCGATCAAGGTCACCAGCGCCATCGTGATGGCCGTCATGACGGGATAGGCCAGGCTGATTTGCAGCTTTTCCAGCGCCACCGCATAACAGATGAAACCCAGGGCATAGGCCCCCCCTGCGCTGCCCAGCCACAGCAGGCGGGCGACACTCAGGCCGCTGCCATACTGGCTGGACATTTTGATCAGCAAGGTGGCGGCCGCGCTGGCCACTGAGGCAAGCGCGCACCATAGGAAGCCTGAAGAAGCGGAAGTCATCATCGGTAGCGGTTCGGGTACGGTTTCGGGAGAAGGTGCGGCATTCTACAGGCTAGCGCCGATCGCCAGCGCCATGCAGGCGGCGATGACCACAAGGCTGACAGTATCTTTACTCACATACAACACGGGATCCTCGTTGACCTCGCCCCGGAAGGTCAGCGTCCACAGTCGCCCCAGCCAGAACACCAGCAGGGGCACGATACCCAGCAACAGGTAAGGACGCGCATACAGTACCAGGATGTTTTGGGAATTAAAGTACAGCATGAACACCAGCAGCGAAATAAATCCGCTGTTCACGCCCATGATGCCGATCGGTGCCTTATCGGCCGTCGTATAGCTGCGGCCGCGCGTCTTTTCCTTGCCTTGGCGCTCCAGATTGAATAACTCGCTATAGCGCTTGAGCAGTGCCAGGCTGAGGAAAATAAAGAAGGAAAAGGCCAGCAGCCAGAACGAAGGTTCGATATGCGTCGCCGCGCTGCCCCCCAGTATGCGCAAGGTATACAGGATGGCGAGGGTGACGATATCGACCATCAGCAAGCGTTTCAGGTAAATCGAGTACGCCAAGGTGCTGGCGAAGTAAATCGCCACGGCCAGCAACAGCAGCGGATCGAACAGCGCGCAAATGGCCAGTGCCAGGATGGCCAGCAGCGGACTGGCCAGCAAGGCAACGGGCAGCGGCAAGCTGCCGGCGGCTATCGGCCGGCGGCACTTGGTGGGGTGGCGCCGGTCATCGGGCGCATCGAGCGCATCATTGAGCAGATAGGCGCTAGAGGCGCACAGCGAAAAAGCGAAAAACGCCACCAGTGCCTGCAGGAAGGTCGGCAGATTCAGCGCATGGCCGGCCAGCATCGGCACGAAGACCAGCAGATTCTTCAGCCACTGGCGGGGCCGCATTGCCTTGAGCAGAGGCGCGCCCCACCCGGCGCGCGGCGTCCCCGCAGCCTGCGTGGCGCCGCCACCGGCCAGCCGGAACGGGGTGCGCGTGACGGAAAACGCCGCGTTGCTGGCATTCCATACCGCGACGTCAACACTGGCATTACCTATGTAATCAAACCCCCTGGCGCCAAACAGTTCGCTCAGTTGATGCGCCTTGTTATGCGAAGTGAGATTGATCCCGCCCTCTGTGGCCAGCACGCGGTCAAACAGGCCCAGGTGGACGGCGATGGCATCGGCGAAACGGCGCTGCGAACCTGTCGCCAGGATGATCTGGCGCCCTTCGCTGCGCTGGCGCGCCAGGTCGGCCAGCAAAATCTGATCATACGGCAAGGCTTGTGGATCGATCTCCACCATGTCCGCCATTTTTTCCTTGAAGCCAGCCTTGCCGGAAAACAGCCAGAACGGCAAGCGCCAGAGCTGCAAGAACCGCACTTTGATAAAGATGAGAATCGCTTCCCACAGCAAGTCCGAATGGATCAGCGTACCGTCGAGATCGACCACCAGCGGTACACTCTTCTGTTCGCCCTGCGCGCGCAACATGGGTTCGGCCATGATATTACCTTCCCGTGCCGGATGCCGGCATGCGTGACAGCAACCAAGCACTGTCCCGATCCAGCGTGGGCATGGCTGGCGCACCGACACGTGCACTCAGTGCGCACAACATGAATGCCACGGCAACGGGGATGAAGGCGTCAAACTGGCGCCCTTCATTGAACTGTCCCACCATAAAGGTCATGGTCAGCAAACACGGCAGGATAATCAGGCAGCGGCGCAACGGCTCAGACGCATAGCGCCAGCCGGAGGCGGCCAAGAGATACCACAGCAATATAGGGCCAACGTTCTGTACCAGCGTACGCGGATGGTGCAGGAAGAGATTGATATTGTTGTCAATCTTACCACCCTCCCATGCCTGATGCGCTGGCAACACATAAAACATCAGTACGCGCACCAGACCGTACAGCAGCAGTTGCAGCAATATCCAGCCCGCCAGCGAGCGCAGCTTCATCTGTCCAAGCAAGACAAAGCCGCTCGCCACGATCAGGAAGAGCGTGATCTCGTGATTGAACGTTCCCGCCACCAGCATCGCCACGTAGGGCAGCATTTCGCGGCGCAGCAGATGGTAGAGGCAAAAGGAATAGACAAAAATGATACCGATATCGTAAAACGTGTAATAGGTGACCGTGGGCGCCCACATGCACAACACCAGAAACTGCGCCACGAAGGCCAGATCCCGTCGGATGAAGAGAGCGGCAAAACGCCGGACCGACCACAGCATCAGCACCACGGCCAGCACCTGGGACCAGAGAAAACATTCGATGGCGCCCAGGCGAGGAAACAGGTACTGCAAGACCTGCGCCGGGAAAATGAACATGACCCGGTGCTGGAACGGCGGCGTACCTTTGAATGCCATGATGTCATCGATCAGGTACCAGCTTTCCTGCGTGCCGAAACGCAGAAGCATGCCGGCAAACACTGCGGTGTAAATGGCGAACAACAGGTAATCGAGCCCATCGTCGCTCATTGCAGCGGGCCGATACAAGCGATACAGGAATACTGCGGCAGTGACGGTGAAGGCCAGCCAAAGCAACAGGTAAAAGCTCACCAATGCATCCATTTTCTGAACATAAAATGCCAGCGGGTGGCGGTCCGCATGTCCGAGTACCTTATTGAGCACCGACCATGAGCGCCCGTCGTAGGCCGCCTCCAGCAGTGCATTTCCTGCCAAAAAATACCAGGAAAATACAGCCAGTGCACAGATGGAAAACGTGACGAACAAGAGACGAAGATGGGCTGGTTTCATTATGAATTGACAACAATACGATGACAACAATAAATTATTAAATATTTACTTTTATTGTTTCATGATATATACAAAAAAGCAATAGATAAATCCCGACCACTCATCGCCGAAATTTGTTTTTTATTAATACTTCGAAAATGGAACAGTGGGAACACGCACGGATGGCGCCCGCCGGCAATGCGCCGGGCCTGCCTATTTCTTCCGGCGTGACAGCGCCATACGCTGGCACCTGCACCCTAGAAACACTGCACGAACGCCCCATTGCGGTGACAGATGCGGCCATTGGCGTCGAGCGTGGCGTTGCCCGCGCCGTTGTAGCGTGCGCCCGACGCGTCGCGGCAACCGCCCGTGTCGCAAGCGCCGATCGGCTGCGGCGCGCGGGGCATGGGCACGGCCGGACTGGGCGGCAGGGGCGCCATGGGCACGACGGGAGGTGTAACTTGCGCCGGCATGCGGCCGATCACCTGCGCCACGGAACGGCGCGGCCGCACGGGCGGCGCCGGTCGGCATGGTTCCTCTAGCAGCTTGCCGCTGTCACGCGGGTCGAGCCGGCATACGGGCAAAGGTTCAGGCAAGGATTCGGCGGGCGCCGGCGGCTCCTGCGACCAGGCATGGCCGCCAGCGAGCAGCATGGCGCAGGCCAGCACCGGTATCGCTTTTTTCATCATCTTCATGCCGCCTCTCCAAGCATCGATCTCATGGTGTTCATTATTGGCACACGCCGTGACAGATACCAGCGCGCGTAACAATTTCTCACGCTTGTAGCTGCCATGCACATGCTGCAACAGTGTTTTATTTCCTTTCAGCACTTTCCTTCTTGCCAGGACGGCATTACAATAAGAACGATTCTTATTCTCATTAGCAGAATGGGAGCGCAGTTTATTGCATTTTCAATCATTCATACCCGAGCCACCCGGAAGGCAGCCAGGAAATAACAATACCCGGAAAGCTCACCATGACACAGCGCAGTCCCGCCTTCGCACCCCTCGCAGCCCCCGTCGTCGCTCCCGCCCGCTCCATGCATTCCGCCGCCCTGCTCCTGCCCTGCCTGCTCTCCTTGGCCGTCAGCAGCGCCTGGGCCGAAGGCAATGCGGCCGCCGACCCGACCATGAACACGGTGGTCGTCACTGCGTCCGGCACGGCCATCGACATCAAGGATGCGCCGGCCAGCATCAGCGTCATCACGCGCGAGGAAATCGAGCGCCAGCCCGTGTACGACCTCAACACCCTGCTGCGCCGCATCCCCGGCGTGACGGGCGGCACCAGCCCCGTGGGCGAGGAATCGAAGATCAAGCTGCGCGGCCTGCCCGACAAATACACCTTGATCCTCGTCGACGGCAAGCGCGTGGGCAGCTCGGCCGACACGGCTTACCGTCCCGACCTGGGCCGCCAGGACCTGAACTGGATTTCGCCCGACATGATCGAGCGCATCGAAGTGGTGCGCGGCCCCATGTCCTCGCTGTACGGCTCGGACGCCATGGGCGGCGTGATCAACATCATCACGCGCAAGGTGCCGGGCAAGTGGAACGGCTCGGCCACGGCCAACTACACGCAGCCGCAGGACAGCGGCCGCGGCACGGCGCACCAGCTGGGCGTGAACGTGGCCGGCCCCTTGTCGGACACGGTCGGCATGCGCCTGGGCGTGGGCCAGACGCGCCAGAATCCCGATGAAAAAGCCATCGGCAAATCGGGTGGCATCGGCGGCGAACGCAACCAGACGGTCACGGGCCAGCTGAGCTGGGCGCTGGACAAGAAACAGAACCTGACGCTGGACGCCAGCTACGGCAAACAGCAATCGACGGATTCGACCACGCTCGATGCGGACGGCTACCCGCTGTTCGGCGCCTGGGGCGCGAGCAAGCTGATACGCAAGAGCGCCAGCATCGGCTATGAAGGCCGCTGGGACTTCGGCAAGGCCATGATCAACCTGTACCACAACGATTTCGACAACGAAGTCGTCGGCACGGTGGCCAAATCCAAGGACAGCACGCTGGACGCCAGCCTGGAAAAACGCGTCGGCTGGGGCGGCATCGAACAGATGCTGGTGATGGGCGGCCAGTGGAAACACCAGGAACTGACGAATACGGACACCATCGGCACCATCCCTACCGATTACCTGGGCAACCCCGTCAGCGGCGCCACCCTGTCCGGCACCACGTCGGCCCTGTTCGCGGAAGACCAGCTGTTCCTGCGCGAGAACCTGACGGCCACGGCCGGCCTGCGCCTCGACCACCACGGCAAGTTCGGCAACCACTACAGCCCGCGCCTGTACCTCGTGTACCACCCTGCCCCCGCCTGGACCATCAAGGGCGGCGTGTCGCAAGGCTTCCGCGCCCCGAGCCTGAAGGAAAACTCGCCGGCGGCGGCCACGCAGTCGGGCGGACGCGGTTGCGGCAGCCTCAAACCGCTGGGCTACATCACGGGCGGCTGCTACATGGCCGGCAATGCGGACTTGAAGCCGGAAACGAGCACGGCCGGCGAGATCGGCGTGGCGTGGGAACAGAATGGCTGGGACGTGGGCGTGACGTACTTCCACACAAATTTCAAGAACAAGATCGACTACGCGCCGCTGGGTTTTTACCAGAAGCAGTGGTGGACGAAGATGACGAATATCCAGAAAGCGCGCACCAGCGGCGTGGAAGCGACGGCCACCGTCCCGCTGACGAAAAACCTGAACTGGCGTAACAACGTCACCTACATGGCGGAAGCGAAAAACCTGACGACGGGCGCCAACCTGCTGTCGACGCCGAAGCTGTCGTGGTACTCGGCGCTGGGCTGGCAAGTCAACGACCAGCTGTTCGGCGAAGTATCGGCCCAGTACACGGGCAAGGAACTCGACGCGGGCCAGGCGGCCAACAAGGCCTACACCATCGTCGACACGGTCGTGTCGTACAAGGTCACGCCCCGCTGGACCGTGCGCGGCGGCGTGGAAAACCTGTTCAAGAAAGGCCCGCTGGCCGATGGACTGGTCGACTATTATGTGCCGGGACGGCGCATGTTCGTCGGCCTGACGTCGCGCTTCTGACGTTCAGGGCACGCTGGCCGGCACCACGGCGCGCCAGGGTGTCATGCAGCGCGCCACGTACGGGTAGTACCCGCGTGGCCGCGCGCAGTAATACCACACGTCCGGTTCCAGATACACGGGCGGCGGCACGATGACCGTGCCGCCGTAGTAGTCAACACGGGGATAGCCATGCCAGGGATTGCCATACCAGCGCGGTCCGTGGCCATGGTGCCATCCATGGCCAACCCACGCGCCGCCATGCACGCGGCCGTGAAAATGACCGTGGCCGCCATGGCCACCGGGCGTGGCCCAGGCATCGCCTGCCAGCACCAGGCCCGCTACCAGCAGCGCCAGCCATAGGCCACGTCTTTTGTGCTTGCTGTCCATGACATCCTCCTGCCGTGCAAGGCGTTCATCATCCTTTCTCCATTATTGGCAAACGGGCGGCGCAAGCCAAGCTGCCGTAACAATTGCTCACCTTTTAGACGCCGGGAACAAGGCCAGCCGGGAGTCGCGTCCATACAAATGCAAACAGCCCCGCGGCGCGGGCCACGGGGCTGCAGGGAGTGACCAGTTTATTGCGCCGGCAAGCTTTGCACGGGTGTGGCCGGTGCCAGGATGGGCGGCACGGGCGCGTGGATCGGGGCCGGCGCCTTGACCGCCAGCCAGCCCGTGGCCGGCAGCAGCGGCACCAGCAGCAGGGCCACGATATTGATGATCTTGATCAGGGGGTTCACTGCGGGACCGGCCGTGTCCTTGTACGGGTCGCCCACCGTGTCGCCCGTGACGGCCGCCTTGTGCGCATCGGACCCCTTGCCGCCGAAATGGCCATCCTCGATGTATTTCTTCGCGTTGTCCCAGGCGCCGCCGCCCGTGGTCATGGAAATGGCCACGAACAGGCCCGTCACGATGGTGCCCATCAGGAGGCCGCCCAGGGCCGCAGGCCCCAGCAGCATGCCCACGACGATGGGCACCACCACCGGCAGCAAGGAGGGAGCTATCATTTCGCGGATGGCCGACGCCGTCAGCATGTCGACGGCCTTGTCGTATTCGGGCCGCGCCGTGCCTTCCATGATGCCCTTGATGTCGCGGAACTGCCGGCGCACCTCGACCACCACGGCGCCCGCCGCGCGGCCCACGGCTTCCATCGCCATGGCGCCGAACAGATACGGTATCAGCCCGCCGATGAACAGGCCCACGATGACCATGGGATTCGACAAGTCAAACGTGATGTGCTGGCCCACGGATTCGAGCGCATGCGTGTAGTCGGCAAACAGCACCAGCGCGGCCAGGCCGGCCGAGCCGATGGCATAGCCCTTGGTGACGGCCTTGGTAGTATTGCCGACGGCGTCCAGGGGGTCGGTGATGGCGCGCACGGAGTCGGGCAAGCCCGACATTTCCGCGATGCCGCCCGCGTTGTCCGTGATGGGACCATACGCGTCGAGGGCGACGATGATGCCGGCCATCGACAGCATGGAGGTCGCCGCGATGGCGATGCCGTACAGGCCCGCCAATTGATACGAGACGAGGATGGCGATGCAGACGGCCAGCACCGGATAGGCGGTGGACTTCATCGACACGCCCAGGCCGGCGATGATGTTGGTGCCGTGGCCCGTCGTCGACGCTTCGGCGATGTGGCGCACGGGCTTGAAGTCCGTGCCCGTGTAGTACTCGGTGATGTACACCATCAGCCCCGTGAGGACGATGCCGACGACGGTCGCGCCCAGCATCTTGTAGCGCATGGCGTCGTCGGGCCACAGCAGCCACGTGACGACGGCAAAGCCGACCAGGGACAGGCCGGCCGCCCACCACAGGCCCGTGTACAGGGCCGACATGATCTTCTTGCCGGGGGCCGTCTTGACCATCGAGCAGCCGACGATGGAGGCGAGGATGGACACGGCGCCCAGCAGCAGCGGATAGATGATGGCCATGCCGCTGGCCTCGGCCATCAGCAGCGCGCCCAGCAGCATGGTGGCGATCAGGGTCACGACATAGGTTTCGAACAGGTCGGCCGCCATGCCGGCGCAGTCGCCCACGTTGTCGCCCACGTTGTCGGCGATGACGGCCGGGTTGCGCGGATCGTCTTCGGGGATGCCCGCTTCGACCTTTCCCACCAGGTCCGCGCCCACGTCGGCGCCCTTGGTGAAGATGCCGCCGCCCAGCCGCGCGAAGATGGAAATGAGCGAGGCGCCGAAGGCCAGGCCGATCAACGGCTTGATCAGGTCATGCTGGGTCAGGCCCGGCGCGCCCGTCGTCACCAGCAGCCAGTAGAACAGGGTCACGCCCAGGAGGCCCAGTCCGACGACCAGCATGCCCGTGATCGCCCCGCCCTTGAAGGCCACGTTCAGGGCCTGGTTGATGCCCAGGGTGGCCGCCTGCGCCGTGCGCACATTGGCCCGCACGGAGACATTCATGCCGATGAAGCCGCAGGCGCCCGACAGCACGGCGCCGATCAGAAAACCCAGCGCCGTATGCAGGCCGAGCAGCAGATAGATGGCGATCAAGAGCGCCACGCCGACGATGGCGATGGTACGGTACTGGCGCGCCAGGTAGGCGGCCGCGCCCTGCTGGATGGCCAGCGCGATTTCCTGCATGCGCGCGTTGCCGGGATCCTGACGCAGGATCCAGCTGCGCGACACCAAACCGTAAATAACTGCGACCACGCCGCAGGCTACCGCAAACCACAGACTGGCTGCCATATCGTCCCCTTCTGTTTTTATCCGACGTCATTGCCAACAGCTGCAGACCGCACCGGGCAGGCACGCGCAGCCAGGAAAACACGACCTGCAAAAAAACTGAACCACGAAAACGACACGGCGCCCTCAAGCGCGGGCACAAAAAAAGCGGACACTCAGGTCCGCTTTTCAAATACTGCTTATTCCGCCAGGGCGGCAAATGCGCTGTCGCGGATTTGCTCGACCGGACCCACGCCGGCGATGCGGCGGTATTTCGGCGCGCCCGGCAGGCCGGACTTGGCCCAGTCATTATAGTAACCGAGCAAGACCTTGGTCTGGTTGTGGTACACGTCCAGGCGCTTCTTGACCGTTTCCGCCTTGTCGTCGTCGCGCTGGATCAGCGGCTCGCCCGTGATGTCGTCGATACCGTCGACCTTGGGCGGATTGAATTTGACGTGGTAGACGCGGCCCGAACCCGGGTGGCTGCGGCGGCCATCCATGCGCTCGATGATGGACTCATCGGGCACGTCGATTTCCAGCACGTAGTCGACATTGATGCCGGCATCCTTCATGGCGTCCGCTTGCGCGATGGTGCGCGGGAAGCCGTCGAACAGGTAGCCATTGGCGCAATCGGCTTCCTGCAGGCGGTTCTTGACCAGGCCGATCATGATGTCGTCCGACACGAGGCCGCCCGCATCCATGACTTTTTTCGCTGCCAGGCCCAGTTCCGTGCCTTCCTTGATCGCCGCGCGCAGCATGTCGCCCGTGGAGATTTGTGGAATATTGTATTTTTCTTTGATGAAGTTAGCTTGGGTGCCCTTGCCGGCACCGGGTGCTCCTAAAAGTATCAGACGCATTGAAAAGTTCCTAAAAAACAGATTTTGGATGGTGGTATGTGTAATTATTTTTAGATGATGTTGCTATGGCTATCTTTCCCTACGAAACTTACCACAAAAAATCCCCGGAACGCCAGTTTGCTGTCGAATTGCTATGCCCTGATTGATCAAAGCCAGCAATTATCGAAGCAGACGTTTCAAAATGTGGTTTTTGCTGCAGGCGCGCAAAATTTTATTTGCACGCCTGCCGTTTTGCGGGTAGCGCTTACAGGGCGCGGTAATGGGCCTGCACGCGTGCGAGATCTTCCGGCGTGTCGACACCGGCGGCCGGCGCGCTATCGGTCACGTGCACGGCGATGGCATAGCCATGCCACAAGACGCGCAACTGCTCCAGCGCCTCGATCGCTTCCAGCGGCGACGCGGACAGGCCGGGATACGTTTGCAGGAACGCATTGCTGTAGGCATACAGGCCGATATGGCGCAGCGGCACGTAGCCGGCCGGCAGGCTGTCTTTCGACTGCGCAAAGCCGTCGCGGTGCCACGGAATCGTCGCGCGCGAGAAATACAAGGCGCGGCCGTTCTTGTCCAGCACGACCTTGACGACGTTCGGGTTGAAGGCATCGGCCACATCGTGCAGCGGATGGGCACACGTGGCCATGGGGACGGCGGCGCTGATCTGCGCGGCGCAGGCGGCCAGCAGGGACGGATCGATCAAGGGTTCGTCGCCCTGCAGGTTGACGACGACGGCGTCCGGCGGCAAGGCGAGCGTGCGCGCCACTTCGGCGATGCGGTCCGTGCCCGACGGATGGTCGCTGCGCGTCATGCACGCTTCCACGCCATGCGCGGCGCAGGCGGCGCGGATGGATTCGTGGTCGGTGGCGACGATGACGCGCGCGGCGCCCGACAGGGCTGCCTGCTCGGCCACGCGCACCACCATGGGCTTGCCGCCCAGGTCGGCCAGCGGCTTGCCCGGCAGGCGCGTCGAGGCCAGGCGGGCCGGGATGATGACGATGAACGCCATCGTTATTCCACTGCGTCTTGCAGGGTGCGCGCTTCGTCCGCCCACATGATGGGGATGCCATCGCGGATAGGATAGGCGAGGCGGTCGGCGCGGCAAATCAGTTCCTGCGCCTTCTTATCGTGTTCAAGCGGACCCTTGCAAACAGGGCAGACCAGGATATCAAGCAGTCGAGCGTCCACGACATTTCTCCACAATTTGTTGGGCCAGCGCGCTATCGATGCGCGCACTGACGGGGACGACCCACAGTCTCGGGTCATCTTTGAGATATTCAATTTGCGCACATTTTACTGCATCCTTCTCGGTGATCAAGATCACATCCGTGTCGAGCCCCGCAAATGGCTGGTCGAGGAAGTCGTGATGATCGGGCAGGGGCAGTTCCATGAAGTCCAGTCCGGCGCCGCGCAACATGGCAAAGAAGCGCTGCGGGTTGCCGATGCCGGCCGCCGCCACGATGCGCTGGCCGCTGGCCGCCAGGGTTGCAAGCGCCACGCTTTCGCCGCGGTCCACCAGGCGTTCGGCCACGCCGCCGGCCAGCAGCATCTGCACCACCAGCCCGCCCTGCGGCGCGACTCTGGCCACCAGCGCCGGCGCCAGCCCGGGCGCATTGATCACCGTCACGTCGCGCCGGCGGCGCGGCGATTCGCGCAAAGGCCCCGCCGGCAACAGCCAGCCATTGCCCGCGCCGCGGCCGTCGAACAGCACGATTTCCACGTCGCGCCGCAAGGCGTAATGCTGCAAGCCGTCGTCCGTGACCAGCACGTCGACGTCGGGGTGCGCTGCCAGCAGCGCCCTGCCCGCTTGCGCGCGGTCGCGTCCCACCATCACGGGACAGCCGCCGCGCTGGAAGATCAGCAGCGGCTCGTCGCCCACCTGCTGCGGCGTGGAAGCGGCGGTGACGGCGCGCGGCGAACGGTCGGCGCTGCCATGGCCGCGCGAAATCACGCCCGGGCGCATGCCCGCGTCGCGCAAGGCTTGCACCAGCCAGATCGTCAGCGGCGTCTTGCCCGTGCCGCCAATGAAAATATTGCCGACGACAACGACGGGCACAGGCAGGCGTTCGGATTTCAAAATGTTTGCCTGGTACAGGAAGCGCCTGATACGGCTCAAAGCACCGAACACCAGCGACACGGGCCACAGCGCGCACGCCAGCGGGCCGCGCGTCAGCCAGGCGCGGGTCAATGTGGTTTCAAGCTTGGCGGGGGAGGATGTGGGCATGGGGGAAGACTTAAAAATGGGGGTAGGTCTGATTAGCTGCGCCGCCAGGCGCAGCGTAATCCGACATGCTCGGCTGCGGCTTTGTCGGCTTACGCCGTGCCGGCTAAGCCGACCTACTTGCCACCCGCCTGCGCCGCGAACGTCAGCTTTTCATAGCCGGCCAGGCGCGCCGCTTCCATGACGTGGATGACCATCTGGTGCATGGCGAACTGGTCGGCGTTGACCACCACCACGGGCGTCTGCGCGGGCGCCTTGCCGCCGTTGGCCGCCTTTGCCGCGTTTTGCAGGGCGTCGGCCAGGCCTGCCACGTCGCGGAACGAAACGGGCTCGCGGTTGACCGTGTAGTTGCCCTTGGCGTCGATGGTGACGTCGATCTGCTGCGGCTTCTCTTTCGCCTGCTCGGCGTCGGCCGTCGGCAAGGTGATCTGCAGCTCCGTAAACTTGCTGTAGGTGGTGCTGACCATGAGGAAGATCAGGATCACCAGCAACACGTCGATGAACGGGATCAGGTTGATTTCGGGGTCTTCACGCCCCTTGCCTTTGCGGAAGTTCATTTGCGGCCACTGTGGACGATGTCGACGAACTTGACGGCTTGCTGCTCCATGTCGATGACGAAGCTGTCGACGAGGGCGCGGAAGTGGCGGTAGAAAACGAGGGTCGGCATGGCGATGGCCAGGCCGAAACCCGTGTTGTACAGGGCCACCGAAATACCGTGCGCCAGCTGGGCCGGATTGGAGCCGCTGGCGTTTTGCGAGCCGAAGATTTCAATCATGCCCACCACCGTGCCGAACAGACCCATCAGCGGCGCCAGGGTGGCGATGGTGCCCAGGGTCGTCAGGAAACGTTCCAGCGTGTGGGCCACGCCGCTGCCTGCCTCTTCGATCGATTCCTTCATCACCTCGCGCGGCGCGTCGACATTGCGCAGGGCGGCGGCCAGCACCACGCCCAGCGGCGAATTGTCTTCCAGCTTGGCCACCGTGTCCGGCGTGATCTTGCCGCTGCGATACACCTGCACCACTTCATCGAACAGCTTGCGGGGCAGGATTTTTCCGCGCCGCAAATACAGCAGGCGCTCGATGATCAGGGCCAGGGCGACGATGGAAGCGATCAACAACAGCCAGATGGGCCAGCCAGCGGCTTGAAATATAGCGAGCAAAAGAAACTCCTGGTAAAGGGAAGGCGATGGAGCGCCAGAACAGCCTGTATTGTACCGAGCGCCGAAGACCGATTGTACGTGCGCGCAGGAATGGCGCAATGTAGCGCGTTGCCGCGCCGGCGGCAAGAGGCGCCTGCATGTCCCCAGCGTGCTGGCGGGGGCACAGTTTTGCACACTTTGTGTGGATAAGATTGTGAGCAAGCATGAAGTCCAGCATGCAAGTGATTGATTTACATGGAGATTATGATACTGCGCAAAATACAGGCATAGCAGCTTATCGATAGTAGTCAATGTCAATAAGTTAATACTTGAAGAGTTCTGCACATTTACTGTGGACAAGATTGTGCGCAAAGCCGAGGAATGTAATCAAGCCATTGATTTTAAAGGAGATTAAATCGATGCGTAAAAAAGTGGCAGCAGGCGCGCAATCGGCGTCAGACTGGCCGTCAAAGTTCTGCACACAATCTGTGGACAAGATTGTGCGCAAGCGTACGGATACGCGCCAAGTACATTGATTTATATCGTTTTTATTACCATGCATAAAAATGTGGCAATGGCTGAAAAGCGTGTTTTTCACGGTCCGATTCCACTTCAAAACTGCAGTTTTCCAGCGCCAGCGCAGTTCCACACATAAAGTGTGGATAAGATTGTGAGCAAGCCGATTGACTCCATGCAAGAGCATTGATTTTAAAGGACTTTTTTTTCATGCTGAAAAATGAGGCAGCAAATCAAGCTGATCGCGCGGTGGAAAAACACGATAAAAGACGAAACGGTTTATGCGGTTTTGCACACATTCTGTGGATAAGATTGTGAGCAAGACGTACGGTTCGATGCTACCCCCTTGATTTATATGGCTATTTTTATGCTGCGCAAAATTAAGGCAAGCCATGCAATATGCCTTGCAGTGGATAAATCCGGTGCCGCGCCAGAGTTCTGCACATTTTTTGTGGATAAGATTGTGCGCAAGGCCATTCACGGCATACTAAGCGCTTGATTCCTATGTACTTTATTTCCGTGCGCAAAAATGTAGCAAGGCACTTTTATCGCTCGATCAGGTCCAGCCGTGTCATGTTTGTCCAAGGCAAAAAGTTCCGCACACTTTCTGTGGATAACTTTGTGCGTAAGTGGCAGGGGCTACACTGATGTGCTTGATATTAAAGGATTTTTTCCCTGTGCACGCAAATCAGGCATACGGGAATTCGTCATGAAATCAATTACTTAGAAATAGAACTTGTTGTTTTGCGCGATATATGACATAAGCATGACCTCGCCGATAATATGTGGACAGTTCCCTTCCCGCTCCCAGCTTTATGATGACCGACAACCCCACTGACAGCGGCTTTGCCGCCCCGCCCGTGCTGACCGTCAGCGCCCTGAACCAGGCCGTCGCGCGCCTGCTCGAGCGCTCGTTCCCCCTGACCTGGATCGCCGGCGAGATTTCCAACTTCACGCGCGCCGCTTCCGGCCACTGGTACTTCACCTTGAAGGACGATGGCGCCCAGGTCCGTGCCGTGATGTTCCGCGGCCGCGCCCAGTACGCGGGCTTCACGCCGCGCGAAGGCGACAAGGTCGAAGTGCGCGCGCTCGTCACCCTGTACGGCGCGCGCGGCGATTACCAGATCAACGTGGAAGCCATCCGCCGCGCCGGCGTGGGCGCACTGTACGAAGCATTCCAGCGCCTGAAGGAAAAGCTGGCCGCGCAGGGCCTGTTCGACCAGGAGCGCAAGCGCGCCATCCCCATGTTCGCGCGCAGCATCGGCATCGTCACCAGCCCGCAGGCGGCCGCCCTGCGCGACGTGCTGATCGCGCTCAAGCGCCGCGCGCCGCACGTCAACATCATCCTGTACCCGACACCCGTGCAGGGACAGCAGGCGCCGGAAAAGATCGCGCACGCCATCCGCACGGCATCGACAAGGGCCGAGTGCGACGTGCTGCTCGTGTGCCGTGGCGGCGGCAGCATCGAAGACCTGTGGTCGTTCAACGATGAAGCCGTGGCCCATGCGATTGCCGACTGTTCCATGCCCGTGATCAGCGGCGTGGGACACGAGACGGATTTCACCATCGCCGACTTCGCGGCCGACCTGCGCGCGGCCACGCCGACGGCGGCGGCCGAACTGGCGGCCACGCCGCGCGCCGACTGGATGGCGTCCCTGCGCGCCGATGCGGCCGATTTGCGCCGCGCCATGCGCCGCAGCCTCGACGACGCGGCGCAAACGCTGGACCGCCACAGCCGCCGCCTGCTCAACCCGACAGCGCAGCTGCGGAAGCAGCGCTTGCAGCTGCTGGCCCTGTCGACGGCCATGACGCATGCGGCGCGCGCGCCCCTGAACCAGTCGCAGTACGCGCTCGAACGCCTGCGCTCGCGCTGGGCCAACCTGCGGCCCGACGTCACGGCATCGCGCGCGCGGCTGCTGGAAGCCCAGCGGCGCAGCGGCGCGGCCATGGCGCAGCAGCTGGGCCAGCGGCGCCACCGCCTCGACGGCCTGGCGGCGCAGCTGGAACTGCTCAATCCCCAACGCACGCTGGAACGCGGCTACGCCATCCTGCGCGATGAAAAAGGGAATATCGTGCGCTCGCCGGCGCAGCTGCAGGCGCGCCAGAACGTCAACGTGCGCCTGGCCGAAGGCAGCGCGCAGGTCGGCATCGCCAGCGTGCAAGCCAGCCTGGAATAAGCGTTAGAATAAAAAAGGCCGGGGAAGAACCCCGGCCCAACACCTTCCCTACTGAGTGGACTGCTACCGCAACTGCTCTTTCACACTACCTGACTTAGAACTTCATCGACACGCGCGCGCCAAACGTGCGCGGCGCGTTGTAGAAGGCGCCGTAGATCTGCTGCGTCGGCTGGCATGGCATGCCCACGTCCGTGCAGATTTCATTGACGTCCAGCTTGACGGCCTTGTCCGTGGCGTTCTGCACGAACGCTTCGACCGTGTAGGCCTTGTTGGCCGGCTGGAAGCGCAGGCTCAGGTCCAGGGTCGTGTAGGCTTCCTGGCGCTTGACGCCGGCGTGGCCCGGCACGTCGCCGTTGAACGCGCCCGCCCCCACGTACGACATGGTTTCATAGTGCACCGAAGCGCGCGGCGTGAGCTGGCCGCCGGCGACCGTGAAATCATGCTCGTACTGCACGGTGGTGGAAAACTTCGGCGCATGCTTCATGGTGCTGCCGCCCACGTTCACCAGTGGCGCCGTCGAACCGCAGGACTGCCCATTCGCGCGCGCCGCATCGACGTCGCACGAGAGAAAATCGTCATACACGGCTTTGAGCCAGGTGGCGTTGCCCGTCAGGCGGTCGACCTTCGTTGGCCGCCACACCCATTCCGCTTCCAGGCCCTTGACGGTGGCGCCGGCCGCGTTGAAGTTGGCCAGCACGCTGTTGACCACCTGCGACTCGAGCTTGTCCTTGTACTTCATCAAAAACGCGTCGAGGTTCAAGGTCAGTTCGCGGTTCAGCAAGTCCGACTTGAAGCCGATTTCATAGCTGGTCAGTTTTTCCGGCTTGGTGGTGGCGCCGCCGTCGCCGATGGCCGGCGAATGGAAGCCCGTCGTCACGGAACCGAACAGCAGGATGTCGGGGCGCAGCTTGTACTCGATGCGGCCCAGCCAGGTGGCCTGGCCGTATTTCAGGTCGGCCGTATTGTCGCCCGGCGTATTGCCGCAGGTGGCGGCCGTGATGGCGCCGCCCGGGCCGATATTGTGCGTGTTGGCCAGGCCCGTGCCCGGCGTGACGAGCTGGCGCAGCTGGTCCGCAGTGAGGACCGTGGTGCCCAGCGGCGTGTTGGCCGGCCAGTTCGGGCATGCCCAGTTCTTGCCGCCGATATCGAATTTATGGTCTTTCGTGTAGCGCGCGCCGGCCGTCAGCTTGATCTGGTCCGTCACTTGCTGGCTGACCTGGCCGAACACGGCTTTCGATTTGAGCTGGCGGTCGCCCTGGATGAAGGACATCGAGGACGCGTACTGGCCCACGGTCGGCTGCACGAAGATCACGGCGCCGTTGGCGATATCCTGCTGCACGGCCGCCTGCGAAATCTGGCTGCGGTCGATATCGAAGCGCACCTTGTTCTTTTCATTGAACAGGAACAGGCCGGCCACCCACTGGAACGGCGCGTCGTCATCCGAGCGGGCCTGCAGCTCGTGCGAATAGCTGTCGAACTGCGCCCAGTCCGTGCGGTTTTCCGACTTGAAGCCGGGGAACAGGCCCGCATCGGAGTCGTTGCTGTTCTGGCGCTTGTAGCGGCTCCAGCTGCCCAGGTACGTGAAGTCCAGCGCGTCCGTCGGCTTGTAATTGAGCTTGCCCTTATAGGTCAGAATCGACTGGTCCAGGGTGCCTGGCGTATCGATCAGGGCCGAGCGCAGTTTTTCACCGGGTTTCGGTTCGGCCGCCAGGTAGACGTTGCCGGCGCCCTGGTCGAGGAAGTAGTCGGCGATGAAGGTACCGCGCAGCTGCGGCGTGAACTTCCACAGCAGCGAGGCGCGCACGCCCATCTGGTCGCCGGCGCCATACTTGGCAGTACCCGGCATGACGTTCGAGCCGCGGCGGAAATCCACCGTGCCGTCGTGGCTATCCTTGATGGCGGCGATGCGCAGCGCCACGTCGTCGGAAAACGGGATATTGATCATGCCCTGCGTCTGCAGATGGCGGTAGTCGCCCACCGTGATGCCGGCCGAGCCCATGAACTTGGCCGTGCTCGGCGCGGCGGAGACGAGGTTGACGGCGCCGGCCGTCGAATTGCGGCCGTTCAGGGTGCCCTGCGGTCCGCGCGCCACCTCGACGTGCGACAGGTCATACATCAGCGCCGTGGCGCCCTGCGGACGCGGCGAATACACGCCATCGACGTAGAAGGCGACGGCCGGGTCGCCCAGCTCCGTGTGGTTGGCCGAACCGACGCCGCGCATGTAGACGTGCACGCCGCCCGAGTCGCCATGCTGCTCGACGACGAGGCTGGGCACCATGGTCGCCAGCGAGGCCAGATCCTTAACCTGGTTGTTTTGCAGGGTGTCCTGGTTGAAGGCGGTGACGGCCAGCGGCGTCTCCTGCACGAAGGTATTGCGGCGCGTGGCCGTGACGACGATGCGGTCCATCTGCTCGGCGGCCGGCTTTGCCGCGTCCGTGGCTGCAGCCTCCTGGGCCATGGCGGCGCCGCTGCCCAGCAAGATGAACTGGGCGAAGGTCGCATGCGCCAGGCTGAGGGCGATGGTATTGCGTTTGAGCTGTTGCATTGTTGTTGTCTCCTGTACCGCTGGTTGATTGATGATCACATAGCTCTTTGGCTATTGCTGCACATTTTTTGGGTGTCAATCTGAAGTCATGTCGCCTCCGTGCGGGGTCAATGGGTAGCCACGGCGCGCCCGGCCGTGTCGAATAGAAAGGCATGGCCCTCTTCCGGCGCGAAGCCGATGGCGCTGCCCTGCGCCAGACTGTGGCGCGCCTCGCCGTGCAGCTTGATGGCCACCGCGTGCGGGTTGGCATCGAGCGTGGCGTGGATGATCTGCGCGTCGCCCAGCTGCTCGATCAGGGTGACCGTGGCGCCGTAGCCTTCGTGACGCGGCACCAGGCGCAGGTGCTCGGGGCGTATGCCGACCAGCATGCCGGCCTCGCCGCCAAGCTGGCTGGCCAGCGCGGGGACGGCGGCGCACGGCAAGAAGTTCATGCGCAGCGCACCGATGAAGCCGGCCACGAACTGGCTGGCCGGATGGCGGTACAGGTCCAGCGGCGCCCCCACCTGCTCCAGGTGGCCGCCGTGGAAGACGGCGACCCGGTCACCGAGGGTCATGGCTTCGACCTGGTCGTGCGTCACGTAGATCATCGTCGTGCCTAGTTCCTGGTGCAGCTTGGCCAGCTCGATGCGCGTCTGCACGCGCAAGGACGCGTCGAGGTTGGACAGCGGCTCGTCGAACAAAAACACCTTGGGCTGGCGCACGATGGAGCGGCCGATGGCCACGCGCTGGCGCTCGCCGCCCGACAGGGCCTTGGGTTTGCGCTCGAGCAGGTGCGTGATCTGCAAAATCTCCGCTACCTTGCCGACGGCCGCGCGCACTTCCGCTTCCGGCTTGCCCGCCAACTTGAGGGCAAAACCCATGTTGTCGCGCGCCGTCATGTGCGGATACAGGGCGTAGCTCTGGAAGACCATGGCGATGCCCCGCTCGGCCGGCGCCACGTCGTTGGCCAGCAGGTCGCCAATGCGCAGCTGGCCCGCGCTGATGTCTTCCAGTCCCGCGATCATGCGCAGCAGGGTCGACTTGCCGCAGCCGGACGGACCCACGAACACCATGAATTCGCCGTCGTGGATATCGAGGTCCAGGCCCTTGACGATTTCCGGGCCGTCGCCGTAGGTCTTGCGGATGCCGCGCAGGGAGATGGCGGCCATGTCAGTGCTCCTCGGCCAGGACGGCGGCGTGGGATGCGCGCTGGGCCGCGATGAAGTCGCGGTACCACAGGGCGCTGTCCTTGAAGCTGCGCTGCTGCGTGGCGTAGTCGACGTACAGCATGCCGAAGCGCTTGGCGTAGCCCGAGTTCCACTCGAAGTTGTCCATCAGGCTCCAGTAGAAATAGCCGCGCACGTCGATGCCCTGCGCGATCACGGCGCGCAAGGCGTCCAGGTGCAGCTGCACGTACTCGATGCGCGGCGCGTCGTGGATCTTGCCGTCGACGGGCTTGTCGGCCACGGCCATGCCGTTTTCCGTGATGTAGACGGGCGGCAGCCGGTATTCGCGGTGCAGGCCGACGAGCAGTTCCGTCAAGCCCTGCGGATAGGTTTCCCAGCCCATGTCGTTGACGCCGAGCTTGCACTCGGGCTTGCGCGGCGGCGTCTCGGCGCTCATGAAAGCGCGCGTGTAGTAGTTCACGCCGAGGAAATCGATGGGCTGCTTGATATCCATGAAATCGTTTTCAAAGATAGCCAAAGCTGAAGCGTCGACGTGTTTCAGGGCCAAAACCGGGTAGCGGCCCTTGAAGATGGCGTCCATATACCACTGCACCGAGCGCGCATATTCGAGTTCGGCCAGTTCGCGGTCCTGGGCGCTGTCGGTGGCCGGCGTGGCCGTCCATTGATTGAGCACGATGCCCAGTTTCGCGGGCGGATTGACGGCGCGCATCGCCTGCATGGCCAGGCCGTGCGACAGCAGCAGATGGTGCGACACTTGCACGGCGGCGGCCGGGTCGGCCATGCCGGGCGCGAACTGGCCCGTGCCGTGGCCCAGCACGGCCGTGCACCACGGTTCGTTATGGGTGGCGATGCTGGCGACCTTGTGGCCGAAGCGGCGCGCCACCTCGGCCGCATAGGCGGCGAAGTGGTAGCAGGTGGCGCGATTGAGCCAGCCGCCCTCGTCCTGCAAGGCTTGCGGCAAGTCCCAGTGATACAAGGTCAGGTGGGCATCGAGCCCCTTGGCGGCCAGGGCGTCGAGCAGGCGCCCATAGAAATCGAAGCCGGCCTCGTTCCAGGCGCCGGAACCCGTGGGCTGCACGCGCGACCAGGACATGGAAAAGCGGTAGGCGTTCACGCCCAGGCTGGCGATCAGTTCCACGTCCTCCGCGTAGCGGTGATAGTGGTCGCAGGCCACGTCGCCATTGCTGCCGTCGATGATCTTGCCATCCGTATGGCTGAAGGTATCCCAGATGGAGGGGCCGCGGCCGTCGATGGCGGCGGCGCCCTCGATCTGGTAGGCGCTGGTGGCCACGCCCCAGGTGAAGGTGGCGGGAAAGTTGGTGTCAATGTCGTCGTTATGCATGGTGGTCATGTCAGTGTGAGTGGATGAAAAAAGTGCTAGCCTTTGACTGCGCCCTGGGTCAGTCCTTCAATTAAACGCTTCGAGGCGACAAAAAACATCAGCAGCAGCGGCAGCACGGCGATGGCGGCGCCCGTCATCAGCGCGCCCCACTCCGTGTTGTTCGGCGCCTGCATGCTGCGCAGGGCCAGCGGAATCGTGTAGTTCTCGACCGAGCGCATGACGACCAGCGGCGTGATGAAATTGTTCCAGGAGTTGATGAAGGTGATCAGGCCCAGGGTGCCCATGGCGGGACCGATCAGCGGCAGTACGACGCGCCAGTAGATGGCGAATTCGCCGCAGCCGTCGATGCGCGCCGCCTCGATCAGATCCTTCGGGATGGCCGTGCCGATGTACTGGCGCATGAGGAAAATCCCCAGCGCGCCGGCCGCTCCCGGCACGTACAGGGCGCGCGGCTGGTCCAGCCATCCGAAGAAATCCATCAGCATGAAGGTCGGAATCATGTTCATGAAGGACGGAATGATCATCGACGCCATCACCAGGGTAAACAAGGGCCGCTTGAAGCGGAACTCGTACATGGCAAACGCATAGCCGCCCAGCGAACAAAAGAACAAGGTCAGGGCCGTCGTCATCAGCGCCACGTACAGGCTGATGCCGATATTGCGCCAGAACGGCAGGCGTTCCTGCAGCAATTCCAGGTTGTTGAGCAGGGCCGTGCCGAACCAACGCGGCGGCGGCAGGCTGTAGATCTCGGCGCTTGTGTGCGTGGCGAAGACGAACATGAAGTAGAACGGCGCGACCATGATCAGGGCGCCGATGGCCACCATGGCGTAGGCCGTCCAGCGGGTGGTTTTCATTTGGCCTCCTTGCGCTCATTGCGTTCATTGCGGCTGAAAATGCGGTTATTGACCCAGGTGGTGCTGGCGATGATCAAAAACAGCAGCCAGGAAATGGCCGACGCCGTGCCGAAGTCGCCCGAGGAAAACGCCGTCTTGTAGACGAAGATGGCCGTCGTCATCACGGACTGGCTCACGCCGCTCGATTCGGCCACCAGCACGAACGGTTCCTCGAATAGCTGCAGGTTGCCCATGATGGTGAGTGTCACGGCCAGGTAGATCATGGGGCGCAGCTGCGGCAAGGTGATGTACCAGAATTGCTGGCGTTTCGAGGCGCCGTCGATGGTGGCCGCCTCGTACAGATCCTTGGGGATCACCTGCAGCGCGGACAGATACAGCACCAGGTTCCAGCCCAGGTAGCGCCAGAAAATCACGAAGGCGACGGCCGGCTTGATGAACAGCGAGCTGCCCAGCCAGTCGATCGATTCGGCCGGGAACAGGCCACCGATTAACGGCAGGCTGGCGCACCATTGGAGCAGCACATTGATCTGGCCATAGTCGCGCGAGAACAGGGTGTTGAAGACCATGGCGATGGCCACGCTGGACGTGATGAACGGTAAAAAGTAAATGCCGATCACCAGGTTGCGCGAGCGCTTGAAGCTGTTGTGGATGAACGCTGCCAGCGGAATGGCCACCAGGTGCTGCGGCACGCCCGAGGCCAGCGCCAGCCAGACGGTATTGCCCAGCGAGCGCAAAAACCACGGGTCGCTCAAGGCGTACTTGTAGTTGTCCAGGCCCACCCACTGCATGGCTTCCACGCCGCTGGCCGCTTCCCACTGGTTGAACGACAGATAGATGGAAAACAGCAGCGGGAACAGGCTGAAGACGGCGAACAGGATGAAGAAGGGGCTGATGAAAAGATACGGCGCCCACTTCTTCATGTTGAAGCGTTTCCTGGCGGGCCTCGCCGCCGCAGCAGCGGGCGCGTCCTCGGTACAAGGCATGGAAGTAGTCATGCTGCTCCTAGCGCCGCGCGCGGTGGGTGATCAGGGCCTTGGCGTCGGCCAGCGCCGTCTTGATATCCTTGTTTTGCGCCAGCACGCTTTCCAGTTCCATGTTGACGATGTCGCGCGCCACGGCGTCGAACTTGTCGACGCGGATGACGGGGATTTTCGCCGCCGTGTCGCGCGCCAGCAGGCGCGTCTTCTGGCCGCCGAAATACGGCTGCGGCTCGTCCATCATCGGGTCCGCATACGCGGCCTTGAGGGCCGGGAACGCGCCGATCTCTTTGAGCGAGTGCAGCTGGATATCCTTGTTGACGGTCATGAACTTGATGAATTCCCAGGCCTGGGTTTTATTCGCCGCCTTTTTCGGAATGCCGTAGAACGAGCCGCCGTACGACGCCAGCGCGCCGGCAGGCAGGTTCGCCGCGCGCCACTGGCCCTTGGAATCGGGCGCCAGCCACTTGGCCAGGTGGCCGCTGAGCCACGAACCCATCATCTGACTGGCCACCTTGTCGCGCTTGAAGCCTTCGGCCCACTCGCCCGTCCAGGCCACGGTGCGCGCATCGATGCCGGCGACCCGCGCCGCCTTGGCCAGTTCGAACGCTTTGACGAAGCGGGGCGAGTCGACCAGCACCTGGCCCTTGTCGCCAAAGTAAATGCCTTCGCCGTCTTTGAGGTTGGCGCGAATATAGATGTCGGCCAGGTCGCTGGCGCCGGCCAGCAGATAGGTGCCGGTGGCGGCCTTGAGCTTCTTGCCGGCCGCGATATACGACTCCCACGATTGCGTCAGATCGGTTTCCTGGATGCCCGCCTTGTCCATCAAGTCCTTGCGGTAGAACAGGGTGCCAGGTCCCAGGTCGGCCGGCATGGCGCCCAGGGTGCCGCGCGCACTGGTCGCCTGCACGAAGGTGAACGGCACGAACAGGGCGCGGTACTGCCCTGCGCCGTATGGCAGCTGCAGCAAGTCTTCCATGCCCTTCGATTCGGCGAAGCTGCCGACATAGCGGAAGTCGATGGCCATCACGTCGGGCAGGCGCGCGCCGGCCGCCAGCGCCGTCGTCATCGAGTTATGGTGGTCGTCGATCTGCAGGCTGACCAGCTTGACCTTCACTTGCGGATACAGCTTTTCCCACAGGGGCAAGGCCGTTTTCACGGCGCGGTCCAGGTCGGGGAACGAGGCGACGGTAATCGTGGCCGGGGCCAGCGCCGGCAACGGTGCGGCCTGCGGGAGGACGGTCGGCGTGGCGGGTGCGGCGGCCACGCCAAAGGCCAGGGTCAGCGCTGCCAGGGGGGCGGCGCCAAGGATGCTTGACTTCATTATTTCATCTCCGTTTATTGAGCGTCTTCTATCTTGAAAACGTTTTCACAACATGTGTCCATTTAACACCGCAAAGAAAATCAAGTCAACCGAAAAAGTTGTCATTTTTATTGAGGGCAGTGTGACAAGGTCCACGCCATGGCGCGTGTTCTCCTATGAAAAAGGCGAAAATACAGACTGTGGAGATTGCTGTTGTTTTTTGTGAAAACGTTTTCAAGCGTAGGTCGGATTAGCGCATGAGCGCGTAATCCGACAACATTGTTGGCGCCAGAGGCATGGTTCCGGCGCGTTGTTGGCTGCGCGGTGTCGGCTTACGCCCTGCGGGCTAACCCGACCTACGCCGACCTACCCCGACCGACGCCCCGCCCCTGTAGCCATTTATGGTAATCTTTCGATGAAAAGGTTTTCAGAGCACTGAGAACCAGCCATCTTGATACCCAGGAATCACCTTGAACGATAGCGCCCACGCTGCTCCCCCTTCCACCCTGCTCGACGTGGCCCGCCAGGCCGGCGTGTCGCCGAGCACCGTCTCGCGCATCCTCAATGGCACGGCCAGGGTGTCCGACGACAAGCGCGACGCCGTGCTGGCGGCCATCGCGCACATGAAATTCGCGCCGAACCAGATGGCGCAAGGTCTGAAGAAGGGCCGCTCGATGACCATCGGCATCGTGGTGCAGGATATTTCCAGCCCCTTCTTCGACGAAAGCCTGCGCGGCGTGGACGACGGCCTGAAGGACACGGGCTATGCGTCCGTCATCGTCAGCGGGCACTGGAATGCGCAGGAAGAGGCGGACCGCATCCGCTTGCTGCTGGCGAGGAAGGTCGACGGCATCATCCTACTGTCTGGGCGCATCTCGGACGAGAGCGTGCTCGATTTCTCGCAGCAGCGGCCCATCGTCTCGACGGGCCGCCTGCTGGCCACGAAAAGCGCCATCGGCTTCAAGCTCGACAACGAATACGGCGCCTACCTGGCCGTGCGCCACCTGGTGGAGCTGGGCCACCGCCGCATCGCCTTCGTGGCCGGCCCCGCCAACAACACGGATGCGGCCGAGCGCCTGACGGGCTACCAGCGCGCGCTGCGCGAAGCGGACATCGCCATCGACCCGAAGCTGATGGTGGAAGGCGATTTCCACGAGGCAAGCGGGATGCTTGCCATGAACCATTTGTTCGATACGCAGCAGCAATTCAGCGCCGTCTTCGCCGCCAATGACCTGTCCGCCTACGGCGTGCGCCTGTGCCTGTACCGCAAGGGCATCCGCGTGCCCGACGATATCTCGCTCGTCGGTTTCGATGACTTGCCCGGCTCGTCCTACACGACGCCGCCGCTGACGACCATCCACCAGCCCCTGTATGACATCGGCCGCATCGCCACGGAAGCGCTGCTGGGGCTGATCAATGGCGAGGCCGTGCAGGCGGCCATTCCACCGCTGGAACTGATCGTCAGGGAAACCACCCGGCGCATCCGTTGAGGCTTGCGGTTGGGAACTTTTCCGCCCGATTCAGGCTGAACGAGAATCACTACGCCAAAGGCATCCGCGACGCGTGCCGGAATCTGCAGCAATGGCGCATCCGCTTTACAATAGTGGCTCGTTCAGCAAGAATGCCTGCTTCAAGCAAGCTTGGCTCAACCCTCCGGCCACAGGCCGGTAGACTCCGAATACTCACCACAAAGGGACATCACATGGAACATACTCTGCCACCACTGCCATATGAAATGGACGCTCTGGCGCCGCATATTTCGAAAGAAACCCTGGAATACCACTATGCCAAGCATCACCAGGCGTATGTCACCAACTTGAACAACATGATCAAGGGTACCGAGTTCGAGAACCTGTCGCTGGAAGAGATCATCAAGAAATCGTCGGGCGGCATCTTCAACAATGCAGCCCAGGTATGGAACCACACCTTCTACTGGAACGGCATGAAGCCGGCCGGCGGCGGCGCGCCTGCGGGTGCCGTGGCTGACGCGATCAACGCCAAATGGTCGTCGTTCGACAAGTTCAAGGAAGAATTCACCAAGTCGTGCGTGGGCAACTTCGGTTCGGGCTGGACCTGGCTGGTGCAAAAAGCCGACGGCTCCGTCGACATCGTCAACACCTCGAACGCCGGCTGCCCGCTGACCACCGGCGACAAGCCGCTGCTGACCTGCGACGTCTGGGAACACGCCTACTACATCGACTACCGCAACCTGCGCGCCAAGTACGTGGAAACGTTCTGGGGCCTGGTCAACTGGGACTTCGTTGCCAAGAACTTCGCGTAAGCGCCAGTTCCTGTCAACGTAGGGCGAAAAGAAGCCTGCGCCACCTGCGCAGGCTTTTTTTTGCCTGCTGAAAGGCACGGCGCTGCGCTACAATCACTGCCCCGCCACCGCTATCTTCCCCTGCCCCGATGTCCGCTCGCCTGCTGCGCCGCCTGTTGATCCTGCCCCTGCTGGCGTGCCACCTGCACGCGTGCGCTGCCGCCCCGTCTCCCCTGCTGTCCGACTACACCCACAACGCCTGGGGCGCCCTGCAAGGCGCGCCCGTCGACGTGCTGAAATTCGCCCAGGGCAAGGATGGCTGGCTGTGGATCGCCACGGCCACCGGCTTGTACCGCTACGACGGCGTGCGCTTCGACAGGGTCGACAGCGTGTACGGCCACCGCCTGCCGTCGAGCAATGTGCTGGGCCTGGCCACGCCGGCGGACGGCGCCGTGTGGGTCGGCTACCGCCTCGGCGGCGTCAGCGTCTTTCGCAAGGATGGCGTGCGCACCTACCGCGAGGCGGACGGCTTGCCGCCGGGCGCCGTGTTCCATATCGAGGTAGCGCCCGACGGCGCCATCTGGGTCGGCACGCGCGATGGCGCGGCGCGCCTGGCGCCGGGCGCGGACCGCTTCGTTGCGCAAGCGGCCAACGTGGGCCTGCCCGACAAGCGCGTCTACCAGATCCTGTTCGCGCGCGATGGCACGCAGTGGATGGGCACCATGCATGGCGCCTATTTCCGCAGGCCGGGCGAGACGCATTTTTCCCATGCCTGGCCGCGCACCATCCTCACCGGCATGGATGAAGCGCCCGATGGCGCCATCTGGGCCGTCGATGCGCAAAGCAATTACTATCGCGTGCGCACCAGCGCGCCGCGCGGCGGTGCGCCCATCCGGCCCGACGCCAGGGGCAACAGCATCCGTTTCGACCGCGCCGGTACCATGTGGCTGATGCAGCCCGACGGCATCGAACGCAAGTTCGACCCTTCCGGTCCCAGCCTGCCGGCCCAGCGCCTGACGCGCCAGAACGGCATCAGCGGCCCGTTGCCGCAAACCTCGTTCCAGGACCGCGAAGGCAATCTGTGGTTCGGCACCTCGACGGGCCTGGACCGGCTGCGGCCGAACCGCCTGAAGACCCTGGCCGTGGCCGTGCCCTTCGACCATCCCGGCATGCTGCCGGGGCCCGACGGCGACGTGTGGATCGGCGACTATGTCAGCGACGTGCGCAGCTTTACGGCCGACGGCATGAAAAAATTGATCTTGAAAGGGGCCTTGGCGGCCAGCCACTGGGCGCCCGACGGCACGCTATGGCTGGGCAACGAGCAGGAACTGCACCATCGCGCGCGCAACGGCGCCATGACGCGCGTGGTGGCGCCCGTGCAGGGACTCGATCCGCAGGCCCTGCAGCAAGACCGCTCGGGCGCCCTGTGGGCCTCGTTTTCCGGCGGCGGCCTGTTTCGCCTGAACGACGGAAAATGGAGCGCGAACGGCGGCCTCTCGGGCTTGCCGACGGTGCTGACGACGGCCATGGCGATGGATGGCGCAGGCACCGTCTGGCTGGGCCATGCCGACAATACCGTCAGCCTGGTGGCCGATGGCCAGCGCGCGGGCGCCGTCAGGCGGCTCGGCGCGCCCGAGGGACTGCAAGTGGGCACCGTGCTGCAGCTGTACCGCGATGGCGACGCGATGTGGGCTGGCGGCGAAAATGGCGTGGCCCTGTACCGTGCCGGCCGCTTCCACACCTTGCGCGGCGCGCGCGGCGCGGCGTTTCGCGGCGTGTCGGGCATCGTGCGCCTGCCGGACGGCGACCTGTGGCTGCATGGCGCGGACGGCATAGCCCATATCGGCGCCGCCAGCCTGGCCGCGTGGATGCGCGACGGCAGCGCTATTGCCTCGGAACGCTTCGACGCGCTCGACGGCTTGCAGGGCCATGCCTCGCAGCTGCGCCCCGTGCCGTCGCTGATCCATGCGCCCGATGGCCAGCTGTGGTTTTCCACCTCGGCCACCATCGGCATGCTCGACCCGCTGCACATCCGCCGCAACGCCCTGCCGCCGCCCGTGCAGATCCACAGCCTGCTGGCCGATGGCGCGCGCTACGCGCTGGACGACGGCAAGCCGCTGCACCTGCCGCAGGGCAGCAAGACCCTGCAGATCGGCTTCACGGCCCTGAGCCTGTCGATGCCGGAGCGCGTGCGCCTGCGCTACAAGCTGACGGGCGTGGACACGGGCTGGCAGGAGGCAGTGGGACGCCGCGAAGCCTACTACACCAACCTTGCGCCTGGCAGCTACCGCTTCGAGGTCACGGCCGCCAACGAAGACGGCGTGTGGAACACGCAGGGGACAGGGCTAGGCATCGTCATCGCACCGACCTTCGTGCAAACGTCGTGGTTCGTCGTGCTGCTGGCGCTGGGCGCCGCGCTGCTGCTGTATGGCGGCTATGTGCTGCGCATCCGCCACCTGACGCGCGACATGCAGGAACGGCTGCAGGAACGCTTGCAGGAGCGCCTGGCCGAGCGCTCGCGCATCGCCCGTTCGCTGCACGACACCCTGCTGCAAAGCGTGCAGGGCCTGATCCTCTCGTTCCATGCGCATGCCGACATGCTGCCCAAGGGCACGCGCGAACGGGCGCGCCTCGACGGCACCCTCAATCTGGCCGACCAGTTGCTGATCGAAGGACGCGACCAGATCATGGACTTGCGCGCCTCGGCCGAACCCGACGAACTGCGCCTGGCGCTGCAGCAATTCGGCAAGGGCCTGGCAGAACACCGCGCGCATGCCTTCGCCGTGCATGTGAGCGGCATCTGCCGGCGCCTGCAGCCGCGCGTGCATGACGAAATCTATGCCATCGCGCGCGAAGCGCTGTTCAACGCCTCGCGCTATGCCGAGGCGGCCAACATCGTGCTGGAACTCGACTATGCGGACCATGCCTTCACCCTGCGCGTGCGCGACGACGGCTGCGGCCTCGATGACGCCGTCGCGCAAACGGGCCAGCGGCCCGGCCACTGGGGTCTCGTCGGCATGCGCGAGCGCGCCGCCGCCATCAAGGCCAGCCTGCGCATCGACAGCCGGTCCGGCGCCGGCACGCAGATCGAAGTGAGCGTGCCGGGCCGCCTGGCCTACTGAGCCGCGCCGCTCGCCGCGCTTTCAATGAACCGCGATGTATCCACACCGTGCGCTGAAGCTGCGCCAGCGCAAACGGGAGCGGGCGGCAAGCGCCCATACTGGCCGCTCCGATGTCTTCCCCGTTTGTGCCATGAGCAAACTCATCGATATTTCCCTGGACCGGTGGGATGCCAGCGGCAACGCCGCGCAGCAGGCGGCGGCGCTGCAGGCGCTTGAAGATGGGCAGGTGCTGCTGTTGCCCGCGCTGGGCTTTCCCCTGCGACAGGAAGAACAAGCGCTGCTGAACGGCGCCGTGGGTAGCGCCGTCAGCGCCAAGAACATCAGCTGGGAGCCGGCGCGCGGCGTGCGCGGCCATGGCGACGCCTGCGATGCGACGCTGCTGGCCGCGCTGATGCAGCGCTATGCGCGGCACACGCAGCGCCTGCTGGCCGGCTTGCTGCCTCGCTATTCGGCCCACCTGCAGCAGGGCAAGGGCAGCTTTCGCCCCGTGGAAATCGCCGGCAGGGTGACCTCGTGGCGCAAGGACGATACGCGCCTGCACGTCGACAGCTTTCCCTCCTCGCCCACGCAGGGCCGGCGCATCCTGCGCGTGTTCACCAACATCCATCCGCGCGACGCACCGCGCGTGTGGAAACTGGGCGCGCCATTCGAGCAGGTGGCGCAGCATTTCCTGCCCGCCGCGAAACGTCCGCAACCGGTGCTGGCGGCCCTGCTGCAATGGCTGCGCGTCACCAAGTCGCGGCGCACGGCCTACGACCACTACATGCTGCAGCTGCACGACGCCATGAAGGCCGACCTCGGCTACCAGGCGCAGGTGGAACAGCACACGCATGCGTTCGCGCCGGGCCAGACGTGGATCGTCTTCAGTGACGTCGTATCGCACGCGGCCCTGCGGGGACAGCATGCACTGGAGCAAACCTGGCTGCTGCCCGTGCGCGCCATGGCCGCGCCGCACAAGTCGCCGCTGGCCATCCTCGAGCGCCAGTTGCAACGCCCGCTGGCCTAGCCGGGTTCAGGCCGGCAAGCGGGCCGCCTTGAAGCGCCGCCAGGCCTTGTGCATGCGGCCATCGCTGCCCTGCGCCTGCGCGCGCGCCGCCAGATAGCCGCGCACGAAGGCCGCGTGCAGGCGCAACCCGTCCTGGACGGCCTGGTCGGCCTGGTCAGCCTGAACTTCGGGCAATTGCCGCAGCAGCCGGTCGGCCACCTGCACGTCGTTCAGCCAGCCCAGTTCATCCTGCAAGGCCGACAGCCGCCCCACATATGGTTTCACGGCCCGGCCCGCAAACAGCGAGGCGAAAAATTCCGTCGCATAGCGCGTCTTCTTGGCCGCGATGCGCACCCGGTGGCGCTGCTGCGGCGTCGCATGCGGCAGGCGCTTGCCGCGCTGCATCAGCCGGCGCTGGTCCTTGCGCAGGGTGGCGCGGGCAAATGGCGAAACGCGCGCGTCCAGGCGCCGCAACTGGCGCGCGGAACAATTGTCGCGCCAGGCGCGCGCCTGCAGCCAGCGCTGCAAGCCCAGCATGCAAGCCGTGTAGCGCGCCGAGGTGACGGCCTGCGCCGCTTGCACGTGCTTGAGGCGCGCCTGCGCGTGCGCCGCCCCTGCCAGCGCCGCCGCATCCGTGGCCGCCTCGCCGTCGAGCTGCGCCAGGGTATTGCCTGCCAACACATCCCAGTCGCGCGCCTCGCCCAGCGCACCGCCCAGCCAAGCCAGTTCGCCCGTCAACGCATCGGGCAGCGCCAGCAGGGACTTGAACATGCCCAGCGCCGAGCGCAAGCGGCGCAGGCCCACGCGCATCTGGTGCACGCTTTCCACGTCCTCGCCCGCCGCCACGCCATCCTGGTTGCCGCTCACTTGCTCGAGGCAATTGCCGCAGATGGCGACGAAGGCTTGCTGCACCGTCATGCCGTCATCGAGCCGCAAAGGCTGCGCCTTGACGGCTTGCAAGGGATGCGATGCAGCCAAGCGGTAACCGCGCTCCGCCTTGCTCATGTGGCCCAGCTGCAGCGGCACGTCCCGCAGCAGGGACAGCGCCACGTCGAACAGGCTGGATGCCTGCCCCTGCTTCAATTCCAGTTCGATCTCGCTGACGGGCACGCTGCGCGCGCCACCATCGGCCCCATCCGCGCCGCTTTCGATGACACCCTGGTCCAGCACGCATTCGATCTCGTCGCCCTGCGGCGTGCGCAGCTGCCATACGGTGCGCTCCATGCGCGTGGTGAACACGGGCCGCAAGGCGTCGCGGATGGCGTCCTGGCGCAGCAGCGCGCGGATGGGCTGCTTGCGGCCGATGGCCGCATCGAGCGCGGCCAGGTCCGGTTGTGGCCCCGGCACCTCGCCCTCCCATTCGTGACGGCTGTGCAAGCCGCCGCTGACCGTGCCGCCCGCCTTCAGCGTCTGCACCCAGCGCCCGTCCACCTGGCGCACGCGCAAGCCCGCCTGGTGGCGGCACAGCTGCAGATCGGGCGTGTCGACATAGATATCGTGCATCCGCAGCAGTTGCGGCGCACCTTGCGTGGACTGCGCCAGCAGCGGGTGCGCGCGCAGACGGGGCGCGTCTTGCGGCGCCAGCAACAATTTCAATTCGATTTCCATGACCGCTCCTTGCGAGACTTCTCAACGCTTATTGTAAGGCGCGTCCGGCCACGCGCACGGCGCACGCACACGGACCTTGATTTTGCGCGAAAATGAGCGCTTCACTCAACCAGGAGATGCCATGACTTACCACGCCGCCGAGAACCGCTACGACAGCATGCAATACCGCACCTGCGGGCGCAGCGGGCTGAAACTGCCGCTGCTGTCGCTGGGACTGTGGCATAACTTTGGCGACAGCAACAACCTGGCTTCGCAGCGCGACATGCTGCGCACGGCGTTTGACCTGGGCATCACGCATTTCGACCTGGCCAATAACTACGGCCCGCCGTATGGCAGCGCGGAAAGCAATTTCGGCAAGCTGCTGCGCGACGATTTTCTGCCCTACCGCGATGAACTGATCATTTCCACCAAGGCGGGCTGGGACATGTGGCCGGGTCCGTACGGCCAGGGCGGCGGTTCGCGCAAATACGTGCTGGCCAGCCTGGACCAAAGTCTGAAGCGTCTGGGCCTCGACTATGTCGACATCTTTTACTCGCACCGCTACGACGCCGACACGCCGCTGGAAGAAACCATGGGCGCGCTGGCCACCGCCGTGCAGCAGGGCAAGGCGCTGTACGTGGGCCTGTCGTCGTATTCGCCGCAAAAGACGGCCGAGGCGGCCGCCCTGCTGAAGGAATGGAAAGTGCCGTGTCTGATCCACCAGCCGGCCTACAACATGCTCAACCGCTGGATCGAGGAAGACGGCTTGCTCGACACCCTGCAGCAGGAAGGCATGGGTTGCATCACGTTCACGGCGCTGGCGCAGGGGCTGCTCAGCGACAAGTACCTGGACGGCGTGCCGCAGGATGCGCGCGTCAACCGTCCCGGCGGCGGCTCGCTGCTGCAACAGCATTTGAGCGCGGAAAACCTGGCCCGCGTGCGCGCGCTGAACCAGATCGCCGCGCAGCGGGGACAAACCCTGGCGCAGATGGCGCTGGCCTGGGTGCTGCGCGATTCCCGCGTCACCTCGACCCTGATCGGCGCGAGCAGCAGCGCGCAAATCCGCGAAAACGTGGCCGCGCTGCAGCAATTGTCGTTCACGGCCGACGAGCTGGCCGCCATCGACGTGCAGGCGCGCGAAGGCCATATCAATCTGTGGGAAGGTCCGTCGCGGGCCACCTGATCTTGCGCCTTGCCCTGCGCTTGTGGGGCCGGCAGCCAGACGTTACACTGCCGCCTCCACAAGACTGCAACTTGCCACAAGGTCCCATGAAAGCTTTCTCCGCCATTACCCTATGTCTGCTGCTCGGCGCGACCCATGCCCATGCCGCCAACTATTGCGATTCGCCGCAATGGTCTATCGTGCACAACAAGAGCTACGACGAGGTGATGAAGATCGCCACGAAGCGCGACAAGATCCGCGACGCCGAATGCAGCTTTACCGACGTGATCCTGAGAATCCAGAACGAAGAGGCGGGCATCGAGCGCTATCCGGGCATCCTGCTCATCGCCGACCAGCAGGATGAAAACTTCGTCGTCACCAGCCGCGTCGGCGCCTACACCATCTTCAGCTACCGCTATAACGACAAGCAGTTGCTGCAGTTTGCCATGAAGGATCACAGCTGGGCCGAAGGGGAAGAATTCCAGGCCGGCGCCTACAAGATTACCGGCGTCAAGCAGTTCAAGACCATCACGGGCTTCCCCACCACCTTGCTGGTGGTCCAGACTTTCCAGTTTTACGGGCCCAAATAGGGCGGCAGCAGCGCGCATAGCTCCTGCGCCACCTGCTGTCGCCGTTCCGGCGTGGCAAACACGCCCACGTCCACGTGCGCGCCGCCATGGCCGGTATCGTTGATATGTATCAATTGACCTGGCCCTTGCGGCACGACGATACGCATGCGCCACGGTGCAAAGCGGTGGCGGCGGCAACGCCCGGCGCTGACCTGTTCGACGATCAGCTCGCCGTCGCGCAAGGCGATGTGCTCATAGTCGCGCGCATGGCGCAGGTAATGCAGCAGGGCGATGGCCACCAGGCACAGTTCGGCAAGCGAAAACACGGGAATGTACCAGAGGCCGCGCAGCGCAAAGGCGGCGGCAATGACGAGGGAAAACAGGCATAGCAAGCCATAGGCGCGCAGCAACTGGCGCGCCGTCAAGGCACTGTGGCGCGCCAGCAGCCATTGCGGCTGCTCGCGCGAGTGATCGCGTGGCATGGCGCCTCCCGCACTGTCGCACTATCGCCCTGTCGCCGCAGCGGCCCGCACGCCGCCAAGTACAGCCAGACCGCGCCCGGGTCAGGCGCCCATCCGCACCAGCGCGTGGCCCACGTGCTGCCACCAGTGATCGCGCGACTTGACCTGTTTCAGGCAAGACATGTCAATTTCCGTGGGAAACACGCGATCCTGGCACACCTTGGTTTCCAGGGCATGGCGCTGGTTTTCCGCCGCCGCCAGGGCCACGACGAGCCAGAACGCCAGCGCCAGCAATACCACCAGCAGACTCCAGGCCAGGTGATTGGTGTCGCTTTTTTCACCAAAAAACTCGCGCGGCCGCGTCTCGCGGTACATCGACATCAAGTCTTTTTCTTTCTCTTCCGACATCTGCGTTTGCATCCTCTGACATCCTATCCTGTGCCGGCCGGCTGGCCATCGCGGCGCGCACGCCGCCTTGACCACATTTTACGCTGATGGCGCAGGACAGGCGGTAATTCATGGGGGCAATTCACCACCACCCTGCGCCGGCGGCACCGGTGCCAGGCGCTCCACATGATCGACGTCGATGTCGCCGCCATCGGGCGACGCGTTGTGGGGTTCCACGCCGGCCCGCTCGCCCGTGCCGGCCGCATCGCTGTCGTTATCGAGCTCTTCCGCATCCTGGCCAGGCACGCCCTGCATGTCGCTGCCGCTGTCGGAGCTGTCGCTGGGCCCCAGTGCGCCCTTGCCATGGCCGCTGCCCAGGACGCGGTCGGGCGTGACGGGCAAATTGTCCGGATCGAGTGTGCTGCCGCTCATGGCTGACTCCCCTTGATAAAAAAACCAGCTTACTCCCCTGGCCCGGCCAGCGGCGCACGCCTGCACGGCATTTTCCGCAGGGAAAATGCGGCGACGCACAAATATTTTCAAAAATTACTTCACAAATGTACTATTCATTGCTATAGTTAATTCAAGTAAGCATCTTCTCATCCAGAAACTGCTTCATCGGCGGCACGGCGCCCACCAGCGCCATGCCGCCGAACCGACCGGTACGTGGCGAGCCGGCCCATCCACCCAGCCATCATGCACATCTTGGAGTCTTATCATGCAAGCCAAATCACTGATCGCAGCATTGTTTGCCATCACCACCGCCACCTCGGCTTTCGCCCAAAGCGCCGCGCCTGCGGCTGCCAGCCAGCAACTCACGCGCGCTGACGTCACGGCCGAATACATCCGTGCCCGCAACGCCGGCGAAATCGCCACGAGCGAAGTCGACTACCCGAAAACGCCGGCCACCGCCGCCAGCCAGGTGACGCGCGAACAAGTCATGGCCGAGTTCTACGCCGCCCGCAAGGCTGGTCTGATCCCGCAAACGGAAGCGGATTTTGACGTCGCGCAAACGGCAAAACACGTCGTGCAATAAGAAACCCGTCAGCCGGTTTCACTCAGTAACAACTCAGTTGCGGCGCAGCACCCCGGGCCACTCCCGGCGCTCACCGCGGCGAGCTGTCAGCATCGCCCCAACACCACCTTCCGGAGTCCTGCATGTCCCTGCACCGCCGCTTGCTTGCCGCCAGCCTGATCCTTGCCTTGAGCGCGTGCGCCGACATGGGCCATATCGCGCCGCAATCGGCCATGCTCGACGCCAACAAGCTGCAGGCGAGCCAAGCCATGGATGCCGCCGCCAGCGTCGCCATCCAATGGCCGCGCACGCAATGGTGGCAAGACTTGCACGACCCCCAATTGAACCGTTTGATGGACCAGGTCCTGGCCGACAGCCCCACCCTGCGCGGCGCCCAGGCGCGCGTGCGCCAGGCCGAGGCGCTGGCCGGCGCTGCCGAGGACAAGACCCGTCCGCAGGCCGACGCGGCCGTTTCCATCAACCGCGAACTGTATTCGCAGCACGGCAGCACGCCGGCGCCGCTGGCCGGCAACTACGCGTGGCGCAACCAGGCCACCGTCACGGCCTCCTACGACCTGGACCTGTGGGGCCGCAACCGCGCCGCCCTGTCCGCCGCGCTGGGCGACGTGCAGATGGCCTCGGCCGAATCGCAGATGGCCCGCCTGGCCCTGGAAACGGCGCTGGTGCGCACCTACATCCAGCTGTCGTATGAATTCCAGCTGCAGGACGTGATCGAACGCAGCCTGGCGCAGCGCGCCCGCATCCTCGACATCACGCGTCAGCGCAAGCAAGCCGGCATCGGCACGGACATCGACGTGGCGCAGATCGAAACCACCTTGCCGGCCGGACGCCGCCAGCTGGAACAGTCGGCCGAATCGCTGTCACTGCTGCGCAACCAGCTGGCGGCGCTGGCGGGCAAGGGTCCGGCGGCCGGCGCGGCGCTCACGCGCCCCGTGCTGCGCCTGGACCAGCCGCTGGCCATCCCCGCCGCCCTGCCGGCCGACCTGATCGGCCGCCGTCCCGACATCGCCGCCCAGCGCTGGAGAGTCGAAGCGGCGGCGCGGCGCATCGACGCCGCCAAGGCCGAGTTCTACCCGAACGTCAACCTGGTGGCCTTCGCCGGCTTCCAGGCCTTCGGCTTCAGCCATTTTCTCGACGCCAACTCGGACATCCGCGGCGTTTCGCCCGCGCTGAGCCTGCCGATCTTCGCCGGCGCCCGCCTGCGCGCCCAGCTGGGCAGCCAGACGGCCGTGTACGACGGCGCCGTGGAGCAGTACAACGCCACCGTCATCAACGCCATGTCGGACGTGGCCAACGCCGTCACCCGCGCGCAATCGCTTGCCAAGCAGCACCAGCTGACCGCGCAGGCGCTGGCCACGGCGCAGCGCGCGCGCGACCTGGCGGAGAAGGCCTACAAGGCGGGCATGAGCGACGCCATCGCCATGCTCAACACGCAAGTGGCGCTGCTGGCGGAAGAACAGCAGCAGGCGCAAAATGGGGCGCGCGAGCTCGATCTGTACGTTTCCTTGATGAATGCGCTAGGAGGCGGCATCTGAGCTTGCAATCCTGGCATTGCCCTAGCCCAACAAGATACAATCGGCACTTTATTCACACATGAAGGAATATGACATGACCGCTTTTGACGCCACCTCCAAGCGGCTGAAAAACATCCGCACGCGCATGCCAGGCTTCCCCATGGAACTGATGCGTTTGCTGCGCATGACGTACCACATTCAAAAAGGCATGAAGGACCTGACCAATGCCGCGCTGAAAAAGCACGATCTGGTCGATGCCAGCTACATGGTGCTGGCCGTGCTGTACGGCACGGAAGACGAAACTTCGAACGCCTGCACCCTGGGCATGGCCTGCCATGAAAAGCCGGCCAACCTGACGCGCGTGTGCAACGACCTGGAAACGCGCGGCCTGATCCATCGGGGCACGCGTCCCGGCGACCGCCGCTCCGTGATGATCTCGCTGACCGACAAGGGCCGCGCGCTGATCGAGACGGCGCTGCCCGACGTGTACCAGGAAACGTCGGCCCTGTACGAAGGGTTCACGGAAGAAGAGCTGCAAGTGCTCGACAAGCTGTACATGCGCCAGCTGCGCAACCTGAACAATCTCAACAACCAGAACTGATAGCCTATCGATGACGCCAGCCACAGCAACAACACCTATAGACGGCCCCCTGACCCGGGCGGCCCGCTGGCTGGCGCTGGCGCTGCAGGACTGGCGCGCGACGGAAGGCGAACGCTGGATCTACGTCGGCAAGACCCTCATCGCCGCATTCTGCGCCCTGTGGCTGGCCTACCGCCTGGGCCTCGATTCGCCCAGCACGGCGATGACCACCACCATCATCCTGGCCCTGCCCAGCAGCGGCATGGTGCTGGAAAAAAGCTTTTACCGCCTGTGCGGCACCCTGCTCGGCTGCACGGCCGCACTGACCCTGATCGGCCTGTTCCCGCAGCAGCCCGTGCTGCTGTTCGCCGGCCTGGCCCTGTGGGTGGGCTTGTGCACGAGCGGCTCGGCCCTGCACCGCAACGCCCAGTCGTATGTGTACGTGCTGGCCGGCTACACGGCTTGCATGATCGTGCTGCCCGCCATCGAGCAGCCGATGCAGGTCTTCTCGCTGGCCGTCACGCGCGTGGCTGAAGTGAGCCTGGGCATCATCTGCTCGGCCGCCGTCTCCAGCGTGCTGCTGCCGCGCCACCAGGGCACGCAGGTGATGCGCACGGTGCAGGCCCGCTACGGCAAATTCCTTACTTTTTGCCAGGACGTGCTGCAGCAAAAGCTCACGCCGGCCCAGGTGGAACTGACGCATTTGCAGTTTGCCGCCGACGTGGCGGCGCTGGAACTGGGCCGCTCGGCCGCCCTGTTCGAAGTCACCAGCAAGGTCAGTCACGTGCGCGCACAAAACCGCAAGCTGCACGCCTTCAACGCCACCTTCATGACGGCGCTGACCACCTTCTATACCTTCCACCGCCTGTTCGACCGCCTGCAGCGCGATGGCGAAACCCAGGTCATGCAGGCCTGCGCGCCGTTGTACGCCATCGTCGCCGAAGCGCTGCAAACGACGCCCTCGCAAGACTCGCTCGACACCATGCAGCGGCATTTGCAAACGGCGCTGGGCCAGGCCCGCGCGGACATCGACAGCACCCACGTCGCGCATGCGCAGCGCATCGATTTCGACACCGTGTGCGAACTGCTCGAACGCTTCGCGCGCGACATGAGCCGCTTTCACGAAGTGTATTTCAGCCTCGTGCACGACACGCCGCTGGAAGTGAGCACGCCGCAGGCGTATGCGCCGAAGACGCCGCCCGCGCTGGTGCTCGCCAGCGGCGCGCGCGCCGGCATCAGCCTGGCCTTGCTGGCGCTGGGCGCCTACTTCCTCGCCTGGCCCTACGCCAGCACGGCGATGCTAATGGCGGCCGTGTTCTGCGCGCTGGCCTCGTCCTCGCCGCGTCCCATCATGATGATCCGCCAGGTGCTGGCGGGCTTCCTCATCGCCATGCCGCTGTCGCTCGTCTGCGTGTATTTCGTGCTGGTGCACGGCGACGGCTTCCCCATGCTGGTGCTCAGTTTTGCGCCGTTCCTCGCCGTCGGCCTGTACCTGATGACGAATCCCGCCAAGCTGGGCGTGGGCCTGGGCGTGTCGACCTTCATCACGCAGATGGCGCCGACGAATGTGATGCACGTCGACGGTGCAGCCTTTTTGAACACGGGCATGGCCCTGATCGTGGGCCTGATGCTGGCCGCCCTCGTGTTTGCCGTGCTGCTGCCCGAGCACACGATGGGCCACAAGGACCATATCGGCCGGGCCCTGTGGCGCGAAGCGCTGCATGCGTGCACGGCCCCGGCGCGCCGTGTCAAACACCGCTTCGACAACCGCGTGCGCGACCTGCTCAGCCAGCTCAACGCGGCGGCCGGCCCGGCGCCGGGCGAAGCGACGCGCGCCGTCGTGCGCCAGGCCTTGACCCTGCTGGAAATCGGCCATTCCGTGATCGAACTGCGCGAACTGATCGCGACCGCCAGGCCAGGCGCCACGCGCCACGCGCTGCAGCAGTGCGTGGACCACATCGCCGCCTGGCTGCGCACGCGCGGCGACGCGCAACTGCAGGCGGCGCTGGCGGCCACCCTGCAGGCGGGCGCCGTCGTGCGCGCGGCGCAGGCCGAAGCCGGTACGGCGCCGGAACGGGGCATGCGCCTGCACACGGCGCTGGCCGACCTGCACTCGATCTACACCTCATTACTCGACCATATGGCGCCTGGCGCCGGAGACCACCATGCCGCGTGAATTCGCCCTGTTCGGAATTCTGATTCCTACCCTGCTGCCCCTGTTCCTCCTCAGCATAGCCCTGCAAACCCTGCTCGACCGCGTGCTGGGCTGGCTGGGCGTGTACCGCATGGTGTGGCATCCGTCGCTGGCGCGGCTGTGCATCTTCATCGCCATTTTCGGCGCGCTGGCGCTATCGCTTTACAAATAAAAAAAACCGTTCAACCCGATCAAGGAAAGGCTGCCGACATGGTAAGCAAACTGACCCGCTATGCAATCACCGTGCTGCTATTGGCAGCCGCCCTGTGGATAGGCAAGACCGTCTGGGACCGCTACATGGAGTCGCCGTGGACGCGCGACGGCCGCATCAAGGCCGACATCGTCAACATCAGCGCCGACGTGGCCGGCACCGTCACGGACGTGCTGGTACGCGACAACCAGGTCGTGCAAAAGGGCGACGTGCTGTTCGTCGTCGACAAGGAACGCTACGCGAGCGCGCTGGCGCAGGCCGACGCCGTGCTGGCCGCGCAAAGGACGGAGCAAGGCCGCCGCGGCAAGGAAGCCCAGCGCCGCGCAGGCCTGGACGCCAGCATCATCTCGACGGAAAGCCGCGAAAGCGCGGCGTTTGCCGCCACCTCGGCCACCTCGCAAGTGCAGGCCGCCGTGGCCGCCCGCGCGCTGGCCCAATTGAACCTGGAGCGCACCACCGTGCGCGCGCCCGTCAGCGGCTACGTGACGAACCTGAACGTGCACAAGGGCGACTTCGCGGCCGTCGGCGCGGCCAAGCTGGCCGTCATCGACAGCGCCTCGTACTACGTCGTCGGCTATTTCGAAGAGACCAAGCTGGGCATGCTGGCGCAGGACGACAAGGCGGAAATGAATCTGATGAGCGGCGGCACCCTGCACGGCCACATCGAAAGCATCGCGCGCGGCATCACCGACCGCGACGCCGCCACAGGCCGCGAACTGCTGGCCGACGTCAACCCCACCTTCAACTGGGTGCGCCTGGCGCAGCGCGTGCCCGTGCGCATCCACATCGACGAGCAGCCGAAAGGACAATTGCTGGTGGCCGGCACCACCTGCACCGTGGTGATCACGCCGCATTCGGCGCCGGCGCCGAAACCAGCGGCCGCGCACCCGGCATGAGCCGCGGCGGCGCCGGACGCCTGGCGGAAATCGCGCTGTTCCTCGACGCCGCGGCGCTGGGCAGTTTTTCCGCGGCCGGCCGCAAGCACGGCCTGTCGCCGGCCGCCGCCAGCGCCGCCATCGCGCGCCTGGAAACGGCGCTGGGCGCCACCCTGTTCGAACGCACCACGCGCCAGCTGCGCCTGACGCAAGAAGGCCTGCACTACCGCCGCTACAGCGAACAGGCGCTCGACTTGCTGGCGCAGGCCGAAGACGGCTTGCACGCGGGCGGCGACGCCGTGCGCGGCATGGTGCGCATCTCGGCGCCGTCCGACATCGGCCGCCAGCTGCTGCTGCCCATGCTCGACCGCTTTGCCGCGCTGCACCCGCAGGTGCGCCATGCGCTGACCCTGACGGACGCCACGGCCAACCTGGTGCAGGACGACGTCGACCTGGCCATCCGCTACGGCGAGCTGCCCGACAGCGACATGGTGGCGCGCCTGCTGCACCCGGGCCGGCGCGTCGTGTGCGTGGCGCCCGCGCTGGCCGCCAGGCTCGGCGTGCCGGCCGCGCCGCGCGACCTGGCGTCGCTGCCCACCCTCGTGCTCACGGCCGGCGACGGCGCGCCGCAGGAATGGCGCTACCGCGAAAACGGCAAGCGCCACGGCTTGCGCCCGCAGGGGGACTGGCACAGCAACGACGGCGAAATCATCCGCCGCTGGGCCGTGGCCGGCCATGGCTATGCCTACAAATCGCTGCTCGACATCGGCGACGACCTGCGCGCGGGGCGCTTGCAGACGGTGCTCGACGAATATTTTGCCGACAGCGTGCCCCTGAACCTGCTGTACCGGCGCAGCCGCTTCCAGCCGCCGCGCGTCACGCTGCTGGCCGACTTCCTGCTGCAGCAGTTTTCCTCGCTGCCGGCGCAGCCCTAGCGGGACGCCATCACGGCGCCAGCACGCCCAGCTGGCGCAGCAGGGTCAGATTGTCTTCCAGGTGCCAGTTGTCGCTGATGCGCCCCTGCCCATTCACGCGGTACAGGTCGAACGCATGGAAATCGATGGCTTGCCCCTGGCCGCGCAGCTCGCCCTGTGGCGTGGGGAAGACGCCAGTGAAGCGGCCCGTGAAATGCAGGCGCAGGCTGACCCGGTCGCCGGCCACCAGCATCTCCTCGATGGCGACCTTCAAATCCGGCACGGCCGCATGGAACACTTGCGACGCCTGCAGCGGGCCGGCCAGTCCCTGCGGCCGGCCGGCGGGCAAACTGCGGTCGATGAAATCGTCGGCCAGCGCCAGCCGCGCCAGGGCCGGGTCGCCGCTTTGCCAGAACGCGGCGTAGCGGCGCGCGGCCAGCGCCGTTTTATCCGTGGCGGTGGCGCCGGACAGCTGGGCCGGCATGGGCAAATCCATGGCCGCATGGGCTGGCACGGCGGCCAGCAGCGACAGGGCCAGGATGGCGGGGGCAACAACGGAGGCGGAAGCAGATACGGGCATGATGAATCCAGGTTGGTTGATCGGCGTGCACATGACACCCCGCCATTCTGGACTCGCTTGTCCTGCTTGATAATTGGTCCCGCGCTTGAATCAATTACTTGTAGCAGTTGAAGATCAGCGCCCGCCCGCCACGTCGAGGATGCTGCCCGTGACATAGCTGGCACCCGGTCCCAGCAGGTACAAAATCGCATCGGCGATTTCTTCGGGCTGGCCGCCCCGCTGCATCGGCACGCCGGGCGCCAGACGCGCCACCCTGCCCGGTTCGCCGCCCGACGCGTGGATCTCCGTATAGATGATGCCGGGCCGCACGCCATTGACGCGGATGCCCTCGGCCGCCACTTCCTTCGCCAGGCCCAGGGTCAGGGTATCGACGGCGCCTTTCGAAGCCGCGTAATCGATGTATTCGTCCGGAGAGCCGAGGCGCGCCGCCGCCGACGACACGTTCACGATGCGCCCGCCCTGCCCGCCATGGGCCGTCGACATGCGCCGCACGGCTTGCTGGCAGCACAGGAAATAACTGATCACGTTGGTGCGCAGCACGCGTTCGAGGCGCTGCACGGACATGTCGGCGAGCCGGCATTTCTGCTCCAGCACGCCCACATTGTTGACCAGCGCCGTCAAGTTTCCCAGGCGCGCGTCGACTTCCGCAAACAGGCGCGCCACGTCCGCTTCATCGCTGGCGTCGGCCTGCACGGCGATGGCCTCGCCCCCGTCGGCCACGATGCGCGCGCACAGCGCGTCGGCCGCCTGCGCGTCGCGCACATAGTTGATGCACACGGCATAGCCCTGGCGCGCCGCCAGCAGCGCCGTCGCCGCGCCGATGCCGCGGCTGCTGCCCGTAATCAAGATCACTTCTTTCATTGTCCCTCCTGAATAGTGGTGGCTTCATCATACGCGGACGAAAAAAAACCCGCGCGCGGCGGGTTTTTCCTACTAACACATTCAATTTCGGAAATGCGTCATGGCGTAAGTGAGGTGCTGCCACCAGTGTTCGCGCGTCCGCACGGACGCCAGGCATTTCGCGTCGACCTCGTTCTTGAACGCGGGGTCCACGCAAGCCTTGGTCACCAGCGCATTGCGCTGATTTTCCACGTTGACGATGGCAATCGCCAGCCAGGCCACGAGGGCCACGGCCAGTACGCACAAAGTCCAGGGCAGCTGTTTCATGGTGATCTCCAGTGTTACTTCTTCGCCGGCGCGGGAGCGCGCTCTTTCAGCACGCGCGCCACCAGTTCATCCATCACGCGCAGGGTCGCCGCCTGGGTCTGCGGCTCGGACTGGCCAGGACGCGACAACTGCGCCGGCGACGTGACGAAGCGGCCATCGATGACGATGGTCGGGGCGCTGTCGATCTTGCTGGCGGCGATCAGCTGCTCGTTGCGTTTCAGCTTGGTCTGCACGCCGAAGGAATTGAACATGTCCAGGTATTTGGCCTTGTCGATGCCATTCTTGACCAGCAGGTCGAGGATGGCGTCATCGCGGTTCAGGCGGTTGCGCTCGACGTGGATGGCGCGGAAGATCTTGTCGTGGAACTGGTCCAGCTGGCCCATCGCTTCCAGGGTGGCATAGGCGTGCGCCTGCGGGTCTTTCGGGCCGGTGGCAGCCAGGTGGACGCGGCGGAAGGCGATCTTGTCGCCCTGCTTCTTGACCCAGTCGTGCATCAGCGGATCGAGCGCGTAGCAATGCGGGCACGAATACATGAAGTACTCGACCACTTCCACCTTCTTGCCCGTGTCCGTACGCACTGGCGTCGTGAGCGTGGTAAAGCCGGTATCGGCCGCCATGGCGCCGCCGGTGGCCGCCACCAGGGTGACGGCGGCAAGCAGGGGACGCAAGAAACGCAGAAAACGCATATAAATCCTTCATCATAAGTGGTCGTGAACGGGGCGAGATTACCACTTTTTGCGCCGGGCGATGAGGCCAGGCCGGAAAAAAAGCGCTTTTATCCGCTCCGTTTGCGCCCGCTTAAGCCGCATTTAAGCCCTGGCGCGACCCTGCCTCAGAAATGGTAGCGCGCCGACACGCGCAGCTGGCGCGCATCGTTGAGGTAGATGCTGGAGCGGCAGCCCGGCGCATCGCCGTAATGGCGGCGGTCCGTCAGGTTGCTGCCGGCCAGTTCCAGCTCCCAGGCGCCCAGCTTGCGCGCATAGCGTCCGTCCACGGTGGCAAACGCAGGCACTTGCGCCAGGCAGCTGCTGGCGAAATCGGGGCCATAGCGCAGGGCGCGCAGCCATTGCACGCCGACGTCGGCACTGGCGCCGCCCTGCCCCGTCCAGTACAGGCGCAGGCTGGCCAGGGTCTTGGGCACGAGGGCGATGTCCGGGCCGTCGTAGGCGTAATCGTCATAGCGCGCATGCACTTGCCGCAATTGTCCGTCGAGGCGCCAGCCGCGCGCCAGCGCCATGCTGGCCTCGATGGCGATACCGTCGCGGCGCGAGGGATCGAGGTTGCCCGCAAAGCCCAGCTGGCCCAGGCTCTGGTCGAAGACGATCTGGTTGCTCAGGCGCTCGCTGAACACGCGCACGGAAGCGCTGCGCGCCGCGTCGCCAAAGGTCGCGCCCACTTCCATTTCGCGCCGCAGCTGTCCCGCCAGGGGGCGGTAGCCGGCGCGGGTATAGCCGTCGTCGTCGATGCGGTAGCTGCGCGCGGCCTTGGCGTACACGCTCAGCTGCGGGCGCAGCTGCAGGCTGCCCTGCACGTCCCAGGCATTCTGGTTTTCCCAGTCGCTGCCGCCGGCGGGCATGTCGGCCGGATCGAGCTGGAACTGTTCATGCCGCAGTCCCAGCAGCACGCGCGGCGCGTACGGGCCGCCGAAGGCCAGCTCTTCGCGCAGCAGCAGCGCGCGCGAGTACTGGCGGCGCTGCGCATCGCCATCGCGGCCCGAGCGCCGCTGCCACTGCATCAGGTCCAGGCCCACTTCCGTATCCGTGCCCACGCCGCCCACCTTGCCGTAGTGGCGCAGGCGGGGCGCGAGTTGCCGGCGCCGGCTGCTGTACGTCGATACGCTGCTGCCGTCCTCGCCCGCATAGTGGGCCGTGGCGCGTTTTTCCCGCTGCGACAGTTCCACGCCCAGCTCGAACTTGCCCACATAGCGCTGCACGAAGGCGCTGCCGCGCCGCACCTCATAGCGGTACAGGTCTTCCGGACGGGCCGCCAGCAAGGCCAGGAACGGCGCCTCGGGCGCGGGGTAGCGCGTGTCCTGCTTCAGCTGGTCGGCGCTGAAACCGAAGCGCCCCTCGCGCGCCTTCCATTCCGCGCCGCCATTGAAGCCATGCTGGTGAAACACGCTGCCATCGCGGTAATTGCCATTGCGCAGCCCGTCGATGGCCGCGTCGAGCGACATGCCGCCCTGGTCGCGCGACAGGGCGCCGCGCACGCTGTGCTGGCCACCCTGTCCCAGTTCGGCGGACCAGGCGCCATGCGTGACGCCGGGCGCGCCGGCATCGGCGCCTTCCTGCGCACACGCCGGCATGGCCAGGGCGCACAACAGCAAGGTGCGCGTGGCAATGGTCAGGGCGGAAGGGGCAGGCATCATGGCGGAAAGCTGGGTGCGCTACCGGGGCGCGCACGCACGGTAGTAGGGAGGATCGCAAAAGCGAATCATTATACGCACGGCGCACGGCGCCGCAACAGCCAGCGGGACCGCTTGCGGAATTCATTGCTAATTTGTAATTTTTACAGGTATATTAACGGAGCGCCCGGCGATCCTGGACGCGGCCGACTGCATTTGAAAATCATCAATAAGAAGTCACAGTGGGAGTCACGCATGGATAGTCGTAGCACACCGCGCCGCGGTATTTCCTCCATCCCGGGCAAGCTCAAGGCCCTCTCCATCGCCGCCCTGCTGCTGGCCGGCCTCGCCCTGCAAGCCGACCTGTTCGCCCAGCCCGACAAGGGCAAGCCTGCCGGCGCGGCGATGCCGCCGGCACCGTCCTCCGACGGCATCGCCCTGGCGTCGCCGCATGCCTCCGCCGTCACCACGCCCAGCGCCAGCAACGCCTGGGGCGGCGCACGCACGGGCGCGCAAGCGACCCTGTCGGACCGCGTGGTCGACTACCAGATCGAAGCGACGCTCGATCCCGTCAGGCACACGATAGACGGCCGGCAGAAACTGCGCTGGCGCAACCGCAGCGCGCAAGCCGTCGGCAGCGTGTACCTGCACCTGTACCTGAATGCGTTCGAGGGCGAGCATTCGACTTTCTTTACCGAGAAGCGCAAGCTCGATACGAGCTTTCGTTCGGGCGTCGGCACGCGCGACGGCGAATGGGGCTACATCGAACTGCACAGCATGACGCAGAACGGCGCCACGGCGCCCTGGCATGTCGTCCAGCCCGACAACGGCCCGGCCACCGACCGCACCGTCGTGCGCGTCGACTTGCCGCAAGCGGTCGCGCCGGGCGCCGAGACGACGCTCGACATCCGCTTCTTCGACCAGCTGCCGCGCGTCATCGCGCGCACCGGCTATTTCGGCAGCTTCCACCTGGTGGGCCAGTGGTTCCCCAAGATCGCCGTTCTCGAACTGCCCGGCGAACGGGGCGCCACCGCGCCGCGCTGGAACGCCCATGAATTCCACCTCAATTCGGAGTTCTACGCCGACTTCGGCCACTACGACGTGAAGCTGACCGTGCCCAAGGAATATACGGTAGGCGCCACGGGCGAGCTGCAGGGTGCGCCGCAGGAAAAGGACGGCATGCTCACGCACCATTATGTGCAGGGCGACGTGCATGATTTCGCCTGGACGGCCGACAAGCGCAGCGCGCAGCCATTGATCGGCAGCTGGAACGGCCCTGGCAGCCCGCCCGTGGCCATCAAGGTGCTGTACCCGCCCGAGTACGCGTCGAACGCGGCGCCCGCGCTGCAGGCGGCCAAGGATGCGCTCACGTATTTTTCGCGCACCCTGGGCCCGTATCCGTACAAGACCCTGACGGTGGTGATTCCGCCATTTAATGCGGCCGAAGCGGGCGGCATGGAATACCCGACCTTCATCACGGCCTCGGCCTTCGCCAGCCTGCAGCCGAAGACCGCCGCCGAATTCGGCCTCGATTTCGTCACCATCCACGAATTCGGCCATGGCTATTTCTATGGCATCCTGGCCTCGAACGAGTTCGAGGAACCGATCCTCGACGAAGGCTTGAACGAGTACTGGGACCAGCGCATGCTGCGCGCACGCGGCCAGGACATCCACGCCACGACGCCCCTGCTCAAGCGCCTGGGCTTCGCTCCCGCCTTCAAGGTCTTCGAGGCCGAGCGCATGGCCGCGCCGCGCCAGGATGCGGCCGACCCGCTGGGCCAGAATGCGTGGGACCGCCTGCAGGGCGTGAGCCCCGTCTACAGCCGCACGGCCGTCACCCTGCGCGACCTGGAAGCGCGCATCGGCAGCGAGGCCATGGAGCGGGGCTTCAAGGCCTACTATGAACAGTGGAAATTCCGCCACCCCAGCGTGGCCGACTTGCGCGAAACGCTGGCTGAAGCGACGGGCCAGCGGCGCATCGTGGAACAGGTCTTCGCGCAGCAAGTCCATGCCAGCGCGAATATCGACGACCGCATCGGCAGCTTCGCCAGCGAAGAGCAGACGCCGCTGGCCGGCATGGCGCTGGTGAACGGCAAGCGCGTGGAGCGCACGCCCGACGCGCTGAAAAAGGAAGAGGACAAGGTGCGCGAAGCATGGGACAAGACGCACCCGGATGCCAAGCCCGGCACGGGCCCCTACCCCTATCTGACCAGCGTGGTGCTGCGCCGCCGCGGCGCGCCCGTGCCGCAGGTGCTGCTCGTGAAATTTGCCGACGGCACCTCCGAACGCGTGGTGTGGGACAACGACCAGCTGTGGCAGCGCTACACCTGGAGCAAGCCCGTGAAGGCCGTCTCGGCCGAACTCGATCCCGACCGCGTGCACTACCTCGACGTCAACAAGCTCGATGACAGCCGCACCCTGAAAGCCGACAAGTCCGCCGCGCGGCGCTGGAGCCTTGATATTGCCGCCGTCTTCCAATACCTCCTTTCCCTGATCGCCATCGTATGAGCGCCACTTCCACGACACGGGCCAGCGGCCTGACTTTCCTCACGCGCGCCGGCCGCGCCGCCCTGCAATGGCGCCTGCTGCTGCTGTGGCTCGGATTGCTGCTGATTCCCGCCATCGTCGCCGTCATTCCCGTCTGGCACACCTTGAGCGCCAGCCTCGATCACGCCGTGCATGCGGCGGCGCTGGCGCAGCAGCTCGACCTGATGACCGTGGCCGACCTGGCCGCCAATGCCGGCCGCAATGGCGCCGCCATCAGCCAGGCCGCCATCGCCGGCATCGTCCTGACCCTGCTGCTGTCGCCGCTGCTGAGCGGCCTGGTGGTGACGGCCGCGCGCGCGCCTGCGCCACCGCGCTTCGGCCCCCTGCTGACGGGCGCCTTCAGCGAATACGGGCGCATGTTGCGCATGCTGCTGTGGAGCATCGTCCCGCTGGGCGTGGCGCTGGCGATCGGCGCCGGTGCGCTGAAACTGGCCGACAAGCACGCGGCGGCAGCCGTCCTGGAAGCCGACGCCGACCTGGCGCGCCACCTGGCCCTGCTGTTCACGGGATTGCTGTTCCTGCTGGCCTGCGCCACGCTGGACGCGGGCCGCGCGGCGCTGGCCGTCGACCGTCGCCGCACGTCGGCCGTCAAGGCGTGGTGGCGGGGCCTGGGCATGCTGCGCCGGCGTCCGCTGGCCTGCCTGGCCATCTATCTGGCCATCACCTTGCTGGGGCTGGCCCTGTATGCGCTGCTGGGCGTGGCGCGCCTGAACCTGGCCGCCCCGGACCCGCTGGCCATCGTGGCCGGCTTCCTGGCCACGCAGCTGGCGGTGCTGGTGCTGGCGTGGATGCGCAGCGCGCGCCTGTTCGCCCTGATCGACGTGAAGCGCTCAATCGCCTAGTCAGGCTCCCAGGCGCCCTTCATCGGCCAGGAAGTCGATGAAGGTGCGCACTTTCGAGGACAGGTAGCGGCGGCTCGTGTAGACGGCGTAGACGCTGCCGCCCGCCAGCGTGAAATCGTCGAACAGGCGCACCAGCCGCCCCGCCGCCAGGTCCGCATCCGTTTGCCACGACGGCAGCAAGGCGATGCCCATGCCGTCGAGCGCGGCCGCGTGCAGCAGGCTTTCGTTATTGCATTGCAGGACGGGCGAGAACTTCACCGTCTCGCGTCCCTGCGGCCCGTCGAAGGTCAATTCGTTGCCGTTCGACAGCAAGGAATAGCTGATCATGGCGTGGCGGACCAGGTCTTGCGGCGTCTGCGGCTGGCCCGCGCGCGCCAGGTAGGCGGGCGCGGCCACCAGGTGAAAGGCGATGTTGCCGATGGGCCGCGCGATCAGGGCCGCCGACGGCGCCTGGCTCACGCGCAGGGCCAGGTCGAAGCCCTCTTCCACCAGGTTGACGACCCTGCCGCTCAAGTCGATGTCGAACGTCACTTCCGGAAAGCGCTCGCGGTAGGCGACCAGGGTGCGCGTAAAGATGGCGTTGGCGAACCAGACGGGGGCGCTCAGGCGCAGCATGCCGCGCGGCACCACCGTCGTGCGGCCCACGGTCGCTTCCACCTCGTCGAGGTTGTCGAGCATGTCGCGGCACTGTTCGAAATACACCTTGCCGATTTCCGTCAGGCTCAGGTGGCGGCTGCTGCGGTTCAGCAGGCGCGCGCCCAGATGGCGCTCGAGGTGCATCACATGCTTGCTGACCATGGCCGGCGACAGGTCGAGGCGCTCGCTGGCGCGCACGAAGCTGTCCAGTTCCACCACGGCGCGAAATACGCGCATGCTGCGCAAGGTATCCATGACGGCCCAATCATCAACAAAATGGAAATGATATATCAATAATAGCGATCTTGATCAACTCATTGCGCATGACTATCATGGTGTCATCATCAGCCATTCCCACCAGGAGCCGCCATGCAAGAGCACACCTTCCCTACTTACTTCCTGTCGCACGGCGGCGGCCCGTGGCCGTTCATGAAAGACCAGTTCGGCGGCCGCTACGACGTGCTCGAAGCGTCGCTGCAGGATATCCCGCGCCAGATCGGCGCGCGTCCGAAGGCCGTGCTGGTCGTCACGGCGCACTGGGAAGGGCCGCAATTTCTCGTCTCGGCCAGCCCCCGGCCGGGCATGATCTACGATTACTCGGGCTTTCCGCCGCACACGTATCAAATCCAGTACCCGGCACCGGGCGCGCCAGACCTGGCGGCACAGGTAAAACAGTTGCTCGACGCTGCCGGCCATCCCGCGCGCCTCGACCACGAGCGCGGTTTCGACCATGGCACCTTCAGCGCCCTGTTCCCCATCTACCCGCAGGCGGACATGCCGCTGGTGCAGCTGTCGCTGAAACACGGCTACGACCCGCTCACCCACGTCGAGGTGGGCCGCGCGCTGGCCGGCCTGCGCCGGCAGGGCGTGCTGATACTGGGCAGCGGCCTCAGTTACCATAACCTGCGCCAGTTCGGCCAGGCGGGCGCCGTCGCCTCGCACCAGTTCGACGCCTGGCTGCGCGCAACGATGGCCTTGCCGCCGAAACAAAGGTTGGAGCAGCTGCTGGCCTGGGACCGGGCACCGGGCGCGCGCCAGGCCCATCCGCAGGAAGACCATTTGCTGCCCCTGATGGTGGCGCTCGGTGCGGCCGAGCAGGAAGCGGCGCACGTGGCGTATCACGAGGAGGATTTTTTTGGAGCCTTGGCCGTCACCAGCTTCAAATTCGGATAATCCGGCAACGCATAAAAAAAGCGCCGCGACAGTGATGTCGCGGCGCTTTTTGTAAGCCGGGGTCAGACCCTCAACACCGCTAACGGCTGGTTCAGCGCCAACGTCACCGGGGGTCTGACCCCAAAATTTGCTTTGGGGTGAGTCAGCGGCCGTGAATTACGTCCCGCGCTTGCCGCGCGCCGCATTTTTTGCTTTTTCGGCGGCAATCGCTGCCGCTATGGCCGCTTTTTCCGCCATCTCGGCCGCGTGCTGGGCCAGCAGGGCGGCGCGCGTGTCCGGCGTTTCCAGCGAGATGCGTCCGAGGATGCCGCTGCGGTAGTCGAGCAGCAGGGTGTGCGACGCTTTCTCGAAATCGTAGTCGCCGCCCTTGATGCGGAAGCCGCGCTTGGCGGCGATGCCTTCGACCACGCCGATGGCATCGACTTCGCCGACCTTGGTACCGTAGCGGGTTGCCAGCAAGTCAGGGTAGCGCTTGAGCAATTCCTCGGCCAGGAACACGGCCACTTCCTCTTCGATCAGCGCATTCGAGCCGATGGCGTGGCTGGCGGCCAGCATCAGGCCGTCGCTGGGGATGGCGATCTTCGGCCACAACATGCCGGGCGTGTCGACGAGGATGGTGTTCTTGTCCAGGTACAGCTTTTGCTGCATTTTCGTCACGGCCGGCTCGTCGCCCACCTTGGCCACGCGCTTTTTCAGCAGTGCGTTCATCAGGGTCGACTTGCCCACGTTGGGGATGCCCATGATCATGATGCGCAGCGGCTTCGTCGGCACGCCGCGGTGCGGCGCCAGCGACTTGGCCAGCTCCGGGATGCGCGCCACGTCGCCCGGCTTCTTGGTCGTCATCGCATACGCGGTCACGCCTTCCTGGGCATTGAAGTACGCCACCCAGGCGGCCGTGGCGGCAGGATCGGCCAGATCGGTCTTGTTGAGGATTTTCAGGCAAGGGCGCTGGCGGAACAGGCGCAGCTCGTCCACCATGGGATTGCAGCTGGCTGCCGGCAGGCGCGCGTCCACCACTTCAATCACCAGATCGGTGTTCTCCATGGTTTCGGCCGCTTTCTTGCGGGCCGCGTTCATGTGTCCTGGGTACCATTGTATCGCCATGCTCTTGCTTTCAAAATCGTTCGGTCAATCCGCTATTTTACGTGGTTGCCGCCGCGACGTCCCATTTTCCGCCGCCAGCGCCAGCCGTGCGACGCGAACGAGACAATTGGTGATAATTTGGCAGTTACTCGAATGATAATATCCGCAGGCCGTCCAGTCTGGACTGGTTTCCCTATTGCACGCTCAACCTGGCACGCACTCCATGCATCTTCCCCGTCTTTGTCTCCTCGCTGCCCTTTCCACCTGCCTCTTGCCCGCCATGGCCCAGGACCAAGCGGCGGCGCCAGGCGATGCGGCGATCCAGGATATGCAGCAGATTGTCGACGTGCAAGGCACGCGCGATCCCGACCTGCGCCCCTACCGCACCATGCTCAAGGGACTCGACGCGTATGCCGACCATCAGCACCTGGCGCCGGACGCGCCGCTGCGCTTCATGCTGATCCCCGCCACGCCGAAGGCGAGGCTCGATGGCGTGACCTTGCACCTGTCGGCCGACAACCTGTCGATTCCCATACCGCTGGCGGCGGACGGCGGCTTCATCTTGACGCGCGACAAGACCGCCTATGATGCGAATGCCGACCTGGTCAGCAACAAGAAACGCGCCACCCTGCGCTGGCGCGCCGACATCCATACGCCGGGCCTGCCCCCGAATGTGCGCCGCCTGGGCGACTTGCGCCTCGAATGCGAAATCCGCTGGGCCGTCGAGCAGGATGACTTGCCGTTCGTACGGCGCAACCTGTTCCGCCTGGCGGGCGGACCGTGCCACTCGTCGCTGATCCACGTGCCGTATCCCGTGTTCCGCAAGCTGCTTGCCGTGCAGGCGCGCTCGGGCGAGCGCACGCTGGACATCCGCATCACGGAAGACCGCCAGCGCTACGTGCCGCCGCTGCACGACGCGAACTGGGACGACAATACCCTGCTGACCATCACCTACGACGACGGCAACATGGCGCAAGCCGCCCCGGCGGCGGCACTGCGCCAGTGATACGCGCGCTGGAAGCCAGGTCAAGTATTTCCACAAGGATTCTTTTATTTACTGAGAGAAATAAAAAAATGTGCTCTAATATCGCCTCTTAAATGAAAAGCAATTATTTTCCAGGCTGGCTCCCGCCAGGTGCAGGGAGATAGGTGATGGGGATAGCACGATATGACGATGGAACACACGGGCAAGGCGCCCAGGCGCTTGCCGCGCAATGACTGGAAGAAGGAATGCCGGCAATGGCAGGGGCAAGTGGCACAGCTGGAAGAGCGCCTGAAACGCCAGAGCGCCGACAGCTATGGCTTGCAAATGCTGTATGACCAATTGGTCAATGAAATCAAGCACCACCGCGACATGTTGCAACTCGACAGTTTTGATGCGGATAAGTCATCGCTCGTCTACACGCAAGCCTGGCACCGCTTCATGGCTGGCGACGCGCTCGACTACCAGACCCACCGCCACACGCATTCCGGCAGCCGCCCCACCTTGCTGTAGTCAGAGTTCCGCCAGCGCCTTCACGTGCGCGGCCACGCTGCGGCCCAGCGACGACAGGTTATAGCCTCCTTCGAGGCAGCTGACGATGCGGCCCTTGCCATACTGCCTGGCCACGGCCATCATCTGCTGCGTCATCCACGTGTAGTCGGCTTCCACGAGGCCCATGCCGCCCACGTCGTCTTCGCGGTGGGCGTCGAAACCGGCGGAAATAAAAATCATCTGCGGCTGCTGGCGGTGCAGCGCGGGCAGCCAGTGGTCGAGCACCAGCTGGCGCACGGCGTCGCCCTTCGAGCGGGCCGGCACGGGCACGTTGACGCGCGTGTCCGTATACGATTCCACGTCGCTGTACGGATAAAACGGGTGCTGGAAGAAACTCACCATCAGGATGCGCGGATCGTGCGCAACGGACTCGGCCGTTCCATTGCCATGGTGCACGTCGAAGTCGACGATGGCGACCCGTTCGAGCCCGCGCACGTCGAGCGCATGCTTGGCGGCGATGGCGACATTATTGAACAGGCAAAAACCCATGGGCTCGCTGGGCCGCGCATGGTGGCCGGGCGGGCGGATCGCGCAAAAGGCGTTGCTGATCTCGCCATCGATGACGGCGTCCGTGGCCGCCACGGCCGAGCCGGCGGCCGCCAGCGCCGCGTCGTAGCTGTGCGCGTTGAGCAGGGTATCGCCGTCGAGCGGATAGTAGTCGCCCTCCTGCGGCACATTGTCGCGCACGAGGCCGATGGCCGTGGCGCTGTGGTTGCGCTCGATATCGGACAATTGCGCGCGCGCGCCGTCGCGGTGCTCGACCAGGTCGCTGATGTGCGCGAGGATCAGTTGATCATTGATGGCCTGCAAGCGGGCCGGCGATTCTGGGTGCCAGTCGCCCATTTCATGGCGCTGGCAATCGGGATGGGTATAAATGGCTGTGCTCATGCGCTGTACTGGTTACCTCTGTCTCTGTCCATTCTCCGGGAACACTGCATGGCATTCCTGTTCGCCCTGCGCGTTCTCGCATAAAATCACTGGCCGGTCTGTGCCGCCGTCGTTGCCACGCTAATCTACCACGTGCACGGCACGGGCGGGCGGCGCGGCTTGACCTGGCCAAAGCGATTGTAAATTAAATAATCCGACTTACTGTGATAGAAATAGCATGTTTTCGAAAATACACCAGGCCGCACAGCAGATCGGCGAAGTTCTCGTCGGCAAACACTTGCAGATCCGCCAGACCCTCGCCTGCGTGCTGGCCGGCGGCCACCTGCTGATCGAAGACGTGCCCGGCGTGGGCAAGACCACCCTGGCCCATGCGCTGGCCATCTCGCTGGGCCTGCAATGGAAGCGCCAGCAATTCACCAGCGACCTGCTGCCCGCCGACGTGGCCGGCATGAGCGTGTATGACCGGGGCAGCGCCAGCTTCGTGTTTCATCCCGGCCCCCTGTTCACGCAGGTGCTGCTGGCCGACGAGATCAACCGGGCCACGCCGAAGACGCAATCGGGCTTGCTCGAAGCGATGGAAGAGCGGCAAGTGACGCTCGACGGCGTCACGCACGCGCTGCCGCAGCCGTTTTTCGTCATCGCCACGCAAAACTGCGCGCACCAGCTGGGCACCTTCCCCCTGCCCGAATCTCAGCTCGACCGTTTTCTCATGTGCGTGACCTTGGGCTACCCCGATGCGGCCGCCGAACGGGCGCTGCTGCTGGGCGCCGACCGCCGCGCCATGCTGCACACCTTGCCGGCCGTCATGAATGGGGAAGAATTGCTGCAGGCACAAGCGGGCCTGCGCGCCATCCACGCCTCGGCCGCCGTCGTCGACTACGTGCTGGCCCTCGTGCATGCAACCCGCGCGCCGGGCGTGTTTGCCGATGGCCTGAGTCCGCGCGCCGCGCTGGCCCTGCTGCAGGCGACGCGCGCCTGGGCCGCCCTGGAAGGCCGCGACCACGTCACGCCCGACGATGTGCAAGCCGTGCTGTTGCCCGTCTGCGCCCACCGCCTGCATGCCGCGCAAGGGGCGACGGATAGCCGCAGCCTGCTGCAGCACATGCTGTTGAGTATTCCCGTCTGAGCGGCATGCGCTGGCGCACTATCCAATGGCTGCCGCCGCGCCCCTGGCTGGGCGCGCAGCGCGTGCACGTCCGCCCCTCGGGCGCGGGCCTGGCGTTTGCCGCGCTGCTGCTGGCGCTGTGGATCGCCGCCGTCAATTACCGCCTGGGCCTGGGCTATGCGCTCACGTATTTCGCGGCCGCCTGCGCCATCGCGGACATGCTGTTTGCCAGCCGCAACCTGGCGGGCCTGGCGCTGGCCGCCACGCCGGGCAAGCCCGTATTCGCGGGCAGCCAGGCCACGTTCACCTTGCACCTGATCAACCGCAGCGCGCGCCCGCGCCATGCGATCCGCGTGGCCATCAGCGATTCGGCTGCAGCACCCGGTCTGGCCGACATCGCCGCCCACGGGGAAACGGCCATCGATATCGTCGTGGCGGCGCCGCAGCGGGGATGGCTGGCTGCGCCTGGCGTGCGCCTGTCCGGCAGTTTTCCGCTGGGCCTGTTTGTTGCCTGGTGCCACTGGCAGCCCGACACCCGCGTACTCGTGTATCCGCAACCCGAACACACGGCGCCGCCGCTGCCCTTGCCTGTCGGCACGGTGCAGCGGGCGCCCCAAGTACGGCAGCCACCTACGCAAGACGGCGCCATGGAACTGGCCGGCGTGCGCGCCTACCAGCCAGGCGACCCATTGCACCGCCTGGCCTGGCGCCGGATCGCCCGCCATGATGACGAGCATGTATTCAGCAAGCAATTCCAGTCTGCCGCCGAGGCACCGCAGGGCGCAGCCCGTGGCTGCATCATGCTCGAGCATGCGGCCCTGCACGCGCTGGCCCCGGAAGCGCGTCTGTCGCGCCTGGCCGCATGGGTGCTGCAGGCGGAACGCGCGGGCTTGCCATATGGCTTGCGCCTGGGCGCGCTGACCGTGGCGCCAGCCTTGGGTGCCAGCCACCGCGACGCCTGCCTGCGCGCGCTGGCCCTGCACGATTTGCCACAGGATGAGGCCATGGCATGAGGCAATGGCTGGCCAACTTGCCACGCGACAAGGCCGACATTCTGCTGCTGTTGCTGGCCGCCGCCATGGTGCTGGCGCCGCACGCGCTGCACCTGCCCCCGTGGCTGTCGGCCGCCGCTGCCGCCCTCCTGCTGTGGCGCGCCGTCATCACCGTGCGGGGCAAGCGCCAGCCGCAGCTGGCCGTGCTCGCGCCGCTGGCCTTGCTGGGCATCGCCGCCGTCTGCGCCAGCTACGGCACCGTGCTGGGACGCGATCCCGGCGTGGCCATGCTGGCCCTGCTGCTGGCCTTGAAATCGCTGGAAATGCATGGCCGGCGCGACATCTTCGTCTTTGTGTTCCTCAGTTTTTTCCTCCTGCTGGCAAATTTCTTCCATGCGCAAGGCATCCTCAGCGCCGCCTGGATGCTGGCCACCGTCATCGTCCTGCTGGCCGGCCTGCTGTCGGCCCAATACGGCACCTTCCAGCCCCGCCTGGCGCAAAGGCTGGGTTTGCTGGGACGCATGCTGGCGCTGGCCATCCCCCTGTCGGCCCTGATGTTTCTTGCCGTGCCGCGCGTCGACGGCCCCCTGTGGGGCACGGCACCGGAAGGCGCGCAGGCGCGCACGGGCTTGTCCGACAGCATGCAGCCGGGCGCCATCGCCTCGCTGGCCCTGTCAGGCGACCCCGTCTTCACGGCCCGTTTCAGCACGGCGATCCCGCCGCAAGACCAGCTGTACTGGCGCGGCGTCGTGCTGGGCGACTTCGACGGCGCCACCTGGACGCGCCGGGGCGCGAACGGGCGCGCGCCTGCCGGCGACAGCCGCATAGACATCGCGCTGGAAGGCCAGCCCAGCCACTACGAAGTGACCTTGCAAGCGAGCGGCCAGCGGCGCATCTTCGCGCTCGACGTGCCGCGCAGCATCGAACGCTTGGCCGGTAACCCGTACGTCGTGTCGTCCGCGCTGGAAGTGCTGACCATACAGCCCATTACTTCGACCGTGCGTTACCGCGTCAGTTCCCAGTCCCGCTACCGGCTGCAGGCAAACCTGTCGCCAGCACAGCAGCGGCCATGGCTGGCCTTGCCCGCTGGCAGCAACCCGCGCAGCGTGGCCTGGGCCCGCGCATTGCGCGGCCATGGCGCGCAGGCGCTGGCGCCCGCCGACGCCATCGCCGCCGTGCTTGGCCACTTCCGCCGCGCGCCGTTCCGCTACACCCTGCAGCCGCCGCTGCTGGGCAAGCATGGCGTCGACGAATTCCTGTTTGGCACGCAGGCGGGCTTTTGCGAACATTACGCGGGCAGCTTTGTCGTGCTGATGCGCGCCATGGGCATACCCGCGCGCGTCGTCACCGGTTACCAGGGCGGTCTGCGCAACGGTACCGACAACAGCTTGACGGTGCGCCAGTCCGACGCCCATGCCTGGAGCGAAGTGTGGCTGGCGGGCCGGGGCTGGGTGCGCGTCGATCCCACCGGCGCCGTCGCGCCCCTGCGCACGCAGCGCAACCTCGACGCCGCCCTGCCGCCGGCCCCGTCGCCGCTGACGGCCTGGCGCGCCCTGGCCGGCCTCGACGGCGGCGCGCCCGGGGCGGTTGCCGCGTGGCGCCAGCAATGGCAACAGGCCGAGCACGCCTGGAGCAGCTGGGTGCTCGACACCACGCCGCAGCGCCAGCGCGCCATGCTCGACGGCTTGAAAAACGTGCCGGCGACAAAGCTGGCAGTCGCTTGCGCCGTGCTGGCCCTGCTGTCCGCCATGGCGGGCGCACTGGTCTGGTGGCGGCAGGCGCGGCAAGGCGATCCGTTCGACGCCCTGTACGCGCGGTTTTGCCAGCAGCAGGCGCGGCGCGGCTACAGCCGTGCGCCGCACGAAGGCCCGCACGGTTATGCTGCCAGGTTGGCCGCAGGCAAGGCCACACAAGAAGCGCATGCCGCCATCGCACAGTTTCTGGCAATCTATGCCGCGATGAAGTATGGTAATGCCAGCCCAGACGAACAACTCCGCGCGCGGCGCCACTTGCGCCGCCTGTTAACCCAATGCCGATGAGACGCTCCTTGTTACCGATCAAAACCTCCGCCCTGTCCCTGCTCCTCTCCCTGCCCCTGTGCCTGCCCACCGCGCACGCTGGCGAAAACAGCAATATTTCCGCTGCCGACCGCGCCCGTGCCGTACGCGCGGCCAAGGCCCCGGCCACCAAGGCAACAATCAAGAAAGCAGCGGCGAAATTCGACTTCGAAGGCGAGTTTGTCGACTATGCCAACTGGAAAGAAGTACGCGCCTTCCTCGACGAGATGTCCGCCAAGCATGGCTTTAACCGCGCCGAACTCGATACCCTGATCGGCAAGGTGCGCTATGTGGACACGACGGTGCAACTGATGAAGCCGGCGCCGCCCGGCAAGCCGAAGAACTGGCAAGCGTACAGCGCCCGCTTCATCGAGCCGGTGCGCATCAATGCAGGCGTGAAATTCTGGGAAGAGAATGCGGAAGCGCTGGCGCGCGCCGAACGCGAATATGGCGTGCCGGCCGAGATCATCGTCGGCATCATCGGCGTGGAAACCGTGTATGGACGCAACACGGGCCGCTTCCGCGTGCTCGACGCGCTGACGACCCTGGCGTTTTCCTACCCGGAAAGCCCCACCCGTGCCGCGCGCATGGAATTTTTCAAGGGCGAACTGGAAAATGCGCTGCTGTTTGCACGCAAGGATGGCATCGATCCATTGACCCTGCTCGGCTCGTATGCGGGTGCCATCGGCCTGCCCCAGTTCATGCCCAGCAGCATCATGAAATATGCGGTGGACTTCGATGGCGATAGCCACATCGACCTGCGCAATTCCACGGCCGACGCCATCGGCAGCGTCGCGCATTTCCTCGTCGAGCACGGCTGGCGGCGCGATGACCCGGCCATCAGCACCTATCCCGTCACCGTCTCGGCCAGCCGCACGTGGGAAAAATTCATCGGCCAGGGCTTGCAAGCCAGGTACCGGCTGGGGGAATTGCAGGAAGCCGGCGTGAATGCCGGCCCGTCGACGCCCCAGAACATGTTGTTCGGCCTGATCGACTTGCAAAATGGTTCAGAAGCAACTGAGTATCACTTGGCAACCAATAACTTCTTTGCTATAACTCAGTACAACAGAAGTTATTTTTATGCCATGTCGGTGATCGACTTGGGCAAGGCGATTAGTCAAGTGCGCGCACGCTAACCGAAAGTCGGTGTAAAGTTATAATATTACTTGTAAGAAAGCGTAAGGGATGTTGAAGCTACCAGTAAACACGTCTATGGTAGAGCCGATAACATGTGCCAGCCTCGCTCGCCAGCCTTTGTGCGGCACGGAATGCAGTAATGGTTTTATACTTAACTTTTGTCAAAGTACAATTTTTGTTCTATCATAGAGCATAATAAAGAATAAATAGGTGTTGCAACTAGACAACACCGATTCTGTACAAAGCAAGATTATCGGGCTTTCCCGCCTGAAACTGAATCCTGTTGTACAATTGTGTATATATCATGAAAAACTGTATCCCGGATCGTACCGTGTGTGAATTCGTTCCTTTTAGTAAAGAATGAACATGAACGCAGCAAGAGCGAGCTCCGAGTGTTTTTTACTTTGCAGTGCAACTACAGAAGGAACAATAACATCATGACAAACCAAGTCGGCATTGATATGAACAGCGATTCGGACTCCGACGATCTGCTCCAGTACAACCCAAACAGACTGCTCGATACCCTGATCGAAAACCTGCGCCTGAAAAACGACGCAGCCTTGTCCCGCGCGCTGGAAGTAGCGCCACCGGTCATCAGCAAAATCCGCCACCACCGCCTGCCGGTCGGCGCATCGCTGCTGATCCGCATGCACGAAGTCAGCGATCTGAGCATCCGCGACCTGCGTTACCTGATGGGTGACCGTCGTAACAAATTCCGTATCAGCGACAAGCAATTCAAGCCAAAAGAAGGCGAAACGCCACAAGGCTGATCCTGCCAGTTTCGCAGGTTTTCCCTCCCCGCCATGGGGAGGGGGTATTTCCAGCAGTTCTCAGGCCGTTCTGGCCGACATTAAAACAATCAAGCAGGAAACACGCCGGTCGAGAGATAGCGGTCACCGCGGTCGCACACGACGAACACAATCGTTGCGTTTTCCACCGTCTGTGAAATGCGCAGCGCGATTTCGCACGCGCCGGCTGCCGAGATGCCGCAGAACAAGCCCTCTTCCGCCGCCAGGCTGCGCGCCATGCGCTCGGCCACGCCCTGGCTCACGTATTCCACCTGGTCGACGCGCGACTTGTCGTAGATTTTCGGCAAGTATGCTTCCGGCCACTTGCGGATGCCGGGAATCTGCGAACCTTCCTCGGGCTGGGCGCCGATGATCTGGATGGCGGGATTCTGTTCCTTCAAATAACGCGACACGCCCATGATGGTGCCCGTCGTGCCCATGGCGCTGACGAAATGCGTAACGCGCCCTTCCGTGTCGCGCCAGATTTCCGGTCCCGTGCTTTCATAGTGGGCGCGCGAATTGTCTTCGTTGGCGAACTGGTCGAGGATCACGCCGCGGCCATCCTTCTGCATCTGCTCGGCCAGGTCGCGCGCATATTCCATGCCGCCCGTCTTCGGCGTCAATAAAATGTCGGCGCCGTAGGCGGCCATGCTCTGGCGGCGCTCCACGCTGAGGTTGTCCGGCATCAGCAGCAGCATCTTGTAGCCGCGCAAGGCGGCGGCCATGGCCAGCGCGATGCCCGTATTGCCGCTGGTCGCCTCGATCAGGGTATCGCCCGGCTTGATGACGCCGCGCTCTTCAGCGCGCTTGAGCATGGACATGGCCGCGCGGTCCTTCACGGAGCCGGCCGGATTATTGCCTTCCAGCTTGCCCAGGATGACGTTGTTGCGCGCAAGCGCATCGGCGCCCGGCAAGCGCGTCAGCTGCACCAGCGGGGTATTGCCTATCGTATCTTCAAGTGTCTTGTAAGCCATCGTGTCTGTTTGAGTAGATTCAACAAAGACCCATTCTAATATGAGATGCTGGACGGCGTATCGCTGATCGGCGGCGGCATCCGGGCTTGCGTGCGCGTCCGGCTACGCCGCCCCATGCCGCATGGCGCCTGCCGCGCCGCCATTTCCGGGCGTGCACAAGGGGTATTGCGGCAGGCACACGCCGCATGCGCTAGACTCGTCACTGTTAGTTATTTTTGTTATTTGCTTATTCAGCCTCCGAACGGACTCGCCATGGCCAGCAGCACACCCGAATTCATTCCCGAAACAACGCAGGACGATCCCGTCCAGTTCGCCACGCTCGACTTGCACGGCCGCAGCCACCAGATCTCGCCCGTCTTCAACGGGCTCGAACTGCAGCGCTTGCAGCGCTATGGCACGCGCCATCACTTTGCCGATGGCGAAACGCTGTTCGAGGCGGGCAGCAGCAGCTTCGGCATGCTGGTGATACTGTCCGGACGGGTCAGCATCAAGCGCCACGAAGTCATGGGACAGGCGTCCGTGCTGCGCGAAGTGGGCGTCGGCCACTTCATTGCCGAGGTGGCGCAATTGTCGGGCCGCCCCACCCTCGTCAACGGCAGCGCCGTCGGTGACGTGGAATTGCTCGACATCAGTTCGGAATCCCTGCGCGCGCTGATCGTGGCCGAGGCGGAAATGGGTGAACGCATCGTGCGCGCCCTGATCCTGCGCCGCGTGGCGCTGATCGAATCGAATTCGGGCGGCCCCGTGCTGGTAGGGCCGCGCGGCAATGGCAACCTGTTCCACCTGCAAAGTTTTTTATCGAGCAATGGCCACCCGCACACGGTGCTCGATCCGGCCACCGATGCGGCCGCCGCCGCGCTGGCCGAACGCTATCAGCCCACGCCGCAGGAATGGCCGCTGGTCGTCTGCCCTGACGGCAAGATCATGAAAAATCCCGGCAATGCGGAACTGGGGCGCTGCCTGGGCATGCTGCCCGATTTGTCCGGCGACAAGATTTTCGACGTGCTGGTGGTGGGCGCCGGACCTGCCGGCCTGGCCACGGCCGTGTATGCGGCCTCCGAAGGGCTATCGGTCCTGGCGCTCGAGCAGCGCGCGTACGGCGGCCAGGCGGGCGCCAGCGCGCGCATCGAGAATTACCTGGGCTTTCCGACAGGCATCTCCGGCCGCGCCCTGGCGGGACGCGCCTACGTGCAGGCGCAAAAGTTTGGCGTGGAAATCGCCACCCCGGCCAGCGCCGCCAACTTGCTGTGCGACACGTGGCCCCTGCGCGTCAATCTGTGCGACGGCACGCAAGTGCGCGCCCGCACCGTGGTGCTATCGTGCGGCGCACGCTACCGCCGGCCCTCGCTGGCCAACCTGAAAACGTATGAGGGACGCGGCGTGTATTACTGGGCCTCGCCCATTGAAGCCAAGCTGTGCCGGCAGGAAGAAATCATCCTCGTTGGCGGCGGCAATTCGGCCGGCCAGGCGGCCGTGTTTCTATCCGGACACGCCGCCAAGGTCCACATGGTGATACGTGGCGAGGGACTGGCGGCCAGCATGTCGAGCTACCTGATCGAGCGCATCGCCGCCACGCCCAACATCACCTTGCACACGCACACGGAAATCATCGCCCTCGAAGGCGACGACGATGGCTTGACGGAGGTGCGCTGGCGCAACAACCAGACGGGCAAGGAGTGCGATTGCGCAGTGCGCCGCGTCTTCCTGTTTGTTGGCGCCGATCCGAACACGGACTGGCTGCACGACTGCGCCGTGGCCGTCGACGAACAGGGCTTCATCCGCACGGGCTTCGACGTCACGCGCGCCGAATGCCGCGCCCATGGCCACGGCCACACAATCTATCCACCGGACTTGCCGGACCGTGCCGCGCTGGAAACGAGCGTGCCGGGCGTATTCGCCATCGGCGACGTGCGGGCCGGCTCCACCAAGCGCGTGGCCGCCGCCGTCGGCGAAGGGGCTGCCGTCGTTTCCCAGATTCACGGCTTTCTTGCGCGCCAGCCCGTCAACAGTGCCTAACGCAAGGGCATGGGATACGTGGCCACGCTGGCATTGCCGTCGCGGTCGATGGCCTGGACGCCAAAGAAATAGTTGTCTTTCGACAGCTTGACCCTGGCTTCGGTAACATTGCCCACGTCTTGCGCGCCCTGCCACTGGTCCGCCGTCGTGGCGCGCCAGACGATGCGGTAGCCGGCCAGGTCCGGTTCCGTATTCGGCTGCCAGACCAGCGAGGTGGCGTTTTCCAGCTGGGCCGTGCGCACCTGCACACCGGCGGGCGCGGCCGGCGCCAGGGCCAGCGACGCGAGCGCCGCCGCATTCACGCGCGCCACTTTTGCCACGTAGTCATAATCGACGAATTGCGGCAAATCTCCATACTGCACGCCGTTTTCCACGCGCACGTCCTGGTGCTGATGGGCAAAATCCTCGTGCGGTTCCGTAAAGCGCAGGGCCGCATAGCCTTGCGCAAGGAAAGGCATATGGTCGCCGCCGCGCAGGTAGCGGTCGGCGCGCTGGATGACGTTGACCCTAAAGCCGGGCACATAGCGCTCGCCCACCTGCTTGACGTGGCGCGCCAGCTGGCGCGAAATCGAATCGTTTTCGCCGCCCGTCGCCACCAAGGCGCGCACGCCGTCGCTCATTTCCTTCACGGCGGGGATGCCTTCCGCAAACAGGCGCACCTGGCCGCCATCGACCGTGCCATCTTCCGCGCGCGAACTGCCGATGATGTCATTGTTGAGCATGCCGGCGATGTTGAGCTTGTTCAACTTAGCCTGCTGTGCCCAATGGCCGGAACCCAATAGCCCCTGCTCCTCGGCCGCCACGGCCATGAAGACGAGGGTGGCGTCGAAGCGGTGGCGCGCCATCGCGCAAGCCATCTCGATCACGGCCGCCGTGCCGGACGCGTCGTCGTTGGCGCCGGGCGCATCGCCCTGGGCATCCATCACGTCGGTGGCGCGCGAATCGTAATGGCCGCTGACGACGTAGATGCGCCCGGCCGACTGCGGCTGGCTGCCCGGCAAGGTCGCCACCACGTTGACGATGTCCGTCGGCCGCGCAATGCGCTTCGACACGGGCGCGACATGGCTGTCGAACGCCACCTGCAACCGTCCGCCCGCCTGCGCGCCGCAGCGCTCGAGCTCGGCCTTGATCCAGCGCCGGGCCGCGCCGATGCCGCGCGTGTCGGACACGGTATCGGACATCGTGTGGCGCGTCTGGAAGCCCACGAGCTTGCGGACATGCGCCTCGATGCGCTGCGGCGAGATGTCGGCCACCACTTGCCTTATCTGCTGCTGCGCCGGGTCGGCGCCCGGCGCAGCCACCACACCCGCCGACAGCATGGCTGCCGTCATTGCCGTCAAAATCCGTCGCATGCCTGCATCTCCCTATGCCTGATTGAACTGGCCATTCTCGCATTTTTTGACCCCAGGCAAGGATGTTCCCGGATGAAAATCGTGCACTATAGAAACTGCTACAATCGGCCGTTGCCATCCAGCTGAAAGACACCGCATGCGCCAGCCTCCCCTCCTCTCCGCACGCCGCAGCACACGCGCGGCTCGCTGACGGTGCGCCGCATGCTCGTCAAATTGCTGCTGCTGGCCACCTTGTTTGCCGTGCTCAGCATTGCCGCCCTGTACAGCTACGGGCGTTTCGCCGAACGTTCGCTGGGCGCGCCGGGCACGGCCTTGCCCGTGGCGATCGATGCCACCCTGCTCGACCGCGTGCTGGCGCCGCAACTGGCGCAGCGCCCCGGCCACAGCGGCACGGCCCTGATCGACGACAATCTGGAAGCGTTCGCCCTGCGCGCCCTGAGCGCGCGCGAAGCGGGCCGCAGCCTCGACCTGCAATACTACATCTGGCACAACGACGTCACGGGACGCCTGCTGGTGCGCGAACTGCTGCGCGCGGCCGACCGCGGCGTGCGCGTGCGCGTGCTGCTCGACGATATCAACGCGCGCGGCCAGGACGCCGCCATCCTCGCCCTCGACAGCCACCCGCTGATCGACGTGCGCATCTTCAATCCGGGCCGCAACCGCGACGGCATCTGGATGCGCGCCGTGGAAATGGCCTTGCGCGCCGTCAGTCTGAACCGGCGCATGCACAACAAGGCCTGGATCGTCGACGGCCGGGTGGCCCTCGTCGGCGGGCGCAATATCGGCGATGAATATTTTGATGCTGCCGAACAGGTCAATTTCCAGGATGCCGACCTGCTGCTGGTGGGACCCGCCGTGCGGCAGACGAGCGACATCTTCGACCGCTTCTGGAACAGCCGCGCCGTCATCCCCATCGGCGCCTTGCATGAGGGCAAGGACGCGGGTGCGGCTGAACTGCAGGCTGTGCGCGCCCGCCTCGACGCGCTCACTGGCGAACTGGGTGCCTCGCCCTACCTGCGGCAGCTGACCGATGCGGGCCAGTTGCAGGCCCACCTCGATGGCCGCTTGCGCCTGCACTGGAGCGAGCGAGTGCAAGTGCTGTCAGACCCGCCGGAAAAAGCCGCGCCCGTGGCCAGTTTGCAGCGCAGCGAACACTGGCTCATGCACAGCTTGCTGCCCCTGCTGACGGAAGCGCGCAAGGAAGCGCTGCTGACCTCCCCCTATTTTGTTCCCGGCACGGCGCTGACACACACCCTGGCCGACAAGGTCGCCGCCGGCGTCGAGGTCCAGGTGCTGACCAACTCGCTGGCCGCCACCGACGTGGCCCTCGTGCACGCGGGCTATACGCGCTACCGCGAGGCGCTGCTGGGCGGCGGCGTCGGGCTGTTTGAATTGAAGACCCAGCACCGCAAACGCATCAGCCTGATGGGCTCGAGCCGCGCCAGCCTGCATACCAAGGCCGTGGTGGTGGACGGGGAACGGGGCTTCGTCGGCTCCTTCAACCTCGATCCCCGCTCGGCCCAGCTGAACACGGAAATGGGCGTGCTGTTCGACGATGCCGCGCTGGCGGCGGACATGCGCACGCTGTTCCAGCACTCGGTCTCGAGCGACACCAGTTACCGACTATTTCTCGACAACGGCGCCCTGCGCTGGTCCGACGCCACCGAAGTGCCCGCCAAAGTGTGGACGCAAGACCCGGAAACGGGCTTCTGGCGCCGCGCGCTGGTATCGGTGATGCGCTGGCTGCCGATCGAGTCGCAGCTGTAAGCGCCTAAAAAAAGGCTATGTCACCGTCAGGTGTGGGAATGCGCCCAATGTTGCCTTCAATAACGTTTCGGGTGAGCGGATGCGCCTGGCGTCGAGTATCCAGCGCCATCCCAGGTAGTTCGGCAGATAGCGCGTCGCCACGCCATGAAACGGCCCCAGCCATTGTCGTAATCGGCTGTGATACGCATTGACGTTCTGTACGTGGGCGGCGCCCTGCACGCGGATGCCGGCGCGCAAGTTGACGGCCTGATGACTTATGCCCGCTTCCCTCGCAAAAGCCCGGTAGGCGGCATGGCCGTCGGTGACCAGCAAGACATCCTTGTCAATGACGGGCAACAAAGAGTGGTGCAACTGCGCCTTGGTTAGCGCTCCTTTGCCCGTGACGAAATCGAGCGTCTGGCCAGTGCGGTCGCGCGCCACCAGGATGCAGACCTGTTCATTGGAAATGCCGCGCTTGTGGGCATGGCCGCCACGGCGACGGGCCGGACGCGTCATGCTTCTGGCTCCCTTTTCCGATTCCAGCAGATACAGCTCGTCGGCCTCGGCAATGCCATGCAGGCCATGCGGCCGGTCCGTCCTTGCCAGCGATAAAAATCGGTGGCGCCAGCGAAAGGTGGTGTTGCGGTGCACGCCCAGCTGCAATGCCGCCTTGCGCACGGAATCCGATGCCAGCAGACAATCGGCGTAGTCGAGCCACAGCGCCTTGTGGCGCAAGCGGGCCAGCGGCGTGCCGGTGAGCGCATTGAAGGTGCGCCCGCAGGGCACGCAGCGGTAGCGCTGCAGTCCGTGCGCATGGCCGTGCCTGTGCAAGTGTGCCGAGTGGCAGGCGGGACAGGCCAATCGCGGCAGGGCCACGCTTTCCAGCAGCGCGATGGTCGCGTCGTGTGGAGAGTTGCCACGCAACAGGGCAATGCCTGCCTGCCGCTGGCGTCGGCTCAACCGGGCAAACTGCGCAATCAAGGTGATCCATTCGGCTGGCCGCATGATTGGCTCCCGCAGAGTGAGTATGCAGAGTCAGACAGCACGTCCACAGGAAGATTCCGGCATTTCCCCTACTTGCCGATGACAGAGCCTAAAAAAAACCCCGCGCGGCCGGTACCACGCGGGGTTTTCTTTTCGTGCTGCGCGGCACCACCACGCAACACGCCTTACAGCAACACGCTTATTTTTTCTCGGCTTCCGCCTTCTTCGCATCGGCGGCAGCCAGTTTTGCTTCCTTCTTCGCAGCGGCGGCGGCAGCCTTCGCTTCTTTCTTGGCGGCGGCAGCTTCCTTCTTCGCTTCAGCGGCTGACTTCACAGGCGTGGCGCCATCGGCTGCGGCGGCTGGAGCCGCAGGAGCGGCAGCCTTGGCGGCGGCAGCTTCTTTCTTGGCTGCAGCAGCAGCGGCCTTGGCTTCTTTCTTCGCAGCAGCAGCTTCTTTCTTCGTTTCAGCGGCTGTCTTGGCTGGCGCCGCAGCGGTGTCGGTCGCAGCAGCTGGCTTCGGTGCGGCTTCTTTCGCTGCAACTTCCTTCACAGCAGCTTCCTTTTTTGCCGGGGCGGCTTTCGCTGCCGGAGCGGGCGCCGCTGGCGCGCCGGACTTGGCCTGGCCATTCACTTGCAAGCCCGCTTCCGACAGTTTCACGGAGCTTTTCGGACCGATGCCCTTCACGCGGGTTTCGAAATCGGCCCAATCCTTGAAGGCGCCGCCCTTGGCGCGTTCATCGATGATGGCTTTCGATGTGACGGGGCCGATGCCCTTGACGCTGTCGAGTGCCGCCTGGTCCGCCTTGTTGACGTCGACCTGGGCAAAGGCAAAGCCCATCGTCGCGATCAGGGTGGCGATGGCCAGCAGTATTTTTTTGAACATGGATATCTCTCCGTGATGTGGTTTCAAGATGACTCGAACGCAAGGGAAGAGCAGCGCCTTAACGGCTTTAACGGCTGTGGCGTGATACGGTTGACAAGACGGGACAGCGGAAGGAGGGGAAGACCTGCGCCAGATCAAACGGACCGGCGCAGGTAGTAGCGCGTAGTTACTGCGGGAACAGCTCGTCGCGGGTGACGGTGGCCGTGCCCAGCTTGCCGACGACGATGCCGCCGGCGCGGTTGGCCGTGCGCACGGCGTCGCCCAGGCCCATGCCGGCGCCCAGCATGGCCGCCATGGTGGCGATCACCGTGTCGCCGGCGCCCGAGACGTCGAACACTTCGCGCGCATCGGTCGGCATGTGCACCACCTCATCGGCCGTGTACAAGCTCATGCCCTCTTCCGAGCGCGTCAGCAGCAAGGCGTCCAGGCCCAGTTGCGCGCGCATCTGCTGCGCGCGTTCCGTCAATTGCTCTTCCGTGCTCCAGTTGCCGATCACGCGACGCAGTTCCGATTTATTCGGAGTGAGCACTGACGCTCCCGTATAGCGGCTGAAATCATCGCCTTTCGGGTCGACCATGACGATCTTGCCGGCGGCGCGGGCCGCCTTGATCATCTCGGCCACGTTCACCAGGCTGCCCTTGGCGTAGTCCGACAGGATCACCACATCGTAGTGCGGCAGCAGCGCATTGAATTGCGCCAGCTTGTCGCGCAAGACCGTATCGCTGGGCGCATCTTCGAAGTCGATGCGCAGCATCTGCTGCTGGCGACCGATCACGCGCAGCTTGATGATGGTGGAAATGGCCGCATCGCGCTGCAGATAGCTGTGGATGCCGCCGCCCTCGAGCAGCCGCTCGACCTGGCTGCCGGCCTCGTCGTCGCCGACCACGCCCAGCAAGCTCGTCTTCGCTCCCAGCGCGGCCGCATTGCGCGCCACGTTGGCCGCGCCGCCCAGGCGCTCTTCGCGCTTCTCGATGCGCACGATGGGCACGGGCGCCTCCGGCGAAATACGGCTGACGTCGCCGAACCAGTAGCGGTCCAGCATCACATCGCCCACCACCAGCAGGCGTACCTGGGCCAACGCGGCCGGCGCCGTCAAGGCGACCACCTCCTGGGCGCTCATGCGCGCGTCAGGATCGAGCGACCGATCCCGTGGTATTCGATGCCGTTCTCGGCCATGACGGCCGGCTCGAAGAGGTTGCGCCCGTCAAAGATCACGGCCTGCTTCAGGCGCGCCTTGACCTGCTCGAAGTCGGGACTGCGGAAGGCTTTCCATTCGGTCACGATGACGAGTGCGTCGGCGTCCTGCAGCGCATCCTTCGAGCTGTCGGCAAAGCGCACCTTGGCCAATTGCTCCGGCGTCAAGTCCAGTTGCAACACGCGGCGCGCTTCGGTCATGGCGACGGGGTCGTACACGGCCACGGTGGCGCCGCGCGCCAGCAAGTCGGCCAGCAGCACGCGGGCCGACGCTTCGCGCATGTCGTCCGTATTCGGCTTGAAGGCCAGGCCCCATACGGCGAAATGCCGGCCCGTCAGGTCTTCGCCGAAGCGAGTGACCACTTTGCGGCCCAGCACCTGCTTCTGCTGGTCGTTGACGGCTTCGACGGCGCGCAGGATCAGCAATTCCTGGCCGTAGCCGCGCGCCGTGCGCTCGAGCGCCTGCACGTCTTTCGGGAAGCAGGAACCGCCATAGCCGCAGCCGGCGTACAGGAAGCTGTGGCCGATGCGCGGGTCGGAACCGATGCCGTGGCGCACGGCTTCGATGTCGACGCCCACCTTGTCGGCCAGGTTCGCCAGTTCATTCATGAACGAGATGCGCGTGGCCAGCATGGCGTTGGCCGCATATTTCGTGAATTCGGCCGAACGCACGTCCATCCAGTAAGTGCGCTCGTGATTGCGGTTGAACGGCGCGTACAGGCTTTTCAGCAACTCGCGCGCGCGTTCGCCTTCTGGCGTGGCGTCGACGCCGATGACGATGCGGTCCGGGCGCATGAAGTCTTCGACGGCCGCGCCTTCCTTGAGGAATTCCGGGTTCGACGCCACCGAGAACGTGGCGGTCACGCCGCGCGCGTCCAGTTCGCCCTGGATGGCGGCGCGCACTTTTTCGGCCGTGCCGACGGGCACGGTCGACTTGTCGACGATGACCTTGAAGTCCGTCATGTACTTGCCGATGCCGCGCGCGGCGGCCAGCACGTATTGCAGGTCGGCCGAACCGTCTTCGTCGGGCGGCGTGCCGACGGCGATGAATTGCATCACGCCGTGCGCGGCGGCTGCCTCGACGTCGGTGGAAAAGGTCATGCGGCCGGCGGCGCGGTTGCGCGCCACGACTTCTTCCAGGCCCGGCTCATGGATGGGAATGCCGCCGCTGTTGAGCAGTGCTACCTTCTGTGCGTCCAGGTCGAGGCAAAAAACGTCGTTGCCCAGCTCCGCCAGGCAGGCGCCGGTCACGAGGCCGACATAGCCCGTGCCGATAATGGTGATTTTCATGGTTGTGCCGTGTTTCTTAGATATGGATGGTACATACAAGTACACGCCACGTTGCGCGGGGCAAGGTGGCGTGTACGGTTAATTCATGACGTTGAGTTCTTCGGTGCGACGTGGAGGATATGTCTCCCACTTGTTGCAGCCAGGGCAGTGCCAGTAGAACTGGCGCGCCTTGAAGCCGCAGTGGCTGCACTGGTAGCGGGCCAGCTTCTGCGTGTAGCCGTGCACGAGGTTTTTCACCATCGACAGCTCCGACCAGATGGCGGCCGGCGCATCCATCATGCGCGCCTCCAGCAGTTTGTCGAGGCCCAGCAGGGTCGGCGTGCGGCGCAGCTCGGCGCTGACCAGCTGCTTGGCCGCTTCCACGCCGTCGAGTTCGATGACGGCCTTGAAGACGACTTCGATCAGGTCGATCGACGACGCTTCTTCCAGGTAGGAGCGCAGGAGGTTGACGCCTTCCTGTGGACGGCCCAGCTTGGTGTAGCCATCCATCAGGCGCTGCGCCACCAGGGCCACGTGTGGCACGCTTTGCTGCTCCACGCGGCGCCAGGTGGTCAGCGCGCCTTCCACGTCGCCGCGCGCCAGCAGCACGTCGCCCGTCAGGATGGTGGCGCGCACGCTCTTGCGGTCCGTCTGCAGGGCTTTTTCCAGCAGCGGCATGGCGTCGTCCGGCTTCATGTGCACGAGGGCGTCATGCGCCAGTTCGCAATAGAACTGGGCGATTTCCTTCTGGCGCGCGCCGGCGCCCGACTCCTGCAAGCCCACGGCCGCTTCGATGGCGCGTGGCCACTCCTTTTCGCGCTGGTAGATTTCCAGCAGCGCGCGGCGCGACTGGGCCGCATATTGCGTATCGACCAGGCTGTTGAATGTTTCTTCGGCGCGGTCCAGCAAGCCCGCCTTCAGGTAATCCATGCCCAGCTCATAGGCGGCATGGCCCTGCTGTTCCAGCGGCAAGTCCGGGCGCGCCAGCAAGTTCTGGTGCACGCGGATGGCGCGCTCCGTCTCGCCGCGGCGGCGGAACAGGTTGCCCAGCGCAAAGTGCATATCGGCCGATTCCGGGTCCAGCTTGACGACTTCGATGAAGGCGTCGATGGCCTTGTCGTGCTGCTCGTTGAGGAGGAAATTCAAGCCCTTGAAATAATTGCGCGGCAGGCTGCGCGATTCGGACACCAGTTGATGAATGTCCACACGCGCGGCGATCCAGCCCAGCGCGAAAAACACCGGGATACCCAAGAGCCACCAGAGTTCAAATTCCATGCGATTGTTTTTATTCGAGTAAGAGAGATAGGAGCGACGGCGCCGCTTATTGCGCACTCACGCTGTCCGGTTGCGGCTGGACATTGCTGGCCACGCCAACGGTCTGCAGCGCGGCAATGGTGGTTTTTTGCTTGGTCGCTTCGCGGCGGTGACGGAACACGGTCGGCGTCAGGGCCAGTACGCCCAGGCTGGCGCCGGCGACAAAAAAGCCCAGCAGCATCAGGACCAGGGGACCGCGAATTTCATAATTGAGGAAAACATGCAGGTCGACAACCTGCGCATTCTTCAGCGCAAAACTGAAGAACAGGACGAAAAGAACACAGCCAACGATGGTGGAGATGATTTTCATCGATAGGTCCAGAAAGAACAAAAAAATGCCGGTGCCACATGGCACAAACGTAGAGTGCTGATCAAACCGTAGCGAGCGGCAGTGATTTGTGGCCGAGAAGCGCAACCGTACTGAAGTACGGTGAGCATCGCCGGCCGCAAAGCGCGCCGCGCAGTAGGTTTGAGCAGTGCTCTACAGCATATTAACAAAAAAAAGCGGCATCCAAGGACGCCGCTTTCTATGTCGCCTTCCAGCAGACGATTAATCCTCGATAATCGGTTGCCCGACCATCGCGTCCACGCGCTCGCGCAACTGTTTGCCCGGTTTGAAGTGGGGCACCCGTTTTTCGGGAACCATCACCTTGTCGCCGGATTTCGGGTTGCGGCCGATGCGCGGGGGCCTGCTGTTCAGGGCAAAACTGCCAAAACCGCGGATCTCGATACGCTGACCGGTCGCCAGGGCGTTGGTCATCGCATCGAGAATGGTCTTGACGGCATACTCCGCATCTTTCGCCACCAGCTGAGAATAACGCTCAGCGAGGCGGTTGATCAGCTCGGACTTTGTCATCTGCCGTATCCGCAGTCTTAGTTCTTGTTATCGAACTTAGCTTTCAACAAGGCGCCCAGGCTGGTGGTGCCCGAAGCTGCGTTGTTGTCGGTAGCTGCCATCTTCTGCATGGCTTCCTGGGTTTCAACGTTGTCTTTCGCTTTGATCGACAGTTGGATACCACGGGCTTTGCGGTCGATGTTCAGCACCATTGCTTCAACGGTGTCGCCGACTTTCAGGTGCGTACCAGCATCTTCAACGCGGTCGCGCGAGATTTCGGAAGCGCGCAGGTAGCCTTCAACTTCTTCGGACAGTTGGATCACGGCGCCTTTAGGCTCAACCGATTTAACGGTACCGGTTACCAGCGAGCCTTTGTCGTTCATGGCTGCGAAGTTGTTGAATGGGTCACCTTCCAGTTGCTTGACGCCCAGGGAAACGCGCTCGCGCTCAACGTCGATGGCCAGAACGATGGCTTCCAGTTCGTCACCTTTCTTGAAGCGACGCACGGCTTCTTCGCCGGTTTCGGTCCAGGACAGGTCGGACAGGTGCACCAGACCGTCGATGTTGCCGGCCAGGCCGATGAACACGCCGAAGTCGGTGATCGATTTGATCGCGCCGCGGACTTTATCGCCCTTCTTGTGGGTCACGCCAAAGTCATCCCATGGGTTGGCTTTGCACTGTTTCATACCCAGCGAGATACGACGACGCTCTTCGTCGATTTCCAGAACCATCACTTCTACTTCGTCGCCCAGTTGGACAACTTTGTTAGGAGCAACGTTTTTGTTCGTCCAGTCCATTTCGGAAACGTGTACCAGACCTTCGATACCCTGTTCCACTTCAACGAACGCGCCGTAGTCGGTCAGGTTCGTTACTTTACCGAACAGACGGGTGCTTTGTGGGTAACGACGGGACAGACCGGTCCAAGGATCGTCGCCCAGTTGTTTCACGCCCAGCGAAACACGGTTTTTCTCTTGATCGTATTTCAGGACTTTGGCGGTGATTTCCTGGCCAACCGTCAGTACTTCCGACGGGTGACGTACACGGCGCCATGCCAGGTCGGTGATGTGCAGCAGGCCATCGATACCGCCCAGATCCACGAACGCGCCGTAGTCGGTGATATTTTTGACGACGCCGGTCACGACCGTGCCTTCTTTCAGCGTTTCCATCAGTTTCTGACGCTCTTCGCCCATCGAAGCTTCGATGACGGCGCGGCGGGACAGAACCACGTTGTTACGCTTGCGATCCAGCTTGATCACTTTGAATTCGAGGGTTTTGCCTTCGAATGGGGTGGTGTCTTTGACAGGACGGGTATCAACCAGCGAGCCCGGCAGGAATGCGCGGATGCCGTTGGTCAACACGGTCAGACCGCCTTTGACTTTACCATTGACGGTACCGACGACGATTTCGCCCGATTCCATCGCTTTTTCCAGAGCCAGCCACGAAGCCAGACGCTTGGCTTTATCGCGCGACAGGATGGTATCGCCGAAACCGTTTTCCAGCGATTCGATCGCCACGGAAACGAAGTCACCAACTTTGACTTCCAGTTCGCCGTGGTCGTTCTTGAATTCTTCGACAGGGATGAATGCTTCGGATTTGAGGCCAGCGTTCACGATCACGAAATTGTGGTCGAGGCGCACGACTTCAGCGGAAATAACTTCGCCGGAGCGCATATCTTGACGCGACAACGATTCCTCGAAGAGCGCAGCAAAACTTTCCATACCGGTAGATTCGTTAGTTGTAACAGTAGACATAGGGTTCACACAGGTTATCCAGCAGAGATCGCACGATGCGACTTAAACTGGGTTAGGTTTTTGACACACCCGGACAGGCCAGGAGCCGTCAACGGGCACCACATAGCACAACAACACGCTATTTTGCTGCAGCTGCATACCATTTCAACACGGTTTCAACGGCAACATCTGCCGTCATTTCCGACGTATCGAGGACATGCGCCCCTTCCGCGGGGACCAGCGGCGCAATCGCACGGTGAGTATCACGTTCGTCCCGCGCCTGCAAATCCATCAGAAGGTCTTCCATATTAGCAGAAAAACCCTTGTCTATCAATTGCTTGTAGCGCCGTTGCGCGCGCGCCTCGACGCTGGCCGTCAGGAACACCTTCAACTGGGCGTGCGGGAAGATCACCGTGCCCATGTCGCGCCCGTCGGCCACCAGGCCAGGCGTCTTGCGAAAGCCCAGCTGCAAGCTGACCAGCGCCTGGCGCACCGTTGGCAACACGGCAATCTTCGACGCCGTATTGCCCACTTCTTCGGCACGGATCTGCTCGGTGACGTTTTCCTGCGCCAGCAGGATCTCGCCATTGGCAAAGTGGCAAGGCAAGTGTTCGGCCAGCTTGGCCAGCGCGTGCTCGTCGCGCAGATCCGTGCCGCGGCGCAGCGCGCTCAAGGCCGTCAGGCGGTACAGCGCGCCCGAGTCCAGGTAATGAAAGCCCAGCTTGTCGGCCACGCGGTGCGCCACCGTGCCCTTGCCGGAAGCGGTGGGGCCGTCGATGGCGATGACTGGGATGTGGGAGGTCGGCATTATTTTGTCACTTTAAAAAAACTAAACCCAAAAACAAGAGCTGGGGTCAGACCTGGCGGATCGGAATGCCTTCCATTGGAAGGCATTCCCCCTGCGGGTCTGACCCCAAATTTGCCTTCGGTTAAATAAGACTGTCTTTGGCAATCCCCGCGAACGCGGCGAAATACTCGGGGAAGGTCTTGGCCACGCATTTCGGATCGTTGATGCGCATCTCGTTGCCGCGGCGCGCGGCGCCGTCCAGCGAGGCCAGCGAGAAGCACATGGCCATGCGGTGGTCGTCATACGTGTCGATGGTGGCGGCGGCGATTTCCGCCGGCGGCGTCACGCGCAGGTAGTCGGCGCCCTCTTCCACTTCGGCACCGAGTTTGCGCAATTCCGTCGCCATGGCCGTCAGGCGGTCCGTTTCCTTCACCCGCCAGCTGGCGATATTGCGCAAAGTGCTGGTGCCATCCGCGTACAGGGCGGCGACGGCGATCGTCATGGCCGCGTCGGGAATGTGATTGAAATCCATGTCGACGGCCGTCAAGACGCCGTTCGAGCGTGCCTCGATCCAGTTCTCGCCCATGGTGATGGTCGCGCCCATCTGCTGCAAGGCTTCGACGAAGCGCACGTCGCCCTGGATGCTGTCGCGTCCCACGCCTTCCACGCGCACGGGACCGCCGCCGATGGCGCCGGCCGCCAGGAAGTACGAAGCCGACGACGCATCGCCTTCCACGTGGATCGTGCCCGGGCTTTGATATTGCTGGCCCGGCTGCACGGTGAACGACTGCCAGCCGTCATGCTCGACCGTCACGCCGAAACGGCGCATCAGGTTCAGGGTGATCTCGATGTACGGCTTCGAAATCAGCTCGCCCGTGACGTCGATGGTGACCGCATGGTCGCGCGCCATCAGCGGCGCGACCATCAGCAACGCCGTCAGGAACTGGCTCGACACGTTGCCGCGCACGGCGATGCGCTGCGCGTGGATGTGGCCGCGGCGGATGCGCAGCGGCGGGAAGCCCTGCTCGCCCGTGTATTCGATCTGCGTGCCGACGGCGTTCAGCGCGTCGACCAGGTCGCCGATGGGGCGCTCGTGCATGCGCGACACGCCATGCAGGGTGTAGTCGCCGCCGATCACGGCCAGGGCCGCCGTCAGCGGACGGATGGCCGTGCCGGCATTGCCCATGAACAGGTCCGCTTCGTGGTGCGGGAACACGCCGCCGCAGCCTTCCACGTGGTGCACCTGGTGGGCCGTGGCCGGATCGCCCGTCAATTCATCCTGCGTCCACTTGACGCCCAGCGACGTCAAGGCCGTCAGCATGACGAAGGTGTCGTCGGAGGCGAGCAGGTCGATGATCTTCGTCGTGCCCTTGGCCAGCGCGGCCAGCAGCAGCACGCGGTTGGAAATGCTTTTCGAGCCGGGCAGGCGCACCGTGCCCTGGGCGTGCATCACCGGCTTCAGATCGATGTGGTGGGGGTAGTGCTTGGTCTGGGTCATGCTGGAATCCTTGAGTATTTATCGTGTGGGCGCGGCCGGCACTTCCGCCGTTTCAATCGCCTCTATCCATTGCTGCCGCGCGTGCTGGGCGTTCGCATACACGCCCTCGATGGCGGCGCCGTCGTTCGCGGCCAGGTGGGCACGCAAGGTCGTCAACTGCGCCAGGTAGGCGTCCAGTTCGTGCAGCAGCGCCGGCTGGTTGGCCAGGCTGATGTCGCGCCACATTTCCGGCGATGAGCCGGCGATGCGCGTAAAGTCGCGAAAGCCGCTGGCCGCGTATTGGAACAGCAGGCCCGCGTGCGCTTTGTTGGCGATGTCGTCGACCAGCGCAAAGGCCAGCAGATGCGGCAGATGGCTGACGGCGGCAAACACCTTGTCATGTTCTTCGGGGCTCAATGTATGCAGGATGGCGCCGCAGGCGCGCCAGGCGGCCGCCACCCGCTCCACGTCGTCCGCGGCGTTTTCCGCCAGCGGCGTGAGCACCACTTTCTTGCCTTGATACAGGTCGATGATGGCGGCGTCGGGACCGTTCGTCTCGCGCCCCGCGATCGGGTGGCCCGGCACGAATTGTCCGACTTTTCCGCCGAGCGCCGCGCGCGCGGCCGCCACCACGTCGCTTTTCGTGCTGCCCGCATCGGTGACGACAGTAGCAGGCTGCAGGTGCGGCGCGATGGATGCCAGGATGGCGCCCGTTTGCGCCACGGGCGCGGCCAGCAGCACCAGGTCGGCGCCATGCAAGGCATCGGCCATGTCGCCGCCGATCTCGTCGATGATGCCCAGTTCGAGCGCGCGCGCCATCGACGCCGGCGAACGGCCCATGCCGACCACCTTGGTCACCGCGCCCGCGTGTTTCAGGGCGCGCGCGAACGAGCCCCCGATCAGGCCCACGCCGAAGATGACGATTTTTTTCAGTGCAGGCGTCGTCATAGCGTCAGGCCAGCGCTTTCGTCAGCGCGGCGATGAAGATGGCGTTTTCCTGCGGCAGGCCGATGGAAATGCGCAGCCATTGCGGCAAGCCATAGCTGCCCACGGGACGCACGATGACGCCCTGTTTCAGCAGCGCCAGGTTCACGCGCGCGCCAGCTTCATCGTCATCGCCCACCTTGACCAGCACGAAATTGCCGTGCGATGGCACGTATTCCAGGCCCAGCTGCGCAAACGCTTGCGTGAACTGCTGGTAGCCGGCCGCGTTGTTGCGCGCGCTTTGCTCGAGGAAGGCCTTGTCGTTCAAGGCGGCAATTGCGGCGGCCTGCGCCAGCGAGTTGACGTTGAATGGCTGGCGGATGCGGTTCATCAAGTCCGTCAGCGCCGGCTGGGCGATGGCGAAACCGATGCGCAGGCCGGCCAGGCCGTAGGCCTTCGACAGGGTGCGCGACACCACCAGGTTCGGATACTGGCGCACCCACGCCGTCGACTCGTACTGGTCGTCGGCCGACAGGAATTCGTTGTAGGCCTCGTCCAGCACGACGACGACGTGCGCCGGCACTTTTTGCAGGAACGCTTCCAGCTGCGCGGCCGTCAGGAAGGTGCCGGTCGGGTTGTTCGGATTGGCGATGAAGACCAGACGCGTGTCGTCGGCGATCGCCGCCGCCATGGCATCGAGGTCATGGCCGTAGGCTTGCGCCGCCACGACGATGTGGCGCGCGCCCAGGCCTTGCGTGGCCAGCGCGTACACGGCGAACGAATACTGCGAGTAGACGACGGATTGGCCATGCTGCACGAACGCGTGCGCGGCGATTTCCAGGATGTCGTTGCTGCCGTTGCCCAGGGTGATCCAGTCGGCCGGCACGTCGTAGCGCTTCGACAGCACGGCTTTCAGGTCGAAGCCATTGGCGTCCGGATAGCGGCCCAGGTCATCGATGGCGGCGATCATCGCCTGCTTCGCCGATTCCGGCATGCCGTACGGATTTTCATTCGACGCCAGCTTGACGATGGCTGCCTCGTCGAGGCCGAATTCGCGCGCGACTTCCGCGATCGGCTTGCCGCTCTGGTAAGGGGCGATGGCGCGGACGTATTCTGGACCGATATTTTTAGACATGGTGTTCTTTAAAAGTTGGTGAATGATTGGTGAACCCCCAAAGCAATGACTGGGGTCGGACCCTGAGGGTCCGACCCCGGCCTTTACCGGGTTACAAACTGACCGGATACGACCCCAGCACCTTGAAAAACGCCGCATTGCTCTGCAGCTCGGCCAGCGCCTGGGCGACGGCGGCGTCGTGCACGTGGCCCTCCACGTCGACGTAGAAATAATACTCCCAGCTGCCCATGCGCGCCGGGCGCGACTCGAAGCGCGTCATCGACACGCCGTGCTTGGCCAGGGGCGCCAGCAACTGGTACACGGCGCCCGCCTTGTTCGGCACGGCCAGCACCAGCGAGGTCTGGTCCTTGCCCGACGGCGCCGTCTGCAAGGTACCCACGACGGCAAAGCGCGTGCGGTTGTGCGGGTCGTCCTGGATATGGCCCTTGACCACGCCCAGCTTGTACTGCGCGCCGGCCAGTTCGCTGGCAATCGCCGCCACCGTGCCATCTTCGCCGGCCATGCGGGCCGCCTCGGCGTTCGAGGCCACGGCGTGGCGGGCGACGTTCGGATAATGCTGGTTCAGCCACACCTGGCACTGCGCCAGCGCCTGCGAATGGGCGCAGATGGACGTGACGCCATCCATGTTGCCGCTCTTCGTCATCAGGCTGTGGTGCACGGCAATGGCCACCTCGCCGCTGATGATGAGGCTGGTCTGCAGCATCATGTCCAGAGTGCGGTTGACGGCGCCTTCCGAGGAATTTTCGATCGGCACGACGCCGAAGTCCGCCGTGCCCGCTTCGGCGGCACGGAACACTTCATCGATGGACGCACACGGCAAGCCTTCGACGGCGCTGCCGAACTGCTGGTACACGGCCTGCTCGCTGAAGGTGCCGGCCGGGCCCAGATACGCCACGGTCACCCTTTTTTCCAGCGAGCGGCAGGACGACATGATTTCGCGGAAGATCGTCTGCACTTCGCGGTCGCCCATGGGGCCGGGATTGCGCTCGGCCACGCCGCGCAGCACCTGCGCTTCGCGCTCGGGACGGAACACGGGCGCCTGCGTCTCGGCCTTCACGTGGCCCACCTGCTGGGCGATTTGCGCGCGGCGGTTCAGCAGTTCGAGGATTTGCGCGTCGATGGCATCGATCTGTTCGCGCAGCGGTTTCAATTTATCGGTCATGGTGGTTTGTTTCGTCAGCTGTACTTCAATCATGGCCGCACGGCCTGCGCCGGCGGCGGGCCGGCGCGGTCGTCTAGGCGACTCAGCGTCCGGCAAACTCGTTCAGATAATTCACTAAGGCTTGCACGCCCTCGATCGGCATCGCGTTATAGATCGATGCACGCATGCCGCCGACGGACTTGTGGCCCTTCAGCTGCAGCAGGCCGCGCTGCTTGGCGCCGGCCAGGAATGCGTCGTTCAGACTTTCATCGCGCAGGTAGAACGGGATGGTCATGCGCGAGCGGTATGCGGGCTCGACCCGGTTCTGGTAGAAGTCGTCCGCATCGAGCGCCGCGTACAGCAGCGCCGCTTTCTCAATATTACGCTGTTCCATGGCTGCCACGCCACCCTGGCGTTTGAGCCACTGGAAAACCAGGCCGGCGATATAGATGCCGTAGGTGGGCGGCGTGTTGTACATCGACTCATGTTCGGCCACGATGGTCCAGTCGAAAGCCGACGGGCAGATCGGCAGCGCCTTGCCCAGCAAGTCTTCGCGCACGATGACGAGGGTCAGGCCGGCCGGGCCGATATTTTTCTGTGCGCCGCCGAAGATCACGCCGTATTGCGACACGTCGATCACGCGCGACAGGATGTGCGAGGACATGTCGGCCACGATGGTGGTGCCTGCCGGCACGTTCGGCGCCTGCTGGAATTCCACGCCGTCGATGGTTTCATTGGTGCAGATGTGCAGGTAGGCGGCGCCCGGCGTCAGCTTCCATTCGGAGACGGGCGGCACGCCAGTGAAACGTGCGGCCTTGGACGAGGCGGCCACGTTGACGTTGGCATACTTGGCCGCTTCCTGGATCGACTTGCCGGACCACGAACCCGTGTGCACGAAGTCGACGGTGGCCGGCTGCTGCGCCGCCAGGCCCGCCAGGTTCATGGGGATGATGGCGTTCTCGCCCAGGCCGCCGCCCTGCAGGAACAGGATCTTGTAATTCTCGGGCACGGCCAGCAGCTCGCGCAGGTCGGTCACGGCCTGCTTGTAGATGGAGATGAATTCGGGACCACGGTGGCTCATTTCCATCACCGACATGCCGCTGCCATGCCAGTCCTGCATCTCGGCAGCCGCTTGCGCCAGCACTTCCTTGGGCAGGACGGCCGGGCCGGCGGAAAAATTATAGATGTGAGTCACGATACGGTCCTTGGAAAAGTGGAGTTATTGGGGCGACTGCGTGGCCGCCCGCATGACCTGGTCAAGCACGGCATTCACGCGGGGTATCAGCACGCGCTGGCTGATGGCCAGCGATTCGGCGGACAGCTGCGGCATGGTGGACAGCATCTTGCGGCCCAGCGGCGTCTTGTAGAAGGCCGTCAGCTGCTCGACTTCCTGCACCGTGTAAAAGCGCGCATACAGGGGCACCATTTCGGCGGCCAGCTCGTCGATCAGGGTCGGGTCGGCCAGTACCTGCGTCAGGGTGCCGATGGCCAGGGGGATTTCTTCCTCGGCGCTGGCCAGCGCGCGTGCCTTGCGCTGCTCGTCCAGGTTCGGGTTGCCGCTGATTTGCTGCTGCGCCGACTGGCGGATCATGGCGGGCACCGATTGCAGCATCTGGTCGAAGATATTGCGCGTGAGCTGAGGGAACTGCATCGCATCGAGCATGCGCCGCACGGCGACCTTCATGGCGGGGCTGGGCGCCGCCTGGCGGGCGGGCGTGGCTTGCGTGCTCTGGGCCAGGGCCGGCAAGGTCGCAAGAAAGGCCAGCGAAAACGCGGCGAAGAAGGTGGCGACGATTTTTCTCATGGCATGCGGGATGTTGAGTGACTTGTAAATAGACATTGCCGGCGATGCATGTCGGCTTACGCCCGACGGGCTAAGCCGACCTACGAAACGCTGCTGGCGGCGCACATGGCACGCCAATAGCAATTGGGGCTCCCGAAAGAGCCCCAATCATCTTACTCCGGCTGGGCCGGATCTGCCGGATCGGCCGGTTCAGCCGCTGCCGGCGCAGCGGCGGCTTCCGCACCCGCCTCCGTCGTCAGCTCGACTTCGTCGATATCCGTTTCCACGACGCGCTGCAGGCCGGACAGCTTGGTGCCGTCTTCCACGGCGATCAGGGTCACGCCCTGCGTCGCGCGGCCCATCTCGCGGATTTCCGACACGCGGGTGCGGATCAGGACGCCGCCGGTGGTGATCAGCATGATTTCATCGCTGGTATCGACCAGGGTCGCGGCAACCACTTTACCGTTGCGCTCGCTGGTCTGGATGGCGATCATGCCTTTCGTGCCACGGCCATGGCGCGTGTACTCGGTGATCGGCGTACGCTTGCCGTAGCCGTTTTCCGTGGCCGTCAGCACCGACTGCTGCTCGTTCTCGGCCACCAGCAGGGCGATCACGTGCTGGCCTTCTTCCAGGTTCATGCCGCGCACGCCGCGCGCCGTACGGCCCATAGGACGCACGTCGTTTTCGTCGAAGCGCACTGCCTTGCCCGAATCGGAGAACAGCATCACGTCGTGCTGGCCATCGGTCAGCGCCGCGCCGATCAGGAAGTCGCCGTCGTCCAGGTCGACCGCGATGATGCCGGCCTTGCGTGGATTGCTGAAGTCCTTCAGCGGCGTCTTTTTCACGGTGCCCAGGCTGGTCGACATGAAGACATAATGGTCTTCCGGGAACGTGCGGTTCTCGCCCGACAGCGGCAGGATCACGGTGATCTTTTCGTTGTCCTGCAGCGGGAACATGTTGACGATCGGCTTGCCGCGCGAATTGCGCGAGCCTTGCGGCACTTCCCACACCTTCAGCCAGTACATGCGGCCACGGTCCGAGAAGCACAGGATGTAGTCGTGCGTGTTGGCGATGAACAGCTGGTCGATCCAGTCTTCCTCTTTCGTCGCCATCGCCTGCTTGCCGCGGCCGCCGCGCTTCTGCGCGCGGTATTCGGTGATCGGCTGCGCCTTCATGTAGCCGGTGTGCGACAGGGTCACGACCATGTCCTGCGGCGTGATCAGGTCTTCCGTTTCCAGGTCGGTCGCGTTCAGTTCGATCTGCGAGCGGCGCACGTCCTTGTTGCCGACGCCGTATTCGTTCTTCGCCGCCGTCATTTCATCGGTGATGATGATGGTGACGCGTTCCGGCTTGGCCAGGATGTCGAGCAAGTCGGCGATGTGCGCCATGACTTCCTTGTATTCGTTGACGATCTTGTCCTGCTCCAGGCCGGTCAGGCGCTGCAGGCGCATCTGCAGAATTTCCTGTGCCTGGTCGTCCGACAGCTTGTACAGGCCATCGGTCTGCATGCCGTAGTGCTTCGGCAGGTTTTCCGGACGGTAGGCGTCCACGCCGCCCGGCGTCGTGCCGTCGCCCGTACGGGCCAGCATTTCGCGCACGACGGACGAATCCCAGGCCTTGGCCATCAGCTCGACCTTGGCGATCGGCGGCGTCGGCGCGGCCTTGATGATGGCGATGAAGTCATCGATGTTGGCCAGCGCGACAGCCAGGCCTTCGAGCACGTGGCCGCGTTCGCGCGCCTTGCGCAGTTCGAACACGGTGCGGCGCGTGACCACTTCGCGGCGGTGCGACAGGAAGCATTGCAGCATCTGCTTGAGGTTCAGCAGCTTGGGCTGGCCATCGACCAGGGCCACCATGTTCATGCCGAAAGTGTCTTGCAACTGGGTCTGCTTGTACAGATTGTTCAGCACCACTTCCGGCACTTCGCCCCGTTTCAGCTCGATCACCACGCGCATGCCCGACTTGTCGGACTCGTCGCGGATGTCGGAAATGCCGTCGAGCTTCTTGTCGCGCACGTTTTCAGCGATGCGTTCCAGCAAGGATTTCTTGTTGACCTGGAATGGCAGCTCGTCGACGATGATGGCGATGCGGCCGCCATCCTTGCCGTATTCTTCGAAGTGGGTCTTGGCGCGCATGACGACGCGGCCACGGCCCGTGCGGTAGCCGTCGCGCACGCCGGATACGCCATAGATGATGCCGGCCGTCGGGAAGTCCGGCGCCGGGATCAGCTCGATCAATTCGTCGATCGTGCAATCGGGGTTGCGCAGCACGTGCAGCGCGCCGTCGATGACTTCGGTGATGTTGTGTGGCGGAATGTTCGTCGCCATGCCGACGGCAATACCGGACGAGCCATTGATCAGCAGGTTGGGAATACGCGTCGGCAAGACCGTCGGTTCCTTTTCCTTGCCATCGTAGTTGGGCTGGAAGTCGACGGTGTCCTTGTCGATGTCGGCCAGCAGCTCGCTGGCGATCTTGTCCAGGCGGCACTCGGTGTAACGCATCGCCGCGGCGCCATCGCCGTCGACGGAACCGAAGTTGCCCTGACCATCGACGAGCATGTAGCGCAACGAAAAATCCTGCGCCATGCGCACCAGGGTGTCATAGATCGAGGCATCGCCGTGGGGATGGTACTTACCCATGGTTTCGCCGACCACGCGGGCGCACTTGACGTAAGGGCGGTTCCACACGTTATTCATTTCATGCATCGCGAACAAGACGCGGCGGTGCACAGGCTTCAAGCCGTCACGCGCATCGGGCAAGGCGCGACCGACGATCACGCTCATGGCGTAATCGAGGTAGCTCTTGCGCATCTCTTCTTCGAGGGAAATAGGAATTGTTTCTTTTGCGAATTGATCCATTGGCGGTTCGACTGATCTCAGGCTGTGGTTAACTTATCTGTTACGCAATGTATGACGCAATACTGCATATCCTGGGTGGCTGTCGTCGTGGACGCCGCGCCGCGCGCTGCTGGCGGGGCCCGGCTTCCATGTCGCAGAGCGCAAAACAAATCGGCGGGCTGGCGGCACGGCCAGTACGGGTACCGCGGGGGTACGTCCTGGCCATGCAGTGCCGCCGTGGGCATTTGCTCGACGCTCTTGACAGTCAAGCGCACGATTTTAGCATGCGCGCTCAGCTACCTGTACAAATTGGCCATACCAACAAGATTGGCAGTTTGCACCGGGGCCGCGCATGTTGACCTGTCGATAATGCACAATGGCAATACCAGTTCAAGACACCTGCCCTTAAAAGAGGCAAAAAAAGCGATCAAATGTTACAGACGCGTTACAAATGGGCATTTTCGTTGCGCAAAAACAACGCACGGTCTAAAATCGGGCAAGCTTTGATTTAACCACGGTCGTGTGCCCCTGATGCGTGTGGCAAAATGACTGAGAAGTTAATTGCTAGTTTCGCAATCTGAAACGAGCGCATATGGTCTACATGATAAAATCTTGGCACGTAGCACCAGTAGCGCAGTGTTGTTCTGCGGATATCACCCCCCGAAAGGAAAAAAGAATGAATAAATTTGTAACGCTGTTTTTCGCTGCATCCGCAGTGATTGCTGGCTCGGCTTCGGCCCAAACCCCAACCTCCCCACCATTCGCGCCAGTTACCACTGACATCAAAGCACCAAGCCCAAAAAGCGCTTATGTGCAAGATGCTCGCGGCGTCATCGTGCGTGACCCATTCGGTCTGTGCTGGCGTACCGGCTACTGGACACCTGCTGACGCGGTGCCAGGTTGCGACGTGCCACTGTGCGTAGAGCCAGAAACCCTGCAAGACGGCAAATGCGTGGCTCCTCCAGCACCAGTCGTACCTGCTCCAGCACCAGCACCTGTCGTACCAGTGCCAGTCGTCGTTGCTCCTACCTCGGAAAAAGTCAGCTTCGCCGCTGATGCATTCTTCGATTTCGACAAAGCTACGCTGAAGCCAGAAGGCAAAGCCAAGCTGGACGAGCTGGCCGCACAACTGGGTGGCATCAACCTGGAAGTCATCATCGCTGTGGGTCACACCGACTCCGTCGGCACCGATGCTTACAACCAAAAACTGTCGGTACGTCGTGCTGATGCTGTCAAAGCCTACCTGGTCAACAAAGGCGTTGAAAGCAACCGCGTGTACACCGAAGGCAAAGGCGAGAAACAACCTGTTGCTGACAACAAAACTGCCGAAGGCCGTGCGAAAAACCGTCGCGTGGAAATCGAAGTTGTTGGTACCCGCAACAAGTAATAGCTGAGCCCTCTCGACTTGCGCAAGTCATCGCGCAGGTCAAGAACAGCATGAAAAACCCCGCTACGGCGGGGTTTTTTTTCGTCCGTGGCTGCCCGATTGTAAAATTGCCGCTATTATTCGACCTATGAACGCCGACCCTCTCGAAATCCAAAAATTCAGTGAGCTGGCCCACCGCTGGTGGGACCCCACTTCCGAGTTTCGTCCCCTGCACGAAATTAATCCCCTGCGCCTGGAATGGATCAACGCGAAAGTGCCGCTGGCCGGCAAGCGCGTGATCGACATCGGCTGCGGCGGCGGCATCCTGGCCGAATCGATGGCCCGCAAGGGCGCCGACGTGACGGGCATCGACCTGTCCGACAAGGCCTTGAAAGTGGCCGACCTGCACAGCCTGGAATCGGGCGCCAAGGTCCGCTACAAGCTGATCGCCGCCGAAGCCATGGCCGAGGAAGAGCCGGGCCAGTACGACGTCGTGACGTGCATGGAAATGCTCGAGCACGTGCCAGACCCCGCCGCCATCGTCAAGGCTTGCGCCACCTTGGTGAAGCCGGGCGGCCACGTCTTCCTGTCGACCCTGAACCGCAACCCGAAAGCGTACCTGTTCGCCATCCTGGGCGCCGAATACCTGCTGCGTCTGTTGCCGAAAGGCACGCACGACTATGACAAATTCATCACCCCGGCCGAGCTGTCGCAATACCTGCGCAGCGCCGGCCTGGACGTCAACAGCATGCGCGGCATGGGCTACAATCCGCTGACCAAGATTTACTCACTTAATAGCGATACCAGCGTCAATTACCTGGTGGCCTGCACCCGGCCGCTGTAACCATCACGCACAATACAGGGCGGCTGCGGCCGCCATTTTTCATTCTCACTTGACACACTTTGCCCGCCATGATCACTGACCATCTGCCAGCCCCGCGCGCCATTCTGTTCGACCTCGACGGCACCCTGGCCGACACCGCGCCCGACCTGGCGGCGGCCATCAACCTGCTGCGCGCACGCGCCGGCCTGGCACCGACCCCGTATGACATCCTGCGCCCCACGGCCTCGGCCGGCGCGCGCGGCATGATAGGCGCGTCGTATGGGATAGCTCCTGGCGAAAGCGGCTACGAAGCCCTGAAAGACGGCTTCCTGAACAATTACGAAGCGGCCCTGGCCGTGGAAAGCCGCTTGTTCGACGGCATCCCCGCCATGCTGGAAGGCCTGCAAGCTCTGGGCCTGGCCTGGGGCGTGGTCACCAACAAAGCCGCCCGCTTCACCGACCCGCTGGTCGGCCAGATCGGCCTGGGCGCCGCCGGCTGCGTAATCTCGGGCGACACCATGCCGCACCCGAAACCGCACCCCGCCCCCCTGCTGGAAGCGGCCCGCCGCCTGGACCTGGCGCCCGAAGACTGCTGGTACGTAGGCGACGACCTGCGCGACATCCAGGCCGGCCGCGCAGCCGGCATGCGCACGGTCGCCTGCGCCTGGGGCTACTGCGGCCCCGTCGAGCCGCAACATTGGAACGCGGACCATTTGCTTGATACGCCGCAGGCCTTGCTCGAGCTGGTCACCGGGGTGGTGAAGGCGGCGCAGGAGCGGCAGTTGGCGGCTTGATGGCTTACTTCTGAAAACTCACGCACGCTACAAACACCTGTTTCGACCAGCAACAAAAATCCGGGGTCAGACCCGCCGGGTCTGACCCCAGCACTTGCCTGTAGGGTGATACAACTGCCTGTGGAGTGCTTGCGGATGCGCGGCTTGCAGCCTGCCGGCACAAGCCCCTCCAATTCGTCTGGCTCAAGCGATTCGAGGATACCTCGTTCCTTACCGCGAATGCAGCATGCAAGAGTGGGCAGATTGCGCTACAATGAAGGTTCTGTGGGGACGACCTGGTTTCGACGTGGGTTGCAAAGCAGCGCAGGGCATACCGAGGGCGGGCTACCTCGTAAATACAACCTGAAAAAACTTAACTGCAAACGATAACTCGTACGCACTGGCAGCTTAATCGCTGTTAGCTCTAGAACACCTCGTCCCTGGGGTGGGCCGTCAAAAGCTCTAGAGTCATTTACAGGGACTCGTCGTATGCTGGGTTACTTAGCGTCCGACTAAATAATAGGTAACTCGCTTGCCCATAACGTGCACATCCGTGCTGGCTGAGTTAAATTAAATGATAGTGCTAAGTATGTAGAACTGTCTGTGGAGTGCTTGCGGACGCGGGTTCGATTCCCGCCGTCTCCACCACTGAATTCTTTAGAATCAAGTAGTTAGCAAGAAGAAGGCTGCCATTATTTGGGTTGTTTTTGGGCTGTTTTAGCCTGGGAATGACAACAAAATGACAGCCTTTTTTTCTGTGTACACGCCTCGTACCCTGATCTGGCATCGGCACGTTAACAATACCTCACCACGCACATAAGAAACAACGCTCGCCTTCGCTATCCCATGTCAGCGGGGCGGCGAAGTAAGTTCATTCGCTGACTTAGTGAGCAAAGAGTCAATTCGATGTTACCAGGCCAGACGATTCCGACGCTCAAGCGCCGACACTCAACAGTCCGAGTATGTCGTCCAAGTCTGCCGGCTTGACCAAATGATGATCGAAACCCACGGCCTTAGTCTGCATCCGAGTGACGTCATCACTCCACGCAGTAAGGGCAATCATTTTGATGTGCTGGAAGCGAGACGCCTGCCGGAGGGTGGAGGCGACCTCCAAGCCGTTCACACCAGGCATTCCCAAATCAAGGAAGACCACATCAGGGATAAAACTATCGGCCGTCTGCAGTGCCTCGGCGCCGCCATATACCGGGACAGCCTCATGGCCACACATCACAAGAAATTCCGCGACAAGATCGGCGGCATCACGATTGTCATCAACAATCATGATTCGCAAGGGGTAGAGTTGGTTTGCCATACAGCACCTGCCGTTCGTTCTGATGCATCCAAATGTAAGGACACATATTGAGCCGGCAAGTTCAAGGCGGCTGAAATTTTGAACAGTCAGGGGTGAGGACTGAGGATAAGATTGCCTGATTGAGATTATACATAACTTTCAGAAAAACATGCAAAAAATGAAATAATGTCATTGGTTTCCACTGGACCAAAACGCATATTAGTTGCTGACTGTAGTGCGCTTTTCAATTTCAAAAAATGCTCTAAAATACAAATTCGAAATTGACTACCCAACATCTTTCATAGCGGAGGCGTAAATGGGAAATGACCAAAAATTGCAACATGGTGACTATGAGTACCAGATAGTTGCCTACAGGAAAGTGAACGGCATGTATCAGGGCATGGTCCTCTTAACCGCTCATGCAGGGATTCAGTATTCCCCTATTGTTGAAATCCCAACGCCAAGTGTATTTAAATCGGAGCATGCGGCACGGATCGAAGCTTCTGCGTTAGCATGTCAGCTCATAGAAACAGGCGGAGTGGTTGCACTTGTGCCATAAGATGGCAAATCCACTTCCTGGCCGAAGGAGTCTCAACCGACTCTCTAACGTCAGTTTCTCGTGATGTTAGTACTTCTAGATATAAAGCGAGAGATGAAAAAATGAATATTGTTTTTTTATCCCCAGACCCCGCGAACGAACGCAGAATTGACGCTCTTTCCGAGTCGATCGTCAATTCAGCCATCGATATGGAAGAACGATTAGGATCTCTACATGCCATCCTCTACATGCGTCGCCATAACATTGACATGTCCGTGGCGGTAAGGGTGGTTTTAAGGCGCGCCGAAAGGAGAAACAACATAGCTTGGTCAACCTGTGAACCTGGCGGCTTCGCTGATTTTGAGGCCAGATCGAATGTTGCACACTGCACAGCCAGAGCCGTAGTCCAGAGCGGCAATCAAGACTGACATTTGGACACGACCTCTGCTTTTATAGAACTGGCGTGGTGAAATTTGCACTGCGTTGAAGCACAAAGCTGTTAAGCTTTTGTCCGATTGTCTGACCGGCCCCTAGCTCGCAAGCGCCCAGCGCGTGTTCATTTTTTCACACGCGGCGGAAGCGGATCAGCTACAGCTATTAGGCGTTCTGCTGGATACTGCTGGAACAAATCCTCTTGGCTCACAAGGGAACCATCGAGCCAGCCGTGATACTGGTCCGGGTCGAGGATCATCACCATCCGCTTTTCATCGTCCGGCTTGTGGAAACGCTGCATGAGCGGGTGGCCATCGGCGTTTATCGTCAGCATCGAGAACGACAGCAGGAAGTCTTGCGGCCGGAATTCCCATATCCCGGCGATGGCGGCCGGCATGCCATCGGCGCGCTCGATGCGCCAGCGGACCGGCTTCCCTGTTTCGTAGCAGGGTTCAAAGAAATTATCTGCAGGAATAATGCAAAACTGTTTGCGCTTCCATGCATTGCGGAAGGATGGTTTCTGCGCCACGGTTTCGGTGCGGGCGTTGTAGGTCTGGCGCGCCAGCTTCATATCGGCCCAATGGGGCACCATCCCGAAACATGCCGGCGTGACTTCCAGCTCACCGGGCACGTCGTGCGACGCTCGAATGATCGGCGCCATGTAGCCTGGCCAGGCTTCCGGCGGCAGGTCAAATTGAGGGGAACGGACAGCAAAATGCTGTTCGATTTGATCGCTACGGCTGGGGGTATAGTCGGCGCACATGCAAATTATTCTACCTGCCTTCCGGCATTGGCGGCGGCTCCGTCCCGACAAAACACAGCCAGGACTGCGCATAGTCGCAAAATTGCATATCTTTCTTGCTGCGCTCAAACCCTGACAAGACCATGCGCCCGTCCCGATACCAGAGCAAATTCACATCGAAAAGTGTGTCAACGTATTTGCCGCTATCCCCGTAAGTGAAGCGGGCCAGCTTTACCAAACGGTGCAAGCCCTGGTCTGTCGTTTCCACGACTTCCAATGTGCCAGACCGGGCCGAGTGGTAGCGATCATTCAACCTTCGCTTGGGCACCTCCACTCCATCAAGGCGCATCTTTAACATTTTAACAATCATTGTGACACCCAAGTAAAATACTGTACATACATACAGTATATCAAGAGTTCTTGAGGTCGCAATACTTGGCAATGATGCGACGGCGTGAAGATGAATGATCCTCAGAATAGAGACGCCCATACATAGCCCATAACCGTGCCAGGACGCCGCGCAGCGCGAAAACAACACTACCCCCACGTCGCAACACCACCAGCACGAAAAACCGCTCAAAGTGCGTCAAAATGCGTCAAATCGCATGCCCCCTCTTCGCCCCGCCGCGCCAGTCCTCATGCGCCTTCGGCCATGGCGCAAATTTGAGTCAAAAGAGCCCTATATAGCGGGCAGGTGTGGAGGGGGGACAACTGCGCGCGCCGGGCCGAAATGGGACTTTTTCTTGCTTCTGGAGCAACATCATTCGGCGGGACGTGAAAAAGCCGCCTCATGGGCGGCTTGTGCGGTGGCTGGGGCGCTCTGGCGCGGCTGGGCTGTCGCGCCCCTGCCCTGCCAGCTAGCGCGGCGTGTCGGTCATCCTGTGCGACCGGCACGGGTCTTGGCCGCCAGCTCCTTCTCGTAATCGTCGCGGCAGTCCACATCGCAGAACAGCAACGCGGGCGCCAGCGGCTCGTCGCAGTAGTGGCAGCAGCCGTGCGCCACCAGGCCCGGCCGGCGCCGCACGGCGGCAAGGCCGCGCGCCACCTCGGCGAAGATGATCTTGTCGGTATTGTCCACGTGGTCGCTCATTGCGCGCTCTCCTTGCCCAGGCCCAGGTCATACGGGGCGAAGCGCACCACTTCCACGCCGGCCCACTCGTTGATCGCCATGAACTGCGCCTGCAGCGGCACCAGTTCATTGCGCGCGAAGACGCGCGCGGCAGGCTCGACGGCGCCGAAGCCGCCGGCATTGTTCGGCAGGATGCCCATCAGTTGGGGCGGCACGCGGTGCGCGGCCAGCTGGTCGTCGCGCGTGACGCTCTTGATGTTGAAAAACTCGTCCTTGGCGGCCACGTCCGACACCGGCAGAATCTGGATGCCGTCCTTCTTGCCGTTGGGCGCGTACATGAACAGGTTGCGGAAGTTGCCCGGCCCCTTGCTGTCACGCATGGCCTGGCGCAGGTTGTCCACGTCCTGCGTGTTCGCCGCGGCGTCGGTCATGTAGAACACGAAACCGGCGTGCGAGCCGTTCTTGTAGTACTTGCGACGGAACAAAGTAGCCGCCTCGTTGAGCCAGGCCGATTGCAGGGCGCTCAGGTACTGCGGCACGCCATACAGCTCCTGGTTCACGTCCGGCTCCATCACGTGAAACACGCGGCCCTTGTCGAACTGGTGCACGGCCTGGTAGCCGTTCACGAAATAATAGGTATCCAGATCGACGCCGCGCCGCATGTACTTGGCCAGGGCGTGCTGATAGCTTAGCGCCTTGCCGCTGCGGCTGGGCCGGTCTTCCAGGTAGGCATTGCCGAACGTCAGGAAGTCCAGGGCCATGCGCTTGAAGGCGTCGCGTGACAAATACTTGCTGGGAATCAGGGTGGACGCCAGCACGTTGGCCTTGAAGTGGATGGCGCTGCTGTGGTGCACGCCCGCGTTGAAGGACTTGGCCAGGCCCGCCAGGTTGACGGGCGGTTCATACCAGTGGCCGTTCTTCCAGCATTCGAAGCAGTCGAGGATATCGGCGTGCTCGAGCACGGGCGTGGGGTCGCCGAACGAAAACGCCTCGATGCCGGCGGCGGCCGGCGCCGTGGCCATGGCCGCTGTTGATGGTGCGCCCTGGGCCTGCTGGCCGTGCGCGCGCAAGTGTCGTGCTTTGCTCAAGAATAAATCTCCATGAAAGAGTGGTGGTTATCGGTGGTGCCTTCGAAGGGCTCGTGATCGAGGGCGTGCATGCAGGCCCACGCCAGATCGGCGTGGCCGGTTTCGTCGCTGCGGCCAGCGACATAGGTCACGTGCCGCCCGCTTGGGGTGAGGGCTTTGTGGATGGCCATGAAGGACTGCGCGATGTCGGTCCAGCCGGCGTCAAACTCCAGCCGGCCCTTGCTGATGATGTTTTTGGCCTTCAAGACCATGCGGGTTTTGACTTCGGGCGAGTAATTCAGGGCCGTCACAGCAGGGAAGAAGCCGCGCACGATGGGCAGCACGCCGATGCCCATGCCCGTGGTATCGATGCCGATGTATTCGACGTTGTAGCGGCCGGTCATCTGACGGATGGCGTCGGCGTGATCCTCGAAGCTTTGCCCGCGCCACTGGTGGCGCTCCAGGATGCGGAACTTGCCGCCGGCCGTCATGGGCGGGGCCAGCACCACGCAGCCGGCGCTGTCGCCGTTCAAGGCCGGGTCATAGCCGATCCACACGGGCCGGTTGCCGAACGGGCGCAGACCCAGCAAGGGCTTGTAGTCGTCCCATTCCACCCAGGAATCGACCATGCAGCGCTGCAGCTCGGCCAGGGGGAAGACCGAGGCCGAGTCGTCGATGAAATTGCACATCAGCAGGTTATCGAACTGGTCCGGGCTGTATTCGAAGTTGCGCAGCTCGTCGATGTCGAACAGGTTGCAGCCGCCGCGCTCGGCATCCAGGATGGTGACGATCTGGCGCCAGATCTTGTCCTCGCCCGTAAAACCCGACGACAGGCGGCCATGGCTCACGTCGATATTGACCTGATCCGCCTTGGCGCGGCGCTTGTTGAACAGCTCGCCAGTCCAGAACGGGTAAGCCTGGTGCGTGGTCGAGGATGGCGTTGAAAAGTAGGTCTTGCGCCACTTCTTGTGGATGGCCATGCCCGAGGCCACCTTGTTCAGCTCCTGGAAGTTCTGCGTCCAGAAAAATTCATCGAAGTAGAAATTGCCGTGGTAGCCCTGCGCCGTGCGCGCATTGGTGCCCAGGAAATACAGATGCGCGCCGTTCGGCAACACGATGGGGTCGCCCGTCAGCTCGATGCCGGCCGCCTCGCGCGCGAATTGCACGATGTATTGCTTAAAGACATGCGCCTGCGACTTCGACGCGGACAGGAAGATTTGATTGCGGCCCGTGGCCATGGCGTCGGCCAGCGCTTCGCGCGCGAAATACCAGGTGGCGCCAATCTGGCGCGATTTAAGGATGGCGCGTGTGCGCTGGTCGCCGTTGCGATACCAAACTTTCTGGTAATCGAACAGCGAGTCCTGGAAGGCGTCGAGCAGCTGGATTTTCTGTTCTTCGCTGAAGTCGTTGCGCATCGGCTTCTTCTTCGGCCCGGCGTTGCGGTTCGCCAGCTTCGGGTTGAGATCGACCTCGTTGCCGCCCGGCTGCTCATAGCGGCGCACGCGCGCCGCCTGCACGATAGCGCGCATCAGCAGATCGATTTCTTTGTAGTCGCTGCCGCTCTTGACCTCTTTTTCGATCAGTTTCACCAGGCGCAGCTCGGCTGCTGCCTCGACGTGCTCGATGGCCTGCGCCTTGTCCCACTCGTCGCGCAGCTTCCAGCTATTGATGGTGCTGCGCTTGATTTCGAGGTGGCGGGCGATGGACGAAATGCGCCAGCCCTTCCAGTACAGGGCGCGCGCGGCACGGCGCGGCTCGGATTCGGGCACGGCCAGTTCGGCGATTTTTTCTTCAGGGGTTTGATGGATTCCTAACATGCCGCCAGCGTAGGCCGCGCGCGCGCGGAGCGGGGAAAGGCAAAAGTCGCTATGGCCCATAGCAACCCGCGCCGCATTGAATCGTAGCGCCAAGACGTTGACCATGGCGTTATCCGATCAACCGAGACACGCCACCATGCCTAAATCCCAATTCTTCCGCGTCGCCACCGAAGGCGCCACCACCGACGGCCGCAACATCGACCGCGCCACCATCGAGCAAATCGCCGCCACCTACAACCCGAAAACTTACGGCGCGCGCATCTGGCTCGAACACATTCGCGGCATCCTGCCCGACAGCCAGTTCAAGGCCTACGGCGACGTGATCGCCGTGAAGGCCGAGGAAGTGGACACGGACAGCGGGAAAAAACTGGCTCTGTTCGCGCAGATCGAACCCACGCCGGAACTGGTGGCCATCAACAAGGCGAAACAGAAGCTGTACACCAGCCTGGAAATTCAGCCCGACTTTGCCGACTCGTCGCAGCCCTACCTGGTCGGCCTGGGCGTCACCGACAGCCCGGCCAGCCTGGGCACCGAGGCGCTGAAATTCTCCGCCGGCCGCAAGCAGCAAACCGACAACCTGTTCACCTCCGCCATCGAGGTGACGCTGGAATTTGAGGAGCCGCAGGGCACCAAGCTGGCCGACGCCGTGAAAAACCTGCTGTCGCGCTTTTCCAATAAATCCGGCACCGACGCGGCGCAGTTCGCCGACATCAGCGAGGCCGTCGAGGCGCTGGCTGGCCACGTCGTCACCGTCAACGACAACTACGCCGACACCCTCAAGCGGCTCGATGCCGCGGAAAAAGCGCAGAAAGCGACGCAGGACGAGCTGGCCACCTTCAAGGCGCAGATGGACGAAGCCCCTGGCAACGGTCCGCGCCGCCCGGCCGCCACCGGCAACGACGGCGCCGTGCAGACCGAGTTTTAAACGCCCGCGCCATCCACCTACCACATTCAACAACGGAGCACTGATTTATGAAAAAGCAAACGCGCCAGGTCTTTGGCCAATACGAAACCCGCCTGGGCCAACTGAACGACACGGACAACGTGGCCAAGACCTTCAGCGTCACGCCCAGCGTGCAGCAAAAGCTGGAAAACAAGATGCAGGAATCGAGCGAGTTCCTGTCGAAGGTGAACATCATCGGCGTGGGCGAGCAGGAAGGCGAAAAGCTGGGCCTGGGCGTGTCCGGCCCGATTGCCGGCCGCACCAACACCAAGGACAAGGAGCGCAAGACGCGCGACCTGTCCACCCTGGACGGCACCAAGTACCGCTGCGAACAGACCAACTTCGACACGCATTTGAACTATGCCAAGCTCGACGCCTGGGCCAAGTTCCCTGACTTCCAATCGCGCGTGGCCAATGCCATCCTGACGCGCCAGGCGCTGGACCGCATCGTCATCGGTTTCAACGGCGTGAAAGCCATGGCCGACACCGATCTGGACGCCAACCCGCTGTTGCAGGACGTCAATAAAGGCTGGCTGCAGCACCTGCGCGAGCTGGCGCCCGAGCGCGTGCTGGGCCTGGTCGCCAACGGCATGCCGGGCAAGGTCATCATCGGCGACGTGGACGGCGCCGACTATGCCAACCTCGACGCGGCCGTCACCGATGCCGTCAACCTGCTGGACCCGTGGTATCAGGAAGACACCAATCTGGTGGCCATCGTCGGGCGCAAGCTGTTGAACGACAAGTATTTCCCGTTGGTCAACACCAAGCAGGCGCCCACGGAAACCCTGGCGGCCGACATCATCATCAGCCAGAAGCGCATCGGCGGCTTGCCAGCGGCGCGCGTGCCCTTCTTCCCCGATAACGCCATCCTGATTACCCGTTTCGACAATCTGTCGATCTACTTCCAGGAAGGCGCGCGCCGCCGCCGCGTAGAGGACGTGCCCAAGCGCGACCGCATCGAGAATTACGAGTCGTCCAACGACGCCTACGTGATTGAAGACCTGGGCCTGGCCGCGCTGGTGGAAAACATCGAGCTGAAAGACAAATAATGGCCAACCAGTCCCCCGCCCTGCGCCACCGCGCGCGCATGCTGGCCGAGCGCACGGCCGGCGCCGCACCGCCGCAGGGCGTCACCACCGGCACGGCCTACGAGCTGATGCTCTACAAGCTGTCCGACGACCGGCGCCGACTGAAGGCTATCCAGTCCGTCGAACGCAAGATCGAGGTCAAGGCCACCTTGCTGCCGGATTACGCGCAATGGATCGACGGCGTGCTGGCCGGCGGCAAGGGCGCCCAGGATGACGTGTTCGCCACCCTGCTGGTGTGGCACATCGACACGGGCGAATACGCGCGCGCCCTGGTCATGGCTGAATACGCGCTGGCACACAAGTTCACCTTGCCCGACACCTACAGCCGCGACATCGCCACCCTGATGCTGGACGAGTTTGCCGAGGGCTTCCTGCACGGCAAGCTCGCCGCCGATCCGCAGCACGCGGCGCAGGTGCTGGGCCAGGTGGAACAACTGACGGCCGCCAGCGATGCGCCCGATCAGGCCCGCGCCAAGCTGCACAAGGCCATCGGCCTGGCCATGATCGCTGTGCTCGATCAGGCGGACGACACGGACATCGCCCCGGAACTGGTAGCACAGGCGGAAACGGCCATGGGCCAGTTGAAACGTGCCCGCGCCCTGTCCGAGTCATGCGGCGTCAAGAAAGATATGGAACGGCTGGAAAGGCGCCTCAAGCGCGCGGCCGGTTCCACGTAAAGAGCATCCCCCGCAGCACGGCGGCACGGGGGGATTCTGGCCAACGCATTGGCAACGATGTTGACCTGATGAACCCCGTCCACCGCCCTATTATTGAAAGCGTCCCGTATGTCCTTCATGGCCCTGCCCCCGTCCATCCATCCCGGCAGCACGCCGGCGCCGCCAGCGTCTGTCCCTGGCGTCATCGAGAACGACGGCTGGTTTCCCGACATCCTGCTCACCGATATGCGCGACGCCATGCGCCTGGATGGAACCGTCACCGACGCGCGCCTGGTGCAAGCCGTGGTCGATGCCATCCTGCAGGTCAACCGCGAACTGGCCGACTGGCAGGGCAAGCAGGCCGCTGCCGGATTCCTTGCATTGGGGGACCTTCCCGCAACCAAGATCAACCGCGAGTCCCGCCTGCTGGCGCAGTACCGGCGTGCCGTCTACAGCACGGCGAAAGCCGATCTGATCGAGCGTTACCGCGACTACGACAGCACGGCCACGTCCGTGAGCGACAAGAAAAGCATGGAGTGGCTGGACGAGGCGCCCGGCGCGCAGCGGCGCAATGCGCAATGGGCGATTGCCGATATCGTCGGCCGCACGCACCTCACCGTGGAACTCATCTGATGCAGGTGCGCACGCAGCAGCACGACACGGTGGACGCCCTGGTGTGGCGCTACCTGGGCGACGGCGCGGGATACGTCGAGCAAACCCTGGAAATGAATCCCGCGCTGGCGCGCCACGGCGCCGTGCTGCCGGCCGGCCTGGTCGTTACCCTGTCCGAGCCGGCGCCCAGCACGGGCCAGGTGGCCGCCGCCGATCTTGTGCAGCTATGGGACTGATCCTGGCATTCACCCTTTTATCCATCATGAAAAATCTATCTATCCTCACCCCGGAGAATCAAGCAATGTCCGCAGAATCGTTTGGTGGTTTCGCCACCCTGGTCAAACTGTACGGCTTCAAGGCGGCGCTGGGCATGGTCGGCGCCGCCATGCTGTACATCGTCCTGCCGCCGTTGAACAGCGACGGCACCTTCAACAAGGGCGAATTCGTCGCCCGCCTGGCTTGCGCGGGCGTCTTCTCGTGTCTGCTGGGCGGCACGGTGTACCAGCTGCTGTGCGCCCAGCTCCCGACCATCGGCGCCATGGTCAACGCCTCGGCCATCGACTTGATCGTGGGCGCGCCGGGCTGGTGGGTATCGCGCGCCGTGGCCCTGTGGTTCCAGCGCCGCAGCGACAAGGACATCGCCGAGCTGGTCAAAGACGCGAAGGAACACTGATGGCCACCACCAACAACCCTTTGATCGCGCGCGTGATCGACGCCATCTTGCGCGCCGAAGGCGGCTATGTGAACGACCCGCAAGACAAGGGCGGCGAAACCAACTTCGGCATCACCGTGGCCGTGGCGCGCGCCAACGGCTATCAAGGCCCGATGCGCGACCTGCCCGTGGCTGTGGCGCGCGCCATCTACACGGCGCGCTACATCACGGAACCGAAGTTCGACCAGGTGCTGGCCATTCATGCCGGCATTGGCGCCGAGGTCATCGACACGGGCGTGAACATGGGGCCGCACCGCGCGGCCGAGTTCCTGCAGCGCTGGCTGAACGGTTTCAACGACACGGGCGCCCGCTATCCCGCCCTGTTCGTCGACGGTCGCCTGGGCGCGCAGTCGCTAGGGGCACTGGCCGCCTTCCTGACATGGCGCGGCCAGGACGGCGCCGCCGTGCTGCTGCGCGCCTTGAACGGCCTGCAGGCGGCGCGCTACCTGGACATCACCGAGTCCAACAAGAGCCAGCGCCGTTTTCTGTTCGGCTGGATCAAGGAACGGGTGGTCATGTGACGGCAACCACCTGGCGCCCGCTGGCTGCCTGCCTGCTGTGCGGCGCCATCGCGGGCTGGACGACGCAGGGCTGGCGCAAGGATGCCAGCATCGCCGAACTGCAGCGGGCGGCCGCTATCCAAACAGCCACCGCCGCCACCGAACTGGCCCAGGCCACCGCCCGCGTGCTCACCTTGGAGCGCGCCGCCGGCGCCGCCCTGGCGCTGCGCGCCGACCACCTCACCCAGGAGCAAACCCATGCGAAAACCGAGCGCAACCGTTTCAGCCTTGATGTGCGCAGCGGCGCTGTGCGCCTGTCAATCCCCGTTGCCAGCGGCCAGTGCACCGCAAGCGCAGATACCACCGCTGCCGCAGGCCATCGGCGTGAAGCGCGCGCCGAACTTGACCCAGCGACTGCGGCAGCTCTTGACGCCATTGCCGGCGACGGCGACGACGCCACCCGCCAGCTGAACGCCTGCATCGACGCCTACAACCTAGTACGAGACACCTACCATGTACAAACCGAATAGCCTGCGCCAGCACTTGGCCGCCGCCATCCCCGACCTGCAGCGCGACCCCGACCGCCTGCTGGTCTTCGCCGATGAGGGCAATGTGGTGGCCAGTGCCACCGCCTCGCTCTCCTTCGAATACCGCTTCAAGCTCAACCTGATCGTCACCGACTACGCGGGCGACGCCGACGCCATCATGGTGGCCCTGATCGCCTGGCTCAAAGTCCACCAGCTCGACCTGATGGCCAACGAGGAAACCCGCAAGCACGGTATCGCCTTCGAGGTGGATTTTAACAACCACGAAACGGTCGACATTTCCATCAAGCTGGACCTGACCGAGCGCGTGGCAGTCAAGGCAGGCGAGGCGGGCCGCCTGGACATCAAGCATCTGGCCGAGATACAGCATATGCCGGCCTACGCGGACGAGTTCTGGAAACTGTATGACGGTGAAACCCTTCTGGCCGAATGGCGCACGCCCGAGGCAACGCCATGAGCGACGATCTGCACGCACTGGAAGCCTGGGCCGGCGCCCTGCTGGTCAAGCTGCAGCCAGCCCAGCGCCGCGCCATCAATCACAAGGTGGCCATCGACCTGCGCCGCAGCCAGGCGCAGCGCATCAAGGCGCAGCAGGGGCCGGATGGCACTGCCTACCCGGCGCGTAAGCGGCGCAAGGAACTCAAAGGGAAGAATGGACGGATCAAGCGGCAAAAGGCGGCCATGTTCAACAAGATACGCACCGCGAAATACCTCAAGGTGCACGCCGATCCTGGCCAGTTGACTATCGGCTTCGTGGGCAAAGTGATGCACGTCGCACGGGTGCATCATGAGGGTCTGACAGACAACGTCACCAAGAAGGGACCGAAATACAGCTACCCCGCCCGACCGCTATTGGGGTTAAGTGAAACGGATCGGACGTTAATCCGCGAATCCTTGCTGCGTCACTTGGAAAAGTTCTGAGATGAGCTGATTTATTCTTCATCCAAGGTTGGTTTCGAGGAACTGTGGTCTTTCAGGCCAAAAGCCGCAGCCCAGCAGAGGTAAAAGGTTACAAAAAACGGCGTAGAATGACTCAAGCCATATGAAAAGTCCTACGATTACTCTCTTGAACACCCCATAACCTAACTAAAGCGAGGTTCCGTCATGGACCCGAAAATAGCCAAATTTGTCACGGTGGAAGATTGCGATTCATTTGGTGTAAATGCACGGGCCCGAGGCGCTCCACACTTGGCTGATCAAGCTCGCAAGCGCGCTATCCAAATTCGAGCCGATGCGCACGGAGCTACCAGCGACGTAGAACGTGAATGCCTTCTGGCGGTATACGCTTACGAAGAAGGCCTCTCCGCCCGAAAAGGTAAACGTCAGCCAGCATCACGAACTTGGCAGATGATCAAGCGTCATGGAATTATCCCTGCCGTTGAGCGTATCGTAACCAAACGAGAGGTTTCAATGGGGTTTACCATACTGGCGGAAATGGATCTGATGGACTTCGCTTTTGAAGCGGTTGTTCTCCGCCATCCGCAAAGTTTTTCGCCTGAGGCAATTGCAATGTCCCGTACGAGATTGCCAGATTTATGAAAACCGATACGATTTATTAAGCAGAACTTCACCTGACAACATGCAGAATTGATAAAGCGACACTCGCACCATAGTCGCTAAGCCACTTATCAACCCGCCCCCGCGTGCATCCGCACGCGGACTTCGGCAACATGCATTGCATGAACGCCGACCAGTCCGACCTCCTCCGCTTGCTGCAAAACCTGATCCGCCTGGGCACCATTGCCGAGGTCAAAGGGGCCAAGGCGCGCGTGCGGCTCGGGCCGACACTCACCACCGAATGGCTGAAATGGGCCACGCCGCGCGCTGGCAGCACGCGCACCTGGTCAGCGCCGACTGTCGGCGAACAGGTCATCGTCTTTTCCCCTGGCGGCGACCTGACACGCGGCATCATCGTGCCGGCCCTGTACTCGCAGGAATTTGACGCGCCCGAGTCCAGCGACAGCATCCACACCACCCACTACCCCGACGGCGCCGTAGTGCAGTACGACCACGCGGCCCACGCCCTGACGGCAGTGCTACCCGGCGGCACCGCCACCATCACGGCCAACAAGGTCACATCGAACGCGCCCAGCACCATTTGCATGGGCGACCTGACCGTCATGAAAAACCTGATCGTCAACGGTGCCACCGCGCTGAATGGCGGCGTGAACGCCAAGGCCGGCGCCGCTGGCGGCGTGGCCATGGCGGTGCAAGGAACTGTCAAAGCCAGCGAGGACGTGCTGGCCGGCGCCATCAGCCTGGCCAAGCATGCGCACGGCGGCGTCCGGGCCGGCGGCGACCAGTCGGGCGGGCCGCAAGCATGATGGGCATGCACAGCGCCACCGGGCGCAGCCTGACGGGCCTGGACCACCTGCGCCAGTCCGTGACCGACATTCTCACCACGCCCATGGGTTCGCGCATCCGGCGCCGTCGCTATGGTTCCGAAGTGCCCGAGCTGATCGACCAGCCCTTGAACAGCGCCACGCAGTTGCGCATCTACGCGGCCACCGCCTTTGCCCTGCGCCGCTGGGAGCCACGCCTGCAACTGGCCAGCGTGCAGCTCACGCGCGACACGGACGGCGCCATCGCGCTGCTGCTGGACGGCACGGCGAATGGCCAGGGCATCACCCTGGCCGTACCCGTCAAGCAAAGGGGCGTCGTATGAGCACGCCTATCGACCTGACCCAATTGCCGGCGCCCAGCGTGGTGGAAGCGCTGGACTTCGAAGCCATCCTCGCCACGCGCAAAGCCCACCTGGTCAGCCTGCTGCCGGAAGCCGAGCGCGAAGCCGTCACGGCCCTGTTGGAGCTGGAATCGGAGCCGGCCACCAAGCTGCTGGAAGAAAACGCGTATCAGGAAACCATCTTGCGCAACCGTGTCAACGAAGCGGGCAAGGCCGTCATGCTGGCGTTTGCCCTCGATGGCGACCTCGATCAGCTGGGCGCCAACGTCAACGTGGCGCGCCTGGTCATCACGCCTGCCAATCCCAACGCCCTGCCGCCCGTGGCCGCCGTCATGGAAGACAACGACGCCTACCGCCTGCGCATCCAGGAAGCGCCGGACGGCCTGTCCGTGGCCGGCCCGAAGGCGTCGTATGAATTCCATGCGCGCAGTGCGGACGGCCAGGTCAAGGACGCGAGCGCCACCAGCCCGGCGCCGGCGCACGTCACCGTCACGGTGCTGGCCAATAACGCCACCGGCATTGCCGATGCCGCGCTGCTGGGCACCGTGGCGCGCGCGCTCAACGCCGAGGAGGTGCGTCCCCTGGGCGACCGCCTCACGGTACAGGCCGCCCAGGTCATCGATTACCAGATCGAAGCCACCCTGTTTATCGGCGTCGGCCCGGAAGTGCCGATTCTGCTGGACGCCGCGCGCGCCAACGCCGCGCGCGTGTCGCAGCCGCGCCGCCCGCTGGGCCACAGCATCTATCGTTCCGCCTGCAGCGCCGCCGTCCACGTCGAGGGCGTGCGCAAGGTGGTGCTGGCCAGCCCGGCCGCAGATATCGAACTGGACGCCACCCAGGCCGCGCGCTGCACCGGCATCAACTTGAACGTGGTGGTGCTCGATGAATAGCATCGTGCCGACCCTGCCGCCCAACACCACGGAGCTGGAGCGCGCCATTGCCGTGGCCTGCGCCGAGCTGGTCAACGTGCCCGTGCCGCTGCGCGACCTGTGGAATGCCGACCGCTGCCCGGTCAACTTGCTGCCCTTCCTGGCCTGGGCCTGTTCCGTCGACCGCTGGGATGACGCCTGGCCCGAGTCGATCAAGCGCGGCACGATCAAGGCGTCCTACTTCATCCACAAGCACAAGGGCACCATTGCCGCCGTGCGCCGCGTAGTGGAGTCCCTGGGCTACCTGATCCGTATCACCGAATGGTGGCAGACCACGCCGCCCGGCGTGCCGGGCACCTTCCGCCTCGACGTGGGCGTGCTCGACACGGGCATCACGGACGCGATGTTTCAGGAAATGGAACGCCTGATCGCCGACGCCAAGCCCGTCAGCCGGCATTTGACGGGCTTGGCGCTGTATCTGGAAAGCCGGGGCCAGGCACAGATCGGCCTGGCCACCTACCACGGCGATGCGATGACGGTTTATCCGTGGATCGCCGAAGAAATCGAAGTGCGCGGCACGCTGTTACAAAGCGGCGCATCCCATACCATCGACACCATGACCATCTATCCATGAGCACATATTTTGCCGTTCTGACGCAAGTGGGCGAGGCCAAGCTGGCGAATGCCATCGCCCTGGGCCAAACCCTGAAACTGAAAAAAATGGGCGTGGGTGACGGCAACGGCGCCTTGCCGATCCCCGACCGCATGCAAAAGGTGCTGGTGCGCGAAGTGCGCCGGGCCGACCTGAACCAGTTGGCTATCGACCCGGCCAACCCCAGCCAGATCATCGCCGAACAGGTGCTGCCCGAAGAGGTGGGCGGCTGGTGGATACGCGAAATCGGTCTTTACGACGAGGCGGGCGATCTGTGCGCGGTGGCCAACTGCCCGCCAAGCTACAAGCCCGTCATGGCCGAAGGCAGCGCGCGCACGCAAGTGGTACGTGTGGTGCTGATCGTCGCCAGCACGGCCGCCATCGAGCTGAAGATTGATCCCAGCATCGTGCTGGCGACGCGGGGCTATGTAGAACAATACGCCGCGAAAATTGGGCACCAGCACGACGCGGCTGATGTCATCAGCGGCATGCTCTCCACCGCACGCATTCCGCAACTGGCCATCAGCCGCATCACCGGCCTGCAAGAAGCGCTGGCCGGCAAGGCGCCAGGCGATCTGCGGCGCCATAACGTCGCCCCGGCCAGTCGCCTACCCAACGTGAACTACACCAATAGCACCGGCCGCGTGATGCATATCAATGCCGGCTTCATTCACCTTACGAACAGTCAGTTCCACGCAATGGTGCTCGTCAGGGACAGCGGCGGGGAAGTCCATGCCGACGGCGATATCTCCAATTCAAACGGCGGCTACGGCACCAAGGCAAGCGTCATCGTTCTGCCAGGTGAAACCTATCAATGGAACTACAACGTGCAATTAACCGTTCCGACACTTCAATTCTGGCGGGAGACATACTGATGAACACAATGCGCTATCTGATTGATCCCGTCACATCCGCCGTCTGTGCTTTTGAGCGCGAAGCCTTGGCATTCATTGACAAGGCGCTGGCCGCCGGCATGGTCGATTGCAGCCGCCCGCCCGAGGAAAACGAGTCCTGGGATCGTGAGACAGCCATGTGGGCCGTTCGTCCCGACCAGGACGGCACCCTCTTTCAGGGCAAAGCCCTGGCGCATTTGAATGCCACGCGGATCTTGCGAGAGCAATTGCTCAATCGCCTGTGTGGACTCGGCTATGACGCCTTGAACGAGGGTGACAACGACATGGTGATGGCCATCCACACGGCCCGCCGGGCGTTGCGGGACATTACCGAAGCCCCTGCGGTCGTTGCGGCAACCGACATCGACCAGCTGCGCAATGCTGTCAGCGCAGCCTATCAGGTGATTGTCGCTGCGGCGCCGGAGCAAATGCAGGTGGCCTTTTTAGGCATCCAGTTATAGCGGTGCCAGGCAGCTAACGCCCTTGCGCCGAAGCGCCAACCGACATTTTCACATTTACCAAGGAGAACCACATGGCAACTGACTACCACCATGGCGTGCGCGTCATTGAAATCAACGAGGGTTCGCGCCCCATCCGCACCGTCTCCACGGCCGTGCTGGGCCTGATCGCCACGGCCGACGACGCCGACCCGGCGGCCTTCCCGCTCGACACGCCCGTGCTCGTCACTAACGTGCTGGCCGCCATGGGCAAGGCTGGCAAGACGGGCACCCTGTACCGCAGCCTGCAGGCCATTGCCGCGCAGACCAAGCCCTTGACCATCGTGGTGCGCGTGGCCCAAGGCGAGACGGAAGCGGAAACCACCAGCAACGCCGTGGGCGGCGTTTCCCCGGACGGCAAGTACCTGGGCGCCCAGGCGCTGCTGGCTGCGCAAAGCAAACTGGGCGTGAAACCGCGCATCCTGGGCGCGCCGGGCCTCGATACCCAGGCCGTCACCAACGCCCTGGCCAGCGTGGCGCAGCGCCTGCGCGGCTTCGTGTATGCGTCGGCCTACGGCTGCGCCACCGTCACGGCGGCCACCGCCTATCGTGGCCAGTTCGGCCAGCGCGAGGCAATGATGATCTGGCCGGATTTTGTGAACTGGGATACAGCCCTTGATGAAGAAGCCAGCATTTCCGCTGTCGCCTACGCCATGGGCCTGCGCGCCAAGATTGACGAGGAAACGGGCTGGCACAAGACCCTGTCCAACGTGGTCGTCAACGGTCCGACCGGCATCACCAAGGACGTGTTTTTCGACCTGCAAGACCCCGCCACCGACGCGGGCGTGCTCAACGCCAAGGAAGTAACCACCCTGATCAACATGGGCGGTTACCGCTTCTGGGGTTCGCGCACCTGCGAAGCGCCGGGCGGCTTCTTCTATTTCGAAAGCTATACGCGCACGGCCCAGGTGCTGGCCGACACCATCGCAGAGGCGCATTTCGCCTTTGTCGACCTGCCCCTGCACCCGTCCCTGGTGCGTGACCTGCTGGAAAGCATCAACGCCAAGTTCCGCGACTTGAAACTGCAGGGCTACATCATCGACGGCCACGCTTGGTATGACGAGCAATACAACGACAAGACGGCGCTGAAAGACGGCAAGCTGGCCATCGATTACGACTACACGCCCGTGCCGCCGCTGGAAAACCTGAAATTCCAACAGCGCATTACCGACCGCTACCTGGCCGACTTCGCCTCGCGCATCGCCGCGTAATACCCATCACCACCCTGCCCGCCCCAGCGCGGGCGCATTGAAGCATTGGAGAAATTATGGGCCTGCCCCGCAAACTGAAAAATTTTAACTTGTTCCAGAACGGCGTCTCCTTCATGGGCATGGTGCCCGAAGTCACCTTGCCGAAACTGAGCCGCAAGATGGAAGAGTACCGAGCCGGCGGCATGAGCGGCCCCGTGTCCGTCGACTTCGGCAACGAGGCGCTGTCGCTGGAATGGAGCGCTGGCGGCCTGATCGCCGAAGCCCTGAAACAGTACGGCGCGCATGCGCACGGCGCCGTGCAACTGCGCTTTGCCGGCGCCTACCAGGAAGACGATGAGGGCACGGTCGCCGCCGTCGAGGTCGTCGTGCGCGGCCGCTACAAGGAAATCGATATGGGCGCGGCCAAGATGGGCGACGACACCACCCACAAATACACCATGGCCTGCAGCTACTACAAGCTGATGATCGACGGCGCCACGGTCATCGAACTGGACTTCATGAGCGGCACCGAAAACTTCGGCGGCGGCGACACCAATGCCGCCATTCGCAAGGCCATCGGCCTGTAATCCCCTTTTTACTCACTACCCCACCACAAGGAACACAGCATGAACAACGATACCCAAAACCAAGCCGTCATCGAGCTGGACGAACCAATCAAGCGCGGCGACAGCTTCATCACCGCGCTGACCGTGCGCAAACCCAAGGCGGGCGCCCTGCGCGGCATTTCCCTGATCGAGCTGGCCAACCTGAACGTGTCGGCCCTGCAGATCGTGCTGCCGCGCATTACCGAGCCGACCCTGACCGCGCACGACATCGCCAACATGGACCCGGCCGACCTGTTGGCCGTGGGTGCCGAGGTCGCCGGTTTTTTGGCGAGCAAAGCCGATCGCCTTTCGGTATCCCCGGCGAAGTAGAAGACGCCATGGCGGACATTGCCGGCGTCTTTCACTGGACGCCGGCGGCGATGGACGGTTTTACGATTGATGAACTGATGGCCTGGCGCGAGCGCGCCCGGCAGCGAAGCGGAGCGGAATAGATGGCCGGTCGGGATTTGAAGTTACAGGTGGTATTTGCGGCACTGGACAAAATTACCGGCCCGCTGAAAAAGATCATGGGCGGCTCCAGCGATACGGCTAAGGCTTTGAGGGCGACCAGCGACCGCTTGCGCGACCTGAACGCGCAGCAGAGAAACCTTGGGAAATTCCGCGAACTACATAGCGGTATTCGAACAACGGGGGTTGAGCTGAAAGAAGCTCAAAAAAAAGTAAAAGAGCTGGCCGCAAGCATAAAGCAGACCGAGTCTCCTACACGCGCCATGACGCGTGATTTGAAGGCGGCGACGAAGGTCACCCAGGCTTTGACGCTGAAAGGCCGAGAACAAAGCCAGCAATTCCGCGTCCTGCGCGCCAGCCTCAAGGAGGCCGGCATCGACACGCGCCAACTGGGCAAGGCCCAGGAGTGGCTTAAAAACAGTATCCAGTTGACCAACGTTGAGCTGGCGTCGCAACAAAAGCGCCTGGCCGCCTCAAACGCCAAGCAGCAGCGCGTAACCAACGCCACCCAGCATGCCGACAAGCTGCGCAACAAGGCGGGCAACCTGGCCATGGCCGGCGCTGGCGCCACCGCCACGGGCGCCGTGCTGGGCGCGCCTGTCGTCAAGGGCCTGAACGAGGCCAAGCACTATCAAACGGAAGTAGGCAGGGTCAACGCGCTGGGCCTGGGCGACAAGGTGTCAGCCGAGGCCGTCGCCTTCGCGCGCAACATGCAGACCTACGGCACCAGCCAGCTCGACAACCTGCAGCTCATGCGCGACGGCATGAGCGCCTTTGCCGATGTGCACCACGCGGAAATGGTCGCCCCTACCCTAGCCAAGATGAAGTTTGCTAATCACGCCTTCTTTGGCGAGGCCGAAGGCGCCGACAACGAACGCAAGTTCATGGACATGCTCAAGGTCATCGAGCTGCGCGGCGGCCTGGAGAGCAAGGAAAAGTTCGAAGCCCAGGCCAACATCGTCCAGCAGGTCATCACCGCCACGGGCGGGCGCGTCGGCCCGAATGAATGGCTGAACATGATCAAGACGGGCGGCATCGCGGCCAAGGGCTTGAAAGATGACGCCTTTTACTACCAGATGGAACCGCTGGTGCAGGAAATGAGCGGCAACCGCGTCGGCACGTCCCTGATGAGCGCCTACCAAAACTTGTACCAAGGCCGCACCACCAAACGCTCGGCCAAGAAACTGGAAGAATTTGGCTTGATCGGTGACAAGAGCAAGGTCACGCATGATAAAGCGGGACAACTGTCCTTCCTCAATCCTGGCGCGCTGCTGGGTTCCGATCTATTCCGCGAAAACCAGTTCGAATGGATGGAAAAGGTGCTGTTGCCGCAACTGGCCAAGAAAGGCATCAAAGACAAAAACCAGGTGCTCGACGCCATCGGCAGCATCTTTTCGAACCGCACCGCGTCGAACCTGTATTCGCAGATGTATCTGCAGCGCGGCCAAATCCACAAGAACGAAAAGCTCAACCGTGGCGCCGCCGATATCGGCAAGCTGGAAAAACTGGGCCGCGACTCGGCCGCCGGCAAGGAACTGGAAGCGCAATCCAAATTAGCCAACCTCAAGCTCACCATGGGCGAGAAAATCCTGCCACTGTATGCGCAGGGGCTGGAAATGGCGATTGCCGCCGTCACGCGCCTGAATGGCTTCATGGAACGCAACCCGACCGTGGCCAAGGTCATGATTACCGCCTTTGCCGTGCTGGCCGGCCTGCTGTTGGTGCTCGGCCCGCTGATGCTGGGCATTGCCGCACTGATCGGCCCGTATGCCATGCTGCACGTCATGTTCGCCAAGATGGGCGTGACGGGCGGCGTGCTCACGCCGATCTTACGCGGCCTGGGCGGCGCCTTCATGTGGGCGGGCCGGGCCGTGCTGTGGCTGGGCCGTGCCTTCATGCTCAATCCGATTGGCCTGGCCGTGACGGCCATCGCCGGCGCCGCTTACCTGATCTACAAATACTGGGAGCCGATCAAGGGTTTCTTTACCGGCATCTGGTCGCACGTCAAGACCGCTTTTGCCGGCGGCATCGGCGGCGTCAGCAGCCTGATCGCCAACTGGTCACCGCTGGGCCTGTTCTATCGCGCCTTCGCGGGCGTGCTGGGCTGGTTCGGCATTGCTCTGCCGGCCAAGTTCACCGACTTCGGCGCCAGCATCCTGCAGTGCATCACCGCATCCTGGGCGCCCATTTCCGCCTTCTTTGCCGATATCTGGTCGCGCCTGCGCACGGTCTGTGCCGGCGGCATGGGCAGCATCAGCGCCCTGATTATCAACTGGTCGCCCATCGGCGTGTTTTACCAGGCGTTCGCGGGCGTCATGAGCTGGTTCGGCATCCAGCTGCCGGCCCAGTTCACCGAGTTCGGCGCCAACATCCTGCGCGGCCTGGTCAACGGTATCACGGGGTCCATGGGCGCCGTCAAGGACGCCATCAGCAATGCCGGTTCCAGCACCATTGCCTGGTTCAAGGAAAAGCTGGGCATCCACAGCCCAAGCCGCGTATTTGCCCAGCTTGGCGACTACACCATGCAAGGCCTGGCCGTGGGCCTGGACCGCAGCGAGGGCGCGCCGATTGCCAAGGTATCGGGCCTGGCGCAGCGCCTGACGCAACTGGGCGCCGGCATCGCCATCGGCACGGCCACCGCCTTGCCCGCCAGCGCCTTCGACACGCGAGCACCGCTGGCCCAAGGCGGGTTCGGCGCCGGATTGAGCATCCAGGGCGACAAGATCGAAATCACCATCCAGGCGCAAGCCGGTTCCGATCCCCAGGCCATCGCCCGCGCCGTGTATGCGGCCATGGAACAACGCGACCGCGAAAAGGCGGCGCGCATCCGCTCGTCCCTGCGCGACCACGATTAAAGAAAGAAGCACGCCATGATGATGATTTTAGGAATGTTCGTGTTCAGCCTGCCGACCTTGGCCTATCACGAGCTGCAGCGGCAAACGGAATGGAAACACGCCAGCACGGCCCGCGTGGGCCTGCGCGACGCGCACCAGTACGTGGGGCCAGGCGACGACACCATAACCCTGTCGGGCTGGGTGGCGCCGGAACTGACCGGCTCCCTGTACTCGCTCGATGCGCTGCGCATGATGGCCGACACGGGCAAATCGTGGATACTGATCCAGGGCACGGGCCGCATTCTCGGCTCCTACCGCATCACGAGCATGACGGAAGGCCGCACCATCCTGGACGGCAGCGGTGGCGCGCGCCGTGTCGAGTTCTCGATTGCGCTCAAGCGCGACGACGACGGCGTGCTGGCCATGGTCGGCCTGGGCGACATCGGCGACCTGAAAAACATGCTCAGCATCGACGGCATGACCAGCAGCATTGCCGGCGCGGCCAAGAATGCCGTGGGAAGCGTGGTGGGCAATGTGGTCGGCGGCATCACCTCGAAATATGGCGGCGTGGTCAGCGAGATGAAAGACAAGATCGGCGGCAGCATCAGCGACGCCATCGGCAGCGCGGCGAACAAGTTCAAATGAGCGAGCATATCCCCGCCTTCAAGGTCAGCATCGAGGACAAGGATTTGACGGCCATCGTCTCGCCGCGGCTCATCAATCTCACCTTGACCCTGTGCCGTGGCGACGAGAGCGACCAGCTCGATATCTCCCTGGATGACAGCGACGGCAAGCTGGCCATGCCGCCGCGCGGCGCGCAGATCGCCCTGGCGCTGGGCTGGCAAGCGTCCGGTCTGGTGGACATGGGCAAGTTCACCGTCGACGAGGTGGAGCACAGCGGCGCGCCTGACACCATCACCCTGCGCGCCAGGTCGGCCAACCTGATCGACACGTTTAAACAGCAGCAGGAACACAGCTTTCACAAGACCACCCTGGGCGCCATCATCGAGGCGATTGCCTTCCGCAATGAGCTGGCGTCGGGCGTGTCGGCGCGCCTGCGCGACACCGCCGTCGAGCACATCGACCAGACGCACGAAAGCGATGCGGCCTTCCTGCGCCGGCTGGGCAGGAAATACGACGCGGTGGCCACCGTCAAGAATGACACCCTGCTCTTCATCCCCATCAACCAGAGCCGCACCGCCAGCGGCAAGGCGCTGCCCGTCATTCCCATCACGCGCGCCCTGGGCGACGGCCACCGCTATCACAGCGCCGAGAGCGACGCCTATACGGGCGTGCGCGCCTTCTGGCACGACGAGCGCTACGCGCGCCGCCGCAGCGTCGTGGCCGGCGTGCCCGGCAACAGCAAGCGCCTGCGCACCACCTTCGCCAACGAAACCGACGCGCGCGCGGCGGCCGTGGCCGAATGGCAGCGCATCCTGCGCGGACTGGCCACCTTTGAAATGAGCCTGGCCCTGGGCAACCCGGCCGTGTTCCCGCAATCACCAGTGACCGTGCAAGGCTTCAAGCCCGAGATCGACGCCACCGAATGGCTATCGGTCAAGGTCACGCACAGCCTGGGCGGCAACGGCTTTACCACGCGCGTGGAGTTTGAAACGAAAACGGAAGCGGTCGAGGCTGAACGCGAGGACGAGAAAGACCCGGACGAAGGCATCACGGTAAGCGTAAAGCCTGCGCCGTCTTGAGCCTGGCGTTGATTTGCTAGATGATGGCATCACACCGCTGGGAAGCGGCGTGTTGTTTAAGCCGAAGGGAGCTGCGCGGCGCAGTTCCAAGGCAGGAAGTCGTCGACCTGATTGACCGGATGATCGGCGATGTTGGTCAGCACATGGCGCAGCCAGGCCTCGGGGTCAACACCGTTGAGCTTGGCCGTGCCGATCAGCGAGTAGATCGCGGCAGCACGCTCGCCGCCGCTGTCGGCACCTGCGAACAGGTAATTGCGGCGGCCGATGGCGACACCGCGCAACGCCCGCTCGGCGGCCGAGTTGTCGATCTCAATGATGCCGTCGTCGCAGTAACGCAGTAACGCCGGCCATAGGTTCAGCGCGTACTGGATTGCCGCCGCCGTGTCCGACTTGCGCGACAGCTTTTCAAGCGTGGCGCGTAGCCAGCCATTAAGCTCGTCGAGCAATGGTCGTGATCGTTGCTGGCGCGCCAGTTGTCGTTCGTGCGGCGGCTTGCCGCGTATCTCGGCTTCGATCACATACAGTTCGGCGATGCGTCGTAGAGCCTCGGTCGTGATGGCAGATGACCTGGCCGCGTGCAGGTCGTAGAATTTTCGCCGTGCGTGCGCCCAGCATGCCGCCTCCTGGATGGTGCCGTCGACGTACAGCGCATTGAAGCCGGCATAGGCGTCAGCCTGCAGCACGCCGCTGAAGCTGGCCAGGTGGGTTTGCGGATGGATACCCTTGCGGTCCGGCGTGTAGGCGAACCAGACCGCTGCTGGCGTGGTGTCGCCCGACGCGCTATCGTCACGCACGTAGGTCCACAGCCGCGCTGTTTTCGTCTTGCCATTGCCGGGCGCCAGGACCGGAATCGGGGTGTCGTCGGCGTGCAGCTTGGCGCCAGCGAGCACATGGCGCCGGATCGCCTCGACCAGCGGGCGCAGCAGCGCGCTGGCCGCCCCGACCCAGTTCGCCAGCAGCGCACGTTCCAGTTCGACGCCTTCGCGGGCATAGATCACCGACTGCCGGTATAGCGGCAGATGGTCAGCGAACTTGGCCACCAGGATATGGGCCAGCAGCCCCGGTCCGGCAATGCCGCGCGCGATCGGCCGGCTTGGCGCCGGTGCCTGCACGATGGTGTCGCAGCACTTGCACGCCAGCTTCGGACGTACATGACGGATCACGCGGAAGCTGGCCGGCACGAACTCCAGTTGCTCGGCGACGTCCTCACCCAACTTGCGCAGCCCGCCACCGCAGGCCGGGCAAGCCTCGGCCTGCGGTTGATACACGCGCTCGTCGCGCGCCAGGTGCTCCGGCAGCGGTTTGCGCGCCGACTTGGTGCGCGGTGCCTTGTCTGCCGGCGGCCGCTCACGCTCGGCCTCACCCTCGGTCGCTTGCAGGTCTTCCAGTTGTAGTTCCAGCTGTTCGATCTGGTGGTCCAGCTTCTCGGATTTGCGACCGAACTGCATGCGACGCAGCTTGGCAATCATCAGCTTCAGATGCTCGATCTCGACCTCGGTCGTCGTCAGTTGCGCGCGCAGTCCTGACACCAGCTCGTCGTGCGCGGCGATGACGGTGTCGCGCTCACGCAGCGTCTGCTCGGCCGCCAGCAGCAATGCCTTGAGGGCATCGATGTCGTTGGGCAGATCGGCTGAATTGAGCATGGGCCAAGTTTACGCGAGGGCGCCGACGTTTACAAGCCCGACGATGGTTGCCAGGTGCGTACTGGCTGGCGCCAGTCGATGCCTTCGAGCAGCATCGACAGTTGGGCCTGCGTCAGCGTGACCGTGCCGCTGCTGGCCTGCGGCCAGATGAAACGGCCCCGCTCAAGCCGCTTGGCCAGCAGGCACAGGCCGTCGCCAGTCCACCACAGCAGTTTGATGATGTCGCCGCGCCGGCCACGAAATACAAACACATGGCCGTTGAATGGATCGGCCTGCAGCGTCGTCTCTATCTTGGCCGCCAGGCCGTTGAAGCCGCAGCGCATGTCGGTGATGCCAGCGACGATCCAGATCCGGGTGTGGGCCGGCAGGCCGATCATGGCAGCAGCCGCTGCAACACCAGGTGCAGCACGGCAGTGTCAACGGCGCCTTCCAGCCGCAGCCGCGCTTTGCCAACGGTCAGTTCGATGATGCCGCCGCACGCTGGTGCCTGCTCGGCCACGGGCTGTGCCATGACCGACGCCACCACCGTCACCGGCAGCAGTGTGCAGACATTATTGCCAGATTCCTGCTGGCCTTCTCCGAACAGTTTACGCCAAGCGAATACCTGATTGGCGTTGAGGTTGTGCTGGCGGGCGATGCGCGAAACGGATGCGTCAGGCAGCAGCGACTGGGCGACGACGGCCCGCTTGAATTCATCGGAGTGGCGCCGGTAGCTGCCACGTTTTGAGGGTCTTGCGACTGGTTGAATTATTGTGTCCATAATCGAGTTTGTGGACACAATCGATTTGTGTCTCAACCTCAAATCATGCTGGCAGGAGTAGTCAAGGTAAAGACGGCGCTGGCTTTACGCTTACCTTTGAAATGAGCCTGGCCCTGGGCAACCCGGCCGTGTTCCCGCAATCACCAGTGACCGTGCAAGGCTTCAAGCCCGAGATCGACGCCACCGAATGGCTATCGGTCAAGGTCACGCACAGCCTGGGCGGCAACGGCTTTACCACGCGCGTGGAGTTTGAAACGAAAACGGAAGCGGTCGAGGCTGAACGCGAGGACGAGAAAGACCCGGACGAAGGCATCACGGGCGTGGTGGCCAAGTGGAAGGACGTGGCGGCGAAGAAAAAAAAGACGGGGCAGGAGCAGGCAGGAGCCACGGGAACGCTAAAGACCTTGGAGCATCTTTACAAAAGCAAGAGCGGTGCCAAGCGAGCGGCAAAACTGGCGTGGGAGCACATCAAGGAGGTGCGCGAAATAATTCGGGAGAACAGCGAGGAGCCATGGAAGCCGGCGGAAACGACTTCCAAAGCGCAGGCGTGACGAACTACGGGAGGGTCACAGACTTTATCAGGACGCTCAATACTTCATTTGTTACACCCTTGAGTGTCTCCATAGTTCCGGCCTTCACTGATTGCACCAATCTCTCGCCCAAGGTAACGCGGCTGACCAGACTATCGGGGACAGCTTTGAGGGCGGTCAAACCTTTTTCGGAAAGTACCGCATCCGAGAAGCCTGTGGCTGTCTTGCTATTGGGGCGTACGGAAATGTACCCCTCTTGCACCAACCATGTGGCGGTGTTGATAAATGCCTCTGCTGGAGGAGTCACTTCGGCACCTGTGAAGCTGTCAGCATTGAAGCATGCAGCTTCACCACCTTCTACAAATTTTCTCGCGTCCAGGAAGATTGGTTTCGGAAAATTTTCGTACAATTTTGCAAAAATTTGGCCAGTTAATACATCAAAAGCATCAATATTGGAGAATGTCATGATCAACAGAAATTTAGAAGAAGTAGAACGCCAAGAAAACGAAATTCGGCACCATATCCATCGGCAGATATTAGGAATATCTGACCAGGTGCGTTCCAAAGAAATATGGCTTAGGATTCTGGCGACAGCAAATCCCGAAACCATTGCAACCGCGCTAAGTACACAGCTCACGCATTTCAAATATCAGGAAGTGCTGCGCCGCAAACAATGCATCTGCCGTCGTTAATGCCCTCGATTAGCGGGAAGCCACATTGCTGGCATATCGCCAGTCGCGCCGACACACTCAACGGGGACGCTTCCCCTAGATTTTTCAATATGCCCTATCGAGTAGGATTTTCCGGCAATGTAGCACTTACTATCTAAGGAAGAAGTGCTTGACTCCCCGCTTACAGGGGACTTGTATAGGAGCCAGCCGCACGCAGCTAAAGACATGCTAAGCAAAATCAAACGGACCCTTGCAGTTCGTTGAAGTTTGCCGATGTTAGCGGCCCGCTCCTCACATACTTGGCAAGCATTATCAGCATTGCCTCCCACAACAGGTCGCGGTAATACAGGAATTTCTGACGGTGGCTCGCCTTGGTCTGCAGGGACATCGGCAGACTTGGCATCTTTTATCCAGGTCTCCAGTAGATTTTTTACTTCCGAGTACCTCTCAAGTGGTAGCTCCTTGATCTTCTTTAAACCGAAGTCTGTAATGATGATTCTGTACACGTCCAAGGGATGGTCGCCCGTAAGTGCGGACAGGTCTTTCACCAGTGCATTGATACGACGTCGTTGGAAATCGGTAATTAATTCAACGTCATTTTTTTCTGCCCCCAAGTGCAGTGTAACTACATTGTTCAGCCGGGGAGCTTCAATAATATTTCCAAAGACATTCTGTCCAACATCGCCGCTAAATTCTGGTCTATCCATTCCGAAATCCACATCTTTACAACTTATAATTTCAATTTAACAACATTTATCACAAAATGAAGCCCTCTCTCACTGACTATTGGTGAGGGAAAACACCCCATCAAATGGGTTTCTTTTTACTCTTATTGGGCATTTTTACTGTATTTGGCCCAGTGATATTGCCGTAAATATTTTGTCCAATATCACCATGGTGCACTGGCTGCACAAGGTTTTGCGGCTGGTTCATTCCGCCGATTAAGCCAAGCACGCCAGCCCTTCCACGAATATCCATCTTGCGATATCCAGCAACAACTTCGCTCTCGTCCGCGCTCAAGTTCCCAGGCGTGAATTGGCCCGTAACAACATAGAGCACATCAACCCCAATTGCCGCAACAGCAGCTAGAAACTCCGCATTTGGTACTTGCTTCCCTTGCTCCCAGTCGATCTGGGTACGCTTTGAGGCCCCACCTACCGCCGCAAAATCCGCCTGGTTATAGCCGAGTCGTTCACGTTCAGCCTTAAGACGCACACCAATAATTTCACGCAATTTCTCACCTTTTACTTTACAAGTGCGGTTTTTCGCACTATATTTACGTCATTACCATGTGACGTATACAAATCATACCTTATGACAACTATCGCCCCAGTTACGCGGCAGCCAAAGAATCCACTTTCGCAGCCAATTCCTATCCGCTTGCTCCCACCTGAAATTGAGCGCGTAGAAAAGTTCGCACAGAAAGACTCCCGTTCGCGGGCGTCGTTTATGCGCCTAATGTTGCTGCGAGGCCTGCAATCTTATGAGGCCGAACTCGTCCAATTGTCCGTTGTCCATCACGCTTAACTGCACAGGAGCAGGCCCATGTACCCCGATGCAAAACGTATCCGCAGCCACCGCGTCATGCTGCGTCTGGACGATTACGAACACCAGCTTGTTTCCTCTCTCGCCGACTACCAAGGCGAAGCGCTTGCAGTGTTGGTGCGCCAGATCGTCATGCGTGAAGCCTTGGCAGTTATTGCCGCTGATGAAGCCAACATCGACAGCGTACAGCTTCGCAGTGCTTAATCCGAGACACTGAATAGTAACTTTTGAGCAACTGCAAAGCTATCCACATGCCAGATCACCAAATTAATCTCAATGACGACGAGCGCGCGCTGCTGGAAATTGTGCGTCAACGCCAGGGGCTGGCAAGTATCGATCAGGCGGCCGAATGGCTGGTCAAGTCGCGCTTACGCAAGCAGGCAAAAAACATGACAGGTCGCGGTCGCGCCCTGTACCAAGTGGAAAGAAAGCTGAAATGAGAGTCATCGGCCTGCCCTGCCCGCATTGCGAATACACCGTCCGCGCCGTCAAGAGCCGCACCATGTCCGCCATGTTCAAGGAAATCACCTACATGTGCCAGAACCCTGAATGCGGGCACTCCTTCGTGGCAGGCCTGGAAGTACTGCGCACCCTCTCGCTGTCCGCCATGCCCAAGGCCGATATCCGCATTCCAATGTCCCAGCATGCGCGCACGGCAGCCACCAGCCAGCTGGCCCTGGACCTGACTGCGGGCTGCTGATGACTATTCCGCTCCTCGCGCCGCCGTAACCCGGCCGCTGTAACTCCCCCTCTTTTGCTGTGCCCTGCAGCGCTCCCTTTTTGAGCGTGCGGGATTCGTTCAACCAAAAATAAGGAAACCGATGGAAACCACGCTGTACGCCGCCAAGCAAACAGGCACTCTTTCCGCGCCGAGCACGGCCCGCCCTGCCCCGCAACAATGCGTTGTTCCGGTGGCCCCAGCTTGCTTCCTGCTGCAAGCCAGCGCTGGCACCAGCATCGACGCGCTGTCGTACTCCATACATCAGATTGCAAAAACCTATCATGCCTTCGGCGCCGCCAACATCACTTTCATCATCAGCGATGCCAAAGCACTGACCGTCGCGGGATTCTTTACACCAGCGCACCAGCGCGTACTGGTCGGGAGCATGCCCATCGAGCTGCACTACATGTTTGCCACCGAAGAAGGCGTCCGGCACAGCAATGGCTCCTCGCGCACGCTGTCCTACTGGGCGGAGTACTTTTCAAAGCAAGAGGCGCGCTGATGCTGCGCCTGGCCAAAACCTGCGGCATCTGGCTGCTGTCGCTCCTAATCGTCATTACCCCTGACGTGCTGCGGGCCATCGGCGCCATCAAGGACTGAGCGATGCCGGCGTCTCTTATCGACAATCACCTGTCGTTCCTGCCAGCGGCGGCCATCCTCGCCGCCCGTGACAGGGACGTGCCGACGCCCCCAGGGGCGCCGGAAGCGCTCGCCGCCATCGCTGCCGCGAAAGCCAGCCTGGCCGAACGGGCCAGCTTGCGCGCCATCGAGCGGCGGCGTGCCAGCGAGACGCGCTTTATCGCGCAGGCCTGGGGATTGTCGCCGCGTGGCGCGCGCCGCTCAGTGCTGATCGCCGCCGGCATGGACGCCGACCGCTGGGAATCGCCCATCCATTCATTTACCGAGGAAGAGCGCATCGAGCTGCGCGCCGCCACCTCTGCCGCTATCCGTGTGTACGAAAGACTGTTAAATGCCATCTAAAGAAATTCTCAAGCCCGCCCAGCGTCACGAGGCGTTTTTGCGATCCCCGTACTTCGCGCCCGAGCTGGCCCGCATCCCCTACAAATGGCGCAACCGCGTCATCACGGCCGCAATGGCCAAGATGGCCTGGTCGTCCTGGTACAAAGTCTATGAGTCCATCGCCACCAGCTTTGTGCGCGAATTCGCCGATCTGTACGTGCCGGCTGGCGTCGATCTGTCGCAAAGCGACGCCGATATCGTGGCCACCGCCGAGCGCGCGGCCGATGGTGTCACTAAGATGCTGTGGATGGCCGTGTCCGACACGCACGCCCTGCAGATCATGGAAGATGAATGCGCCTCGTATGGCATCGAGCTTCCCGAGTTCGATGCGCTGACGGACACCATCGCCCGCCTGGTGGATGCCCGCTGGTGGCGCCGCCAGTTGCGCAAACGCGTCAAGCGCGCCTTTGAAGCGGGCAATATCCGCCTGGGCTATGTGAAATACAGCGGCGAACCCTACGCCAGCAACGACGCCGTGCTGTCGCGCCTGGCGCAAAACCGGCGAAACGCGGCAGCGCTGGCCGCCACGCTGGTGCAGAACGAGCACGGCCAGCAATTTAGCATCGCCGAGCTGGCCGAGAAAACGACCGCGAATAAAGCCATCCGGCGCGGCGAGTTGATGTTGCGCATCAACGGCTTTGAGCAGATCGCCCGCGAGTGCGGCGACCAGGGCATTTTCATCACCTGGACGTGCCCATCGCGCTTCCACGCCATGCAGCACAGCGGCAAGCCAAACGACAAGTTCGACGGCTCCACGCCGCGCGAGGCGAATGCCTACCTGGGCAAGATGACGTCGCTGTGCCGCTCCGCGCTGGCGCGCCGAGGTATCGGCCTGTACGGCTTTCGCATCGCCGAGCCGCATCACGATGGGTGCCCGCATTGGCATTTGCTGCTGTTCGTGCGCCCCACCGCGAAATACAAGACGGTTCACCTGCAGGATGTGGCAGGCCGCGCCATCCGCATCATGAAGCGCTACGCCTGGCGCGTGGACCGTGGCGAACCGGGCGCCTTCGCGCGCCGCCTGGACGTGAAACGCATCGACTGGGCCAAGGGCAGCGCCTCCGGCTACATCGCCAAGTACGTGGCCAAGAACATCGACGGCGTGGCCGACCACAAGACCAAGGAAGGCTATGTCGTCACCGCCGACACTGAAGGCGATGTCGAGCTGACGCCATCGGCGCGCGTCGAGTCCTGGGCCGCCTGCTGGGGCATCCGTCAATTCCAGCAATGGGGTGGCGCGCCCGTGACCGTGTGGCGCGAACTGCGCCGCATCGAGAAAAGCATGCTCAACGAAGCCCCGGCCGCCATGCGCCGCGCCTGGGATGCCGTGCAAAAGATCCAGGGCGAAAAGCGCGCCTGCTGGGCCGAATACTTGCGCGCCCAGGGCGGCGCCCTGGTGCCGCGCAAGGAACTGGTCGTCACCCTGGCCAAGGACGAAAAGACCGTCATCGGTCGCTATGGCGAAACGCTGCGCACCACGCCCTACGGCGTGCGCTGCAGCGACCTCATCGGCGTGGTCTTCAAGTCCGTGCGCCATACGTGGACGCCGGTACAGGCCACAGGCGGGCGCGGGGTGGCTGTTGGGGTTGCCGTTCCTCGGACTCGTGTAAATAACTGTACGCACCCCGACCGCCCTGCCCCGGCCACGCCGCCGGCGGCGCCAGTGCCTGACCTTCCCGACGAGGCAAAAACAGCCGTGATTGCCGCCTGGGCGGCCGTCAATGCCTGCCCGTATCCCCGGCTGATCGTCCCCGACACCCCACCCCAAGAAGGGAATGGCACATGAGCACCTTTGCCGTGATCGTTCGCACGCAAACCGAACGCTTTGAATTTTTTGAGGTTGCCGCATCCAGCGGCGACGTGATCGACGCCGCCATCGACCGCTACGGCGTGTGCGGCGTTACCGCTAAACTGAAAGGAGCACCGCAATGCTGACCACCCTGACCGATTCACCGCGGCAAATCGCCCTGGGCGACCGCGTGACATTCGATACCGACGAAGGCTACCAGGCCGGCACCGTCAACGACCTGCGCCGCGACGTGGGCAATGGCGAGCTGCATGCGTGGGTGGAGCTGGACCACCAGTGGCCCGGCATGTTCCGTGCGGTGCCCCTGGCGGCCATCGAGGCGGTCAAGAAGGCAACCGCGCCTATCGGGTGTCCAGCATGACAACGGAACGCTCAGTACCTGCCGTGGCGGCCTTGTTCGTGCGCGCCAATTCGATCTACAAGACCATGCCGGCGGTTGACGCCTGGGACGCGGAGCGCGACGCCCGCGCCTGGCCGGGAGGCGTGCCGGTGGTGGCGCATCCGCCTTGCCGCTCCTGGGGCACGCTGCGCCACCTGGCCAAGCCGCGCCCGGACGAAAAGGAACTGGCGGTGTGGGCCGTCGCCCAGGTGCGCAAGTTCGGCGGCGTGCTCGAACACCCGAAGCGCTCTACCCTCTGGCCACACTGCGGCTTGCCAGCGGTCGGCGAGCGGGACAAATTTGGCGGCTGGACGCTGCCCATTTTCCAAAGCTCGTTTGGCCACCGCGCCGAAAAGGCTACCTTGCTGTACATCGTCGGCTGTGCGCCGGCTCAAATACCGGCCATGCCCATCCTCCTGGGCGAAGCCTCGCATGTGATCGCCCCATCCGGCCGCAACCGCGCCGGCGAGCGGCGCCGGAAAGGAGATCCCGGCTGGCGGCCGGAATGCGGCAAGGCGGAACGCGAACACACGCCGCCCGAGCTGGCGCATTGGCTGGTGGCCCTGGCTCAACGCTGCGCGGTGCCAGCATGAACAGCCCATTCCTGTTCGACGGACCGGGCGTCATTTCGTTCAGCGGCGGCCGCACCAGCGGCATGATGCTGTGGATGACGATTCAGGCCTACGGCGGCACGCTGCCGGCTGACGTGGTGGTTTGCTTCGCCAACACCGGCAAGGAAGAGGAAGCGACCCTTGAATTTGTGCGCGACTGCGGCGAGCGCTGGGGCGTTCCCATCGTCTGGATAGAAAACCGTCCTCGCAACGAAGCGCGCGGCAAGGAGTTTGCCATCGTGGACTTTGCAACGGCCAGCCGCTGCGGCGAACCGTTCGCCGATCTCCACGACGAAAAGAAATTCCTCCCGAACCCTGTGGCGCGCTTTTGCACGGCCGAACTCAAGGTACGCCCGATGCAGCGCTATTTGAAGTCGATAGGCCTGGTCGAGTGGACCACGTTTATCGGCATGCGTGCCGACGAGCCCGTGCGCGTGGCGCGGCTGTCGACGCAGGACTACGGCAAGCACGAAGTGAAAGAAGCGCCCCTGGCGGCGGCCGGCCTGACCGTGGCCGATGTCAGCGCGTTCTGGGCAACACAAGATTTTGACCTGGGCTTGCCAAATATGAGCGGCAAGACGATGCACGGCAACTGCGATCTGTGCTTCCTGAAAGGCGGCAACCAGGTGCTATCCCTGATCCGCGAAAAGCCCAGCCGCGCCCTGTGGTGGATACAGCAGGAAAGGAACGCCCAAACGGCCGGATCGGGTGCAGGCGGCTGGTTCCGAAAGGATCGACCCAGCTATCAGGCGATGTATGACATGGCGATGAATCACGGTGAATTGTTCCCGTTCGATGATGCGCTGACGGATTGCGGCTGCACGGACTGATGATGTGCTCACAAAACGATACCAGTTTAAAAAGGAAAAGCGAATGCTTCGCTACATGACCATACCGAAGTTTTCAAGCGAGTCAGGCTACACGCCTGACGCGATCAGAACAAAGATCCGGGACGGGATCTGGCCGAAAGATGCCGTCTGGATCAAGGCACCAGACAATCGAATTTTAATTGACGTGAAAGGGTATGAATCATGGGTAGAGACGGGCGAGGTGTTAAAGCTGCATCGGAAAGCAGCATCGAAATCACCTTCATGTATCGCGGCACCAGGTGCCGGGAAAGGATCGCGCTCAAGCCCACCTCCGCTAACCTGAAACGGGCCGAGAACCATCGGGCGGCGATCCTTCATGCGATCGCCACCAACAGCTTTGACTACACGGCCACCTTTCCGCAGTCGTCCAATGCAGCCAAGTTTGCCGACCAGGTCGGCGACGTGCAGACCATCGAGGCGTTTCTGGATAAGTGGCTGGACAGGCAGAAAAAGCACCTTAAGGCCAGCACGTACAACGGCTATCGCAAGATAGTCGTTGGCCAGCTGATCCCCTGGTTCGGCACCATCATGCTGTCGGCACTGCGCAAGAAGGATGTACGGGCGAAGCTGGAACCCATGAACGCGACCAACAAGACCATGGCCAACATCCAGAGCGTGCTGCGCAAGGCGCTGGACGACGCGATAGAGGACGAGCTGATCGAGGTCAACCCGCTGGCGCGCTGGTGCTATTCCAAAGTGGAGGCGCCGCAATCGAAGGACGATATTGACCCATTCACGAAGGAAGAGCAGGCGGCGATTCTCACGCAAGCAACCGGCCAGGGGCGTAACCTGCTGCAGTTTGCCTTCTGGAGCGGCCTACGCACGTCCGAGCTGGTAGCCCTCGATTGGGCAGACGTCGACTTCGTGCGTGGCGTCGTGATGGTGACGCGCGCCCTCACCCAGCATTCCAAGGCGGCCGAGAGCACCAAGACCAACGCCGGCCGCCGCGAGATCAAGCTGCTGGAGCGCGCCATGCATGCGCTGCAGGAACAAAAAGCATTCACTTGGGCAAAGGGGGAGGAAGTATTTCAAAATCCTCGCCTGGAGCGGCGCTGGGAAGGTGATCAGCCGATCCGCAAAACGTTATGGACCGGCATCCTGCAAAGCGCTGGCGTGCGCTATCGAAACCCTTATCAAACGCGGCACACCTATGCCAGCATGATGTTGTCGGCCGGTGAGCACCCGATGTGGGTGGCAAAGCAAATGGGGCATGCAGACTGGACAATGATTGCCCGGGTTTACGGACGGTGGATGCCGGATGCAGATCAAAGTGCCGGGTCAAAAGCAGAGAGTGTTTTTGGCATTTAACGATTGCGTTACTTCTTTAAACAAGGGGCTGAAAATGCCCCCGAGCAGCCATTGTGGTCATTCCCGATAGGCAAACGAATTCATCCGCAGTTTACGGCTAAACTTAATGATTGCAGGCCAACGGCAAACGCGGCCATAACTGCACCTATAGCATTCCATTTAGATTGAGCCGATAAAGTTTCCGAAATATCTTTCCCATCAAAGGATACCCCGCTAAGATTCGGTTTTTCACCCTTTAGATGTGCTTTCTTGATGCGTCGTGCCACCATCTGATCTCTTGTTACTTTTACAAAACACGAATAAAACCATGCCCCAGCAGATGCCATTCCAAAGAAGGCTGACGCGTGAGGAAAATAATAATATATAGAACAAAGCATTTAAAAATCCCACGTTTACATTATTGAATACGAGTTTCGTACCATGATCTTTTTAAATTTATAGTGCTGTCGAGATAGCCCCTTCGAAACCGGCCATTCGCATAAAAACCAGAGGGAGGCTCTTATTATCTACTCGTCAACGCTTCCAGCCGCATCGATACCTTCTCCGTGAGCTCCCTCAAACCTTGCTCATTAGATAAATATTTTATATATCGTATATGACGTAGATCGAATGGAATGTCGGAGTCATGTTGCGCGATCAAGATTACGTCTTTGCCTATCGTGTGTGCAATCCCAGCTTCGTAGAATACATTAGGATTCTTGTTCGTTAGATCACAAATCACAACGCGAGCGCTTCCTATGAGCATAACTACGTCTTGGATAATTACATCATGATCCCAAATATTGTCGGCTCGTAAGCATCGCATGTTGGCGGCGTTGACCGCGCCTTGAAGAGCGGTGAACACGCCATTAAACCCAGAGTCGAACGGCATCATCACCGTTACGAGGTTTGCATCTATAGGGCCTATGGGTAGCTTGAAAATCCTCGGCTCAGTGCGGCCGATACCTTCCGTGAACAACACTTGGAACAAGTCAACATCCTTAACGGCCCAATGGTTTGTCTCAAATTCACCGAAGGACCTTCCGTTAATATCGAAATTCAACTGGCCAGCGAGCGACTCAAGCACAGAATTAGGAATCGGCGGAATCTCCGTATCTATCGCGTATTCAATGGTGTAATCCCTACCGCCGCGCTTAATTTTGGTGATCTTGCCAATCCTGGCCATCACAGGGGAGGCAGGATCGCTAGATGATTCATTGGTGACTACCAACGGCAGCTTCATCAGTGCAGCCTCGTCAAGAACTCCGCCTGGGGCGTACTGGGCATCAATATTTGCGTCTGTAAACTGAAAGACCCGACCAAGTGGCATCGTCAGCGATCCACGTGTGGACGCTATATCCCAGCCGCTCACCAACAAATTGAACATCTCCTACTCCTTAGTTTATTTGGCTACCCACCCAGCCGCGAATGACAACTGGTACAGTATTCTTCTGGTTCTTGCCCAACTACTGCCGCTGGGAGGTTGATTGTCCACATTTTGACAGCAAAACAGTCAAGATGCCTTAAAAATCTAGGTTTACGGTAGGTTCGATTCCCGCCGTCTCCACCACCGAATAAATAAAAAGGGCTTCCCCGTTTTGGCGGGGAGGCCCTTTTTATTTATTCCATGTATGCAGAACGCGGGCATCGAATCCGCGTCCGGTACGGGCGCGGGGGTTTTGCGGGGCATTCGGCGAGCGCAGCTCGGCGCCGCAAAACCGGGTTGCGCTTGCAAGCGCAACCCTCTCCGATTCCTCTGACTAGCTTTTGCGCCGCAGGCGGTTTTTCCTAACGACAACACAAACGGCTCAGGCTATGTACAAATGCCGGATCTGAGCCTCGCCCGCATGACCCTCGCCCGCACTCGCCCACAACTACTGAGAAGTGAAAATTACTCAACAATCGAAAACTTGCTTCGTGCAATTTTTTCAAGGTGTGTCAAAAATTCGTGGGTATCAAGAAAATAGTTCGGGTAAGCACGCTTTAGAGATTCAATAGAGCCTGCTGCAACCAATACTACTTGTGTCCCGGTCGATTTGGCCTCGCGTTCAGCGCTGCTGTACTGCGTATTTGCCTCTTCTAGCTTATCCCTTGCAAACGAGGTGATTTTCACATTGGAGTCATCTCCCGTAAGTTGAAGTTCAACTAAGTAGTACGCCGCTCTTTTCTTTCCGGTAGTGGGGATTGCACGTACCGCACTACTAAATCGTTCAAGCTTTTCTCTCACTCCTAGCAGGCTGCTGAAATACCAGCCGACGGAAAACGGTCGTATGGCGAAATCATGAGGATTTCGAAATTCGTTTCGTAAAGTGAAAAGTCTTACGCGAACATGACCGTTTTCTCCTGTTTTCGTCGGATTTCGAACCCGTTTTCCCTTACTGCGCGCCCTGCGGACGGATTTGTCCTAGGGAACGCATGCGCACCAAGTTATAAGCCGCCATGTTGAGCACGAACATCTGGTCAACTTTGCGCAGGCCGCGCACCATCACCTGGCGGATACCGCCAATCATCTTGGCCCAGCCAAACCCCTGCTCGATGAGCTTGCGCTTCTGCTGAGAAATCGCGTAGCCCAGGCTCTGGGCAATCGTGTCAGGCACCGCCGAGCTGCGGCCCGACTTGTTCTGCGCCACATGTGGCATCACGTTCATGGCCGCACAGGCCTGGATGAATTCTGCCGCGTCGTACCCCTTATCGGCGCCCACCGTGATCACAATTGCGGGATCGCTCAGCGCTTGCCGCGCATCGTTCACCATCGCCTTCGCCGCTTCCCGTTCAGCATAGCCGTCGGCCTGGGTCACACGCGCATTGGCGATCAGTCCGTGGCGGTTGTCGCTCAGGGTATGGCCCATGTAACGCAGCTCGCTGCCTGTGTTGCCCTTGCGGTACAGGCGCGCTTCGGGATCGGTCTTCGATTGGTGTGTTTCGTTGCTGCGCTTCTTGCCCCTGAAGTCACCGCCGTCGCCATTGCCGTCGCCGCCATCACCGTCTTTGCGCACGAAGCTCTTGTGGCCTGCCCAAGCTTGGATCAAGGTGCCGTCCACGCTGAAATGCTCGCCCGATAGCCAGTTGTTCTGGCCGGCGATGGCCAGCACTTCATTGAAGAATTCGATGACGGCGTCGTGCCGAATGAGGCGCTCGCGGTTCTTGCTGAAAACGCTGGCCACCCAGACGTTGTCGTCCATGGCCAGGCCGATGAACCAGCGGAACAGCAGGTTGTACTGAACCTGTTCCATCAACTGCCGCTCGGAGCGAACGCTGTAGAGCACTTGCAGCAGCATGGCGCGCAGCAGCTTTTCCGGCGCGATGCTGGGGCGGCCGCCTTTGCTTTCCGATTCGTACATGCCGGCGAACAGACCTGCCATCTTTTCCAGCGCCGCGTTGGCCATCTTGCGGACCTCCCGCAGCGGGTGATCTTGGGGAATGAAGTCTTCCAGCTTGCGCATCATGAACAAGCTTTCGGTGAAGGTGTCGGCGCCGCGCATCGATTCTCAGGTAGGGGAACGGGAGTGACAGGATAACATTCAGATCGCCGCTCTGGACGGGCGGCCGCTCTGGTATTTCAGCAGCCTGCTAGACGCTCAGAGTCTTCTTTCGTCTTCCTGTACGTTTCAGCCTTTGATAGGTGTTCATACCCTGGCACGAGTGGCATTTTCTCGGAGTGAGCGAAAGCCGAAGATACAAGTGCAAAAAAATTCAACCATTCATCCGGCCCTTCGCTAGACTTCAAAGAGTGCCGAAGGAATGTCCCCATTGTTTCAACTGCCGTAGCCCATGCGTGCTGTAACTTAGTTCGCATTTGAAGTTCAAGTTGAAGGCCATCATAAGGCGAGTCGTAGCGTAGTTTGTACCTATAAATAAGATGAACGCTGCGATATCCAGATTCTTTTGGTTCTTTCACATAATCATATTCGGAAACCAATGTGTGTGTGAAAATCGTAGTTTTATATTCTTGATGAAGAACCTGAAGCTGCGGCAATGAATTTACAACGGCCCTCAATCCGCCAATATCTTGCATCCGAGCCAAATTCATTCCTTTTATTCGCTGGAGTTTATTTATAATCGAAGGCGTTCTTTTAAGCCGTTGAGCAACAAGAGCATCAGGATCAATTTTTTTTAGTTTGTTCCTTAAAGTTGCTTGAAACGTATTTATTGGATAACCGTGACAAGCTCTCCAGTTCGTAAGGACAAGAAATGCATCATGCCAAGCATCCATGTCAAAATCACCTTCACTCTCCTCGAAATTTACCAATGTGTATCCGGCACGTTGCACTTGTTTTCTTGAAAATTCCGGTATGGGAAAGCTCATAAAAATCCTTGGATTAATAAATTTACCAACATAATACTACATAAAAGTTTTATTTCTTAAAAAATTTATCAAAAGATATAGTTCAGTTTCAAACAACAACCCTGATAAAGTCAAAGAATTCATCAATATTTAATTTTTTAAATTTCTTATCGCAATTATCAGTATGGGGAGCAATATATTTTTCATCGATGCATCCAAAGACAATATCAGCTTCATTGAAAAAGCAATCGTCTTTCTCGATAGAAATCAATTTCTCACCTTCATCTCAACCACCCAGTCGACGTTAATGCCTTTTTACTTTAATTCTTAGACTGGAGAGAGTAATCCTACTCCAGTTACTGATTTGCAATAGAGTTAGATAAATAAAATAACTCGCGTCACTATCTACCTTTTCCTGCAAGAGTTACCAGCCATTATGTAGTCAACTCAATTCACCACCAAATACCCCATCGCCCGCCCATACTTCCCCACCCTCTCCAAATCCTTCTCCGTCGGCATCTCTATCCTCGACAAATCGCTATTCTCAGCCAGATCAGCCAGCTTGACGGCCTTGCCCACCGGGTTCAACGCCGCGCGGGCGATAAACGCTTCATACGACTCGCCTTCTATCTTGCTCACGGCGCGCACGCCGTCGATGACTTCCTGGGAAAATCCTTCACTCGCGAGGTCGTCGAAGGTGACTTTGCCATCGCTGTCTTCCACCACGTCATGCAGCACGGCGACAATCTGCTGGGCGCCGGGGGCGACGCGCAGCATGACGCGCAAAGGGTGCAATATGTATGGCGCGCCGCCCTTGTCCGTCTGGCCGGCATGGGTGGCGGCGGCGATTTCAATCGCGCGCTCCAAGGTACCGCGTCTTGCGTGTTCACTCATGTTCACTCCACTTTGATTAATGCATGCGTTGCGCGCCAGCCGCGGCGCTGCAAATGGCAAACGCTGGTGCACAGCACGGCTGGCAACAGTAAATTGAGGACCGGGACGAGCATCAGCAAGCACAGCAGCAGGCCCAGAGCAAAAATCGCCGGGCGCTGTTCGCGGCGCAACGCCGCTTGCTGTTCCGCGCCGAGCACCTCTTCGGCCGCCGCGCCGTAGACCATCTGGATGTTCCAGGCCAGCAAGTACGAGATCAGCACGCACATGGCCCACACCGGAATCAAGAGGGAAAGCAGCAGCAACAGACGCCGCCGCCAGGCGGGGCGCGCGGAGGATGCATCCAGGCCGGCCGGAGGCTGCCACGCTACATAGCGTCGCGCCGCCACCGCCTTGGCGCGCTCCAGCAGCAGCCAGCGCAGCGGCAGGCGCGCCGTGCCGATGGCGCCGACGATAAAGACCATCACATAGAAAAAAGCAGCCAGCGCCAGCAACGCCAGGGCAATCTGGCCGATCGACAGCATGGCCTTGGCGGCGCTGCCCAGGCCGCCGGCGATATTGCCCATCTGCGACACGGTGGCCGGCCCGCTGGCCAGTGTCCCGACGCCATCCATCACGCCCAGGCCCAGCAAGCCGGTGACGGACACCAGCGCCAGCATGGCGCTCAGCTCGACAAAAAAACGGCCGAAGTAACCATACAGTCCCAGCCACAGCGCCACGACCGCCATGCACCACAGCGCGGAACGCCACCACAGGCCCGCATGACGCGCATCGCGCAGCCCCAGGCCGACGCATGTGAAGGCTTCCCGCCAGGCCAGCAGCCAGGTTTGCAATGTTTGTGTCACGCTTGAACGTACTCCGCAATGAAGGGGCGGATACGTCGATCCGTATGTTGCCGATTGTACATGGACAGGGCTGGCGCACGCGCCACCGAGGACGCAGCACAAAGCCGCCCCGGCTCATGCACCGTCAACAACGGCTATCGAAACGCAAGAGCAGTGGCGGCCTGCTCGGCACTTTTGCCAGAAGACTCATAACAAACCTGATTTCTCCCCGATGCCTTGGCCTTGTACAGTGCCTTGTCAGCAAGCTCAACCAACTCGACCGGCAGGTTTTCCAGGTGCATCGGCATAAAAGCCGCCACGCCGACGCTGGCCGTCACCACGCCGAGAGGATTGCCACTATGCTCGATTCCCAGCGATTGCACGGCCTGGCGAACGCCTTCCGCCACCGCCAATGCGCCCTGCATATCCGTACCGGGCAATAAAACGACCATTTCCTCGCCGCCGTAGCGCGCCGCAAGGTCGCCCGGCCTGCGCATGCTGTAGCCGACCACTTTGCCGATTTTTCTCAGGCACTCGTCGCCGGCCACATGGCCATAGATATCGTTGTATTGCTTGAAGAAATCGACATCGATCAACACCAACCCAAGCGAGCTCTCCTCACGCTGCGCACGGCTGAACTCGGCAAGCAGCGACTGGTCGAAGTGGCGCCGGTTCGCCAGCCCCGTCAACCCATCCTGGTTGGCAAGGCGGGCCAGGGTTTCATTGATCATTTCCAGTTCATTGCGCGCCTCGACCAGTCCCGCCTCGCTCTTGCCCCGCAAATCGATCTGCCGCACCACGCGGTATCCGATGAACGCGATCAGCAATACCAGCACGCCCCCCACCGCATTTTGCATCACCGCATCGACACGCCACGCAGCGAGCACTTCATCCTGCGACAACGCGGCGGAGACCACCAGCGGGTATTCCTCGACTCTACGATAGCTATTGATACGCGTCACGCCATCGACTCGCGACTTGATCACAGCCGTCCCAACGGGACTTTTGGGCAAATAATCATGAAATAAGGGAAACTGCGAAAGATCGCGTCCCAGCAAACTTTCGTCGAACGGCCGTCTCAATAACAGAATACCGTTTCCATTTGCAATGAAAATGGCGCCTTTTTTTCCTATCGAAAAGCGTTCATAAAACACCCTGAAATAATTCATATCAATGGTCGCCAGCGCCACGCCGCCGAAACTGCCGTCAGGCATATTGATACGCCGCGACACGGTGACGATCCAATGTCCCGTCGATTTGCTGCGCACGGGAGGCCCGACATAGGGGCCTCGATCTGCATGCGTTCGATGGTAGTTGAAGTAATCGCGATCGGAATTATTCAAATTGCTCAACAGCGTTTGCTGCGAGTTCACCAGCCAGCTGCCATCCCTGGCATAGATGAAGATGCCGTGCAACTGGCGCAGCTCGGCGACACGCGTGACCAGCAACTTGTGCATGCGGGCCAGTTCAGGATCGGAAACACCGTCTGTTTGCACCCGCTCCACGAGTCCAACCAGCACCGTATCGGCTTCCTTGATGGTGTCATAGGCATGCTGCGCCACAGATTGCGCCAGATTGGCGCTTTCGCGCCCCGCTTCATCGAGTTGCACTTCGCGGGCGCGCAAGGTCATCCATAGCTGGAGCGCCAGCAGCGACAGGCATACCAGCACGACAAATGAAATGGCCAGCGGCAGCAGGGAAAAGCCACGGAAGCGTGCTCCCAGCAATCGTGGCGGCAAGCTGCGTGACCTGGTCATGGCGGCACTCCCGGATTTATATCCGGCAAAGTGTGCACCAAATAGGCGGCAAAATACTCACACATCGTCACAAACACGATATAAAAAAGTCACTACCATGGCATCGATGAATCCGATTCATGCTTGCCACTGTTTGCGATACCGCAATTCCAGCCACCTGCACAGCATGAACGCAAGATTTCTTTCATGGCCAAGGGGCCGTTGGCAAGGACATGTTTGACGCCATGGCGCCGGGTCACACGTAGATAACACCCGGCACAGGGATGCAATCCCCCATCCCCACCTCAACAGCGTACACTGGCTCCTCTTCCATCAACGCATTGGTCCTCCGTGAAACTATCGCGCTTTATTACCGGCCATCTGGAGCCAATCCTGGAAGAGTGGGAACTCTTCGCCAGGTCGCTGCCCATTCCGGGAGCCGCCATCTCGAAAGTGGAATTGCGCGATCATGCCAAGCAGATGCTGCAAACCATCGTGCGCGACATGGACGTCATCGAGAACGCGGCGCAGCGAAAAAAGAAATCGACCACGGGCGTATCGGAAATAACGGGCAAGGAAACGGCAGCCGCCACGCATGGCTCGCTGCGCCAGCAGATCGGCTTCACGCTACCGCAGCTGACGGCGGAATTTCGCGCCATGCGGGCCAGCGTGCTGCGCCTGTGGATGGCACAGGTGCCGGTGACGTCGAAAACGGCAACGGACGACATCTTGCGCTTCAATGAAGCGATAGACCAGGCGCTGCAGGAATCAGCCATACGCTACTCGCAGCAGAGCGACCGCACCCGCAATACCTTTCTCGCCATCCTCAGCCACGATCTGCGCAGTCCGCTGAGCACGATGACGATGGCCGGTGCTCTGCTGAGCAGGCCAAGCGCGACCTCCGCTTCCACGGTGCAGATCGGTGCGCGGGTCGCCCGCAGCGCGGCCACCATGACAACCATGGTGAACGATTTGCTGGAGTTCGCCAGGACGCAGCTGGGGGGACACATGCCCATTTCACCCGCCTTGGGCGACCTGGGGGAAATCTGCAAGACGGCCGTCGAGGATGCATCGGCCGCTCACCCGCAATGCAAGTTTGAACTGAGCACCACGGGCGAGATGATTGGCGACTTCGATGCGGCCCGCCTGTCCCAGCTGTTTTCCAATTTGCTCAACAATGCTGCGCAATACCGCACCGACGACCAGCCGGTGACCATCACGGCTTTCGGCGATGCCGATACGACCGTGGTGCAAGTGAAGAATTTCGGCCGCCAGATCCCGGAAGCGTCGCTGAAAAGCATTTTCGATCCGCTGGTCCAGCTGGCCATTTCCGACGATCACAAGGCGCCCAATGCCACCAGCATCGGCCTGGGTCTGTTTATCGCGCGTGAGATCGCCAGCGCGCACGGCGGCACCATCGGCGCCGAGTCCAGCCTGGAAAGCGGCACGATATTTACCGTGCGCCTGCCCAGGGTATCGCTGAACGACAGAGGGAACGGCGGCTAGGGACTATCCCGGCAGATATCTGGATCCCCTGCCGGGACAGGCTCGCCCTACCTGCGGTTGAGCGGCACATATTCCCCCGGCAAGCTGGCCGCTTCCAGCGCATCGGCAAAGGCCAGCAGAAATTTCGCCGGGCCATGCTCGGACACGAGCAGGGAGGCGCCCTTGTGGCGCAGCAGTTTCAGCACTTCCTGCTGGTGCGCCTGGTACTCGCTGGAGTGGCCGTAAAACGTTTGATACATCTCCAGCGTTTCCATGGCCTTGGCGGCCAGGATGAATTCGGGTTTGTCCATGATGTCTCCTCGTTGTCACTACTGCCAAAACCACGAAAAAAACCTGCAAGAGGTACGGCCGGCGCCGGTCGCACTGCCTTGCGGCAACCACATCCGTATTTCCATCATACGCCTCAACCCGGCCATTGCGCTGTCCTGTCGCGCATCTTTTTCCACCTCGCCCGCGCGGCACCGCCACCATGCATCCATGGCCAGCACCATTCCTCGCGTGCGCGCTAGGCACAGGGGGGCCGCGCATGGCATCATGCGCGTTGCCCATTTACTCTGACGACACATGGATCAATATCACTTCCTGGTAGGCGAATTCAAGAAAGATAGCCCCTTCATCGCCGCCGCGGCAAGCGCGCAGCTGTTTGCCTGGTTCGCACACATCGGCGAACCCGTCGAGCGCTATGGCAACAAGCGCGGCAAGGTCGTCAAATTCTCACAGCGAAATTACGAGAAGATGCTGTTTGCGCCAGAGACCGACAGCATCGAGCTGTTTTCACCGCGCATCGTGCCGCCCGACGAAGCCGACGAGACCACCAACTGCGACGCGCTTGTCGTGTATTCATCGGGCTCGTTGTTCGTGCTGGCCATACGCGCCAGCAAGCTTGCGCTGGCGCCGTTGTTCGACGCTGCGCGGGCCATACCCGGTCTGTTCGAGCATTGCGAGTATATGTACTGCTACGCTGAAACGCAGGGCTATGGCACCGGCTACGCACTCGGCTACCGGCAGCTCGACGAGGCCCATCCGATGACCTTTGGCATTCCTTGCCCCGCAAATAACTGGGCCGCCATCAAGCGGCGCGGACTGCAAGACTCGCACCTGCGCGATGTATATCCCATCAATGGTTTTACGCAAGCCCGACTGGATGCGCTGCCGCCCGAGCGCCGACAAGCCCTGCGCGACGCAATGCAGGCGTATGGCCGCTGCGAAGAGCATGCCGACTGGATCTTCTGGTACCTGCAGCCAGGGGAATTGGAAGCGGCCCGCGCCGCACTGAACGCACACACCATGCTGGGCGCCTATATCAACAACTGACACCCATGAGTACACATTTATCGCTGCACTGCTATCTGCAAGACGAGGCCGCAGAACGTCCCAAACGCTGCTCCGACGTGACCATCCACGCCGACCCGGCCACCCTGCGCGCCATCGCCCATTTTCTGCTGGCTAGCGCGGACACCTTCGATCAGGCGCAAGAGCGCGCCGGCATGCACGCCCATCTGCAAGATGAATGGGACGGCTGGCAGGACGACTTTCCCGACCTCGTCGTCGTGGCGGCCTAGCCAGGCGCACCGGCTGGCGCGCGTCGGGTAACATACGCCACCTTTGCCATCCAGAGAACACCGATGCACCAATCCCGATATGCCCTGCCGTCGCTGCGCACGGCCGTGCTGGCCACCGCGCTGGCCAGCCTGTCCGCCTGCGCCAGCCAGCCCGCGCACGAGGCGCTGTTCCTCGCCACCACGCTCACGCCCGCGCACTCCTTCACCAAGGGCATCGAAGGCCCGGCCGTGGATGCGGATGGCAATATCTATGCCGTCAACTTCGCGCGCCAGCAAACCATCGGCAAGGTCAGCCCCGGCGGCGCCGGCGAGGTGTACCTGACCCTGCCCGGCGCCAGCATCGCCAACGGCATCCGCTTCGGCAGCCGCGGCCAGATGTATCTGGCCGACTACATGGAACACACGATCTACCTGGTCGACCCGGCCACGCGCGCGCTCACCATCCACGCGCGCGAGCCGCGCATGACGCAGCCGAACGACATCGCCATCACGGCCGACGACGTGCTGTATGCGAGCGACCCGAACTGGAAGGAAAACACGGGCCGCGTGTGGCGCATCGCGACCGACGGCACGGTGACCCTGGCGCTCGACACCATGGGCACGGCTAACGGCATCGAGGTCAGCCCCGACGGCAAGATCTTGTATGTGAATGAAAGCGTGCAGCGCAATATCTGGATGTACGACATCGCCACGGACGGCAGCCTGAGCGGCAAGCGATTGCTGATCAAGTTCGACGATTTCGGCATGGACGGCATGCGCGTGGACGTGGACGGCAACCTGTACGTAACGCGCTACGGCAAGGGCACGGTGGTCAAATTGTCGCCGCAAGGACGCATCCTGCGCGAGATCAGCGTACCCGGCGCCAAGCCCAGCAACATCACCTTCGGCGGCCCCGATGGCCGCACGGCCTACGTGACGGAAGTCGTGCAGGGACGGCTGCTGCAGTTCCGCGTCGACCGCCCGGGCCTGGAATGGGAACGGGCGCAAGAGCGCAAGGCGCATGGATTGGCGGTGCCTCCTCAATAGCCCAACGGCGAAGTGCCGGGGTCGGACCCTCAGGGTCCGACCCCAGTCCTTGCTTTTGGGTTTAACGCGGAATGACGCGCTCCGCCTTCAGCCTGTCGAACAGATTGACGAAGGCATCCTGCGTATCCCGGTAATCAAGGAAGCCCGCCTTGCGGCTCTTACCCATGTCGGTCATCACTTCCATCGGTCGGCCCAGGTCCGCATCCGTATGCCACCAGGAAGCTAGGCGGCTGACATCCGCCTCCACCAGGCCGTGCTGCTCGGCGATGGCGCGCCACTGCTCGGGCGCGTCCTGCATGCGGTCGGCCAGCGGTGTCATCGCCTCGGGCAGATCGGCCGCCTCGATGCCGAAGTAGGCGGCCAGGCGCGGCCACAGCCACTTCCAGCGGAACACGTCGCCATTGACGATATTGAAGTCTTCGTTGCGCGCGGCGGGACTGTCGGCCGCCCACGCCAGATGGCGCGCGATCTGCCCCGCGTCCGTCATGTCGGACAAGCCATGCCATTGCGCGAGCGAACCGGGAAAGACGAAGGGCTGGCCGCCGGCCTTGCACAGATTCGCATACACGGCCAGGGTCAGGCCCATGTTCATAGCATTGCCCAGCGCGTAGCCGATGATGGTGTGCGGGCGGTGCACGCTCCACGTAAAACCATACCGCGCGGCCGCGTCGAACAGCCGGTCTTCCTGCTCATAGTAAAAATTCTCGACCGCTTGCCGACCCTGCTCTTCGCGGAACGGCGTGACGGGCACGCTACCCTTGCCATAGGCGTCAAACGGTCCCAGGTAGTGCTTGAGGCCAGTGACCAGCGCCGCATGGCGCAAGTAGCCGGTGGGACCCAGCGCGGCCAGCACATTGGCGACCATGGCGCCATTGACGCGGATGTTTTCCTGCTCGTTGGCCTGGCGCGCCCAGGCCGTGAAAAAGACGTGGCTGGCGTCCAGGCCCGCCAGGGCGGCGCTGACCGCCGCGCCATCCGTGGCATCGAGCGGCAGGCATGCGCAACCGGCGGGAACCGGCGTGCGGCCACGCGAGACGCCCGTCACCTGCCAGCCCTGCGCCAGCAAGTGCGTGGCCAGATTGCTGCCGATAACGCCGCTGGCGCCGATAATCAATGCGTGCTTGTTCATGCGTACTCCCATGCCTGTGTAAAAAGCCATGATATAGCGGACAGAAATTCTTATCCGCGATAGTATTTCACCTTATTCGTGAAAAATATTCTGCAATCATGTCCGAACATTTGAAAGGTATCGCCCCTTTTCTTGCCACCGCCGATGCCGGCAGTTTCACCAGGGCGGCCGAGAGACTGCACCTGAGCAGCTCGGCCGTGAGCAAGAGCGTGGCGCGCCTGGAAGCACGCCTGGGCGTGATCCTGTTCGAGCGCAGTACGCGGCGTTTGCAGTTGAGCAGCGCGGGGCATGCCTATTACGCCACCTGCAAGCGCGTGCTGCAGGAACTGGTCGAGGCGGAAAACGTGCTGGCCGAGCAGGATGGGGAACTGGCAGGCAAGGTGCGCATCGGCGTGCCCGCGTCGTATGGCCGCATGCGCGTGATGCCGGCGCTGATTGATCTGTGCGAAAAGTATCCGCAGTTGCAGCCATCCATCAGCTTCAGCGACCGCTTTGCCGACCTGTTCGAGGAGCGCATCGATATCGCCGTGCGCATCGGCGCACCGGGCAGCTGGCCGCCAACGCTGGGGCAGATGCCCTTGGGCGAAGAGCGCTTGATCTTTTGCGCGGCGCCCACCTATCTGGCGCGACGCGGCACGCCGCTCGCCATCGCGGATCTCGATGGCCACGATTGCATCGCCTACGGCCGCGGCGACGGCACGGCGGCGCCATGGCTGTTTGCTGGCGAGGATGGGGCGGAACGGCGGACGGTCAGTCCGCGCCTGACGGTGGGGGACGCCGAGGCGCAAACGGCCGCCGTGCTGGCGGGCCTGGGCATCGCGCAGCAGGCGACCTGGCTCGTGCACGAGCACCTGGCCAGCGGCGCCATCGTCGAAGTACTGCCGGCCTGCGCCACGCCAGGCTTGCCGCTGTCCCTCGCGTGGCCGCTGGCGCGCCAGCTGACCACCAAGACCGGCACGCTGCTCAATGAATTGAAGCGGCGCCTGACGATCAGCTGATACGCAATATGGAACTCAATACAAGACGTTCTTCGCTTCCGGCAGGTCGACATTGGCCTTGGTGACGATCACCACGCCCGTGTTGACGAACGGTGCGACCTTCTTGCCTTCGATCAGGCTGACGAGGGTTTTCACGCCCAGCGCGCCCATCGAGTACGAACCCTGCACGGCGGTCGCGTACAGGGTGCCGTCCTTGACGAAGTTTTTCAGGTCTTCATTGCCGTCGAAGCCCACGGCGATTACCTTGCCGGCCTTGCCCGCCTGCGCGATGGCGCGGCCCATGCCCACGGCCGTCGGCTCATTGGCGCCGAAGATGCCCTTCAAGTCAGGATTCGAGGCCAGCACGTCGGTCGTCTGGTTCAGCGCCGTGGCCATCTGCGACTGCGAGTAATACGTGCCGACGATCTGCAGCTGCGAGTTCTTTTCGATATAGCGCTTGAAGCCGCCCACCCTGCCCGTTTCGGAACCGGCGCCCGCCACGTACGACATCACGGCGATCTTGCCCGTCTTGCCGACTTGCGAAATAAGGGCCTTGGCGCTTTGCTCGCCGGCCGCTTCATTGTCGGTCGACAGGAAGGACTGGTAATAGCGCTTGCCGCTGTCGGCCACCAGCGAATCGATCAGCACGACGGGAATCTTCGCTTCCCACGCCTTCTTCAGGGCCGGCACCAGCGCGTCCGGGTCCGACGCGGCCAGCACGATGCCGGCCACCTTGCGCGTGACGGCGTTTTCCACCATGCTGACCTGGTCGGCGATGGCCGATTCCGAAGCCGGTCCCTGGAAGGTCAGGCTGTAGCCCTTGGCATCGGCCGCGCTGGCCGTGGCGCCCTTCTTGACGTTTTGCCAGTAGTTGGAATTGGTCGTCTTGACGATCACGGCGATCTCGCCCGGGGCGGCGAAGGCGGCGCTGGCGCTCAGGGCAAATGCTGCGGTCAACAGACCGAGAGACATGGCTTTGATGGTTTTCATTGTCGTCCTCATTTAATTATAGATTTATGGATGTGACTACTTTCAGCTGCTGCTTCAGGCGCGGTTGCGCTTCTGATCGATCCAGACGGTCAGCAAGATGACCAGTCCGATAATGATTTGCTGGATAAAGCTCGATACCCCGTTCATGTTCAAGCCATTGCGCAGGATGCCGATGACGAAGGAACCGATGACGGTGCCGGAAATGGTGCCGATGCCGCCGATCAGCGAGGCGCCGCCGATCACGGCGCTGGCGATCGCATCGAGTTCGTACATCACGCCCTCGTTCGGCTGCGCCGTCACCAGGCGCGACATCAGCACGCAGCCAGTCAGGCCCGACAAGGCGCCGGACAGGGTGTACACGAGCAGGGTCACGCGGCCCACCTTCACGCCGGACAGGCGCGCCGCTTCCGCATTCGAGCCGACGGCGTAGATATGCCGGCCAAAGGTGGTACGGCTGAGCATGATGGAGACGGCCACGGCGATCACCACCATCAGCACCACCGGATACGGAATGCCAGGGAAGACGACTTCGGGAAAGGTGCCGCCCGTGTCGCGCTCGATGCGCCACAGCACGCCGTTACCGAGTTCGCCGAACGATTCGCCCAGGCCGGAAATGGCGCGCGCGCCCGTCACCTGCAGCGCCAGGCCGCGCGCGATCAGCATCATGCCCAGGGTGGCGATGAACGGGGGCAGCTTCAGTTGCGTGATGCAGAAACCGTTGACGGCGCCGCACATGGCGCCCACCACGACACCGCCCAGCATGGCGGCCGGCACGGGTACGCCGCTTTTCACCAGCAGCGCGGCGGCCACGCCGGCCAGCGCCAGCACGGAGCCGGAACTCAAGTCGATGCCGCCCGTGATGATGACGCAGGTGGCGGCAATGCCCAGGTAGGCGATCGACGTCACTTGCAAGGCCACGCTCATGCCGTTGCTGACGGAGAAAAAGGCGTTGCTGGTCAGGGAAAACACGAGCAGCAACAGCGACAGGCTGCCCAGCGCGGCGAATTTTTGGATCAGTTCTTTATTCATTTTCTTGTGGCTTTCTGATGTTAATGCATTGCTGCCTGGCGGCCTGATGCGAGATGCATGATCTCTTCCTGCGACGACTCGCGCGTATTGACGATGCCGCTGATGCGCCCTTCGTGGAACACGGCCACCCGGTCCGTCATGCCCATGATCTCGGGCAGCTCGGACGTGATCAGCACCACGCCGATGCCTTCCGACGCGAGCTTGTCGAGCAGCTGATAGATGGCGAACTTGGCGCCCACGTCGATGCCGCGCGTGGGTTCGTCGAAGAATATGATTTTCGATTCGCGGTACAGCCATTTGCTGATGACGATCTTTTGCTGGTTGCCGCCCGAGAGATTGCGCGCGATCTGTTTCGAGGTCGGCGTCTTGATGCCCAGCGCCGCGATGTACTGCTTGGCCACCGCCTCTTCTTTCGCAAAGTCGATGAAGCCGAAGCGGTTGGCCAGCCCCGACACATTCGTCAAGGTCAGGTTGGCCGCCACCGACATGCGGATCGCCAGGCCATGGCTCTTGCGGTCTTCCGACAGGTAGGCGATGCCGTGGCCGATGGCGTCGATGGGACTGTCGATAGTGACCGCCACGTCGCCCAGGTGGATGGCGCCGCTCGTGAGCGGATCGGCGCCGAAGATGGCGCGCGCCACTTCCGTGCGCCCCGCACCCATCAGGCCGGAAAAGCCGAGGATTTCGCCACGCCGCAAATCAAAACTCAGCGGGCCGAAGACATCCTTGCGGTGCAAATCGGTCACGCGCAGCAGCACTTCAGCCGTCGGCATCGAGACGCGGTCGGGAAATTTTTCATCGAGGGTGCGGCCCACCATCTTCGCCACGATGGCGTCCAGGGTGGTGGCGGCAAAATCGTCGGTGCAGACGAATTTACCGTCGCGCAGCACCGTCACCCTGTCAATAATGTGCTGCATCTCCTCGAGCCGGTGCGAGATGTAAACCACGCTCACGCCGTTGCGCTTGAGTTCATTGATGATGTCGAACAGCTGGCCCGTCTCGCTTTCCGTCAGCGACGACGTGGGTTCGTCCATGATCAGCACTTCCGTATTGAGCGACAGCGCCTTGGCGATTTCCACCATCTGCTGCTGCGCGCAGGACAGGTTTTTCACCAGCTGGCGCGGGTCGATGCGCAGTTTTAACCGGTCCAGCAGCGCCTGCGCGTCGGCGCGCATTTTCTTGCGGTCGATGAAAATGCCGCGCACCGGTTCGCGCGCGAGAAAAATATTCTCCGCCACGCTCAGGTGCGGGATCAGGTTCAGTTCCTGATGGATGATGGCGATGCCGGCCGCCTCCGCATCCACGCTGCAGGAAAAACTGCACACCTTGCCCTTGTAGACCAGTTCTCCCTCATCGGCCTGGTACACGCCGCTCATCACCTTCATCAGGGTGGACTTGCCGGCGCCGTTTTCGCCGCACAGCGCATGCGCCTCGCCCTTGCGCAGGCTGAAACTGACGTTGTCCAGCGCCAGCACGCCGGGAAAGCGCTTGCTGACCTTGTTCAGCGCCAGTATCTCTTCGGATTGATTCATGGTGTGTCTCCTCCACTCCACTGCCATAGGCCGGCGTGCCGATGTCTGAGCATCTTGGCGGCGCGCCGGTCTGCTACTGTATTAACCGTCGATCAGTTCCGGATTCCACGCATGTACGGTCTGGCTCTGTTCACCAAGTCCGCTGATCCCCAGGCGCATGGTGTCGCCCGGCTTCAGGTACACGGCCGCCGGCTTCTGTCCCATGCCCACGCCCGGCGGCGTGCCGGTGCTGATGATGTCGCCCGGGTACAAGGTCATGAAGCGGCTGATGTAGCTGACCAGATTGGCCACGCCGAAGACCATGGTTCTGGTATTGCCATCCTGGACGCGCTTGCCATTCACTTCCAGCCACAGGCCCAGGTTTTGCGGGTCCGCCACTTCGTCGCTTGTGACCAGCCAGGGGCCGATCGGGCCGAAGGTATCGCAGCCCTTGCCCTTGTCCCACTGGCCGCCGCGTTCAAGCTGGTATTCGCGTTCGGACAAATCGTTCACCACGCAGTAGCCGGCCACGTGCGACAGCGCATCGGCTTCGCTCACATAGCGCGCGGTGGTGCCGATCACCACGCCCAGTTCCACTTCCCAGTCGCTTTTCTTCGAATCCCGCGGCATCACCACGGCATCGTTGGCGCCGATGATGGCGCTGGTCGCTTTCATGAACAGCACCGGTTCTGCCGGCACGGCCATGCCCGATTCGGCCGCATGGTCGGCATAGTTCAGGCCCACGCACAAAAACTTGCCCACGCCCTTCCACGGCGGCGCGATGCGGCCAGGGTTGGCCACCACCGGCAGGCTGGCGATATCGAGGGCGGCCAGGGTCGCCAAACCATCCTTGCCCAGGGTCGCGCCCGTGATATCGGTCAGCACGCCGGACAGGTCGCGCACGGCGCCGTCGGCATCGATCAGTGCAGGTTTTTCAGCGCCCTTGGCGCCATAACGCATCAGTTTCATGATTAAACTTTCAAGTAAATATCAAACAACATAAAAAGTTCGGTAGCAATCAGGCCCGCACTTTCACGACACCCGACAAAACCGTAGCGAGCGGAAGGGAGATGTGGCCGAGAAGCGCAGCTGTACGAATGCACAGTGAGCATCGCAAGCCGCATATCGCGACGCGCAGTAGGTTTGGTCGGGTGTCCTTAGTTAGACCAGCCACCGTCGATGACGTGAGTCATGCCGGTCGTGAAAGCGGATTCATCGGAGGCCAGGTAGACGGCCAGCGCGGCGATTTCCTCTGCCCTGCCCACTCTGCCCATTGGCTGGCGTGCCACGAAGGCGGCTTGCACTTCATCGATGCTCACACCCGTCGCTGCCGCCTGGGCGGCAATGCGTTCCTTCAGCGAAGGCGACTCGATGGTGCCGGGACAGATCGCATTGCAGCGGATGCCGCGCGTGACGAAGTCCGCCGCTACCGACTTGGTCATGCCCACCACGGCCGCCTTCGAGGTGCCGTAGATAAAGCGGTTCGGCGCGCCCTTCACGCTCGACGCCACGGACGACATGTTGACGATGGAGCCGCCGCCCCTGGCCACCATGCCGGGCAGCACGGCGCGCATCAAGCGGTACATGGAGCGCGCGTTGATATCGAAGGAACGGTCCCAGGCCGCATCGTCGCAGTCGAGGATGGTGCCGCCGTCGACAAAGCCGGCGCAATTGAACAGGATATCGACGGGGCCGATCTCGTCGGCCAGCGCGGTGATGGCCGCGCCATCGGTCACGTCGAGCCGGCGGATGGCGCAACCCGTCGCTTCCTTCAACGCGTCGAGCTGGGCCTGGTTGATATCGGTGGCGATCACGGTGGCGCCTTCGCGCACGAACGCTTCGGCCGTGGCCCGGCCGATGCCCTGGCCGGCGGCGGTGAGCAGGGCGATTTTGCCTTGTAGTCTGGCGGTCATGTTGTCTCCTTTTATTTGTTAACCCAACACCTGGCAATTCCGGGGTCGGACCCTGAGGGTCCGACCCCGGCCTTTTTTGGAGTCTACGTCATATGAAAAACCTGCTCCATCATCGCCCAGTGCTCGCCCTCGGCGCGCGAGGCCAGCGGCTCCTGGCACGGCGCGCAAAAGGTCCACCAGCGCTGCGTTTCCGGATCGGCGGCAACGGCCGCCATGTCGGCTGCAAAATCCTCGCCGTGGTATTCCCAGTAGCCGAACAGCAGGTTTTCCGGCTCGCGCAGGAAGATCGAATAATTGCGGACGTGCGCGGCAGCCAGTCTGGCCAGCACCTGCGGCCAGACGGCGGCGTGCAGGTTTTTGTATTCAGCGATGCGCTCCGGCGCGATGCCGATGACCATGCCCATTCTTTGCATTGCGACTCCTTTTTGCTGGCTAACGCCAACCTGCCAATACCGTTGACGATGACCGTAGGTCGGCTTAGCCGGAACGGCGTAAGCCGACACGCCCGCCACCTCATTCAAAACCATAAAACCGGCACGCATTGCGTCCGAAAATATCGTCCCTGCCCTCTTGTCCCAGGTGCGCCAGCAGCGCCTCGCTGGCGGCCAGCCACGCCGCATAGCCGCCGGCCAGGTCGACCACAGGCCAGTCGCTGCCCCATATCACGCGCCGGGGGCCAAACACGTCCAGCACATGCGCGGCATAAGGGCGCAGGTCGTCCACGGTCCAGCCGGGCCGCGCCTCCGTCACCAGCCCGGACAGCTTGCAGTGCACGTTCGGGAGCGCGGCCAGCAGCGCCATGTCTTCGCGCCACGCGCCGAAGCCGGCATCGGCGATCGGCGGCTTGGCCGCATGGTCGATCACGATGGCCAGTTGCGGATAAGCGCGCGCGCAATGCAGCAGCGCGGGCAAGTGGCGCGGCAGCACCAGTGCGTCCAGCCGCAAGCCGTGTTCCACCATGGCAGCCAGGGCCGGCGCCAGCGCGGGATTGGCGATCCACTGATCGTCATCGATATCCTGCAGCATGGGCCGCAAGCCCTTGAGCTTGGGCTGCGACGCCAGACGGGCGATGGTGGCCGGCGCATCGAAAGCCAGCAGCTCCGTCCAGCCCACGACGGCGCGGATAAAGCTGCTTTGTTCGGAGAGCGCCAGCAGGTAATCGGTATCGGCAGACGACGGCAGCGACTGCACCAGCACCGTACCGTCGATGCCGTGCGCGGCCAGCAAGGGCGCCAGGTCGGCGGGCGCAAAATCGCGGTGGATGGCGGCCAAGGATGGCGGCGGCCAGCTGCCGGCACGCGCGGCCAGTTGCCAGAAATGCTGGTGGGCGTCGATGCGCATCATGCGGCCACTCCCGCAGGCAGCGGCGCGCGCGCATCGAGCAAGTCCGCGTCCCGCAGCGCCAGCCACAGGGCGTCGGGCAGCGGCGTGGCGAACCAATCCAGGTTTTGCCGCAGCTGCGCCAGGTCCTGGCCGCCCGGGATGCAGGAAGCGACGGCCGGATGGGCGAGCGGAAACTGCAGTGCCGCCGCCTGCAGCGGCACGCCGAATTCACGGCAGACGGCGTCCAGGCGCGCCACGCGCTTGAGTATGGCGGCCGGCGCATCGGCGTAATTGAATTTGCCGTTCCCGGCCAGCACGCCCGAGTTGAACGGGCCGCCGATCACGATGGCGTTGCCGCGTTCGACGCAGGCGTCCAGCAATGGCGACAGCGAGGCCTGTTCCAGCAAGGTGTAGCGGCCGGCCAGCAAGGTGCAATCGAGGTCGAATTCCACCATCGCGCGCAGCACGATCTCGCATTCGTTGACACCGAGGCCCACGGCCTTCACCTGGCCGCTGGCGCGCAGTTCATCGAGGGCGCGAAAACCGCCACCGGCCGTCAGCTGGCGCCAGTAGTGCTGATCGTGTTCGCCATGCGTGGCCTTGCCGATATCGTGCACGAACAGAATGTCGATGCGGTCGAGCCCCAAGCGCTGCAGGCTGTCCTCGTGCGACCGCAGCACGCCGTCATACGTGTAGTCGTAATGGGGACGGAACGGCAGCGGCGCGGCAAAGCCGTCGTCGCCGGGACGCACGGAGGCGTCGGGCCGCATCAGCCGTCCCACCTTGGTGCTGATCACAAATTCATGGCGGGGCCGCTCGCGCAGCGCCGCACCGAGACGGCGTTCGGACTGGGTATAGCCGTAGAATGGCGCCGTGTCGAAGAAGCGCACGCCCGCGTCCCAGGCGCCATCCAAGGTGGCGCGCGCCTGCGCGTCGCTGACGGGCTGGTACAAGCCGCCTACCGGCGCGCAGCCCATGCCGATGCAGGGCAGCGACAGGCCGCCGCGTGGCAGGGTACGCAATTGTGTGACGTCCATGAATGCGGCCCTCACGCGGCGCGCAATGGGAAGCAGCCTGGCCCCACCGCGTCGAATTGTTTATAGGTGAGCACGAATTCCTGGTGGCCCAGGTCTTCCGAGCGGCTCAGTTCTCCATTGGCGACGTTCAGCACGGCGGCGACGATCTCCGCGCCCACTTCTTCCAGGCTGGCTTCGCCCGTGAGGATCTTGCCCGCGTTGATATCCATGTCGTCGGCCAGGCGCTCGAAGGTTTGCGGATTGGCGCACACCTTGATGACGGGCGAGATCGCCGAACCGACCACCGATCCGCGGCCCGTGGTAAACAAGGTGATGTGGGCGCCGCAGGAAATGAGTTCGACGATTTCCGCGTTGTCCGACACGTTCGGGAAACCGAAGCGCGGCTCGCCGTCCGGCACCACGTCGAGCAGGTACAGGCCGCCGCCGGCCGGCTGGTCGCCCGGTTTCAGAATGCCGACGATGGGCGAGGAACCGCTCTTGGCGTAGGCGCCCAGCGACTTTTCTTCCTGCGTGGTCAGGCCGCCATCGGCGTTCCCCGGCGAGAAGCTGCCATGGCCCATGATGGTGTAGTAGCGGGCGGCCTTGGCCACGGTTTCGACGATGGCATTGCCCAGGTCCGGACTGATGGCGCGCCGCTGCATGTGGTATTCGCAGCCCACCAGCTCGCCCGTCTCTTCGAAGATGCAGGGGCTGCCGGCCGCGATCAGGGTGTCGAACGCCACGCCGACGGCCGGGTTGGCGCTGATGCCGCTGGTGCTGTCGGAGCCGCCGCAGATGGTGGCGACGACCAGCTCATCGATGCCCATCGGCACGCGCTCCTGCCGCGCCAGGTGTTCCAGCGCCCAGCCGATCCACTCGACGCCGCTGCTCACGCTGGGGCGCGTGCCGCTGTTTTCCTGGATCGTGATCGTGTGCACGGGGCGGTCGCTGTCGGTCACGGCGCTGGAGAGGCCGTACTTGTTGAAGCCTTCGCAGCCCAGGGACACCAGCAGCACGGCCCCCACGTTCGGGTGCGTGAGCAAACGGCGCATCACCTGGTCCGCGTATTCGTTGGGGAAGCAGCCCGTAAAGCCGATCAGGTGCACGGGCTGGCCGGGAAAGGCGTTGACCATCAGGCGCGCCACGTGGTGCGCGCATTCGACCATATAGGCCACCACCACGATATTGCGGATGCCCTTGCGGCCATCGGCGCGCAGGTAGCCCGACAGGGCGGGTGTCGTCGTTGGAGCGTTCATGCTTGGTCGTCCTTGTCCAGGAAATGGTGGCCGTCCTGGCCCAGGGTAAACGTGGGGATGTAATCGCTTGCCAGGTTGTGCGTATGGATATGTTCGCCGATGGCGACGGGGGCCGTGATGCTGCCGATCAGGGCGCCGTAGCGCAGCACCTTGTCGCCCACGGCCAGCGCGCGGCGCGCCACCTTGTGGCCGATGTGGATGTTTTGCACCAGGGTGACGGGCAGGCCGTCGATGGCGACGACCTCGCCGCAGGCCAGGGCTGTCCTGGCGATCAGGCAGTTATCCTCGGGCGACATCAGGAGCAGGCTGCTAGGCCGGGAAGCGAGGCTCATGGCGCACCCTCCCCGGCAAAAACGGCTAGGCGCCCGGCTGGCTCAGTTTTTCCCGCGTGCCGATCGACGACAGCATGGTGCTGCGCGATGAATCGAGGTGCGAGCGCATGGCCTCGAGCGCCTTCGGCACGTCGTGCTCGGCCAGCGCGCGCAGGATCGCCAGATGCTCCTGCACCGCGTACTGGTTGCGGCCCTTTTCCTCGCCCTTGTCCCACTGGTAGTGATAGTGAAACACGAACGAGACGATATCGTAGAAGCCCTGCGCGAAGCGGTTGTTCAAGAGGCCGATCAGGAAGGTGTGGAACTCGCGGTCCAGCGCCGGAAACGCATTGTGGCGTGTGTCTATCCTGGCCGCCAGCTTCTCGTGCTGCTTGATCAGCCGCGCCAGTTCCGCATACGCCGGATCGCCATGCGGCAGGTGCGCAAACTGCTCCACGGCCGCCATCTCGAACATGCGCCGCATGTCCGCCAGTTCGGTGGCAAACGAGCGGTCGAACGCGCACAGGCGCCAGCCGCCGCGCGGCTTCTTTTCGATCAGGCCGAAGCGCGAAAAACCGATCAGGAATTCGCGCACGCTGACGGTACTGGCGCCCGCCTCGCGCGCCAGCTCCGCCTCCGAAAACTCCGCGCCCGGTGGCATGTCGCGCTGGTACACGCGCTCCATCAGCACCTGCTGGATGCGCTCCGCCCCCGACTGCAATTCGGAGATATCGAAGTAGTCGCCCGGTATGGGTTTGCGCAGCAAACGCCGGTCCGCCGGGCTGGCGATCAGACGCCGCGTCGACAGATACGCGATCGCGCTGCGGATGGCCGTGCGGCTGCCCTGGCAGATCGTGGTCAGGAACTGCTCCGTCGGCAGCATCTCGCCCACTGCGACATTCTCGGCGAGAAATTGCAACAGCAGGTTGGTACTGCGCTTGAAGACGGTGGCGGGTTTGGACATGGATGAATGAACGCGCTATGCCAGCGAAAGGGAAAGTGGATGAGTGGGCCATTTTAGTCGATATCGGATTGGATCGGCATGCCAGAAAAGAAACAACAGCGGTGACGGGGGCGTTCATGGCTGCGCTCCCGGCGCCAGCATGGCGCGCAGGCGAGGCTGCGCCAGGGCGGGACACAGCTGCCGCGCCAGCGCCGCCACGGGCGCCATGCGCCGCTCAATCTTGCCAGCGTGGTGCTGCGCGATGTCGGCCAGGCGGTGCGCGAGGAAGGGATTGCCGAAGCGTTCCCTGACCTGCGCCACATAGGCCAGCGCCGCGTCGCCGTGCCGCGTGCCCATGGCCGCAAACACGGGCAGCACTTCCTCGTGCCACAGGGCTTCCAGCGCGGCGCGCATGGCGCCATCGTCCATCGCCTCGCGCACCGTCATGCCGGCCGGGCTGCCCCGTTCCATCCACAGCTGCGCCAGATAGGTGTGACCCAGGTTAAGCAGGAACAGCTTGCGCTGTTCATACTCGCGCAGATTGCCCGTCACCACCAGTTGCGGATGGCGGCACGGCAGCAGCATGCCTTCCTGCGCCTCGATGGCCCACAGCGCATAGGGTTCGGCCACCGCGCCTATCGGTTCGATCGCTTCGGAAACGATGCGGTCGACGAGGGAATTGATCCACAGGCAGCCCGTTTGCAGGTAGGCGATGAACACGGCATCGCAGCGCCACTGCCGCGCCAGGGTCACGGCCACCTGGCGCAGTACATGACCGTTGTCGGCCACCAGTTCGCACGGAAAAATCGAGATGGGCGCGGCGCCGGCCAGGAAGCGGCCGTGCAGCAGCACCAGCAGCTTGGCGGGAAAGCTGGCGGGAACGGTCGCGCCATCGAGCATGCCGGCGTGGTCGGCGTCATCGAGCTGGTAGCCCGTGTCGCCCGTGTTCGAGACGATCACGCGCGCGGCCACGGCCGCATCGCGCACCTGCCGCCAGTCGCTGCCGGCCTGCCACGCCTGCGTGACGGCGTCGGCGCGGCGCACCTCGTCGACTTGGGCGCCGTCGTGCCAGCCGCGGATGCGCACGGGGTAGCCGCCGGCCTGGCGAAACGCCGCCACCCGCGCCGCGCCCTGCGCGCTGCCGGTCGTCTGCACGATGGTGATATGGCCCAGCGCCTCGCCTGTCTTGGCCGCTTCGCTGACGAACAGGTCGGCGTGCGCCTGCAGGAAGCGGCTGGTGCCAAACTGCAGGATGGGGTTGAGATCGCTCATCTCAGACCTCGACGATGGCCTTGATGACGCCAGCTTCTGGCTGCATCCAGCGATCGAGCACGCCCGTAAATTCGTCGAGCGTGGTGCGGTGGGTATTGAGCAGCGCGGTGGGGACTTTGCCCGCCTTCATGGCCGCCACCACTTCCTCGAAATCGTCGACGGTGGCGTTGCGGCTGCCCAGCAGGGTCGTTTCGCGCTTGTGGAATTCAGGGTCGGAAAAGGACAGGCGGTCGCGCACGATGGACACCAGTACATAGGAGCCGCCGTGGGCGACAAAGTCCAGGCCCCGCTCCATGGCGGCGATATTGCCGGTGGCGTCAAACACCACGTCGAAGAATTCGCCGCCGGTGGCGTCCGACAGCTGCTCCTTGTCGCCGTCGCCCAGCTGCACCGTGCGGGTGATACCGAGCGCGTCGCGGCAGAACTGCAAACGGTCGGCGCGGCCGTCGAGCACCGTCACGTCGGCGCCTTTCAAGGACGCGAACAGCATCACGGCCATGCCGATCGGGCCGGCGCCCACCACCAGCACGCGCTTGCCGGCATCGACCGCGCCGCGCTTGACGGCATGCGCGCCGATGGCCAGGAATTCAATCATGGCCGCGTCGTCGAGCGAAATGCCTTCCGTCTTGAAGACGAAGCGCTCGGGCAGCGCCAGGTATTCCGTCATGCCGCCGTCGCGGTGCACGCCCAGCACTTCGATGCGGGTGCAGCAATTGGTCTTGCCCTGGCGGCAGGCCACGCAAGTACCGCACGACAGGTAGGGCATCACGTAAACCTGGTCGCCCGCGGCCAGGCGCGAGCCGGCTGGCGCGCTGTGGATATGGCCGGACAGTTCATGGCCCATCACGCGCGGATAGCTGAGGAAAGGCTGGGTGCCGCGGAAGATATGCATGTCGGTGCCGCAGATGCCGACGCGGCGTATGCGCAGCAGCACTTCGCCCTCGGCGGGCACGGGCACGGCGCGCTGCTCCATGCGCAAACTGCCGGGCGTATCGCAAACGATACTTTTCATCATGGTCGTCTCTCTCGCCGCCCGGGTCTTGCCGGTGGCATATTATATTTAACGTACAAACCAACTGTGAAAAAAATCCGTCTGCGCGGATTATCTTTCCAGCCCTGCCTACGGCGCGTCTTGCTGCGCCGCACAACGTTTTTTTCGTTATTCCATGTGGCTCGAACGCGCCGCTCATGCTGCAGTCGTCGTTCGGTTTTATAAATATACCGTACAAAAAAATGAAGGTCAACGGATTCTTTTTACGGTTTTTTCGGCTCCTCTGCTACATTCCTGCTTGACCCTGACCTTACGTCAGGCGCGATCGTGGCGACACGCACTGAAGACAAGGAGAAGACGATGCTGTTGAAAATCGGGGAACTGGCCAGGCTTACGGGCCTGACCATCCGCACCCTGCACCACTACGACAGCATCGGCCTGCTCTCGCCTTCGGCGCGCACGCAAGCTGGCTACCGCCTGTACCAGCACGGCGACATGGACCGGCTGCACCGGATCATGGCGCTGCGCAAGTTCGGACTGTCGCTGGCCGATATCGCCAACGCCCTCGCCGGCCCGGACCTGCCGCTCTCCTCCATCGTGGCGCGGCAGATCGCCATGCTGGAGCGCCAGATCGCGCAGGCGTCCACCTTGCGCGAACGCCTGCGCACCCTGCAAACGCAGCTGACGCAGGGGCAGGCGCCGGAACTGGCCGAGTGGCTCACCACTATGGAGTTGATGACCATGTACGACAAATACTTTAGTCACGAAGAACTGCAACAACTGCCGCTGCTGTCCGATGCGGCCGTGGAACAGGAATGGAAAGCGCTGGTAATGAGAGTGCGCGCCGCCAAGGACGCGGGCGCGGGCCCCGGCGATGCGCCAGCGCAGGCGCTGGCCACGGAATGGATGGTCAAGCTGGTGCGCGACACGGGGGCCCACCCTGGCCTGTTCGCGCGCCTGAACGACATGCATGCGCAGGAACCATCGATGCAGGCGACGACCAGCATCGATGCGGACCTGATGCAGTTCATCCTCGCCGCCTTCAACGCCTCGCGCATGGCGCTGTACAAACCTTTCCTCGATGAGCAGGAATACGCGCATCTGGTGGCCAACTACGGCAAGCGTTCGGGCGAGTGGCCGGCCCTGATCGCCGCCGTGCGCGCCGCCATCGATGCGCGCACGCCGCCCACCGATCCGGCCGTGCTGCAACTGGCGCGGCAGTGGCTGGAACTGTTCCGCTCCTACGCGGGCACGGACCCGGCCACGCAGCTGAAATTCCGCCAGGCGCACCAGCAGGAACCGCGTCTGATGGAAGGCAGCTTCGTCGACGCGGCCATGCTGCAATACCTGGGCGCGGCGATGGCTGTCGTGGCGCAGGAGCGTCCCGGCGCATAGCTTCAGGTGTGGCATCTCGTGGGCGCGGCCATGTAGAATCGGCCTTCGCCCACGAGAGGATTAACCGATGCGCCGCTTTCTGTTTGCTTGCCTGACCCTGCCCGCCCTGAATGCCGCCATGGCCGCCGAGCCGCCCGTGCAAGGTGTGTGGCAGGGCACCGTGGGCAAGGCCAATATCGTGGCCTGCTTCAACCAGCCCAGCACCACGCAAGGGTCTGACCGCAGCGGCAGCTATTACTACGCGCGCTACAAGACGCCGATCATGCTGGCCAAGCCGAACGGCAAGGCCCTGTGGCAGGAACTCGACGCCAAGGGCAATACGACGGGGACGTGGTCGCTGAACGCGCAGCAAGGCGGAAAACTCGTCGGCACCTGGACGGCCCCGAAAAGCGGCAAGACCCTGCCCCTGGCCTTGACCCTGCTGGAAGCGGCGGGCGACCGCGAACATCCATCGTGCGCCAGCGACGCCTACAACCTGGCGCTGGAAGATTTTCCCGCCACCAAGGTAAGCAAACCCGTCACCTTCGAAGGCAAGCAATACCGCAATCTGCAAGTGGGCGACACCATCACCGTGGAACTGATGGCGCCCGGCGACGGCGTGGCGAAAATCAATGCGCAGCTACGCACCGTGCTGGCGAAAAACAAGAAGGACCTGGAAGACTTCTATGCCACGCGCCGCGAATACCTGGGCCGCAACGGTTTCACGACGGAAGACGAAGTGTATGCGGATCCCACCTACTGGTCGCCGCGCTGGGTGACGGTCAAGTTCTACCGCTGGGCGGCCGGCTATGGCGCCAGCGGCATCTCCATCAAGTTCCGCACCTGGGACGTGAAAACGGGCCAGGAAACGGACGTATGGAACTGGTTTGGCGCCAGCGCCAGCGATGGCGACGACAAGGCCGCATTGCCGGACCGCCTGCGCCAGGCCCTGTTCAAGGGCGTGAAAATCGACGCCGAATGCAAGGGCACGGATTACGACGGCCGCGGCCGCTTCCACCTGTCATTGAAACCGGAAGGCGTATCGTTCTGGGAAGATCCGAACGGCAGCGGCTGCGAAAACGACTTTTTACTGCCCTACAACAAGGTCGGCCCCTTCCTCACCGTCAAGGGCCGTGCCGCGCTCAGCGATTTGCTGCCGAAGAACTAGCCAGCACCAATCATCGTCGCCACCATCTCCGCCGTGGCGGCCGCCAGGGTCCAGCCCAAGTGGCCGTGGCCCGTGTTGTAGTACACGCCCGGCGCCTTGCCCGGCCCCACTTTGGGCAGCATGTCGGGCAGCATGGGGCGCAAGCCCGCCCACGGGATCACCTTGCGCGTGTTCACGCCGGGAAAGCACTGCTGCACCCACTGCAACAGCGGGCGGATGCGGTCGGCGCGGATGTCGTAATTGACGCCGTTGAATTCCGCCGTGCCCGCCACCCGGAGCCGGTCTTCGCCCAGGCGGCTGCTGACCAGCTTGGTCGCGTCGTCGAGCAGGCTGACCTGTGGCGCGGCCGCGCGGCTGGCGGCATCATCGAGCTGCACGGTAATCGAATAGCCTTTCACGGGATACACGTTCACATGGTCGCCCAGGCTGGCCGCCATGGCGCGGCTGGCCGTGCCCGCGCAGATGACGACGGCGTCGAACAGGCTGCTGTCCTCCCTCATGGCGACGCGCACCTTGCCGTGTTCGCGCGCCAGCGCCGTGACTTCCTCGCCATAGCGGCAGGCCACGCCCAGGCGGGCGCAGGCGTCGGCCAGGCCGTTCGTGAATTTGTGGATGTCGCCCGTGGAATCGCTGTCCGTGTAGTAGCCGCCGTAAAAGTCGCCTGCCAGGGCCGGTTCGATGGCGCGCATTTCCTGCGGCGTGACGGCGCGCCGCTGCAAGCCGCCCTGCGCCAGCAGACGCGACACGCCGGCCGCCCGCTCGAAGCCTGCACGCTCCCGGTAGACGTGCAGGATGCCGGCGCGGCGGTGATCGAAGTCGATGTTTTCCGCTTCGGCCCACGCAAACAGATGCGCGCGCGCGGCGATCGCCATGCGCGCCGTGGCGATGGTGTTGCGCTCATAACCAGGCATGGCGGCGAGGAATTCCGCAAACCAGCTCAGCTTGTGCCAGCTGGGCCAGGGATGAAGCAGCAAGGGCGCATCGCGCCGCGCCATCCATTTCAGGGCGTTCAAAATCGTTGCCTTGTGATTCCACACTTCCGCGTGCGAGGCCGACAATTGTCCGCCATTCGCATACGACGTTTCCATGGCGGCGTAGCGGTGGCGCTCGATCAGGGTCACGTTTACGCCCCGCTTGGCCAGCGCATACGCCGTCGTCACGCCCGTGATGCCACCGCCCAGCACGGCCACGCGCTTCATTGTGCCGACACCTTGTGCACGACCGTGTCGCCAGCCTGCAACACGCGCCCATCGGGCGCCAGCACGTCCATGCGGCGCACGGGCAAGCCTGAGCCACGCTGCAGCAAGGTCGAATGCGCCTCGCCCGCTTCGAACAATTGCGCCTCGCTCCACTGGCGCAAGCCGACGACGACGGGAAACAGCGCCAGCCCCTTGGGCGTCAGCACGTATTCCTGGTAAGCCGTGCCGTCCGAGGCGGGCGCAACCGTGAAGATGCCCTCTTCCACCAGGGTGTGCAGGCGGTCGGCCAGGATGTTCTTCGCCACGCCCAGGCTTTTCTGGAATTCGCCGAACCGGCGCATGCCGTCGAAGGCGTCGCGCACGATCAGCAGCGACCAGCGCTCGCCAATCACGTCGAGCGCGCGCGCCACGGGACAGGGGTCGGTTTTCAGGCTCTTGCGCTTGGCCACGGGCATTCTCCAGGATTGAGTGGTTGCATTTTAAAACTTCTCGGCGTAGACTCCAACTGGTTTTAATTTGAAACTACTTAATTGACCTCCCATGCGCGATACAACGACTCCCATCACGACAGCACTTCCCGCCACCCTCGTCTGGCTGTTTGCCACGGCGGCCGGCCTCAGCGTGGCCAATGTGTATTACGCCCAGCCCTTGCTCGCCACCCTGGCGCACGAGTTCGGCATGACGGAGGCCGCCAGCGGCATGGTCATCACGGCCACGCAGATCGGCTGCGCGCTGGCCCTGCTGCTGCTCGTGCCCTTGGGCGACATGCTGAACCGGCGCCGGCTGACCCTGTTCCAGCTGGCCATGCTGGCCATTACCCTGGTGGCCTTGGGCTGCGCCCGTTCCACGGCCGCCTTGCTGGGCGGCATGCTGATGGTCGGCTTGCTGGGCACGGCCATGACGCAGGGCTTGATCGCTTACGCGGCCAGCGCGGCGGCCAGCCATGAGCGGGGAAGAGTCGTCGGCATCGCGCAGGGCGGCGTGGTGATCGGCTTGCTGCTGGCGCGCACCCTGTCCGGCGTGGTAGCCGATGTGGCCGACTGGCGCGCCGTGTATTTTGTTTCGGCGGCCATCGCTGGCGCCCTGTTGCTGCTGCTGTGGCGCATGCTGCCGCCGCCGGCGCTGTCCAGCAAAAAGCTCGCGTATGGCGCCCTGCTCGCCTCGATGCTGGACATGCTGCTGCACAACAAGGTCTTGCGCGTGCGGGGCATGCTGGCCCTGCTGATGTTTGCCGTCTTCAATATTTTCTGGAGCGCCCTCGTGCTGCCCCTGACGGCGCAAGGCTATAGCCATGCGGCCATCGGCGCGTTTGGCCTCGTGGGCGTGATCGGCGCGCTGGGCGCGGCACGCGCGGGCGCCATGGCGGACCAGGGACGCGCGCAATGGACGACGGGCGCGGCCCTGCTGCTGCTGCTGGCCGCGTGGCTGCCGCTCGGCTTTGCGGGCGCGGCCCTGTGGCCGTTAATCGTCGGCATCATCGCGCTGGACCTGGCGGGCCAGGCCATCCACGTGACGAACCAGAGCCTGATCTTCAAGGATGACAGCGACGCACACAGCCGCCTGGTGGCGTGCTACATGCTGTTTTATGCGGTGGGAAGCGGACTCGGAGCGATTGCCGCCACCAGCGTGTATGCGCTGGCGGGCTGGCATGGGGTGTGCGCGCTGGGCGCGGCGGTCAGCTTGCTCGCCCTGCTGTTCTGGCGGCTGACCTTGCCTGCTGAAAAAGCTTAATTCAGCATGGCCGCGGTGGCGGAACCGTGACGATACGTTTTCAAGGCATCGGGCTGGATCTGGATCAGCGAACCGCTGACTTTAATCAGGTGCAAGTCCGTCAGCTGGTGCAGCACGCGCGACAGGGTGGCGGGCGCCAGGTTCAGGAACGATGCCAATAAACTTTTCTTCAGGTCCAGCTTGACTTCGTTCGAGCGCTGCTGGTCCGACGCCTGCAGCAAATACTCGACCACGCGCTGGGTGGCGTTCTGCACGGAGCAGCGCTCCACATTGCGGATGAAACCCATCAGGTGGTGCGACAGGCTGTTCATCATCTGGCGCGCGATGCGGGGCGACTGGTCAAGCAGGCGCAGCAGCGCGTGTGGCGGGATGCGCAGCAACAAACAGTGTTCGAGCGCTTCGGCGCAGAATGGATAGGGTTCATCGAGGAAAATCATGGCTTCGCCGAAGCTCTGGCCCGGGCGGATCAGTTCCAGAACCTTGTCGGTCCCTTCCATGGAAAACACGCTGAGCTTGACGAGGCCGAAAACCACCACGTAGGCGCCTTCCGCCACTTCGCCCTTGCGGAACAGCACTTTGCCTTTTTCCACTTCGACGCGCACGACATCCTGGCGCAATTGCTCTAATTGCGAAGGGGAAATATGGCGGAACAGAGCCTGGCTCGACAGCAAGCCATCGACGTTGACCTTATGCATGACACTCTCTTATTAGATTAGCGAATGACTAAGAGTGTAATGGGCCGGCACGGTCAAGGCCATACGTCAAAGGAACTAGGGTTGTCTAGGCCGGAACGCCATGCAGGTCAAACAATCGCGGATTCCTTGTTGTGTATTTGCGCTTTGCTTGATCTTTATTTGCTCAACTCGCGCTCGACCGCGTAGACGGCGATCTGCACGCGGCTGCTGAGCTTAAGCTTTTTCAGGATGTTTTGCACGTGGATTTTCACCGTGCTTTCGGCCACGTCCAGCTGGCGCGCGATTTCCTTGTTGCTCAGTCCTTGCGCCAGGCAGGCCATCGCTTCGCGTTCGCGCGGCGTCAGTTTGTCGTAGTCTTCCTGGGGCGCGTTCTGCCCCGCGCGGAACTGCGACACGAGCTTGGCCGTCATGGCGTCGGCGATCACGGATTCGCCGGCGGCCGCGCGGCAAATGGCCTGACCCAGCTGTTCGGCCTCGATATTTTTCAGCAAATAGCCGCGCGCGCCCGCGCGCAGGGCGGCACCGAGGTCGGCCGCGTTTTCCGACACGGTCAGCATCAGCACCACCATCTGCGGCAGGTCCTGCAAGATCAGCTGCAGCGCCTCGACGCCGGACACGCCGGGCATGTTCAAGTCCATCAGCACCACGTCGGGCTGCAGCTCGGCCGCCAGGCGCACGCCGTCCAGCCCGTTCGATGCCTCGCCCACCACCTGGAATTGAGGATTGCGCTGCAACAGCAGCTTGACGCCGCTGCGCAGCAAGGTGTGGTCGTCGACCAGCAGGATTTTGATTGGTACGTTCACGTGTTTGTTGCCTGATAAAGATGATTCATTTGTTACGCGGCCTGGCGCCGGGCCGCCGGCAAGGCCAGCGAGATCGTCGTGCCGCCGCCGGGCGTGCTGTCGATGGCAAATTGCGCACCGAGCCGCTCGGCTCTTTCCTGCATGATACGCAAGCCGATCTGCAATTCCGTTTTCTTGTCGCGCAGGTTGGCGGCGAAGCCTTCGCCATCGTCGCGCACCTGCAGCGCAAAGTCGCGCCCGTTGTCCACGCGCAGCGCCACGTTGCTCGCCTGCGCGTGCTTGCGGATATTCGACAGCGCTTCCTGCACGATGAACAGGATCTGCAGCTGCTGCTCGGGCGCCAGTGGCGCGCCGTTGCCGCTCATTTCCAGCGAGCCGACGACGCCCGTCTGCAGCTCGAACTTGGCCAGCACTTCCGACAGCTTGCTTTCCAGGTCGCTGCCATGCCAGCGCGTACGGAAATTGACGAGCAGTTCGCGCACGTCCTGGTAGCTTTGCTCGACGCCCATGCGCATCAGCGGCAGCACTTCGGCCGCTTCGTCGAGCTGGCCACGGCGCACGGAGTCGTCGAGCATCTGCACTTGCAGGCTGATGAAGTTCAGGCTTTGCGCGATGCTGTCATGCAAGCCTTCGGCCAGCAGGCTGCGTTCGCGCGCGACGGCGAATTCCTTTTCGCGCGCGATCAGGCGCTGGTTTTCAATGGCGATGCCCAGGCTCTGGCCCAGGGTTTCCAGCCAGCCCTGCTGCTGCGCATGGGCGGCTTGCGGACGCGCAAAGTGCAGCGAAAAACTGCCGACCACCTGCTCGCGCGCGAGGATGGGAAAGACGGCGATGGCGATGAACCCTTCTTCCTGGCAACGATAACGCTGCAGCGCATCGACCTGGCGGAAATCGCGGATCTGGATCACGCCTTGCGCGACGGCCGCGCCGCACAGGCAATCGTTGTTGCGGATGCAGTGCTCCTCTTCCACCATGGCGTCGGAAATACCCTCGTGCACGATGATGTGCACGGTGTCCTGCTGCGGATCGAGGATGCGCACGGTGCCGCCCTCGGCCTGCGCGAACTCCATCACGTGGCGCAGGAAGCCGCGGCACAATGCATCGATGGCGTGCTGTCCCGCCAGCAAGGTGGAAATCTCGTGCAGGGTGGCCAGCTGGCGTTCCTGCGCGGCGCTCAGGCCCGATGCGGCTTGCGCCAGGCGGCGCTGGCGCCAGCGCGACGCTGGAAGTTGTTTGCGGGAAGGTTGACTGCGCGGCGCATGCATGAAGAACTCGAATCTGAAAAGTGATGCGCCCGGCAAGCGCTGCGGCCTGCCGGGCTGGTGAAGGTTACAAATGAATTTCGGTACCGAGCAGCTTGACGAATTGCGCCAGCCAGGCCGGATGCGCGGGCCAGGCGGGTGCCGTGACGAACTGGCCATCCGTGACGGCGTCCGTGACGGCGATGTCGGCATACGTGCCGCCCGCCAGTTTCACTTCCGGCGCGCAAGCGGGATAGGCGGAAATGCGTTTGCCGCGGATGACGTCGGCGGCGGCCAGCAACTGCGCGCCGTGGCAGACGGCCGCGACGGGCTTGCCCGCTTCGGCGAAATGGCGCACGGCGGCGATGACTTTCTCGTTCAGGCGCAGGTATTCAGGGGCGCGTCCGCCGGCGATCATCACGGCGTCATAGTGGGCCGGATCGATGTCGTCGAAGCTGGCGTTCAGGGTGAACAGATGGCCCGGCTTTTCCGTGTAGGTCTGGTCGCCCTCGAAATCGTGGATGGCCGTCTTGATCGTCTCGCCGCTCTTCTTGCCGGGGCAGACGGCATGCACGGTATGGCCGAGCATCAGCAGGGCCTGGAACGGCACCATCGTTTCATAATCTTCTGCAAAATCGCCGGTCAAAAACAGAATTTTTTTCGCTGCCATTTGGTTCTCCTATGAAAGATTGATTCCCCAAGGCGTATCTTAGCGCGACTTGGCAGCCATACTGGATATTTATCAAACTTTTGCCTCTTGATCGAGGATTTTACAGGCTGAGACAGAATTATTTACAGCCTCGCCGGTCAAATCAAGTACACCTCCTTGAAAGGCCGGACCATGGACAGCAGCAGCGGCAACATTACCCTCATCCGTATCTTCGACCACTTGCCCGATGCCGAGCGCGCCCGCAACCGGCTGCTGGCCGAAGGCTTTCCTCCTCACGCCGTGCAGCTGGACGCGGGCGACGACGAGGCTGGCCCCGTGCAGGGCAATTTTACGGTCGGCAATTACGACACCCTCAGCAGCTGGCTGGAACGGGCCGTCCATGCCCTGTTCGGCGGCGACAACGATCTGTACCGGCGCAACTACGGCAAGGCGGCGTTTCGCGGCATGGTCCGCCTGGTGGTGGCCACGCGCCATGCCGATGAACACGAGCGCGCACACGCCATCGTGCAGGCGTGCGGCGGCAGCGATATCGAACAGCGTACGGCCCGTTGCGGCCAGAACAGGCACGGCGGCGTGGCGGCCCTGTCGCGCTAGCCGGGCGCACAGCAAGGAGAATGAGCATGGACGTCACGTGGGTGGTAGTGGCCGACAGCAGCCGGGCGCGGCTGTTTGCGCTGGGACAGCAAAACCAGCTGGGCGAGCTGCAGGATTTTGTCAATCCGGCGGGCCGCGAAACGGAGAACGCCCTGAACAGCGATGCCAGCGGACGCTTCGGCAGCGGCATGCGGGCCGGGACGCAGGCGGGCACGCAGGCGCACACGGCCGAGCCCAGGGTGGCGCCAGTCGAGCATGCGAACGAACAGTTTGCCCGGCAGATCGCGCAAGTGTTGCAGCAGGGCTTGCAGCAACGGCGCTACAGCAAGCTGTGCCTCGTCGCCGCGCCCAAGTTCCTGGGACAGCTGCGTCTAAGCCTGGACGCCCAGGTGGAAAAACGGCTCAGCCATGCCCTGGCCAGGGAGGTCGCCAGCATGAACGTGCCCCAGCTGGAAGCCTATTTGCAGCAAGCACTGGACAGGGACAGCGGCGCCAGCTGAACGGCAACAGCCCCATTACCGCCCGCAAGCGGGCACAATCTGTGGCAAGATCTGCATTCTTTCTTTCAAAACCGGAACTTGCCATGATTTTTGAAATTGCCCACATCCAGATCAAATCGGCCACGCACGCAGCCTTCGAAGCGGCCGTGACGAAAGCCGTCCCCCTGTTCCAGCGCGCGCGCGGCTGCGAATCGATGCGCCTGGAGCGCTCGATCGAAAACGGCGACGCCTACCGCCTGGTCGTGGGCTGGACAACCCTGGAAGACCATACCGTGCATTTCCGCGGCAGCGAGGACTTCCAGGCATGGCGCGGCCTGGTCGGTGAATTTTTTGCCGCACCGCCGCAGGTCGAGCATATGAATACGGTGGTGACGGGGTTTTAAGGCGAGGTTTCAAACACCCAGGCGCACCGGCTGCCCGCCGGGCTTGTCAGCTTTGTCGGATTACGCGCGGCTTTGCCCCGCCTCGGCGGCCCCGCTAATCCGACCTACCCCACTAGACAGGCGCCTGGACGGCGGGGTGGTGAAACACTTGCCGCAAATAGGCGAGGAAGGTCTCATCCTTGCACAGGGTCTTGCCCGGCGAATCGGACAGCTTCGCCACGGACTGGCCATTGCAGCGCACCAGTTTCATGACGATGTTGAGCGGCGTCAAGCCGACATCGTTGGTGAGATTGGTGCCGATGCCAAAGCCCGTCATGATGCGGTCGGCGAAGTGCTGGTACAGGGCGAAGGCCTTGTCCAGGTCCAGGCCGTCGGAAAACACGAGGCGCTTGGTATTGGCGTCGATACGCAGGGCCGCGTAGTGGGCCAGCGCCTTCTCGCCCCACTCGACGGGGTCGCCCGAATCGTGGCGCAAGCCGTCGAACAGCTTGGCGAAATACAGGTCGAAGTCGGCCAGGAAAGCATCCATGCCGACCACGTCCGTCAGGGCGATGCCCAGGTCGCCCCGGTATTCCTGCACCCAGTCTTCCAGTGCCGCCTTTTGAAAATCGCGCAGACGCACGCCGAACGACTGGAACGACTGCATGTATTCATGCGCCATGGTGCCGATCGGCACGATGCCGAGCTTTTTCGCCAGGTAGACATTCGACGTACCCTTGAAATACTCGGGCACTTCGCGCGCCAGGCGCTGCACTACTTCGTCGTGCCAGGCGCCGGAAAAACGCCGGCGCACGCCGAAGTCGGAAAATTCAAATGGATGCTTGCGCCGCGGCAACTTGCCGAATTCCTTGACGGCTTCCACTTTCAAGCCCAGGCGGTGGCGCCCTTCGCGCATGGCCGCGTCCAGGTCAAAACGGCGGAAATACAGTTCATTGATGATGTACAGCACGAAAATCTCGAAACCCATCACGTGCACCTGCGGCCCGGCCGCGTGCACGAGCAAGGTGTCGCCATTCGTGCTGACGTCGATGAACTTGCGCTGGAAGCGGAACACCGTCAAAAAGTCGACGAAGTCGCTCTTCATGAAGCGCAGGGTGCGCAGATAAGCCAGCTCATCGTCCGCAAACGACATCGAGCACAGGTGGTCGAGCTGTTCTTCCAGCTCGCCCTTCAGTTCGGCCAGGGGAAAGGCGGTGGCGTTGCGGCAGACAAATTCGTATTCGGTATGGGTATTCGGATGACCGTGCAGCAAGGCTTGCCACATTGTAAATTTATACAGATCGGTTTCCAGCAAACTGCGCACTATCGGGGTCATGTGTGTTTTCTCCAACTTCCTGAAGCCAGAATAGTACGCCACCGCAGGCATTTCGGCAGGGTCCGCTTGCAGGACAGCCTCAATCGCCTGCGTTGGCCAGCAACTCGGGCAAGACGTCGGCCGACGTGGCCAGCCGCGCGCCGCGCTCGTGCATGGCGGCAAGGAAGTCGCGCTGCTGCGTTGCAAAGCCCGTGACGGGGCTCATGCAATCCGTCAGCAGGACCAGGCGCGACAGGGCCTGCTTGCCTTGCTGCCCTTCCAGGTAATCGGCGATGTGCTCGGTGCTGGCTTTCACGCAATGGCTGCCCGCTTCGCCGGTGACGTAAATCTGCTGCGCCGGCAGCAGGGTGGCGAGGAAATCCAGGTTGAGCTGGGTGGCCGCATCCTGCGCATCGGGCACTTCCGCCATGACGGCCGAGTAATGTTCGGTCCACGGATTGGAACCCTTGCTCAGCTTGGCCACCACTTGCAAATGATCCACTTCCCAGGCGTTGTAGGCGGCGCGCACGGCGGCGTGGATATTCTGGCCCCAGCTGCCAATCTCGCAATGCACGGGCCACACCATCAATTGATAGCGCCCCGCTTGCTCCAGCGCATCGAGGTAGGCCAGCGCGCGCGGCAAGGCGCCGCTGGCGGCGGGCAGGAACAAGCGGTCGCGCACTTGCCGGGCGCAGATCTGCGTAAATGGCGCGACCGGGGCGCCGTCGCCCGTGCGCCAGAAAGCGGGGTGGGCGATGTCGTAGCGGTGGTGGGCGTCAAGGGTCACGCTGATCTGCGTCAAGCCGTTGCCCCCTTCACGTATCAGCTGGGCCACGCGCAGCATGTCGGCGTGGGCGCCGGGCACGGCCAGGGCAGGCGCGGCGCCGGCAGGCAGCCATTCGGCGGGCAGGTCGCAAAAATCGTTTTGCGGGTCGATGACGAGCAGGTGCAACTGGCGTTTCATGGCGGTCCTCGTGCGTGGCGGGAACTTGCATGATAATGGCAAGATCGCCATCACGCCAATCCGGGGCCCGCCATGCACCTTCCACATCGCAATAACTTGCGTCCAAACAAATTACTCAACAGCAAATGGACTGCCGTGACACCGGTCAACAAGGAAAAGCATTTCCTCGTCATCAAGGTGTGCGCGGCGGCCACGCCGGGTGAGCCGGTTACGCATGTGAAACTGGAAGCCGTGCATTCGGGCCGCGTGCAGATCCTGCCCTGGCGCGCGCTGGAAGATGCGGCGCAATGGCATCAGGGGTGGAAGACGTAACGGCGCTGGCGCCGCTCGACCAGCTTCAACGCCACCTCGGCCGCCTCGCTGACGGCTTCGGCTTCCGTCGCGAACGGATGGTCGGCCAGCACGCGGTGCTTTTTGACGATATTGTTTCGATGCATGGGATTGCTCGATGGGGTGTACAGAGACACATAGGCGCCCCACAGTTTGCAACCGCGCAAGGGTTCCGCCGTGTAATTTATCTCATACGTATCAACGTACTTTATCGGCACGATGTTTGCTCCAAAAATGACATCCCCGGGCAGCCTGTCTCAACGGCCCTGCCCGGCGTAGGGTTGGAATACATGCAATCGCGCTTGCTCAGGATACTGACTCACTTATCTGCTTTTTATTACGCGGCACAGGGAAAAACTTGAACGCCTGCCTGATTTCCAGGCATGGCGGCACGCCCATTGAAAGTATAGACGATGCGAAAAAATTATGAGAAGGCAACTCTGTACTGAACGCCCCTGGCGCCTGCCCTATTTCGCCGCCTCGGCTGCGGCATGCATGGACCAGACGACGCTGAGGATTTTCCATAGGCCGTCGCGCTTGACCATCTGCCACGCTTCGACGCCATAGTTCGACAGTTTGTCGCCGACGAGGAATTCGTAGTCGAAGTTGACCCACGCCACATGGCGGTCCTGGGTGATCTTGACGTTGTAGAATTTTTCTTCCGTGCGCAGGGGTTCGCGCTTGATGTAGTTGGCGAAACCGACGTAGCCGGCCGCCGGGACGCCGTCGAAGTGGACGTCCGTCGTGTCGCGCATTTTCTGGATGAAAGCGTCATCGGCCGGCGAGGCGAACAGGATGTTCGTGTGCAGCAGCAGCGACGACAGCAGCTTGACATCCTTGGCGATCAGCGCCGCCTGGAAGTCGGCGACGACTTTCTCGATGGCGCGGATATCCTCGGGCGTGGAGGCATGACGTCCCACGTGGGACGGCGCCGGGGGCACAGTCTGCGCCGGCGCAATACCTGCTGAAAACAAGGAACATCCGAACAATACTGCGCTGGCCAACTTGTGCATGAGGGACTTTCATGGCGAACGGCTCGCCGACTGGCACGGGGCGTGCCGCCGGCAAGCTTATGCCAAGCATGCCAGCTTGGCAATCCCTCGAAAGGCGTATATCAGGCAGCCAGCGCCTCGATCGACGCACGCCCCTTGGCGATCGCGCTGGTGACGGCATCCTCGCCCATGGCCACGCCTTCGGCTTGCACGAACTCGATGTCGGTGATGCCGATGAAGCCCAGCGCCGTGCGCAGATAGGTGCTCAGGTAGTCATACGCGGCGCCCGGGCCTTCGCTGTAGACGCCGCCGCTGGCCGTGAAAATCACGGCTTTCTTGCCCGTGGCCAGGCCGACGGGGCCATTGGCCGTGTACTGGAAGGTGCGGCCAGCGCGCGCCACGTGGTCGATCCACGCCTTCAGGGTCGAAGGCACGGAAAAATTATACATGGGCGCTGCCAGCACCAGCACGTCGGCGGCCAGCAATTCATCGACCAGGGTATCGGACAATTGCACGGCCGCTGCCGCCTGCGCGCTGCGCTGTTCGGCCGGCGTGAAGAACGCGCCCATGACTTCTTCCGTCAGATGCGGCACCGGTTGCGCGGCCAGGTCGCGCACGACGATGGTGTCGCCTTGCGCGGCCAGCTTGGCGACGAATTCGCCCGACAGTTGACGCGACAGGGAACCGCTGTTGCGCACGCTGCTATTGATGTGTAGTACGTTTGCCATGATGCACTCCTTCAAGATCGATAGATGGGGTGCGGCGTTTGCTGCACTTGCACACATCATAGTTCGGGTCTACTATCGATGAAACCGTTTAAATATAAATGATTAGCATCGAATTTTTAGATATGGAGCCAGCATGAGAGAACCGGGCCAGCCTTCGCTCGACCAGTTGCGCGTCTTCGTCGCCGTCATCGACGCGGGCGGCTTCGCCCACGCGGCGCGCCAGCTGCACCGCACGCAATCGGTGATCAGCTACACCATCGCCAACCTGGAAGAACAACTGAACGTCGTGCTGCTCGACCGCGGCAAGCGCAAGCCCACCCTGACGGACGCGGGCAAGGCCCTGCTGGCCGACGCGCGCGCCGTGGCCCTGAAGGTCGACGGCATGCGCGCGCGGGCCAAGGCGCTGGCCGGCGGGCTGGAAGCGGAAGTATCGGTGGTGGTCGACGTGATGTTTCCCACCTGCGTGCTGGTGCGCGTGCTCGAAGCGTTCCAGGCGCAGTTCCCCACCGTCGCCCTGCGCCTGCGCATCGAAGCCATGGGCGCCGTGGCGCAACTGGTGATGGATGGCAGCTGCCACATCGGCCTCGGTGGCTGGATGACGGCCACGGCCAGCGTCTTCGAGCGCCTGGCCGTCGGCCACGTGCGCCTGATTCCCGTGGCCGCCCCCAGCCACGCGCTGGCGCAGCTGGCCGGGCCGATTGCCTCCAACGTGGCGCGCGAACACGTGCAGCTGGTGCTCAGCGACCGCAGCGTGCTGACGCAGGGCCAGGATTTCGGCGTGCTGGGATTGCGCAACTGGCGCCTGGGCGACCTCGGCTCCAAGCACGCGCTGCTGCGCGCGGGCCTGGGTTGGGGCAACATGCCCGAAGCGATGGTGCGCGACGACCTGGAGGCAGGCCGTCTGGTGCACCTGCCGCTGGCCGTCGACAATGGCGAGAATTACCCGATTTATTTGATCCAGCGCGCCGACACGCCGCCGGGCCAGGCGGGCAAATGGCTCACTGAACGTTTTGCGGAGCAGTTGCCGTTGCTGGTGCAGGGGTTTTAGAAAAAGTGGGCCACAGGTATGATTAGCCCCCAACGGCAGACACTGGGGTCGGACCCTGAGGGTCCGACCCCGGCCTTACTTGGGTCAACTTTCAATTACAAGGATTCACATGGCCGGCATCGACGACTTCGTCAACAAACAGAAACCTGGCGCGCGTTTCGTCATCACGGCGCAGATGCTGCGCATGACGCCGCAGCAATTCGACTCGCTGGCGCAGGAGTGGATGGAAGACGGCGGTCCCGGCTTCGACGTGGCCGGCATACCGCACCGGGTCGTCGTCAACGGGCAGTTTTACATTGCCAGGCTCACCGTGGCGCGCCACGGCGAGTCTGAGTAAGCGCTACTCGACGCCCAGCACGTGCAGGCGGCGGCGCAGGCGCGCCACTTCTTCCGACAAATCGACCACCAGCGCGGCCAGTTCGGCGTTCGCGTCGAACACGGATTCGATTTCATGCAGGCGGCGCGCGCGCACCAGGTCCAGGCTGGTGAAGCGCCAAGCCGTCAGCTGGCCCGCCGGCGGGCCATTTTGCAGCAGCACGCCCGTCTGCACGTGCTGCACCACCCAGTCCGGTTCCACGGCGCAGGCGCGCGCCAGCTCTTCCAGGCTCAGGGCACGGTCTTCCAGCAATTCGCCAATTACCTTGTTCGTCATGATTTAGCCTCCCAGCTTCTGGCGTGGATTGAAAGCCATCTCGCGCGCCATGGTTGCATACAGTTCGCGCGCCTTGTCGTCGTTCGCCGGCGGCAGCACCACTTCCAGCAGCAGATACAGATCGCCCGGCTGGGCGGCGGGAATACCGCGTCCTTTCAGACGCAGCTTGCGGCCCGTCTGCGAATTGGGCGGCACGGTGACGGTGACCGTGCCCGATGGCGTGGGCACGTCGATGTCGCCGCCCAGTGCCGCCTCCCATGGCGTGACGGGCACCGTCTCGAACACGTCGCGCCCTTCCACCTTGTAGCGTGCATCGGGCCGGAAGCGGATTTCCAGGTACAGGTCGCCGGCGGGCGCGCCGCCGCTGCCGGGATTGCCCTGCCCCTTCATGCGCAGCTGCTGCCCTTCCGTGACGCCTTTCGGGATCGTCACTTCCAGGGTGCGCTCGCGCGTGACGACACGGCCTTGCGCATCCGCCTCGGGCACGCGCATGACGATGTGGCGCCTGGCGCCCTGGTAGCTGTCCTGCAAATCGATGGTGATGGCGGCGTGGCTGTCCTCGCCCTGCATCTGGAAACTGCCGCCGGCGCGGCGGCGCCCGCCCACGTGGGCGAACAGGTCGGCAAAGAAGTCGCTGTCGTCGACGCCCGACGATTCGTAGCCCGAGCCCCAGTCCGGCGGCGGACGGAATGGCTGGCCCTGGGCGCCCTGGTTGCGGCCCAGTTCATCGTAGGCCGCGCGCTTTTCCGCGTCGCCCAGCACGCCATAGGCCTCGTTGAGGGCCTTGGTGCGCTTGTCGGCGTCCGGCTCCTTGCTCACGTCGGGATGGTATTTGCGCACCAGCTTGCGGTACGCCTTCTTGATATCGGCCTCGGACGCCGTCTTCTCGACGCCGAGTTCCTTGTAGTAGTCCTTGTATTCCACCGTACCTGCTCCCCATGGTTGAAGTGCCTATGGGAAGAGTACACGAATTGGTCAAAGGACAGCGTGCGCACAATACGGCGCCCGCCCCGCGCCGCGATCAGCGCACGCGGCGCAGCGAGGAAATACGGCGGTCGAGGCCACCGTGCAGGCGGCCGTAGCTGCCTGGCCCCATCACCACGCAGCGGCCGCGGAAGTTGGCGTCGACGCAGAATTCCCAGCGGCCGTAATTGACGACGATCGATTCGGCGCGGTCATTGAAGCCATAGCGGCTCAAGTCGCGCACTTCGCGGTCCAGGCGCACGGGGCGGCCGCGCATGCCGCCATCGGGGAACAGCAGCACGGCGCCATTCGCATCGGGACGGTGACCGCCACCGTGGCCGGGATAACCGGGATAGCCTGGATGAGGACGGTCCGGCTCCGGACGCGGCGGGCGCGGCGGATACGGACGGTGGTCGCCGCCGCCATGGCCAGGGCGGCCCACTTCGCGCACGGAAGACACGGCGTCGTTCATGCCCGGCATGCTGTCGTAGCGGCCAGGTCCGAAAGTACGGCAGTTGCCACGGTAATTGGCGTCCTTGCACACTTCCCACCTACCCGAGCGCACGATGATGCTCGAGGTCTTGTCGTTAAAGCCCATGCGCGACAGGTCGCCCGTGTCGGAACGCAGGGTGACAGGGCGGCCACGGAAACCGGCGTCCTCGAACAGGGTGATTTCGCCCGCGGATGCGGCAAGGGGGGCGAGGAAGGTGGCGGCGCATAACAGCGCGGGCCGGAAAGATCGAACCATGACAACTCCAATACTGATGACATTTTCGCCAGTGTAGACCAGGCGGCAGGCGGCGAGTGTAACAAAGGGCAAGCAAATGTCAGCGCACGGCAGCGCATGTAAAAACCGCCTGGCGGGATCAACCCGGCAGGCGGCCTGTCCGCATGGCGGCAGGAGAAAATCAGCGCACGCGGCGCAGCGAGGAAATCTGGTTTTCCATCGCGTTCAGGCGGCCGTACTCGCCCGGCCCGATCACTTCGCAGCGGCCGTGGAAGTTCGAATCGCTGCACACTTCCCACTGGCCCTCGTTGACGACGATGGACGAGGCGCGGTCGTTGAAGTTGTAGCGCACCAGGTCTTCCGCATTGTGGTCCAGCGCCAGCGGTTCGCCGCGCATGCCCGCCTCGGGGAACAGCAGCACGGCGCCGCGCTGCTGGTACTGCGGCTGCTGGTATTGCGGATATTGCGGCTGGTCGTATTGCGGCCGCTGGTACTGGTTATCGTACTGCTGCTGGCGGCGCGCTTCGCGCTCGTCGACCATGCGCGCCGACGAGACGCGTCCATCGAGGCCGCGTCCCAGGTCGTCGTGGCGGCCAGGGCCGAAGATGCGGCACACGCCGTTGTAGTTCGAATCGCTGCACAGCTGCCAGTAGCCGTTATAGACGACGATGCTGGTGGTGCGGTCGTTGAAACCGATATTGACGAAATCGTCCGTGTCGCGGTTCAGGCGCGCCGAGCCGCCATTCTGGCCCGCGCCCGAATACACTTCCAGGGTGCCGCCACGGCCATAGCCGCCGCCATGGCCCCGGTCGGGATCGCGTCCGGGACGTCCCGGATTGTTGCCATCGCCGCGGCCCGACTCGCGCACCGAACTGATGGCGTCGTTCATGCCCGGCATCGAGCGGTATTCGCCCGGCCCCAGGGTGCGGCAATTGCCGCGGAAACCGGCATCGGTACACACGTCCCACGTGCCCGAACGCACCAGGATGCTCGACACCTTGTCGTTGAAGCCAAAGCGCGACAGGTCATCCGTCGTCTCGCGCAGGTTCACCGCGCGGCCACGCAGATCTACGTCTTCGAACAAGGTGATATCGCCCGCATGGGCCCCCAGCGAGAGCAGCAAGGTGGCCGCGCATGCCAGCGTGTGTTTGAAAGGGCCCGTCATGATTAACTCCATTCTTCATTCTTTGGTGATGATTTGCCTGGCCAAAACGCCAGGATGCCATTGTAACAAGTGCCAGCCCGCGCGGAAGATCGTCGACTCTTTCGTCAAAGCGTATGCATGATCTACATGACAACGGATGTCAGTGTAGCCATCCACAGAAAAAACGGTGTAACAAAGTATGGGAAAGGCACAATAAATTGTTACCAAAAGCAATAACCGGCCCTGCGGGAGCCGGTTATTGGCATTTGAGGTACTCGCTGACCCGTATCAGCGCACTTCGCGCACCGACGAGATGCGGTTGCTCATGCGCTCGAGGCTTGCGTACTCGCCCGGTTGCAGGGTGCGGCAGCGACCGCGAAAGCCCACGTCCTCGCACACTTCCCAGTAGCCGGTGCGCACGCGCACGCTTTGCGCCGTGTCGTTGAAATCGCGCTCGCGCAAGTCGGCCGCGCCATTGCGCACGGTCAGGCTGCGGCCGGCGAAGTCGTCGCGCGTGTACAGGGTCAGCTCGCCGCCCATGGCGCGGCCAGGCAGATGCCCGCGCTCATGCTCATGCTCATGTTCGCGGTCACGCTCCCAGTCGCGGTCGCGTCCCGGATGCCTGCCATCCCAGCCGCCGCGCACTTCGCGCAGCGAGCTGATTTTGTTGGCGCGGCCATCGAGCGACGGATATTCTCCCGCAGAGAGCAGGAAGCAGGCGCCGCGGAACTCCGCTTCCTCGCACGCCTCCCAGCGACCCGAGCGCACGCGGATGCTTTGCGTCGTGTCGTTGAAATTGACGTCTTCGAGGTCGGCGACCGTATCGCGCACGGTGTGCGAGCGGCCGTGATAATCGTCGCGCGAATACAGGGTCAGTTCGCCGGCGCCGGCCAGTTCGGCCGTCATGGCGGCGCCCAGCAACAGGGCGCAGTTCAAGGCTTTCTTCAACATGGTCTTACTCCATAGTCAGGGTACTGCGGTTGACTATTTGGTCATTTTGCCAAATAGAGCGCGCAGTCTATCCGCGACCGGCCCACTTAGCTGTAACAAATGATTACCGTGTCCGGACGCCCTGGGCGCCACGGCGGACAAGCACGGCGAATGCCGGTAGAATCTTGTGTTTAGACAAGCTTGCCGCCCATGCCACACACTACCTCGTTCACCCTGCCCGCCATCCGCACTGAAGTCGCGTCGCTGTGGAAGCTGGCCTGGCCCATCCTGATCGGCCAGCTGGCCACCGTCGGCATGGGCGCGGCCGACGTGGCCATGACGGGCCATACGAACCCCGAGGAACTGGCGGCCGTGTCGCTGGGCGCGGCCATCTGGTCCATCGTGCTCGTCACCGTGAGCGGCATCATGATGGCGATCAATACCCTGGTGGCGCATGAAATCGGCGCCGCGCGCCACGACAAGGTACCGCACATCGTGCGCCAGTCGCTGTGGAAGGCGCTGCTCGTGGGCCTCGTGGCCTGTCTGCTGACGAACATGGCGGCGCTCGTGTTCGATCACCTGATGCTGGAACCGGCGGTGGCCGCCAAGGCCAAGCTGTTCGTGCACATCATCAGCTGCGCGCTGCCGCCGTTCGCCGCCTACCGCGCGCTGTACGGCTACAGCACCAGCATCAACCAGACCAAGCCCGTGATGGTGATCGCGCTGGCCGCGCTGGCGCTGAACATTTTCGTCAATTACCTGCTGATCTACGGCCACTGGGGCATGCCGAAACTGGGCGGCGTGGGCTGCGCCGTGGCCACCACCTGCTGCGTGTGGATGATGCTGCTGGCCATGCTGGCCTGGATCAGGATCGCGCCCGCCTACCACGCCACGTATCCGTTCACGCACTGGGAATGGCCGCAGCTGTCGTCCATCGGCCCCATGCTGCGCCTGGGCCTGCCCATCGGCGTCACCTATTTTGCCGAAGTGAGCGCCTTTGGCGTCATCAGCCTGCTGGTCGCCCGCTTCGGCGTGATCCAGGTATCGGCGCACCAGATCGCGCTGAATTTCTCGTCCGTCGTCTTCATGGTGCCGCTCACGTTCGGCATCGCGCTCGTCACGCGCGTGGGCCACGCCGTGGGCGAAGCCAATTTGCGCCGCGCCCGCTTCATTTCGTGGGTGGGCGTGGCCATGTCGCTGACGGCGGCCATCGTCTCGGCCGCCGTCATCACCATCTTCCGCCACCAGATCGCGCAAGCCTACACGTCCGACCCGCAGGTGCAGGCGCTGTGCGCGCAGCTGCTGCTGTTCGCCGCCCTGTTCCAGCTGTCCGACGCGACGCAGGTGGCGACGTCCTGCGCCATCCGCGGCTACAAGGTGACGCGCCAGCCGATGCTGATCCAGCTGCTGGCCTTCTGGGGCTTCTCGCTGCCGATCGGCTATGTGCTGGGCCTCGCGCCGCAAGGCTTCATCTGGTCGCCGGCCGAGCCGATGGCCGCCGCCGGTTTCTGGATCGGCCTGGTGACGGGTTTGACGGTGGCCGCCGTGCTGCTGACCTGGTATTTGAACCGACTGTCGCTGCAGCGCCTGCGCGAGGCCCGTTGAAGGAGCAGTCGGCGCGCAATGAATGCGCGCCGACTGCCCACATCACCATATAAAACATTGCTTTCTTCGCCATTACGCCGAAGTAAAGCAGGTAATCGACGGCTTATTCCGTGGCCTGCCCTATCGCATTAAACGCCGTGCTCTGGTATCGTTTGCCGTCAAGCATCAGCTTGGCCATTCTTTTACAATCACCGAGACATCCATGCGTTTTATTCTTTGTTTTCTGGCCGCGATGGCCAGCGTTCCCGCATCGGCTGAAAAGCTGACCCTGGAACGCATCCACGCCGATCCGGCGCTGGCCGGCCCCGGCGTGCGCAACCTGAAGGTCTCGCCCGATGGCGAGAGAGTCACGTTCCTGCGCGGCCGCGCCGACAACCAGTTCCAGCTCGACCTGTGGGAATTCAAGCTGAAGGACAAGAGCACGCACCGCCTGGTCGACTCGAAGGCGCTGGTGCCGAATGAAACGATTTCGCCCGAAGAGCAGGCGCGCCGCGAACGCGAGCGCACGGCCAGCCTGAACGGCATTCTCAGCTACAGCTGGTCGCCCGATGGCAAGCAGCTGCTGGTACCGCTGGCCGGCAATCTGTACCTGGTCGACGCGGCCCGTCCGGACAAGGCGCGCCTGGTCGCCAAGGGCAATGTGCTCGACCCGAAAATCTCGCCGAAAGGCCGCTACATGTCCTTCGTGCGCGATCAGAACATCTATGTGATCGACTTGAAGTCGGGCCAGGAACGCCAGCTGACGACCGATGGCAAAGGTGCCATCCACAATGGCGAAGCCGAATTCGTGGCGCAGGAAGAAATGGGCCAGCGCACCGGCTACTACTGGGCCCCGGACGATTCCGCCATCGCCTACAAGCGCTATGACGAAGCGCCCGTGCCCGTCGTGCGCCGCTTCGAAATCTTTGCCGACCGCACGGACGTCGTCGAGCAGCGCTACCCTGCCGCCGGCGACCCGAACGTGCTGGTGCAGCTGCTGATCGTCTCGCCGGAAACGGGCGCGCAGCGCCAGGTGGACCTGGGCACGAACCCGGACATCTACCTGGTGCGCGCCGACTGGAGCGCGGACAGCAAGTCGCTCGTGTACCAGCGCCAGTCGCGCGACCAGAAGACCCTCGACCTGGTCGCCGTCGACGCAAGCACGCTGGCGCAACGCACCTTGCTGACGGAAACGTCAAAGACCTGGGTCAGCATCCATGACGACCTGCGCTTCCTGTCCAACGGCACCTTCCTGTGGTCGTCCGAGCGCACGGGCCGCAATCACCTGTATTTGTACGACATGGGCGGCAAGCTGCTGCACCCGGTCACTTCCGGCGAGTGGGGCATCGACGGCGTGCTGGCCGTGAACCAGAAAACCGGCAAAGTGTTCGTCGCGTCGAACCGCGACGCCGTCATCGACAAGCAGACCTACGCACTGGCGCTCGATGGCAGCACGGCCGACAAGCCGCAGCGCGTGACGAAAGCCGATGGCTGGCACGACACGACGTTCTCGCGCAATGGCGAAGTCTTCGTCGACACCTATTCCGACCCGGCCACGCCGCCGCAAGTGAGCATCCGCCGCCCGGACGGCGCCATGGTGGGCTGGCTGGAAGAAAACGCGCTGAACGCGAGCCACCCGTATTTCAAGTACAAGGCGGACCACCTGCCGACCGAGTACGGCACCCTGAAGGCCAACGATGGCCAGACCTTGCACTACTCGCTGGTGAAACCGTCGAACTTCGACGCGGGCAAACGCTACCCCGTCTACCTGTCGACGTATGGCGGCCCGCACTCGCAGCACGTGGCGCGCCGCTGGGGCAACAATTTCGACCAGTACATGGCGCAGCAGGGCTTCGTCGTCTTCCGCCTCGATAACCGCGGTTCGTCGCGCCGCGAGCGCGCGTTCACGGACGCCATCTACCACAACCTGGGCGCGGCCGAAGTGGCCGACCAGCTGGTCGGCATAGCCTGGCTGGGCCAGCAAAGCTTCGTCGATGCCAAGCGCATCGGCGTGTTCGGCTGGAGCTACGGCGGCTTCATGACCCTGCGCTTGCTGTCGGCAGCCTCCGACAAGATCGCCATGGGCGTCTCGGTCGCACCCGTCACCGACTGGTCGCTGTACGACACCCACTACACGGAACAATTCCTCGGCATGCCGAAGGAAAACGTGGACGGCTACAAGGCCAGCACCGTGTTCGCCCACCTGGACGGCTTGAAGTCGCCGCTGCTGCTGGTGCACGGCATGGCAGACGATAACGTCTTGTTCAGCAACAGCACGCGCTTGATCGACGCGCTGGTGAACCGCGGCGTGCAATTCGACCTGATGACGTACCCGGGCGCCAAGCACGGCATCTCGTCGCGCGCAGGCCAGCGCCACGTGTACAGGAAAATCGAAATGTTCTTCAAGCAGAACCTGGGCGTCGCGAAGTAAAGCGCGCCCGCAAATGAAAACCGCCGCCTGTCTTGCGACAGGCGGCGGTTTTTTTTATGCGTGCGTCAGATTACGGCTTGCGCGTGACGGTTTCCACCGCGTCTTTCACATCGCCCACTTTCTTTTGCACTTTGCCTTCGACCTGGTTTGCCAGGCCCTTGGCTTGCTGTTCTTCGCTGCCGACGACTTTGCCAGCGGCTTCCTGGATTTTACCGCCGACTTCCTTCAGTTTACCTTCGACTTGATCTTTGTTCATGATAAATCCTCACTGTAGTTGGTACATCTGTTGTCCTGCCCCGAAGGGCCGGTACTGCGGCTCACACGCCGTTGCAAACTGCTTGCTGCGTGTCGATGTGTCCATACTACGCTTGAGGTTGCAAAAACTATGTACGGTCCCTAACACATGCCAAAAATCAGCTAATTACGCGAAATCAGCCCGCTTTGCGCCATACCGTCGCCAGCCACGGCTGCTGCTCGCGCGGCAGGCCGGACGGACGGTAATACTGCTCGACCAGGCTGAAACCGGCCGCCTGCACGTACGCGGCCCATGTCGCTTCGTCGTGGTAGCTGCCGTAGCGCGCGCCGTTCCAGCCTTCCTGGTTGTGTCCGCGCGGGTTCGAGCTGAACAGCACGCCGCCCTCCTTCAGGCACGCGTACAAGGCGCGCAGCACGCCGGGCAGGACGGCGCTGGGCACGTGGAACAGCACGGCATTGGCGAACACGCCGTCGAAGTGCGCGGCTGGCAAGTCGAGGTCGACGAAATCCTGCTGCCACACGGTGCAGCCGCTGTAGGCGCGCGCCATCTCGACGAAGCGGGCGCTGCCATCGACGCCGGTGGCGTGGTGACCCATGGCCGTGAACGCTTTCAGGTCGCGGCCGGGGCCGCAACCGAGGTCGAGGATCGCCAAAGGCGCCGGCTTGCCGATGGCATTCAGCAGCGCGCTGATGTTCTGGCTGACGTCGTGGTCGCGCGTGCCTTCGAAAAACTGCTCGGCGCTGGCGTCGTAATGGGCCAGGGTGCGCCCGGTGATGGCGTGGATGGGGTCTTGCGGGTCTTGCGGTGGGGTCGGCTTCATGGCGGTCCTGTCGATATGTTCCGCCATTTTACGGTGCCGGCGCGCTGCGTGCCGGCACCGTCCACATCTGCTACCAGACGCGCACGCGCTGTTCCGGCGCCAGGTACAGCTGCTGCCCCGGCTTGACGTCGAAGGCCGGGTACCAGGCGTCGAGGTTGCGCACGGTGGCGGCGCGGTATTGCGCCGGCGCGTGGCCATCCGTGAGGATTTGCTGGCGCGCCGCCGCTTCGCGCGCCTTGCTGCGCCAGCTGACGCCGTAGCCGATGAAGAAATCACGGTCCGCGCCCGGCTGCGCCGGCTTGCCCTGCTGCGACAGGGTGAACGCGTCATGCGCGGCCGCCACGCCGGCCAGGTCGGCCAGGTTTTCGCTCAGGGTCAGCTGGCCATTCACGGCCAGGTCGGGGAACGGCTTGTAGGCCGCGAACTGCGCCACCAATTGCTTCGAGGCTGCCTGGAAATGCGCCAGGTCGGCCGGCGTCCACCAGTCGCGCAGCTTGCCCTGGGCGTCGAACTGGGCGCCCTGGTCGTCAAAACTGTGGCTGATCTCGTGGCCGATGGTGGCGCCGATGCCGCCATAGTTGGCCGCGTCGGACGCTGTCGGATCGAAGAACGGCGGCTGCAGGATGGCGGCCGGGAAATTCAGCGCATTTTGCAGCGGCAGGTTGACGGCATTGACCAGCTGCGCCGGCATGGCCCAGGCCTTGCGGTCGGGAGACTGGCCCAGCTTGGCCAGTTCCTGCCGGTAATGGAACTGTTCCGCCCGCTGCACATTGCCCAGCGCATCGCCGCGCACGACGCGCAAGCCCGCATAATTTTCCCAGCGCTCCGGATAGCCGACGCCCACGTACAGGGTCTTGAGTTTTTCCTGCGCCTGCGCCTTGGTAGCCGGCGCCATCCAGTCCAGCTTGTCGATGCGGCGCGAGAAGGCGGCGACGATATTCGTCACCATGTCTTGCACGCGCGCTTTCGATTCAGGCGGGAAATAGCGCTCCACATACAGCTTGCCGACGGCGTCGCTCAAGGCCGCATTCGTCGCGGCCAGCGCGCGCTTGCTGCGCAGCGACTGCTGCGGCGTGCCGCTCAGGGCGCTGCCATAGAAGGCAAAGCGCTGGTCGGCGGCCGCCTTCGGCAAGGTCGTGCTGAAATGGTTGATCGCGTGGAAGGCCAGGAAATCCTTCCACGTGGCCAGCGGCACGCTACCTACCAGGGCCGCGCTGCCCGTCATGGCCGTCGGATGCCAGACGATGAAATCCGCCTGCTTGCCGAGGCCGGCCGACTGGAAGAAGGTTTTCCAGTCCAGGCCGGGCGCCTTGCTGGCGAAGTCGGCGGCGCGCCACGCATTATTGCCCTTGGCGACATCGGCCGAATCCTCGCGGCTGGCGTGGCTGGCGGCAATTTGCTGCTCGAGCGCAAACACGCGCGCGGCGCGGGCCGGCGCATCGCTGTAGCCTGCCTGCTTGAGCATGGCGGCGATATGCGCCTGGTAGCCCGCGCGCAAGCTCTGCATGCGGGCGCTGTCGCTCTGGTAAAAGGCGCGGTCGGGCAAGCCCAGTCCGCCCTGCAGCAGATAAGCCACATTGCGCGTGGTGTCGTTCAAGTCTTGCGCCACCCACAGGCCGAACAGATTTTCCGTATAAAAATTGGTGGCATTGAGCGGATCGACATCGGCGCGCAGACTTTCGCCCAGCGCGCGGGCCAGTCCCGCCTGGTCGCGTATGCCATCGATCTTCTTCAGCAGCGGCTTGATCGGCGCCCAGCCTTTCGCTTCGATAGCCGATTCATCCATCCAGGAACGGTAAAAATCGCTGACCTGGCGCGCGGAGGCATCGGCCTGCGGCGCCGCCGCCAGGCCTTCGACGAGGGCAATGATGCGCTCGTTGGTGGCGTTGGCGAGGATGGCAAACGAGCCCCAACTGCTGCGGTCGGCGGGAATCTCCGTATTGCGCAGCCAGTCGCCATTCACATAATCGTAGAAATCGTCGCCGGGCAAGACCGTGGCGGCAGCGGGGACAGCAGGCACCGCGGCGGCCGCCGCTTGCTGGCCATGCGCCTGGACCGGCAAACCGATCAGCGAGACGCCGGCCAGGGCGAGGACGATGGCAGCCTGGACTGGCGTCCGGGCCCAGGAAAAACACAAACCGTGCATGGCGATCCTTTCGATGGAATAGTCAAAATCATAGCCTGTTTCCCATGAAAAGAGCATCCCGCAATTTTTTTGCATGCGCATAAAAAATCGGCATATAGTTTCACGACCCCATGCCGCGCGAACGCCAAGGAGATTGCCATGCAACTGGAAGCGCTGTTCCAGCAACCCCACGCCCTGCCTGCCGCCCCGAAGATCGTCGATGAACTGGTGCGCAGTTTCGACAACCCCGCCAGCTCCACCGAAGACATCGCGCGCCAGCTGGGAGCGGACCCGGCCTTGAGCGCCAAGCTGCTGCGCTTGGCAAACTCGGCGTATTACCACGTCTCGCGCAGCATCGGCACGGTGGAAGACGCCGTGCTGATGCTCGGCTTTGTAACCGTGCGCACGCTCGTCATCAGTTCGGGCCTGGTCAGCGGCTACAAGACCGTGCCCGGGCTGAACCTGCCCCAGTTCTGGCGCTACAGCCTGCACAGCGCCGTGTCGGCCCGCTGGATCGCCAGACAGACGGGCGACAACCAGGACCTGGCGTTCACGGTCGGCATGATGCATGCGATCGGTCAACTGGTGATCCATGCCGCCATGCCCGAGCAAGCCATGCAGCTCGACAAGATCGCCCCGCCGCTCGACGCGCGCCGGCTCGACGCCGAGCGGGTGTCGCTGGGCTATGACTATGCGCAGGTGGGCGCCGAACTGGCGCGCCGCTGGAAGTTCCCCGCCGCCTTTGCCGACGCCATCGCCGCCTTTCCCGATCCGCTGGCCAAGACACCGTTGAATCGCCTGGCCGCCATCATCCACCTGGCCGCCTGGCGCGCCCGCATCGAGGAGAACGCACTGAGCAATGAAGAAATCATCGCCTGCTACCCCGGCGACGTGGCCGAAGCGCTCGGTTTGCCGCCCTCGGTACTGATCGACAAGATGCCGCCGCCGGCCGAACTGAGCGCGGGACTGGAAGAACTCGTCAAATAAGTCCGCCGCTGCCGGAATTCTCCCCCTGCATCCATGCGGCTTGGCGGGCGATTCCGGCAGCAGGCAGGCAATCATCTAAATTATTTTCATTTTTTTTCAAAAACACCCTCAAGTTCCTGCTGGACCTGCCGTTAATCTTGACAAGCGGTAATCCATTCACTAGTTACGGGTGTGCTCATGACCTCCAACGACGTTCTTTCGATGTACGAAAATATTGCAGGAATGACCAATAAAATGGTCGTGGCCGCACGTTCGAGCGACTGGGATGGCCTGGATACCCTGGAAAACCAGTGCGCCAGCGCCGCCAGCGCGACCATGACGGGCAAGGCCCCTGCCCTGGCCGGCGCCTCGCGCCTGCGCAAGATTGACTTGCTCAAGCAAATCCTGGCCAATGACCGCGAAATCCGCGCCATCACGGAACCGTGGATGACGCAGCTGCCGAACGCCATGCAAGGTGCGCGCGCACGCATGTGAAACTTGCCGCGCCAGAAAACACAAAAGCACCCGAGGGTGCTTTTTTTACATCTGCCGCCTTCGCAGCGAGCGCGCCATCTGCGGCGCCCGGGAAGCAAGGAGGGGAATGTGGAAGGCGAGCCCCAGGTATCTCCTGGCGTCGCCTCGCTGCCGGTTGCATCCGGCGTTCGCGAGCACATCGTTGGCATCGCGAACCGCTTCCAGACCCAGGCGTTTATGCAACGCTACACCTGTTTGCCGCGCCACACTATCGTTGGTGGCTGCGCCAGGCTGGGGCTGTTTTGTCGTAGAGCAAGTCCACTGAATTCATCATATCACCATCTTTAAAAAAAAGGCAACGCGATTGGCCGGCGTTTTCCTGTATTTTTTCAATATCTTTTTTTACATCAAATTTCGGCCTGGATTTGCCACCTCGTCAACGCGAGAACGGCTCAGGCTCCGCTTCGGCCACCGCGCCCTCTTCCACGGCTTCCGTCAGCACGGGCACATCTTTTTTCTTGCGGCCAAACGGCTTGCGCAGCAGAACCCAGTATTTCGACGGTGCGCGCGGCCCCGTCGCCTGCCTGCGCTTGCGCACCACATACACGATGAGGGCAGTCAGCAGCAGGAAGACCAGGGTGCCGAGACCGAGCCACAGCATGCCGTTGCCGCCCCCCTTCTTTTCCTTGTCGGCGGCGGGCGCCGCGTGCAGCGGCTTGGGCTTGGCATGGGGCGCCCGCGCCTGCGCCTCGGCGGGCGCGGCGACTGGCGCTACAGCGACGGCGGCGGCAGGCAGCGCCAGCGCCTTTTGCAAAGCGCCGAGCTTGCCTTCCAGTTCGCCAAGCCTGGCATTGAGGGCCGTGTTTTTCTCATCGAGCGCCACACATGCTTGCGCCTGCTCCATATCGGCTTGCGGCGCGCAAGCGGCCACGGGCGCCGTGGCGCGGCGCGGCGGACGCGGCGCGGGAGCCATCTGCATGGGCATGGCGGGCGGCGGCACGAACACGCGCGGCGGACGCACCAGGCCCTCGGCACGGGCGCGGGCCGCCAGCGCGGCGGCGTCGGGCGATGGCGCGACGGGTACGGCGCGTGGCAACGGCACAGGCGTGGAGACAGGCGCGGGCGCGGGAACGGCGGGCCGGAGTGGCGCACTGACGGCAGCGGGCGGCGCCGGTGTCAGCCACAAGGTAGCCAGGCGCACGACGGCGCCATTGCCATTGCCCAGCAATAAATACAAATGCACATGCCCCGCCTGGATGGCCTGCCGGGTGCTCACGCGCACATAGTGGCGTCCCCCACGCTCCAGCGGGCTGATCGTCAAGGTTTGCAGGGCCGGGTCCATGCCGATGCCGCCGCCCCGGTACACATCGGACGAGGCCAGGCGCACGGCCACCCCGCTGGCTTCGTCGGGCGCCAGGGCCGTCAATTCGATTTCGGCCAGCAGGGGCTGGCCCACGTGCGACAGCACCGCCATCTCGCCCAGTTCGGCCGCGCCCGCCACAGACGGCAAAGCCAGGCTGGCGGCGGCGCACGCGATCAGGGACCAACGGGAAAAGATGCTGCTCTGCATGGACTGATCGCTTTGATAACAAGATAAATAAGGGGAACTCGCCTGTCTTTAACGGCAGGAAATCGCAAAAATATAGATGGGTCATGGCAAAAATGATGCAATACAGCATCGTCCTGTGCCTTTTTGGCGCCTGGAGTACACTCGATCCACCTCTATCGATGAAAGGGATGCCATGAGTAGCAGAATCGAACGCGACAGTTTCGGCCCGATCGACGTGCCCGCCGACCGGCTGTGGGGAGCGCAAACGCAGCGCTCGCTCGAGCACTTCCATATCTCCACGGAAAAGATGCCGCCCGAACTGATCGCCGCCCTGGCCACCGTCAAGCGCGCGGCCGCCCACGTCAACCTGGACTTGGGCTTATTGGATGGCAAGAAAGCCGTTGCCATCACGCAGGCTGCCGACGAAGTGCTGGCAGGCAAGCACGACGCGGAATTCCCGCTGGCCGTCTGGCAGACGGGCTCGGGTACTCAAAGCAATATGAACATGAACGAAGTGCTGGCCAACCGCGGCTCCGAGCTGATCGGTGGCTTGCGGGGCGCCGAGCGCCTGCTGCACCCGAACGACGACGTCAACCTGGGCCAGTCCTCGAACGACATCTTTCCCACCGCAATCCACGTGGCGGCCGCCCTGGCCGTCGCCAACACGGTCTTGCCGCCGCTGCGCCAGCTGCGCGCCACCCTGGACGCCAAGGCCACGGAATTTGCCGACATCGTCAAGATCGGCCGCACCCATTTGCAGGATGCGACGCCGCTGACCCTGGGCCAGGAATTTTCCGGCTACGTGGCGCAGCTGGACTTTGCCGAGCACATCATCACGGCATCGTTGCCGCCGCTGCTGCAGCTGGCCGCCGGCGGCACGGCCGTTGGCACGGGCTTGAATGCCCACGTGAAATTTGCCGGCCGCATCGCGGCAGAACTGGCGCGCCTGACGGGCCAGCCGTTTGAGTCGGCCAGCAACAAGTTTGCCGCCCTGGCCGCCCACGACGCCCTCGTCGCGGCCCATGGCGCGCTGAAAACACTGGCCACGGCCCTGATGAAAATCGCCAACGACGTGCGCTGGATGGCGTCCGGCCCCCGCTCCGGCCTCGGCGAAATCACAATCCCTGAAAACGAGCCGGGCAGCTCCATCATGCCGGGCAAGGTCAATCCTACCCAGTGCGAAGCGCTGACCATGCTGTGCTGCCAGGTGTTCGGCAACGACGTGGCCATCACGGTGGGCGGCGCCTCGGGCAATTTCGAGCTGAACGTCTTCAAGCCCCTGATTGCACACAACTTCCTGCAAAGCGCGCGCCTGCTGGGCGACGGCATGCGCAGCTTCGACGAGCATTGTGCGCACGGCATCGCGCCGAACCGCGCGCGCATCGCCGAACTGATGGAGCGTTCCCTGATGCTGGTCACGGCGCTGGCGCCGCACATCGGCTATGACAAGGCGGCACAAATCGCCAAACAGGCCCAGCACGAAGGCACAACCCTGAAGGAAGCGGCGCTGACCCTGGGCTTTGTGACGGAAGAGCAATTCAGTGCGTGGATCGTGCCGCTGGAGATGACGCGGCCCAACAAAAGCTGACTTCCCCCTGCATTGCTGGCGGCTTCAGGTAAACTACGAGTTAGTTGAGGTCGTCATCAAGTGTTGAAAACACATCATTGCAATAAGGGATACAATGCAAAAAGTAAGCTTTGATTTAACATCCGAGTTCGTCGAGCTGAACCAGCTGTTGAAGCTGGTCGGCCTGTGCGACAGCGGTGGCGCAGGCAAGGTCATGGTCGATAGCGGCGTGGTGAAGGTCGATGGCAAGAAGGAATTGCGCAAGACCGCCAAGATCCGCGCAGGCCAGGTCGTCAGCGTGGGCGATATCCGTATCACGGTCGTCGCTCCCGTGTGATGTCGGCATGGGGCGCTAAAGCAGCCCCATGCCAGCCGGGTGCCTGGATCAAGCTGCAACACGTCGTTATTGCCAGATGAATATCGATTGCAGAAGGGAAGCACCATGGAACATCCCGCACAAGGTACGCGCAGCCAGGAGCGCCTGATCGGCGACTTGCGCCAGGTCATAGAAAACGCGGAAGAATTACTGCGCAACACAGACAAATATACCAGCAGCCTGTACCAGAGCGCGCGCGCCCGGCTGGAACTGGCCCTCGTCGCGGCCACGGCCGAACTGGCCCGCTTTGAAGAAGAGCAAGTGACGCGCATGATGGACGCCACCCTGGCGGCGAATGCCCTGTACCGCGATCAGACGGGCGAAGCGCGCCTGCTGCGGGCCTTCGAATAAACCGTTACGCCGTCAACACCGCGTGCGCCAGCCACTGGCGCAAGTGTGCGGCCAAATCGAACGCCGGGTCCAGCTCGAACGCCGCATCGAGTGCGGCGCCAAACGTCTGCCCCTGCCGCAAGGCCAGCAAGGCTGCATGCGCAGCCGCATCCACTACCAGCACCTGCGCCTTCCAGCGCGGTCGGCATACGAGCGCGCAACTGGCCACCTGCATATCCTGCGGAAACATCCCCTGCCCTTCACCATCCTGATGCGCCTGCCACAGGACCGCCACTTGCCAGTTGGAGGCCAGCAAGGCGCAAGCGGGATGCAAGCTAAACCGCCGCGCTTCCAGTTGGTCGGGATGCATGGCGGCCAGCGACTCGGGCGCCATGCCTTGCGCATCGGCCGCGTAATGGGCCAGGTGCACGGCCCATTCCAGGCGCGCCATGTCGGGCAGATAGGGCAAGTCAGCCACAGGCGGAAAAACAGCGAGAAAATCGGCGAAACGCTCGCCAAACTGGTTCAAATCGGCGTTATCTGACGGATACTGCCGACCATACGCGCGCGCCAGGCCGCCAAAGAATTCCTCGCCCACCAGCGCCAGCACGACGGGGTAGGCATGGCCCAGGGTGCGGCGCCACGTGGCGCTCAAGTTGCCGCGGTACAGTGAAAAACGCTCCAATACCGCCGCTCCCGCGAACGATGGCAGGGCAGCCGCGGTATCGAGCAAGGCCGTGGCAAACGCTTGCTGGCCGGCTACCAGCGCGTCAAGCGGCGCGGGCGTTGGCGTCGATGGCAGCGCCTCTCCCTGCCAGGGCGTTTGCGGCGCAAGGCGCGCCAGCATGGCCTGCGCCTTGTGCGCCTCGCCCAGCAGGATATCGAGCGGCGGCAAATCCGTATCCCATTCGACGAGGGTGGGCACGGCGCCAAAACGCCGCAAGGCGGCCGCATACAAGTCCCAGACGGGCTCGACAACGGTAGCGCCATGGTGGTCGATCACGGCGTGCGGCGTCAGCAAGTGGCCGCCCAGATGCAGCTCGCCCACGCTGCCCGGCGCGATGGACTGCATGGCAAGCATGGCGTCTTCGCCGTGGTTGCACTGGTTCACGTACAGATTATTGATATCGAGCAGCAAGCCGCAGCCGCTGCGGCGCGCCAGCTCCGCCAGGAATTGTGCTTCGCTCATGGCATCGTCGGCAAAACGCAGGTAAGTGGAAACATTCTCCAGCAAGATCGGTCTTTTCAGCACATCCTGCACCCGCCCCACTCTGGCGCATAGCAAATCGAGGGCGGCGCCGTTCAAGGCCAGCGGCAACAGATCGTTGAGTTGCCGCTGCGCCACGGCGCCCCAGCTCAAGTGTTCCGACACGAGGACCGGTTCGATGCGCTCGACCACGGCGCGCACGCGCTGCAGGTGCGCTTCGGAAAAACCGCGCGCGGAACCCAGGCCCAGGCCCACGCCATGCAGACTGATCGGGTATTCCTCGCGCAGGGTCTGCAGCACGTGATGATCCCAGCCCGAGGGCTGCAGATAATTTTCAGTGTGCACTTCCAGCCAGCCCACCCTGGGCCGGCGCGCCAGGAAGTCGCGGTAATGCGCGGCGCGCAAGCCGACGCCGGCAAGCGCCTGGATGGGCGGCGGCATGGGCAGGCGGCGGACGCTTAGGGCTGGGTAGCCGGTTTTGCAGCCTTGCCGGCCTTGATGGGTTTGACGGAGCCGCCCGCCTGTTCGCACGTGCCCTTGGCAACATAGGACCATTCCGTGGGCAGATTGTCCGCCTCCGCCTGGCCCGCGCAGGAATGCGCGCCGTCGGACGAGGCGCAATCGTTCTGCCCCGCCTTGGCCACGCCATAGCATTTTTCCTTGTCGCCAGGGGCGGGACCATCGTGCGCGGCCGCGTTGACGGAAGTGCCGGCGCAGAGACCCGCGAGGGCGGCGGCGATGAGAGCTTGACGTTTATTCATGGAATTCCTCTTGCATGGGTCAAAGTAATCGATAAGTGGGCACGCCCCGGGCTGCACCATGAGCAACACGAGGCGATGGACGTCATTCTACTGAATCGGCCGTGCCATGGCGAACCAGGCTCAATTACTTCATTTCACAGGGACAGGAAGGCAGACAAAAACGCCCACGCGCCACCGTCGATGACGGTAGTGTGGGCGTAAATATAGCGGGCGCCAGGCTGGCGCCGCGGACCGCGCTCAGGCAGTCGTGTTGATGCGGTTACCGAGGTGAGCCGGCAGGCTAGGCGCCGACTGTACCGGCGGCAATGCTGCCAGCAAGGCCGTGGCAGTCGAGCTCTGGATATCCTGGGCTTTTTTCAGGACAGTCAAGCCGACGGCTTGCCGCGTGCCTGTCTCCGCCATCGTGGTTGACAGTTGAGCAATGCTTCCGACGTCCATACATTTCTCCAATGAGGTTCTACCCTTGTTAACGGATGTCGCCGGCAAACCTTTAGCTTATTTTTCCAGCTTATTTTCCAACTGCAGCAGCAGCCAGGCCAGCACGTGCTCGCGCGCATTCAAGTCCAGCCATTGCACGCCCTCGCGCAAATCGGCCGGCGCCGGGCTGTCGGAGGCCACGGCGATCACGTGCGGGTCGTGCGGATACAAAGGCGATTGCCCCACTTCCGGGCGGAACACTTCCAGCTTGGGGATGGGGTCCGTCTTGAAACCCTCGACCAGGGTCAGGTCTGCCGGCCCCATGCGGGCCAATTGCTGTGCAAGACTGGGCTCGGGCGCGCCGCGCAGCTCATGCACGATGGCAAAACGGTACGGCGACGCCACCAGCACTTCCGCCGCCCCGGCCAGGCGCAGGCGGGCGCTATCCTTTTGCGGCGGCTCCAGCGCCAGGTCATGGTGGCTGTGCTTGACCAGGTTGACGCGCAAGCCGCGCGCCGCCATTTCCTTCACCACAAATTCCAGCAGGGTCGTCTTGCCGCTACCGGAACGGCCGATCACACCGAGTACCGGGTGTGCGGGCATCGCATCGTGCATGGTCACTCCTTGATTGAGAAGGAATGATTATACGCAGCGCCACGGGCGCGGCCATCCGGCACAGGCGTCGCGCATTGCCCAAGTTAACACCGAGGTCAAGCAACTCCCGGTTTTCCGCCATTCTTCGCGCCGGCGGGCACGTGACGCCGGCGCCTGCCCGCCGGCTTCGGCGCTGCCGCGCCCGCCGTTTTACTCGCTGTTTTACCACTCATCGCCTGCGCATTCCTGGCCTTGCGCGCCAATTGCCGGTGGGCAGCGATCGCGCCCGCCTCGGCATCGGACTGGATCGGTACGCCGGCAACGGTACCCAGTTCGCCATCAGGCAGGCTGGCCGGCGCCAGCGTGGCGAAGTCCCGCGCCCGCACATCCGCGTCCCATGCGGCGCGCTGCGCCAGCACGGCGGCAGGCACGGCGGGCGCCGCGCGCGGTTGCGCCAGGGTCAGCACGGCGCCCAGGCCGCTGGCGGCCGCCACGCGCGCGCCCATCTGGGGCAAGCCGCCATCGGCGGCGCGGCAAAAGCGCTGCAGGATGGTTTTGATGATCGACGTGTGGTCGACCACCTCGTGGCTGACGCTGCCGGGCGCAATCAGCGGCGACACGAGCAGCATGGGCACGCGCACGCCGTACTGGCGAAACGCGGGATCGTCGTCAATGGCAGGGCCAGGCGGCACATGGTCGAAAAAGCCGCCGTGCTCGTCATAGCTGAGGATGAGCAAGGTGCGCGCCCAGGCGGGGCCGCGCGACAAAGCCTGGTAGACCTGCGCCACCAGCGCCTGGCCGGCGCGGATATCGGCCGGCGGGTGGTCGTCATTGTCAAAAAAATGCGGATCGATCCAGCTGACCGAGGGCAAGGTGCCCGCCAGCGCATCGCCGATGAAGCCATAGCGGCGCGCGCTGGAACCGAACGGTTCGTACCACTCGGACGAGCGGTAATGGTCGTCCGTCAGGGCCAGGCTCCAGGGCTTCCAGGCGGAATAAAATTTCCAGCTGACCTGGGCCCGCTCGAGGTGGCGCACGAACGATTTGTTCGTGTACAGGGGCACGCGCTTGCTGTCGTGGCTGCCGGCCGCCTTGCCGCTGACCGCATACAGGCGGTTGGGCCAGGTGGCGCCCGGCACGGAACTGTAGCAGCGGTCGCAGACACAAAATTGCTGCGCCAGGAAATCGTACATGGGCAAGTCGGCTGCATTGTAATAACCCATCACCAGATCGATGTCGGGGTCGCCCGGATGCGTTTGCGCATAGTCGTCGACAAAGCCGCCATTATTATTCTGCAATTGCTGCGCCACCGACATGCCCGTATGCGACGGATCTTGCTGCGGGCCGAAGGCCGTGCGCCGCAAATGGTGCACGGGGTAGGACACCCCCGCATGCACGTTGGCATGGCCGGCCTGCAAGCCGTCGATGTCGGCGCGCCCGCCTTCCAGGCTCAGGTAGCCGAGCATGTGATCGAACGATCGGTTTTCCATCATCAGCACGACGATATGGTCGATGCGCGCCAGATTACCCAGGCCATGCGCGTCAAGAACACCCTCACCAGCTGCGGCAGCAATCATCTGACCTCCCCGGCCGCGCACACGGGCGCAGCGACCCTGGTTCGACCAGGCCAGGCCAGTATGGTTCAGCTATGGCGGCCCGGCCTTGATGCACAACAACTCAGTATGGCACGCGGTAGCGGTAGCCCTTGAAACTGAAGATGGCCGCCTTCGGCTGCAATTTTTCCAGCACCAGACCGGGCGCCAGTTCCTCGCCTTCGTGGCGCAGGACCTTATCGACCAGCAACAGGCGGTCGGCCGGATTCTTCGAATAGATATAGCCGCCGATGGCGACCGGAGGGATTTGCCGCTGTATCGGCTCGGGCAGGTCGCGCATGCCGGGCACGGCCTCTTCGGCGGCAGGCGCAGGTACGGGCACGGCCGGCGTAGGAGCGGGGGATGGCGACTCCTGCTTCGGTTCCGCCACGGGCCGGGCATGGTGCACGGGCGCGGCGGTGGCTGCTGGCGGCACCGTCACAGCCACCGGCACAGGCGCCGGGACGACGGATGGGACGACTGCCGGCACCGGCGCGGGCACGGCCTGGGCCAAGACGGCAGGAGCGGCCGCAGGTGCAGCCGTGCCCGCCTGCCAAGGCTGCCAGAACAGCAGGGCGGCAGCCACGGCCACCGTCACGCCGCCCAACGCCAGCCAGACGGGCGCGCGCCGCGCCGCGCCGGACGCGGCGCCATCGTGCAGCTGCACTTGCGGTGCGTGGATTGACGGCAACTCGCCCAGCTGGCGCTCGGCTTGCGATTTTTTCAGTGCTTCAAGTATGTAGGACATCTTATTTCCCCGCCACCATCGCCGTCGCAGCGGGCGCTGCCACGGCAGGAGCTGCGCTGCTCAGGCGCGGCTCCGCATTGTCACCCAGCTGCATCAGGCGTATGAACGTTTTCGGGCCGGCCAGGCCATCGGCCCGCAAGTTCTGGCGCTGCTGGAAAGCACGCAGCAGGCCTTGCATCTCGGCATCGAGCGGCAGATTGGCGGCCGGTGCCGGCAAGCCCTGCTGTTGCGCCAGGCGCTGCGCCAGCCAGTCCACGTCGACGCCGCGGGCGCCCAGCGGCACTTCGTCGCGCCAGCTGCGCGGAGCGCGCCAGAAGGTCGTGAAACTGCCATCGCTGCGCTGCGCCAGCTGGGCCAGCTGGGCCAGCGGCAAGCTTTGCTGCTTGCCGTCGAGCATCAAGGTGGCGCTCTCGTCCTGCAGGCGCGTCAGCAGCGCCAGCTGTTCCATCCCCTGTGCATCGCGCAAGGCCAGCATGGCGGGACGGTCCAGCACGCGCAGCTCGGCGATGCCGCCCCGGCTGTGCAGGCAGCGCAGGCCGGCGCGGGCGCCCGCCTGGCAAGCATCGCCGGCCGGCAACTGCTCGCCCCACAGGGCGGCCAGCTGGCGCAGCACGGCGTTGCGGTCCGGCACCTTGGCGGGTGCAGGTGCCGATGCGGCGGCAGCCGCCACGGCGGACGCGGCAGGCACAGAGGCGGCCACGGCAGGAGCCGCAGGCACAGCGGATGGGCGCGGCATGAAATGCCAGGCCAGCGCGGCCGTGACCACGGCGCCGGCCAAGACCCCGCCCGCCACATGGGGCCAGCGCAAGCCCCGTCCAGTAGCCGGCTTGCCCTCTTCCGCAAACACTTCCTCGGCGGCGCGGCGCAAGATCTGGCGCGTCACCTGCGGCTGGTTTTCCACGTAGGCGCCCAGCAGCGCGCGGTCGCACAGCAGATTGATGCGGCGCGGCACTCCCTTGCTCAAGGCGTGGATTTGCGCCATCAAACGGGGGGCAAACGGCGTCTGCGCCGTACTGCCCGCCACAGCCAGGCGGTGGCGGACATAGCTGGCCGTTTCGTCCGCCGTCAGCGACCCCAGGTGATAGCGGGCGATCACGCGCTGCGCCAGCTGCTCCAGTTCCGGCCGGGCCAGCATGGCGCGCAATTCCGGCTGGCCGATGAGGATGATCTGCAGCAGCTTGCGCTCGCTCGTCTCCAGGTTCGTCAGCAAGCGCAACTGTTCCAGCACGGCGGCAGACAGGTTTTGCGCTTCGTCGATGATCAGCACATTGTTCTTGCCCTGCGCATGGCTGGCCAGCAAGTGCGTATTGATGGCGTCGACATAGCCTTTCACGCTGGCCACGCCAGGCGCCGGGGCGATGCGGAATTCCTCGCAGATCGACAGCAGCAGTTCCTCGACGGACAATTTCGGATTGAAGATATACGCGAGCTGGCAGTTTTCCGGAATCTGCTCCATGAAGCAGCGGCACACGGTGGTCTTGCCGGCGCCGATTTCGCCCGTCAGCAGCACGAAGCCGCCGCCGCTGCCCACGCCATACAGCAGGTGCGCCAGCGCTTCGCGGTGGCGTTCGCTCATGAACAGGTAGCGCGGATCGGGGGCGATCGAAAACGGCGATTGCTTGAGCTGGAAATAATGCGTGTACATGGAGACCCTGCGGATGAAACGATCAAAATGCGCGGCGGCAAGCCGATACCCTCATCGGGTGCGGGCGGGCGGCAACGGCTTGTATTTGGCGCAATAGACTTTTGCCTTGCTGCGGAAGTAGACGATTTTACTGCCAGGCACGGAACCACGGACGGGAAAGGCGGAATTGTCGAGTTTATTGAAACGCAGACCCGAGGCGCCGCGGATGGCCGGCTCCAGTTTTTCCGGCGTCGAGTCCGCCACCACGCCCATGAACACGAGGGGGCTGGTGTCGTCGCTGACGATCACGTCGGTAATCGGCGCGCCCCACAAGGTCGCGTCCGTGCGGAACCAGTAGGCGCCCCCTTCATGCTTGTAGGCGGGGCCGAAGGCCGTCAGCAGATAGGCATAAAAAGCCTTGTTGTCGATCTGGTCGATGCACAGCACGGCATTGCCCACCACTTGCCCGAACGTGGATGGCGGCGGCTTCTGCTGCGCCAGCACGCCGGACACGGGCACGCCGCAGGCCAGCAGGGCGAACACCGCCAGCCGGGCCGGCGCACGCCACGGGCGCATCAATGAACGGCGCACGCGCATGATCAGCGCTTGCGCTCTTCTTTCTTGACCTTCTTGGCTTCCTTCTTTTCCTTCATGGTCTTGGCCGGTTCCTTCTTGGCTTCCTTCTTGCTGTCCTGTGCCTTGCTCATCATCTACTCCATGCCTGGGCGGAAATGCCTGAGCCATTATGACACTCCCCCATGAAAATGCCACATCATTTCCCCTATGCAATTGATCCCGCCCGGCAAGCACAGGCAGCGCATGCGTTTATTTGAAAAAAGACGTTTGCATTTTTATTCTATTGTGTTTTAATACACGGACTTTATAAATAGATATCATTTTGGTGCGGCGTGACCAGCACGGAAACAAGCATACAAACTGGGGACAGGACATGGCCGGCATGCGGCGGACCATGGCAAATCGACTTGCAGCCCTCGGCGGAAATAGACGGAAACAGACAATATGATGAGAACAATGATCTTGCTGGGCGCGGCCCTGTCGCTCTGGGCCGCTGGCAACACCTATGCGGCGGATACACAGCCGATGCAGGCGGCCACCTACCGGGCGGCGCCCGTCACCCTGGCCATGCAGCTGGCCAGCCTCCAGTCGCAGGACGCCAGCCTGCGCGCCCCGGCCCAGCATGAACCGGGCGCGCATTCACTGCTGCTGGTCACCATCGTGCTGCTGAGCCTGCGCATGCGCGCCAGCGCCACCACCAACAGCGAAAAATTCAGCACCTGACGTGAAAACGGCCGCGCAAGGCGGCCGCTCCAGTCACGCGTCAGCGCACATTCAGTGCAGGCACAGACGGCGGCGCGTCTTTTCGATCAGCGCCGTATCGTAGGGATACAGGTTCTCTATAAAGAACAGTTCCGTTTCCGCCTCGTCTTCCAGGCACATCTCGATCATGACGGGGCCATCGCTTTCGCGGCCCAGGAAATCCTTCGGCCAGCGGTTCTTGCGGTGCGTGCGCATCATTTCCATGCCCAGCGCGGCCAGCGGCGCCGACACACCGGCGGCCAGCGCCTCCTGCTGCCAGTCGTCCCAGTACTCGCTCTTTGCTGCCTTGTCGTTCATCATGCTCTTCCAACTCAGGTGTAAAAGGCGGACTTTACTCTTCATGGCGTCCCTTGCCAAGCAATACTATGGCGCGCGGCGCAGACCAGTGGCGAAAAATTGGCATTAAACAAGGCCAATTTCAATACCATTCACCATCCGCAAAAACTCCTTTATTAACAAACACTTGCAATATGCCTCTCGGGCTCGGCGCAACACCGCGCCATGCATTTTTTAATACCACTTAAATACCTGTTGACAAGCCCTCGGGGCGACAATATAGTGCCTTCAGCTTTTTCGCCGCCCGACAAATAAAAGAACCGAGACAGGCGCACTCAACCAAACGCGGGACTGCACAACATGATCGAATACATAATCGGCGTCGACGGCGGGGGAAGCGGTACCCGCGTACGCCTGGCGCGCCTGGACGGCCAGGAACTGGCGCAGGGACAAAGCGGCCCATCGGGCCTGGGACTGGGCATCGAACGGGCGTGGACCTCCGTCGCGCACGCCGTCACCCTGGCCTTCCGCGCGGCCGGCCTGGAACAGCCGTCGCTGCAGCGCATGGCCATCGGCCTGGGCCTGGCCGGCGTGCACAACAAGCAGTGGGCCGCCAGCTTCGTCGAACACAATCCCGGCTATGCCCATGTGGCGCTGGAATCGGATGCCCTGACCACCCTGCTGGGCGCGCATGCGGGCCAGCCGGGCGCCATCGTTGCCATCGGCACGGGCAGCGTGGGCGAAGTGCTGCACGCGGACGGCAGCCGCCACGAAGTGGGCGGCTGGGGCTTCCCATCCGGCGACGAGGCCGGCGGCGCCTGGATCGGCATGCGCGCCATCAACCACGCGCAGCAAGTGGTCGACGGCCGCGTGCCCGGCAGCGCCTTCGCCACGGCCATCATCGATGCCTGCGGCGGCCAGCGCGACGCCATGCAAGTGTGGCTGGCCGCGGCCAGCCAGACCAATTTCGCGCAACTGGCGCGCCTGGTGCTCGAACACGCGGCCAGCAATGCCGTGGCGTACACCATCCTGGTCGACGCGGGCCGGCAGATCGCGCTGATCGCCAGGGCGCTCGACCCGGCCGGCGCCTTGCCCGTGGCCCTCTGCGGCGGCCTGGCGGCGCCCTTGTCGGGCTACCTGCCGGCGGAACTGTTGCAACTGGTCGTGCCGGCACAGGGCGACTCGGCCGCAGGCGGTCTGCGCCTGATCCGCAAGCACTTGCAGGAGCAATGACCATGCTGGCCAAACTGTCCGCCTTCAAACCCAATCCGGCCAGCGACACGCCGCTCTACATGCAGTTGGCGAACATGCTGTCGGACGGCATCGCCAGCGGCGACTGGCGCGCCAACCAGGCCTTGCCCTCCGAGCGCGTACTGTCGGACATCCTGGAAATTTCGCGCGTCACGGCGCGCAAGGCCATCGACATGCTGTGCGACCGGGGCATGCTGACGCGCAAGCGCGGCTCGGGCACCTACATCACGCCCAAGCTGGAACAGCCGCTGTCGCGCCTGACGAGCTTTTCGGAAGAATTGCGCCAGCGCGGTTTCACGGCCGGCTCGCGCTGGCTGCAGCGCGACATCGGCTCGGCCGCGCCGCTGGAACTGCTGTCGCTGGGCCTGTCGCCGCACATGCCGGTGGCGCGCCTGCGCCGCCTGCGCACGGCCGATGAAGTGGTGATGGCGATCGAAACGACCACCATCCCCGCGCTGTACATGCCGGACCCGCAGCAGGTGACCGATTCGCTGTACGGCTACCTGGAGTCGCGCGGCACCATCCCGATGCGCGCGCTGCAGCATATCCGCGCCGTCAACGCCACGGCGGAACAGGCCAAGCTGGCCAACATCAAGACGGGTGAAGCCATGCTGCACATCACCCGTGTCAGTTATCTCGACAACGGCGCAGCGGTGGAACTGACCCACTCGTATTGCCGCAGTGATTATTATGAATTCGTAGCGGAGTCGCGCAGATGAGCAGCACTATCAAAGGCAATATCCTTACCCCCGGCGGCTGGATCCACGGCGCCATCGCCTTCGGCGAGCGCGTCGACAGCATCACGGGCGATTCCCTTCACCCGTCGAACAACAGCGACGACTATATTCTGCCCGGCTTCATCGACCTGCACGTGCACGGCGGCGCCGGCAAGGACATCATGGAAGGCGGCGACGCCGTCTATGCCATCGCGGCCATCCATGCGCGCCACGGCACGACCAGCCTGCTGGCCACCACCATGACGGCGCCGCCGGAAGACATCGACATGGCCTTGACGGCCATCGGCATCGCCGCCAACCACCGCCGCCCGAACACGGCGCGCGTGCTGGGCGCCCACCTGGAAGGCCCGTACATCAATTCCGGCAAGCTCGGGGCGCAGCCGAACTTCGCGCGCGCCGCCACGCTGGCTGAAATCGAACGCCTGCAAACACTGGCCAAGCTGCGCGTCATCACCGTGGCGCCGGAAATCGCCGGCCACCTGGACCTGGTGCGGGCGCTGGCCGACGCCGGCGTGCGCGTGCAGATCGGCCACACGCTCGGCTCCTACGAAGACGGCGTGGCCGCGCTGGAGCACGGCGCCATGGGTTTCACGCATCTGTTCAACGCCATGAGCGGCCTGCACCACCGCGAGCCGGGCATGGTCGGCGCCGCCCTGGCGCACGCCGAATATGCGGAGCTGATTCCCGACCTGCTGCACGTGCACCCGGGCGCCATCAAGGTGGCCCTGCGCGCCATCCCGCGCCTGTACTGCGTTACCGATTCGACGGCCGCCACCGGCATGCCGGACGGCGAATACATGCTGGGCCGCCACGCCGTGCAGAAATGCATGGGCGGCGTGCGCCTGCCCGACGGCACGCTGGCGGGCAGCACCCTGACCCTGGACCAGGCGCTGCGCAACCTGGTGGGACTGGGACTGGACCTGGCCGACGCGTCCAAGCGCGTGTCAACCAACGCCGCCGATTACCTGGGCCTGGAAGAACGCGGCCGGCTGGCCCCCGGCACTTACGCCGATCTGGTGGTACTCGATCGCGATCTCAAACTCAAAGCTGTGTATATAGAAGGAGAAATCTGTGACCTCAATGATGCTTAAAGAAGCCATTTCCGCCGCCGAATGCGTCGCCCTGCAACTGGCCAGCGACACGGAACGCTACGCGGAACTGGGCCGCAAATTGAGGAGCACCTCATTCTCGACCGCGCTGACCATCGCGCGCGGCAGCTCCGACCACGCCTGCAACTACGTCGCCTACCTGATCATGGCGCGCCTGGGCCGTGTCGTGGCATCGCTGCCGATGTCGCTGGTGACCCTGAACAAATCGCCGCTGGTGACGCGCGACACCCTGGCCATCTCGATCTCGCAATCGGGCCAGAGCCCGGACGTGGTCGAGCCGATCCGCTATTTCCGCGACGGCGGCGCCACCACCGTGGCCCTCGTCAACGACATCGATTCGCCGCTGGCGCACGCCGCCGAGTGGGCCATGCCCCTGCGCGCCGGCAAGGAGCAAAGCGTCGCCGCCACCAAAAGTTTTATTACCAGCCTGGTCGCCGGTGCGCGCATGGTGGCACAGTGGCAGAACGACCCCGAGCTGCTGGGCGGCCTGGAAGCGCTGCCGGAGGCGCTGCTTGAAGCGACCCGCGTCGACTGGTCGCCGGCCATCGACGTGCTGGCCCCGGCCCGCAACATCATGGTCGTCGGACGCGGCATCAGCTTCCCCGTGGCGCTGGAATCGGCCCTGAAATTCAAGGAAACGTCGGCCCTGCAGGCGGAGGCGTTCAGCGGCGCCGAAATCAAGCACGGCCCGATGGCCCTGATCGAAGAAGGCTACCCGCTGCTGATTTTCGCCACCCGCGGGCCGACCCAGGCCGGCCTGCTGCAACTGGCCAGCGAAATGCGCGGCCGCGGCGCCAAGGTCTTGCTGGCGGCGCCCGCCGACGTGGCCGAGCGCGACCTGACCCTGCCCGTGGCGGCCACGCCGGACCTCGATCCGATCGTCGCCATCCAGTCCTTCTACGTGATGGCGGCAAAACTGTCGGCCGCGCGCGGCATGGACCCGGATGCGCCGCGTCACTTGAGCAAGGTCACCAAGACCAATTAAGCACTACCCGGCAGCTGCGCCCCCCCACATGGGGCGCGGCTGCCGGCAGCAGCACGCATATAAGCGACGGCAAGGGCATGTACCCGCGCCGCGGACTCATGGACATTGGAGCTTCGCGCTCCAGGATAAAAATGACGATCAAGAGACTGTTGGCGGTTGTTGCCTGCGCGGGCCTGCTCGCGCCGCAGGCATGGGCTGCCGAGAAAATCGAATTCTGGACCTTCAGCATGAAGCCCAAGTTCACGCCGTATTTCAATGCGGTGGTGGCGCGCTATGAGGCGCAGAATCCCGGCGTCAAGATCGAATGGATCGACTTCCCGTGGGACGTCATCCAGACCAAGCTGGTCACGCGCATCGTGGCCGGCACGCCGCCCGCGCTGGTCAGCCTGAACGTGCCCTGGGCCGACGAATTCGCGCGCGACGGCCTGCTCAGCCCCGTCGATGGCCTGATCGGGGAAGCGCGCGCCAGCTACATTCCCAGCGCCCTGGACGACTTGCGCTTCAAGGGCCGCACCTACGGTTTTCCCATGTACAGCAATGTCGCGGTGATCGCCTTCAATACCGCCATCTTCAAGCAGGCGGGCCTCACGCGCGGCCCCGCCAGCCTCGATGAACAGCTGGCGTACGCGCGCCAGATCGCGCAACGCACGGGCAAGGCCGGCATCGCCCCCGCCTTGTCCAAGATCGACGGCCTGTTCATGCAACAGGGCCTGGCCGTCATCACCGACAACCGCGCCGTCTTCAATTCGCCGCAGCACGTGGCGCTGGTGCAGAAACTGGCCGACACCTACAAGGTGGGAGGCCTGTTGAAAGAAAGCCTGTTCGCCGAAGACAATTTCCCGGCCGTGATCGACGCCTACAAGGGCGGTCGCCTGGGCATGCTGCTGGCGCCGCCGACGGCCATGCAGCGCATCCGCGGCGATGCGAAAGACATCTACGCCATCACCGACGTGGCGCCCGCGCCGCTGGGCCCGACCGGCATCGCCGATGGCGGCTGGCTCGTGCACTTCGCCATTCCGAAAGGCGTGCCGGCGCGCCAGCTGCCGGCGGTCGGCAAGTTCGCGCGCTTCCTGACGAACGACGAGAACCAGCTGGCCTTCGCCAAACAGGCCAGCGTCTTTCCCACCACCGTGAAGGCGGCGGCCGACCCGTTCTTTCTCGCCACGCCAGCAAACGCGGGCGCGGCCGAAAAGGCGGTGGCCGCCGGCGCCCTGTCGATGGGCCACGCGCGCACCCTGTACGTGGCCGGCATCGACGACTACGACGAGCTGCGCCGCTCGCTCGTGAAGGCCGTCGAGGCCGGGGTCACGGGCAAGCAGGACGTCAAGCAGGCGCTGGACCAGGCCGTCGCCATCTGGAACCGCAAGCTGGCCACCCTGCCGCGTCACTGAGGACACCATGAAACTCGCCCACCGCCATACCGTGCAAGCCTGGCTGTTCCTGACTCCCGCCCTGCTGCTGCTGGCCGCCTTTTCCTTCTGGCCCGTCGGCTACGGCTCCGTGCTGGCCTTCACCGACTACAGCCTGATACGCGAGACGCGCTTCGTCGGCCTCGACAACTTCCGCTACATCTTCAACAACGAGATGTTCGTCTCGGGCCTGAAAAACTCGCTGATGTTTTTGCTGATGGTGCCCTTCGTGCAGGTGGGCGCCATCGTGCTGGCCGTGCTGGTGAACAACCGCCTGCCCGGCATCCGCCTGTTCCGCGCCGCCTTCTACGTGCCCGTGGTCACCACCGTGTCCGTGGTCGGCATCATGTGGGGCTTCATGTTCCACGAACAGGGCGCGCTCAACTACGTGATGATGACCCTGAAACTCGTGAACGCGCCCGTGGGCTGGCTGTCGAACGACAGCCTGGCCCTGTTTGCCGTGATGTTCGTCACCCTGTGGCGCGGCCTGGGCTGGTACATGGTGATGTATCTGGCGGCCCTGCAGGCTATCCCCTCGGACATGCAGGAAGCGGCCATGCTCGATGGCGCCAACCGCTGGCAGCGCTTCTGGAAGATCACCGTGCCGATGCTGCGCCCCACCATCATGCTGTGCTCCATCCTGTCCGTGCTGGCGGCTTTGAAGGCGTACCAGGAAGTCGACGTGCTGACCCAGGGCGGGCCGATGAATTCCACCTTCACGGCGCTGTACTACGCGTATGACCAGGGCCTGAAACACTTGAAACTGCCGCGCGCGCTGGCGGCCAGCTTCGTCGTCTCGCTGTTCTGCATAGCCATCGCCCTGCTGTGCCTGCGCTATCTGAAACCGAAGCACCGCTGACCATGAAAAAACGATCCCGTCCCCTGACAACGCGCCTGCACATCCTGGGCCACTACGCCGTGCTGTGCGCGATCGCCGTCGTCTGCGTCTTCCCGTTCTGGTGGACACTGGTGACGGCCATTTCCACGGAAGGCAATATCTTCGCCTTCCCGCCCACCTTCTGGCCCAAGGCGCCCTCATTCGACAACTTCATCGAAGTGTTCAAGGCGATCCCGATCTGGTCGTTCTTCAAGAATTCCGTGCTGATCGCCGTGTTCACCGTGTTCTGGAAACTGCTGCTGTGTTCACTGGCCGCGTATCCGCTGGCGCGCCTGAAGTTCCGCGGCCGCAAGCTCGTGTTCGGCCTGATCCTGGCCACCCTGGTGCTGCCGTCCGAGGTCAACTTCCTCGTCAACTTCATCACCATTACGCAAATGAGCCTGGTCGACACCTACACGGGCGTGATCCTGCCCAACGTGGTGACGGCCGTGGCCATCTTGCTGCTCAAGCAGGCGTTCGAGGAAGTGCCGCAAGACCTGATCGACGCGGCGCGTGTCGATGGCGCGTCCGAGTGGGTGATCTTCAGCCGCATCATGCTGCCGCTGATTACGCCATGGCTGGCCACCGTCGGCATCCTCACGGCCGTCGAGTCGTGGAACGAATACATCTGGCCCTCCATCGTCATGAGCAAGCCCGATGAATTTCCCCTGTCGGTGGGCGTGCTGTACTTGCGCGGCACCTTCGGCAGCAGCACGCGCGTGATCGCGGCCGGCACCCTGATCACCATCGTGCCGACCCTGCTCGCCTTCCTGTTTACCCAACGCTTCTTCATGCGCGGCATGGACGGCGCAGTCAAATGAAAACGTCTCTCGATAAGGAAGCCCCCATGCACGACCAGCGCATCAGCATCAGCAAGAAAGTCCGCAGCCCGATCACCTGGGTGCCCACCTTGTACTTCGCCCAGGGCTTGCCGTTCTACGCCGTGGCCCTGGTGGCCGGCCTGATGTTCAAGAGCATGGGCGTGCCGAACGACCTGATCGCCCGCTGGACGGGCCTGATCGGCTTTGCCTGGGTCTTCAAGTCGCTGTGGAGCCCCTTCCTGGAACTGGCGTCGAGCAAGAAGACCATGGTGGTGCTGTTCCAGTTCCTTGGCGGCCTGAGCCTGGGCCTGATCGCGCTGGCCCTGCAAACGCCGCTGTGGTTCGCCGCCTGCATCGCCGTGCTGTTCGTCGCCGCGCTGGCCTCGTCCACGCACGACATCGTCTGCGACGGCCTGTATATCGCCAGCCTGTCGGACAAGCAGCAGGCGGCCTACGCGGGCTGGCAAGGCGCCTTTTTCAATGCCGGAAAATTCATCTCGCTGGGCGGCCTGGTGATCCTGGCCGGCTACCTGGAGAAAAAAATCGGCATCAAGCCGGCATGGTCGGTCATCTTCCTGATCATCGGCGCCATGATGCTGTCGCTGGCCGCCTACCACCTGTGGGCGCTGCCGCAGGTGCGCAATGCGGCCGTGGCCGACAAGAGTGTCGCGGGCATCAGCCGCACCCTGTGGGACGTGCTGGTCGACTTCCTGAAAAAGCCCGGCATCTGGGGCATGATCGCCTTCATCATCCTGTTCCGCGCGGGCGAGGCGCAAGTGCAGACCATCGGCCCGCTGTTCCTGCGCGAAGCGCGCGAACTGGGCGGCCTGGGCCTGTCGACGACGGAAGTGGGCGCCGTGTACGGCACGGCCGGCACCGTCGCCTTCCTGCTGGGCAGCATCGGCGGCGGCTACTTCACGTCGTGGCTGGGCCTCAAGCGCGCCATGTTCTTCCTGATCCTGGCCATGAACTTGCCGAACCTGGTGTTCTACTACCTGAGCCACAGCATGCCCACCGACCTGACCCTGATCACGGCCGCGCTCAGCGTGGAGATGTTCGGCTATGGCTTCGGCTTCGTCGGCCTGATCCTGTTCATGATGCAGGTGGTCTCCGTCGGCAAATACCAGACGGCCCACTATGCGTTCGCCACCGGCGTGATGCAGCTGGGCTTCGTGCTGTTCAAGATGATCAGCGGCGACATCCAGACGGCGCTCGGCTACAAGACCTTCTTCCTGTGGGTGCTGGTGTCGGCCGTGCCCGTATTGATCCTGTCGCGCTTCATGCGCATCGGCCCGAAGGATACCTCCGACCCATCTGACGCCGGCGCCACATCCGCGCCGGCCAGCGCCAGCTAGGAATCGCACAAGCCATGGCACATATCGTTTTAAAAAATATCGTCAAGCTGTACGACGACAAGCACCCCGTCATCCACGGCATCGACCTCGATATCCGCGACGGCGAATTCGTCGTCTTCGTCGGGCCGTCCGGCTGCGGCAAATCGACACTGCTGCGCATGATCGCCGGCCTGGAAGACATCACGGACGGCGAGCTGCATATCGGCGGCCAGCTGGCCAACGACGTCGCGCCGGCCGAACGTGGCCTGGCCATGGTCTTCCAGAGCTACGCCCTGTATCCGCACATGACGGTGTACGAGAACATGGCCTTTGCCCTCTCGCTGGCCGGACATAAAAAGGCCGAGGTGCGCGCCGCCGTCGAACGCGCGGCCGAGATCCTGCAGATCACGCCGCTGTTGAAACGCAAGCCGAAGGACCTGTCGGGCGGCCAGCGCCAGCGCGTGGCCATCGGCCGCGCCATCGTGCGCAAACCCAAGGTTTTTCTGTTCGACGAACCGCTGTCGAACCTCGACGCCTCGCTGCGCGTGCAGATGCGCGTGGAAATCTCGCGCCTGCACCAGGAATTGAAGACGACCATGATCTACGTCACGCACGACCAGGTCGAGGCCATGACCCTGGGCGAGCGCATCGTCGTCTTCAACGGCGGGCGCATCGAGCAGGTAGGCAGTCCGCACGAGTTGTACAACAATCCCGGCAACCTGTTCGTGGCCGGCTTCCTTGGCGCGCCGAAGATGAACTTCGTCGCTTGCGAGGCCGTCGCCTGTGGTCCCGGCTCCGTAGCCGTGCGCCTGCCCGGCGGCACCGTCATCGACGTCGAGGCGCAGGGTGATGGCGTGACGCCCGGCGACCCGCTGACCCTGGGCGTGCGCGCCGAGCACGTCAGCCTGCGGCACGGTGCCAATGGGGGCGACAACGTGGTCGACGCGGCCGTCAGCCATGTGGAATACCTGGGCGACGTGGCCATCGTTTACGCCAGCATGCCGGGGGTGAACGATATGCTGGCAGTCAAGCTGCCGGCCGAGGAAGGCTTGCGCCACGCGGGCGACGCCATGCGGTTGCATCTGCCGCCGCAGCGCTGCCTGCTGTTCGATGCCAAAGGGCGAGCCCTGGCGCGCACGTTTGCCGCACCCGCTCAGCCGTTTATGTGACAATAGCCGTTTTGTATCATGCCGCTTCTGTTTGACTTGTGCAGGCAGACTGGCAGAATGATGTTTTTTCGAGCTTCCTTGCCCCTCTGGCAATGCCACTGCACGATTGTTGCGGCTGCCAGTGCCGGTGCGTATTTTTGTTATTGATTGAAGGGTAACCCATGTCCCAATTCCGTCTTGCACGCCTTAGCCTGCTCCTGGCCGCCATCGGCCTCAATGTCCTGCCAGCCGTGTCGCACGCGCAGGATGCCAAGCCGGCCGCTGCCGCCGGTGCGCCCGCCGCCGTACCTGCCGACACGGTGCGTCCTGAAGTGTTCAAACTGCTCGATCCGGACGCCGTGAAAGCGTCGATGGATGCGAAAAACTACGCCGACGTGCAAAGCCGCATCGACCAGGCTGCCGCCATTCCCGCCCTGACACCGTACGAACTGTTCGTGCTGAACCGCCTGCGCGTGGCGCTGGCGTCGACCACCAACAATGCGCCGATGGCCATGACGGCGCTGGAAGCGGTCATCGAATCGGGCAAGCTGGAAAAAAAGGTACAAGGCGATTTCATCCAGGCGCTGGCCAACTACCACTACAACGCCAAGGATTATCCGAACGCCATCAAATGGTTCACCCGTTACCAGACGGAAACCGGTGACGTCGCTGGCGTGCGCCAGTACATCATCCGCGCCTACTACTTCAGCAATGATTTCGCGCGCGCGAAACAGGAACTGATGGCCGACCTGACGGCCAAGCAAGCGGCCGGCAAGACGCCGACGATCGAAGAACTGCAATTGCTGGCCAACACGGGTTCGAAAAGCAAGGATCCGGCCACCTACCTGGTCGCCATGGAAAACCTGGTGCGCTACTACCCATCCGATGACTACTGGAGCGATCTGCTGAGCCGCACGCAAGGCAAGGCCGGCTATTCCGACCGTTTCGCCCTGGACGTGCTGCGCCTGCAATTCAAGGCCGTGGGCACGATGCCGCCGCAAGATTACAGCGACATGGCTGAAATCGCCCTGCAGAACGCCTTCCCGACGGAAGCGAAAAAAGTCCTCGACGCGGGCTTTGCCAAAGGCGTGCTGGGCACGGGCGCGAATGCCGCCAAGCACAAGAAACTGCGCGACCAGGCCAACAAGGGTGCCGCCGACGATGCGAAAAACATTGCCAGCGGCGAAGCATCGGCCATGAAGAGCAAGGATGGCACGGGCTTGATCAACCTCGGCTACGCTTTCGTCACGATGGACCAGTTCGACAAAGGTATCGACCTGATCCAGAAAGGCATCGCCAAGGGCGGCCTGAAGCGTCCAGAAGACGCCAAGCTGCGCCTCGGTTATTCCTACGCCATGGCCGGCAAGAAAGATGAAGCCATCAAGGTCCTGGAAACGGTCAAGGGCGGCGACGGCGTGGGCGACCTGGCCCGCTACTGGATCCTGTGGCTGAACCGTCCTGCCACCCCAGCGGCGGCACCGGCAGCAGCGGCACAGTAATTCCCGCTCCCGCCAGCATGCGCAAGGCAGTTCCCGGCTCACGCCGGGGCTGCTTTTTTTTCGACCTTTGCCATTGTCCCATGCCGCCAGCCACCACCGCCACCGCCGAACGATTGACCAGCCTGGACGCCTTCCGCGGCTGCGTGATCGTCATCATGATCTGGGTCAACTACCTGGCCGGCATGCCCCGCATCGCCTGGTGGCTCGAGCATGCGGGGCCTCGCGCCGACGGCATCACCTTGCCCGACCTGGTCTTTCCCGGCTTCCTGTTCATGGTCGGCATGGCCATACCGCTGGCCTTGCAACGCCATTGCGGCCACGTCACGCCAGCCTTGCTGGGGCGCCTGCTGTGGCGCTCCGCGAGCCTGATGCTGGCCGGCGTGGTAATGGCCAATGCCTACCGCTACGATGCGCAGGCGGCGCCGCTGCCGCAGGCTGTGTACTTCCTGCTGTTTTATGTGGCCATGATACTGCTGTGGCGCCAGGGCGCGGGCAAGCTGGAACTGGCCGCCGGCGGCGCGCTGATGCTGTTCCTGCTGGCGACGTTCCGTGGCGAATTGAATGCGGAATTTTCCAGTACCTGGCTGCAACCGTCGTGGTGGGGCATCCTCGGCATGATAGGCTGGTCCTATTTGCTGTGCAGCCTGCTGTACCTGGCGTGCCGGGGCAGCGGCACGGCGCTGATGGGTATGTTTGCCCTGCTGCTCGTGCTGTACATGGGCGGCACGGCGGGCAGCCTCGATTTCCTGCCTGCAGGCATCAACGCCATCGTCAACGTGCCGCAAGTGCTCGGTTCGACGACGGCCAATGTGCTGGCCGGCACGCTGGTGGGCCAGCTCTTCCTGCGCGGCGCCGCCCTGGACCATGGGCAGCGCATCCGCTTCATGGCGTGGTTTGCGCTGGGCATGTTCGCGGCCGGCATGCTGTTGCGGCCGTATCACCACATCAACAAGATCGCGGCGACGGAATCCTACACGCTCGTGTGCGGCGCCCTCATCCTGGCCCTCTTCCTCGTGTTTTACGTCGTCATCGACGTGTGGCGTTGGCGCGCCTGGGCCGTCGTGCTCTTGCCCGCTGGCACCAATGCCCTGTTCGCCTACATCGTGCCCGACCTGTGGCAGCAACTGGCGGCCGTGCTGCACTTGCCGCGCTTCTGGTGGCCGTACTGGGAAACGGGCGGCGCGGCCGGCCTGTGGAATGCGGCGGCCGTCACCGCCCTGATGCTGCTCTTCACCGCACTGGCCACGCGCTACGGCCTGAAATTGAAATTCTAGACCTTGATGTAGATCTTGCGCTTGTCCATGACGTAGGCGATCAGCCAGCACAGCAGCATGAAGCTGACGGCAAACAGCAAGGAAGCCACGCGCGCCGGCACCCAGCCCGTAAACCAGTGCTGGTACAGCCACTGGTACAGATTGCCGCCTCCGATGCGCACGGTAAACGCGATGATCACCAGTACTTCCGACACCAGGTAAATGAAGAGCGTGTTCTTGCCGAAGACTTCAAAAAAGTAGGTCCAGCCCGTGATCTTGCGCACGTCGATGACGAACATCAGCAGCGCCAGCAGCAGCAAGTCCAGGCCGATGCCGAGCATTACGTACGAGCTGGTCCACAGCTTCTTGTTGATCGGGAATACCTCGTTCCAGCACAGGGCCACGGCCACGCAGATGATGCCGGCCGCCACCAGCCGATACAGCGCGGCACGCAGCTGCGCCGGTGCCGTGCGGCGCACGAAACTGCCCGCCAGGTAGCCGGCAATCACATTGACGATCGCTGGCAAGGTGCCGAGGATGCCTTCCGGATCGAAGGCGATGCCTTCGCCGTGGTACAGATGGCTGTCGCCCAGCAAGATCAAATCGAGTTTGGCCGGCGCGTTGCCGTGCAAGCTGTAGTCGCCCCAGGTCGCGAGGATGGCCCAGTAACCGAGCAAGGCGCAGGCGCTGAAGACGAGCGCGCCGCGCGTCTTCCAGTAGTGGAGGATCAGGGCGGCGGCCAGGTAGCACACGGCGATGCGCTGCAGCACGCCGGGAATGCGCGTGTGCGACAGCGGCGACCAGGCGAACTGGCCCGCGTCGTCGATCTTGAAGAAGGGAAACCAGTACAGCAGGAAGCCCAGCAAAAAGATCAGCGCGCTGCGCTTGCACAGCTTGGCCAGCACGGCGCCATGGCCCAGATTTTCATACTTGCCCAGCGCAAAGGCCAGCGCATTGCCGACGACAAACAGAAAACTGGGAAACACGAGGTCCGTGAGGGTAAAGCCATGCCATTCGGCATGTAAAAACGGCGCATACACGCTGCCCCAGTCGCCAGGGGTATTGACAACGATCATCAGGGCGACGGTCAGGCCGCGCAGGACGTCGAGGGCGAGGTAGCGTTGGGAAGCAATAGTCATGGTCAAGCAATTCCAAAAGATAAAAGCCGGCTCCCCGCTTGTGGCGGAAAGCCGGTAAAAAAAACCTATAACTTGGCGCGCAGGCCAAAGTAGAACTGACGGCCGTTCGAATACAGGGCCGTCGGCTGGTCCTGGTTGGCGCCGTAATACTTGAGCACCGGGTTATTCAGGTTCAGCACATCGAAGGTCAGCGAATAGCGCTCGTCGATCTTGTAGTTGATCGACGCGGCCAGGTTGCCCACGCCGTGCACGTACTGGGGCGAGCTGCTGAACAGGCCGGCCAGGAAGCTGGAGCGGTAGGTATAGGCCAGGCGCGCACTCAGGCGCGCGTCCTCGTAATAGCCTTCCAGGTTGTAGGTGCCGCGCGAGCTGCCCACGACTGCGGCGCCATCGTCGGCCTTGCCATTCGTATAGGTGTAATTGCCCACCACGCCGAAACCGCCCCACAAGCCCTGCTGGTAACTGAGTTCCACACCCTTGTTCTTGGCGCCGATATTCGTCGGCGACTGGATCACGTAGGTGTTGAATTTCTTGAAGGTATTATTGTAGTAGCTCACGGGCGCCGTACCAAACGTCACGTACGATTTCATGTCCATATAGAAGGCGCCCACCGACAGCATGGCCTTCGGCGCGAAATACCATTCCAGGGTGGCGTCGTAGTTGGTCGAGCGTATCGGTTTCAAATCCGGATTACCGCCCGTGCCCGTCAGCAACTGGTCATTCAGGTTGACGGCGCCCACCAGTGCGCTGTAGTCGGCGCGCGCCATGGTTTTCGCCACAGCCGCGCGGGCCACCAAGTCCTTGCTCAAGTCGAATTTGATGTTCGCGCTGGGCAGCACATCCGTGTAACTGTGCTTGACGACGGTGGGCGTGTAGGTGCCGAAAATATTCTCCTGGCCGATCGGATTTTCGCCGCCCGGCACGTTCGTCACCGTCGTCTGCTGCGTGCGTACGACGCGCACACCCACGTTGCCGCGCCACTTGTTGCCCGCCAGGTTGGCCATGAGGTAGGCCGCGCTATCCTTTTCCTTCACGTCCAGCTCGGCCGGCCAGTTGCGCGAATTCGGCCCGCCCGAATTGTCGTACTTGTTGGCCCACGCCACCAGGTCGGCCGGATCGAGCTGCCAGTAGCGGCCCTGTGCGCTGCCGCCCAGGCCCTTGCCGTAATCACCGGGATAGGTGCCGCCATTCCACTTCGGCAAGGGCGCGTTCGTCGTGCCGTCGCACACGGCGCAGCTGCGGTTTTCCGGCCAGGACACATTGCGGTGGTGTTCCGCGTAGCGCGCGCCGAACTTCAACGACTCCAGCACGCCATAGTCCATGCTCAGCTCGCCATCGGCCTGGCCATATTTTTCCGTATCCAGGGTTTCCACATGCGAACCCCAGGCCGATGCCGTGACCGCGTTGGAGAATTTGGAAATGTCGAGACCCGGGAAATTCAGCCTGGCCGGCGACAGGCCGTTCAGCTGGTAGGACACGCCGACGCCCGTCAAGCCCGCCTCATAGCCGAGGTCGACGGGCGTCTCGCCGATGCCCCGCGTGTAGCCGAGGCTGCCCGTGATGCGCAGGCGCTCGCTGGCGCGGTAGCTGCCATTGACATCGATGTAGGCGGTCGACGAGTTCGAGCCGGGACGGTAGATCTGGTCGACCAGGGCCGGATACAGCTGACCGTTATACGGCGTGGTGGCGTTGGCCGCAGGAAATTGCGACGCGGGAAAATCGGCCGCCACCAGGGTATTGTTCTTGACCGTAAACATACTGGGAATCACGCCCACGTGCTTGCCGTCATTGTCGACGGCATTCAGGTTGGCGCCCGGCTGATTATAAAAGCTGCGGTTGTAATTGGCCGCGTCCAGCTTGGAATAGAAGCCGTTGACGTCGAGCATCAGGTCGGAAGTCGGCTTGAATTGCAGGTCGACGCTGCCGCCCTGGCGCTTGCGCACTTGCTCGAACAGGGCCGAGTTGATGCCCAGCGGCGCCAGCACGCCGGCCAGTTCCGGATATTTCTGCGCGGCCGGGCTGTTGGCGTCGATGGCGCCATAGCCGAAGAATTCCTGGCCATCGCGGCGCTCGTGGCGTTTTTCGGAAAACACCTGGAACAGCACGCCCATGGTCTTCGCTTCGTTCTTCCAGTTGAACAAGGCATTCATTTGCGGATCGGTCTTGCCCGGCAAGTCCGCATAGATGGCCTGCACGGCCAGCTCGGCCGTAAACGGCTGCTTGAAACTGAGCGGCTTGCGCGTCTCGATATTGATGGAGCCGGCCACGCCCCCTTCCACCAGGTCCGCCTGGGCGCTCTTTTGCACGGTGACCCGGCTGACGATTTCCGACGGCAGCAAGGCAAAGCTGACGCTGCGCCCCACGGTGCCCACCTGGTCCGTGACGAACCAGTCGCCCGTGCCCACGGCGTGGCCATTGATCAGGGTTTGCGTCAGGCTGGGGCTGGTGCCGCGGATGCTGACCCGGTCATTTTCCGAGAAGCCGCCCTCGCCGCCGGCCGACGAGGAAATGTTCACGCCCGGCACGCGCTGCACGGCGTCGGCCACGTTCTTGTCGGGCAGCTTGCCGATGTCTTCCGCGCTGACGACGTCGATCACGGAATCGCTGTTGCGCTTCTGGCTCAGCGACTGTTCCAGCGAGGCGCGGATGCCGGTGACGACCACTTCCTGCATGGGGGATTGCTGCGCCTGGGCCGCCATGCTCATGGACAGCAAGGCCGCAGCGGCGGCGATGGGGTGTAGTACGGGGTGCAAACGACTGTTCATAGACTCCTCGTTATAGATGTCCGCCATCGTGGCGGGACGGTTTTATATGAGTACAGACGGCAGGCGCCCAGTCAGCGGGCGTCGAAAAAAAAGGCAAGCTCCCGTAACAGGAACTTGCCTTGAAAAGACCGAGGAAGACCGGGCCTGACGCGGGCGCATCAGGCCTGATCGTCGTGCTTACAGTTTGGCGCGCAGGCCCAGGTAGAAGGTACGGCCGTTGCTATAGAAAGCGCGTGGCTGATCCTTGTTTTCCGCGTACATCTTGATGGTCGTGTTCGTCAAGTTAAGCGCATCGAACGTGATCGTGAAGTGTTCGTTGATCTTGTAGTTGAGCGAACCGGCCAGGCCGCCCGCGCCGGCAACGTGCTGGCTGGCGCCACGGTCCACGCCCGCCTTGTAAGCGGAACGGTAGTTGTAGGCCAGGCGTGCGCTGAGGGCGTTGGCTTCGTAGAAGGCCGTCAGGTTGTACGTGCTGCGCGATGCATTGACCAGTTCATCACCATTGTCCAGCTTGCCGTCGGCATAGGTGTAGTTGGCCAGGATGCCGAAGTCGCCGAACAGCGGTTGCTGGTAGCTGAATTCCGCGCCCTTGTTCTTGCCGCTGGTATTGAATGGCGACGTGATCTGGTACACGGCATTGGCATTACGCTTGCTGTTGAAGTACGTGGCGTTGACGGTACCGTTCGACACGACCGATTTCAGGTCCATGTAGAACAGGCCCACCGAGAAAGCCGACTTCGGTGCGAAATACCATTCGGCGCTGACTTCGGCGTTGTCCGACTTGACCGGGTTCAAGTTGACGTTGCCGCCGCTGCCGCTCAAGGCGTCGTCGTTCAGCGATACCGAACCGCCCAGCGCGCTGTAGTCGGGACGGGCGATGGTGCGGGCCACGGCGGCGCGCACGACCAGGTCGTTGCGCACGTCGAACTTGATGTTGGCGCTCGGCAGGTAGTCGTTGTAGCTGCGCTCGTACAGATGCTGCGAGTACGCACCCCAGTCGGAACCGGTGATCGGACCGCCGGCCTGGTTCACCAGGGTCGACTGCTTGGTGTGGACGGCGCGCAGGCCGAAGTTACCGCTCCAGTTGTCGCCCGTCAGGTTGGCCATGGCATAGATGGCCGAAGTTTTTTCCTTCAACTTGAACTCGTCGGTCCAGTTATGGCGGCGCACGTAGTCGAACAGGCGGTTGCCCGGTGCGGCGCCCCAGGCACCCAGTGCTGAACCGTCGTACTTGAAGTAGTTGCTCGACAGGTTGCCGCCCAGGTCCTTGGCGAAGTCGCTCGGGTACATCGTGCCATTCCAGGCAGGGCCAGGATTGGAGAAGCCCAGGGCGCCCGGACGGGTTTCAAACGGATGCTCGGCATCGCGCTTGTGATCGGTCAGACGGCCACCGAACTTGACCGAATCCCAGATACCGGAAGACAGGCGCAGCTCGGCATCGATCTGCGCATATTTTTCCTGATCGACGGAACGCGATTCGCCGCCGCCGGCCCATGCCGTCGAACCTGGCTTGGTGGTGGTGCCGCCCGGATAGGAAACGCTGGCAGGGCTCAAGCCATTCAGTTGATACACCATGCCGCCATCGACGTTGTTCTGGTAGTACACATCGTCGCGGTCATAGCCGACGCCGTGGGTCTTGCCCAGTTTACCCGTCAGTGTCAGGTCCTTGGTGGCACGGTACTTGAAGTTGAAATCGAGATAGTAGGATTCGCCGCCAGCATCAGGACGGTAGATATTATCGACCTCGCCTGCGTTCTTGGCGAAGGTGGCGCCGGTCAGCGTGCCATTCTTGACCGTGTAGTTGGTCGGCACCTGGCCCGTCGACACGCCTTTGTCGTCCGTGCTGTTGATCGAGTTGGCAGGCGCGGCCAGCCAGTTGGTATTTTGATGCGGCGCCTTCAGTTGCGAGTAGAAGCCGTTCACGTCCAGGGTCAAGTCCTTGCTGGGCTTGAATTCGACGTCGAACGCGCCGCCTTCGCGGGTTTTCTTTTGCTCGAACAGGCTGGCGCCGATAAAGGTCGGCACTTTCACGCCGGCCAGTTCAGGATGGGCCTTGGCCGCGTTGCTGCCTGCGGCGATCGGCGTGTAGCCGAGGATTTCCTGGCCATCGCGGCGCACGGTCGATTTTTGCGAGAAACCCTGCACCATGATGCCCAGGGTATTCGTGTCATTCTTCCAGTTCACCAGGCCGGAGAACTGCGGATCGGTCTTGCCGGCCAGGTCGTTGTGGAAAGCCTGGATCGAACCTTCCGCCGTGATCTGGTTCTTGAATTCCAGCGGACGGCGGGTGATCACGTCGATCACGCCCGAGACACCGCCTTCAGGCAGGTCCGCCGTGGCGCTCTTGTGCACGACAACGGAACTCACCAGTTCCGATGGCAGCAGGGAAAAGCTGCTGCTGCGGCCGACGTTGCCGCCGAACTGGTTCAGCACGAACCAGTCGCCCGTGCTGATGGCGTGGCCGTTGAACAAGGTTTGCTGGAAGCTGGGGCTGGTGCCGCGCAGGCTGACGCGGTCGTTTTCGCCGAAGCCGCCTTCGCCACCGGCGGACGATTGGGTATTCACACCTGGCAGGCGCTGGATCGCGTCAGCCACGTTACGGTCTGGCATCTTGCCGATATCTTCGGCGGTGACCACTTCCACCACGGAATCCGCATTACGTTTTTGCTTCAGCGATTTTTCCAGCGAGGCACGCACGCCGGTCACCGTCACCACGGTGGCCACGTCTTCGGCGGCTGCTTGCTGCGCCTGTGCCGAAAAGGACAGACCGGCGACCATCACGGCAACGGCCGCAGCGATCGGCGTACGGCTACGCGAGCCCGATTTCACGACGGCAGCTGCAGGTGTCAAATTGCGTTTCATGTACTCCCCCTTGATTTAGGCTCCAGGATTGGAACCTTTTCATTTTTAACGTAGGTCTTCTTTCCAGCCCGCCCATTCTTGCCAGCACGCTGCAGACCCTTCGGCACAACCACTTACAAAACCAATTCAACGCCAATATACTACTATCCAATACCAGAATACTACCAGTTGCAACTTTTTTTTTATAACGTTGTTTGAATCACACAGACCACTTCAGCTGAATCAATCTATAGCCCGTATGGCCGGGGTAAATACCAGCGAGGGCAGGTATAAATTGCCGGCCTGATAATTCAAATTGGTTTTACAACGGTCTTTTTTGGTATTATCCAGCGACACAAAACAGATACAGAGCGCGTCTGCAACGCGCCGTAACGGAGACCCTCAGCGTATGACAACCCTGGCTCACATCATGCAAGGCCTGGGGCAGACGAGCAGTCTGCCCCTGTACCAGCAACTGCAGCGCGCGCTGCGCGAAGCGATCGACAAGCGCATCCTCGGCCCCGACGAAGCCCTGCCGGCCGAACGCCAGCTGGCCAGCGACCTGGCCGTCTCGCGCATCACCGTGCGCAAGGCCATCGATGGCCTCGTCAACGAGGGTTTGCTGGTGCGCCGTCCCGGCTCGGGCAATTTCATCAATACGCGCATCGAGAAAAACTTCGCCAAACTGACGTCGTTTTCCGAGGACATGCGGGCGCGCGGACGCACGCCGCGCAGCGTGTGGCTCAAGCGCGCGGAGGGCACCGTGACGCCGGAAGAGGCCCTGCGCCTGCGGCTGTCGCCGGGCGCGCCCGTGTACCGCTTCCACCGTATCCGCTATGCGGACGAGGTGCCGATGTGCCTCGAGTACGCGACCATCGTCGCCAGCTGCCTGCCGGCACTCGACGCCGTCGACGTATCGATGTATGACGCGCTGGAACAGGCGGGCAACCGGCCCGTGCGCGCCTTGCAGCGGCTCAGCGCGCTTTTATTGACGGGGGAGCAGGCCAGCCTGCTGCAGGCGGAGGAAGGCGACGCGGGCTTGTCGGTGGAAAGGCTGGGCTTTTTGCGCGATGGACGCGCCGTGGAATTTTGCCGCTCCTACTTCCGCGGCGATATGTATGACTTCGTGGCGGAATTAAGTACCAATTAATACCAGTTTCACGCATTTCTCAATACCAGAGAAAACCACTTATTGCAGTGCAATATATAACGGGCATCGCGCCTGTATATGCACTGCAATGGTGAAATGGTGATCGGCCATTATATGGCTGCGCCGCGAATAATATGAAAATGCACGCGCCAGCTGTTTTTTGTGCTCCGCAGCAAAATAGATAATCTCGTCAGGTGGCGGGCGCGGCGCGGCGGCCGACGCACAGCAAAAGCACGCCCAGCGCCACGCACGACCAGCCGAACAGCGGCCCCAGCCATCCTGCCCGGGTGGCGACGGACGGGTGTGCCGGCAGCGGCGCCAGCAAGGTGCCGCCCGGCATGGCGCTGCTGGCCCGCTCCGCCAGCACCCGTCCATACGCATCGCTGACCGTCAGCACGCCCTCGCGCGCCGCGCGCAGCACGGCATAACCGTTTTCCACGCCACGCACCACCGTCATGCGCGCCCCCATCCAGGCGTCGAGCTGGAAATCCCAAGCCGGTACCAGCATCGTTTGCGCGCCGGCCGCGCCATACGCCTGCCCCAGGGCAGCGAAATGCATGTCCTTGCAGATGGCCAGGCCCATGGCCAGCCCCTCCACCGGCTGCACGGCATACGTGCTGCCGGCAAGAAACTCGCGCTCGGGCGGCGCCAGATGGTGTTTTTGGTAGCTGACGGGCGCGCTCCCATCGGGCGCGAACAGCCAGGCCAGATTGCGCCGGCCGGCAGCGTCCTGCACGCCGATACCCACGGTGATCCACGCGCCCGTGTCGCGTGCCAGCGCCTGGAAACGCCGCCGCACGGCGTCCGCCTGCGCGGGCGCCAGCACGGCGATCTTTTCCGGCAGCAGCACCAGCCTGGCGCCCTGCCCCGCCAATCGTTCGACATGGCGCGCGTACTGGTCCCAGATGGCTTGCGCGCGCGCCGGCGGCGTGGCCGGACCGATAAAGTCATCGATGGCCACGAGCCCTGCCAGCGGGCCGGTTGGCGCCGGCGCACCGTGCACGCGCCAGGCGCCGCCGGCGAACGCGGCCGCCAGCAGCAACACGGTCATGCCCGCCGCTGGCGCATACGCGCGGCCTCCCGCCAGCAGCAAGGCCAGCGCGGAGGGCGCCAGGCACAGCAAAAACAGCAGGCCAGGCACGCCCGCCAGGGCCGTCACCTGCAGCACGGCAACGTTATCGGCTTGCGAATACGCAAGACTGCCCCAGTTACCGTCCGGCAGCAGGGTCGCCATCAGGGTATCGATGGCCACCCACAGCACGGGATAGGCCAGCACCGTCCAGGGTGCCCGGTAGCGCAGCACGAGGCGCCGCGTGGCCAGCACCACCAGCATCCACAACAGTGCCTTGACGAGCATCACGACCAGCACGGCCGGCAAGGGCATGAGCAGGCGGAAATAAGTAAAGTTCGATGACAAGCCCAGCATGGCGGCCAGCAACGTCATCCAGGCCGCATCGCGGCGCGACGAACGCAGGGCCAGCCACAGCACGGGCAGCGGCGCGCACCAGGCCAGCGGGCCCAGCGGCTGCGGCCCCAGCACCCAGTACAGGGGCAAGCCCGCCGCCAGCGCGGCGGCAATTTGCAACAGACGCTGGCGCAGCGCGGCGCCACCGGCGAACAGGGCTGGTGCAGACAAGGTATTGAGCATGCTCATGCTTTCAAGGGGAGCCAGATTTCCACGCCGCCGTTGCCGCTGGTGGGATCGAAATGCCGGTCGTAGCGTTCGAAGTCGGGCGCGTCGGCCACTTCCAGGCCCGACTGGGGCAGCCACTCGTTCCACACCGCATGCCAGGTGGTGCGGATGGTGGAAATATGCCCGCGGTGCTGGAACACGGCATAGCGCTGCGGGACGATGCGCAGCCGCATCCAGTCGTCGGGCGCCTGGGAGAAGTCGCTCACCGGCATGGCGCAAAGGTAATCGAAATTGCCTGCGTCGTCATTGTTGCAGCACACGCCATACACCAGCTGGCCGGGCGCCACATGGGGCAGGAAGCGTTGCCACAGGGCGGGAATGCCGGCGGCCGTTTCTGCGCGATACCGTTCGACGAGGCCCGCCACGAGCAAGGCGGGTCCCTGTTCGAAACGGGGCGCTTCCAAAGGCATACCCCGCGCCACATCCATCTTGATGGCGTCGACCAGCGCGAGGTTGGCGACGTGGCGCCGGGCCCGCACCTTTTCCGGCGTGACCTGGAACTGGTCGCGAAAGGCCCGCGTAAATGCTTCATGGGAACTGTAGCCGGCCTGCAGCGCGACGGCGAGGATGTCTTGCGCGCCCTGGGCCAGCGCGCGGGCCGCCTCGCTGAGCCGGCGCGCCCGCACATAGCGCATCACGGAGTGGCCCGTGGCCAGGCCGAACGCGCGCGTCAGGTGACACGGTGAAGCGCCGCCCACGCGGGCGATATCGCCGAGCGAGATATTCTCCGCATAATGCGATTCGATATACCAGAGTGCCTTGGCCAGAGTGTGCATGAACGCTTCCCGTTGAACGAGCAGCGACTGTAGCATTTTCAGGCAGGCGTGACTTGACCGGAATTGCGCAATGCAGGCCTACTTTCTGGTGCGCTTTTCATGTACGAGCTGGCCGCTGCTGATGCGTGCCAGTTCGGCCATTTCCTGGGCCAGGAAGGCAAGCAGGTCGTCGATGCTGACGACGCCGGAAAGCGCGCCCAGGCTATTGACGACGGGCAGGCGGCGGATGCCGTTAACGCGCATGCGTTCGATGATGTCGTAGACGTCTTCGTCTTCGCTGGCCGTGAGCAGCTGCTCGCTCATGATGTCGCCCACCAGCAGGCTGGCGGGGTCGAGGCCCAGGGCGATGACGGAAATGACGATGTCGCGGTCGGTGAGGATGCCGATGGGGACGCGCTCGCCGTTCGGCTGTTCGGCCACGATCAGGTCGCCCACGTGGTGCTGGCGCATCAGCAGCGCCGCGTCTTGCACGCTGGTGTCACGCTGGCAATGGATGGTATGCAGGGTACAGATGTCGCCGATGCGCATGTCGCCACTCCGTTAGAGGCAGAGTGTCCACGCTACGCCAGTCCGCCGTGGCGGGTTTGAGGCAAATCAATTGAAACGATCTTACTTATCTTCGGGGGGCGGCAGGAAGCAGGCTTCGACGATCTGCAGGTCGTTATCCTTGGCAAATTCGCGCACGAAGTGAAACGCCATCGGCTCGATCTCGCGCAGCTTGGTGTTGACCACCACCGACTTGACGCCATTGACGACGGTCGGGCGCACGTAGGGCGAATACTGGAGGTGCGCATTGCGCCCGCCGCCTTCGGGATTGAAACAGGACATCACTCCACAAAGGCGCTCGGCCCAATCGCTGGGTCGGAATTGCTTGCCATTGCTGGTGAGACCAAGGATGAAGAACTCGTCTGAGAGTTCCCCTGTTTTTTGAGATAACTCGGCCATGTGGCTTGTCGGGACTGGATTGCGTGAATGGCCCCGGCGGGTAGGCCGGGCTGGTAATTCAACTACGTTTGCTGCGGTAAGCCAGTATTATATCTTATAGAAGACTTGGGTTCTACCTCGATCTGCCCTGACGATGCAAACAGGGGCCGGCACGCTTGCGCGCCAGCCCCTATTTTAACCCTGTTCCACGCGCCAGGCCCCGCGTCAGCCGAGGAAAACGGCGCCCGACATCAGCAACAGCAGCAGCATCCACAGCAGCAAGGCGCGCCACACAAGGCCGACCGTGCTCTGCAAGGCGCGCGCGCCCGGCTCTTCGCCGGGCAGGATATCGCTTTCGCTGTCGCTGTCATCGACGGCCATGTCCGGCGTGACGAGCACGCGGGCCGCCGTTTCCGCTGGCGTGCCCAGGCGTACGCCCATGGCGCCGCCGCCGGCCGTCAGGATGATGCCGATGGCCTCGTCCTGCCAGCGCTGGGCGAAATTGCGCCAGGCATAGATGGCGTCCTCGAAATTGCCGACCACGGCAAATGCCACGGCCGTCAGGCGCACGGGAATCCAGTCGATCCAGTAAAAGGCGCGCGCGGCGAACTGGCCGAACGCTTCATTGCGCATGTGCTCGGGTTCGTTCCAGGCGCGCGCCAGGTATTCGGCCACGCGGTACATCACGGCGCAGGCAGGGCCCAGCGGCATGAGGAACCAGAAAAACACGCCAAAGACATTGCGGTGCGTGGTGACCAGGGCTTTTTCCACGGCGATGCGGGCGATTTCGCTCGCTTCCATGCCCACCGTGTCGAGCTTGGTCCAGTCGGCCAGCAAGGTGCGCGCGGTCGCTTCGTCGCCGGCGCTCAGGGCCAGCTGGATGGAGGTAAAGTAATGGCTGTAGTGACGGAAGCCCAGGGTCAGGTAGACGATGAGGACGTTCCAGGCAAAGGCCAGCAGGGTCAGCTGATAATGCAGCAAGAGCCAGTAGATGCCTGCCGTCGGCACCATCAGCACGCCGATCATGAGGAACCAGCCCATGCGGCCGTGGTTGGCGTGGCCGGCATTGAACCAGGTCTCCATGCGCATTGCCAGGCTCTTGATTTCGGCGTAGATCGGATTGTCCGCGCGCAAAGGTTTGAGCTGCTCGATCAGCAATGCGCAAAGTATGGAGAGAAATGTCATCAAACGTCCTTTTTGTCTTTTTCAGCAATACCGCAATGCCCGCTACGATAGCGCAGTGCAGTGCTGGAATCAAACTTATTACGTGCGGGGCGCCATTTTACGCGCGCAAGAGGTGAAACAGATTGCGCAGCATGCCGGCGGTGGCGCCCCAGATATAGAAGCGTTCGTAGGGCATGGCGTAGAACGAGCGCCGCCCGCCGGGCAATTCCACCGACAGGCGCTGATGGTTGAGACCATCCATGAGGAAGGCCAGCGGCACTTCGAAGATTTCCGCCACTTCGGACGGGTCGGCGCGCAGCTCGAACGGCGGCGTCACCAGGCCCACCACGGGCGTGACCTGGTAGCCGGTGCCCGTCAGGTAATCGGGCAGGCAACCGAGCACCTCGATGTGCTCGCGCGCCAGGCCCACCTCTTCTTCCGTTTCGCGCAGGGCCGTGGCGACGGGCGACGCATCGAAAGCTTCGCTGCGCCCGCCGGGAAAGCTGACCTGGCCCGCATGGCTGCTCAGGTGGTCGGTGCGCAGGGTCAGCAAGATGGTCAGGCCGTCCGGGCGCTGCACGAGCGGAATGAGCACGGCGGCGCGCACGGGCACGGCGCGGGCGGAAAGAAAATCCTGGGTAATCTCGGGCTGCCAGTCGGGCTGTTCGGCCAGGCGCTGGCGCAGCCACTCGGGCGTCAGGCGCGCGGCGTCCAGCGCCGCTTCGCCGGCGATCGAATCGATGGCTAATTGTTTTGGATCAAATGCAATGGTGGCCATGGCAGCTTGCCTCAATAGCAATTCAGAATAAAAAAAGGGGCACCATCAGAGGCACCCCTTTTTCCAACGCAGACGCTGATATTACGCGCTTGCTTTCGCCACAACGCGGCGATTTGGCAATTTTTCTTTGATACGCGCCGATTTACCCGAACGCTCACGCAGATAGTACAGCTTGGCGCGGCGAACGTCACCACGGCGTTTCACTTCGATCGAAGCGATCAGCGGCGAGTACAGTTGGAACGTACGCTCAACGCCTTCGCCGGACGAGATCTTGCGAACGATGAAGTTCGAGTTCAGGCCACGGTTACGACGGGAGATAACGACGCCTTCGTAAGCCTGGGCGCGCTTGCGCGTACCTTCGACTACGTTGACGCTGACGATAACGGTATCGCCTGGTGCGAAGTCAGGAATCGATTTACCCAGACGGGCGATCTCTTCTTGCTCTAATTGTTGAATCAAGTCCATTTTTAACACTCCGAAAACCATCATGCCGGCGCACTGTGGATAGCAAGTATCCGCCCGGTAGAGGATGGGTATTACCAATTTGGGCAACATGCCCGGCACTACTGGCCACCCTGCCGGCCGTCCGAAGACGGCCTACAGGCTGGCCAAGAATTGTTCGTCGGCCTTGCTAAGCAAGCCGGCGGCGCGCGCACTGAGCAAGAGGTCAGGCCGCTTTGTCGCGGTCGCTTCCAGCATGCGCTGGCGGCGCCACTTGACGATCTCGGCATGATTGCCGCCCATCAAGACGGGCGGCACGGCCATGCCTTCATATGTTTCCGGCCGCGTGTAGTGCGGCGAATCGAGCAAGCCATTGACGAAGCTGTCCTCGATGGCCGATGCCTCGGTGTTCAAGACACCCGGCAACAGGCGGATCACCGCATCCATCAGCGCCATGGCAGGCAATTCACCGCCCGACAGGACGAAGTCGCCGACGCTGATTTCCTCGTCGACGCAACGGTCCAGCAAACGCTGGTCCACGGCTTCATAGCGGCCGCACAGGATCACCAGACCAGGTTCGGCTTTCAGCTGCGTGACGCGCTCGTGCGTCAACGGACGGCCTTGCGGCGACATGAACACCACGCGGGGCGCCACCAGGCCGAGATCGGTCTGGCGTTGCTTCGCGGCATTAATTGTCGCTTCGAGGGGACGGGCCATCATCACCATGCCAGGGCCGCCGCCATAGGGGCGGTCATCCACGGTACGGTGATTGTCGGTCGTGAAATCACGGGGATTCCACAGCGACAAGCCACATTTCCCCTGCTCGAAGGCGCGCCGGGTCACACCCGACTGCGTCAGCGCGGCAAACATTTCCGGGAACAGGGTCACGACATCAAATTGCATCGCTCACCATCCTGAAAACATTGCCCGGCGCAAAATTAAGCGCAGGCGGTTTAATAATCGAGGCCCCAGTCGACCGTGATCTTGCTGGCAGCCTTGTCAACGTTAATGACAAACTGGCCGACAAACGGGATCAGGCGCTCAGGCGCCTTTTCAACGGTCTCATCGGCAGTGGCGACGGGCGTAACGCGCAAGATCGACTGCGGACCGTTGCTCATCATGTCGTGCACTGTGCCGAGGCACTCGCCTTGCAAATTCTCGACTGTCAGTCCGATCAGATCGGACCAATAAAATTCATCGGCCGTCAGCGTCGGGAAATGGCTACGCGGAATTTGCACAGAGACGCCTTTCAGCGCTTCTGCGGCATCCCGCCCGACCACACCCACCAGCTGGGCCACGACGTCGCCGCCGTGTAACTTCGCTTGCCTGACTTGAACATCATGCAAGGTCGGTTTATCAAACCACCAGGTTTTGACGCTTAATAATGCATCCGCGTCGTCGGAGAAAGGAGTGATCCTGACTCCGCCAGCAATGCCATAGGCACCGGAGACATAGCCTACCTGTACCAGGTCATCGGGGACTTTCACCCCGGATGCAGTCTTGACCGTCAAACCAGTGATCTAATTAAGCTGCTGCTTTGCCGTTGCTGGCAACCAGACGAGCAACGGTTGGCGACAATTGTGCGCCAACGCCTTGCCAGTAGGCCAGACGGTCTGCGGTGATACGCAGTGGGACTTCGCCACCTTGCGCCATCGGGTTGTAAAAACCGATACGCTCAATGAAGCGACCATCGCGGCGATTGCGCGAATCAGTAGCGACGATGTTGAAGAACGGGCGCTTCTTGGCGCCTCCACGAGCTAAACGAATAACGACCATAATATTTCCAAAAAGTGTGCTGAGGCGGAAAAAGCCGCAAATTATAGCGCGCTTTACCGCCATGCAGCAAGCGTTATGATGACGGGCGTGTAATTTGGGCTAATCAAACATTATGACCAGTCATGGCCGAAGACGCAATAGGCGCGTGCGTCTATCGTGCCGCCGATGCCACGCCCAGGCGGCGACCAGGCCATGATATTGCGCGACAGCATCGCCTGAACACGGCACGAAAGTGCTATCGTTGCGGCAGGCAATGACCGATACTGGCAATCTTTACCGATGAGCAACTCTGGAGTCCCATGACCACCGCTACCATTTTGCAACAGTCGCACAAGAACAAGGCATTCACCAGCCTGCTGGCCTTTTTGCTGGGCATGCTGGGCGCGCACCGCTTCTACCTGCACGGCGCCAAGGACCGCTGGGGCTGGCTACATCTGGCCGCCCTGCCCGCCAGCCTGCTGCTGCGCCAGCTGTTTCCAGACGCCGACTGGTTTTATCAAATATTGCCGCTGACCCTGTCCGCCCTGGGCGGTTTCCTGGAAGCGCTGGTACTGGGACTGATGCCGGACGACAAATGGGACGCGCGCTACAACGCCGCATCAAGCCGCCAGTCGGACACGGGCTGGCCTCTGGCCGTCGTGCTGGTCGCTACCTTGATGCTAGGCGCGGGCGTGCTGATCGCCACCATGGCGCGCCTGTTCGACTTGCTGTACACGGGCGGCGCCTACGGTTAACTCCCGCGCGGGAATCAACGCAACGCGCGCACATGTAAGTGTTGGTAAGCAATCATGATTTTCCTCTATACTGCATTCACAATGTCGACATTACTGGCACATTTAACACCCCACAGGAGAAGATCATGATTCGTCGCCCACTCATCCTCGCAGTCGCCATCACGGCCCTGTTCAGCACCTCCGCCTTTGCACAGAACCTGTCGCCGAAGGCGCAATACGCGTACGACACGAAACAAGCCAACACGCGCTATGCGGACGACAAGAAACTGTGCGCCGAAGAAAGCAGCTCGAAAGCCCGCATGCAATGCCTGCGCGACGCCAAGGGCGAATACGACCAGGCCATCATCAACGCCAAGGCCGCGCAAAAGGCCGGCAACTCCGGTGTTGCCCAGCAAAACAAACAGCCGCAACACCAGATCTGCGCCGAATGCGGCAAGGTGCTGGCAGTGAACGTCACCGAAAAAGCCGGTGAAGGCGGCGCGCTGGGCATGATCGGCGGCGGCGTGGCCGGCGCCCTGCTGGGCCGCCAGGTCGGCGGCGGACGCGGCAAGGATCTGGCCACCCTGGCCGGCGCCGCTGGCGGCGCATATGCCGGCAAGCAAGTTGAAGGCCACATGAAGAACGCCAAGACGTGGACCGTGACCGTGCAATACGAAACGGGCGCCAAGGCCGACTTCGCGTTTGACCAGGATCCAGGGCTGGCTGCTGGCGACTTGGTGCGCAATTCGGGTAATGGTATTGCCAGAAGGTAAGCTGAACCCAAGAGCAAGGACTGGGGTCGGACCCTCAGGGTCCGACCCCGGCACTTACGTTTGGGGTTAAAAAAAGCGCTGGAGAGTGATCTCCAGCGCTTTTTTGCATTCAGACTGCCTTCAGCAAACTGCTGGGGTCAGACCCTCGCCAACGCTAACATCGAAGCTCGGCGTTAGCGGACGAGGGGTCTAACCCCGGTTAAAACTGCTCTTCCGACAGCGCCATCACGCCGGCGCTGCCGTCGATGATGGTGGCGCGCAAGCCCGGCGCTTGCGACAGGATGTGGTCGGCAAAGAAGCGGGCCGTGGCGATTTTTGCATTATAGAACGCCGCGTCGCCGCTGCCCTCGCCCAGCTTTTGCTGCGCAGCCACGGCCGCGCGGGCCATTTGCCAGCCGCCCAGCACGATGCCGGCCAGTTTCAGATACGGCACGCTGCCCGCAAACACGGCCTTGATGTCCGACTTCATGTTCGCCACCACGTATTCCACCACGGCTTCCAGCGCGGCGCTGCCTTCGGCCAGGTGGCGCTGCATGGCCTGGAAGTCGGCGCCGGTCAGCTCGCCCAGCTGGGCTTCCGTGGCGCGCACCTGGGCAATGATGGCTTTCGCCACGGCGCCTCCGTCGCGCACCGTCTTGCGACCCACGAGGTCGTTCGCCTGGATGGCTGTCGTGCCTTCGTAGATGGTCAGAATCTTGGCGTCGCGGTAATGCTGGGCGGCGCCCGTTTCCTCAATGAAACCCATGCCGCCATGCACTTGCACGCCGTCGCGCGTGACGTCCTGCGACATTTCCGTGGACCAGCCCTTGATGACGGGCACCAGATATTCATACGTCGCCAGGCTTTCCGCGCGCACGTCCGCGTCCGGATGGTGGTGCGCCACGTCGCTGATGGCCGCGCCCACGTAGGCCAGCGCGCGCGCCGCCTCCGTTTGCGAACGCATGGACATGAGCATGCGGCGCACGTCCGGGTGGTGGATGATGGACACGGGGCCGGGCGAACCGGCCAGGTCGCGCGACTGCACGCGGTCTTTCGCGAACGCCACGGCCTGCTGGTAGGCGCGCTCGGCCAGGCCAATGCCTTGCAGGCCCACGCCGAAGCGGGCCGCGTTCATCATGATGAACATGTATTCGAGGCCGCGGTTTTCCTCGCCCACGAGGGTGCCGATGGCGCCGCCGTGATCGCCAAACTGCAATACCGCCGTCGGGCTGGCCTTGATGCCCAGCTTGTGCTCGATGGACACGCAATGGGCATCGTTGCGCGCGCCCAGGCTGCCGTCCGCATTGACGAGGAATTTCGGCACGATGAACAGCGAAATGCCTTTCACGCCGGCGGGCGCGTCCGGCGTGCGGGCCAGCACCAGGTGGACGATGTTTTCCGCCATGTCGTGCTCGCCGTAGGTGATGAAAATCTTCGTGCCGAACACTTTATAGGTGCCGTCTTCCTGCGGCACGGCGCGCGTGCGCACGGCGGCCAGGTCGGAGCCGGCCTGCGGCTCCGTCAAGTTCATGGTGCCCGTCCATTTGCCCGACACCAGGTTTTCCAGGTAGACGGCTTTCTGTTCGTCACTGCCGGCCGTCAACAGCGCTTCGATGGCGCCGTCCGACAGCAGGGCCACGAGGGCGAACGAGATGCTGGCCGAGTTGAGCATTTCAATGCAGGGCGTGGCCAGGAGCTTGGGCAAGCCCTGGCCGCCAAATTCAGTCGGATGCTGCACGCCTTGCCAGCCCGCTTCGCCATACGCCTTGAACGCTTCCTTGAAGCCTTTCGAGGTCGTCACTTGCCCGTCGTGCCAGAAGCTCGGTTCCTTGTCGCTGGGGCCGTTCAAGGGGGCCACCACGCCGCCGCAGAACTTGGCGTTCTCTTCCAGCACGGCTTCGGCCGTGTCGGGCGTGGCGTCTTCGCAGCCGGGCAAAGTGTGGATTTCGGCCAGGCCGGCCAGTTCGTTCATCACGAACAACATGTCTTTCAGCGGGGCTTGATAGCTCATCTTCTTTTCTCCAAGAAAAAAGCCACGCGCGGCTCGCCGTGTGGGGCGGGCCGGCGTGGCTTTGTCAGTAACAAAACCGGAAGGGGTGTGACTTAACCCAGTTCTTTGACCAGTTGCGGCACGATCTCGAACAGATCGCCCACGATGCCGTAGTCGGCCACGGCAAAGATCGGCGCTTCCGGATCCTTGTTGATGGCGACGATGGTTTTCGAGTCTTTCATGCCGGCCAGATGCTGGATCGCGCCCGAGATACCGACGGCGATGTACAGCGATGGCGCGACGATCTTGCCCGTCTGGCCCACTTGCCAGTCGTTCGGCACGAAGCCGGCGTCGACGGCGGCGCGCGAGGCACCCATGGCGGCGCCCAGCTTGTCGGCCAGCGGCTCCAGGATGTGGAAGTTCTCGGCCGAACCCATGCCACGGCCGCCCGACACGATGATTTTCGCGGCGGTCAGTTCAGGACGGTCGGACTTGGCCAGTTCGCGGCCCACGAAGGCCGATTTGCCCGCGTCGGCAACGGCGGCAACGGTTTCCGTGGCAGCCGAACCGCCGGTGGCGGCAGCGGCGTCGAAACCGGTGGTGCGCACGGTGATGACCTTGACCTTGTCGCTAGATTGCACGGTGGCAATCGCGTTACCGGCGTAGATCGGGCGCTCGAAGGTGTCAGGGGAATCGACCTTGGTGATTTCCGAGATTTGCGCCACGTCCAGCTTGGCGGCCACGCGCGGCAGGATGTTCTTGCCGTAGGCGGTGGCTGGCGCCAGGATGTGGCTGTAGTTGCCGGCGATGGCCAGCACTTGCTCGGCCACGTTTTCGGCCAGGCCGTCGGCAAAGTATGGCGCGTCGGCGACGATGACTTTCGTCACGCCGGCGATTTGCGCGGCGGCAGCGGCAGCGGCCGAGGCGTTCGAACCTGCGACCAGCACGTGCACGTCGCCGCCGCACTGGGCAGCCGCGGTCACGGTGTGGTGGGTGCTGCCCTTTAAGGTAGCGTTGTCGTGTTCAGCAATAACTAATGCGACCATGATTATTCCTAATAGTTAGCAAGTGCCGGGGTCAGTCTCTTCGAGATCGGTATCAGTTCCATTGGAACTGATACCCCCGTCGGGTCTGACCCCAGATTTTATGTTTTGGCGGCAAAACCGCTCAGATAACCTTGGCTTCGGTACGCAGCTTGGCGACCAGGGTAGCGACGTCCGGGACCTTGATGCCGGCCGAGCGCTTGGCTGGCTCGACGACTTTCAGGGTCTTCAGGCGTGGCGCAACGTCGACGCCCAGGTCTTCCGGCTTGACGGTCTCGAGCGGCTTTTTCTTTGCCTTCATGATGTTCGGCAAGGTCACGTAGCGTGGCTCGTTCAAGCGCAGGTCGGTGGTGACGATGGCTGGCAAGGTCAATGCCAGGGTTTCCAGGCCGCCGTCGACTTCGCGGGTGACGGTGACTTTGCCGTCTTCCAGCACGACTTTCGAGGCGAACGTGGCTTGCGGCCAACCCAGCAGGGCTGCCAGCATCTGGCCGGTCTGGTTGCTGTCGTCATCGATGGCTTGCTTGCCCAGGATGATCAGTTGCGGCTGTTCTTTCTCGGCCAGGGATTTCACCAGCTTGGCCACGGCCAGCGGTTCCAGTTCGGTCGTCGTTTCCACCAGGATGCCGCGGTCGGCGCCGATGGCCATGGCCGTGCGCAGGGTTTCCTGGCACTGCGTCACGCCACAGGAGATGGCGACCACTTCAGTGACCTTGCCGGCTTCTTTCAGGCGCATCGCTTCTTCCAGCGCGATCTCATCGAAAGGGTTCATCGACATTTTGACGTTGGCGGTATCGACGCCAGTGCCGTCACTCTTGACGCGGACTTTGACGTTATAGTCGACCACGCGTTTGACGGGTACCAAGACTTTCATAGCTATGCCTTTGGGAAATTATAAAAATGACGGATCAAGTGCTGATTGTGCGTTCGATTATAAGAGAAATTTGAATCCTGGACCGAATTTAAGCACGATCGTGCGATTTTTTGTTAGAGCAATCCATCTAAACTGTCCAGCTTCGGGGATTTCAGGGGAGTGCGCCGCTACGCTGCAAGGCAGCAAAAGGGCTGGCGCGGGAAGGAAAACCAGGCCGCGCCACGGCGGCCCCGGCTGGCAGAATTATTTGCGTTGCATCAGGAAGACGAATTCGGTACCCGTCTGCACATGCGACAGCAGGGCATTGCCCGTTTGCTTGGCGAAAGCCTGGAAGTCGCGCACGGAACCGGGATCGGTTGCCATGATGCGCAGCACTTCGCCGCTTTGCAGCTCTGACAAAGCCTTTTTCGCCTTCAGAATCGGCAAGGGGCAATTCAAGCCCCGCGCGTCGAGTTCTTTGTGAAATTCCATAATCTCGGTATCAAGTAGTGTGTCGCTCATCATCAATATCCCACCATATTTGTTGTACTGATTTTCGACATACTACTCTAAATCGGGGGCATTGACGCGCTGCACCAAAATAGTTCATCGGCTGTTGTGGTGTCACAACGAGATTCCACACGGCAAAACGGCCCGCAAACACCGTCTGCGGGCCGTTTTCAAGGGGCTGTGGGGCGAAAACCCCGCATGCCCTCTAGCTTACGCCTTATTACGCGCGTTCGCCGACCCAGGCCGGGACACCGGCCAGGGCGTTCGCTAGGCCGCTCGGATCGGTGCCGCCGGCCTGCGCCATATCGGGGCGTCCGCCGCCTTTTCCGCCCACTTGCCGTGCAACGAAGTTCACCAGCTCGCCGGCCTTGACCTTGGCAGTCGCGTCCGCCGTCACGCCGGCGATCAGGCTGACCTTGCCGTCCGCCACGCTGGCCAGCACGATGGCGGCCGTTTTCAGCTTGTCCTTCAGCTTGTCCATGGTTTCGCGCAAGCGGGCCACGTCCGCGCCGTCCAGCACGGCGGCGAGCACCTTGATGCCGTTGACGTCGACGGCTTGCGTGACCAGTTCATCGCCCTGGCCCGAGGCCAGTTTCGATTTCAGCGCGGCCAGTTCCTTCTCCAGCGCCTTCACGTGGTCCTGCACTTGCCCGATGCGGGCAGTCAGTTCTTCCGGCTGCGCCTTCAGCGCGTTGGCCGCTTCGACCAGACGGCGGTTGATGGTTTGCACCAGCGCCAGCGCGCCCTCGCCCGTCACCGCTTCCACGCGGCGGATACCGGCGGCAACGCCGCTTTCGCCCGTGATCTTGAACAGGCCGATGTCGCCCGTGCGCTGCACGTGGACGCCGCCGCACAGCTCTTTCGAGCTGCCGATGTCGAGCACGCGCACTTCGTCGCCGTATTTCTCGCCGAACAGGGCCATCGCGCCATGCTTGACGGCATCGTCAAACGACATCAGGTGCGCTTGCGTGGCGCGGTTTTCCAGGATCTCTTTATTGACGATGGTTTCCACGGCGGCGATCTGCTCGGCCGTCATCGGCGCATTGTGGCTGAAGTCGAAACGGGTCTTGTCCGGATCGACCAGCGAACCCTTTTGCGCCACGTGGCTGCCCAGCACTTCGCGCAAGGCCTTGTGCATCAAATGCGTGGCCGAGTGGTTGCGGATCGTGCGCGCGCGCTTGGCCGTGTCGACTTGCGCCGAGACGGCGTCGCCCACCTTCAGCACGCCCGACTCGAGCACGCCGTGGTGGCCGAACACGTCGGCCTGGATTTTCAGGGTGTCGCTGACGGCAAAGCTGCCGGCGCCCGAGGCGATCACGCCCTGGTCGCCCACCTGGCCGCCCGATTCCGCGTAGAACGGCGTCGTGTCGAGCACGACGATGCCATCCTGGCCCGCCTTCAGTTCCTGCACAGAGGTGCCGGCCGCGTACAGCGCGACGACCTTGCTGCTGAACGTCAGTTGATCGTAGCCGACGAAGGTGTTTTTCTCGCCCGTGTACTCGACCTTGCTGTCCTTGTGCGTCTTGCCGCCCTTGCGCGACAGCTCCTGGCTTTCCTTCAGGGCCGCGTCATAGCCGGCCTGGTCGAACGTGATATTGCGTTCGCGGCAGATATCGGCCGTCAGGTCCGGCGGGAAGCCGTAGGTTTCGTACAAAGTAAAAGCGGTGGCGCCGTCGATGCCCGTGGCATCCTTGGCCAGCTGCGCTTCCAGCACTTTCATGCCCGTTTCCAGGGTTTCGCCGAAACGCTCTTCCTCGGCTTTGAGCATGTTGGCGACGTTGTCTTTCGCTTCTTCCAGCTCCGGATAGGCGCCGCCCATCTCGATGGCCAGGTCGGCCACCAGCTTGTAGAAGAACGGTTTCGTCTGGCCCAGCTTGTGACCGTGGCGCAAGGCGCGGCGGATGATGCGGCGCAGCACATACGCGCGGCCTTCGCTGCCCGGGATGATGCCGTCGACGATCATGAAGGCGGCGGCGCGGATGTGGTCGGCGATCACGCGCAGCGACTTGTTTTCCAGGTCCGTGGCGCCCGTTTCGCGCGCGGCGGCGCGGATCAGATGCTGGAACAGGTCGATTTCATAGTTCGAATGCACGTGCTGCAGCACGGCGGCCAGGCGCTCCATGCCCATGCCCGTATCGACGCATGGCTTCGGCAGCTTGTGCATGACACCGGCTTCGTCGCGATTGAACTGCATGAACACGAGGTTCCAGATTTCAATGAAGCGGTCGCCGTCTTCGTCAGGCGAGCCCGGCGGGCCGCCAGGAATGTCGGCGCCATGGTCGTAGAAGATTTCCGTGCATGGACCGCATGGGCCCGTGTCCGCCATCTGCCAGAAATTGTCCGAAGCGTAACGCGAACCCTTGTTGTCGCCGATGCGGATGATGCGCTCGACAGGCACGCCGATTTCCTTTGCCCAGATATCGTAGGCTTCGTCATCTTCGATATAGACGGTGACGGTCAGCTTGTCAGCCGGCAAGCCATACACCTTGGTCAGCAGTTCCCACGCGTATTGAATCGCATCGCGCTTGAAATAGTCGCCAAAGCTGAAGTTGCCCAGCATTTCAAAGAAAGTATGGTGGCGCGCCGTGTAGCCGACGTTTTCCAGGTCGTTGTGCTTGCCGCCGGCGCGCACGCAGCGCTGCACGGAAGTAGCGCGCGTGTACGGGCGGCTGTCCGTGCCCGTAAACACATCCTTGAACTGCACCATGCCGCTGTTCGTCAACAGCAAGGTCGGATCGTTGCCTGGCACCAGGGAGCTGGAACGGACGATGGAATGGCCCTTGGACTCGAAAAATTTGAGGAACTTGTCGCGGATTTCAGTTGATTTCATGTTTTTTTGGCAAAGAGTGGCGGCAGCTTTAAAGGGAAGATTATACGTGATCTAGGTACGGGAATTGGCGCCGGGCGGGCAGCATTGTTGCAAGCCTGCCCGGCAATGCCCCCCTGTCCGTTCACGCCGGGTCGTGGTGACTGGCGCAGGCGTGCGGGGCTGTGCCAGCCACACTGGCGCCGGCGGCCGCATTGCAGTCGGCGCAGCGGCCGTACAGGGTCAGTTCGTGGCGCTCGACAACAAAGCCTTGCGGCGCCATGCGCTTCAAGTCGCCCGGGCAATCATGCACGTCGAACACGCGCTGGCACGTGGTGCACTGGAAGTGGTGGTGGTGGTGATTGGCAACCGTGTTCGACTCGTAGCGCGGGTTTTCGCCCGGCAAGGTCACCACGTGCACCTTTTCTTCCAGCACCAGCGACTTCAAGTTGCGGTAAACGGTGGCGATGCCCAGCTGCGTCACTTGCAAGCTGGCCTGTTCGAGGATTTCCTGCGCCGACAAGGGGCGCTGGGCCGACTCGATGGCGGCTTGAATGGCGGTTTTTTGACGTGTTGTGCGTTCCATAGCCAACAGAATACACCATCCGCCTGTATCTCCCTGCCGGAAAAACTGTCACACAGTAATGATAATGGGTTATCATTATCAACTTAGGGCAGGCCATTTCACGTCAACGCACTGCCCCAACCCTGCCAACACCGATAGCGAATAAGGAATTCCTGCCCATGTCCGTACGTCCACAGCAACCCACTCCCCTCGCGCTGGCCATCATGCTGGCCTTTGCCGCTCCCGCCAGCGCGCTGGCGCAGCAGGCGACAACCTTGCCTGCCGTCACCGTCTCGGCCAGCGCGCTGGCCCTGGGCAGCGACGACATGAGCACGCCCGTCACCGTACTGGAAGGCGAGGAACTGGTGCGCGCCCGCGAGGCGACCCTCGGTGAAACCCTGGCGGGCCAGCCCGGCATCACGTCCAGCCATTTCGGCGCCGGCGCCAGCCGCCCCATCATCCGCGGCATGGATGGCCCGCGCGTCAAGGTGCTGTCCGATGGCGCCGAAGTGCAGGATGCGTCAACCATCAGCCCCGACCATGCTGTCGCGGCCGAGCCGATGCTGTCGGAACAGATTGAAGTCTTGCGCGGTCCGTCCGCCCTGGCCTATGGCGGCGGCGCCGTCGGCGGCGTCGTCAATGTGATCGACAAGAAAATCCCCACGCGCGTGCCGGCGAAAGGCTTTGAAGGCAGCGCCGAAGTGCGCGCCAATTCGGCCGCGCGCGAAAAGGCGGGCGCCTTTGAAGTGACCGGCGGCTCCGGCAACATCGCCTTTCACGCGGAAGGCGTCAAGCGCGACGCCAAGGAATACAAGGTCGGCAGCGGCTGGGAAGGCGGTTCCAGGGTGGCCGGCAGCTACAACAAGACGGACACGGGCAGCGTGGGCGTGTCGTGGGTAGGTCAGCGCGGCTTCCTGGGCCTGGCCTTCACCAGCCAGCACGCGGAATACGGCTTGCCCGGCCACAACCACGAATTCGAAAGCTGCCACCCGCACGGCACGCACCTGCATTGCGGCGGCCACGAAGGCCACGATCACGGTGATGAAGAGGAACACGACCATGCACACGAAAGCGTGCCCTACGTGAAGCTGAAGAGCGAGCGCTGGGACGTGCGCGGCGAGTTGCGAGATCCCGTGCCCGGCTTCGCCAAGCTGCGCCTGCGCGCCGCGTTCACCGACTACAAGCACGATGAAATCGAAGGCAGGCAAATCGCCACTACCTTCAAGAACAAGGGCCACGACGCGCGCCTGGAAATGGAACACCATCCCGTCTTCGGCTGGCGCGGCGTGGTCGGCCTGCAAACGTCGAAGCGCGATTTCTCCGCCCTGGGCGAAGAAGCGTACGTGGCGCCGACGGTCACCAAGAAACACGCGGCCTTCCTGGTCGAGGAATACAAGCTCGACCAATGGCGCTTCGAAGCGGGCTTGCGCCACGAATGGCAAGACATCACGGTCGACAGCGCCACCTTGCAGGACCGCAGCGCCAAGGGCACCTCGGTCTCGCTGGGCGCCGTGTGGAAATTCGCGCCCCAGTATTCGCTCGGTTCGACCATTTCGCGCACGCACCGTTTGCCGAGCGCCGAGGAACTGTATGCGCACGGTGTGCACATGGCCACGGCGACCTATGAACTGGGCAATCAAAACCTGGGCAAGGAAACGTCGAACAATATCGACTTGACCTTGCGCAAATATGCGGGCGCCACGACCTTCTCGGCCAGCGCCTACCGCAACAAGGTGGACAATTATATTTTCGGTTCCACCCTGGACAACCACGAAGGCTTCCAGCTGATCCAGTACGCCCAGCGCGACGCCACGTTTACGGGCGTCGAAGGGCAGATCCGCCAGCAACTGAACCCCATGTTCGGCGCCAGCGTGTTCGGCGACTACGTGCGGGCCAAGCTGGCCGACGGCGGTGGCAACTTGCCACGCATCCCGGCACAGCGTTTCGGCGTGAAGTTCGACGCCAACTGGCAGGCATGGAGCGGCGTGGCGGAGTTCCACCGCGTGGGCAAGCAGGATAAAGTGGCGGCATTCGAAACGGCAACGCCGGGCTACAACATGCTGAACCTGTCCGCCAACTACGACACGCGCATCGGCACGACGCCGGCGCAGTTCTACATCAAGGCGAATAACCTGACGAATGAACTGGCGTACAGTCACACTTCGTTCATCAAGAATGCGGCGCCGTTGACGGGGCGCAACTTGACGGTCGGCATGCGTGTAACTTTCTAAGCTGTTTGAAACGTAGGTCGGCTTAGCGCGCAAGCGCGTAAGCCGACAACACCAGCGGCGCCAACAATGTTGTCGGATTACGGCGCTGCGCGCCTAATCCGACCTACGCCTAAACCCAACGGCAAAGGCTGGGGTCGTACCCTGCAGGGTACGACCCCAGATGTTGCTTTGGGTTACGTTCAGACCGGCGTGATCAAATCGATCCTGTCCGTACAAAACCCGTCCACGCCCCAGGCCAGCAATTCGCTGGCCCGCTCCGAGGTGTTGACGGTGTAGCAGAACAGCCCGTATCCCGCCCCCTTGATCTCTCGCGCCAGTTCCGGCGTCAGCTGCTGATGGTCGCAATGGATGGCCACCACGCCCAGCTCCTTTGCCTGTTTCAGCCAATCTGAAGGTATCGCTTCGACCAGCCAGCCGCGCGCCAGTTCCGGGGCCGCCTGGCGCGCCGCCTGCAAGGCTGCGATGCTGAACGACGACAAGAGCGGCAGCAATTCGCCAGCCGCGATTTCCTGCGCAAAGTAATCGCGCGTGGCGTGCGCCACCACCGTCCCGGTTTGCACATCGAAGCCGGGCGCCGGCTTGATTTCGATATTCATCCAGATGCGCTGCGCCTTGCAATACGCCACTACGGCCTCGAACGTGGGCACGCCTACACCGGCGAATGCGGGGCCGAACCAGGCGCCCGCCTCCATCGCTCCCAGCTGCGCGGCCGTGTAATCGTTGATGTGGCCGCTGCCGGCCACGGTGCGGCCCAGCTCGGGGTCGTGCACGACGACGGGCACGCCGTCGGACGCCAGCATGACGTCGAATTCCACGGCGCGGTAGCCGTAGGCGAGGCCGCAGCGCAGGGCGGCCAGGGTGTTTTCAGGCGCCAGGGTGCCGCCGCCGCGGTGCGCGAGGGTGCGTGGATAGGGCCACATGGGATTCCTTTAAGCAATTCTTTGGAAGCAAGACTGTCTTGCCACACTATCGCGTGCCAGTCCCGAAAAGTAAAGCGGCCCCGTTTGGCGACGCGCCCCAGCGAATGGCGGCGCGCCAGTCCCGTTTCGTCGCAGCCCTGTTGCGCGCTGGCCTGCGCTGGCACACAATGCCCCATCGCTACCAGCAGACAACTCCATGAAATCCAACGTTCCATCCGCCGATGCGCCAGCAGCCAAGGCCAGGTCTCCGTACTACCGCATGCTGCACGACGCGCGCTATGCGCTGGCGCTGAACGTGATCTGTGCGCTGGTCATTACCTTCATCCTCAGTCCGGGCAGCCATTTTGGGCAAAACCTGGTCGCCTCGATGTGCATCGGCACGATCGCCTTCCTGCTGATCGACGGCATGCGCCTGACCTTATGGGGCGCGGACCGGCGGCCGAAATTCCTGCCTTTCATGCTCATCATCCTCATTTCCGTGCCCGTCGCGCAAATGCTGGGCCTGACGCTGTTCAGCTGGCTGACGGGCGTGGACGTGGGCGGCTTTGAAAACATGCTGCCTACGCAAATGATGGGCACCCTCGTGTTCACCCTGCTGGCCACGGGCGGCGCCGTGCTGTTTTTCTCCAGCCGCGAAAAGATTGCCCGCCTGCAAATGGCGGCTGCCGAGGAAAAGGCCCGCGCCGAATCCGTGGCGCGCCAGGCCATGCAGGCCCAGCTGCAGTTGCTGCAGGCGCAAATCGAACCGCACATGCTGTTCAATACCCTGGCCAATCTGCAAGGCCTGATCAGTTTTGATCCGGACCGCGCCCAGCAGCTGCTCGACCAGCTGATCCAGTACTTGCGCGCCACCCTCTCGTCCTCGCGCGCCGAGTCCACCACCCTGGCGCAGGAGTTTTCCCTGATGCAAGCCTACCTGGGCCTGATGTCCATCCGCATGGGCGCGCGCCTGCGCTTTACGCTGGACTTGCCCGATGCCTTACGCCACATCAAGGTCCCTCCCATGCTGCTGCAGCCGCTGGTGGAAAACGCCATCCAGCACGGCCTGGAGCCGAAGATCGAAGGCGGCCATATCCACGTGCAGGCGTCCATGGATGGCGGCGCGCTGCTGCTCACCGTCAGCGACGATGGCCTGGGCCTCGACCATCCGGGCCAGACCAAGGGTACGCAGCTGGGCGTGGCGAATATCCGCGAGCGCCTGCGCGGCATGCATGGCGATGACGCCAGCCTGTCGCTGGCCGCCAACACGCCGGCAGGCGTCGTCGCCCGCCTTCAATTCCCCATTCACTCCACCACCGCGAGCCCCACGCCATGACCAGCACCTCACCGCGCGCCCTGATCGCCGAAGACGAACCCATACTTGCCGCCGCCCTTGCGCACGCCTTGCAGCGGCTGTGGCCGGAACTCGACATCGTTGCCACCTGCCCCAACGGCGTGGAAGCCTTGCGCCAAGGCCTGGCGCTGCAGCCAGACATTCTGTTTCTCGACATCAAAATGCCAGGCAAGACGGGCCTGGAAGCGGCCGAGGAATTGGCGGAACAGTGGCCCGACGGCATTCCATTTCCCCACATCGTGTTCGTGACCGCCTACGACGAATACGCGCTGGCCGCCTTCGAACACGCGGCCGCCGACTACGTCTTAAAACCCGTCAACGATGCGCGCCTGGGCAAGACGGTAGAACGGCTGCAACAGCGCTTGCGCGACAGCGGTGCTGGCAAAGGCGGCGGCAACGGCACCGCTACAGCCACAGTCACGGCAGCAGCAGCGCCAGCGACGACCGCCACGGCAGCGCCAACAGCCGGAACCGCCAGCGACGACAACATGGCCCGCCTGCTGAGCCAGCTGCAAGCCATGCTGCCGCCCGCGCCGCGCCTGCAAATGATACGGGCGGCCGTGGGCAACAGCGTGCGCATGATCGCCCTGGCCGACGTCGTGTATTTCGAAGCGCTGGACAAATACATCAACGTCGTGTGCCAGGACAGCGAATCATTGATACGCACGAGCCTGAAGGAGCTCTTGCCCCAGCTGGACCCGCAGCAATTCTGGCAAATCCACCGGGGCACCATCGTCAACGCCAGCGCCATCGCCACGGCCGTGCGCGACGAGGCGGGCAAGCTGTCGCTGACCCTGCGCCAGCACCCGGCACAACTGCGCGTCAGCCCTTTATATGCGCATCTGTTCCGCCAGATGTAAGCTAATGCAGCTGATGTTTTAAGTCCGACAACTCATCGTGGACCTTGAGCACGGCACTCTTCATTTCCGGCGTCACGCTGGTTGCCGTGCCACAGGCCCGCTTGGCGCGGTCGCCCAGCGACTCCATCTGGTCGACGGCTTGCCGGATGCGCGTATCGTCCTGCGTATCGATGGCTTGCCGCACGGCGCTCTTTTGCTGGTCCAGCTGGTTGATGCAATCCTTCAAATCCATGGGCATGCCCTGCTGCTGGCCGCACAGCTGGGCCGCCTGGCCGATTGCGTGTTCGATGGCGCCAAAGCGCCGTGCCACTTCCTTTACCTGCATCATGATGTGTCCTCCCACAGTGTAGGGAGTTGGATCGTCAAGGCCGCACAGGGTTCCCCGCTGGCGGCCACAAGGTCGAAATTTCCATGCGGCACTTTTTTGTAAGCGCTTGTGACATTCTAGATAATTATCAAATCCTTCATATACATTGGCGTACCTGAACCACCACACCACCCATGACCTCGCTGCCGTCCCTGCCCCGCCGCGCTCCCGGCCTGCTGTTGATCATCCTGCTGCATGTAGGCCTGGCATATGTTGTCTTGCAGTCGCGACCCCGTGCCGTCACAGACGAGAACTTGCCGCAGGGTCCGGCCATCACCTGGTTGCGCTACAGCGCGCCTGCGCCGCCCAAGCCCGTACCTGCGGCGTTGCCCAGCGCCAAACCAGCCACCGCAAGAGTGCCGCGCCTGCCAATGCCAGTGCCCATCAGCCGCCCCTTGCCGCCACCCGCCGCCGAGCCGGCGCCGGCAACGCCGGAAGCGATCACGGCCGTCGCGCCGCCCAGCGCGGCCGATATCCTGGCGCAAGCCAAGCGCGACGTAGGCAAGATCGACAAGGATTTACGCAAGGAATTCCCGCAGCGGGGCGGCGAGAAATTCGACGACACGGGCTACAAGCGCATGCAGCAGGGCTTTGCCGAAGCCTATGCGGCCGTGCCGCCGAAATGGTACGAGGCGTCAAAGATCGAGGAAATCGGCGCGAACGAGGCCAGGGGCAGCCGCACCTACAAGATCACCAGCGCGCTGGGCAGCTTGTGCGTGACCACGCGCGCGGGCAAGCAGGGGGAAACGATGATCGGCATGTGCCCCAAATAACCGGACTCAGCCCACCGCTTCGCGCGCGCCCAGCGGCTGCAGATGGCGCAGGCGCAAGGCGATCAGCACGCCGCCGCCCAGGCACAGGCCCAGCATGATGATGACGCCCGTCCAGCCGTCGAAGCCCCACATCATGCCCGAGGCGGAGCCGATCAGGCTCGAGCCCAGGTAATAGAACAGCAGGTAGAAGGCCGAGGCCAGCGCCTGCGGCGCGCGGGCCCTGCGGCTGACCCAGCTGCTGGCGATCGAGTGCGAGGCAAAGAAGCCGAAGGTGGCCAGCGCCATGCCGATGACGATCAGCGGCAGCGAGTCGAACAGGGTCAATAAAATGCCGGACAACATCACCAACAGCATGATCCACAGCACGCCCCGGCGTCCCAGGCGGTCCACCAGGCGACCGGCCCAGACGGAACTGAAAATGCCGATCAGGTACAAGAAGGCCAGCAAGCCGACCGTGCTCTGGCGCAAGCCGAATGGCGCTGCCAGCAGGCGGTAGCCGATGTAGTTATACAGGCTGACGAAACAGCCCATCAGCACGAACGCGAGGCAGAACAGCCACGGCAAGCCCTGGTCGGAAAAATGCTGCTTGATGGCGTGCGGCAAGGCATTCCAGCCACGGGTTGTAGGCACGAAATTTTTCGATGCGGGCAGGCTGCGCCAGAATTCCGCGGCAGCCAGCACGCCGGCCACGCCCAGCACGCCCAAAGCCCAGCGCCACGACAGGAAATCGCTGAGCATGGAAGCGATCAAGCGCCCCGACATGCCGCCAAAGGCGCTGCCCGCAATATACAAGCCCATCGACAAGCCCAGGGACGGGCCCTCGATTTCCTCGCCCAGGTAAGCCATGGCCACGGCCGGCATGCCGCCCAGGGCAATGCCCAGCGCGGCGCGGATGACCAGCAACTGCGCATAATCCTGGGCGAACGCGGACAAGATCGTCAGTATCGCGGCGGAAAACATCGACGCCACCATCAGCGGCTTGCGGCCCACCCGGTCCGAGACGGCGCTGAGCAGCACCAGCGAGATGGCCAGCAAGCCGCTCGACACGGACAGCGACCAGCTGCTTTGCGCCGGCGTCAGTTGAAACTGGTGCGACAGCAGCGGGAACAGGGGCTGGATACAGTACAGCAAGCTGAAGGTGGAAAAGCCGCCGAAGAACAGGGCGCGGTTGCTGCGCTTGAATTCGATGGAACCCTTGGCGATGGCCGTGCGGGGAGCGGGAGCGGAAACCGGAATGGCGGATGGGGCAGCGGGGGCAAAGGCAAGCGATGAATCAGACATGGCCGTGTTTCGAAGAAGGAGCGAGTCTTCATCTTAGGATTGCCAACTCATATCGTCCAATATATATTCAAGGCCCAACTCATACTTTAAAACGATTACTGGACAATATGGAACTGCGCCACCTCCGTTACTTTGTCGCCGTTGCCGAGGAGCTGCACTTCACGCGCGCGGCCGAGCGCCTGCACATCGGCCAGCCGCCGCTGAGCCAGCAAATCCAGGCACTGGAAGCGGAATTGGGTGCGCAGTTGTTCGAGCGCAACAAGCGCTCCGTGCGGCTGACGCAAGCAGGTGCACTGTTTCTCGACGATGCGCGGCGCATCCTGTCCTTGTCGGAACAGGCGGCCGTCACGGCGCGCCGGGCCCAGCGGGGCGAAGCGGGCGAATTGCGCATCGGCTTTACGTTTTCCACGCCGTTCACGCCCTACTTCGCCACCGTCATCAACCGCTACCGCCAGCAGTTTCCGCACGTCACCCTGACCCTGCACGAGATGGCGACCTTGCATCAGCTCGAAGCGATCAGTGGCCGGACGATGGACCTGGGTTTCGTGCGCCCGCCGGAAACGACGTATCCGGACGATATCCGCCTGACGCAATTGCGCCAGGACCCGCTCTTCCTCGTGCTGCCCGTCGCCCACGCGCTGGCGGCCAAGGACGCGATCGCGATTGCCGACATGGCGGGCGAAGGTTTTGTCATGTATCCCAAGGATGCGGGCACGGGGATTTATCCGCAGATCTTCCGCCTGTGCAAGGCGGCAGGCTTCGTGCCCCAGGTGGCGCAGGAAGCGGGCGAGGCATCGACCATCATCGGCCTGGTGGCAGCCGGCTGCGGCATTTCCGTGCTGCCCTCTTCGTTCGACCGCATCCGCATGGATGGCGTGTGCTACCGCCCCATCGCCGACCCGCAGGCGACCACGAGCTTATTACTTGCACAACGGGAAGAAGAGACGTCGCCGCTGGTGGCGGCGTTTGTCAAACTGGCCGAGGAAGCGGCCATGGAAGGGGGAGCATAAGCTGCCGTGTCGGCTTACGCTGCGGCTGTGCCGCAGCTAAGCCGACCTACGGGACGCGCGCCGGCGTAGGTCGGATTAGGCCGCAGGCCGTAATCCGACACCAGCGGTCACGAATAATCCGCATCGAGCTCCGAACCCGCATAATTTTCCAGGTCCTCGAACAGGCTTTTCATGCTGGCCCGCGTGAGGATTTTATGCACGACGGTGCAGCTGCGGCGGTAGGAATCGATGCGGTCGAGCAACACAGGGTGGTGCTGCGCGGGCACCTTGGCCACCAGGGCGGCCCAGCCTTCTTCGAAGTCGGGCTTGTTCTTGCGCACGGAACGCACGAAGCGTTCAAACTCCTTTTGGCCCGTGCGCGCGATGATGCGCCCGCCGCCTTCGATGGCGAAGATGATGGCCAGGGCGATGACGCCCTCGGCATTCAAGTCGCTGTCGCAGACGGGGCCGTTGTCATGGTGCCGGCGCAGCCAGCCGGCCAGGCGCACGACGGCTTGCACTTCCTTGCGCTGTTGCAATTGAACCGCATACTTTTCATAGCCGGCCCAGTTCTGGTTCGGGTCGGCCTGGCAAATATCGATGAACAGCTCGCGCAGGCGGCGCGCCAGGTAGACGGGGTCCTGGTCGTATTCGCCGACGAGAGCGTCTTCGGGCAGTTGCGACAATTCCTTGATCAGGCGAAAGCCCACCTGGAACGCGTGCTCGGCGCCGTGCTCGACGAGGAAGTCGAGGGCGGCCTGGTCGCCTTCATGCGTGACGGCCTGTTCCAGGCCCAGGGACACGCCGCCCACCGTCAGGTACAGCGCTTTCTGGATGCCGTCGGCCGTGCGTTCATTCGTGAACTTCTCGGCCACCATGGCCGTGATGCCCGTCAATTCGTCGGCCAGGTTCAGGGCCGCGTCTTCGCGCGGGTCGCCCGGCAACAGTTTGATGGCGCGCACGAGGCGCGGAAGATTCTCTACAACAATTGCTGGCAGCATTAGACGTTCCCTGCTTTCATTACGAGAAAATGCCCGTGCCCAGGCTGCGGCGCGTGCTGGAACGCGGCGCGCTGCGCGTGCTCGGCACTTGCTTGCGCAGGCGGTACAGCAATTCCTTGGTGCTCCGCTGCAACATGGTCGGCTCTTCGTCCGGATCGTCCGAGTACTCCGCGTCGGCCAGGTCGGCGCTGTGGCGGAAGTCGGGGAACAGTTCGAACAGCGAGCGGTCCCAGCCGTCTTCATTCGCTTGCGCCAGTTCGATGGCCAGCGGCACGACGTCGTTGTCGGACGAGGTCACGCCCGTCACGTACGGTCCCTTGATGACGATCTCGCCCGCCACTTCGAGGATTTCCTTCGGCGCCATCGAGAACAGGATGGCGAACGCCGTGGCGCCCCAGTCGGTGGCGGACGCTTCGAGCAGCAGCTCGCGGCGGCGCTCGGCGTCGTCGGTGGAAAACACCACGCCATGGATGTGCGCGAACAGGGCCTCGGCGATGCGTTCCGGATCATCCTCGATCTGGTCGTCGCTCCAGGTGGCGGCGATGAAGGCCAGGCTGTCGGCCCACGCCTTCGGCGGCACCAGCAGGGTGGCCAGCGACATCTTGCCGCCGTCGAAGCCGGCCAGGTGCAGGGCCGTCACTTGCGGCGGAATGGCGCTCAGCACTTCCACCACGGCCAGGTCGCCGTACTGGTCGGCCGCGTCGGCAAACGCCTGCTCGGCGTGGCCCAGGGAACCGGACAGCACCAATTCCGTGACCTGTTTCGTCAGCGCGGGAAGATTGCTCTTTTGTTCATTATTATCGGCCATGGTCATCTCCATCCTGGTCAAACATCTGGGCGAAATCGTCGGTGGCTTCGTCTTCGTCGTGATCGTCGTCGCCATCGTCATTGGCGGCCAGCTGGTCGAGCGACTGGTCGTCGTCGTCCCACAGGCGCGGGTTCTTGTGCAAAAAGGCCGTGATGATGGCCTGGCGCGCCAGGTCGGGGAAACTGTCCTCGATGGCGGCGTACATCTTCGCAGCTTCCGGATCGGCACAGCTGGCCATGGAAAACACGCGGGCCGGGTCGCCGAACTCGTAGTCTTCGCTTTCGGCCAGCAAGCCTTTCGGGTCGCTGAAGCTTATGTGGTCGACCAGCGCGAAGGCCAGCATGTTCACGTCTTCGATGCCGCCGCCGCTCGCATATTCGCCGACCAATGCATCGACCATGCTCTTGTAGTTCTTGCGGTTCGGCGGATCGCCGAGGATGCCTTCGATCTGGCCTTCCAGCTCGCGCGACTGGTACGCGAATTCAGGGTGTACTCTTCTCATGCTGTGCTTTCGAATGTGATGCGCGGCGCTGTTAAATTAAAAGCGCCGTTGTTGTTGTTTTTCAAGTAAATCAGGCCTGCCGAGCGGGCCGCAGCGATTCAGTCTGCGGGTAGCGCGGTGCCATGCAGACGGAACACGCCGCACCACAGCGCATACGCTTCCGCTTCCGGATCGATGATGATGCGGTGGTTCACGCTCTGGTCGTATTCGGCGCGCTTGGCCGGGTCGGCCAGGATTTCATACGCCTTGGTGACGCTCTTGAAGCGCGCCTCGGCGCCGGGGGCCTGGTTGCGGTCGGGGTGGTAGCGCATGGCCAGCGAACGGTAAACCTTCTTGATTTCATCGTCGCTGGCATTGGGCGCGACACCGAGGACGTTATACAAATTTTCCATAAAAGGCTCCGGGGTCACGTTTTTCTACTAATTAAAGGCGAATTATCCTATAGAACGGCGTCCGCGTCGCTTGGATGCTCGGATATGGGGTCAAATACGTGCTTATAAAGCGCTTGCGGTACGGTAAAATGCTCTTTACTGTCACTCTTCCGCATTGATCAATGAGCAACGATAAACCGAATACCGCCGCGCCAGCGCTGGCGCCCAATTTCTTGCGTAACATCATCGAAGCCGACCTGGCCGCCGGCGCCCACGTGCGTCCCGGCCTGCCCCAGGTGATCACGCGTTTCCCGCCGGAGCCGAACGGCTACCTGCACGTGGGCCACGCCAAGTCGATCTGCGTCAACTTCGGCCTGGCGCGCGATTACGCCGGCCAGTGCAACCTGCGCTTCGACGACACCAATCCGGCCAAGGAAGAGCAGGAATACGTCGACACCATCATGGACAGCGTGAAATGGCTGGGCTTTGACTGGGAACCGAAAAATGGCGACGGCCAGAGCCACCTGCATTACGCGAGCGATTATTTCGACCAGCTGTACGCGATGGCCGAATACCTGATCACGGCCGGCTTTGCCTATGTGGACAGCCAGAGCGCCGAAGACATGGCCGCCAACCGCGGCAATTTCGGCCAGGCCGGCAAGAATTCGCCGTTCCGCGACCGTCCGCGCGACGAATCGCTGGCCCTGTTCCGCGCCATGAAGGCGGGCCAGTTCAAGGATGGCGAGCACATCCTGCGTGCGAAGATGAGCGAAGATGCCATGAGTTCGCCGAACATGAACTTGCGCGACCCGGCCATCTACCGCATCCGCCATGCGCACCACCACCGCACGGGCGACGCCTGGTGCATCTATCCGATGTACGACTACACGCACCCGATCTCGGACGCGCTGGAAAACATCACGCATTCAATCTGCACCCTGGAATTCCAGGATCACCGCCCGTTCTACGACTGGCTGCTGGAAACCCTGTCGGCCGGCGGCTTCTTCGCCAAGCCGGTGCCGCACCAGTACGAATTCTCGCGCCTGAACCTGACCTACATCGTCACCAGCAAGCGCAAGCTGCGCCAGATGGTGGAAGAAAAGATCGTCGACGGCTGGGACGACCCGCGCATGCCGACCCTGGTGGGCATGCGCCGCCGCGGCTACACGCCGGAAGCGATCCAGCTGATGTGCGAGCGCACGGGCGTGACCAAGTCCGACGGCTGGATCGACTACAGCGTGCTCGAAGGCTGTTTGCGCGAAGACCTGGACCCGAAAGCGCCGCGCACGGTGGCCGTGCTGCGTCCGTTGAAACTGATCATCGACAATTTCCCCGAAGGCGAAAGCGTGGAATGCACGGCCCCCGTGCACCCGCACTTCCCCGAGCGCGGCCTGCGCACCTTCCCCATCTCGCGCGAGCTGTGGATCGAGGAAGACGACTTCATGGAAGTGCCGAACAAGGGCTATTTCCGCCTGTATCCGCCGATCGACGACAAGCCGGGCAGCCGCGTGCGCCTGCGTTACGGCTACGTGATCGAGTGCACGGGCTTTGACAAGGATGAAAACGGCAAGGTCATCGCCGTGCATTGCACCTATTTCCCGGACAGCAAGTCGGGCACGGAAGGCAGCGCCAACTACAAGGTCAAGGGCAATATGCACTGGGTCAGCGCGCCGACGGCCATTCCCGCCGAAGTGCGCCTGTACGACCGCCTGTTCACGGACCCGCAACCGGACGCGGGCGGCAAGGACTTCAAGCTGGCCCTGAATCCGCTGGCCAAGGAAGTCGTGCAAGCGTGGCTGGAACCGGGCGCGGAACTGGCCCAGCCGGAAGAGCGCTTCCAGTTCGAGCGCCACGGCTACTTCGCGGCCGACCGGGTCGACAGCCAGCCGGGCAAGCCCGTCTTCAACCGCATCGTCACCCTGAAAGACAGCTGGCAGCCCGCCAAATAAGAGCTGGATGGCACACACACAAAAACCGCTGCGGCGGTTTTTTTTTCGTTTCAACAACATATGTCACTGAGAATATTGCCTGTTGACTACATTCACAATAATTTTGTATATTAGGCAGCTATTGAGCAATTTGCAATTTCGATAGCGCTTGTACAACGCAGTCCAGCCACCGCCATCCAGGCGGCACCCGATTCCTCCTCCTGATGCGGATGGCAATGTCTTCTACTGCCGGCGAACACCCCTTATCTGCTGAAAAAAGACCGCTGTGGCTGCTCGGCTTCGTGATGTCGATGATGGCAGGTCTGCTGTTCTACATGGCCGCCTCGCTGTCGGTCGAAAGCGACGCCAGCGACCTGTTCGACAACCTGGCGCGCAATACCCGGAAAAACATCGAATCGCGCGTCCAGTCGTATGCCAATCTGCTGCGCGGTACGGCCAGCCTGTTCCACGCCAACGAACACGTGAGCCGCGAGCAATTCCACCGCTACGTGGAAAATATCGCCCTGCAACAGAACTACCCGGGTGTGATGAACCTCAATTACAGCCAGGAACTGGACGAAGCGCAGCGCCCCGTCTTCGAAGCGGCCATGCGGCGCGACTATCCGCCCGGACGCGATGGCTATCCGGCGTTTGCCATCCATCCGCCCGCCCCGCGCTCCCATTATTCCGTGCTCGTGTACATCGAGCCGATTGCCAGCGCCCCGGAAAAATATGGCTATGACATCGCCTCGCGTCCCCTGATCGCCGAAGCGCTGGCGCAGTCACGCGATTCCGGCAACATCAGCAATTCCGGCGTGCCCGTGCCGATGCAAGGCCGTCCCCAGCTGACGGGCATGGCCATGCGCCTGCCTGTGTACCGCTACGGCATGCCGACCGATACCGTGGAGCAGAGGCGCGCGGCGTACCAGGGCTCCGTCGGCATCGGCTACGACCTGGTGACGATGATGCGCAGCGCGCTGGCCGACATGCCGGTGCGCAACGTCCGCCTGACCCTGTTCGATATCGGCCCGCAGGCGCGCGCACCGCTAGACTTACCACACGACATGCGCCCCATCTTCGACAGCACGACGGCGGGCATGCATGCGCCATGGTGGCTGCCCGGCAGTTCGGGCCGCTACCTGAGCAGCACGATGCTAATCAAACACAATGGCCGCGTCTGGCAAGCGCTGTTCAGCGTGCGCAAGAGCGACCTGTACACGCGCTTCGACGCCTTTTTGCCATGGCTGGCCCTGCTGACCGGTTTCGCCAGCGCCATGCTGCTCTACATGCTGTTCCATACCCTGGCCTCGTCGCGCCGGCGCGCCATCCAGATGGCCAACGGCATGACGGAGGAATTGCGCGCCAGCCAGATTCGCTTGCAGCTGTCGCACCAGAAACTGCGCCGCCTGGCGGCCCACGCCGACCAGATCAAGGAAGAAGAACGCAAGCGCATCGCGCGCGAAATCCACGACGACCTGGGGCAGAACCTGCTGGTCTTGCGCATCGACGCCGACATGCTCGCTTCGCGCACGCAACGCCGCCACCCGCGCCTGAATGCCCGCGCCCGCTCGACCCTGGAACAGATCGACGCCACCATCAAGAGCGTGCGGCAAATCATCAACGACTTGCGCCCTACCGTGCTGGACCTGGGCGTGAATGCGGCCGTCGAATGGCAGGTGGCGCAATTTCGCCTGCGCACGGGCATCGACTGCGAGGTGAGCGAAAGCCACGACGACATTTGCCTCAGCGATCAATGCGCGACGGCCCTGTTTCGCATCCTGCAAGAGTCGCTGAGCAATATTTCCCAGCATGCCCATGCCAGCCGCGTGCAAGTGAAGCTGGAAAAGTGCCGCGATACCGTATCGATGAGCATCAGCGACAACGGCGTGGGCGCGGCCATCGACGGGCGCAACAAGCTGGGCTCGTTTGGCCTGGTAGGCATCGAGGAACGCATCAAGTTGTTAGGTGGAACTTTTTACATCGAAAGCAGCCCCGGCGCCGGCATGAGCGTGCACGTCAGCGTGCCGCTGGGCGCGGACGCCACCGCGTTTCCCTACCAGGAAGAAAGCAGGGCCAGCAGCTGACAGGCGGGTGCCCGCATGAAACAAGCTCAGCTTGCATATTTCGTAATTAGATGCAATATTGATGTAGAACAATTCAGCGCCCGCCCGCCATGGGCCAGGCATTCCTCGACCATTTGCCAGGAGTACACAACCGCCACACAAGCGCCGCTCTCCCTTGTTTCACCGTATTTCCCACAACGCTCTTTTTTACCAAAGGACATTCATGGATACGAACGACAGTTTCAAGGCAATTGCCGATTTGAATTTGGACGCGATCAAGGTCAAGCTGATGCACCGGGAATCAGGCGAAGGATGGAGCCTGGAAAAGGCGAATGCGGTGGAATTCGAATACCGCCGCTTCCTGATCCTGATGAAACAGTTTCCGGAAGAAGAAACGGCGCCTTTGATGGACGTCGATACCTTCTGGCACTACCACATCCTCGACACCCTGAAATATGCGGCGGACTGCGAACAGGTGTTTGGCTACTTCCTCCATCACTTCCCCTACATCGGCTTGCGCGGCGAAGACGACGAAGCGGCGCACCATCGCGTGGGCGAGCGCATGAAGCAACTGTATGAGCAAACGTTCGGGGAAGATTATATCCGCGCAGAAACGGCGTATTCGGGGCGCGCCGTACAGGCGGCGTATTCGGGCCGTGCCGTGCAGGCGGCATATTCGGGACGTGCGGTACAGGCGGCGTATTCGGGACGTGCGGTACAGGCGACGGCATACTCGGGCCGGGCCGTGCAAACGGCGTTTTCCAGTGCGGCGGTACAGGCGACGGCGTATTCGGGCCGCGCGACCGGGGCTGCCGGCACCGCATTTTCCAGCGCGCCTGCCTCACTGACGGCGGCGGTGGTCAAATCGTCTTCGACTGGCCTGGAATTGGGGCGCTTCTATGTTGATCGTCCGGTACTGAACCGCGACACGCAATAGAAAAGCGGAAAACAAATGTGGCTGCCGCACGCGGCAAGCCTGACTTACCCAGACGGCACCTCTCAGTTTGCCGTCTGTCAGGCGCTCTTAGGCAGCCATCAACTCGCGCAGTTCACGAATGCTGAAATCGCTGATTTCATGCATGCGGATGAGGATCGTGGCGCCGATCGGCAAGGTGTTGTGACGAATCTTGCTGATAACAGGTGGCGCCACTTCCAGAGCTCGCGACAAGGCGGCATCGTTTTTCAACTGCAGCTTGTCGATGATCGCATCGAGGACGCGATTCGGGTTGTAGGTAGGCAAAGAGGTAATTTGTTTGAGAGACATGATCAAAAATCCGTACTTGTTGTATTAGAGCAAGAAAAAACAGAATGTCTCCTCTGCACTAATTCAGGGTAAACACACTAAAAAGCGCCATCACTTATGCGGATTTTACGCCGCAAACAATATAATACACGCTATTGTTGATTTTTGCGTAACTTAAAGCAAAATTGTGATAATTGAAGAGAATTGACGCACTTGGGATGTGCTAGAGGATAACTCAAATCGGAAAAATTTGCTGCAAGTCATCAATTTTTACAATGAGGAACGCCGCTACGCATGAGCCAGGCAATCGCCATGAGGGCACCCAAGCGAGCCATTTCGGCGGAAAGATGCCAGCCTCGCGCAGCCATGCCGGCCGGGGTGGCAGGAAGACAGGTACAGAGAAAATCGTCCGTGTGGCACCAGGCCAGTTGCCGGCGAATTTCATCGGGCGGTGGCGGCGGCTGCAGCGCATGTTCGCGGCGCCGCATATAGGCGCGCACTTGTTCCTTGCTGGGGTGATTCGTAGCTCGCATGGCTCGCTCCTGCTGACGGGAAACAGCGTCACGCTGGTTGTAGATGCAGAGCCCGCCACAAGAGCCCAGGCGCGCGACGACATTGCTCACCATATCGCCAGCACGCGATGACACGTTTGCGTTGCATCAATGGCAAGGCCCCGGTGTTGCGCCGAAGCCCGTACTGCCCCATCCATTTATTTCTTTTGCTGGCGCACGCGCTGTTGCTGTTTTTCCTGCGTTTGCTGCCGATTCTGCTTGCGCTCGAACAGGGTGACCGCATCTTTCTTGGCTTGCTCGACGGTACGCATTTCTTCATGCGCATCGTGCGGGACAAAGAATTCGGCGTCCTGCGCCGCCACGACCAGCTTGATGGCGGCGTCGTCATCGAGGTCGTACAGTTCCGTCAGGACGGTGGTGACCTCGTCCAGGTATGCTTCGTAAGTGAGGGTGCTCATGCTGTATTCCTTAAGTGAGTGGCGCGGCGCGGGAACGGCGCGCTGCGCGCCGGCCCAGCAAAGTGCGCAGATAACCGGCCATTTTACCCGATGCCGGCCCCGCCGGCCGCCATCGCCTGCAAGGCATCGGCCACGCGCGCGTAGCGCAGGCGTACGCCCAGCTCGCGCTTGATGCGCGTATTGTGCAGGCGGCGCGATTCGGACATGAACGACAGCAGCATCGGCGTAACCACTTGCCGCAGCTCGGCACGGGGCAGGCGCGGCGGGCGCGGCAAGCCGAACGTATCGGCCACGGCGTCGAAATACTCGGCCATTTTCAGTTCGCTGTCGTCGCTGGCGTGATACACGCGTCCCGGCTTGCCCCGCCACAAGGCCCGCTCGATGATGCGCGCCAGGTCGTCCGCATGAATATGGTTGGTGTACACGTCGTCATCCGCGGCCAGGGCCGGCGTGCCTTCGCGCAAGCGTTTCAACGGCAGGCGGTCATCCGCATAGATGCCGGGCACGCGCAGGATGGCCACTGTGGCGCCGCGGCGCGCGCCCCAGTTGCGCAAGACCTGCTCGGCATCCACGCGCCGCTTCGCGCGCGCATTGGCAGGTGCCGTCGGCCGCGTTTCATCGACCCAGGCGCCGCCGCAATCGCCATACACGCCGCTGGTGCTCACATACACCATGCGTGCATGCTCGGGTAAAATGGCGGCCAGATTGCGCGTACGGCGGTCCAGCAAGCCCGACGACATGGGCGGCGCCAGGTGCACGATCCTGGCCGCCAGTCCGGCCAGCCGTTTCAGGCTGGCGCGGTCGTCGAGGTTGGCCACGATGGGCACGGCGCCGGCTTCCCGCAACTGCGCGCAGCGCGCCGGCTGGCTGGTGACGGCAAAGACGCGAAAGCGCGCCGCTAGCTGCGGCAGCAAGCGCATGCCGACGTCGCCGCAACCGAGGATCAGCAGGCGCGGCAAGCCTGAGGGCTTGCGCAAAGAATGCGTTAACATATTTTTCATCTCAAGGATTGTATGACTTTTCAAGTTACTGTTCAGCCCAGCGGCCACCAGTTCAGCTGCGAAGCGGACGAAACCGTGCTGGCGGCGGCGATACGCGCCGGCGTGGGCTTGCCGTATGGCTGTAAAAATGGCGCCTGCGGTTCCTGCAAGGGCAAAGTGCTTTCCGGCACCGTCCAGCACAAGGCGCACCAGCAGCGCGCCCTGACGCCGGAAGAGGAAGCGGCCGGCTTTTCCCTGTTCTGCTGCGCCACCACGAACGCCGACCTCGTCATCGAAGCGCGCGAAGTGGCGGGCAGCAGCGACTATCCGATCAAGAAAATGCCGTCGCGCGTCACCACCATCGAGAAAGTCGCTCCCGACGTCGTCGTGCTGACCCTGCAGTTGCCGGCCAGCGAGCGCCTCAACTACCGCGCCGGACAGTATATCGAAATCCTGTTGCGCGACAACAAACGCCGCAGCTACAGCATGGCCAGCGCGCCCGCCGACGGCGGCCCCGTGACCCTGCACATCCGCCACCTGCCGGGCGGCCTGTTCACCGACCAAGTATTCGGCACCATGAAAGAGCGCGACATCCTGCGTTTCGAAGGCCCGATGGGCACCTTCTTCCTGCGCGAAGATTCCGACAAGCCCGTCGTGCTGCTGGCCTCGGGCACGGGCTTCGCCCCGCTGAAAGCCATCGTCGAGCACATGATCAACGAGCGCTCCACGCGCCCGATCACCCTGTACTGGGGCGGGCGCCGTCCGCACGACCTGTACATGGATGCGCTGTGCCGCCAGTGGGCCGCCGACTTGCCGCAGTTCACCTATGTTCCCGTCGTGTCGGACGCCTTGCCGGAAGACGGCTGGAGCGGCCGCACGGGCTTCGTGCACCAGGCCGTCATCGCCGATATTCCGGACATGTCCGCGTATCAGGTATATGCCTGCGGCGCGCCCGTGATGGTCGATTCGGCCCACCGCGATTTCGTGCAGCTGTGCCGGTTGCCGGCCGACGAGTTCTACGCCGACGCCTTCACCACGGAAGCCGACCTGGCCAAGTAAGCATCCAGACAGCGGGATGCTGCAGGTGCGGCATCCGCTGCCGCCACCCGCCCCATCCCGCCGCTCCCTGGAAAGTGTTCATGTCTTTCGCCATCCTGCGTCACCGCAACTTCGCCTTTTACCTTTCCGCCCGCGTGCTGGGCACCGTGGCCGTGCAGATGCAAAGCGTGGCCATCGGCTGGCAGGTGTACCAGATCACGGGCAGCCTGTTCGACCTGGGCTTGATCGGCCTGGCGCAGTTCGCCCCCTTCCTCGTCTTGATTTTGCCGGCCGGCCACGTGGCCGACCGCTACAACCGCCGCAACATCATCGCCTGGTGCATGACAGCGCAGCTCGCTTGCGCGCTTGCCCTGCTGGCATTCACCCTGAGTGGACTTGCCATCGTCTGGCCCGTGTTTGTCGTGCTGGTGCTGTTCGGCAGCGCGCGCGCCTTCATGATGCCGGCCACGCAAGCCGTGCTGGTCAACATGGTGCCCACGCAACACTTCAGCCGCGCCGTCGCGCTCAGCTCGTCGAGTTCGCACGTGGCCATCATCTTGGGGCCTACCCTGGGCGGCTTGCTGTATTACTTCGGCCCCAAGGTAGTGTATTTGATTTCTTCGGCCTTGCTGGTGCTGTCCGTGCTGCTGATGCGCGCCACCACGCCGGCGCCGCAAGTGGTCAGGCGGGAACCGGCCAGCTGGCATACCCTGCTCGAAGGCTTGCGCTTCGTCTGGTCGAAACCCATCGTGCTGGGCGCCATTTCGCTCGACCTGTTCGCCGTGCTGTTCGGCGGCGCCACGGCCCTGCTGCCGGCGCTCGCGCACGACGTGCTGCACATCGGCCCCAGCGGCCTGGGCTTGCTGCGCACGGCGCCGGGCGCCGGCGCGGCCCTGTGTTCGATTCTGCTGGCCATCTTCCCCATCACGCGCCGCGTGGGTCCGTGGATGTTCGGCGGCGTGGCCGTCTTCGGCCTGGGCACCCTGGTGCTGGGCAGCACCAGCTATTTCCCTCTGGCGCTGGTAGCGCTGTTCCTGATGGGCGCAGGCGACATGGTCAGCGTCTACATCCGCCACCTGCTGGTGCAGTTCGAGACACCGGACGAGATCCGCGGCCGGGTCAGCGCCGTGAACGCCGTCTTCATCGGCGCCTCGAACGAGCTGGGCGAATTCGAATCGGGCTTGACGGCCGGCTGGTTCGGCCTGGTGCGCGCCGTACTCTTCGGCGGCGCCGCCACCCTGGCCGTGACGGGCATCTGGGCCGTGCTGTTCCCCGTGCTGTCGCGCATGGACCGCTTCCCCCACCACGAAAAGGAAACGGCGGCGAAGGCGGCCACCACGGCGGCAACTTAAGCGTAAGATGCGCTATCCCAACAGATGCATCCTGGCACCATGAAAATCACGCTTCCGTTTCGCAGCTTCATCCGCAGCCGTCCCCACCTGAGCCTGGCCACGGCCATCGGCGTGGCGGCTGGTCTGCTGCTGCCTTCGTCCTGGCAACAGATGACGCGCTTGCTGACGGCGTGGAACGTGGCCGTCTGGTTTTACCTGGCGACGATGGCCTGGATGATGATGCGCGCCAACCACCACCGCGTGAAAATGATGGCGGCGCGCCAGGACGAGCGGGCGGCGACCGTCCTGTCGGCCCTGTCCGTCGCATCCGTGATGAGCCTGGTGGCCATCGTCTCGCAACTGTCCGCCATGAAGGACATGACACCGGACGCGCGCGCGCTGCACTACGGCTTGACGATACTCACGCTGGTCGGCTCCTGGTTCCTCGTCGGCACCCTGTTCTGCTTCCACTATGCCCACCTGTATTACCAGGCCGACCCCGCACTGCGCCCGCTGAAGTTTCCCGACGACGAGCAAAACCCCGATTACTGGGATTTCCTGTATTTCTCGTTCACCATTGCCGTGGCCGTGCAAACGTCGGACGTTTCCGTCCAGACGCGCCTGATGCGGCAAATCGTGCTGGGGCAATCCGTGCTGAGCTTTTTCTTCAACCTGGTCGTGCTGGGGCTGTCGATCAATATTGCCGCAGGCCTGATCAATGGTTGAATAATTTCGTAGTGGAAACTTGACCTGGCTGAAGGGTTAAGCTCATCTTAATCGTGCGCACCCTCTTGAAATACTGGAAAGAGGAGTAAGATAAGTTCCATGCACAGAGGTCGTGTGCATGAGGCAGCAACCAGGCAGCAGCACGCCTGAGATGGGTTTTTTTTGAATTGACAGGAGTAAGCATATGCAAATCAATATTCATACCGACAGCACCATCGCCAACACCGCTGGACTGAACGAACATGTGCAATCCGTACTTGAAAGCGCACTGAGCCGCTTCCGCGACAACCTGACCCGCATCGAAGTCCACCTCAGCGACACGAATGGCCCAAAAGGCGGCGCAGACGATATCCGCTGCGTCATGGAAGCGCGCGTTGCCGGCTATCAACCAATTGCCGTCACTGAGCAAAACGCCACCGTGCATCAATCCGTCGCCGGCGCCACCGACAAACTGAAACGCGCCATCGATAGCGCCCTGGGCCGCCTGCAAGACAGCAAGCGCCACGCCACCGGCAAGAATGCCGTGATCGATACGGCCGAAGCGTAAGAAACCGCCGAGTAACTCCCCCCCTGCAGGATTTCCAGAGACTGAGGCAGCCGTTCAAGGCTGCCTTTGCACATCTGGCCCGCCTTTTGTGCGCGGCAATACCAATAATAAAACCACAAGCATTTCAGCTTAATAACACGACAATGAAATAATTGTCGTATTTCTCACAGTAAGTGACATCAAGCAAGCCTTTGCCGTTACGGCCAAGGCCGCTTTACGCTATCATGAAGCTACCGGCACCCTGCTCGCGCGCCGGCTTTTTGAAAGTGTGATTGTGGAACAGATCGGCAACTTCGGCGCTTCAGGCTGCAACATCGGCGATTTACAGCTATTTCGCGATGGAGCGGATAGCCAGACGGCCGCCATGCTGGCGCCCTGCCCCGTCATGCGCCTCGAAGCGGGCGAAGCCATTGCCGACACGCAAGGCGCCAGCCTCTACATCGTCCTGCGCGGCTCGCTGGCCGTGGCAGCCGACACCCACACGGGCATGGATGACGGCACCGTCAGCAAGGTCTTGCCCGGCGAAAGCGTGGGTGAACAATCGGTGCTCGATGAAGCGAGCAACCTGGCCGCCATTTCCGCCCTGGAAGAAACTGATTTGCTGGTGATCGACGCGGCCGTCGTCTGGGAATTGATCGAGCAGTCGAACGGCCTGGCGCGCAACCTGCTGCGGCTGCTGTCCTTCCGCATCCGCGCCGCCAATGCCCTGCTGCGCCGCCGGCAGAAACTGGGCGAATTCTACCGCCAGCTGTCGATGGTCGACAGCCTGACGGGCTTGTACAACCGCGCCTGGCTCACCGATTTACTGCCGAACATGATCGTCACGGCCCACTCCAGCGCCTCGCCGCTGTCGCTGGTGATGATAGACCTCGACCATTTCAAGCGCTTCAACGATACGCACGGCCACCAGGCGGGCGACCAGGCGCTGCGCATCGCCGCGCAAGTGCTGGGCGCGGCCCTGCGGCCGACGGATTTTGCCGTGCGCTACGGTGGTGAGGAAATGATGGTGATCTTGCCCGATACCAGCGAACACGTGGCCCTGCGGGTGGCCGAACGCTTGTGCGAACGCATGCGGCAAGCCGTCATCTTCGCCGACATGCGCAGCGCGCTGCCGCACATCACGGGTTCGTTCGGCGTGGCCAGCCTGGCGGCCGAACAGGATGACCATGCGCTGATCGCGGCGGCCGACGCGGCGCTGTACCGCGCCAAGGCAAGCGGACGCAACCGCGTAAGCACCTGATAAAACGCCCATGGCGTCGTTGCATTGCCTCGTCGTACATTCGTACTGCCTCCGGCAACGCCCTGGACATTTTCTCAGGCGCTTCCGGCGCAATATTGATCAGGCAGCCTTGCTGTCGGCCGGCTTGGAAGTATCCGGCTTGGCAGCGTCATTGTTCTTGCTGCTGTGCGCGGCGATGAAATCCGCATAGCCCTTCTGCACCAGTTCATACGTCTTGTCGATATTGCCGGCGATATCGCCTTTCAACACTTTCAAGCCGCCCAGGATATCGCGCGCTTCCTTGAAGCCTTTTTCCATGCCGCCGCTGATGGTGTCCATGAACTTGCTCAGGGCCGTATCGTCGTCCATGTCGGGATTCTGCTGCTTGAAGGCGTCAAAAAAACCCGTCGACAGCGATACAATGCGGCTCGCCGTCGCTTCGGCGCTATTGTCCTGCGACGCCGCGTTCTGGATCGCGTCGTCGCCGTACTGGCTCTTCAGCGCTTCATTGATGTTGGTGATGGCCGTCTTGTACAGCAGCGCCAGCGGCTCATTCTCGGAACCGATCGACACGTTCAGCGAGGCCTGCATGATGGAAGCGTTCAATTGCAGCTTCGTGCGATCGTTGACGCTCATTTCAGCGTTGACGCCGTCCTTTTGCTGGACTTTATCGTCCTTGCCGGCAACGCCCGTACTGACGGAAGTCACGGAAGGGGTGGAATTGCCGCTAGCGGCGATGGGAATTGACACGATAGGCCTCCTTGAACGGGCAATGTATGCCACCATGCGGGAAACGCAGTGATGACCATCCTCTCGTGTAGTATCGGCAGGTTTTCAGAAAACTGTAGCAGCGGCGCTCTTTTACGGGCCCGGATAACCAATCAAGTAACCAAGTAATGACCATCAATGACTAAGCAGACCTTTCTTTGGCACGATTACGAAACCTTTGGCGCCCAGCCACGCCGCGACCGTCCGGCCCAGTTCGCCGCCATCCGCACGGATGAGGACCTCAACGAGATCGGCGAGCCGATCATGCTGTATTGCCAGCCTGCCAATGATTTCCTGCCCGACCCGCAATCGTGCCTGATCACGGGCATCACGCCGCAGCAATGTCTGCAGCTGGGCGTGCCCGAGCACCAGTTCGCCGCCACCATCGAAGCGGCCTTTTCGGAACCGGGCACCATCGGCGTGGGCTACAACACCATCCGTTTCGACGATGAAGTCACGCGTTTCCTGTTCTGGCGCAACCTGATCGACCCGTACGCGCGCGAATGGAAGAACCATTGCGGCCGCTGGGACATCCTCGACGTGGTGCGCATGACGCACGCGCTGCGCCCGGAAGGCATTCAATGGCCCAAGCGCGACGATGGCCAGACCAGTTTCAAGCTGGAACACCTGAGCAAGGCCAATGGCCTGGTCCACGAAGCGGCGCACGATGCGCTGTCCGACGTGCGCGCCACCATCGCCCTGGCCCGCCTGATCAGGCAGAAACAGCCGAAACTGTTCGAATTCTGCCTGGCCCTGCACAAGAAGGACCGGGTCGCCAGCGAAATGGGCATGCACCTGGCCGCCGGCGAGCGCCAGCCTTTCCTGCACGTGTCCGGCATGTTCCCCGCCGAACGGGGCTGCCTGGGCGTCGTCTGGCCGCTGGCCACGCACCCGAGCAACAAGAACGAGATCCTCGTCTGGGATTGCGCCTACGATCCGCGCGAACTGTTCGAACTGGACGCGGACACCATCCGCACGCGGCTGTTCACGCGCAAGGAAGCCATGCCGGAAGGCATGACGCGCCTGCCCGTGAAAAGCGTGCACCTGAACAAGTCGCCCATGCTGGTCGGCAATTTAAAAACCCTGTCGCCGGCCATGGCCGCGCAATGGGGCATCGACGTGGACGCGGCGAAAATCAACGCGCAATTTGCCGCCGCGGCGCCGAACATGGATGCGATCTGGGCCGCAGTGTTCCAGCGCCCGGGCGCGAATGTCGCGCTGGACGTGGATGAGGATTTGTACAACGGTTTCGTCAGCAACGACGACCGCCGCCTGCTGGAATCCTTGCGCCGCGAAACACCGGCCAAGCTGGCCACGGCCCGCCCTTCGTTTGCCGACGAGCGCCTGCAGGAATTGCTGTTCCGCTACCGCGCGCGCAATTTCCCGCAAACCCTGAGCGAGGCGGAAAGCCTGCGCTGGGAGCAGCACCGCGCCGCCCGCCTGTTCGACGGCGACGGCGGCGCCCGCACCATCGAAATGCTGTTTACGGAAATCGACGTGCTGTCGGAATCGGTCGATGAGCGGGGAGAAGAGATTTTAGGCGAGCTGTACGACTACGCGGAGATGGTGGCGCCCATGCGCGATTAGTCGCACCTAACCAAACCTACTGCGCGTCGGTATAGGTGGCCTGCGATGCTCACCGTACTAGAGTACGGTTGCGCTTCTCGACCACCTCTCCCTTCCGCTCGCTACGGTTTTGTTAGACGCTGTGAGGCCTGCTGAATGTAATTTTTCAGCCCGCACGGTGCGCTTTGATCACATCGCGCGCTCAATTTGCAGCCGTAGGTCGGATTAGCGGGCCGAAGGCCCGCGTAATCCGACAACATTGTGGACGTTAGCGGTGTTGTCGGGTTACGGCCACGGGCCTAACCCGACCTACATTTTTGATGGATGGTGCTTAAACCGAACGATGTTGATTGATGGCATCGCGCGTTTCAATCGCCACGCGGCGCGCCGCGTCGGCCCAGTCTTCGCCGTCCTGCGGCGTGGCGTAGATGATGGCGCGCGAGGAGCTGATCATCATGCCCATGCCGCTGGCCGTCTGGCCCGCGCCGACGGTGGCGGCGATGTCGCCGCCCTGGGCGCCGATGCCGGGTACCAGCAGCGGCATGTCGCCGACGATGGCGCGTACTTGCGCCAGTTCTTCAGGGAAGGTGGCGCCGACGACGAGCGCGCACTGGCCATTCTTGTTCCATTTCTCGGCCACCAGGCGTGCCACGCGCTGGTACAGCGGTTCGCCATCCGTATTCAGGAATTGCAGGTCCGAGCCGCCCGGGTTCGAGGTGCGGCACAGGATGATCACGCCGCGGTCTTTCCACGCCAGGTAAGGGTCGAGCGAATCCTCGCCCATGTAGGGGTTCACCGTGACGGCATCGGCGCCATAGCGCTCGAACGCTTCGCGCGCATATTGCGTGGCCGTCGCGCCGATGTCGCCCCGTTTCGCGTCGAGGATCAGCGGGATGTGCGGGTAGTTTTCGCGCACGTAGCGGCAGATGTCTTCCAGCTGCTTTTCCGCGCCCAGCGCGGCAAAATACGCGATCTGCGGCTTGAAGGCGCAGGCCAGGTCGGCCGTGGCGTCGATGATGCGCGTGCAAAAGGTGGTGATTCCATCAGGCAGATCGCGCAGTTCGGCCGGCAGTTTCGCCAGATCCGGGTCCAGACCCACGCACAGCAGGGAATTATTGGCCGTCCATGCGGCGGATAATTTATTGATGAAATTCACGGCACACCTTCTCTATCTTCAGTTGCAAACCCCGTATTGTAACGCGGCGCGGCCCCGGGAAGGCAGGCGGAGGCGGCGACCGGCGCTTATTAAACCGACATTGCGGGCCGTTTCAGGTATATTTGCCCCACCTCCCTTACTCTGCACGGAACCCATCATGCAAATCACGAATCAATTCACCAAATGGCTGCGCCTGGCGCTGAGCGTCACCGTCCTGGCCGGCATCCTGACGGGCTGCGGCTACAACGACTTCCAGAGCAAGGATGAAGCCACCAAGGCCGCCTGGGGCGAAGTGGTCAACCAGTACCAGCGCCGCGCCGACCTGATCCCCAACCTGGTCAACACCGTCAAGGGCTATGCCACGCACGAACGCGAAACCCTGGAAGCGGTGACCAAGGCGCGCGCCGCCGCCACCAGTTTCCAGATCACGCCCGAAGTGCTGAACGATCCGGCCGCGTTCGAGAAATTCCAGCAAGTGCAGGGCCAGCTGTCGTCGGCCCTGTCGCGCCTGATGGTCGTGTCCGAAAAATACCCTGACCTGAAGGCCGATACGAGCTTCCGCGATTTGCAGTCGCAGCTGGAAGGCACGGAAAACCGCATCACCGTGGCCCGCCAGCGCTACATCGCCGCCGTGCAGGACTACAACGTGCATGCGCGCAGCTTCCCGAACAACCTGACGGCCATGGTCTTCGGCTACAAGGTCAAGCCATCGTTCACGGTGGAAAACGAAAAAGCCATCTCGACGGCGCCGACCGTCAACTTTGGCAAATAAGATGAAAGCCTGGTCTTATCTGGCGGCGCTGGCGACGGCGCTGCTGCTGTGGACGATGGCGCCGGCCGGCGCGCAGGGCTTGCAGCCCGTGCCGCCGCTGGCCGCGCGCGTGACGGACAACGCCGGCATGCTGGACGCCAAGCAGAAAGCGGCGCTGGAAGGCGTGCTGGCCGACTACGAAGCGAAGACGGGCAGCCAGATCGCCGTGCTGCTGGTCAAGAGCACGGAACCGGAAGCCATCGAGCAATACAGCATCCGCGTGACGGATGCCTGGAAGCTGGGCCGCAAGGGCGTCGACGACGGCGTGCTGCTGATGGTGGCGAAGGACAACCCATCGTCCTTGCGCCGCCTGCGCATCGAGGCGGGCCGCGGCGTGCAGGGCGTGTTGACGGATGCGCAATCGAAACGCATCCTGCAAGACGTGATCGCCCCCCATTTCAAGCAGAATGACTATTACGGCGGCCTGGTCGCCGGCATCGGCGCCATTGCCACCCTGCTGAACCAGGAGCAATTCCCTGCCCCGGTCCAGCAGAAAGCGCCGGCCACGGTGGAAGCGGGCGGCATGAGCTTCTGGCTGCCGCTGCTGTTCTTCGGCTTCCTCGTCGTGCTGACCCTGTTCCGCTCGCGTGGCGGGCCGACGCGGCTGCAGCGCGGCAGCAACTGGTCCAGCGGCGCCACCGGCGTCGTGCTGGGCAGTATTTTGAACCAGGCGCTGAACAACCGCGGTGGCGGCGGCTTCGGCGGCGGTGGCGGCGGCTTCGGCGGTGGCGGTGGCGGCGGTGGTTTCGGTGGCGGCGGCGGCGGATTTGACGGCGGCGGCGCCTCGGGAGATTGGTAATGACGAAACATCTGACATTCGGCCAGCGCTGCGGACGGGCATTGAAGCATTTGCGGGGCACGCCGGCGACGGCGCGCCAGGCGTTTCCGGAACGTACCTTGAAAGCCATCGAGACGGCGATTGCCGACGGTGAAACGCTGCACCGTGCGGAAGTGCGCCTGATCGTCGAGGCGGCCCTGACGCCGGGCATGGCTTACCAGGGCGTGAGCAACCGCGAGCGGGCGCGCGAACTGTTCGCCCAGTATGGCGTGTGGGATACGGAAGACAACGTTGGCGTGCTCATCTACATCAACCTGGCCGAGCACCAGGTCGATATCGTGGCCGACCGCAACGTTGGCCGCCGCGTCACGCCGGAGCAATGGCAAGCCGTGTGCCGCACCATGACCAGGGGATTCAAGGAAGGCAACTTCCATGACAGCACCCTGGAAGCCCTGGCGCAGCTGAATACCTTGCTGCAAAGCCACTTCCCTGCCGATGGCACGCGCGGCAATCAGTTGCCGAACGAACCCATCCTCCTCTGATTCCTGCCCAGGGATTAAAATCTGCCCATTGCCGCGCAAGTCCGTGGCTGGGCAGCGCCCCCTATTACCCGCCGAGGAGCACTCATGAAACTGATCAATAAAACCGCCATCGTCACGGGCGCCACGCAAGGCATCGGCCTGGCTTGCGCCACCCGCCTGATCGCCGAAGGGGCGCAAGTGATGCTGGTCGACATCAAGGAAGAAGGCGCGCAAGCGGCCGCCGCCCTGGGCCCGCAAGCGCGCTTCTTTTGCGCCGACGTCAGCCAGAAGGCGGACGTCGACGCCATGCTGAAGGAAACCCTGGCGCAGTTCGGCCACATCGATATCCTCGTCAACAACGCGGGCGTCACGCACGCGGCCGATTTCCTCGACGTGTGCGAAGACGATTTCGACCGGGTCATGCGCATCAACCTGAAGTCGATGTTCCTGTGCGGCCAGGCCGTGGCGCGCGAGATGGTCAAGCGCAACAGCGGCTGCATCATCAATATGTCCAGCGTGAATGCGGAACTGGCGATCCCGAACCAGGTACCGTACGTGGTGTCGAAGGGTGCCATCAACCAGCTGACCAAGGTCATGGCCCTGAACCTGGCATCGCACGGCGTGCGCGTGAACGGCATCGGCCCGGGCACCATCCTGACGGAGCTGGCCAAGCAGGCTGTGTTGTCCAGCCCGCAAGCGCGCCACACGATTTTGTCGCGCACGCCGCTGGGCCGCTGCGGCGAACCGGAAGAAGTGGCCGGCATCGCCGCCTTCCTGGCCAGCGACGACGCCACCTACATGACGGGCCAGACCATCTATGTCGATGGCGGGCGCATGGCGCTCAACTACACGGTGGCCGTGAAGGATTGAGGGCAGGACGAGGCAGTTATATCAAAAAACGATAATGGATATCTAAAAAGACCATTAGACACATATCGTGCGACGCAGCATAATGCACCTGTCTCCACTATTCTCCTCCAAGAAAATAGTTTTAAGCCCGCTTTCACCAGCGGGCTTTTTTTTTGCCATCACGGCTGAAACATGGACATTCTTGCCATGACGAGCAATCTTCCCCGTCATTCCGCATATCGCATAAAAATGTTGCGGCGTGTCATCAGGCCGTCATTTTCGCCCCCTATACTTGCTTCATCTGCTGTACAGGCAACCGATATGCCTGACTACAGACAGGTGTGCCGCGATGGCACACCACTCCCCTTTCGTGACTGTGGCGGGCGCCGGCAAGGCGCGCGACATGGTGAGCACCGAGCAACTCTCAACTCTTGGCCCTTTTTATTTGGGTTTTTGGCCCGCGCCCCCGCGGGCCTTTTTTTGCCCGCGCGGCAAGCTCTTGCGCAAAAACATGGTGAGCCGCCATGCCCATGATATGGTAACTGCCTTTTCATCTGACCTGACGCATCATGCCTGCACCCTTGCTTGAACTTTGTTTTGCCGACCGCTACGAACGCTTGCGCTACCGCACCGCGCTGCTGCTGTATGCCCTGGTCATCCTGATCGGCGACATCCCCGGCGTGCGCGCGGACGTGGGCCAATATGCGTCGGGCGGCGTGCTGCATTCCTTCGGCTATGGCGTGCTGGCCCTGATCCTGTTCAGCGGCACGGGCGGCGGCATGGCGCGCCGCGCGCTGCTGTCGGTGCTGATGGTGGCGGCCATGGGTGCGCTGGACGAATTCATCCAGAGTTTCCTGCCGTACCGCCATGGCGCCGTCAGCGACTGGGTGGTCGATATCACGGCCGCCACGGCCGTCGTGCTGCCACTGTACTTTTGCTGGCCGGGCATGGCCGCTGCCGCACTGAAAAAACAGCAGGGCTGATCACGGCGCGGCGTCATCGCCGGCACCGAGTGCCAGCGGCAACTGCCTTTGGCCGGCCGCCGCCCGGCTCGCAACGCGACGCAGGGCCGTACGCATCTCCCGCCGGCCGGCCGCTCCCGCCGCGCGCGCCGCATCGCGCCGCATCTCCATCAACTGTTCCGACCGCGACAGCCTCGTCAAGGCATGCAGGGCCTGAGTCAGCGCATGGCGGGCGCGCGCGCCGCCCGCCGCGCCCGGGGCGCCGTACACGGCAGTCACCAGCTCATTGATCAGCTTGACGCTACGGGAATCGGCAGACATTTATTCTCCTGAGATAGGCAACGGAAAACAAGGGAAAACACAAGGGGAAAGCGCGAACGCCGTACTCGCCCTGCGCAGGAATGTCTTTTATACCAAGCTCGACAATCGAAGCGCTTGATGTACCTCAATGTGAAATAACAAGGACCGAACATCCTCCCCGCCCCGCGCTCTTACCAAGTAACCCCCATTAAATTATTGTGATTTCTGACTTCCATTACCGGCGCTCTGCAAGGTGGCCGACGAGGCTTGCCAACTGCTAGCAGTGCTCGCACTGCGTCGCAGCTGGCGCCTTGCATAGCATCCGGTTCTGTTTGTCATAAATTGACAATATTTTCCTGAGGATTACTTAGCAGTAGTTGCGGCCATGTCTGGCATTCCTGGCATGCGCCATTGACGCTGACCTCCGCCGCACCCTGGAAACGGGGTTAACACTTTGTCAGACCAAGAGGAGAAGAAGATGAGAGCAAAAGAAACCATGGCGCTGGCCGGCCTGCTGTGTACGCTGGCCGCCTGCAGTTCCAATCCGAACAGCAACAGCATGAGCAGCACGAATGGCCGCAGCGGTGAAAGCTACAGCAATACAGCCGGGACCGGCAGCAGCACCATGAGCGACACCAGCACGAGCAGCAGCGGCACCGCAGGCACAGGCAGCGCCGACACGCGCACCTCCACGGCCAACAACGCCATGAACATGGATGGCAGCCAAACGGGCGTGAGCATCGCCTCCGCCACGGTGCAATCGATCGAGCCGGTATCGCGCGGCATGGATCAGAGCAGCAGCGACATGCAATCAGGCAGTTCCGGCACGGCGGGCAGCACTTCGGGCAACACGCAATACCGGGTCACCCTGCGCCTGGACGACGGCAGCACACGCACCCTCATGCAAAACTCCCAGCCCAGCTATCAGATCGGCGATCATGTCAAGGTGGTCAACGGCTTGCTGCAGCGCTATTAAAGAGACAGCGCCCGCATGCAACGATAACGCCTGACCGCTGGCATGCAGAGCGCCGAGCGCCAGCGCCAGCTACGCCACCGAAGCCCGGCAACAGGCAAGGCAAATCCCATCTGCCTTGCCTGTTGCCTGTTGCCTGTTGCCTGTTGCCTGTTGCCTGTTGCCTGTTGCCTGTTGCCTGTTGCCTGTTGCCTGTTGGCTTCCTGTTCCTGTTCCTGTTCCTGTTCCTGTTCCTGTTCCTGTTGCTAGTCCCCCATCTTCATCGTTCCCCATGCCCGTCGTGCTCATCGTGTCTGTTCCGCGCCGGGAGCGCCTTCCTGTGCTCCCGGCGCAAGCACCTATTCCACCATGCCCATCTTGCGCTGGCTGGCGGCCAGCCCGGCGATCAGTTCCGCCGCTTTTTTCCCGGCCAGGAAGGCATGGTCGGAATTGTAGTATTCCCACTCGCTGTAGCGTCCCGCCAGCACGATATCCTGCGTGGACAGCCATGCCTTCACCAGCGCCACATTGGCAGCCCGCGCATGGTCGTACACCACGTAGGCGTAGGGCATGTCCACCTGGTTGGCCGCCAGCAGGCGGTCATCGTCGCGCAGCAAGCCCACCGCGATGCAATCGGCCACGCAGCGGTCGATCAGGGCCTGTCCATCGAGCGGCAACGGTTTCCAGGGCGAGTAACTGATCTCGCACGTCAGGCCGAAACCGCCCGGCGCGTTGCAATGGGGACTGGCGTTACCTTGCAGGAAAATGCGGTGAAATATCGTCTCTTCCGGATAGTAAATCCAGTGTTTCTCGCTGATGTTTTCGCGCGCCACGCCCAGGTTGACGCAGCGCACGGAAATATGCCGCAAGGCGCTCGCCGCCGCCCGCACTTGTGGCGGCGCCTGTTCGCCGATCAGGCGCACCAGCTGCGGCAAGGGCATGGTGCTGAGCAAGTGCTGGTAGCGGAAGCGGCGGCCATCGCCCAGCACGATCACGTGCTGCCGTGGCAAGACCTGCACCACATCGGCATTCAATTCCAGCTTGCCTTGCAGGTGCCGCAGGAAGCCCGACATCAAGGCCTGGAAACCGCCCTGCAAAGGATAGCCGAAGCGCGCGTTCGGGCCCATCGGCTTGGCCACCGGTTCAAGCGCGCCCTCGATGATTTCGTCCAGGTTCGGCAAGGGCACGCGCCCGCCCAGCCACGACGTTTCCATCTCGGACAGGGGGACGGTCCACAATTTCTTGTTGTAGGGAATGGCGAAATGGCGGGCGATGCCGCTGCCCCACACCTGATGGATGAATTGCTCGAAATTGGGCGCGCTCTGGGCTTGTGCTTGGGCCGGCGCCGCCACGGCATCGTGCACCTGCTCCAGCCCCGTGCCCCCATCGGCGCAACAGTCTTCCACGGCGCAGGCCGCGGCCGCTGCCTGGCCCGGGGCGGCCGGCGCCTTGCCATAGCGCGCCTCGATGGCACCGACGATGCACTCCTTGATGACGGCCGGCGGCAAGCCGTACAACGCTCCCTGGAATGGATAGCGCGTGTAGACCTGCTTGCTGTACACCCAGGCTTCGCGGTTTTGCCAGTGCAGGTTGGTGCCCAGCAAGGTGCGGTACATGTCGAGCACATAGTCGTCGTTGGAAAACATGATGTGGCCCGCATGATCGAAGGTAAATCCCCGCTCCTGGATGGAGCGGCACCAGCCGCCCACGGCGGCATTTTTGTCCAGCAACAAGGTATCGGCACCCAGGTGATAGGCGGCGCTCAAGCCCGTCGGGCCGGCGCCGATGATGGCGCAGGCCACGGCTTGCGGCGCGCCCGGGGGGCGCAAGAGGTTGACGTCGGCGCCAGGTGCGGCGGCTTGCGCCGCGCCGGCGGCGGGCACCGCCTGGCGGACGCCCTGCCCCGGCGGCGTCGTGTCGAGCAAATGGCGCATCTGCTCCACCGTGGCATCCCAGGAGGTGGCATCGACGATGGCGCGCATGCTGGCGGCCATGGCCGCGCGCTGTTCCGGCGTCGCGGCCAGCGCCGCCTCGCAGGCGGCGACAAAGGCTTCCGGCGTGTCGGCGATCGCCACGATGTCGCCATACGGCACGGCCACATCGGCGATCGGGGTGCTGACGATGGGCAGCTGCGCCGCCATGTATTCGAGCACCTTGGTCGGACTGATGAAGCGGGTCGCCTCATTGCTGGCGAAGGGCAGCAGGCAGACGTCCCAGCCGGCCAGGAAGTGCGGCAGCGCCTGGTAAGGCTGCTGGCCCAGATAATGGATGTTCTGCCGCTGCGGCAGGCTGGCCGGATCGATCTTGAGGATGGGGCCGACCAGCACGATTTGCCACTCGGGATGGGCGTCGGCCAGCGCCGCCACCAGGGCCGGCTCGAAACGCTCGTCGATCAAGCCGTAATATCCCAGCCTGGGCCGGCCGATCTCCGCTTGCGCGGGATGGCCGTTGTGGCGGTCCAGCGCCTGTTCGAAGTGCACGGTGTCGACACTGCTGGCGAAGCAATGGACGTTGGCGTGGCGCGTGCGCTTCGCCTCGAACAGGCTGGGGCCGCCGGCGAACACGAGGTCGGCGCGCGCCAGCAAGGCCGTCTCGCGCTGCAGCAACTGGCGCGGCGCATTCCTGAATGCGGCCAGTTCATCCATGCAGTCATACACGACCAGGCCCGCATGCAGGGCCGGCAGCAGCGGCAGCGCCATCGGGGTATAGAACCATACGATGGGGTCGTCGGCAGGCGTGATCTGGCTCAGCAGGGGCTGCAGCACGGCCAGTTGGTCGTCGTGAAAGCCGGGCGCCTGCACGGCCGTGCGGGGCTGGCACACGGTCACGTTCGGCGCCGGCGTGGACAGTTCCAGCGTGCCCGGCCCATCGTGCCAGACGGGTTCCTCGACGAAGACCACGCGGTAGAACTGCGCCAGCCGCGACAGCAGCTGTTGCGGACGCTGATACACGAAATTCCAGCGCAAATGGGAAAAAACGATGATGGTTCGCATGCCAGTTCCTTTCTGCCCCGCCAGGGCAAACGTTGAACAAAGTTGTCCGGTCAGGCGCTGCGCCTGCCGTAGTGCCGCCGCGTAAGGGGGCACGAGGATGCGCCGCAACCGCTCTTCCCCCTCGCCTTCCAGGCCGACATCCCACAGGCCGCTGCGGTGCCAGTGGCTGGCATCGTCCCAGTCGGGCCGGTCGATGACGGGATAGATGCAGATGCCGCGCAGCGCGGCGCCATGCTGGACGGCAAGCGCCGCCTCGGCGGCCACCTCGCGTATCCACGCGCCGCGCCCGCTGCCCACGTGGCTCGTTTCCGCCAGCAGCAGGGGCCGCTGGTAGCGCGCCTGCATTTCCAGCAGCAGCTGGTGCAGGGGCATGCGGCGCGGTTCGCCCAGGTGCCACCACAGGCGCAAATTGCTGCCGCTTTCCCACTGGTTGCTGTGGTAATAGTTCAAGCCGATCAAGTCCAGGTAACGGGGCGCGCCGCCCAGTTCCGGCGCTTGCCGGCCGCACAGCATGTCCCACGCTTCGAACTGCGAAGCGCGCCAGGCGGCAGCCTGTCCGACCCAGTCCGTGCGTCCGGGCGGCGCGATCACATGGATCAGGGGATCGCATTGCAAGAAGCGCGCCTGCGGGCTGACGGCGCGGATGGCGTCGCAGCCCGCCACGGTGGCCCGCACCAGCTGCCGCTTGCCTTCCTCGCCCGCATCGGGCCGGTACATATTCAGGCACTGGAACATGTGCACGGACAAGCCCCAGCTGGTAAACGAGATTTCATTGATGGGCGAATACACGGGCGCACTGCCCGCATACGGCGCGAGGAACTGCGCCGCCGCCCGGCAATAGCGGGCAAAGCGCGGCACGAAGTCGGACGAGAACAGATCGACCTCGGGCGGCCAGCCGTAATGGCAGAAGGTCCAGTTGATCTGCAGGCCCAGTTCCTGCGCCACGGCGGCGCGCTCTTCGATGAAGGAAAAGTCGAACTGGCCATCGCGCTCGGCCAGGCGCCAGCCTATGCTTTCGCGCACGCTGCGGATGCCGAACTGGCGCAGCAGCAGGTAGTCCGCGCGCACCCTGTCCAGGTGGCCCGTGGCGCGGTTCATGTCCAGCGCATGGCCGCCATGGGTGACGTGGTCGGCGCCCTCGTAGCCCGCCTGCCAGTAGGTAAGGAACGGCGCTGCCGCGCCATCGGTATCGGCCATGCCAGCCTCTCTTGATGTAGTAAGCAGATGAAACTTGCCGGGTCCGGCTTGCGTTCAATTGAGCCGGATATTGCGGGTGGCCGCGCTGAGCAGCTCCAGCGCGGCCTTCGGCGTTCGGTCCGCCGTCAGCAGGCCATTGGCTTCCTGGAAGGTGTCGGCAAACTGCGTGTAGCAAAAGCCGCTGAACATCTGCGCCGTGTTGACGACGTTCATCAGGCGCCGGTAAATGTCGAGGAAGGCCGCCTCGTTGCCCACGCGCGCATAGCCCCAGGTTTCCGCCGATTCGCCCTGTTCCCTGTCAAAGGCGATGCCGCCGAATTCCGTGAGGACGATGGGCTGGCCCCGGTGCGGAAAGCCGTCGAGCGTGAGGATGCGCCCGCCGGGCCGGCGCTGGTCGAACAGGGTCGTGCGGGCCGAGTCGCTGATCGCGTAGCGCGCCTGCAGCCGCTCCGGATCGCAGTCGTAATCGTGGATGCCGAGGATGTCGGTGGCCGACGCTTCCCAGCCGTCGTTGCCGATCACGGGCCGCGTGGGGTCGAGCGTGCGCGTCAGGTGGTACAGCGCTTCGACGGCGTTGCGGTGGGCCTGGATGGCCGTCAGGTTGGGCACGCCCCACGATTCATTGAACGGCACCCAGACGAGGATGCACGGGTGGCTATAGTCGCGCTCGATCACGTCCGTCCATTCGCGCACCATGCGCGTGATGGCCTTGCTGGAAAAGCGGTAGGTCGATGGCATTTCTTCCCATACCAGCAAGCCCAGGCGGTCGGCCCAGTACAGGTAGCGCGGATCTTCGATCTTCTGGTGCTTGCGCACGCCGTTGAAACCCAGGGCCTTGGCCAGTTCCACGTCGCGCCGCAGGGCGTCGTCGGAAGGCGCCGCCAGCAGGGTGTCGGGCCAGTAACCCTGGTCGAGCACGAGGCGCAGCGGATACGGCCGGCCATTGAGCATGAAGCGGTCGCGGTTGATGGCCACCGAGCGCAGCGCCGTGTACGACTTGACCGTGTCGAGCAGCTCATCGCCATGCCACAAGGTCACTTCGGCATCGAGCAGGATGGGCCTTTCGGGACTCCACAGCAGTTCGTTGCGCGAATCGTCGATGCCGGGGTCGGACAGGGCGATCTTGCGGCTCGCCTCGTTTTCGATCAATTTATACTGGTCGTCGGCCAGCAGGTTGTCGCCATGCCAGATGCGCACGCCCACCGTGAGGTCGTCCTGCAGGTCGCCCATGGCGAACACGTCGCAGCCGATCTCGTAGCCCTCGAACACGGGCGTCCAGCGCAGCTTGCCGATGTAGGTGGACGCCACGCGCTCTATCCACACGCTTTGCCAGATACCCGTGGTGCGCGGATACCAGATGGAATGGGGCAGCAGCTGCCAGTCCTGCTTGCCGCGCGGCTTGGCCAGGTCGTGCGGGTCGTCCTCGACGCGCACCGTCAGCACTTGCGGCCCGTCGGGCAGCAGGGCATGGCTGATGTGGGCGACAAACGGCGTATGTCCGCCCTCGTGGTCGGCCACCACATGACCGTTCAGCCACACCTTCGCATGGTAGTCGACGGCACCGAAATGCAGCAGCACGCAGGGGCCGCCCGGCTGCAGCAGGAACTCGCGCTGGTACCAGCAAACGCGGTGGAAGCCCCGGTCGCCGACGCCGCTGGCCTGCGACTCGGGCGGGAACGGCACGATGATCTCGTGCGTCCAGTCGATGCCGCCATCGGGCAGCCGGTAGCGCCGTTCATTGTCGAAGGTAAAACGCCAGGCGCCGTTCAACGACTGCCAGTTTTCGCGCACCATCTGCGGCCGGGGATACGCAAAGCCGCCCGCTTCAGGCGGGGCGGTTCCGGCCTGGCCGTCCGTATGGGGTGGGGGGAGAGAGTCATTGAGCATGCCAATTGGAGGCATGCGGCACGGGCCAAGTTCCAAAGAAAAAGGCGTGCTTTATCACGCATGAGCAAGATCAAACCATGCTCAATTCAAGGGAACCACCATGCGTGCACTGTGTCCTTCCGTGTTAAAGCGCTGTACCACCGTGCGCCCCGTGCTAGCCGCGCACTGCTTGCGGCACAGGGCCACGCAGGCGCCGCCAAAACCGGCGCCCGTCAGGCGCGCGCCATACACGGCGGACTGCGCCGACAGCAGCGCCACCAAGGTATCGAGCACCGGCAGCGACACTTCGTAGTCGTCGCGCAGGCTGGCGTGCGACAGCGTCATCAACTGGCCGAACAGCACGGGACCATGCTGGCCGCACGCTTGCAGCACGCGCAGGTTTTCGCTGACCACGTGGCGCGCGCGGCGGCGGTACGGCTCGGGCAAGCCTTCCACCACGGACGGTTCGCGCACGTCGCGCAGCGCAGCCACGCCCAGCAGGCGCGCCGCCTGTTCGCATTCGGCGCGCCGCACGTTGTACGCGCTGCCGGCCAGGGTGCGCGGCACGCCGCTGTCGATCACCAGCACCTCGCTGTCGTGCGGCAACGCCAGCAGTTCATGGCGCAGGGTGCGCGCATCGAGCAGCAACATGTGGCGCTCGTCGGCCAGGCTGGACGCCATCTGGTCCATCACGCCGCAATTGACTTGCGCGTAGCGGATTTCCGCCTGCTGCCCCATCAGCGCCAGCGACACGTCGTCAATCTGCAGTCCCAGCAGCTGGCGCAGCGCGCGCAGCATGGCGATCTCGAGCGCCGCGCTGCTCGACAGGCCGGCGCCCGGCGGCACGTCTGAATCAATATGGGCGCGCACGGCCGGCACGGCCACGCCGCGCTCCTCGAGCAGGCGGATGCAGCCTTCCAGGTAGCGGCCGAAACCGGGCGGCGCGGCGCTCTGGCGCTCGAAACGCACGAGTTCGTCAAGGGTCGCCGAATAGAACTGATGGTGACCATCGGCGGCCAGCGCCAGCATCACGCGCGTGCGTTGCGGCGTGGCGCACGGCAGCATGTAGCCATCGTTATAGTCCGTGTGCTCGCCCAGCAGGTTGACCCTGCCGGGCGCAGAGGCCGCCACCACGGGAACGGCGCCGAAATACGCGTCGGGAGTGATCATGGCAACTCCAGGGTCAGCGGACGCAGCCGTCCCTGCACCGTTGCCGCCGGCCAGTCCGGGTCGCAGGTCAGGTTGTGCAGGCGCCCGCCGCTGAGCACGAAAGTGTCTTCCACCATGCTGCCGGGCAAGCTGGGATGGAAGGCCAGGGCCATGCCATCCTTCAGGGCGATTTCCGTGTGCGCGCCGGCCGCCACTTCGGGCGAGCGGTAGCCGGCGATGCCGCCCTGCCGGAATTCCTGCACCGTATCGGGCTGGCCCGCATACGCATAGGCGCTGTCGAGCGCGTGATACACCATGCTCAGCGCATGCCCCACCGCGCAGGCATCGAGCGCCACCGCTTCCAGCGCCAGGATGGCCGCGTCCGCTTCGCCCATGCCGTCGCGCGCGGGGCGGAAGCGGCGCTGGCGGCTCAGGCTGGCGCACAGGCCGAAGCGCTGCGCGCACAGCGCCAGCACGGCCCGCTCGCCCAGCGGCGAGGCGGCCGGCGGCGCGCGCCGGTAGCGCTCGAAGCGTTCGGCGCCCGCCGCCAGCACGTACACGGCGTGCAGGCCGCGCGACCACAGGGCGCGGGCGCAGGCGCCGGCCAGCTCCTGCTCGCTCCAGTCCGGACGCGCGGCGCGCAGCGCTTCGCTGGCGGCCGCGGCGGCCAGGCCTCCCACTTCGCGGTAGCGCGCCTGTTCCGAAGCCAGCAGGGGCAAGCGCTCTTCGCGCAAGGCGGCCGGCAGGCAGCGCTCATGCAGGCCCGGCCGGTCGCTCAGCACGGGCCGCCCGCCTGCCGCATGCTGCACGAAATGCTCGCGCAACTCGGCCAGCCGGGGCTGCATCCACGGCGTCACCTGCCACGTCCAGCCGCCGCGCACCTCTTCGTGGCGCAGCCGCTGCGCCTCGGCCGCATCGGTCAGGATGTAGGCCGCATCGCGCGTGACGAGGACCTCGGCGCAGCCGCACTCGGCCGACTGGCCTGAGCCGCAGGACGCGCCCGCCGTGGCCCAGGCGAACCAGTCCATGCCGCGCAAGCGCAGCGCGCCCGCCCTTTCCTGTTCCAGCCAGCCGCGCATCTGCGCCAGTTTATGGGCAATTTCCAGTTCCACATTCCAATTCATGCGATTTCCTCTGACATTTCCCATGCCACGCGCACTTGCTGCAACTGCCGCGCCGACTCCTCGGGCAAGGCATCCATGGCGTACATGCCGGCGGCCAGCTCCGTGCCGGCCAGGTATTTGAGCCGTTCGCGCGTGCGGTACGGCGGGTAGAACTGCGCGTGCAACTGCGTTTCCGGATGCGCGCGGCCATCGGTCGGCGCCTGGTACCAGGCCATCAGGTAGGGCATTTCGCGCTGCCACAGGCCGTCGTATTTCAGCAGCACGGTTTTCAGGGCGCGCGCCAGGTCCTCGCGCTGCTCCGCCGACAGGGCCGCAAAGCTGTCCGTCTGCCGCCGCGGCATCACCCACGCTTCATACGGATAGCGGGCGCAGGCGGGAACAAAGGCGATGGCTTCCGGTCCCAGGTACAGCAATCGCGTGCCAGCGTCCGCCTCCTGGCGCGCCATGTCCACCAGCAAGGCCTGGCCATGGCCGGCAAAATACGCGCGCTCCTGCTCCAGCATGCGCGCCGGCACGGGCGGAACGAAGGGATAGGCATAGATCTGGCCGTGCGGGTGGTGCAGGGTCACGCCCACTTCCGCGCCACGGTTTTCGAACGGCAGCACGTAGGCGATGCCGGGCCGGCTGGCCAGTTCCTGCGTGCGCGCGGCCCACGCTTGCAGCAGCAGGACGATGTGACTGACGGGCAAGGTGCCCAGCGAGGCGCCGGCATCCTGGGCGAACACCACCACTTCGCAATGGCCGGCGGCCGGCGCTGTGGCCACCGTCAGGTCGGGCGGATCGTGGGCGTCCAGCGCCAGGGTGGGAAAGCGGTTGTCGAAGACGGCGATATCGTAGTCGCCGGCAGGCAGTTCCGTCGGATGGGCAGGGTCGCGCGTGGGCGCCAGCGGGTTGTACTGGGGTGGCGGCAGGAAAGTGCGGCCCTGGCGATAAGCCGCGTACGCGACCCACTCGCCGCGCAAGGGGTGCCAGCGCAAGTGCGGATTGGCTCCCTGCGGCTGGGGGAAAGGACTCGGTGCAAGACCAGCGACGATGGGACGCCGGCTGTAAAGGGTCAGCTGGCGCCCGTCGGGCTTGACGAGTTGCTTGCAGTACATGACGTTTCACAATCTTAAGACACGAGTTCTTAAGACTGGTACTCGCAAGGAAAGTTCCAGAGTTTGCGGCGATTCCGGCAGTTGCGGCAGCACCGATCTCCAATCGGCACGAGTTTTTTACCGATCAGTACGCAAATTCCCGATTCGCATTATCATGTGTCCAGCCGTCTTCCCTGCCGCGTTCAAGGCCGACCCTATTATCGTCAGGGGATAGACAAATCGTCCATTGTGATTTTCCACCACGTCCCGATATCGCTACCATGATTCCATTTTCCATACTCGACCTGGCCCCCATCGCCGAAGGCAGCGACGCCAGCCAGTCGTTCAAGAACACGCTCGACCTGGCGCAGCACGGCGAACGCTGGGGCTACAACCGCTACTGGCTGGCCGAACACCACGGCATGCCCGGCATCGCCAGCGCCGCCACGGCCGTCGTCATCGCCCATGTGGCGGCCGGCACGAACACCATCCGCGTGGGCGCGGGCGGCGTGATGCTGCCGAACCACTCGCCGCTGGTGATCGCGGAACAGTTCGGCACCCTGGAAGCGCTGCATCCGGGTCGCATCGACCTGGGCCTGGGCCGCGCGCCCGGCTCCGACCAGACGACGGCGCGCGCCCTGCGCCGCGACCTGCAGTCCGACGCGGAGCAATTCCCGCAGGACGTGCTGGAATTGATCGACTATATGTCCGACGAGCCGCGCCAGCGCGTGCTGGCCGTGCCCGGCAAGGGCGCGAAAGTGCCCGTGTGGATACTCGGTTCGAGCCTGTTCGGCGCCCAGCTGGCCGCCCACCTGGGCTTGCCGTATGCGTTCGCCTCGCACTTCGCGCCGCAAATGATGATGCAAGCCGTGGCCTATTACCGCGAACATTTCAAGCCGTCAAAACAATTGGCGAAACCGTACGTGATGCTGGGCTTTAACGTGTTTGCCGCCGATACGGATGCCGAGGCGCACCTGCGCGCCACGTCGATGCAGCAGGCGTTCGTCAATTTGCGCACGGGACGCCCGTCGCGCTTGCAGCCGCCCGTGCCCGGCTACCTCGAGCAATTGGGTCCGCAGGAACGCGCCATGCTCGATTCCGTGCTGTCGTGCACGGCCATCGGCGCACCGGACACGGTCAAGGCGAAGATGGCCGCCTTCATCGCCGAAACAGGCGCCGACGAACTGATGATCACTTCGCAGATCTTCGAGCACCAGCACCGCTTGCGCTCGTATGAAATCACGGCGCAGGTGCATGCGGAGCTGGCAAGCGGTCATAAAAACGTTTTCTAAACTGTCGCGAGCGGAAGTGAGTTGTGGACGAGACGCGGAACTGTGCGGATGCACAGTGAGCATCGCAGGCCGCGACTAACGACGCGCAGTAAGTTTAGAACACGTTTTAACTTTCCTCCCTCGGTATATCCCCCTATACCCTTTTCCCGGCCGTCGGCAACGATCGCCGGGATTTTTTTGCCTGCCCGGCAAGAAATGCGCAGCCCCGCTATCATGCTCATCCAAAAGCATCACTCGAAGAAAGTTGTCAGCGCATGAAATCCGCACCGTCCTCCGTCGACGCCAGTACCCTGCTGACGTCCACCCGCATCCTGTTGTTCGCCCTGTCCGCCGGCGTGCTCGTCGCCAGCCTCTACTATGTGCAGCCGCTCACCTCCATGCTGGCCGCCTCGTTTGGCGTCAGCGTGCCGCAGGCCGGCTACCTGGTCACGGCCACGCAGATCGGCTATGTGCTGGGCATCGTGTTCCTGGTCCCGCTCAGCGACGTGCTGAACCGCCGCCAGTTGCTGACGTGGATGCTGATCGCCAAGATAGCCGCGCTGCTGCTGGCCGCCACCAGCCAGAACATCATCGTCTTCGCCATCGCCAGCGTGCTGATGGGCATCACGTCCAGCGCCCTGATGGTAGTGACGGCCATGGTGGCCTCGTATGCGCCCGATCACAGCCGGGGCCGTATGGTGGGCACCGTCATGACGGGCTTGTTGCTGGGCATCTTGCTGGCGCGCACAGTCTCCGGCACCGTGTCGCAGATCAGCGGCGGCTGGCGCACCGTCTACGTGCTGGCCGCCATCGTCGTGGCCGCCCTGCTCCTCATGCTGCGCCGCATCCTGCCGAACGAGGCGCCGCGTGGCAAGCTGCAATACGGAAAATTGCTGGCCTCCTTGGCCGACATCATCCGCCAGGAACCGTTGCTGCGCCAGCGCGCCCTGTTCTCGGGCCTGGGCCTGGGTACTTTCAGCGTGTTCTGGACGGGCCTGACTTTCCTGCTCAGCGGCGCGCCATATCACTACTCGGAAATGCAGATCGGCCTGTTCGGCCTGGCGGGCGCGACGGGCGCCTTTGCCGCCAACACGGCGGGCCGCATGGCCGACCGCGGCTACGCGCGCCAGGCCATGTGGCTGCTGGCCGTGGCCTCGATCGCAGGCTGGGCCCTGATCGGCTTTGGCGCCAATTCGCTGGTGCTGCTGCTGATCGGCATCGTCCTGCTGGACATGGGCGTGATGGGCTTGCAAGTGACGCACCAGTCCATCATCTATAAATTGGCGCCACATGCGCGCGCAAGGGTGACCACCGTGTTCATCGCGGGCGGCTTCATCGGCGCGTCGGCAGGCTCGGCCCTGGCCAGCGCCAGCTTTGCCGCCGGCGGCTGGCCCGCCCTGTGCATGGTGGGCGGCGCCATGCCGCTGCTGATGCTGATTGTGTGGAGCAAGTACCGGCACACGCAGCGGCGCCTGGAGCGGCTAGCCTGACCGGGCGTGAACTAAGCAGCGGCCGCGAAGACGGCGCTGTCGGCCGCGGCCAGGCGCAGCAGTTCATCGACCGTGACCCTGACCTTGGGTGGCATATGCCAGGTTTTCTGCCACAGCACGTGGATGGGCATGGCGGCGCCGGCAATGTCGGGCAAGACGGGCAGCAAGGCGCCGCTACGCAAGGCCTCGCCTGCCAGCCAGGTCGGCAGCTGCGCCAGGCCGCTGCCGCTCACGCAAGCCTGCAGCAAGGCATCGCCATCGGCCAGTTCATGCCGGGCATGGATTTCCTGCAGCGCGGTTTCTCCCAATTCATTTCTTAACAGCCATGCCGGCCGGTTGCCACGGCGCCAGCCGGCCAGGCAAGCGTGACTGGCCAGGTCCGCGCGCGTCAAGGGCGTGCCGCGCCGCTGCAAATACGCGGGCGAAGCGCAGATCACCAGATGCTGCTCGCCCAAGTGGCGGGCCACCAGGTCCGCATGGTTGCCCAGCTTACCGATGCGCACGGCGATATCGATGCCTTCGCCCACCATGTCCACCGCCCTGTCGCGCAGGGAAATGGACAGGTCCAGCCGGGGATGGCGCTCGCCCAGCGCCAGCAGGGCTGGCAGGATATGGCGCCGGCCAAAGGTGGTCGGCAAGTCGATGCGCAGGCGTCCGACGGGCTGCTGGTGGCCGGTGGCCAGGCAGGCTTCGGACTGTTCCAGCTCTTCCAGCACGCGCCGGCAACTGCCCAGGTATGCTTCCCCCTCCGTCGTCAGGTCGATGCGGCGCGTCGTGCGGTGCAGCAGCTGCACGCCCAGGCGCGCTTCCAGCCGCGAAATGCTCTTGCCGACCGCCGAGCCGGTCACGCCCAGCACCTGCGCCGCCGCCGTAAAACTGCCGCCGTCGACGGCCGCGACAAACTCGCGTATGCCTGCAAAACGATCTTCCATGTCACCGCCATTTCAAAAGTGTTCAATGCAATCGTGCCCAGTATAAGCAATTCTGGAATGACAGGATGCAGTGCCCGTCTTTTTACCCCCTAACTCTCGCCAGAGGATGTAATTACACTGTCTTCATCGTTGCACGGCCTGGCACTTGCCCGGCATGGCTCACTGGAGAAGAACATGAAAGCATGGCTGTTACAGGATTTCGGCTTGAACAATTTGCAGATGGCAGAGGTGCCGACGCCCGTGCCGCAGGCGGGCGAGCTGCTGGTAAAAGTGGGCGCCGTCTCGCTCAACTTCCGCGACAAGGCGATTGTCGATGGCATCTACGAGCCGCACATGGTGCCCAAGCCCCTGATTCCCGTGTCCGACGCCGCCGGCGTGGTGGTGGCCGTGGGCGCAGGCGTGAGCCGTTTCAAGGTGGGCGAGCGCGTCAATTCGCACCTGTATTCACGCTGGATCGACGGCCCGCCAGGCCCCAACGAGCCCGACTATTGCTTCGGTTCGCCCTTGCCAGGCGGTCTGGCCGAATTCATGATCATCCATGAAGACAGCGCCGTCAGGGCACCGGACATGATGAGCGACGCCGAGGCCGCCACCCTGCCCATCGCCGCCCTCACGGCCTGGTATGCGCTGATGGATGTGGGCAACTTGCAGCCGGGACAGACGGTGCTGGTGCAAGGCACGGGCGGCGTATCGATCTTTGCCGCGCAGATCGCCCTGGCGCATGGCGCGCACGTGATCGCCACGTCCAGCAGCGATGCCAACCTGGCCAGGATCAAGGCGCTGGGCGTGACAGACGGCATCAACTACCGGACGTATCCGCAGTGGGAACAGAAGGTGCTGGAGTTGACGGATGGCAAAGGCGTCGACATCACCATCGACGTGGCCGGCGGCGATGGCCTGAACCAGTCCGTTGCCGCCACCAAGGCGGCCGGCGTGATCGCACAGGTGGGTTTCCTGACGGGACAGACCACGGCATTGAAACTGATGCCGCTGATCTTCCGCCAGACGACGATACGCGGCATCGCCGTGGCACCGCGCACCTCGTTCGACCGCATGAACCCGTTCCTGGACAAGCACAATATCAAACCCGTGATCGAGCATATGTATGCGTTCGAGGAAGCCGTGCAAGCCTATGAGCACCTGTCGCGCGGCGCCTTCGGCAAGGTCGTCATCCAGGTCGCCGGCTAAGCGACCTGGCGACGACCTGGCCGTGCTTGGTTTACGTGGCTTACTTTGCAGCCTGCTCGCGCGCCTTGCCAAACGCATCGCCCGCCTTCCAGGCCGGCATTTTGGCTGCGTTGGCCACGGCCAGGCCCAAGTTCAAGGTGAACTGGGCCTGCTGCGTCATGCCGGACAGATCCCAGCTGGCATCGTACTCGTCGGTGACTTGATGGTAGCGGGGGCCATAGGCGGCCGCCTTGGCTTTCGACGCTGCCACGTCCTTGATGTACTCGCGTCCGCCATTGATGGAAAACGCGGGCACGCCCGCCTTGGCAAAGCTGAAATGGTCGCTGCGGAAATAGCCGCCCGCCAGGTCGGGACGCGCTTGCGCGATATGCATGCCCATGGCTTTGGCGGTTGCCGCCGCCATGGCGCCCAGCTCCGTGCGCTCGCTGCCTTGCGCGCCGATGTCGTGCGTGGCGCCAACAAAGTTCAAGCTATCGAGGTTCAGCGCGGCCGCCGTCTTGTTCAAGGGCCACAGCGGATCGGCCGCATACGCGGCGCTGCCCAGCAAGCCCTGTTCCTCGGCCGCCACCCACAGGAAGATCTGCGTGCGCTTCGCAGGTTGCTTGACGGCTTCCTGCGCCATGGCCAGCAAGCCTGCCGTGCCCGAGGCATTGTCGACGGCGCCGTTGTAGATCGTATCTCCGGTATCTCCTTGCTTGCCCAGGTGGTCCCAGTGGCCGCTGTAGATGACGGCTTCCTCTTTCAATGCCGGATCCGTACCCGGCACCATGCCAGCGATATTGAATTGTTCCACCTTGCGCACGGCGGACTTCATCTCGCCCGACAACCTGGCATTCAATGCGACGGCCTTGAAGTCCTTGCTTTCCGCCTGGGCGCGCAAGGCGTCCAGGTCCTGGCCGCCGGCCGCGAACAGGCGGCGCGCCGCGTCTTCCGCGATCCAGCCCTGCAGCGGCGTACCGGCCGTGCGCTCGGCCAACTGGAAGCGCTCGCTGCCGCTCCAGCTGTTCTGCACCACGCTCCAGTCGTACGAGGCCGACGGCTTCGTGTGGATCAGCAATACGCCAGCGGCACCCTGGCGCCTGGCTTCCTCGAATTTGTAGGTCCAGCGGCCGTAATAGGTCAGCGCCTTGCCGGCAAAGCGGTTCGGATCAAGAGCAGTCGGCTGCGGGTCGTTGACCATCATGACAACGATCTTGTTTTTGACATCGACACCCTTGAAATCGTTCCAGCCCTCTTCCGGCGCCGTGATGCCGTAGCCGACGAAGACCAGCGGCGCATCGAACGTATGCGCGGCAACGGAGTCGCCCGTGGCCCAGACCCAGTCCGGACCGAACGCCAGCGGCACCGCCTTGCCCCCCGCCACCGCCTGCAGGCTGCTATCTTGCGGCAAGGATTTCACGCCGGCGATCTGCACGCTCTGGCGGTAGCTGTTGCCGCGCACGGGTTTCAAGCCGGCCATCTGCGCCTGGGTTTCCAGGTAGGCAACCGTCAGGTCGGCACCGCGTTGGCCCGTGCCGCGGCCTTCCAGCAAATCGTTGGACAGGAAGGCCAGGTGGGCGCGCAAGGGCGCTTCCTGCACCACGGGCAAACCGGTCGCGGCCTGGGCGGAAAACGCCAGCGCAGTCAAGGCAAGGGAAGAAAACAGCTTCTGCATAAGATCCTTTGGGTAAGAGGAGGAAAGCGATCCGGCGGATAGCCGGGCCGGCGATTGTATGCCATGGTGAAAGAGGGATCAAAATGCGGACGAAAAAAATGGCTATGTCACCGTCAGATGTGGGAATGCGCCCAGTGTTGCTTTCAACAGCGTTTCCGGCGAACGGATGCGCCTGGCGTCGAGTATCCAGCGCCATCCCAGGTAGTTCGGCAGGTAGCGCGTCGCCACGCCGTGAAACGGCCCCAGCCATTGTCGCAAACGGCTGTGATAGGCATTGACGTTCTGTACGTGGGCGGCGCCCTGCACGCGGATGCCGGCGCGCAAGTTGACGGCCTGGTGGCTGATACGAGCCTCCTTCGCAAAAGCCCGGTAGGCGGCATGGCCGTCGGTGACCAACAAGACATCCTTGTCGATCATGGGCAACAAACAGTGGTGCAACTGCGCCTGCGTCAGCGCCCCTTTGCCCGCAAGTGGTCTGAATGGCAGGTGGGACAGGCCAATCGCGGCTGGGCCACGCTTTCCAGCAGCGCGATGGTCGCGTCGTGTGGCGAGTTGCCATGCAGCAGGGCAATGCCTGCTTGCCGCTGACGTCGACTCAACCGGACAAACTGCGCAATCAAGGTGATCCATTCGGCTGGCCGCATGATTGGCTCCCGCAGAGTGAGTATGCAGAGTCAGACAGCACGGCCACAGGAAGATTCCGGCATTTCCCCTACTTACCGATGACAGAGCCAAAAAAATCCCCGCGGCAAGGGCGGGGATGTTTCAGGAAGAACGTTCAGACCAGCAAGGCGGCCGCCAGAGATTCGATCTCTTCCGCCGATTCCTCGAGGATGGTGTGCAAGGTGCTGCCACCGATGCCGAAATCGATCTTCGCCGCCGCCTGGCGCCGCGCGGCGCTTTCCGGCGGGTGCAAAGGCGAGCCGACGGGCGACAGGTCGTTGGCCAGCACCAGGGTCGCGCCCAGGGTGCGGGGCGGGAACGTGCTGCCGCCGTGCCACATGCCTTCCACGGCTTGCAAGACCAGGTCCGGCACTTGCAGCTGGCGCAGCACGCCACGGCCGATCAGCTTTTCGCCATATTCGATCCAGTCTTCGGTATTGTCGTCCAGCAAACCCGGATATTCCTCGGCGCGCGACAGCAGATAAAAGCCGCCCACTTCGTGCACGATGGCGGCGAACATGGCCGTTTCCACGTCCACATGCGTGACTTTCCGCGCGATCACCTGGCTCAGCGCGGCCACGTGGGCCGTGTGTTCCCACAGCTTGGCCGCCTTGGCGCGCAATTGCGGGTCCGTGATCTGGCTGCCCAGCTGGCGCACGATGACGGACGCCACCATCGACTTTAATGTAGCAAAGCCCAGGCGCGAGACGGCCGCGCGCACGTTGGCGATTTCATTGCCGGAACGGTTGTAGGCGGCCGAGTTGGCCAATGCCACGACCCGCGCCGACAGCAGCGGCTCGGCCATGACCATGCGGGCGGCCGCTTCGATATGGCAATCAGGGTCGTCCAGCGCTTCCTGCAGCTTCAAGGTGGCCTTGACGTTGGCGGGGAAGGTCAGTTCGCCCTTGCTCGCTTGCAGCGCGATAATCTTGAATACTTCCAGTCTATCCATGGCTCGATCTCCGGTACGGGCCTGTTCAGGCTCTGCTGTGTGGAGGGGCCGGGAAGGCGCATTGCGTCCCGGCCTGCTCCCGTTTCCGGCAATATTACAGCAAGTTTATACTCAAACCTATTACTTTCCGGAAACTTTCCCGGCCACGCCTTCGACAAAATAATCCATCTTCGTCAGCGCCGCATCGTCCAGCACGCCTTTGTCCAGGCGTACCTTGCCATCGTTGTCCTTGATCGGCGCGCTGAATGGATTGAGCTTGCCAGTTACCAAGTCTTTCTCGCGCGCCAATACAAACTGTTTCACGTCGGCGGGCACGGCGGCGTTGATGCCTTCGAGCTTGACCATGCCATCCTTGATGCCGCCCCAGGTGCTGCTGGTTTTCCACGTACCGTCGAGCACAGCTTGGGCCTGCTTCGTATAGTAGTCGCCCCAATGGTGGGTGACGGCGGCCAGCTGCGCCTTCGGCCCATATTTTTTCATGTCCGAATGATAGGCGATCGCATACTTGCCCTTCTCTTCGGCCGCCTGCACCACGGCGGTCGAGTCCGTGTGATGGGTGACCACGTCGGCTCCCTGGCCGATCAGGGTGATGGCCGCGTCGCGCTCCTTGCCCGGGTCGAACCAGCTATTGACCCACACCACTTTCACTTCCGCCTTGGGGTCGACGCTGCGCATGCCGCGCGTGAAAGCGTTAACTCCCTGCAACACTTCCGGGATGGGGAATGCCGCCACATAACCGGCCACGTGGGTCTTGCTCATCTTGCCCGCCAACACGCCGGCCAGGTAGCGGCCTTCGTAGAAACGGGCGTTCGTGTTGGCTACGTTGGGCGCCGTTTTATAGCCCGTCAAATGAATAAACTTCACATTAGGAAATTGTTTCGCCACTTTCAAGGTGGGATTCATGTAGCCGAACGAGGTCGTGATGACCAGCTTGCTGCCCGTTTGCGCCAGGTCGCGGATCACGCGCTCGGCATCGGCGCTCTCCGGCACGTTTTCCACAAAGCGGGTGCTGATCTTGCCGCCCAGCGCCTTTTCCATTTCCTTGCGCGCCTGATCGTGCTGGGTGGTCCAGCCCGCGTCGCCGATGGGGCTGATATACACGAAGCCGACATTCAGCGGCGCAGTCGCGGGCGCGGCGGCCATGGCGGGCATCAGAATGACACTGCAAACGGCGGCGCACAACAGTTTCTTGGACATGGTTTTCCTTGTGGTCAGTGATTAATTTCCGGGATTGAAATTTTTCCCCAGCGAAGCGGGCATGTTGAGCTTGATGTAATTGGCATTGCTGGAGATCAAAACCAGCACGACGATGGCCGCCAGATACGGCAACATCGACAGCAGTTGCGACGCGATGGGCACGCCCAGCGCCTGCGCGTGGAACGTCAATATCGTGATGCCGCCAAACAGGTAGGCGCCGCCCACCACGCGCGCCGGGCGCCAGGTGGCAAACGTGGTCAGCGCCAGCGCGATCCAGCCCCGTCCCGCCACCATGCCCTCGACCCACAGCGGTGTGTAGACGAGCGACAGGAAGGCGCCGGCCAGACCGCAGCAGGCGCCGCCGAACAGCACGGCCGCCAGACGGATGCGGCGCACGGGGTAGCCGAGCGCATGCGCGGACGCGGGCGACTCGCCCACGGCGCGCAGCACGAGTCCCGCCCGCGTGCGGTACAGGAACCAGGCGATGGCCAGGCACAGCAGCAGCGACAGATACACCATCGGATGCTGGCGGAACAGGGCCGGCCCCAGCACGGGAATATCTTCCAATACAGGGATGCCGAAGCGGCCATTCTGCAAGCTGTTGCCCACGTACTTCAAGCCGATATACGTGGATGCGCCCGCGCCGAACAGCGACAAGGCCAGCCCCGTCGCATACTGGTTCGTGCCCAGCCACACGGTCAGCCAGGCAAAGAAGCCGGACAGCACCATGCTGGCGCCCGCCCCCGCCAGGAAGCCCAGGGTCGGGCTGCCCGTGTTGACGGCAACGGCAAAGCCCGTGATGGCGGACACCAGCATCATGCCTTCCGCGCCCAGGTTCACCACGCCCGCCTTTTCATTGACGAGCAAGCCGAGCGCGGCCAGCATCAGCGGCGTGCCCGCATTGATGCTGGCGGCAATCAATGGCGCGATGGTGAGGGCCAGGTTATCCATGTTTTCTCCAGCGCAATTTGTATTGGATCAGCACGTCGCAGGCGAGCAGGGCGAACAGCAAGATGCCCTGGAACACGCCCGTAATCGCGCTGGGCAAGCCGAGGCGCGATTGCGCCAGTTCGCCGCCGATATAAAACAGGGCCATGACGAAGCTGGAAAAAATCACGCCCACGGGATGCAAGCGCCCGACAAAGGCGACGATGATGGCGGCAAAGCCGTAGCCGGGCGAGACCGTGGGCGTCAACTGCCCCATCGGCCCCAGCACTTCGCAGGCGCCCGCCAGGCCCGACAGGGCGCCGCAGATCAGCAAGGATGACCACAAGGTCTTGCGCGAGGAAAAGCCCGCATAGCGCGCGGCGGCGGGTGCCATGCCGCCCACGCGCAAGCGGAAGCCGGCGATGCTTCTGGATAAATACAGCCAGCCGCCCAGCGAGGCCAGCAAGGCGAACACGATGCCCACGTGCAAGCGCGTATCGCTGATCACCATCGGCAGCAGCAAGCCGTCGGACAGCAGTTTCGACTGGGGAAAATTAAACCCTTCCGGGTCGCGCAACACGCCATACACGAGATAGCTGAGCAGCAATTGCGCGATGTAGACGAGCATCAGCGAGACAAGGATTTCGCTGGCGTTGTAGCGGTCGCGCAGCCACGCCACCAATCCCGCCCACGCCATGCCGCCCGCCATGCCGGCCACCAGAGACACGCCGATGAGGGCCGCACCGCCGATGCCGTCGTCGAGGTACAGCGCGGCCGCGCCGCCGCAGATGGCACCCAGGGTCAGCTGCCCTTCCGCGCCGATGTTGTAGATGTTGGCGCGAAAGCAGATGGCCAGGCCGACGGCGATCAAGAGCAAAGGCGCCACCTTGAGACCCAGCTCGGACCAGCCGTGCGCATCGCGCAAGGGTTCGACAAAGAAGACGGCAAGTCCCGCCAGCGGATCGTGGCCCAGCGCAATAAACAGCAGCGCACCGCACAGCACGGTGAGCAGCACGGCCAGCACGGGCGACAGCCACGACATCAGCCGCGATGGCGCGGGACGGGCTTCCAGGCGCAAGGCAAACTTAGCCATGGACTGCCTCCTGCGGCCACAGCCCGCTCATCCATTGACCCACGAGGGCCACGCTCGCGTCGGCCACGTCGAGCGATGGTGACATTTTTCCCTTCGCCATCACCAGCAGGCGGTCGCTGATGTCGAACAATTCATCAAGTTCCTCCGAAACGACCAGCAGCGCGCAACCAGCGTCGCGCAGCGCCAGCAATTCGGCGCGGATTTGCGCGGCCGCACCCACGTCCACGCCCCAGGTCGGCTGCGCCACCACCAGCACCGTGGGTCCGCGCATGACTTCGCGTCCGACTATGTATTTCTGCAAGTTGCCGCCCGACAGGCTGCGCGCCAGCGCCTGCGGCCCGCCCGCCTTCACCTGGAAGCGGGCGATGATGGCGGCCGCCCGCTGCGCGATCACCTTGTGGCGCACGAAGCCGTGGCGGATGGTGGCCGGTGTCTGCAAGCTCAATAAAACGTTGTCGGCCAGCCCCATGTCGGGCACGGCGCCCCGGCCCAGCCTTTCCTCCGGCACGAAGCCGAAGCCCAGGGCGCGCCGGCGACCCGGCGGCAAGCGTCCCGCCGGCGTACCGTTCAGCACGATGCTGGCGGCAGCCGCGCGCATGTCCTCGCCCGACAGGGCGGCCAGCAATTCCTGCTGGCCATTGCCGGACACGCCCGCGATGCCGACGATCTCGCCCGCGCGCACGTCAAAATGGATATCGATCAATTGCGTGGCGAAGGGGTGGCTCTTCGGCAAGTTCAAGCCCTTGACGCTCAGCATGGCCGCGCCGGGCGGGCGCGCCACGCGCGTGACGGCGGGCGGCTCGGCGCCTATCATCATGCGCGACAGGCTGGCCGCCGACTCTTGCGACGGGTCGCACACGCCCGCGTTCTTGCCGGCGCGCACCACCGTGCACGTATGGCACAGGGCGCGGATTTCGTCGAGCTTGTGGCTGATGTAGAGGATGCTGCAGCCTTCGGCCGCCAGCTGGCGTAAAGTGCCAAACAGTTTTTCCACGGCGCCCGGCGTCAGCACGGACGTCGGTTCATCGAGGATCAGCAGTTGCGGCTTGGCCAGCAAGGCGCGCACGATTTCCACGCGCTGGCATTCGCCGACGGACAAGGTGTGCACGTGGCGCTGCGGTTCCAGGTCCAGGCCGTACTGGCGCGCCGTGTCTTCGATGCGCTGGGCCAACTCCGACATGTTGGTACCGGCGGGCAAACCGAGGGCGATGTTTTCCGTCACGGTCAAGGTGTCAAACAGGGAAAAGTGCTGGAACACCATGGCGATGCCCAGCGCTCGCGCGGCCGACGGGTTGGCAATGTCCACTTCGTGGCCATTCCACAGGATGCGGCCGCCATCGGGTTGCACGGCACCGTAGATGATTTTCATCAAGGTCGATTTGCCGGCGCCGTTTTCGCCGAGCACGGCGTGGATCTGCCCGGGCGCGACGGTCAAACGGATGCCGTCGTTGGCCACCACGGCCGGATAGCGCTTGCTGATATCGAGGAGTTCCAGGCGTGCCGTCATTGTTTTTTTCGTGCCTCGCTGCGTGGTATGCGGGATGTCGATCGGTGAAAAAAATCAACACTCTGTCTCTATCGTATCGGCATCCGCGACGCTTGGGGGGCGGGCGCGGCGGCGCGCATTTCTATTTCCGCAAAAAAACAACACCTGTATACAATTTTGAAAAAAATTATCAGCTTTGCAGCGGCCGCCTTGCCCCTCAAGGGCGGGAAGGTGCGATGATTATATGCAGGAACTGATAGTAAGTATGCAGACAAGACATATCGCCCAACGCGGCGCTTCTCGCATCATGGATTGAACGGCGCGCAACTTGCCCCATCGCAGCGCTTCGTGCGTGCCCTGCCATCCCAGTTCCCGTTTTCTCACACCATCAGGAGCCGAAAGTGCCAAAAACCCTACCGTGTCTGTTGCTCTGCCTCACTACCACCCTCGGCGTGGGTGCAACCGCCCAGGCTGCCGAATGGAGCGATACCGCGCTGAGCTGGCGCGCCGGCAACGACTACCGCGAACCGTTCAATCCGGACGACATCAAGAAAAACATCTTCGCCATCACGCACGCCAGCGGCTACAAATACGGCAGCAATTTCGTCAACCTCGATTTCCTCATGTCCGACAGCAAGGACCCTGGCGCGCTCGGCAAGACGTCCGGCGCGCAGGAAGCGTATCTGGTCTACCGCAATACCATCGACATCGGCAAGGTGCGCGGCAGCGACATCAAGTTCGGCCCCGTGCGCGGCGTCGGCGTCACCCTCGGTTTCGACGTCAACACCAAGAACGACGTCGGCTACAACTCGCGCAAGCGCATGCTGGTGGCCGGCCCTACCCTGATGTGGGACGTGCCCGGCTTCTTCAACACCAGCCTGCTGTTGCTGCGCGAAAGCAACGCCCCCAGCGGCGCCTTCCCGCCCATCTCGCAAGTGACGGGCCGCTACACGTATAAAACGCACGCCATGCTGACAGGCGCCTGGGGCATCCCCCTGTCGCCGCTGTTCTCGTTCGAAGGTTTCTTTAACCTCATCGATTCAAAAGGCAAGGATGAAGTCGGCCGCGACACGGCGGTGGAAACGAACATCGACATGCAAGTGATGTTCGACGTGGGCGCGGCCCTGGGCAGCGCCAAGAACACCTTCCGCGTTGGCCTGGAATACCAGTACTGGAAGAACAAGTTCGGCAACTCGCCCGCCACCACGGGCAACGTGGGACAGACGGCGAAGACGCCGATGATACGCGCGGAGTACCATTTCTAAAATTCATTGTTATTCATCAACACTCACGGTCGCGCCTGATGCCAGCATGAAGCTTTCCTGCTGGCGGAGAGCGCGACCGTGGAACAATTATTACCGTATTACGAGCGCGAGCTGGGCCTGTTCCGCCAGTACACGCGCGAGTTTTCCAGCCGCTATCCGAAGGCGGCCGGGCGCCTGCTGATCGCTGGCGAAACGTGCGAAGATCCGCACGTCGAGCGCCTGATCCAGTCCGTTGCCCTGCTCACTGCCAGGGTCGCCAAACGCCTCGACGACGCCTATCCGCAATTTACCCATTCCCTGCTTGAAACCCTGTACCCGCACTACCTGCGGCCCTTTCCGTCTTGCTCCATCGTGCGCATCGCCGTCGACGAAGCGCCGGGCGGCAGCCAGCTGGCCCAGGTGGTGCATATTGCGCGCGGCACGGTGCTGCGCTCGCAGCCGGTGCAGGGCGTGGCTTGCAAATTCACGAGCGCATATGACGTGGCCCTGGCGCCGCTGACCATTTCTAAGGTGCATTTTTCGCCCATCATCGACGCCCCGCCCGGCCTGCGCCTGCCCGCCGGCACCAGCGCCTTGCTCAGCATCCAGTTCACCAGCGGCAGCGACAACTACCATCTGGATCAGGCCGGCTTTGCCAGCCTGCGCCTGTTTGCCGATGGCGAACCGTCCGTGCGCGCGGCCCTGCTCGACGCCCTGCTCCTGCACGGCGCGGGCGCGTACGTGGCGCTCGATGAACACGGTCCATGGCAAGCCGTCGATGGCGCCTTGCTGGCGCCGGCCGGCTATGCGGATGACGACGCACTGATCCCATTTTCCGCCCGTTCGCACCCGGCCCTGCGCCTGCTGACCGAGTATTTCTCGTTTCCGGAAAAATTCCATTTCATCGATATTGCCTGGTCCCTGCTGGCCCCCTTGCTGCCGAAACAGTGCCGCCAGTTCACCTTGCACCTGCCGCTCCAGGGCGTGCGCAGCGACAGCCACGAGGCGCGGTTATTGTCCGGTGTCAGCCGCGACAACCTGCTGCCCGGCTGCACGCCCGTCGTCAACCTGTTTGCCAAGTCTGGCGTGCCGATCCGCCTCACGCATACCGAGCCCGACTATGCACTGGTGGCCGATGCCACGCATGCGTTTGCCTATGACATCCACAGCATCGAAGCCGTCACCGTGGTGCGCAAGGACGAGGCCGGCGAACGCCAGAGCACCTTCTTGCCGCTGTATGCCTCGCTGCAAGGCGCCCAGGCAGAGCATGGTCAATACTGGCTGGCGCGCCGCGACGAAGCCGTGGCCGCCATCAGCCCCGGCCATGAAACGCGGTTGAGCCTGATCGACCCGCAGTTTTCACCAGGCAGCGCGGCCTGCGCCACCGTCTCGACGCAGCTGCTGTGCAGCAACCGCGACTTGCCTACGCAATTGCACTACGGCTTGCCCGGCGGCGACTTGCTGGCCGAAGACGTGCCCGACGGCATCCCCGCGCGCTTCCTGCGCAAGCCCACGCCCAGTGTGCGTTTCCTGACGGACACGCACTGGCGGCTGATTGCGCACCTGTCGCTCAATTACTCGAGCCTGACGCAAGCGGGCCTGGGCGAATTCCAGAAAATGCTGGGCCTGTACGACCTGCCCCGCTCGCCCACCACGCAACGCCTGATCCAGGGCATCGTCACGCTTGAGCACGGCAGCACGCGCGCGTGGATGCCCACCGTGCCGTTTCCCACCCTGATGCCCGGCATCGCCATCCGCCTGGGCATCGACGAGCAAGCCTTCGTCGGCAGCAGCATCTATATTTTCGCCCAGGTGCTGCAGCGCTATTTCGCCCTGAACAGCCAGCTCAACTGCTTTAGCCAACTGACGTTGCTGTCGCACCGCAGCGGCGAGGAACTGATACGATGCCCAGAACGCAGCGCCGACGCCACGCCAGCGTGATCCAGCAACTGCTCGATGCGCCACAGCGCTTCGAGTGCTTCCAGGCCCTGCGCCTGCTGCTGGCCTGGCTGGCCGAACACGGCATCGACGAGCACACGGCGCTGGCAAAGCACATACGCTTCGACAATAGCGTCTCACTGCGCTTTCCCGCCAGCCAGGTCGAGGCGCTCGCGACCGGCGGCATCGACGGTGCGGATTCCTTGCTGCAAACACTGTTGTCCGGCCACGGCCAGCACATCCACCTCACGCCCGCCTTCATGGGCCTGCTGGGTTGCCAGGGCAGCTTGCCCAGCCACTATTCGGAGCGCATTGCCGCGCACCAGCATAGCGAACGCGACACCGGCCCGCGCGCCTTCCTCGACCTGTTTTCCAGCCGCGCCGTGGCCCTGTTTTACCAGGCCTGGCAAAAATACCGCGTCGAGCAAGCCGGGCACAGCGGGGACTTCCTGTCGCGCCTGCTGGCCCTGGCCGCATGCCGCCCGGGCCAGGACGAGGCGGCCGCCGGCCTGTACAGCGGCTTGCTCCAGCAACGCAATATTTCGTCCATCGTCATGGCGCGCATTCTCGCCGACCACTTCGGCGTGCCCTGCCATATCGACGAGGCGGCGGGCGCCATGGACGTGCTGGCGCCGCGCGAACAAACGGCGCTGGGCACGGACAATGCCGTGCTGGGCCAGCGCGCAATTGTCGGCGAGCGCTGCCGCCGCCCCGACCTGGCCGTGCGCCTGCGCCTGGGCCCGCTCACCGCCAGGCAGCACGCCAGCTTCCTGCCGCGTGCCCCTGGCAGCCAAGCGCTGCGACACATGCTGATGCTGTTCGGCCAGCCACTCGTGCGCTACGACATCGTGCTGGTGCTGCGCGCCGGCGATGTGCGGGGGACGACATTGGCGGCCGCGTCACAAGGCGGCTTAGGCTGCAACAGTTTCCTTGGCGATGCGGCAACGCCACGCCACCGCGATGACAAACATTACGAAATGCAATTGATGCCCTCATTCAACGATTAATACTTGCGGCCGCGCAACACGCTTGTGTTCGCTATTGCTACAGTCGGCCAACGATCCCTACCGTAAAGCGACGCGCGATGAGCCAGTTCCCCGCAATGGGATTTACCCACCACCCGGCACGATGCCGAACTGCAAACGGCGATTGCGCAGGAACAAGCAGACATTGAAGCGCTTCATGCATTGGCATGGCAAGGTACCCAAACAGCAGCCGATGACGCCGCAGCACACGACCGCATCACCCACTACCAGTGCGACCATCTGGGTACGCCGCGCGAGCTGACGGATATGCAGGGGAACGTGGTATGGAATGGGCGCTACAAGGCTTGGGGGCGCTTGCTGCATGTAGAGCGAGAAATCGAACAGCCGCTGCGGTTTCAGGGGCAGTATGAGGATCAAGAGACTGGGCTGTTTTACAACCGGTATCGCTACTATGATCCGGATGTAGCCAGGTATGTGACGCAAGATCCGATAGGTCTATTAGGCGGCATCAACAGTTACTTATATTCAGCAAGTCCTACCACGATGACCGATCCATTAGGTCTAGTATGTGGTAAAGCAAATCCTTCAAAAGTTGACAAAGATGGCAATGGTAGATTTAGAGATCAGTACGGAAGGTTTGCTGCTGGCCCAGGCTGGCCCACAAACCGCGGCTTCAATGATATACCTAATGAATTTTCGCTATTGCCAATGACAAACATAGATCGATTCGGATATCCCGGCGGAACTTTTGTCTCCCCTCAAGGGGTTAAATTTTCACATAGAGCACTACCTCAATCATACCAAAATGGAAAACCCTATCATGTATATCAAGTCTTGAAACCAATCCAAGTGGACGCTGGATTAGCAGCACCATGGTTCAATCAGGTTGGCATGGGAATGCAATATGAGCTACCTCTGCCTGTCGACGATTTAATTAAAAATGGATCATTGATAGAAATTCTACCATGTGGACCAATACCTTGAAAACGCCATGAAAATTCCAGAAATGCAAAACCTCATAAAAATCAGCAATATCCCGGACGACGCATACTCGATAAATAGAAAACCCCAAGATGAAAGTTTATGCATACAAAAAAATGCAAATATTTGGGAAGTTTTTTATTATGAACGAGGTTTAAAGAATTCAGTTCATACATTTAAAAATGAAGACGAAGCTTGTGAATATTTCATTAAAAAACTAAATGAATGGTTTCAAAAAAATAAACAGTAATTGATAGCATTGAATTCTTCAGACTGGCCAGATAAGGTGAACATTGTGTAACTATTCAGCAACAAGGTCCGAAGAATAGTTCCAGAGGTTTCTCCATCTCAACAAAAAATGTGAAAAAAAATATGACCAATACAGAAAACTCAGAAGAAAAAATTTCAGGAAAAAAATTTGAAATATTACTAATAGCTTTTAATGAGTTCAAAAAAGAACAAAAAAATATTTCAGATTTTGAAATACACATTCAAGACAACAACGAAGATATTGAAATAACCTTCGTACCAAATTTTGCGCCCAGCGAAAAAATACTAGGTGGAAAAACATCATTGGGAAGATCCGTCACCTATACCATTTCAAAAAAGGCGAAAGAAATTACCAAGTCAAATTATCATAGATGACATCAGTAAAATTCTTAACTATTTGACTTGGTTTTCAAGCTGAACCATACTTCGCATTGACTGCCTTAGGACAGGCCATCCGGCGACATAGCCAGCACATCAGATCCCAAAAATCCACGCATGCCCATCATCAACAGCCCCTACATCGGCCGCTTCGCCCCCTCCCCCTCCGGTCCCCTGCACATGGGCTCACTCGTTGCCGCCATGGCCAGTTATCTTGATGCGAAGGCGCATCGGGGCACGTGGCTGTTGCGTATCGAGGACCTGGACTATGACCGCAATGTCGAGGGCGCCGACGCCGGCATCCTGGCCAGCCTGCAGCGCTGCGGCATGCATTGGGATGGCGAGGCGACGTGGCAGAGCCGGCGGTTGCCGCTGTACGAGGCGGCGCTCAAGCAGTTGCAGGACGATGGACTCGTGTATGCGTGCGGCTGTTCGCGCAAGGAGATTCAGGATTCGAACTTGCAGGCGGGAACGCCGAAGAATGGGGCCGCCGTGTATCCGGGCACGTGCCGTCACGGTTTGGCGCCGGGCAAGGCGGCGCGGGCCTTGCGGCTGCGGGTGCCGCAGGGGGTCGATGCGATGTACGCTTTTGCCGACCGCTGGGCGGGACCGCAGCGGCAGGATCTGGCCAGCGAAGTGGGCGACTTCGTCGTGCTGCGCGGCGATGGCTACTGGGCGTATCAGTTGGCCGTCGTTGTCGACGATGGCGCGCAGGGCATCACGCAGGTGGTGCGCGGCGCCGACTTGCTCGACTCCACACCGCGCCAGCTGTATCTGCAAGATGTGCTGGGCTTGCCCCATCCCGGCTTCCTGCACGTGCCTGTCGTCACGAACGACAGCGGCGAAAAGCTGTCCAAGCAGACGGGCGCCCTCGCCTTCGATACAGGAACACGAGCCGAACTGCTGACGTCGGCGTTACTGCCGGCCGCCCGCTTCCTGGGCCTCGACGTGCGTGCCGACAATGTGGAAGATTTCTGGCGGCAAGCGATTCCCGCCTGGGCACAGCGGCTGGCACGCCTTCCCGAGCGGGCATAAAAAAACCCGCCGCGGCGCGAACCGTCGGCGGGTTGGAGCGCAGGCGCCAGCCGCTAGGGCCGGCGCCTGGTGTCAGGCAATTAGAAGTTGCCCTTGAACTGCACACCAAACTGACGCGGCTCATTGATGAAGCCCGTGCGATTGTTGAAGTCGATGGCGCCCGTGATGCGCTGGGTGTCGGTGATGTTGCGGCCAAAAACGGCCATTTCATACTTGCCTGCATCCCAGGTGTAGCCCACGCGCAAGCCGCCTTCGACCATCGGCTTGCCGGTGAACTCGGTGGACTCATACAGGAAGAAATTGATCTTGCTGCGGTAAGCCCAGTCCGTGAAGACGAAGAATTCGCCGTTTTCCATCGGGATCGAATAACGACCCGTGGCGGTGATCGTCCACTTCGGCGCTTGCGGCAATGGATTGCCATTGATGATGGCGTTACCGGCGGCGTTTTTCGGATCCGTCACGTTGCAACGCAGCGGATTGCAGGTGGCGATCGACAGGCTCGGATCCTTGATTTCCGTAAAGTTGTAGCTGCCGCCCAGGGACATCTTCAGGCTAGGCGTGACAAAACCTTCCAGTTCCAGTTCCGCGCCGCGGCCATTCGTCTTGGCTGCATTGATCAAACGCGTCACGTTCGAGGTGCCGCCCACGACCGTCAATTGCTGGTTCTTCACCTGATAGTTGTACAGGCTGAAGGCCACGCGGGCGCGGCGCTCGAACAAATCGGCCTTGATACCGGCTTCAAACGAGGTGATCGTTTCGGCATCGGCCACGGTGACAGGCACGCTGGTGCTGGCCGGAGCGATACTTGGCGCGCGGAAACCGGTGGCAACACGGCCGTAGAAGTTCACGTCCTTGTTGTATTTATAGGTGCCGCTCAAGTCCCAGTTGACCTTGGCTTTGCTGACATCGGCGCTGGTCGGGCTGACCTGCACGATGTTGGTCGCTTGCACCGTGTTGAAATCCTTCTTGTCCTTGGTGTAGCGCAAACCGGCGCGCAGCATGAAGTCGTCGTTGACGGCGTAGTTTACGGAACCAAACGTTGCCCAGGCCGAGTTCTTCTGGCGGCTGGCCAGGTGCGTGGTCAGCACATGCGTGTTGCTATCGAAGTTGTCGGTGAAACCGTTGGCATCTTCGTTGAAGTAGTACACGCCAGCCTGCCAGTTGAGCGGACCGGCATTCTTCGATTCGGCGCGGAATTCTTGCGAGTATTGCTTCACGCTGGTGATGCCACCGGCCGTTTCAACCTGGAAAGGAATGAAGCCAGGACCCGTTGGCGTGCCGCCGTCGATGTCGCCATGCGACACGTAATTGCCGACCTGTTCAAAGCCGGTGACCGAGTACAGTTTAATACCGTCCAGGTCCCAGCTCAGGCGGGCGCTGGCGCCGTTGGTGCGCAGGCGCTGGAAGTTCGGTGCATTCGTGAACGACTTGTTCGGGTCGAAACCGTCAACGATATCGTTCGTGCCCTGCTTGATCATGTTGGCGTAGAAGATGCGCGCGCTGCCCGTGGTGCTGCGCAGGTGCACATTGAACAGGGCATTGAACATGGTGTTCGGCGCGTACAGCAGTTGCACGCGTTCAGCGTGTTCATCGTAGCCGTCCAGCGCGTTTTTCTGGCCCGTAAACGTGTTGTCGACGTAGTCGTCGCGGTGCTGGCGCAGGGTCGAGAAGCGCAACGCCCATTCCTTGCTCAGTGGCACGTTGACGGCGCCATCGAAGTTGGTCGTGTTGTGCGTGGCGGCGGAGACATTGTAATAGCCTTCAACCTTGTCCAGGTTCGGCTTGACGGATTCGAACTTGACCACGCCGGCAGGCGTATTGCGGCCGAACAAGGTGCCTTGCGGGCCGCGCAGCACTTCCACGCCAGCCACGTCGAAAATCGGATAGCCCTTGAGGATAGGATTTTCTTGCACGACATCGTCGTAAATCAGGGAAACAGGTTGCGATGCAAAAATGTTGAAGTCGGTATTGCCGTAGCCGCGGATGTAGAAGCGGGGGAAGGTGCGGCCGTTCGACGATTCCACGTTCAGGCTCGGCACTTTGCCCGCCAGCACGCGGATATCCTGACCGCCGGAGACCAGCACGTCGAGCTTTTCATCGCGCAGCAGCGAGACGGAGACGGGCACGTCGCGGATATTTTCCTTGCGGCGCTGTGCCGTCACGGTCACGGTTTCCAGCTGGCTGGCGGCAGGCGCCGTATCAGCAGCGACTTCATCAGCGTAAGCCGAGCCGATAGGCAAGGCAGCGGACAGTGCCAGCATGGCGGCGCTTTTGGCGCACAAACGCTTGTGCATCTTGGACATCTTGATCATGTGGTTTCCCAGAAGTTTAAAAAAAGAATTGCGAAATCTGTCTTTCTTGCAACCTGTCCCCGGAATATGTACGGCGCTGGACGATCGTTTGCACCATCACGGTGCAACAGCGCGAGCGGATGTCCCCCCGCTCTTGGCGTCACTGGCTCTGCCCTGACTGTCTCGTACGTCAACAGTGGTTCCGGCCGCATCTCTGGGATGTCTGATGAACACCAACTTTTCAGTAAGGCGCCACTTTATTTCACGCGGCTTATGCGCTGCAAGAATATTGTTATGTAAAATATTTATTCACCAACATTCAAGGCTGACTAGTGGTTATTCAGCCACAGTACGGCGATCCGTTTGTTGTTTTGCCTATCTTTCAGCCCTGGCGCCGCCATTTTGGCAAAGCGCTGAAAATGCGCCTGCAAGACAGGCCCAAGCGGGTATTTGACTGTAATATCGCCGTACTTGCTCTTGCCGTGCTGCCACATTTCAGTGCAGCGGCGGCGCGCTGCACCATTGCCGACCCTATCCATGCCAGAACCGAGCCAGCACAGCCACGACACCTACTCCTCCCCTGCCGCCGCCCAGGCCGCGCATTTGTTGCTGGGCGCCCATTGCGACATCGTCTGGAGCACGAAAACCTTCGGCCACTTCGATGCCGACCAGCCTAGCTGGCGCGCCTTCACGGGCCAGACGGAAGCCGAACTGCTGGGACGCGGCTGGCTCAATGCCCTGCATCCGGACGACCGCAAATTGCCTTACGTCATGCCGTCCCATCTGACCAGCGTGTTCGAAGCGGAATACCGGCTGCGCCATGTCAGCGGCGCTTACCGCAACATGATCGTGCGCATGCTGCCCGTGCTGGCGCCCGACGGCAGCATCGTTGAATGGCTGGGTTCGCATTGCGACGTGACGCAGCAACGGCAGACAGAACAACGGCTGCGCCTGGCTATGCAGGGCGGCCGCATGGGCACGTGGGAGATCGACCTGGGCAGCGGCAGCATGGTCGGTTCCGATGCCTTCAAGGCCAACCTGGGCCTGCCGCCCGCCAGCGACATCGATTACGCGCAGCTGACGGGCGCCATGCTCGACGGCGACCAGCAGCAATGGCAAACGGCGGTGCACGCGGCCATCGCCAGCGCCAGCGATTTCGAAATCGACATCCGCGTACGCTGGCCCGACGGCTCGCTGCACTGGGCGCACATGCGCGGCACTTGCGCCAGCGATGGCGCGGGCAACGTGATCGCCCTGTCCGGCATCTCGCTCGACTTGACTGCCAGCAAGCAGAACGAGGAAACCCTGCGCCTGACCCTGGCGGCCGGCGAAGTGGCCACCTGGAACTGGGACATCGTTGCCGACCGGGTCACGGCCGACAGCAATATGGCCCGCTTGTTCCCCGTCAATGCCGATGCGGCCACGGCGGCGCCGCTGGCGCGCTACCTGGACATCATCCATCCCGATGACCGCGAGCAAGTCAGCGCGCAGATTAGCGAGGCGCTGCACGCGCACACGCCGTTCGAGGCCAGCTACCGCGTTGGCGCCGGCGATGGCCAGTACCGCTCGGTCATCGCGCGGGGCCGCGTGGAATATGCGCCCGATGGCACGCCCTTGCAATTGCCCGGCGTCCTGCTCGACATCACGCGCCAGAAACAGGTGGAAGATGCGCTGCGCAGCAGCGAGGAACGCTACAGCACCCTGATCGAGCTGATGGACCAGGCCTTTTGCGTCATCGAAATGCTGTACGACGAGCAAGGCCGCCCCGTCGATTTCCGCTACCTGGAAGGCAACCCGGCCTTCGTCAAGCAATCGGGACTGGAAAACGCCATCGGCAAGACCATCCGCAGCTTCGTGCCCGACCACGACCAGCACTGGTTCGACCTGTACGACCAGGTCGTCAAGACGGGCGAACCCGTGCGCTACGAAAACGAAGCCGTGGCCATGGAGCGCTGGTTCGAGGTGTTCGCCGCGCGCCTGGGCGGCCCCGGCAGCCGCCTGCTGACGGTACTGTTCAGCGACATCAGCGAGCGTAAGCGCTCGGAACAGCAATTGCGCCAGCTGGCCGACAACCTGTCCGAAATGGACAGGCGCAAGACGGAATTCCTCGCTACCCTGGCGCACGAACTGCGCAATCCGCTCGCCCCCATCCGTAACGGCTTGCAGATCATGCGCCTGGCCGCCGACAAGCCCGCCACCGTGGCGCGCGTGCGCGACGTGATGGAACGGCAAGTCAATCAGATGGTGCATCTGGTCAATGATTTACTCGACGTGGCTCGCATCACGCGGGGCCAGATTGAGCTCAAGCTCGAACGCACGGACTTGAAAACCATCATTGCCGGCGCTGTGGAAACGAGCATGCCGCTGATCGAGGCCGGCCGCCACCAGTTGCAGTTGCAACTGACTGAAGACCCGTTGCCGCTCGAGGCCGACCCCACGCGCCTGGCGCAAGTGCTGGGCAATTTGCTCAACAATGCCGCCAAGTACACGCCAGCCGGCGGCCACATCAGCTTGCGCGCATTACGCGATGGCCATGAGGCATTGATCGAAGTCCAGGACAGTGGCGTGGGCATACCCGCTGAATCGATCACGACCGTGTTTGACATGTTCACGCAAGTGGGACAAAACATGGGCAGGGCGCAGGGCGGCCTGGGCATCGGCCTGTCGCTCGTGCGGCGCCTGGCCGAATTGCATGGCGGCAGCGCGACAGTGGCCAGCCCCGGCGCCGGCCTGGGCAGCACCTTCAGCGTGCGCCTGCCCCTGCTGACGGTGGAACCCAAGGCGCCCACCGAACCGGCCATCGCCGCAAGCTCCGCCAGCAGCCGCCATTTCCGCGTGCTGGTGGTCGATGACAATGTCGATGCGGCCGACACCCTCGCCGCCGTGCTCGACATGATGGGCCACGTCACGCACGTGGCCCACGACGGCGCGCAGGCGCTGGCAGCCGCGCCGCAATTTTTACCGGACGTCATCTTCCTCGACATTGGCCTGCCCGGCATGAACGGCTACGAAGTGGCGCGCGCGCTGCGCCGGATACCGGCCGGCGCCAACGTCGTGCTCGTTGCATTGACGGGCTGGGGCGCCGAAAACGACCGCAGCCAGTCGAGCGCAGCTGGCTTCGACCACCATCTGACCAAACCGGCCAGCCTGCTCGCCATCGGCGAACTGCTGGCCACCCTTTCCACTCCGAAAGCATCGACAGACCATGACTGAATCCCTGAACCACGTCCGCCGCAACCTCGTGCTGGCCGGCGGCGCCGCCCTGCTGTGCCCGGCGCCGCTGCTGTTTGCCGCGCCCGCCACCAGCATCGCCACCGCCCAGATGCAGCTGGCAGCGCTGGAACAAGCCGCTGGCGGACGCCTCGGCGTTGCCGCCTGGCGCCACGGCGGCGAGCTGCGCGTCGCCTATCGCGCCGATGAACGCTTTCCCCTTGCCAGCACCTTCAAGGCGATGCTCGCGGGTGCCGTGCTGGCCCGCAGCGTCAGCCAGCCGGGCTTGCTGGACCAGCACGTGCGTTACGAGAAAAAAGAACTGGTCACCTATTCGCCCATCACGGAAAAGCATCTGGCCGACGGCATGAGCGTGGCCGACCTGTGCGCCGCCACCTTGCAGTACAGCGACAATAGCGCGGCCAATTTCTTGATGAAACTCCTAGGCGGGCCGCAAGCCGTGACGGCGTTTGCGCGCAGCATCGGCAATACGGTGTTCCAGCTGGAACGCTGGGAAACGGAATTGAACAGCGCCATTCCAGGCGAAGTGCGCGACACGGCCAGCCCCGCGTCGATGGCGCACAGCTTGCAGCAATTGTTGTTGGAAAATAGCTTGCCGGCGCAGCAGCGCCAGCAACTGGACACCTGGATGCGCGGCAACACGACGGGCGACAAGCGCATCCGTGCCGGCGTGCCAGCCGGCTGGCAAGTGGCCGATAAAACGGGCTCGGGCGCGTATGGCAGCGTCAACGATATCGGCGTCGCCTACCCGGCCAGCGGCGCGCCGCTCGTGATCGCCGTGTACTACACGCGCGAACAGAAAAAAGCGGACACCAACCAGGACATCATCACGGCCGCCACGCGCATCGTGACGGCCGCGCTGGTGTAATTACTTCGGCAGTGCCGCCATAAACCCCGCATACGTCGACCAGGCGGGGTCGGCGGCGCTGCGGATTTCAATCGGGAACTTGGGACGCGGCGCCAGCGCCGTGTTCAGGCGATTAAAGAATTCCTCGCCCGACTGCGTGTAATAAATCCATTCACGCAAGTTTTCGCCGGTCGACACCAGCGCCAGGGTGGCGAAGCCGTCCTCTTCCACCACGGGCGCCAGCGCCGCTTCCAGTTCTTCCATATGCTCGCGCTCGTTCGGCGCGGGCATGCCCGTCTCGTCCTCGTAACGCCAGGCGATGATGATGCGGTCCGGCTGCGACGACAGGTCCCAGTCGTCATGGAAAGTATCGACATAGCGATAGATGATGGCCATCTCGTCGCTATGCGTGACGATGGTGCCCCAGCTGCGGGCGGAAGTGGAATTTTCGTTCATGGTTGCAACAGTCAAAAAAATAAATCGAGGGTGCGCAGCTTACAGCACCGGCGGGCAAGTCACATTCCACGCGTCATACTGGGCGCCACTCTTGCGCAGCCAGACGCGGGCGTAGCTGTCGCGGTCGCTCTTGAACACGAGCGCATAACGCTCTTCGGCACGCGGTGCGGCGGCGCCCACGTCGACGGCCGCCAGCGAAAACTTCAGTGCCCGCAATGGCGCGCAGGCCGTATTACCTGCCATCAATAACCGCGCCCGCTCCAGCAGCGGCTTCTGGTACAACAACACGCCTTCCAGCTCCGCATCGGGCACGCGCTGCAGCATGCGCACGGGTTCGGCCACCGCGCGGCAGGTGCCACGGTCGAGCCAGGCGTAATACTCCATCCCCGCTTCCTGCCAGCGCGCCTGCTTGCCCTCGCCGTGCAGCACGAACTTGGTACGCTGCGTCCGGCACAGCGCGCCATGGCCGCGATACGGCGACGTTTCCACGCTGCCCACCACTTCGCTGCCGCGTCCGCCCACCACGGGCACGCTCTCGAACACGGTACGCGCAGCCGGCTCGCCCGGATATTGCTGCGCATAAAACTCCAGCAGGGACGCGCGCTGCTGCGCATCCACGGCCACCGCCTCGGCGGCACTGGCAGAGAGGCACGCGGCCGACATGACACACAGCGCCAAGGGGCGCACGAAATAAGCTGGCATGGATCCTGGCATGGTATTCCTTCAATCGACGTTCAAGGGCGGGTATCGTCCAAGCGCAGATTATATAGTTAGCAGGAAATACCTGGAGCGTACCGCGTCAGGACGTGCGGAAGTTGACGCCGCCTGCGAGCAACTTGGCGCCGCAAGTGGTGGTGTCGCCTTCGAAGGCGATGGCGATGCCGTTGATGCTGTGCCGGGACGAGCCGCTGGCGATCTTGCAGCCCTGATGTCCCTTGATAGGGCAGCTGCACAAGTCCCCGACGCAGGCGACGGCAATGCCATTGACCGTAAAATGCGTGGCGGCACAACTGAGCACCTTGCCGCCATGCGACGTGGCGTCGCCCAAACGGATGACTTTGCGCATGCTGCCTCCGAATTATTGTCCCGCCTGGCTTTCCAGAATCGCTTCCACCGACGGTGCCGCATAGTTGGCCGGATCAACGGACGGCGTGACGCGGCTGCGGAAGATGTCGCCACCGGCATCCTGTTGCTTGCGCGTTGCGTCCGATGGCGGCGTAATAAAGATGATGCTGGCCTCATTGCTGTCGCGCAAATTAATCGCGGCACTGGCACCGCCATCGCGATAGCTGCCCATCACGCCGATGGCCATCTGCATGAACCAGGTGGCCGCGCCGGTATTGCCCAGGCGATGATCGGTATTGATGAACTGCGTACTTTTGCTGCTGTCGATTTCCGGACCGCCCTGTGACGCATAGTCATGCAACATACCTTCGAGCATCAGCAACTGCTCGGGCTGCTTGCCTGTGCTGGCCACGATGCGCGACGGGCCCTTGCCGCGTTCGGCTTCCGGCAAGGTCTGCAGCGCCTGTTGCCAACCCGCATTGAATATCTTCTGGCGCTGATCACGCCGCGTGACGGGCTTGCCCTCTTCATCCGTCAATTTGACGAATACGGGCCGATGCACGAAACCGAACGAGGGTAGGCGGTCGAAGGTTTCCATCTGTTCCCGGTTCCACGGAATGGGAAACCACGGCGTTGGCTTCCAGTCGCGCGGAGGACGATTTTCCCAGGGATTGAGTTTATCGAAGGTATGCAAGCCCACGCCGCGAATATCGGGACGCTGGGCGAACGCGGCCGCGGCGGCGAGCCATTCGGCGACGGTGGGTTGACGTTCGCTGAAGGCTTCAGGTCGCTGCTGTTTCGCGCGCGAGGGCAGCGATTGCATGACCTCGTAATACATCCCCCGCAGTTTTTCCTGGACGAAGTTATTCTCCGGGTCGTCCCAGACAAAAGGGCGCAACGGTTCTACTCGTTCGCGGCGCGCCAGGATAAATACTGCCGTGGCATCAGGCATATCCGGAATGAAATACCCGTTTACCAATTTCCTTGCCGTACCTGGCTTCCGGTTGCCATCCCGCGTGCCAACACTGTCCTCGGAATGCAAAACGACGTAGGGTACGTCGGGATGCTTGTCGAAAAAATCAAATACATCAATCAGCAATTGGTCAGGATGCTCATCCAGCTTCCAGGAAGCAATCGAAAACAAGTGCCAAGCCATGCCAGACGTGCCAGCGCCAGCCACGAGTCCCGCCATCGGCTCAATCAAGCTAGGTTGTGCTGCCGGGTCGAGAATGGGTGTACCTGCATAGAACGATGGTAATCCCCAATACAGCGGCGTAAAATTAACGCCGTTTTCCAGCGCATCATAGGCCCGGCCGCCGCCTTCCCCGTCCTTGTCGTCTCCCGTCCATGGGTATTTCTTGGGATCCTGTTCACGTATGCTGGTGTAAGCACTTCCTTTTTGTAAGGCTTCCCACAATTTTCCCTGGCGGTATTTATCCAGCGTCACACCCAATCCGATCACTTCCAATACATACTCTTGCCCTGGTTCCACAGCTTTCTTTGGCTGTTTCTCCTGCAATTGTGAGGCAATTTCACGCGCCTGGCTCTTTGATAAAGCGCTGAGCCATAACAACCCAAAGAATAAAAATACAACAACTATCGATATTCCCAACCAACGAAGCGTCATCATGGCTATCACCTTTTTTTCCTGCAATTTTGGAGAAACAATAATCGGTCCAAGCAAGTTCTTACCAGTGGGGCTACGACAATCCATTTATTTTTCTTTTTTTTCGGTCACTATTATCAGTATTCCATTGCGCCCTTTTTCGTTGCTCTTCAAGTCCTTCACCCGCCAATCCGCCACCGCACACAAATACGCATAAAACTGCGGATCCGAACTAGCCTTGCCGCTACCAATCGCCACGTCATACGCGGTTAGATACCCGGACGCCACATGTCGGGCAAGCTGCTGGTGGCGTTGCCAAACGGCCCGCCTTCCTTGGATAAATCCTTGTCCAGGCGGTTACTGTAGCGGTCAACAAACTGCCCATTGACGATGTCGATTTTGTCCTTCACTTCACGGTAGCCCCAGTAAAAAGGAATCACGGGGCTGTTGGTATCCTTGGTGATCGTGCGCTTGAAGAAGACGGCGTCTGGATCGTCTTCCAGCTTGTCCTTGTCCGCCGCCACGGGCATGCGGTAGGTGGCCGGCGTAAATGGTCGTCCCAGCCTGGCGGCCAGGCCGGTACACAGGCCATCTTCCACCGCCTTGTAGCTGACGCCCACGTCATTGACGCCATGGATGACGATGATATTGCCCGGCAGGCTGCGGCGTATTTTTACCTTCTTGCACACGCTGCGCTCGCAATGCAGGATCGCCACGTCCTCGCCCACGACGTACGGTATTTTCGGATAGCTGCCCATCGCACTCTCCTGGCGTCATCAATCCTTGTTGTTGAACACTTCGATGGCGGCCAGGTGCATCGCTGCACGCTCCAGCACGTCCGTCTTGCCGCCTCCATCGCTGCGTCCACCGGCGGACGAGCCATCGCCCAGCTTCACGGCAAAGTGCGCCTGCGGCGCCAGTTGAGGTGCTGGCGGCACGCCATCGGCGGGATGCTCATCGCCCTCATATTGAAAGATAAACTGCTGATCGGCCTTGCCCTCGGCAAAACTTGGCAATTGCACCTCCATGCTTTGCGGGTCATTGAAGACGAAGTTGGGCGCATTAAAGTTCAGCGGCGACTTGCTGCCAAAGGTAATGCCATCGGCGATGCGGATAAAAGCGCCGTGCTTGGAGATAAGTACGATTTCGTCAGCCATACCCGTCAGCTTGCCGTCGCTGGCCGTCAGCTTCAGGTTTTTCCCTGCATTGAGTTCCATGTCGTCATGCTGGCTTTGCAGCAGGAACTTGCCATGGTGCGCGATGGCTCGGATGCCGTCCGCGTGGGAAAACAGCGAGATCCCCTTGCCCGCGTTCACGCTGTAGCGTTGGCCTGCCACCGCTTGCAGGTGCTGCTGCGCCACCATATCAATATTGCTGACGGCATAGCTGACAATGGCTTTAGAGCTGGCAAAGCTGATGCCGGCAGGCGCCGTGACGGCGATCACCGGCGCACCGCCCAGTTCGGCATGGGGTTCCGTATTGCTGCCGCCTTCCCAGCCTTTCAAGCTGTGCTGCAATTCCTGCTGCGCCTGCTCTTCCTGCTCCAGTGCCTGATGCGTCGCGGCATAGCTGCCCAGCGAACGAAACAGTTCCAGGCAGTTTTCCATCAGGCCCAGATATTCGCTGCGCGCCATGTGGCTACCATCGCCATTCAGGCGCTTCCAGGCCGAGATCAGCATGCCCTTGCCCGCCCGCATCGCCAACTGCTCGTCGGTGCGCATTTCGGCACCCTCGCCGCGCGCGTCGCTCTGGCCGTTGCGCCGGTCCTGCGTCAGCCAGCCCAGGTTGAGCTGGGTGGAACCATGATCGCTGGCAAGCTGGGCATTGATTTGCCCATGGACATCATCAAAGCGCAGCTGATTGCCACGCGTGCCCTTGATCTCGCGGCTCTTGATGCCGGACAAATAACGGTTGCCGGGCAGGTCCCCCGCCTTGCTCAAGGCAACCGGCTGGGCGCTGTGGTTGTACAACTGTCCCACGATGATGGGTCGGTCCGGGTCGCCACCGAGAAAGGCCAGCAAGACTTCGCTGCCCACGCGGGGCAAACCCAGATAGCCGCATTGCAGCATGCTGCCGGCTCCGCTTCCCGCCCAGCTCGACGCGACTCTTACCCAGGCCGAATCGGCGTCCGTGTCGGAAGTGCCCGTGCCGCCGGCATGCTCGTGGTCGACCTTGCGCGTAGCGGGGAAGCGCACCTTGACACGGCCCATCGCATCGCAATGGACTTCCTCATTGGCCGGCCCCACCACCACGGCGCTTTGCATGGGAACTGGCGGCAGGTCGATGCGTGTGTCGTAGGCCGGAACGATGGGCACGCCGCGCCGCACGGCAGTCAGTTCAATATGCATGCGCAGGGCGCCACCGTCCACTTCGGCCGCCAGATCGCGCTGCTGCAGCACGCCCTCATCGTCCAGCCAACGGTTGCGCGCGAACAAGCGTGCCACTCTGGCGGCGAGCTCCCTGGGCAAGTTATTTTGCGCCGCCACCCGCAGCGACGTGATGACAAAATCGCGCTCTACCGCTGGCAAGGTGTCAATGTCGGGGTGCTCGGCCAGAGTAAAATATTCGCCCGGGCACAGGTCGCGTACGCTGCCTTCGGCATGAAAGCAATGACTCTCGTAATCGTGTTGCTGCATGGCCAGCATGCCCAGCTGGCACAACGCCTCATGGTCCACGCCCGCGCGCGGTGGCAGCACGCGGTAATCATCAAGCGTGGCGGCAATGGCATTGCCATGCATGCCCTGCTGCCCCCGTCCCAAGGCATCGGCGGCCATGAACGGCCGCGCACGCGGGTGTTCTTCATTCCAGCTATGGCGCGTTACCTTGCCCGACTGTAGCTTGCGCACTTCGCTCCACGAGGTGAGCGTGTCGCGTTCTTCCGTTGCCCGGTCCGCGTGATAGCGCACGGTGTCCGCCATGTTTTTTCGCAAGCCGTCGGCATGGTTGAACAACACCAAGGTATGCGCCGGCTCGGCATGTGCATCCGTATTGCCCTCCGCACGGAAAAACCAGGCGACGCCGCTGCGTTTGAGCAGGCGCCGCACAAAGGCCGCATCCGACTCATTGTGCTGCATGACAAACTCGCGCTGCGGATATGTCTGCGCTTCGAAGAAATCGGCAAACACATACTGAAACGCATGCGCCAGCACGGTATTGTTGCGTATCCATTCGTCGAGCAAAGTCTGGACGATCTCGATATCCGTCAGACGCCGGAAGACGCGCGTATTGCAGCGCTTTTCCATGATGGCGAAGGCATCCGTCAGCACCAGCTGGTAGCTGGCCAGCGCGCCGTCGCTGTCGCCGGCGCTCGCTTGCGTGACAAGGCCGCAGATACTGCGCAGCTGCCCCTGGTCAGTGACGATATCGATAGCGACGGGCAAGGCAATCAAACTACTGAGCGGCAAGTCGGCATGTGTCGAGACACACAGCACGCGGTATTCGAGGCCGCCACATATCGCCTCTCTGCCGGCAATGCGCTGCGGTATCAACACATCTGCGGGCACCTTGGGCGAAACACCCAGGCGCAGGCGCAAGGGACGCTGGGCACCCGATATCAACTCGTCACCGTCCATGGCGTTCTCCTCGTTCACACTTGCCTCTAGTCAAGCTGGAGAACCGACAATGCCATGGGATGACAGGGAAATACTTGATATTTAGTAAGAATCCGCCAAGATACCCAATACTTCCATCAACCTTTTCCGCTTGGCCAGCAGCACGGGCCTTGAGCAGCACAATGGGGCGCAATCGCTGCGCCCCATGGTCCAAGCTGCAAGTTTCTCACGCCATCAGCGCTGATAATTCTTGAAGAAATTCCAGCTGATCACGGTGGCGTCCGGACCCAGCTCATCGCTGAAGGGCCAGCCGGGAGGGCCGCCGCTCCACGCGTGGTTCATGCCCTCGACCGTGTACTTTTGCGCGATGACGGCGCCGTTGCGCAGGTACGAGTCGATGGAGTAGCTGCGGCCGTACGGCACCGTCTGGCGCACGATGCTGTCGGCACGGTAGCGCACGCTGTCATTGTCGAGGCCATCGTCGCCGTAGTCGCTGGTCTGCAGAAATTGCTCGATGGTTTGCTCGCCGTTGACGGGATTGACGACGATGTCGGACGTGCCGTGGAATACCATCGTCGGCATCAGGCGGCGCGGCGAGCCGGAGCAGCGCCACGCATCCTTGCCGCGTACTTTCGGATCGAATGAACTGCCGTTGAACAGCGAGTCGGCGGCCGTGACCAGGCCGATGGCACCCTTGTACATGCCGCCCGAATGCACCATCACGGCAGCGAACACGTCCGAGTAACAGGCGGCCATGATGGACGCCATGGCGCCGCCCGCCGAGATACCCGTCACATACACGCGGCTATCCTGCACCGCATACTGGTTCTTGACCTTGTTCAAGATGCCCATCAGTACGGCCGGCTCGCCCGTGCCACGCTCCTGGTTCAAGGGCAACATGAAATTCCAGCAGCGCATGGGGTTGGCCGTGGCGTTCTGGCGCGGATAGACGACGATGAAGTTTTCGCTGTCGGCCAGCTGATTGTAGCGGCTGACGGCGGCCATGCTGTTGGGCTCGGAACCGCAGCCGTGCAGCATCAGCACGACGGGCAGCGGCGTGTTCGGATTGTAATTGCTCGGTAGCCAGACCTGGTATTCACGCGAACCCCACAGGCTCGCGTACAGGCCGAAGTCCCACTGCCCGGCGGCAGCCGGCAGCGCGGCCAGCAAGCCGCAGGCGGCGACGAGTGCAGATAAGAAGTGACGCAGTTGCTGATGCAGATGTGCCATGCCAGTCTCCTGATTATTATTCACGACGAAAACAGCGACAACAACCGGCTTGACGCCCGTCAAGCCGGCACTTCCGACCGGCGAGGCCCGACCCGACGGGTCCGGCCCCGGCAGTGAAGAACTTTAAAATTTATAGCCAACCTTGGCGATGATCTGGCGCGGCGGACCGTAGAAACCGTCGAGGATGAACACGGCGGGAATGTTGTAGCCATCCGTGCGATAGCGTTTGTTGCCCAGGTTGCTGCCGTGCAGGCTGAAGGTCCAGTTCTTCGGCGCTTCCCACACGACGCCAGCCGTCCAGATGCTGTAGCCGCCCTGCGCCAGGGTTTCGCTCAAGTCTGTGGTCGGATACACCTTGCTGCGGTAGCCATAGCCGACCATGCTGCGCAAGGCGCCGCCGAAGACGTCGCGGTCCGTGCGCGTCAGATTCAAGCCCACTTGCCGGGCTGGCGTATTGCTGAACTTTTGCGTGTCCGCGATGTTCTTGCCGCCGCTCATGTACTCGTCATAGTTGGCGTTCAGCAGGGCGAGAAAGCCGTTGACTTCCCACTGGCGGTTGGGCCGCCACGAGAATTCGAACTCGGCGCCTTTCACGGTCGCCTTGCCCGCGTTCGTGAAGTCGCCATAGAAGCCCGGCACGCCGCCCGGCTGCACATAGCTGGTAAACACGGACAACTGGATATCCTTGTAGCGGTTGTAGAACAGGGCCACGTTGGCGTCGAACGTATCGTCCGGTGCCGCGTACTTCATGCCCATTTCCAGCGCATCGAGTTTTTCATCCTTGTACGGCCGCGCGGAATCGGGCACCACCAGGTTGTTGGCGCGCACGTTGTAGCCGCCCGACTTGAAACCGCGCGACAGGTTGCCGTAGAAATTCGTCGTCTTCGACGCTTCGTAGCGCACCGACAGTTTCGGCGAGGTATTGCTGACGGATAGCGACTTGTCGAAGTCGGCCGCCGTCTGGATGGGCCGCGTAAAACCCACGTCGGCAAAGGCGCGGTTGAGCACGACGGCGCGCTTTTCCTCGCGCGTGTGGCGCAAGCCTGCATTGATGCTCCACACCTTGCCCAGCGGCCAGGTCCAGTCCGTGTACAGCGCCGTGCTGTCCGTCTCCACCGTGCTGACGGCGGCCGTGAACTGGCGTCCCAGGAAATTATTGTAGATGCCGCCGCCGGCCGTGCCTTCGAAGCGGTACAGGCCGATCACGCCGGCGCCGTAGTCGCCGCTGTACGAGGCCTGCAATTCCAGACTCTTCTGCTCGTCGCGCGAGTCGCCGAACACGTCGGCAATCGGCTGCGGCAAGCCGTCGAAGTCGATGGTTTGCTCGGACGTGCTGCGCCGCTTGGCGCCGATCACTTTCACGGACCAGTCGTTCGAGAGCGTGTAGTTGGCCACCAGCGAGCCGCCCCGGTTGTGCGTGAAGTTATGGCCCGGCATGCCGCTCTGGATATCGTACGCATCCGTGCTGGCCGGCCGCTTGAGCGGGTCGAAAGCGCTCACGCCCATGCGCTGGAAACCGCGCACGCCGGACTTGTCATCGGTGGCGTCCAGGCTCAGCACGACCGTCAAAGGGATATCCTGCGGAAAGTAACCGACGGACAGGCGCGCGGCCGTGCTGTCCTGGTCGCTGACCTGCTCGCCATTGAAGGTGTTGCGGCCGAAACCGTCGCGGTCCAGCTTGGCGGCCGCCAGGCGCGCGCGCCAGGTGCCGCTCTCGTTGGCCAGATTGAAGGCGGCCTTGAAATTGCGCTGGTTATAGTTACCGATACCCACTTCCGCCGACGCGCCATTTTCCTTCGCCAAGGGGCGCGAGATGTACTTGATGGCGCCGCCGATGGTGTTCTTGCCGTACAGGGTCCCTTGCGGGCCGCGCAGCACTTCGATGCGCTGCACGTCGAACACGTCGAGCAGCGCGCCTTGCGGCCGGGCCATGTAGACGTCGTCGAAATAAATGCCCACGCCCGGGTCCACGCCCCAGACGGGATCGGCCTGGCCCACGCCGCGAATGAAAGCCGTCAAGGTGGTATTCGTGCCGCGCGACGCGTACACGGTCAGGTTCGGCACCCGCTCCTGCAAGTCGGCCAGGTTCTGGATATTCGCCCGTTCCAGGGCCTTGGCGGAAAACGCCGTGACGGCCAGCGGCACGTCCTGCAGGCGTTCTTCGCGGCGGCGGGCGGAGACCGTCACGGTTTCCATGCGTTCTTTCGCATCGCTGGCTTCCTGGGCTGTGGCGGCGGTGGCCGGGCTGCCATCCTGCGCATGTGCCTGGGTAGCAAACGCGCCGGCAACGGCGAGGGCGGCGGGCATCAATTTCAAAGCAAGTTTCATAGCGTCTCCAATGTCAGGCTTGCTTACCGCCAGGGAAGACGGCCGGATGCCAGGATCGCAAGACGTAACGGTACCCGCGCGCGCAATGCGAGCACCTGCCCTGCGATGACTGTTTCCCGGCCCTCGGCCCGTGCGGCGAGTGGCCTGTTTATTTTGAATTTATAGTGAGGAAGGACTGCAACAAGGTATTCACACGCTGCGCCTGGTCCAGGGGCGTGGCGTGGCGCGAGTTCGCGATGATCTCGATCTCGCAATGCTGAAACTGTGCGGCAAAGACCCGCTTGCTGGCGACGGGCGTGTAATCCTGGTCCGCCGCCATGATGAAGACGGGCATGGCCAGGGCCTGGAAATGAATGTCGATATCCCAGTGGAAAATGGCGTCCAGCGCGGCCAGGTAGGCGCGCTTGTCCATGCCCGCCATTTGCGTGGCGAAGCGTTCGGCGAGCGCTTGCTGGGCAGCATCGGGAAACAGTTTCTTGCCGATGATCTTGCCCATGGTTTTCAGGCCGAAAGTGGCGATCACCGTGCGGCGCAGCCAGTACGCGAACAGCAGCGCGACCGGTTTGCTGCCCTGGAACGGTTGGGAATTGATCAGGCACAAACTGGCCACTCGTCCGGGGGCGCGGTTGGCCATTTCCAGGCCCACCATGCCGCCCAGGGAAAAGCCGACGATGTGCGCGCGCGGCACGTCGAGCTGGTCCATCAAGTTGAAAAGGTCATTGGCGAAGTCGCCGATCTGCCAGTCGCCGTTGGGCGTGGGACTGGCGCCATGGCCGCGCAGGTCGGGCACGATCAGGCGATAGCTGCAGCCGAGAGCGTCGATTTGCGGGCGCCAGTCTTCGGCGCAGGAACCGAGGCCGTGCAGCAAGAAAACGGGCTCTGACTGCGCGGGCTCGCCCTGCCCCGTCTCAGTGCCGAGACCCAGGTCGAGGTAATGCAATGGAACATCGGATGTCGTGTGACGCCGCATTCTGTCTCCTTGCTGTTGAACATGCTTTGTGTTCAGGTGCAGGAATATGTTTTCCCGCTGTTGGAAAACATAATACGGAATCCGAATTCCGATTTCAAGTTAAATCGCTAAATAGTTCAAGTCAGGTAATTTAAAGCAACACGCACCAGTTCATCCTCGAGCGCCGCGCCTGACAAAAAGGACAGCGAGCCCGTCAGGGTGTGCTGGTTCAGGATGCCCAGCAGCACGGGCGGCACCACCATCATCGCCTGTGTCGGGTTCGGGTGGCGGATGCTCGACGACTTGCTGGCCAGCACGGCCACCGTGCGTTGCGAGATCAAATGATTGATCTGATGCACCCTGTCGCGAAATTGCGCATCCTGCGACGCGCGCGTGATCAAGGCGCGCAAGACGCCGCTGCGCCCACCATTCACGGCCACGAACATGGCCACCATGGCGCGGATGAACTCTTCCAGGCTGCGCCCTTCCCACTGGCGCAGCTCCGTCAGCGTCTCGACCTTTTCCACCATGTCGGAAAAAAAGCGCTGCAGCAACAAACGGCTCAAGGTGTCCTTGTCGCCCAATAAACGGTAAAACGTGCCCACCGAGGTTTCCGCCAGCTTGGCCAGGTCGGCCACGCCGATTTCATCGAAACGGTTTTCCGCCAGTAACTGTTCACCGACCTGCAGCAGGCGCTCGAACGCCTGCTTGCTGCGCGCCTGGGTGGGCTCAGGGGGAACGATCATCTGCGGGAAGGGCATCGGAAAGGAAGGCATGCGGCGTCGGCGTCTCTCGATAGTGGAACCGTGGTTCCGTTATGGGTGCGCGTATTGTAACGCGGGAGACGGCCGATGGGTGCGTTCAAATGTGCTACCTGCCCTGCCACTCCATGTAGACATCGGCGCGCTGGTAATGGGCGTCGCCGGCCGGCCGCGCCACGTGGGTAAAACCGCTGCTTTCATACAGGCGGATGGCGGGCGCCAGCTTGCTGTTCGATTCCAGGAACAGCAGTTGCGCGCCGCTGGCCTCGAAGGCGTCGAAAGCCCGTTCGATCAGCCGGCGCGCGATGCCCAGACCCTGGCATTCGGGCGTGACGGCCATCTTCGACAACTCGATGCTGCCATCGCCGGCGCGGATCAGGGCGCACGTTCCAACGATCTTGCCGTCCAGGCGCGCGAGGAAAATCTGCCCGCCAGCGTCGAGAATAGAACTTTGCGGATCGGACAGCACCTTGTCATCGAGTGCCTCGACATAGAAATAGCGTTCCAGCCAGGCGATATTCAGGCGCTTGAAATCGGGCGCATAATCGGGGGCGTAATCGATGATTTCCACGGCGGCCCGCTCGCGCTGGCGCCGGCAAGCGGCGATGGTCTCTCCAAAGCCTTGCGCCTGCAAGCGTGCTTCGGCCCGGTCCAGGCTGGCCATCAGCTGCGGCGTGCCCTGTTCGAACACGGCATCGACGGCCGCGCGCACGTCGTCCCACAGCGGCGCCATGTCGCGCAACAAGGCTAGCCCGGCATCGGACAGCGCCAGCAGGCGGCGGCGCTCGTCCTTGGCGTCCGGCATCTCCGCCACCACGCCGGCATCGAGCAGCTTGCGTCCCAGCTGCACCACCACCGGATGCGTCTGCCCGATCTGCGCGGCCAGGGCCGTGATCGACGTGGGGCCGTTGTCGCGCAACAGCAATAACAAGGGGAAACAGCGTGACGTCAGTTCGACGCCGGCGGCCACATAACTGGTATCGACACCGGCATACAGTTGATCGGAAAGACGGCGCAGGCGGCTGGCCAGCATCAGGGAGCCGTAGGTTTGCAGAGTGGAGGACATGATTAGCAAGATATATGTAAGTAGTTACGTATACCGTAACGTAAACCTGTCTTGCAGGTCAAGCGCTGGCTTAGTCCTCTTCCAGCGCCGCTTGCAGTCTGGCCTGGAATACCGCCTCGGCCAGTTCGCCCAGTCCCGGCCATACCTGCATCAGCCAGCGCCTGCCCTCCTCGCTCACCGCCACATACGGCGCGTCGCGCGTGGCGCAGGCCAGGCCGATTGCGATGACTTGCCCCGCATCGTCCAGGCCACCAGCGACCATGGCGTCGATGGGCATGGCGATCAGCTCGGCAGTCAAATGCGGACGCAGCAGGCAGGCGGGTGCGATGATGGCGAACGACGCTTCCACATAGCTCCAGCAATTGGTGGGCCAGTGGGCGTTTTTCACCTTGTCCAGGAAGGCAGCGTCACTGATTGTTTCAGGATGGGCTTGCGCCTGCGCATAGAAGGCGGCCAGGGCGACGAGTTGCGGCGGGGAAGTCCAGGTGGGCATCAATCTTGATCCAGGCAAAGCCGCTCCATGCCGGCGGCAAAGGCGGACTGTAGCATGTTCAAGCGGCACGCTGAAACGCGGCTGGGCCGGGCATACTGCCGGCATCGCTCTCGCCCCTTTACCTGAGAAAATCCATGTCGGTCTACGCCATCACCATCGCCTGCTTTGCACAGATGCCGCGCTCCCTGACGATGCTGTTAACTAAAAGCCAAGAACGCGCCCAGGCACTGGGTTTCGATGCGCAAAACCTGCTCGACGCGCGCCTGGCGCCCGACATGCACACCCTGGCGCGGCAGGTGGAATTCACGCGTACCCAGGCGCAGGAAGCCGCGTGCCGGCTGACGCGGCAAGCGCTGCCCCTGCTCGCCACGCCCGCCAACCTGCGGCAAGCCAGGGCACTGTTTCCGGCGAAAAGCCTAAAAGCGCTCGTCGTGCAGCGCCGGCATCACCAGTTCGCGCACAAACGAGGCATTCGATAAACTCAGCAGCATGCGCACAACGGCGACGACGTCATGCACGGGAATCAGCTCGCCTTCACCCCGCGCGGCAGCGTCCGCCAGCGGCACTGCCAAGCCATCATAGGTATTCAAATAGCCCAGCTGCAACGCCGTCACGGCCAGTCCCTGTTCGCGGAAACCTTCGCGCAAGGCGTCGGCGATGCCGTTCAGCGCGAATTTAGACGCGCTGAACGTCACTTCCGGGCGGCCGCTCTGGCGCAGGCCTGACGTGGAGCCCGTGAGTATCAGCTGCGGCTTGCTGCTGGTCAGCAAGCGGGGCACCAGACGCTTGAGCAGCAATATCGTCGCCGTGATGTTGGTATTGACCATGTCGACGATGGCGTCGTCCGCATCGCCCAAGAAAGCATACTCGTCGCTGAAGGCCTTTTCTTCCCACACTCCGAGGTTGTAGATCACGGCGTCCAGCGCGGCAGGCGCTTCGCGCGCGATGCGTTCGACGGCCTCGGCGGGTACCGCCAGGTCCGCTGCGATCCATTGCAGCTGCGTGCCCTGGCCGGCAGGCAAGTCGGCGGGTTGCTGGCGCGATACGCCGATGACGGCATGTCCGTCCGCGAGCAAACCGTCCACCAGCGCGCGTCCCAAGCCCCGGCTGGCGCCCACGATCATGATGTGCATACTGTGTCCTTTCCAATGAAGTCAACGCCGATGATAGCGGCGTTGTATTAAGCACAGCTGAGGCTGCTCCCCCTACGTGCCGCATTTACTCACGCGACGGAAATGCGTATGCTAGCTCTGGCAATCTCCGATAACACACAAGAACGAGACACATGCCTACTTCCAACACCGCCGCAATCAACGCCGCTAGCCGTCCCCTCACCCAACAAGACTACAAAACCCTGTCGCTGGCCGCCTTGGGTGGCGCGCTGGAATTCTACGACTTCATCATCTTCGTCTTCTTTGCCAACGCCATCGGCCAGTTGTTCTTCCCGCCGGAAATGCCGGAATGGCTGCGCTTGCTGCAAACCTTCGGCATCTTTGCCGCCGGCTACGTCGTGCGTCCGCTGGGCGGCATCGTCATGGCCCACTTCGGCGACTTGCTGGGCCGAAAGCGCATGTTTACTCTCTCCATCCTGATGATGGCCGTGCCGACATTGCTGATCGGCCTGCTGCCAACGTATGCCACCATCGGCCTGGCCGCCCCGCTGCTGTTGCTCTTGATGCGCATCTTCCAGGGCGCGGCCGTGGGCGGCGAAGTGCCGGGCGCCTGGGTGTTTGTGTCCGAACACGTGCCGAGCCGCTACACGGGCTTTGCCTGCGGCGTGCTGACGGCCGGCCTGACGGTCGGCATCCTGCTCGGCTCGCTCGTCGCGACGGGCTTGAACACCGTCTACACGCCGGCAGAAATCACCGATGGCGCCTGGCGCTATCCATTCCTGCTGGGCGGCATCTTCGGCTTCGGCGCCATGTATCTGCGCCGCTGGCTGCATGAAACGCCGGTGTTTGCGGAAATGCAGCAGCGCAAGGCCCTGGCCACGGAAATGCCCTTGAAATCCGTGCTGCGCAGCCACCGCGGCGCCGTCGTCGTATCGATGCTGCTGACCTGGATGCTGTCGGCCGGCATCGTCGTCGTCATTTTGATGACGCCTGCCCTGCTGCAAAAGATCCACCACATCGCGCCGCGCACCACCCTGGTCGCCAATACCGTGGCGACGCTGTGCCTGGCTTTCGGCTGCATCATCGCCGGCATGCTGGCCGACCGCCTGGGCGGCAAGCGCGTGATCTTCGTCGGCTCCGTGCTGCTGGCCATCAGTACGTATATCTTCTACACCACCGTCGGCAGCCGCCCCGACCTGCTGCTGCCCCTGTACGCGATGACGGGCCTGTTCGTCGGCGTCGTCGGCGCCGTGCCCTACGTGCTGGTGCAAGCGTTCCCGGCCCAGGTACGCTTCTCCGGGCTGTCGTTTTCCTATAACTTGTCGTACGCGATTTTCGGTGGCCTGACGCCCGTGGTCGTGACCCTGATGCTGAAAAACAACGTGCTGGGCCCCGCCTATTATGTGATCGGCGTGTGCGTGGTGGGCATGCTGACGGCGCTGTTCATCAAGGATCAGCGACAGACCGTGGGACGTTAGATCAGCCGCCTGCCGGTCAAGCCACCTTCGGGTGGCTTTTTTTTGGCCCCGATTTGTCGCGCTGCACCAAAATCTGAAAAGGCGTTTCACATCGCGAAACTTCAGACAGCAGACTCAGCCACAAATCCTCTCACTTTTTGAAAATTCATTTCATATCATGAAAATACATAATTAAGCCATTGAAAAACAAGGAATAAATTTAAGTTATATGTCTTATATAAGACTTGAACATCGACACGGATAAGCCTACTATTTAGTCATGCAGTTCGCATCGACACAGCGGCGCACTCGACGATTTTCTCAAACTTAGTTTTTCTTTAGGAGATACACATGTCCCAATATCAAGACGACATCAAGGCTGTTGCCGGTTTGAAAGACCAACAAGGTAGCGCCTGGAACGCCATCAATCCCGAGTCCGCCGCCCGCATGCGCGCCCAGAACAAATTCAAGACGGGCCTGGACATCGCCAAGTACACGGCGAAGATCATGCGCAACGACATGGCCGCCTACGATGCGGACCCATCCAAGTACACCCAATCGCTCGGTTGCTGGCACGGTTTCATCGGTCAACAGAAGATGATCTCGATCAAGAAGCACTTCAACAGCACCGACCGCCGCTACCTCTACCTGTCCGGCTGGATGGTCGCCGCCCTGCGCTCCGAGTTCGGCCCGCTGCCAGACCAGTCGATGCATGAAAAAACCGCCGTCTCCAGCTTGATCCGCGAACTCTACACCTTCCTGCGCCAGGCCGATGCCCGCGAACTGGGCGGCCTGTTCCGCCAGCTGGACGCGGCTCAAGGTGCTGAGAAGCAAGCCATCCAGGCCAAGATCGACGGCCACGTCACCCACGTCGTGCCCATCATCGCCGACATCGACGCCGGTTTCGGCAACGCCGAAGCAACTTACCTGCTGGCAAAACAGTTCATCGAAGCGGGCGCCTGCTGCATCCAGATCGAGAACCAGGTGTCCGACGAAAAACAATGCGGCCACCAGGACGGTAAGGTCACGGTGCCACACGAAGACTTCCTGGCCAAGATCCGCGCCATCCGCTACGCCTTCCTGGAACTGGGCGTGGACGACGGCATCATCGTCGCCCGCACCGATTCGCTGGGCGCCGGCCTGACCAAGCAGATCGCCGTCACCAATGAACCAGGCGACCTGGGCGACCAATACAACTCCTTCCTCGACTGCGAAGAAGTATCGGCCGACGCGCTGGGCAATGGCGACGTCATCATCAAGCGCGAAGGCAAGCTGCTGCGTCCTAAACGCCTTGCAAGCAACCTGTTCCAGTTCCGCGCCGGTTCCGGCGAAGAGCGTTGCGTGCTCGACTGCATCACCTCCTTGCAAAACGGCGCCGACCTGCTGTGGATCGAAACGGAAAAACCGCATATCGCGCAAATCGGCGGCATGGTCAGCGAAATCCGCAAGGTCATCCCGAACGCCAAGCTGGTGTACAACAACAGCCCGTCGTTCAACTGGACCCTGAACTTCCGCCAGCAAATCTTCGACGGCATGAAAGCGGCAGGCAAGGACGTCTCGGCCTATGAGCGCAGCCAGCTGATGAGCGTGGAATACGACCAGACGGAACTGGCGATCGCCGCCGACGAGAAGATCCGCACCTTCCAGGCCGACTCGGCCCGCGAAGCCGGCATCTTCCACCACCTGATCACCCTGCCGACCTACCACACGGCAGCCTTGTCGACGGACAACCTGGCCAAGGAATACTTCGGCGACCAGGGCATGCTGGGCTACGTGGCCGGCGTGCAGCGCAAGGAAATCCGCCAGGGCATCGCCTGCGTGAAACATCAAAACATGTCCGGCTCGGACATCGGCGACGATCACAAGGATTACTTCAGCGGCGAAGCGGCGCTGAAGGCGGCTGGCAAAGACAACACCATGAACCAGTTCTGAGCTTTTGGCTTGACTGTAGAGTGAGGAAGCCCGCTTCGGCGGGCTTTTTTGCGTCTGCGCTACCGGCAGACAGCGGTTCCGTTGTTTTGTAGGTCGGCTTAGCGGAACGCGTAAGCCGACATGCATGGCCACAAGCCCTGATTGGTAGGGTTGCCTATTGAGTGCAAAAAAACGCTTCCACGACTTTTTTGCATTTTTAACTCGTGTATCGCACTGACTATGCTGAAATACACGCTCAACTCAATCACCGGGAGCAGCCATGCATATCCCCCTTGCCATTTTCAAAGATACCGCTAGCGTGTACGGCGTGAACGTCCCCGACATCCAAGGCGTCCACTCGTGGGAGATAGCGTGGAAGACGCGCTCAGCAACGTCCTGACCGCCATCACCAGCCACATCGAGACATTGCTGGAATTGGGCGAGCCCATGGAAATCACGCAAAGCAAGATTGTAGCCCTGCAGGCAAATCCCGAGCATGCGGGAGGGATGTGGGCATTGGTGCACCTCGACCTTGAAACACTCGACAGTAAATCGTGAGGAAGCCTGCAGCTGCACCAAACGATAGGCCGGTACCAAAATCACTTAACGACAATCAATATCGATCTCGTTCTGCCCGGCCTTGCTGCCTTTCCTGTAGGTGAATTCGCAAACGCTGACACTGTCGTCCAGTCTCCTCGACAGCGTTACTTCACCATGCACGCCGTAGCTGCATTGCAGCCACTTGCCGTCCGGATAGCGGCCATCCAGACGGTAGCTGAGCGTCGTTTTCCCTTTCCTCTTGCGCTCCCCGCTGGGCACCAGTTGCCCCCTGCGCTCCGGTGCACCATCGATCGGCGCTGCGGCACTCAGATAAAGGGGGCCGTCGATGTACGGTGTCCAGCCGGACGGTACGGCAGCCAGGCTGATCGATGTAGCAGGCACGCTCGTCGGGCAAGCGAGCGAGGTGGTCGCCGCAGCCTGCGTGAACAGCGGGAAAATGCAGCAGGCGGCGCCGGTCAACAAACGTTTATGGTGCATGGGCACTCCGCTATTCAATGACGAAAAAAGCGTCGGCATTGTTGCTGGGATCGATATGCAAGCCATTCTTGTACTGGCCTTTGGAGCGCAAGGTTCGAGAAGTCACGATGCCCAAGCGCTTGCCTGTCCACTGATCCATGACGAGGATACCGTCCAGGGTCTGCCCCATATACAGGGCCGCGTGATTGCCTTGCGGATGATTCGCATACTTGCCGTTGATGAACGTGGCAATGGCCGTGCCCTTGCGCAGTAGCCGATTTCCCAGCACGGCCTCCCCTTGCTTCCAGGCCAGTGTGGCAGGCGCGCCCGCGTAGCGGCGGACCAGCGCGACGCATTGATGATTGCCCACCATGGTGGTTTTTTCCAGGTCGTCGACTTTGGTGTAGGTGTAGGGCATGGGGCTCTCCGGGGTTGGTGGGAGAGGCTTACGATACATTGGGGAAACTATGGGGGGATTGAGGAGGGACAAGGTTTGCGGGGGCTTGGGGCGTTCGGGGGGGGCTGGGATGCTCCGCAGATGCCGAGTACTGCTCAAAAATGGGAGAGGGGGATTCCTATCAACGCCGCTATCCTCACTAGATACGCGAGGCGCCACAATCAGATTTTTCCATACCCCAAAACGTGCCCCTTCGCCGTTAAGTTATCGGCTCAGCACAGACAACACGATGTCTCACCGACGTTACTCCTTTTTGCTTCCAGCCGGCCTAACGGCAATCCTTTTGTGCGCTAGTCGTAGATTTTATGCGCCGACTTCGCTCAGCGAGCTCGGCATTCAGCCGCCAACGGTGCGGCACGAGAAGCGCATTTGAGGCTGATCCCGGCCGCGAACGCAATTTTTTGCATCTGGTAGTACCTTGGACAAAACGCGTGCGTGTTTCAGCAGAATCTCAGCGGCCTGCAGATATGCAAAACGCGCCATCGTTGTAGAGCTCCACTCCGGCAAGCACGCCACTGCCCTCGGAAGTCTGCGTCACATGCGGTTCGCTGAAGCGCGGCTTGATGCGAAGCTCCTTTTGAATTGACGCTCCCCACCACCCAACGCTTTCGTTCTGGCTCAGGCCCTGGTCATTCATCGGTAGTAAGCGCTGTTTTGGGCGGCTACCATGATCCTTGATCCAGCGCGCGTATCCATGGCCGATCGCGCCGATTATGTCGATATTTCCACCGTCACATCAAAGCTCCCACGTCTATCCTCCTTTTTAGTTTTACGTTAAATTGGTCGAGAAGTCAGAACTTGCTCGCCGCACGGTCATCACTGGCAATAATGAAATTCAATCTCAGTGACTGTTAGAATACTGACTGTTTACTCAGGGATTGCCAGATTTTCGGCCTACCCTTCACAAGAAACTCACTAGAACTACACGACACCCACCATGCCAACTGCGCTTGACTCGCTCCGTCTACTATCTCGAGCCTATACGAGGCCCATGTTTGCTGAACTTGCACGCACGGGGGACACCGAGCCTGTCTTGAAACTGCTGCTTGCTCATGGTCAGATCGAGCAATACATGGGCACGCTTCGTCTTGCGGAGCTGTTCAACTTGGGATGGACGCGCTTGGCCACTAACTATCGCAATGAGTATGTTTACAAGAACGAGCTGGCGACCCGCCTTGTATTCAAACGCCATAGTCCCCGCACTGCTGGCTTCCAGACGGAACTTAGAGTAAGAGGTTCGATCGCCGACGTCGTCATTGCAAATGGCACGACAACAGCTTACGAAATAAAGACTGAGTTCGATAGCTGTAGACGTCTTGCGTCTCAGACGAACGACTACCTCATGGCGTTTGACAAGGTATACGTTGTCACGCATCCAGCCCACATCGTACGTTACGAACGAGAACTCGATAGCCGCGTCGGCTTGATGATCCTCTCTGATCAACATGCATTGACTCCCTATCGCGAAGCAAGTTCGAATATCGATAATATTGACCCACTAACGATTTTTCGTTGTATGCGACGGGCAGAGTACCTAAGTGCCATCAAATCGACTATAGGAGCGGTACCGATTATGCCAAACGGACTAATTGGTGCATATTGTGAAACATTATTCAAACAACTATCCAAGGAACAAGCGCACAGATGCTTTGTTAAAGCGATTAAAGCTCGTACAACGGACAAATCTAATGTAGACTTTGTTTCTAAATTGCCATCGTCGTTACGCGCTTTGGGATATGCAACGCCGCTCTCCGGACGTCAACGCATTTCGGTTTTGGACTCTCTGTCAAAACCGGTTTACCTGTCCAATTAAAGTTCGAATATTCGGTGATGATTACTTACCTTTACCGGAGACAGTTAATGTATTTTCCATACGTTTTTGGGCGCGCGTCGGAATTACTCGCCATTCGCAGCAGTAGCGTCAACTATTTGTCTTCAGGGCTAGTAATCCCCATCGTCGAGCCAATTGTCACGAAACCAGCAGCGCTAGTTAAGGCTATCGAAGAAATTGGTCAGCGCGATCAAAAAGCAATCGTCATCACAAACCCATCGCAAGGTGAATTGAAAGGTGGTCCGGGTCCTGCATGGGTCGCAGCTGTAGATGCTGCTGTTACTGCTCATGCAAGCATCATCCCAGGTTACTTGTGTCGCGCAGGTGTTACTCACGCAGAGGTAGTTGCATTTCTAGCGAAACATTCTCAGCGCGAAGTCGCACTTCTATATTTGAACACTGGGCTTCCTGATGCAGTGATCCAATCCCTAGCACTTGTCCCAAACGTCTCGTATCACATTACGCTCCAAGGAAAAATTCCAACCTCACAGCTCTCATTGCTACCACAAGCAAAGAGTGTTCATATTTTCGATCATTTCATCAAACAGCCGCGAAATGCGGACTACGTCGGCAAGGAGCATTTTACCGACCGCCATAAATCGTATACTGAATACGGTGCGGGATTTGGCGACTACACCATCACAGGTTGCGAGGTACAAATGGGCGGCGGGCCACCAGGCGCGGTAGCCGTTCACATTACGTACAGAAGCCAGGCAGACGGTAATCTCTGGGTCCAGCACTTTGTGTCCGACGATACCGAAATCGGCGTGGGCACGACCGAGGGAAAATTTTTGCAGGCTATATCAAAATTCGCAGCAGAGTACCACGCCCGCGGAGCAGAATTCGGCGTTAACTCCGCCATTCATGACTACCTGCACAACCACAACAACTCACACTATCCTGGTCTCGGTAAAAATAAAGAACGACAAATTCAACATCACATCGCTCGCGTACATGATTTTTTACTAACCGGAATATAATTTAGCTTTAGAATTTCAATTTTTTATTACTTTGACGTCATTATGCAATTTAAATTAAACATGACGACTAACTATATGACAGCATCAATGATCCGGCCCTCATGCCTAAGGATAGCGCCTATGGCTATGTTAGGGCCGGCATCATGAGCGGCGTGCAATTTAGCTCTTAGACATGTAAGCGATTGCAATTTTAACGATAAGTGCGTCTGGTCTTATTGAATTGCGTAAGGGAATTTTTCATTCCGATAGTGAGCTACACACCTGCATCTGTGCCTTTCCGAGACCTCACACGTACGTAAGTCACTGTGTTTCGTGACATGGCAAGCGCTTCCCTTGACGTAGAAATCCGGGTTGGCATACCAAATACTCGCTTGAGCAAGCCGCACTTGAACCGCTTCCACCATAATGTGGGGCGCGGAAACTTTCAGCTGAAACGCTGAACAGGATCACCAATCAATGAGCTCGTGCTCACCATGCTCCGTCATGAACACATCTGTTACAGCCTCGCCATTACCGCAAATGATCTTAAAGCACGTTGAGCTTTCAACATTGGTCGCTGTGTCTATGAATCTCGTGGCCGACTCAGGCTAGCAGCACAGTCAAATCTGCGTAATTTATCTGCAGGAAGGCACTCTTTGATGAAAAACTGAATTGCTCAGCAATGGCGCGAGCGAATCTTTAGAACAACAAAACCATGAAAAATATCAGCAGTGGACATTCTTCAAATACAATTGTGATATAGTCAAGCTGCTCTATACAAAGGTGTAGAGGGATTTCACATGATGTCAAGCCCGCTGAAGCCCGCAACATGGCCTGAAAGCACAATCGACAGCACAATCTGGACAATGAGTTTCATTATTGCCTCCATGATTACATGGTAATACATTTCTAATATTCGTGGCTCGGCCTGACGTTATCAGGTGAAATAGTTGGAGAAAGACCGCTGGCCTAATCCGGAAGGGTGGCTCATAGATCGCCACCATCTCTCACCTTTCCGGTTTGCTAGACTTTTCATATGCAGAAACCAAAACATCCATGGTTCCGTCGACGAGGATACCCTCATTTCGACCATCCAATCAGCTTTCGCGAAGCGAAACGCATCGTAAAAAATCCACTTCAGGTGGCTCAACATAGTTTTTATCCCTTTGTCGAATTCACCATTAATACATTTAAAGTAAAACGCAATAAAATTACTGATAAAGTTGAACGAGTTGAAAAAATACGTCCAATAGCGTATGCATCACATGTCGATTGCCATATTTATTCCTACTATTCGTTTATTCTATCTAAAATTTATGAATCCTGGATTAGGTCAAGCGGCCTGAATGAATGCATTCTTGCTTTTCGCTCGAAAGGAAAAAGTAATGTTGAATTTGCTAAAGATGCATTCGACGCCATAAAAAAAATGGGAAATTGTCACGTCGTAGCATTAGATATAACTGGCTTCTTCGACAATCTTGATCATAAAATTTTAAAGCTTGAATGGGCAAATCTAATAGACGAGAGAAATTTACCAGCGGATCATTATGCGGTATTTAAATCCCTAACAAAATTCGCAACTGTAAATCAAATAAAATTATATGAATCACTTGGAATTTCAAGCAACAATAAAAAATCCAATCCGAAGCGACTTTGCACACCTCTAGAATTTCGGACAGTTATTCGATCAAAAGAAAAAATCGTAAAAAATAACAAAGGTAGCAAAAAAGGCATCCCCCAAGGATCACCAATAAGTGCATTGCTTTCAAATATATATATGCGGCAGTTTGACAAAGTGCTTTATTCATTTGCCAACTCATGCGCTGGCCATTATTTTAGATATTGCGATGACATTCTATTGGTCGTCCCAACCGAAAAAAGTAGCTATGTGGAAACATTAGCAATTAATGAGATTTCTAAACTTAACCTAGTTATTAATCCAACAAAAACAGATCGAGTGGGATTTCAAATAAATTCTACAGGCGAATTATGCAGCACGAAGCCACTTCAATACCTTGGCTTTCTATTCGATGGTGAAAAGATTATTCTTCGCTCAGCATCACTAGCCCGTTACTCTGAAAAAATGAAGAAGGGTATTAAAATCGCAAAAGCAACAATGCTAAAAAGAAATTTGGCTCGTATCGCGCGCGGTGAGGATGAAAAACCTCTCTTTCGTCACAAAATCAATAAAAGATATTCGCATTTTGGGCGAAGGAATTTTATATCATATGGATATTCTGCCGCTCGAAAAATGGATTCAAATGCAATTCGAAAGCAATTACGCAGACTAACAAAGCGAATGATTAACGAGATTGACCGAAAAAAATAGAAAACACTTTTTATTCATGCTGTTAAATTTCGTACCTGCTTAATTTTTATCCCTGCCTGAAATATCCGCCACATAGAATGAGCATGCATAGAAATGGACGTAAATTTCTCACCTGAATTGCTACTCTCTTCATCGGCATTGTACCGCCATGTGTGGCATGAACAACAATGCAAAGCCGGTGTATGTCGGCCCAGAAGCAAATCCACCATTTAAACACGTGCTAATGCCTTGGCACGATGGAAGCCCATAAAGTTCACAGAAGAGTTTAAGAGGTGAGCAACTGTTTTGCTCATCAATTTGATTGCTGGCCTTCTGCGTTGGCCCCATGACACGCCGAGGGTGCGCATTCGTGGCTATAATTAGGATGTTATTGTTTCAAAGAAAACCAATTCCCCAGTTATAACGCACAGATAAATTTTAAGTGGAAGTACTTTTGCGATTGCGTATCTTACTGAAGAACGGTGCAGAAGTAAGCTGAGCAAGATTGTTCCACATAAAAATAATGTCTCCGTAAAAGACCAAATGAGCGAATCTGCATTTTTATAAGAACAATATACCAAGAAGAGCGTGGAATAAAAAGACACGCTTGCAATCGATGATATCAATTCAGTCGAAATTCTCTTTGCCTTATACTTTCTCAACCTAAGATCAATCTCATTTTTAAAAGAATTCTGAATTGCATTTTTTTGAATTTCGGAGAGAGTAGAAACTCTACTAGCAGCTGCGCTTTGCCAGGAAATAAGCACGGGACCGAGCCCAGCCTGACGAAGCGAAAAATCAAGCGCCCTCCGTAAAATTAATATATTTAGCAAAGCTAAAGCGAAAGAAATCACTATTGAAAGTAATCCAACTTCCCAAAACCGCCCGGCATCTAGCCCCAAAGATGACTTTAGATCAATATTTGCAATAGCGGAAAGGAAATTCGGTGATGCACCACTTAGTAAACGATCAGAAATAAGCGACATTAACACTATAAAAACAGCTTGGCTGAGAGGGACAATTCCGAGAATTTCGTCAATATATTGCTCCTTTAATTTCTCGATCTTCCCTTCCTCAGACATGATAGATCTCTAAAAATTGTATATCACCTCCTACGGGATCATAGGAAGAAAATTCAATAACGGGGGCTGCAATTATTTTTATTGGCTCGTCGGAGTTCAGAAGAGGAACCAGTCGACTAAAATCTTCTTTATGAGCTATGTGTATGATTACAGTTTTTTGATTTGATACATTTATAAATTTACCGCGAAAATTTCGTACTTTATCAGTAGGACCACGATCTAATTCGCGGATAGTCCCCTCATAAACAACTGGCGCACCTAGCTGCTTTAAAGAAATAATTTTTTTGAAACGCTTCGCCGCATCTGAATCGAATTCAAAAGTTTGAACCGGATCGTCGTCGGATTCCTTCATAACAAGCTTCATTAGTCCACCAGGTTCACGTGCGACAGGAGTTAACATTTGCCCAAACTCTTTATTAATCGAGCGGTCGCCATAAGTTCGCTTAATTAGCGGCATGTCATGCGTATCAAGCTCTTCGTAAGAAACAAGCTTTCCAGCACTTTTCGCCATATCTCGACGTGCCTCAATTTGATGTCCCAACGTATACACCTCTTCGCCAGCTTCCTCAACTGCAATAGCGTAAGGAGTCACAATCGCCCTTTTCATTCGCGCGACAATAGCTCCTGCCTGCTCAGAAAAAAAATCGATAATGTAACTGCCAGCTTGCGGCTGCCCTACGATAAATTCTACATAGTCGTAATGCTGGCGGGGCAAACGCTGGTGCTTCCAAACATCGCCATGCAATACATCTAAACAGGCTCTGTCGGCTGCTGATTGTATCGCCATCATCGATTGAGCCAAATCTCTTAACGCAACCTGATGTTGATTTCGCACTAAAGATCCATCAAACGTCAACTGAATAATCGCAGACATACCAATCCATTTTCAATAGAAGATCGACAACACTAATGCATACTTTGTTTTCGCACAATACATAAGTAAAAAGTTTTTAAAATTGCGGTGAAAATTCTACGTAATATGTAGGTCTGTTGCTATTTCGCAAAAAAAAACAACGCGCAACGCGCATTGCAGCTCGACCGCCGCAAGCACCGCAAGGGGCAGATCTGCCATTTGGACGCGCACTTACCCAAAAGTGAGGTAGATGCCTGCTCGTTCGAAAGTCTAATTTGGGGCGTTACGTAGAGCACGAAGTGCGAATAGGCAGGCGTGAAGTTAGCTAACCGAAGGTTAGCTAACTTCACCTATCCTCCCCCGCTCTGTGCAGCGACTGAACCCTTAAATCATCGGGTAACGCTTCGACCGAACCATTTTTTTGCAGGTACAAGAGTAGATTTACCAGGAATGTAGGCCGAAACTAGCACGGCAGATCAACGGTAATAGACAGCGTCAAAATGGGAACATTTGACATGCATCTGTGCCGACCTTGCTCAATGTCAGCAACAAATTTTCATAGTCTGCTGTACGAGTACTACACGGCAATAGCGTGATTCGCCTCCAATGGTTGCGCCTTTCCGTGCGGACAGAAAAATCTCCTTGTGGTGGCGGGTCGAAACGATTGCTGGCAGGTATTGATGATGCGGCCGCCAGGGTCAGGTGCGCCATTCGGACACAGACTGATACATTGGCCGCCGTAAAAGCATGCTCAGTCGAAACCTAATTTGAACCACGAACGCGCGCCACAGGCGCGCGGGGCTGCCGCGCAGCGGCAGCAGTTGGACGATTCAGAGAGGGCCGGTAGGCCTGCCCCGTGACGTCTTACGAGGTGGGGCGCTCCTATCCAGCCACTATTAACTCCCACTCAAGCGACTCCACTCCTAGCGTCAATACAGCGCTGCTGCCATTGGGCGATTTCCTCAGCGTCCCAAGCGATGGATTTAGGGCCGATGGGAATAGGCGCTGGCAACACACCTGCCTTCACCTTGCGCCAGATGGTGGCGCGGGACCAGCCGGTAGCCTCGATTACCGCAGGTAAGCGGAGGAATTTTTTAGTCGTGGTCATAAGGCACTCCTTCGATTGATGAACAGCAAACAATGGAGAGTCGTGCAGCCTCTCCGCGATAGTTCGGGCAGCGCCAGGGCTGCCCCTTCTGCATCTTTTCTATTCCATGCGCTGCGCCCCTGATACAAGTGGGCGCTCATCTACCTAGATAGATGGAGGTGACCTGTTCACGACCATGCCCCATCTCCACCGAAATCTTCAGCCGCGCGGCGTGATCTACTAATTTTTGTGAAGCATCGAGCTGTCTGGACGTCGTGCCTCCATTGGCTGGACAAGGTCGGCCAGTCAGCTCGGCATAGCGCCGCTGCGCGTACTCATGGCGCAGACCATGCACGCCATGGATGCCAGCCTTGTCGCACTGCGCACGAAAGCGGTTCAACTGATCCCGATACCGCAACTGCGCCGGAATCAAGCTGCCTTTTCCCGCCAGCGCCTTGGCCGCTTCCAGTACGGCGCGCTGCTGCATGGTGGCAATCGGGACCTCCCGGTATTTGCCGCCCTTGGTCCAGCTATCCTGCAAACGCAGGATGTTCCCGCCATCGGCCCATCCCGGCTTGATCTTGATGCTTTCCTCGCGCCGCAAACCAAACGCCGCCTGCAACTGCAGGGACATGCGCGTATACGGATCATTCACGCGGGCGAGCGTGTCGGCGTCGAGCACCTTCGCCTTCGAGACGTTGGTGACAAACACCCGCTCCGCGATGCCGTATTCGCCGTTGGTGCGCGCGATGACGTTCTCCTTGCCGATCTTCTCGGCCCACCAGCGCAAGGCGCTCATGCGATTTTTGATCGTTCCGGTACTGACGCCATCCTGCTTCCACTTGTCGAGCAGCGCCGCCACATGCTTTGGTTTCAGACTGTCCACGCTCATCTGCTGGAAGCCCCGCTCCGCCAGGTCGTTGGCGCACAGGTTTAATAAGCGCTCGCGGTCGGCCTGCGTCGCAAAGCTGCCATCCCGGTTGCGGTGACACAGTTGCTTGAGCTGGTAGTTCAAGTCGCGCATGGCAAAGTCATCCCTTCGATCTTGGGTTTCCACATCGATGCCGCGTGGTGTAATCCTGTCTGGTAAGTGTTTCTGGCCACCCTCACTGCCTCGGCAGAAAAGGTTGAATCAACGGCCTCGGGACACCACTCCCGTGTATGCGGTTGCTGTTACTGCCTGCCCGCGCCGCATGCGCGTGTGGCACCGCTGCGCGCTCCCGGAGGAAGCCGCCGCAGCGGGGACCAATCACCCAGGGTCCATGGAGTGCACATCGTGCACGGATCAACTTCAACTAATCAGCCCGTAGCGGGCAAAGGACATCGCAGGGCTTGCCTGCGATGCGGGGCGCCTGGCCCCATCACTGAACATCATCACGCGGTGGAATGCCGCTTGCCGCCTGGGCCTATGCCATCGACGGCGTGTCGTCACTGGCAGCACGCCGCCAGTAACGACGCGCGCACGTAGCCATGGCATGTGACGACATACATGCCAGCATCGCACTCGCGGTGACGATACTGGCGGCTCTGAAGCACATGTGCTGGCGGCAGCCGCGATGGCATCGCATCGCTGGCATTTATGCTGACGGTGCGGCTTGCGGCAAAGCCATGCTGTGCTTCATACGGTGCGCTACCTCGTGGGGCATGCGAACCAATCGGGGCAGGAGTCTTGCTCCTGTTTGAGGAAGCGCCCACCGGGGCGCAATCATCCAGGCAATCCGACTTGCGGATTGTGGGATATGAAGACGCTGAAGGCAGCGCTTTATCGTGCCGAGATGTGCATGCTTCTGCATGGCCCGGCAATATATCTAGCAGAAACTGCTAAGTATCATGGTGGCGGGTGACGACCGCAACGCCTATGCCGCTAAGCATAGGGACATGCTCGATGCATGCCCTCGTGGGAGCGATTCCCACATAAGAGAGCTTCATTCTATGCCTGATATCGACGTTTGCAAGTGCTTCGTTTCGTCAAGTGCGCTTTTCGTCGTACACAGATTTGCGACCGGCGCGGAATGGGCTGGTGTTACTGGCATTGACCGGCAGCGTTGCAGCCCGGACAAAGGCTCAAATTGCTAGTTTATGCAATTTTTCCTTGGGGGCAGCTTGCTTGATAAGCGCATCCGTGAGGCGCAGTACATACTTAGACATGGTGCCCTCCTGTTCCGCCATCCCGGCTGAATTCGCCACTGACCAGCGTTAATCTTGGCGCCTGCGGCGGCGCTCCCTTGCCGCTGACGGCATCGATATAGTCGGCCCAATCCTGCATCATCCGGCGCCGCTCCGCCAGGAACTGGGCGCGGTCATAGGCGCTGGCCACCTTATCCTTCGGTGCATGTGCCAGCTGCCGGTCCACGACTTCATGCCGGTAGCCCAGGCGCTCCTTGATGGTGCTCATGGCCAGCGCCCGAAAGCCGTGGCCGGTCATCTTGCCCTTGTATCCCATGCGTCCAAGCGCCACCAGTATCGTGTTATTGCTGATCGGCTTTTCGTGGTCGCGCTGATTCGGGAACAGGTACTTGCTGCGGCCCGTGATCGCGTGCAGTTCGCGCAACAGCTCCAGCGCCTGGCGCGACAGGCAGACGTGATGGTTGGTCATGTCAGGATTGACGGTCAGCTTGCCGCGTTTCATGCGTTGCCATGGAATGATCCACTCGCCGCGCTCCAGGTCAATTTCACTCCAGGGTGTCTCAATCAACTCGCTGGTGCGTACAAAGCACAGCAGCATCAGACGCAGCGCAATGCGGGTCGGCGCGAACATGCGTGCTTCGTTGCGGTCTAGAATGGCCAGAAACTTCGGCAGTTCATCGGTTTCAATGGCGGCGAAGTGTCCGGCACGGACGGTCTTCAACACATCCTTCATATCGGTGACCAGATTGCGCTCTGTGAATCCGCATTGAATCGCGTAGCTGAAAATTGAAGCACATACCGCCTTCTGGCGATGGGCAATTTCGCTTGCGCCGCGCTCCTCGATCTTGCGCAGCGCAGCGATTACATCGAGGTGCTTGAGTTCATCGATGGGCCTGCGGCCAATGGCCGGGAAGATATCTGCCTCCAGCCGTTGCAGGACGTTCTTGGCGGTGCGCTCGCTCCAGGTTGGCACCTTGTTGGCGTGCCACTCGCGGGCGATCTTTTCAAATGTGTTGGCGGCGCGCTCTTTCAACAGTCGTTTGGCATCGTCGCGATGCTTGGCCGGGTCGATCCCTTGCAGCATCAGGCGCCGCGCTGCCAAGCGCTTTTCACGCGCATCCTGCAACGTAATTTCCGGATAAGGACCAAACGTCAGTGCGTTCTCCTTGCCGTTGGCCTGGCGAAACTTCCAGCGCCAGATACGAGACCCGCTCGGCATGACTTCTACGAACAAGCCGCCGCCGTCGGATAGCTTGTATGGTTTATCCTTTGGTTTGGCGTTTTTGACCTGAAGTTCGGACAGCGGTACGATGAGCTTTGCCATGGTGGCCTCCTTCGCAAATGCGTCTGAAACCACTATAGGACAGTTATGCGGGAATGGTAGTCAAGGATGGGGGAATGCGGCCCGACGCCTTCCCTCAAAAAAGTTAGACGTACTGAAACGTCTTGGCACATTTCGAGACGCCGAAAAACGAAAAAACCGCTTAGAATCAAGGCTCTAAGCGGTTTTTGAGGGACTTCCTGAGACGTCCTGATCTTACTTAATTACTATCCGTGGCGGAGAGAGGGGGATTCGAACCCCCGATAGGCTATGAACCTATACACGCTTTCCAGGCGTGCGACTTCAACCACTCATCCACCTCTCCTGCAGGCAATGTGTCTTACTTACATTGCGTACTATTTCTCGCTTGTCGCGAAGCCGCAGATTATAGCAAAGAATCTACGGACTGCCAAAGTTATTTACCGTGGGGTAAAAGTAGCGCTTCTACAGTAACCCCGTAAGGGCTGGGGTCGGACCCGGCGGGTCCGACCCCGGATGTTGGTTTGGGTTTTGGCTACCCAAGCAACATCAGGACGCTTCTTTGAGTTGCTCCAGAATCGCCGGATTCTCCAGGGTCGACACGTCCTGCGTAATCGTCTCGCCCTTGGCCAGCACGCGCAGCAGGCGGCGCATGATTTTGCCGGAGCGGGTTTTTGGCAGGTTGTCGCCGAAGCGGATTTCCTTCGGTTTCGCGATCGGGCCGATTTCCTTGCCGACCCAGTTGCGCAGCTCCAGGGCCAGCTTCTTCGCTTCCTCGCCCGTCGGACGGGCTTGCTTGAGCACCACGAAGGCGCAGATCGATTCGCCTGTCGTGTCGTCCGGACGGCCCACCACTGCCGCCTCGGCCACCAGCGGGTTGGCGACCAGGGCCGATTCGATTTCCATCGTGCCCATGCGGTGGCCCGACACGTTCAGCACGTCATCGATGCGGCCCGTGATCGTGAAGTAGCCGGTGTCCTTGTTGCGGATGGCGCCGTCGCCTGCCAGGTACATCTTGCCGCCCAGTTCTTCCGGGAAATAGCTGGACTTGAAACGCTCGGGGTTGTTCCAGATCGTGCGGATCATCGATGGCCATGGGCGCTTTACCACCAGGATGCCGCCCTGGCCGTTCGGCACGTCCTGGCCCGCTTCATCGACGATGGCGGCCATGATGCCGGGCAATGGCAGGGTGCAGGAACCGGGCACCATCGGCGTCGCGCCAGGCAGCGGAGTGATCATGTGGCCGCCCGTTTCCGTTTGCCAGAAGGTATCGACGATCGGGCATTTCTCGCCGCCGATGTTTTTGTAGTACCACATCCACGCTTCCGGATTGATCGGCTCGCCGACCGTGCCCAGCAGGCGCAAGCTCGTCAGGTCGTAGTTGCTTGGATGGACTTTCGGGTCCACGTCGGCCGCCTTGATCAGCGAACGGATGGCCGTTGGCGCCGTGTAGAAGATGCTGACGTTGTGCTTCTTGATGGTTTCCCAGAAACGGCCCGCGTTCGGGTAGGTCGGGATGCCTTCGAACACCACTTGCGTGGCGCCCACGGCCATCGGGCCATACGCGATGTAGCTGTGGCCCGTCACCCAGCCGATGTCGGCCGTGCACCAGAACACATCGTCCGGTTTGATGTCGAAACTCCACTTCATCGTCAGCGCGGCCCACAGCAGGTAGCCGCCGCTCGAGTGCTGCACGCCCTTCGGCGTGCCCGTCGAGCCGGAGGTGTAGAGAATAAACAATGGATGCTCGGCATCGACCCATTCCGGTTCGCATTGCGCGCTCTGGCCTTCGACCAGCTCGTGCAGCCATGTGTCGCGGCCAGCCACCATCGGCAGGTCGCTGCCCGTGCGTTGGTAGACGATGACGTTTTTCACGGACTCGCAGCCGCCCAGCGCCAGCGCTTCGTCAACGATGGATTTCAGTGGCAGTTTCTTGCCACCGCGCAATTGCTCGTCGCCCGTGATAACGGCCACGGCACCCGCGTCGATGATGCGCTCCTGCAGCGATTTGGCCGAGAAGCCACCGAAGACGACGGAGTGGGTGGCACCGATGCGCGCGCACGCCTGCATGGCGGCCACGCCTTCGACGGACATCGACATATAGATAATGACGCGGTCGCCCTTGGCGATGCCCTTGGATTTCAGGCCATTGGCGAACTTGCAGACTTTTTCGTGCAGTTCTTTATATGTTGCCTTGGTGACGGTGCCGTCGTCCGCTTCGAAGATGATGGCCGTCTTGTCGCCCAGGCCGTTTTCGATGTTGCGGTCCAGGCAGTTGTACGACACGTTCAGCTGGCCGTCTTCGAACCATTTGTAGAATGGGGCGTTGTCTTCGTTCAAGGTGCGGGTAAATGGCTTTTTCCAGCTCAGGTTCTCGCGCGCCAGCTTGGCCCAGAAGCCTTCGTAGTCGCGTTCGGCCTCGGCCACCATGGCGCGGTAAGCGTCCATGCCGGAAATCGTTGCCTGTGCGGCAAATGCTGCCGACGGTTCAAATACGCGTGACTCTTCTGGTCCCTGCTGCTGTGTGCCCTGCCCTTGGTTCTCTGTAGCGCTCATGCTTGTCTCCAGTGTAGTAATTGTTTGCTAACACGATAAGCCCCATGTCTTACGGACGCCTTACATGTCGCGTTTATGCAGCGTTTTACCCCTATCAAGGCTAACCATAAGCGCCTTCGGCAACAGGAGTCAAGGGGACGCCGTACAGTATTTTCGCTGGGAAAATGCACGGTGCGCCGCAGGTTCAATACCACTTGGTGTTTCATCAAACTGCATAATCAGAAGCAAGGCCATGCGCAGTAATCAACAGCAAGTGTAAAATGTCGGGCATGCCAAAAATTGGTATTTACTCCCCCAGGAAACCCCTACATGATCGACCACCTACCACCGACCACCAAACATACCAAGCTGCATCCGCTGTCCGCCTTCATCTTCATGTCGCGCTGGCTGCAGTTGCCGCTGTACCTGGGCCTGATCCTCGCACAATGCGTATATGTCTTCCATTTCTGGGTGGAATTGTCCGACCTGATCGGCGCCGTGTTCGGCAATGATGCGGCCCTGCAGCACGTCATCAGCGCCGTGACCGTGCCTGGCGTGCCGCCTCCCGTGAAGCTGAACGAAGCGACCATCATGCTGGTGGTATTAGGCCTGATCGACGTGGTGATGATTTCGAACCTGCTGATCATGGTCATTATCGGCGGCTACGAAACCTTCGTTTCGCGCATGCACCTCGATGACCACCCAGACCAGCCGGAATGGTTGTCGCACGTAAATGCTTCCGTGCTGAAAACGAAATTGGCGATGGCCATCATCGGCATCTCGTCCATCCACCTGCTGAAGACCTTTATCAACGCCACCGCGTATGCCAAGGAACCGAACGTGGTCATCGCGCAAACGGTGATCCACATGGTCTTCATCCTGTCCGCCATGGCGATCGCGTACACCGACCGCATCATGACGGTGACGCAGAACCAGGCACGACCGCATTAAACCCGAAGCCCATGGCTGCCAGCGGCGGCCATGGGCTTTCAGCAAAGAGTCTTACCCTTCTTATCCACCGCGAGAACACCATGACTGTCATAAAGCAAGAAGACCTGATCGAATCCGTCGCCGCAGCGTTGCAGTACATTAGCTACTACCACCCTGCTGATTACATCGAACACCTGGCGCGCGCCTATGAGGCTGAGCAAAGCCCGGCGGCGAAAGATGCGATCGCGCAAATCCTGACCAACTCGCGCATATGCGCGGAAGGCAAGCGTCCTATCTGCCAGGACACGGGTATCGTCAACGTCTTCCTGAAAATCGGCATGGGCGTGCGCTTCGAAGGTTTCAGCGGCACCGTCACCGACGCCGTCAACGAAGGCGTGCGCCGCGCGTACAACTTCGACGACAACAAGCTGCGCGCTTCCATCGTGGCCGACCCGCACTTCGACCGCAAGAACACCAAGGACAACACGCCAGCCGTGGTGCACATGGAACTGGTCGAAGGCAATACCGTCGACGTGAAAGTGGCTGCCAAGGGCGGCGGCTCGGAAAACAAATCCAAAATGATCATGATGAACCCGTCCGATTCGCTGGTCGACTGGGTCATGAAAACCGTGCCGACCATGGGCGCCGGCTGGTGCCCGCCAGGCATGCTGGGCATCGGTATCGGCGGCACGGCCGAAAAAGCCATGCTGATGGCAAAAGAGGTGTTGATGGAAGACATCGACATGTTTGAGCTGAAACAACGCGGCCCGCAAAACAAGCTGGAAGAACTGCGTATCGAGCTGTGCGACAAGATCAACTCGCTGGGCATCGGCGCGCAGGGCCTGGGTGGCCTGACGACCGTGCTCGACGTGAAAATCATGATGCACCCGACGCACGCCGCGTCGAAGCCTGTCGCCATGATCCCGAACTGCGCCGCCACGCGCCACGGCCACTTCGTGCTGGATGGCTCGGGCCCTGCCTACATGGAACCGCCATCGCTGTCGTCGTGGCCGGAAGTGCACTGGACGCCGGATACGGAAAAATCCAAGCGCGTCGACCTGAACACCCTGACGAAAGAAGAAGTCGCTTCGTGGACGCCGGGCCAGACCTTGCTGTTGAACGGCAAGATGCTGACGGGCCGCGACGCCGCACACAAGCGCATCCAGGACATGCTGGCCAAGGGCGAGGAATTGCCTGTCGATTTTAAAAACCGCGTGATCTACTACGTCGGCCCGGTCGACCCCGTGCGCGACGAAGTGGTCGGCCCTGCCGGCCCGACGACGGCCACGCGCATGGACAAGTTCACCGACATGATGCTGGAAAAAACCGGCCTGATCGCCATGATCGGCAAGGCCGAGCGGGGACCTGTCGCCATCGAATCGATCCAGAAGCACCAGTCGGCCTATTTGATGGCCGTGGGCGGTTCCGCCTACCTGGTGTCGAAAGCCATCAAGGGCGCGAAAGTGCTGGGCTTTGCCGACATGGGCATGGAAGCGATCTACGAATTCGACGTCGTCGACATGCCGGTCACGGTGGCTGTGGACTCGAAAGGCACATCGGTGCACAACACGGGTCCGAAGGAATGGCAGGCGAAGATCGAGCAACTCAATAGCGTGAGCAAGATTCCCGTGACGGTTGCTTAAACAAGCTCTACCATTAACGCCGCGCGGCAATCAGCGCGGCGTTTTTTTATTTTCATCGGCCTCGGCTTAATATGACTTTTACCTTAAGTAATAGCGCAAATCTGGGGTCAGACCCGGCGGGTCTGACCCCAGCAGTCAAGCTGCCTATCGGCATCTTCGACTCCGGCGTGGGCGGCCTGTCGGTGCTGCGCCATATCCGCGCACAGCTGCCGCAGGAAGACCTGATTTACTTTGCCGATTCCGGCCATGCGCCGTATGGCGACAAGACGGAACAGCAGGTGATCGACCGTTCGCTGGCAGTGGCCGGCTATCTGCTGCAGCAAGGCGCGAAAGCACTGGTCGTCGCCTGCAACACGGCCACGATCGCCGCCATCAAGGCGCTGCGCGCGCGCTACCCGGACCTGCCCATCGTCGGCGTCGAACCGGGCCTGAAACCGGCGGCTGCCATCAGCCGCAACGGCAAGATCGGCGTGCTGGCCACCGAGCGCACCTTGCGCGGCGACAAGCTGCTGGCCTTGCGCGAACAAGTCAGCAGCGCGACCGGCGCCACATTCATCTTGCAGCCCTGCGTGGGCCTGGTCGAACGCATCGAACAGTCCGCGATGGGCAGCGACCCGCTCGACGCCACCAGCGCCATGCTCGAGCGCTATATCGCGCCCCTGCTGGCGCAAGGCGTCGATACCCTCGTGCTCGGCTGCACCCACTACCCGTTCGTGCAGGACGCCATCGAACGCACGGTGCGCGCGCATACGGCGGAACCCGTCACCCTGGTCGATACCGGAGAAGCCGTGGCGCGCCAGCTGACCCGCCTGCTCGACGCCGCCAGCCTGCGCCGCGGCGGCAACGACGCGCCACGACTGCAGGGCTACACGACGGCCAAGGTCGAAGCCCTGGCGCAAGCCTTCACCGGTTTGCTGGACTTGCACCCGCCCGTCGAACACCTGTCCGTATGAGGGAAAACAGGCGTTTTCATGCAATCTTTCGATTCTTTAAAAAAGACTGCATTTAGATTTGCCACTTTGCCGAGTTCTTTGTATAATTCGGCACCTGTTCAGCAAAACAGCTAAACAGGTAAGTAAGACAGTGGTGGCTGTAGCTCAGTTGGTAGAGTCCAGGATTGTGATTCCTGTTGTCGTGGGTTCGAGCCCCATCAGCCACCCCACAGAATAAAGAAGAGCCCGGTTTTCGAACCGGGCTTTTTCTATTCCAGCGCCGCTTTTATTTCCTCCCCGATACCCGCCCCGGTATCGCTTCCTGTAAAAAATTCATTAGTGCAAATTTGACCATCGCCCTACTCTGGGGTGCGGCCTGGACCGCCCCATAAAAACAGTACGGAGACAACGATGAAGCAAATCCTGGCAGCACTGTGCCTGATGTTCTGCGCCCATGCGCAAGCAATCAACCTGACGGGCGTGCCGAACGCGCACGACCCCGGCACCCTCACGCGCGACGGCGACACGTATTTCAATTTCACGACGGGCGACGGCATCTGGTATTCCACCTCGACGGACTTGCTGAAATGGTCGGCCGGCCCCGCGCCCGTGTTCAGCATGCCGCCGGCCTGGATCGCCAACAAAATCCCCAACTTCAGCGGCTCGTACTGGGCGCCGGACGTGATCCACATGAACGGCTACTACTATTTGTATTACTCGGTCTCCACCTTCGGCACGTCCGTGTCGGCCATCGGCGTGGCCCGCTCGGCCTCGCTGAAAAACCCCAGCTGGACGGATCTGGGCATCGTCGTGCAATCGTATGGAGGCGGCGCGGAAATCAATGCCATCGACCCGGCCCTGTTCCGCGATTACGATGGCAAGGTCTACATGTCGTATGGCTCGTTTTTCGGCGGCATCGGCGTGACGGAAATCAACCAGGCCACGGGCAAGACAAGCGGCAACGTCACCACCATCCTCGGTGGCGGCGGCAAGGATATCGAAGCGCCCTATATCACGCGCGACGGCGAGTACTACTATCTGTTCGCCAACCGCGGCAAATGCTGCCAGGGCGCCGCCAGCACGTATTACGTGGAAGTGCAGCGCGCCAGCAGCGTGACGGGGCCGTACAGCGGCACGCGCACGGTGCTGCCCAACCTCGACGGCAAATACAAGGGACCGGGCCATATCGGCGTGCTCAAGCAGGATGGCTGCAACTACACGTCGATCCACTATTACGACGTCAACGACAACGGGACGGCCAAGCTCGATATCTTAAAAATGACGTATGAGGGCGGCTGGCCCAGCCTGACGCGCAATTTCACGGTCGCCAGCTGCGGCGGCATCTCGGACGGACCCACGGTGCTGCGCTCGCGCCTGAGCGGCAAGGCGCTGGCCGTGGCGGGCGCCGGCACGGCGAATGGCGCGCTGGTGCAGCAGCAAACGTATACGGGAGCAAAACACCAGCAATGGTATGTGGTGGGACATGGCGACGGCTACTATAGCCTGATCAATGCGAACAGCCTGCTGGGCCTGGACGACTACAACAATTCGACCACGGCCGGCACGAATATCGCGCAATGGAATTACTGGGGCGGACTGGGCCAGCAATGGCGCTTCGCCAGCCCCGCAGCCGGCTACCAGACGATCAGCAACCGCTACAGCAACCTGACCCTGGACGTATTGAATCTGAGCACGGCGGAAAACGCGCAGATCATCCAGTGGAATCTGACCAATGCGAACAACCAGCAGTGGTCGCTGAGCAGGCCTTAGGACAGGGGCCTAGCCCGCCAGCACCGACTGCACCGTCGTCGCCAGGTCTTCCAGGCGCACGGGTTTGACGAGGAAGTGGCGGAAGCCCACGGCCAGCGCATCGTCCATGTACATGGGCAGGCTATGGCCGGTGACGGCGATCAGCACGGCGTTGGCCGTTTCGGGATTGTGGTGCAGGCGGCGGCCGATTTCGATGCCGCTGATGCCGGGCATTTCGATGTCGAGGTAGACGGCGTCGGGCACGCACAGCTTGACTTGCTCGACGGCCATCTGCCAGTTGCGCACCACCACGGCGTGGTGGCCCAGCGCTTCAAGCAGCATGGCCAGCGATTCGCCGACTTCCTGGTTGTCGTCGACCACCAGGAGATTGAGCTTGCGGGCGGCGGCAGGCCGCTCGGCCTGGCGGCGGTCAACGGAGGAAATGCCTGGTGTCGTTTCAGTTGTCTGGCTCATTGTACGTTCACGTCTGACGGCTGCAAAAGCGGGAGTATACAAGAAGCCTTCGCAATGCCGCCGCACCCGAGCAATGGTGCCAAGCGGCAATCCAAACCGCCCACCGTACCGCGCCAGCAACACTTCCCCATCCCACAGGCAGGCATATAGCCACTACGCAACATTCGCAATTGACGGATAAAATGAGAATCATTATCATTCTTATCCCCTTGCGCCGGATGTCCACGCCACGATGTTGTCGCGCCGCCCGATTGCCCGCGCAAACATTGTCACTACGGAGATCCATGCATGGCCGCCACATTTTCCACACTGCCCTTTTCGCTGCGCCCGTGCGCGCTGGCCATCGCCCTCGCCTGCCTGAACGCGCCCATCGCCGCGCAGGCACAGCAAGCCAATACCGCCGATAACGCCGGGCCCATCCTGGAATCGATCCAGGTCAGCAGCAACCTGCTGGGCACCAGCATGGCCGCCAGCACGAAGAATTTCGCGGGCGCCCGCACGGTGGTGCAAAAGGACGACATCGAAAACTCGGGCGCGACCAGCCTCAGCGACGTGATGCGCCGCATTCCCGGCGTGCAGATCAGCGACAACTCGGGCAGCGCCGGCAGCGCCATTTCCCTCAATATCGGCGTGCGCGGCCTGGCTGGACGCTATTCGCCGCGCAGCACGGTCTTGCTGGACGGCATTCCGATGTCGGTGGCGCCGTATGGCCAGCCGCAACTGTCGTTCGCGCCCGTCAGCCTGGCCAATGTCGAGACGGTCGACGTGGTGCGCGGCGGCGGCGCCGTGCGCTTCGGCCCGCAAAACGTGGGTGGCATCATCAACTTCAAGACCCGCCGCGTGCCCACCACGCCAGGCGTCACGGGCGACGCCACCGTGCGCTACAACGCGTACAGCGAAGTGGGCCACAACACGCAGGCCAGCGTCTTTGCCGGCACCCAGCTCGACAGTGGCCTGGGCCTGGCGGTGCTGTATTCGGGCATCCGCGGCAGCGACTGGCGCGTGGGCAGCGATGAAAAAGTCAACGACTTCGCCCTCAAATTCCGTTACGACCTGAGCCCGACGGCCGAGGTGTACGCCAAGCTGTCCTACTACGACGTGACGTCGCGCACGCCAGGCGGCCTGACCGCCGCGCAATACAAGCAGGACCCGTTCCAGAACACGCGCCCGACCGACTTCTGGAGCGGCGAGCGCAAGGCCTTCGACATCGGCTACCTGAATGCCATGTCGAACACGCAGGAATTCGAGGTGCGCGCCTATTACAACAAGAGTTCGCGCGAAAGCACCCTGATCAGCGGAAAAAACCTGGGCCACCAGCCGCGCAACTATGAAACGACGGCCATCGAGCCCCGCTACACGCAACGTTTCATCACGGGCAAGGTATCGCAGGACGTCACCGTCGGCTACCGCTACCTGGCCGAACGGGCCGACGAGAGCATCTATAACGTCGTCATCGCCAGCGGCGTGCGGCAGGCGCCGACGCGCTTCGCCGACAACTCGACCGATGCGCAAGCCGTGTATATCGACGACAAGATCGCCATCGACGCGTGGCGCATCACGCCGGGCGTGCGCTACGAGCACATCAAGACGGAACGCTACAACCACTTGCCGACCGACCAGAAGATCGATCTGCTCAACAACAAGGCCCTGCCCTCGCTGAACGTGGCCTACTTGCTCAACAACAATGTGACCCTGTTCGGCAACTACAACAGCTCGTTTGGCGCCGTGCAAAATACGCAGCTCAATGCGCAATCGAGCAAGAACCCGCTGCAGCCGGAGCTGGCGAAAACGGCCGAGCTGGGCGCGCGCTGGAAGAGCGACCAGCTGTCGGTCGAAGCGACCTTGTTCAACATCAAGTTCGACAACCAGATCCAGTCCATCGGCAGCGGCGAAAACGTCGTCTTCTACAACGTGGGCGCCACGCACCACCGGGGCCTGGAATCGGCCGTCGACTACCACTTCGACAAGTCCGGCCCGCTGGCCGGCTTGAACGCCTACGCCACCTACACCTATACCAAGGCGACCCTGCAGGATGGCGTGAACGCTGGCAACGACGTGCCCTTCTATTCGCGCACCACGGACACCATCGGCGCCCACTACCAGCTGGGCGCCTGGGGCTTCGACCTGTCCAGCAACCACCAGAGCCGCCAGTTCGCCGACGAAGCCAACACCGTGGCGGAAAACGCGGCTGGCAACTTGGGCGTGATTCCCGGCTTCCGTACCTGGAACACGCAAGTGAAATGGAAAGTACCGGGCCAGAATGGCCTGGAGCTGGTCGCCGGCGTCAACAACCTGGCCGACAAGCGTTATTTCACGCGCACCTCGGACGGCAACCTGGGCAAGCTGGTGGGTGCACCGCGCATGGTCTACCTGCAAGGGCGCCTGGCGTTCTGATCCCCTTGCGCAGCTGCTCCCGTCGAAGCGGAGCAGTCGCACACAAGCCGTCCCGGCGCGTGGCCGGGCGGCATTTTTCATGAAAAAAATAAGTGCACCACATCAATAAATGTTGCCATAAAGAATTAAATTGGCGCTACAATAGCAGGGTATCAAGCAATGCCCAGCATCGCTCCGCCAAGGCCCCTACCCCGCCTTGATCATCAGCACGCATTTATTGAACAGGAAGGCTGGCAACGCCGGCGCCATCTCCGCGCCTGGCACGGCCACCGCACACGCACCATGTCCGCAGAAAAAACCATTAGCGAAACAAGTTCCTACGGCAAGGAAACGCCCGTGGGACGTCCCGACATCGATGGCCGCGCCGGCATTTTCGTGCCCACGGCGGAATTCGACATCGACAACACCACCACCATCCGCAAGGGTGCGGGCATTGTCGGCTTCGGCAATCTCGATGGCACCCTGACCGTGTATTTCGAAGCGAACCGCTTCGACGAAAGCAATCTGCACAAGTGGGAACACAAGGCGCGCAAGGCCTACGACCGCATGGTCATGGGCGCGCCCACGGTGTCGAAGGCGAAGATCGATGCGCGCATGCTGGAACAGGTGGGCATCATCGATGGCATGGGCATCAATCTCAAGCACCCGGAACGCCTGACGCACTGGCTGGCGATCTCGAACGTGCCGGACACGGCGCCGGAAGAGCCGGTAGTGCGCTGGAAAAACCGCTAAGTAATCCTCAGGAAATTATTGTGAAGTTATGACGAACAGAACCTGATGCTATGCAAGGCGCCCGCTGCGACGCAGTGCGAGCACTGCTAGCAGTGGGCAACGCCGCAGAGCGCAGGTTATGGAAGTCAGAAATCGCAATAATTTATTGGGGGTTACTCAGACGCCTGGAGAGCAAGGCGGGGCCTCACGCACGAGGTGTTGTCCTACATCGTGGCGGACATTCATCCGATGCCCAAAGGCATCATCTCATCCTATGATGAAAGCCTGACAACACACCTCATCCACTCAGGAGTACGACATGTCCCGCCTCATTCCGATCAGCTTTGGCGCCTTGCAAATAGGTCTGGCAGCGGCGGCGATGTACATCCTGTGCTCGGCGGACGTGTTGCACCAGGGTTCGGTGTATTTCCACTAGTAAAATGACAAAGCCGGGCAAGCAATGCTTGTCCGGCTTTGTCCTGCATGCCACCGCAACAGACTAGCGGCGGCCGTGGTAACGTCCATGCCCGCCCCAGCCGCCGCGGTGTCCACCGTAACGTCCAAAGCCAAACATGAAATCGAGCCCGATCGTCACGGGCGGATTGTAATAATACGGTTGCGGCGCGTACACGGGCGCCGGCACATACACGGGCTGCTGCACGTACACCGGCTGCTGCACATACACGGGTTCATTCGTATATTCCACGCGCGGTTCGCTCATCACGCGGCCCGACTGCACCGGCTCGGACGAGACCGTATGCCATTCATAGGGATTGTAGGCCCCCTGTGGCGCGCGCGACCCGTAATACGCGGGGCCGGGCGGCGCCACGGCGCAGCCACCCAGGGCGGCCAGCGAAATTACTGCCAACAGGGTTTTCATCGTCATTCTCCTCAACCAGTACTATTACTGCATCTAATTAAGTACTATAAGAAATTACGCCGGGCTTTGCTGCGCTTTTACCGATTGTTACACCCCGAAGCACGCCGCAACATGATATGTGGCAAAGCCGCCACAAGCGGCCCGCGCGGCATGTTTCCTCAAATAAATGGAATCGCGCAGGTATCGATGGCCTTGCCGGCCGCATCGTAGCGCTGCACGCACACCTGGTAGCGTACGCCATAATCGAGCTCGACTTGCTCGACCTTGCCATACTTCAATTTCCAGCTGGGCTGCACCTGTTGCCGCCCAGCCAGCGCGGCCACATCCTGAGGAATCGCCATCGCCGTCTGCATCTCGCCCTGGCGCGCATCCTGACGCCGCGCCACGTCGATCGACACATTCACGGCCAGGTCGACGCCGCCGTCCACATAGCTGAGCGTGGGAGACCCGCGCTGCGCCCGCATCACGCCCCAGGCGCAAGGCTTGGCGCCGGCCTCGCATTGCTTCAGCTGTGCCAGCGGAAAATATTCGGGGGCAATCTTGCCATTCTTGATGGGCCAACTGGTGCGCACGCCGTCGCGCTTGCCCGTCAGGGGATTGTCCCAGCTCAGGCTATTGACGACGGCCACGGTCTGCCCCTCCTGCAAGCCCACGGGCGTGCCCAGCGTGGCGCAGGCGGAAAGCAGCAAGCCGGTGGCGGCCAGGGAAGAAAGTGTCAGGATGCGCTGCATGGTAGGCCTCTTGTGGTGGGAGATCCCGAAGGTATGTTTCGAGGGTAACAGAATCGGCGGCAACAGTGCCGTTGGCTGGCGCACATAACACTACGGGCGGCACCCTTGCAGGCGCCGCCCGTATAGCGGATACGGCCATGCCGGGAGCGTGGCTCCCGGCGACGTGGATCAGTCCAGCTTCCAGGCGTAATCGACCTTGGTCCAGGTTTGCGCCGCGGCGCCATCCTTGGTGCCCGGCTTGAACTTGCACGCGGACAGGGCCTTGATGGCGGCCTTGTCCAGGTTCTTGAAGCCGCTGCTCTTCTCGACTTTCGAATCGGCAACGCTACCATCGGCATTGACGAGGAAAGACATCGACACGGTGCCCTGCTCTTCGTTCATCAGCGACGCTTTCGGATAGTCGGCCTTGCAGTTCTTGGCATCGAACGACGCCGGTACCTCGGCAGCGAAGGCCGTGGAAGAAACGGACACCAGCAAGGCTGCTGCAACACTCATAAAACGCTTATTCTCAAACATGTGCTTCCCCATGATTATCAGATACGGTATTGACTACTTTCTGTGCGCTGTTGGCCGCGCTTAAAACTCTTCCCACTCGTCATTACTGGTACTGCTGGCCGCTGCCGCCTTGCGTGGCGCCGCAGCAGCCACGGGAGCGGCCGCTTCCGTCTTGCGGGTCAGCGATTTCACCGGACGCAATGCCGGCGCCGGCTTGCGTACGGCCACCGGTGCGGCGGCCGCAGGGGCCGGCACATACGCGGCCGGCTTCTCTTCGCCTTCGACCAGTTTGAAGATGCTGACCACGTGGGCCAGTTCGGCCGCCTGGTCCTGCAAGCTTTGCGCCGCAGCGGCTGCCTGCTCCACCAAGGCCGCATTTTGCTGCGTCATGCCATCCATCTCGATGATCGACAGGTTGACCTGTTCGATGCCGGCGCTTTGCTCCTGGCTGGCACTGGCGATCTCGCTCATGATGTCGGTCACGCGGCGCACGCTGTCGACCACTTCGCCCATCGTCACGCCGGCCTGGCCGACCAGGCGCGTGCCGCGTTCCGTCTTCTCGGCCGAATCGTCGATGAGGATCTTGATTTCCTTGGCGGCGCCAGCGGAGCGCTGGGCCAGGTTGCGCACTTCCGACGCCACCACGGCAAAGCCGCGGCCTTGTTCGCCGGCGCGTGCCGCTTCCACGGCCGCGTTCAGCGCCAGGATGTTGGTCTGGAAAGCGATGCCGTCGATCACGCCAATGATGTCGACAATCTTCTTCGCCGATTCATTGATCGAGCTCATGGTGTCGACCACTTGCGACACGACGGAACCGCCCTTCAGGGCCACGTCCGAAGCCGTGGCGGCCAGCTTGTTGGCTTCGCGCGCATTGTCCGCATTCTGTTTCACGGTCGAAGTCAGCTCTTCCATGGCCGACGCCGTTTTTTCCAGCGCGCTGGCTTGCATTTCCGTGCGCGACGACAGGTCGATATTGCCGTCGGCAATTTCACGCGAGGCCGTGCCGATGGTTTCCGTACCGACGCGCACCTGGCCAACGATGCCCACCAGGCTGTTGCGCATTTCCTTCATTTCCGCCAGCAGGCTGGAATTGTCCGACGGTTGCGTGTGGATGCCGATCGACAGGTCGCCATTGGCGATGCTGCCGGCGATCGATGCCGTGTAGTCCGGTTCGCCGCCCAGCTGTTTCAGCAAGCCGCGGGTAATTACCAGTGCCGCCGCCACGCCCATCGCCACGGCCAGTACGCCGAGGATGATCATGAACAGGCGCGCGCTGTCGAAGGCCTTGCGGGCATCGGCCTGCATCTGCTCGTTGAGCTTGTCTTCCAGCACGGCCAGCTGCTCCAGCGCTTCCATCCATTTTTTCTGTACCGGGCGGATTTCCTTGATCATCACGCGCGTGGCGCCTTCCGCGTCATTGGCCATCCACAGCGCGGACGCCTTGGCGATGGCCGGCATGGCGGCCGCTTCGTATTCCTTGATCGAGCTCAGCAGGGCTTTTTCTTCAGGAGTCGACTCGACGGCGAACTTCTCTTCGAGCTTCTTCTGCGTTTCCTGATAGGTGCTCGTCTGCGTCTTGATACGCGCCATTTCCGGCTCCATATCGCCCGCGTCAGTCATCAGGGTGAGGATGCGCAGCGAGGTGATGCGGTCGCTGACGTTGCCACGCATGTCGATCACCAGGCGGGTGACGACGTTGTTGACATTGATCACGTGATCGAGACGTTCCTGGATTTGCGCCATGCGCGCGATGCCGAGGACGGTCACGGCCACCAGCAGAACCAGTACCAGGGCGAAACCCAGGCCCAGGCGGGTACCAACCTTCATTTTTGCTAAATTCATTTCGGCTCTTCGTAAATGAAACTATTGATAAGGATTTTTGCCCGGCACGACAAGACGAAGGCTGCGCAGCACCGGATCCGCCCTTACCCATTGGTATGCTGGCGGTATCCGGCCGCACGCAGCCCGGGGTACTTCCTGGTCTTTCAGCAGCCCTGGAAACGCCAGTGACTGCGAATGCAAACTTGTTCCACACGCTGAATTTTTGACACCGTTGATGTGAGATCAACATCAAACATTCATATGAGAAATATTTGTCTATAATCAATTATAGGTGTAAATTTTGCCTCAAAGCAAGCAATATGTACCCGAATAAATGGCTGATTAACTTTCTTCGGGGAAATGGCAACAACGCCGTTTCTTGCCTCTTAGAAATGCCCCACGACAGTGCGGGCATGCGCTGAAACAGCGCATTTACAACACATGGCATAGCCATATTGCATCGTTTTGGGAGGGGGACTCAGAGGAAGGGGAAGTGCGGACAATACCAGCGCACAGCAGCACCGGTATAGACAAGTTGGCTCAGCTGTCCCAGCTGCAATGCATCATATAGGCGTGACACTCTGTGCCGAAGACAAAGACGCTCCAGATGGCGCCCAATTGACCGGCCAGGCTGCGCTGGCCAGACGATACCAGTTGATACCAGCGGGGCTCGGCGCCCAGCAGTTCGGCCAGTTCGCGCTCGAAACCGTCATATAAACGGGTGTCGAGCGGCTGGCGGTCGGCCTCGCTCGCCGGGCGAACGCGTTCGAGCAGCCACTGGCGCGGCGTGCACGCGACGCCGCTGCACGCAACGCTCTCGAGCGGCTGCAGACGCAAGCCGTCCGGCGACACATCCAGCGCGCGGCACAGGGCATCGAACGATGCCTGCGGCGCGGCGGGTCCCAGATACGTGCAGAGCAAGTCGCTGCCGTCATCCTTGAGCGCGCTGACGGCTTGCAGATAGCCGTCGATGTGGCGCGCATGGCCGTGGAAATCGTCCATTACGCAGGCAAGGACAAGCGCGCCGCCGCTTCCAGCAGCAAACGCGGATCGCCCGACGCCAGCTTCTTGGAATCGGACAGGGTCTGGCGGAAGCCGCGCGCGCCGGGCAGATTTTGCATCAGGCCCAGCATGTGGCGCGTGACGCTGTTCAGTTTTAATCTCCCCGCTTCTTTTTCCAGCTGCGCACTGATATACGGAATCATCGCTTCGAGCACCTGCTCGCGCGTTTTGACGGGCGCGTCGTCGCCGTAATAGCGCTGGTCGAACTGCGCCATCACGTAGGGGTTGTGATACGCCTCACGGCCCAGCATCACGCCGTCCAGGTGCTGCAGGTGCAGGTCGATTTCATCGAGCGTCTTGATGCCGCCGTTAATGATGAACTCGAACTGGGGAAAATCGCGTTTCAATCGATACGCGTAATCGTATTTCAGGGGCGGCACTTCGCGGTTTTCCTTCGGGCTCAGGCCTTTCAGGATGGCGTTGCGCGCATGCACGATAAACGTCTTGCAGCCGGCGTCGGCCACGGTGCCGACGAAATCGCGCACGAAATCGTACGACTTGCTGTCATCGATGCCAATGCGGTGCTTGACGGTGACGTCGATGTCGACCACGTCGCGCATGGCTTTCACGCAGTCGGCCACCAGTTGCGGCTCGGCCATCAGGCAGGCGCCGAACGCGCCCTTCTGCACGCGCTCGGACGGGCAGCCGCAGTTCAGGTTGACCTCGTCGTAGCCCCACTGCTCGCCCAGTTTGGCGCTGGTGGCCAGGTCCTTCGGATCGCTGCCGCCCAGCTGCAGCGCCACCGGATGCTCTTCCTCGTTGAAGCGCAAATGGCGCTCCACGTCGCCATAGACCAGCGCGCCCGTCGTCACCATCTCGGTGTAGAGCCAGGTATGGCGCGTGATTTCGCGGTGGAACTTGCGGCAATGGCGGTCGGTCCAGTCCATCATCGGAGCGACGGACAGGCGGCGGGAAGGCAAAGAAGAGGAAGTCATGGTATCTACAAAAAACAGGGGCTGCAAATGACAAACCCGCTGCGCGCCTCACCGGTGAAGGAAAGGCGGAGCAACGGGCTTGAGCGCGGCATGGCCCGCAGGCCATGCTCTACAACAGATTACGAATCGCGCGACGCTTTTTTACGCTCGTGCTCTTTCAGGAAGCGCTTGCGCAGACGGATCGATTTAGGCGTGATTTCCACCAGTTCGTCGTCCTCGATGAATTCGACTGCGTATTCCAGCGACATCTGGATTGGCGGTACCAGGCGCACCGCTTCGTCGGTACCCGACGAACGCACGTTGGTCAGCTGCTTGCCCTTGATCGGGTTGACGACCAGGTCGTTGTCGCGCGAGTGGATACCGATGACCATGCCTTCGTACACTGGATCGTTGTGCGACACGAACATGCGGCCGCGGTCTTGCAGTTTCCAGATAGCGTAGGCAACAGCGGCGCCGTCGTCTTGCGAGATCAGCACGCCGTTACGACGGCCGGCCATTTCGCCACGGGTGTTGTCGACAGGCGCGTATTCGTGGAATACGTGGCTCATCAGGCCGGTGCCGCGGGTCAGGGTCATGAATTCGCCCTGGAAGCCGATCAGGCCACGCGCCGGGATCAGGTACTCGAGGCGTACGCGGCCCTTGCCATCCGATTCCATGTTTTGCAGGTCGCCGCGACGACGGCCCAGTTCTTCCATGACGCCGCCCTGGTTGGCTTCTTCAACGTCGACGGACAGGTTTTCAAACGGCTCGTGGCGCACGCCATCGACCATCTTGAACACCACGCGTGGACGCGATACGGCCAGCTCGAAGCCTTCGCGACGCATGTTTTCGATCAGAATCGTCAGGTGCAGCTCGCCGCGGCCCGATACTTCGAAGATCGTGTCGTCGTCGGTTGGCGCCACGCGCAGAGCAACGTTGGCTTTCAATTCTTTTTCCAGACGGTCACGCAGCTGACGCGAAGTCACGAACTTGCCTTCGCGGCCAGCCAGTGGCGAGTTGTTGACCATGAAGTTCATCGTCAGGGTTGGCTCGTCGACGGTCAGCATCGGCAGCGCTTCAGGCGTGTCCAGTGCGCACAGGGTCGAACCGATGCCGATTTCGTCGATACCGTTGATCAGGCAGATGTCGCCGGCGACGGCTTCGTCCACCAGCACGCGCTCCAGGCCCTTGAAGTTCAGCACCTGGTTGATGCGGCCTTTGATTGGCGTAGCGCCTGGGCCATTGATGACCAGCACGTCCTGACCAACTTTGACGGTACCGCGGTTGACGCGGCCAATGCCGATCTTGCCGACGTACGACGAGTAGTCCAGCGAGGTGATCTGCATTTGCAGCGGGCCTTCCGGATTGTCGTCACGTACTGGAACGTGTTCCAGGATGGCGTCGAACATCGGCTTCATGTCGCCGCCGCGCACGTCTTCGGTCAGGCCGGCATAGCCGTTCAGGCCCGAAGCGTAAACGATAGGGAAGTCCAGTTGTTCGTCGGTAGCGCCCAGTTTGTCGAACAGTTCGAACGTCTGGTTGATGGCCCAGTCAGGACGTGCGCCTGGACGGTCGATCTTGTTGACGATAACGATAGGCTTCAGACCCAGTGCCAGCGCCTTGCGCGTGACGAAACGGGTTTGTGGCATCGGGCCTTCCTGCGCATCGATCAGCAGCAGAACCGAGTCCACCATCGACAGAACACGTTCCACTTCGCCGCCGAAGTCGGCGTGGCCTGGGGTGTCGACGATATTGATGTGGGTGCCTTCGTACTCAACGGCGCAGTTCTTCGACAGAATCGTAATGCCGCGCTCCTTTTCCAGGTCGTTCGAGTCCATGACTCGGGTGTCGACCGCTTGGTTTTCACGGAAGGTGCCGGACTGGCGCAGCAGCTGGTCCACCAGCGTGGTTTTGCCGTGGTCAACGTGGGCGATAATGGCGATATTACGAATTGCGCGTTTTGTATTTGACATGGTCGTAGTAGTTACTGAAAAACTGCGGAGTGCGTACAAGATGTACGAGATACCCGAATGCTAATCTATTTCCGGAACCGCGTAGTATAGCATGTTGCGTTGCAACGCTATCTAAAAATGCTGGCGGCTCTTGCAGTCGGGGACGATTTGTTAAAAAAAGCGACACTGGTTCAAGAGTGTCGCTGGGTAATGTGACGTTGCCGTGACTTATTGGTGGGCTGTCGCAATCAAGCGTTCCGGCGCCAGGATGCTGTATTCCTGCAACTGGCCCGTGCCCAGCAGTTTGCTGTCGTGATACACGCGCACACGGCCCGGCTCGCCTGGTACGGCGACGTCTTCCTTGCCCAGCGCGATGCGCTGGCCATGCAGGAAGCGCTTGGCCAATTCTTCCGTCAGCTGGACGGCCGGAAAACTCGACAGCAAGGCGTCGACGGGAGCCAGCAAGCTCAGCGGTTCGGCGTGCGCCGTCAGCTCATCGAGCGTGACGACGCCGTCAAGCGTCAGGTTGCCTACCTGCGTGCGGCGCAAGGCGTTCAGATGCGCGCCACAGCCGAGGGCATGGCCGATGTCTTCGCCCAGCACGCGGATATACGTGCCCTTGCTGCACATCACGGACAATTTCAGGAACGGGGCTTCGTAGCCGAGGAACTCGAGCTTGTGGATGGTCACCGGGCGCGCTTCGCGCTCGAGGGTGATGCCTGCCCTTGCATACTCATATAAGGGCTTGCCGTCTCTTTTCAAGGCCGAGTACATGGGCGGCGTCTGCAGGATAGGCCCGCGGAACCGCGCCAGCACGGCGTCGATCTGCTCCTGCGTGACGTTGACGTCGCGCGTTTCCAGCACTTCGCCTTCCGTGTCGCCCGTATCCGTCGTCTGCCCCAGGTGCACCAGCGTTTCGTAGGTTTTATCGGCTTCCAGCAAGTCCTGCGAGAACTTGGTCGCTTCGCCAAAACACAGCGGCAGCAAGCCCGTGGCGAATGGATCCAGGGTGCCCGTATGGCCCGCCTTTTTCGCGTTCAGCACGCGCTTGGCCTTGATCAGGGCATCGTTGCTGGACCAGCCCACGGGCTTATCGAGCAGCAAGACGCCATCGACCAGGTCGCGCACCCGCTTGATGCCGGGCGGTTTCTTCGGACCCGCCACTGTTATTGCTCGTCCGCTTCTGGTTTGACATCCGGCTCGGCATCGGCCGCGCGCGTGGCGTTGGCCTTGTCGATCAGCAGCGACATTTCCATGCCGCGCGAGGTCGAGCTGTCGTGCACGAAATGCAGCATCGGCAGGGTGTGGATGTGCAGGCGCTTGCCCAGCAAGCCACGGATGAAGCCGGACGCGGCCATCAGGCCTTCGGTGGTGTTCTTGATGGCTTCCTTGCTGTCTTTCAACATCGTGAAAAACACCTTGGCGTGCGCGTAGTCGGGCGTGATCTGTACTTCGGTCACGGTGATCATCGTGCCCACGCGCGGGTCTTTCAATTCGTAGGCGATGATTTCGGCCAGATCGCGCTGGATCTGGTCTGCCACGCGCAAGCCGCGCGCCGGCATGGTTTTGCTATGTTTAGCCATGATTATGCTGTCCTAAGTGCCGCAGGGCGCATGGGTCAAACGGTTGCCCGTTGACCAATGCGCCCCACGTGTTTGCGCGGACATCACTATGTCCGCGCCATTACTGCTGTGATTACAGGGTACGAGCGATTTCCTGGACTTCGAATACTTCCAGTGTGTCGCCAACCTGAATGTCGTTGTAGTTCTTCAGCGACAGGCCGCACTCCAGACCGGCGCGAACTTCTTTCGCATCGTCCTTGAAGCGTTTCAGGGAGTCGATCTCGCCGCTCCATACCACGATGTTGTTGCGCAACAGGCGGACGGAAGAAGCACGCTTGACCACGCCATCGGTGACCAGGCAACCGGCAATCGCGCCCACTTTCGAGACCAGGATAACCTGGCGGATCTCGACCTGGCCGATGACGGTTTCGCGTTTCTCTGGTGCCAACATGCCCGACAACGCCGATTTGATCTCGTCGATCGCATCGTAAATGATGTTGTAGTAGCGAATGTCCACGCCATTCGACTCGGCCAGCTTGCGTGCCTGGGCATCAGCACGGGCGTTAAAGCCGATGATGACCGCTTTCGAGGCGACCGCCAGGTTGACGTCCGATTCCGTGATGCCGCCGACGGCTGCGTGGACAACTTGCACGCGCACTTCGGAGGTCGACAGTTTCTGCAGCGAACCGACCAGCGCTTCCTGCGAACCTTGCACGTCGGTTTTGATGATCAATGGCAAGTTTTTCACTTCGCCTTCGGCCATCTGGTCGAACATGTTTTCCAGTTTCGCAGCTTGCTGCTTCGCCAGTTTCACGTCGCGGAACTTACCTTGACGGAACAGACCGATTTCACGCGCCTTGCGCTCGTCAGCCATGACGACGACTTCTTCACCGGCAACCGGCACTTCCGTCAAGCCCTGGATTTCGACCGGGATCGAAGGACCTGCTTCGGCGATCGGCTTGCCGTTCTCGTCCAGCATGGCGCGAACACGGCCATACGACGAGCCAGCCAGGATCACGTCGCCGCGACGCAAGGTACCGGACTGCACCAGGATCGTCGCGACAGGACCGCGGCCCTTGTCCAGACGCGCCTCGACCACCAGACCGCGCGCAGGTGCTTCCACCGGCGCCGTCAGTTCCAGCACTTCGGCTTGCAGCAGCACTTGCTCCAGCAGGTCGTCGATGCCCTGACCCGTTTTGGCCGACACCGGCACGAATGGCGATTCGCCACCGTATTCTTCCGGCACGACTTGCTCGGCGACCAGTTCTTGCGTCACGCGGTCGACGTTGCCACCTGGTTTGTCGACCTTGTTGATCGCCACCACCAGCGGTACGCCAGCTGCTTTCGCATGGGCAATCGCTTCTTTCGTTTGCGGCATCACGCCATCGTCGGCGGCAACCACCAGAATGACGATGTCGGTTGCCTTGGCGCCACGGGCACGCATCGCGGTAAACGCTTCGTGGCCCGGGGTGTCGAGGAAGGTGATCATGCCGCGTGGCGTATCGACGTGGTAAGCGCCGATATGCTGCGTAATGCCACCGGCTTCGCCGGATGCAACCTTGGCGCGACGGATGTAATCGAGCAACGAGGTTTTACCATGGTCGACGTGACCCATGACGGTGACCACCGGTGCGCGTGGCTTGGTTTCGAAGTGCGCGTGTTCGCCCACATCGGCCAGCAGCGCTTCCGGATCGTCCAGTTCGGCGGCGAACGCCTTGTGGCCCATTTCTTCCACCAGAATCATGGCGGTTTCCTGGTCCAGCACCTGGTTGATCGTGCACATCTGGCCCAATTTCATCAAATGCTTGATGACTTCGGATGCCTTGACGGACATTTTGTGCGCCAGTTCGGCCACGGTGATCGTTTCCGGTACGTGCACGTCCTTGACGACGGCTTCCGTAGGAGCCTGGAAGTTCGATTCACGGTCGTCATGGTGCGTCGGGCGACGGCCCTTCGCGCCACCGCGCCAGCTGTCACGGCCGCCTGGGCCGCTATTGCCGCGTGGTTTCGGACCACCGGTGGTGCCGCGTTTTTTCGCGTCATCGGACCAGGTGGACGACACATTGGCCGACTTGATCGATTTTTTGTCTGCAACAGCAGGCTTCTTGTCGCCCGGCTTGTCGCCAGGTTTCTTGTCAGCAGGCTTGTGCAAGGTGCCTTCCGGCGCCTTCGGCTTGACGGGAACCGGTACGGGTTCCGGTGCCTTGATGGCGCGGCGTGGCGCGTTCATCATGGCCTTGATCTGGGCAACTTCGTCGGCAACGGCCTTGCGTGCGCGCTCGGTGGCTTCCGCTTTGTCAGCGGCTTCCTTGGCGGCAACAGCAGCGGCAGCGGCTTTCTTCTTCGCTTCTTCAGCGGCAGCAGCTTTTTTCGCTTCGGCGGCGGCGTCGTCAACGACAGGCGCAGCGGCGCTGGCGGCAGGCGCGGCGGCAGCCTTGGCGGCCGCTTTCTTCGCTTCCGCTTCCGCTTCTTTCTTCGCAGCCAGTTCAGCCTGTTGCGTGGCTTTCGCCTGGGCTTCTTTTTCCGCGTCGAGCTTGGCCAGACGCTCTTGCTTTTCGCGCAGATCGGCTTCTTGGCGGGCGATCAGTTCAGCCTGTTTACGGGCTTCTTCTTCACGGCGCGCCACGTCGGCGGGATCGATCACCGGTGCGGCAGGCGCAGCCGGTTCAGCCGCGACCGGCGCAGCTTCGTCACGCTGGACGAAAGTACGTTTCTTGCGCACTTCCACCTGGATGGTGCGCGACTTGCCGGTGGCGTCAGCTTGCTTGATCTCAGTCGTTTCCTTGCGGGTCACGGTGATTTTTTTCTTTTCTGTGTCAGCCGCTGCGCCGTGTGTGCGGCGCAGATGATCCAAAAGCTTGTCCTTATCATCTTTCGACAATGGATCTGACGTCGAACTTTTCTCGACGCCGGCAGAACGCAGCTGCGTCAGCAGCAAATCTGCAGGCATCTTCAGTTCGGTGGCAAATTGGGCTACGTTGTTACTCGCCATTCAGTCCTCTTTTCTATGTGTCGCGGAGATGATAAAGATACTCAAATTAAGCCTTTGCGGATTCGGCCAGACTCCATGCCTTGGCTTGCAGCGCCTTGGCACGATCGTCGTATTTCGAGTCAACCAACTTCATCTCATCGTCGGTCACATCTTTAAATTCACTTGTAATCAGTTCACGCGCACGGTCCGCAGACAAGGCCAGGATTGCGCCAAATTCGTCGTATGCCAGTGCTGCAAATGCTTCAACGGTCTTGATACCAGCCAGACCCAGCTTGCCGGCGGTAATGCGGTCCATGCCTTCCAGACCCACCAACGCCTCGTCCATGCCTTCCAGACCCTCTTCCGAAGCAATCGCTTCGGTAACCAGCGCATCACGCGCACGGGTACGGAGTTCATTGACGGTATCTTCGTCAAACGATTCGATTTCCAGCATTTCGGAAATTGGCACGTAAGCGATTTCTTCCAGACTGGCGAAACCTTCTTCCACCAGAATATCGGCCACTTCCTGGTCGACATCGAGCTTTTCCATGAACAGGATGCGCACGGCAGCCGTTTCCTGGGCAGCTTTGTCAGCCGATTCTTCGGCCGTCATGATGTTGATCTTCCAGCCGGTCAGGTCCGAGGCCAGGCGCACGTTCTGGCCGGAACGGCCGATCGCGATTGCCAGGTTTTCTTCGTCCACGACGACATCCATCGCGTGTTTTTCTTCGTCGACCATGATCGACGACACGTTCGCCGGCGCCAGGGCGCCGATAACGAACTGCGCCGGATCTTCCGACCACAGCACGATGTCGACACGTTCGCCGCCGAGTTCACCGGTGACGGCCTGCACGCGCGAACCGCGCATGCCGACGCAAGTACCGATCGGGTCGATGCGCTTGTCGGCCGTGTAGACGGCGATCTTGGCGCGCACGCCGGCATCGCGGGCTGCGGATTTAATTTCCAGCATGCCTTGTTCGATTTCCGGCACTTCCAATTCGAACAGCTTCATGATGAATTCCGGCGCGGTGCGCGACAGAATCACTTGCGGGCCGCGCATGTTGCGGTCGATGCGCAAGATGAAAGCACGCACACGGTCGCCGATACGCAGATTCTCTTTCGGGATCATCTGGTCGCGTGGCAGACGCGCTTCGATCTTGCCCGATTCGACGATGGCGTCGCCGCGCTCCATGCGCTTGATGGTGCCGGTGACGAGCGAATCGCCGCGTTCCAGGAAGTCGACCAGGATCTGTTCGCGCTCGGCGTCACGCACGCGCTGCAGGACGACCTGTTTGGTATCCTGGGCGAAGCGGCGGCCGAATTCGACGGACTCGATCGGTTCTTCGATGTGGTCATCGACTTCGATATCGGGAATCTGTTCTTTTGCCTCGAAATGCAGGATCTCCTGATCCGGCAATTGCAGGCCCGCTTCATCGGGCACCACGTGCCAGCGGCGGAACGATTCGAATTCGCCCGTTTCGCGGTCGATAGAAACGCGGATGTCTACCTCACCCTCATACCGTTTCTTCGTGGCTTGCGCCAACGCGAATTCGAGGGCGCCGAAGACGACATCTTTATCGACGTTTTTTTCGCGCGCCAGCGCGTCAACCAATAATAAAACTTCGCGGCTCATGCTTTGCGTCCCTTAAAAACCACCTGCGGCACCAAGCGTGCCTTATCCACATCGGCGAGCGTAAACTCCAACATCGCCGGACCATCCTTACCTTCAAATTCCAACGACAATTTATCGCCCACGGGTTCTTGCAGAATCCCCTGGAACGATTTCCGGTTGTTCGTACCCGGCATCGCCACCATCAGCTTGACGATGATTTCCTGACCTGCGAAACGGACAAAGTCTTCCAGCTTGCGCACCGGACGATCGAGACCCGGGGATGAAATCTCGAGACGCTCGTAAGGAACGTTCTCGACCGTCAACACATGCGATAACTGGTGACTGACCGTGGCACAGTCTTCGACCGTGATCGGACCTTTTTCAGCGGCATCGGCGGCGCTGAAATCAATAAAGACGCGCAGCAGTCCGCGCTCGGCACGTTCGACATCAACGAGCTCATAGCCCAGACCTGTAACCGTCTTTTCAATTAATCCCAACTGCTGCAAGAAATTCTCCAGAAAAAGGCCTGCTTTTCCGCATCGCGGCACGAAAAACAGCGCCGGCGGCATGCAAAAGAACACGCACAAGTCATATATGGGCCCTTGTTGGCGCCATTACAAACGGTTCAACAAAAAAAAAATGGGCATCTGCCCATCTTCTTGTATTTCCCCAACCAGATGAAAGCACTCCCCACCAAACAACCCTGCGGAGAACTTTTATTAGGCTGCAGATTATAACCTCTTATTAACTTCGCCGCAATGCCGCACACGAGGAGCGGCCCGGCTTACAACAGTTACAAGAGCGCGCACCCGCAGCAGATCGGCGGGCGCGCAAGAAGAAACTCTTCCCGATTAACCTTTGCTGCGGCGGCGCGGCATGCCATCCATGCCGCCACGGTCCATGCCGCCACGCGGCTGGCCGCCGGAACGCGCCTGGCCACCGGCACCACCACCGGCATTGCGGCGCGGACCCGTGTTGGCGAAGCCGAATGCCGTTTGCAGTGGATCGGGCTGGCGCGGACCGCGCTGCGGCGCGCGGCCTTCGCCACCTGGACGACCCTGGCCCTGGCCTGCGGCGCGTGGCGAGCGGCCTTGCGGCGCACCTTCGAACGATGCCGACGAACGGGGTTGACCACCCTGAAATGGACCTTGCGGCTGACCACGGCCCGGACCACGCGCTTCGCCTGGACGGCCGGCGCCGCCTGGGCGGCCCTGGCCTTGCGGACGGGCGAACTGGCCTTGCGGCTGGCCACGGCGCGGCGCGACCGGGAACGGGTCGGCGTTGCGGTTGCTCACATCGATGCGGTTGCCATTCGGCTCGTCATCGCGGCTCGCCTTGCGCGCTTCGCGGCCCTTGGCGGCGCCAGCGGCGCGCGGATCGCCCGAAGGCGGCATTTTCTTTTCGATGCCGTAGGCGGCCAGCAGGTCGCGCACGGTGTTTTCATCCATCTCTTCCCAGCGGCCGCGTTTCAGGCCGCTTGGCAGGGTCATGGCGCCGTAGCGGGTACGGATCAGGCGCGACACGGTCAGGCCGATCGCTTCGAACATGCGGCGCACTTCGCGGTTACGGCCTTCGCCGATCACCACGCGGTACCATTTGTTGATGCCCTCACCGCCGCCATCGGCGATCTTCGAGAACTGCGCCAGGCCGTCTTCCAGCTCGACGCCGGCCAGCAGTTTCTGGCGCATGCCCTCTTCCAGTTCACCCAGGGTACGCACCGCGTACTCGCGGTCGATGCCGTAGCGTGGGTGCATCAGGCGGTTGGCCAGGTCACCGGAGGTGGTAAACAGCAGCAAGCCTTCCGTGTTGAAGTCGAGGCGGCCAACGGCCAGCCATTTGCCCGCCTTCATGGTCGGCAGGCGGTCGAACACGGATGGACGGCCGTCCGGGTCGTTGTGGCTGACGATTTCGCCGGCCGGCTTGTGGTACACCAGAACGCGCGGCGGCTTCTTGCTGACGCGGCGCTGGATCAATTTGCCGTTGATGCGCACGTGGTCGCTCGGCAGGATGCGCTGGCCGATGTGGGCCGGCTCGCCGTTGACGGACACACGGCCCGAAATGATCAGGTCTTCCATGTCGCGGCGCGAACCGAGACCGGCTTCGGCCAGCACCTTGTGCAGCTTCGGCGCATCGTCGTCGGACGTCAGGTCGCGGCGCACGGCCACTTTCTGCGCGCGGCCCGTGCCGCCGTCTTCGCTGTCGAAAGCGTCGGAGGTAACGAACGAGAAGACAGCATCTGCATCGCTGACCTTGCCCGGCGCAGCCTGGCGGCCCTTGCCTTTTTTACGGCTCTTGCCGGCATTCTTGCCGGCGCCCGGCACGTCGTTGCGCGGACCGCGCGGCAGGCGCGGGCCGGAAACGAGGTTGCCTTCGGCATCGAACACGTCGGCGACAGGCGCGGCGGCTTGCTCGGCGACAGGCGCAGCTTCGGCTGCCTGCGACGCTTCGGCACGCGGCGGCTGGCGCAGTGCGCGCTCGGCCTGCACGCCGCGCATCTGGCGCGGACCGCGGGTCGGGCGTGCTTCGGCCGGCTTGTCAGCGACGGCTTCCGGCGCCGTTTCAGCGACGGCGGCGGCAGCCTTGGCGGCGGCGCGGGCGCGCGGCGGACGCGGCGCAGGGGCGGCAACGGCTTCGGCAGCCGCTTCGGCGGCGTCGGCCACGACCTTCAGGGCCGGCTTGGCGCGGGTTTTCTTGACGGCTGGCGCGGCGCCTGCTTCAACAGCGGCGACGGAGGATTCAGCAACTGAGTCGGTAGCCACGTCGGCTTTGGTGCGGCGCTTCGGCTTGGCGGCGACAGCGTCGCCTGCAACGGCAGCGGCAGCCGCATCAGCTTCGATCTGGGCCTTGGTGCGGCGCTTGGGCTTGGCAACGATGGCTTCGTCGCTGGCGGTTACTGTCTCGGGTGTGTTCGGATTATTCATTCTTCGTTTCTTGGCTGTGCTGACCTGGCGCAGCGTCAACCGTTAGTTCTGGCGCAGGGTCGTGAGTGTAGGCTTCGTCCGTGGGCGAAGCATCGGGGCCGGCATCAAGGCTTGCTGTCACATCTACATCTGTCACAGCCGTATTGCTACCTGCACCAAGCTGGGGGACAAGCTCATTGCTTGCCTTGTCAAAATTTTCCTGCAGGGCCGCTTCCAGGGCTTCGAGCCCATTGCCCTGCATCTCGCTGATTTGCTGCAAAGGCGGCAGCTGGGACAGCGATTGCAAACCCAGGTCATCCAAAAACTGCTTGGTGGTAGCCAGCAAAGCCGGCCGTCCCACCACGTCGCGGTAGCCGATGGCATCGACCCAGCCACGGTCTTCCAGCATCTTGATCGTCTGCGAATTGACGGCAACGCCACGGATTTCCTCGATATCGCCGCGCGTCACCGGCTGGCGGTAGGCGATGATGGCCAAGGTTTCCAGGGTCGCCCGCGAATACTTGGGCGGCCGCTCGGGCGTCAAACGATCGAGATACATCTTCATTTCAGGGCGGCTTTGAAAGCGCCAGCCCGAGGCAAGGCTGACGATCTCGATGCCGCGCCCCTGCCACTCATCGCGCAACTCTTCGAGCAATTGCTTGATCGTGTCGGCGCCAACGCCGACACCGCGCACGCGACCGTTCTCGTCCGCATCGACGAACAGCTTCTTCAAGCTGTGGATCGTCAGCGATTCACGAGCGCACAGCAACGCGGTTTCGAGGACTTTTTTAGCCTCAATTGTATTCATAGCAATTCTGTGCGGATGTGTGTTGCAATTCGTATGCAGAGAAAGAAATCAAAAACGTTCATTTCAACGTAACAGATGGCAGACATCGATGATGACGCCGTGCTGGGTTACTAGTTGAGGCTGTTTTTCCGACGCCTTGGCCGATGCGCGCAAAGCGGGACTAAAGCGGATGCAGTGAAAGTCCTGCCATCCATGGTGCTGGCCTTAAATAACCAGCAATGAAACGAACTCCGGAGCAGCTGCTTTTCCCGTGGCGGCGAACCAGCCAGACGGGAGAGCGACAGTCGTCGTTTCATCCAACGATGCCAATTGTACCTGATAAAAAGCGGAAAAGCGCAAAACCGGGCAAAACACGCGTTTTACCCGGCCCTGGCGCGACATATCGCCCGCTTGCCCGCGTCACAGGGAGGCGAGTTTCTCCGAGAGAATGGCCGATGCGCCCAGGAAAGCTGGGTACTGGGCCGTGATGACGAAGGTCGGCACTTGCGAGACGTAGTTGGCGAAGCGGCCCTTGCGCTCGAAGCGGGCGCGGAAGCCCGAGCGGTCGAAGCGCGCGCCCAGGCGCGGCACGATGCCGCCGCCGATATAGATGCCGCCCAGCGCGCCCAGGGTGACGGCGACGTTGCCGGCCACGGTGCCCAGCATGCAGCAGAACGCTTCGATGACGTCGTCGCACAGCTGCGATTCACCGGCCAGCGCGCGGCGCGTGATTTCCGCCGCCGTCAAGTCTTCGGCCGGCACGCCGGCGCGGTCGGCCAGGGCGCGGTAGATCAGTTCCAGGCCATCGCCGGAAATCAGGCGTTCGGCCGAGACGTGCTCGTATTCGCGCCAGGCGAATTGCAGGATGCTCACTTCCGTTTCATTGAACGGCGCAAAGCTGACGTGGCCGCCTTCGCTTTGCAGGGCGATCCAGCCGCCGTGCGACGGAATCAGGCCCGACACACCCAGGCCCGTGCCGGCGCCGATCAGGCCGATGGCCGTGTTCGGACGGGCCGTGCCCGCGCCCACCTGGTGCTTTTGCTCGTTCGACAGCAGCGGCAAGGCGCGCGCCAGGGCCGTGAAATCGTTGACCACGTCCAGGGTCGTGAAACCGCACTCGTCGCGCATGGCGCGGATCGAGAACGACCAGTGGTGGTTCGTCATGCTGAGGAAATCGCCGTCGACCGGGTTGGCGATGGCGATCACGGCATGGCGCACGGCTTGCCCGCCGGCGGCGGCGATGTGCGGCAGGGCCAGGTAGGCTTGCAGGGCGGCGGACAGGCTCGGGTAATCGGCACAGGGCAGCACTTCCACCAGGGTGATGTGGCCAGCGGCCACTTCCAGGGCGAAACGGGCATTGGTGCCGCCCACGTCGGCCAGCAGGCGCGGTCCATCGGCGAAGGCGGAAGTCGGCAGTACGGGTGAAGACGAAGCGCTCATGATTTTAAATGATGAAGTGGGACGCATGGGACGCCAAGCTTAAAGGATGAATGCGCCCGGAGGCAAGCAAAGTTTGTAGTTTAAGTACATCAAAACAAGCCTTTATTGGTAGTTCCACTCCAAATGCAACAGGCAGCGCCAAAATTGCTTAGAAACAATAATTTATAGTAAGTACTCGCACTCGGGAAACGCACGAAAAGCATGCTGCACAGCAGCAGGAACGGCCATGAAAACACAGTATGCCGCAGTTTGCGCAAAGCCGCTTTGTACGCGGCGGCGCGGGCGCGGCACTGCCGTCCGGGCGGCACCGCACAGCGGTTTTCGTATTATTACTACCGGTTTTAGGTCCTGCCTGCCATGCGGCAGGCAGCGCGGATCAGGAAGGCAAACCTTCACCCAGCAGGCTGGCGGGCGCCGGCTGGTCGGAACGGTAGGCGGCATTCCACGCGTCCAGGCCGCCATGCAGGGGTTTGGCCCGGTGAAAGCCGTGCTGGTGCAGCAGCTTGGCCACTTGCGCGGCCGTCACGTCGTTGGGACAGCTGCAATACACGATGATGTGGCGGTCCTTGTCCATGGCGATCAGGGCGGGCACCGGTTCCTTGCCATTGAAGAACAAGGCGCCCGGCACGGCCGGCTCCAGCGCCTGCGCCGTGGCGCTGCGCGCGTCGACCATCAGCGGCTCTTCGCCCTGCTCTATCAGTTCGAGCAATTCATCGATGCCGATGCGCTCGATCTGCAAGGCCTGGCGGAAACGCCGGCGTTCGAGAAATTTGTACAGCAGGAACAGTCCCAGCAAGGCGGCCAGCATCAGCAAGGCCGTGCTGCCCATGGTGCTGAGCAAGTCGAGCACCTGCTGCACGCTGGAATGGAAGATCACGCCGACGGCGATGCCCGTGCCGCTCCACAGCAAGCCGCCCAGGCCCGCGTACAGGAAAAACAGGCGAGGCGGCGTGCCCAGCGCGCCCGACATGGGCGCGGCCACGGTATTGAAACCCGGCACGAACTTGGAGACGACGAGGGCTTTCGGCCCCCAGCGCTTGAATTTGTCTTCCGTCTGGCTGACGCAGTAATCGGGCGACAGCGAGATGCGGCACAGCAGCCGCAGGATGCGCTTGCCAAAATGGCGGCCCGCGCGGAACCACGTGAAGTCGCTGATCAGGCAGGCGCCCAGCGCGGCGGCCAGCACCAGCGCTCCATTCATGTCGCCATCGACGGCCAGCGCCCCCGCCACCACGAGGATGGGAAAGGCGGGAATCGGCAGGCCGAGCTGCTCCACCAGCACGATGCCAAAGACGATCAGGACACCGTAATGTTCGAGCAGATAAATGAGGTTGGGCATGGCCGCTATCTTACCGTAAAAAGTGCCTTACAACTGCACGCCCTTCGGTATGGCGCTGAGCAAGGTGCGCGTGTACGGGTGCACGGGATTGCGGTACAGCTCATCCGAATCGGCCAGCTCCACCACTTGCCCCTTGTGCATCACCATCACCTGGTCGGCGATGTATTTCACCACCGATAAATCGTGCGAAATGAAGATGTAGGACAGGCCGAATTCATCCTGCAAGTCCTGCAACAGATTGAGCACCTGCGCCTGCACGGACACGTCCAGCGCCGAGACGGATTCGTCGCAGACGAGGATTTCCGGCTGCATGGTCAGGCAGCGGGCAATGGCGATGCGCTGGCGCTGGCCGCCCGAAAACTCGTGCGGATAGCGGTGGAAAGCCTGTTCCGGCAAGCCGACCTTGTCGAGCAGCCAATAGGCCTTGGCGATGCGTTCCTTGTCGTCGGCGCCGATGTTGTGGATGCGCATCGGCTCGAGCAAGATCTGCCCCACCGTAAAGCGGGGATTCAGCGACGCATACGGATTCTGGAAGATGATCTGGATACGGCGTTTATACGGCAGGTATTCCCTGTTCGGCATGGCAATCAAATCCTTGCCGTGGAACATGGCCGTGCCGCCCGTTGCCTGGTGCAGGCGCAGCAGGGTCAAGCCCACCGTCGTCTTGCCGGAACCGGATTCGCCCACCACGCCCAAGGTCTTGCCACGCGGCAAAGTGAACGACACATCCTTGACGGCCTGGAATTCGCGCTTGCCGAACAGGCCTTCGCGCGTATAAAAACTTTTGCTCAAGTTATTCACCACCAGCACGGGCTCGTCGCCCGGCGTGTAGCCGCGCGTGCGTTGTTTGACTTCCACGCCGGGGCCCGCCTTGCCTTCCATATAGTCGGCAATGACGGGCAGGCGCCATGGGCGCTCGTCGAGCGAGGGCCGGCAATGCAGCAGGGCTTTCGTATAACTGTCTTGCGGCGCTTCGAAGACCTGGCGCACCTCGCCCGTCTCGCGTACTTCGCCGTGGCGCATGACGATCACCTGGTCGGCGATCTCTCCCACCAGGCCCAGGTCGTGGGTAATGAAGAGCACGGACATCTGGTGTTTCTTTTGCAGCGCCGCGATGAGGTCCATGATCTGCTTCTGGATCGTCACGTCCAGCGCCGTCGTCGGTTCGTCCGCGATCAGCAGTTTCGGTTCGCAGGCGATCGCCATGGCGATCATCACGCGCTGCTGCTGGCCGCCCGACATCTGGCTCGGGTAGGCGTCGATCTTGGTGGCCGGATCGGGAATGCCCACTTCCTCGAGCAGCGCCAGGGTGCGCGCCCGCGCCTGCTTGCGGTTCATGCCCATGTGCTGGCGCAACACTTCCGCGATCTGGAAACCGACCGTAAACACGGGGTTCAGCGACGACATCGGCTCCTGGAAGATCATCGAAATATCCTTGCCGCACATGGTGCGCCGCTCGGCAATCGACAGGTCCAGCAGATTGCGCCCGCCAAAATGGATGCTGGAGGCGGGGGCTATGATGGTGTTATCCGGCGGCAGCAAGCCCATCACGGCCAGGGAGCTGACGGACTTGCCGCTGCCCGATTCGCCCACGAGGGCCACGGTGCTGTTGCGCGGCACGTTGAACGAGATACCCTTGACGGCTTCGAACGTGGTCTTCTTGTCCAGGCGGAAGGTGACGCGCAGGTCGCGCACTTCCAACAGGTTATTCTGGTCCATGAGCAACTCCTATTTCACTTTGGGGTCGAGCGCATCGCGCAAGGCATCGGTAAACAGCGAGAACGCCGTCACCAGCACGGCCATCGCCGTGGCGGCGGCTGTCAGCTGCCACCATTTGCCCAGGATCAGTTCATTTTGTGCCTCGTTGAGCATGCTGCCCCACGAGACGGTGCCCACCGGCACGCCAAAGCCGAGGAAACTCAGGATCACTTCCGCCTTGATGAAGCCCACCACGAGGATCGACATCTGCACCAGCGCCACGTGGCTGACGTTGGGGAAAATGTGCGAAAACATCTTGCGCCAGTGCGAAGCGCCAATCGCGTCAGCCGCCATCACATATTCGCGCGCCTTGTGCTTGATGTATTCGGCGCGTATCAAACGGTACGGCCCCGTCCAGCCCGTCAAGCCCAGGATCAGCACGATGGTCAGCACGCCCTTCTGCTGCAGCACGGCCGCGACCGTCAAAATCATCAGGATGGACGGAATCGACGTGAAGATGCTGTAGAACCAGTTGAAGAAGTCATCGACCATGCCGCCGAAGTAGCCGGACACGGCGCCAAAGAGCGTACCCAGCACGACGGCCAGCAAGGCGGCCACCAGGCCGACGACGATCGACGTTTCGCCGCCCTTGATGGTTTTCTGGATGATGTCGTGACCCCACTTGTCGGCGCCGAACGGCAGTGTCGCCGCCTTGTGCGTGACGAGCTTTTTCGTCTTGCCCACGCCGGCGCGCAAGGCCGTCAAATCGTCGGCCAGCGGGTCGGTGACGCCGTACATATCGACGCCGGCCGATGGATTGCTACCCATCTGGGCGCGCAGTTCCGCGATGTCGTCGGCCAGCGGATCGAGCACGTTGACGGGCGTCGGTGCGCTGCGCTCATCGGCCAGGGGAATGGCGCCGTCGGCGGCCACGTCCTTGTCGGCACCCACAAACGTGGGTGGCGCGTAGCTGACGGCCACTTCATCTTCCCAGTTCGAAGCGACCAGGCCGCTGGCGGACGCCAGCACCAGCAGGAAAAAGGCGCCGACCACGGCCAGCGATACCATTGCAATCTTGTCGCCGCGCAAACGGCGCCACGCCAGGGCCCACAGGCCGGGCGATGTATGAGGTTTCGACATCGTCTCTTTCTACTTCAGTTGTACGCGAGGATCGACCGCTTGGTACAGCAGGTCGGTGAGCAGGTTGAAGAGCATGGTGGCGGCGGCAACATACACGGTAATCGCCTTGATCACCGGAAAGTCGCTGCGCTCGACGGCCAGGATCACTTCACGCCCGATGCCGGGGATGCCGAAGAAGCGCTCGAGCAGGAAAGCGCCGATCAGCAGGGCCGGCAAGTTCGACATCACATAGGTAATGATGGGAATGCCGGCGTTGCGCAGCACGTGGACCCACATGATGCGGCCTTCCTTGAGGCCCTTGGCGCGCGCCGTGCGCACGTAATCCTGGTTCGCCTCGTCCAGCACGAAGGTGCGGAACAGGCGCAGGGTCGGCGCGATGGACACGGCCAGGCCGATCAGGATCGGCAGGGTCGAATAGCGCAGCAGGTTTTCCCAGAAGCTATCGCCCCAGCCCTGCACGGGGAACAGGCCCAGCTTGTAGGCGAAGCCGTACTGGAAGACGATGATGTAGACGAGGATGGAAATCGACATGCCCACCGTGCAGGCGATCATCACCATGCGGTCCGTCAGCGAACCGCGCACGAAGGCGATGGCCAGCGCCAGCGCCACGCCAAAGAACGTTTCCAGCACGGTCAGCGGGATCAAGACCATCATCGACGGGCCCAGGCGCGAGGTGATGATGTGCGACACGGACTCGCCGGTCGCCCAGCTCTGGCCGAAGTCAAACGTGACGATCTGCTTGATGAAGATCCACAGCTGCACATAATACGGCTGGTCGACGCCGAGCTGGCGGCGGATGTTGGCGATGCTTTCCGCACTGGACATCTTGCCGGCCAGGATGTAGGCGGGGTCGCCGCCCACCCAGTTAAATAAAATGAAGACCAACAGGACCACGCCCAGCATGGTCGGCAGCATCTGCCACAGGCGGCGCAGGATATAAGCGAACATAATGATTCCTTGTCTTTATAAGCCGCGCTTATTTATTGGCCGGGGCCGCAGGGGCAGGCGCCACTGGCGCACCCGTGCTGTCGATATCCATGTACGCCCATTCCTGGAACAGGATAGGGTGCTTCTTGTAGCCGAGCACCGACTTTTGCGCCAGCATGTTGCGGTAGCGCGCATAGCCGATCAGGGCGCCCGCGTTCACTTCCAGGCGGCGCGCCATCTGGTGGTACAGCGCATCGCGCTCGGGGCTGGCCGGCATGGACTGGCTGGCCGCGTACCATTTGTCATATTCAGGGTCCTGGTAGCAGCCATTGTTGTTCTGGTGCGTGTTCGGGCCGTAGAACAGCTGCATGAAGTTGTCGCCGTCCGGATAGTCGGCCAGCCATTGCGCCGTGCGCGACTGCATCTTGCACTGCTTTTCCGTCTTTAAAATGTCGGAAAAGATCATGCGGTCGTTTTCCATGCGGATGCCCAGCGAGTTGTAGGTCTTGCGCCACATTTCCGCCTGCAGCACACCATTGGCTTCGTTGCGCGAAGCGTAGCGGATCAAGAGCGGCTTGCCGTCCGGCAAAGTACGCCAGCCGTCGGCGCCCTTCTTGTAGCCGAATTTATCCAGCAATTTATTCGCCAGCACGGGATCGTATTGCAGCAGGGATTTGTAGTGCGGATCGTAGCCCACCACGCCCGGAGGGATCGGATAGTCGAGGCGCTTGGCCTGGCCATTCCAGATGATGCGGATTTCTTCATCGATATTGTGCGCCATTGCAATGGCACGGCGCAGCGCGATCTTTTCCTTGCTGAAACCGCCCAGGGTCGGGTCTTCCATATTCCAGTAGTAATAGCTGATTTCCGGGTCCAGCAGGCGCGACAGTTGCACGCCCTTCTCCGCCAGTTCGGGACGCAGCTTGCCGTTGAGCATCGCTTTCGGCGCCAGCGGGCCATCGAGCCAGAATACGTCCGTGCCGCCGCTCTGGAACGACAGCCAGCGCGACTGGTCTTCGATCATCACGGAAATTTCGATGCGGTCGATGGCGGGAATGCGCTTGCCCTGCATCTGGCGCACGATGCGCTGGTCGTCCGGGTCGTCGCCGGCCAGGAAATTCCACGTTTCCGGCAAGTGCTGCGGGTTGCGGTTCAGGACGATGCGGTTGCCGCGCGTCCATTCCCCGAGCGTGTAGTAGCCGGTGCCGACGGGATTCGAACCCACTTCCCCCTTCACGTCGCCATACTTTTCCACCACTTCGCGCGCCAGCGCCGCCGTCGGCACGTAGGCGAGGATCATGGGGAAGTTGAAATCGGTCTTGGTCAGCGTGATACGCAAGGTGTACGGGTCGAGGATTTCCAGGCCGGCCACCTTCTTGCTGTAGTCAAACTTGTTCGCCTTGGCCGCGTCCTTGGCCAGGTCGTCCAGCCCCACCACCTTGCCTTCGAGCAGCCAGGTGTGCGGCGAGGCCAGGCGAGGGTCGAACAGGCGCTTCCATGAATACACGTAATCGGCCATCGTCAGTTCGCGGCGCTTGCCGCCAAACGCCGGGTCCGGCGTGTAATAAATACCTTTTTTCAGGCGGATGGTGTAGGTCTTGCCGTCGGCCGATACTTCCGGCATGGCGGCGGCAGCGCCGGGCACCACCTTGACGGGGCGCGCCAGGTAGTCATAGGTGTACAGGGTGTCGAAGACGGCCTGCGTGATGTGGTTCGAATACAGGTCGCGCGCGGTGGCCGGATCGAAGCCCGTCTCGGCGGCCGGCAGGATATAGCGCAAGGTTTTGACCGGCGCAGCCGCGGGCGCGGCATCTGCGGCAATGGCCGCCAGCGGCAGGGTGGCCAGGCAGGCGAGCAGCGCCATGCGCCGCATCCATGGTGACTTCATGTAATACCCTTCATCTCGATTATCTGTCGCACCGTATTGGTGCGCTTGTACTGGCTTCCCCCTGGGATACAGGATTCCACCGCCAAAACCAGTCCACCCTCGCAAGATCTATGCCTTGCTCACAGCCAGCCGCGCCGATGCACGGACGCGCTGGAAAACGCGTAACGATAACGCATATTTTGCATGCCGGGCGAAAAGCCGCGGCAGTTCTCGCGTGCGCAGCAACAGCCATGCGCATTGCCGAGGAAATTTTCCGCGTCGCAACATAGCCAGGCCAATGCCGCGCAAAAGCGCATTGGTAGAAACCCTTATGTCCGTGAATGAGCGCACTTTTTGTCGACGGGCAGAAAACGCATAGCGCAGTGCAGCATTAAAATAATTGCCAATAATGAAACATCCAAACTTTATAAAAAACACTGTTGTTTCCATCCCGAAATGTCACATCTGCGCGTTGACAAGGTTTCTCGGCAAATGGTCTTATCAATGGCGGCATCTCACACGATATGCCGTTTGACCAACAGCGATTGCCAACGCAGCAATCTTTATCACCCTGGCAAGGCTGTGCCGCACAAGGGCCGGCCGAGCACACTTTCGGAGTTCTGAGAATGATGATGGAAACAGTGATGTCCCGCTCCGTACGCCTTATTTTTTCGGGTAGCGTAGCAGCGCTTGGCCTGGGCATGATGGCGGCGCCGGCAATGGCGCAAGATGCCAATGTGCAACGGGTGGAAATTACAGGCTCAAGCATCAAACGGGCCACGGCCGAAACCGCATCGCCGGTACAGGTCATCACCCGCGACGACTTGATGAAATCGGGCAAGGCGACCGTCGCCGAATACCTGCAAACCCTGACCGCCGATGGCGCCGGCTCCCTGCCGACGGGCTTCGGTAACGGCTTTGCCGCCGGTTCCACGGCCATCTCGCTGCGCGGCCTGGGCGCCACCTCGACCCTGGTCTTGCTCAATGGCCGCCGCATGGCGCCGTTCGCGCGCGCCGATGACGGCCAGAAGAGCTTTACCGACCTGTCCACCGTGCCGATGCAGATCGTCGAGCGCATCGAAATTCTGAAAGACGGCGCCTCCTCGACCTACGGCGCGGACGCCATCGCCGGCGTCGTCAATATCATCCTACGCAAGGACTTCGAAGGCCTGACTCTGAAAGGCGACACGGGCATTTCCGGCGACAGCGACGCCAAACAGCACCGCGCCTCGCTGACCTTCGGCAAGGGCAACCTCGATACGGACAAATACAACTTCGTCGTCAATGCCGAATACACCAAATCGGACATGTTGATGAACAACGAGCGTGCCGGCCGCAAATGGATAGGCAAGGCCGACCTGCGTCCGTACGGCTATGCGATCAACACCCAGTTCGCCGGCGGCTACATCAATGGCACCAACGATGCGAATGCCGCGCCCACGGGCCTGATACGCGATCCCGTCACCAACAACTATGTGGCCCTGCCGGGCTGCTCCACCTTGTCCGTGTCTTCGCCGCAAGATCCGAAGGGTGGCTGTCTGTGGCACCACGACCAGTTCCGCTCGATGCAGCCGAAGATCGAATCGATCAACCTGTACACGCGCGGCACTTGGCAAGTCAATGCCGATACCCAGGTCTACGCGGAAGCGGGCTACTCGAAGCGCGATACGGCATTTACCCTGATACCGCCGTCGATCACGCCGACCATCGCCTTCCCGCCGAATGCCACCAGCCCGACTGGCGTCGTCAACTACGGTTCCGGCGCCGGCACCACCATCGTGCTGGCCGCCAACCACCCGCAAAATCCGTATGGCGTGCCCGTGCGCGTGCGCTACCAGGCCTTCGACGTGGGCGCCAGCACGCGCCAGGCCAACAATGAGTTCAACCGCATCGTGCTCGGCGTCAAGGGCAACGCCATGGGCTGGGACTACGATGCAGGCTATACGCATTCGGAATCGAAGCTGCACCTCGATTACAGCAACATGCTGAACATGGCCGTCGTCAAGGATGCGCTGGGCAATCCGAACAGCAAGTATTTCCCGTACTACATCGGCGCGCAGGCGGGCAAGAATCCCGCCTCGCTGTACGCGGCCATGGTGACGAACGCCACCTCCGATTCCACCACCAAGCTCGACATCATCGACTTCAAGGCCTCGCGCGAGCTGATGCAGTTGCCGGGCGGCGCCATGGGCCTGGCGATCGGCGCGGAACACCGCCGCGACAAGCTCGACAATCCATCGCTGTCGGGTACGGAAAACGGTTCCATCAACTCCAGCTACGTGGCGGCCAAGGGCGACAGCAAGGTCTCGGCCGTGTTCCTCGAAGTGCTGGCGCCCGTCATCAAGACGGTGGAACTGTCGGGCGCCTTGCGTTACGACAAATATGACCGTTTCTCGTCGACGACGCCGAAACTGGGCGCCAAGTGGACGCCGCTGAAAACCTTCGCCGTGCGCGGCACCTACTCGGAAGGCTTCCGCGCGCCGGGCCCGGCCGAAAGCAATGCCAATTCGCAATCGACGGGTACCTCGACCGTGAGCGATCCCGTGCGCTGCCCGGGCGGCACGAAACTGCCGGGCGCCAATGCCAGCGACTGCGAACTGCAAGTGGCGGCCGTCAAGATCGGCGACCCCAGCCTCAAGCCCGAGAAATCCAAGGGCTACACCCTGGGTCTGGTGTGGGATCCGTTCAACGATACCAGCCTGTCGCTCGATGCCTGGAAGATCAAGCGCGAAAACGAAATCAACCCGCTGCCTTACAACGAAGCGGCCGCCCTGCCGACCGCCATTCGCGCCGACAACAACCTGACCATCAACGGCGTCGTGGTACCGAACACGGGCACCTTGCTGATCACCAAGGCGCCGTACCGCAACTCCAGCTTCACGGAGATCAAGGGTATCGACCTGGACGTCAAGCAGCGCGTGCGCCTGGGCGACTACGGCCGCGCCACGTTCGGCCTGACCTGGACCCACATCGCCTCGTGGGTACGGGCCGAGTCGTCCACCGTGCGCTACCAGTTCGCCGGCACGCATGGCAACTGCGATACCTCCAACTGCGCTGGCACGCCGAAGGACAAGATCAATCTGACCGGTTCGTGGGACCTGGGCAACTGGAACGTCAGCGGCGTGCTGAACTACCGTTCGGATCTGAAGAACATCTTGTTTGAAGGCAAGCCGTGCGCGTCCAAGCTGGCCGATGGCACACCGGCGCCGAACGGTTGCAAGCTCGCCTCGTTCACCACGCTCGACCTGTCGACCCGCTGGAACGTCAACAAGCAGTTGCAATTGTTTGCCTCGATCAACAACGTGACTGACAAGATCGCGCCGCTCGACCCGCTGACCTACGGTGGCATGAGCTACAACCCGATGGATGCCAGCGGCGCCATCGGCCGCTACTTCAAACTGGGCGCCAGCTACAAGTTCTTCTAAGCACCCGCCATGCTGGCATGCGTGACTATCGCCATGCCAGCCACCCCAACGCCCGTTGCCCCGCAGCGGGCGTTTTTTATTGCCCGCCCGAAGCTCAGGCCGGGCACAGCCGTCTTTCTTAAAAATGCGGCACAAAATGCATCTTCTTTGTTTTAAATCAGTACCAAAAGCGCACTACGTTGTTTAGGCACACAAACCCGTTTGCCATGTTGACAAGGACTTTTGCAGCTCATTACAGTGGATCGCTTGAAAGGATATAAATACTTTTCAATGTTCTCGGTGCGCCAACCAGCGCGGCCGTTCTCGCCCTTCTAGCCAACCGCTTTTCCAGGAGTCTTGAACATGATCAGAGAAACACGCCTGTCCCGTTCCATCCGCTTGATCTGCACCGGCGGCCTTGCCGCCAGCCTGTTCAGCCAGCAAGCGCTGGCGCAAGAAGCCAGCGACACGAGCACCATGCAGCGCGTAGAAGTCACCGGTTCCTCCATCAAGCGCCTCGTCTCGGAAACGGCCACGCCGCTCTCCATCTTCAAGGCCGAAGATTTCGCCAAGCAAGGCTTGACGACGGCCCAGGAAGTCCTCAACAAGATACCCTCGAATGCGTCAAGCATGGGCAGCGGCAACGCCGTCGGCGGCAACACCAGCGGCTTGCCCACGGGTGGCCAGGCCAGCGCCGACTTGCGCGGCCTGGGCGGCGACAAGACCCTGGTGCTGCTCAATGGCCGGCGCATCGCCAACCATCCGTACGACGGCGCCAGCGTCGACCTGAACATCATCCCGATTGCCGCCCTCGAGCGTGTCGAAGTGCTGCGCGACGGCGCCTCGGCCATCTATGGCACGGATGCCATCGGCGGCGTCATCAACTTCATCACCAAACGCTCGGTCAACGTCACGAATATCACCGCCGAAGTCGTCGCGCCCGAACACAAGGGCGGCGGCGAACACCGCGTCAACCTGTCGACGGGTTTCGGCAAGCTCGACACGGACGGCTACAATATTTTCGGCGTGCTCGACTACCACAAGCAAAATGTGCTCACCTCGCAGGACCGCGATTTTTCGAAGACCGGCATCGTCCCCTCGCGCGGTCTGTCCATTACCAGCGGCACGACTTTCCCCGGCAATTATTTTGATGCAGCAGCCAACGGCGGCGACGGCCTGGCCGGCAATCCCTACGCGGCCAGCGGCTGTTTGCCCCCCTTGTCAGTGGCAGCCGCCAACGGCACCTGCCGCCAGGATTACACGCGCCAGATCGACAACTTGCCCGCCCAGGAACAAGTGGCCTTTTTCGGCAAGGGCGCCTTCAAGCTCGGTGGCGGCCACCTGGCCACGGTGGAATACCTGCATTCGGAAAACAAGGTGAAGGCACGCACGGCGCCGCCGCCGCAAACGGGCTTGATTCTGCCCAACACGAGCAAATACTATCCAGGCAATGCGGGCGGCGTGCCGGCCCAGCCGGGCTTGTCGGGCCAGCCGCTGAGCGTCAACTGGCGTCCCGTGGAAGCGGGCCAGCGGCAGATCGATTCGGACGGCAAGGCGGACCGCCTGGTGCTGGCCCTCGAAGGCGAACTGGCCGGCTGGGACTACAAGACGGGCCTGAGCCACGCGATCAGCAAATCATCGGAAAAATTCACCGGTGGCTATGTGCAGGATGCGAGCTTTGCCGCAGGCGTACTGAACGGCATCCTGAATCCTTTCGGCATGCAGGACGCGGCCGGCAAGACTTACCTGGACAGCACGGCCCTGCGCGGCGAAGTACAGAACGCCAAGGTCACCACCACGGGTTTCGACATCAAGGGCAGCCGCGACCTGATGCAGCTGGCCGGCGGCCCGCTGGCCATCGCCCTGGGCGGCGAACTGCGACGTGAAAAAGCCGACTTCAACGTCAACCGCGATATCGCCGGCCAGGCTGCCAGTTCCGGCTTGTCCGGCTCGCTGTCGAAGAGCGGTTCGCGCACGATCCAGGCCGTCTTCGGCGAAGTCAACTTGCCGCTGATCAAGGACCTGGAAGTGCAGCTGGCGGCCCGCTTCGACCATTACAGCGACGTGGGCAGCACCACCAACCCCAAGCTGGCCCTGCGCTACCAGGCCAGCAGCGCACTGGTGCTGCGGGGATCGGCCAGCACGGGTTTCCGTGCGCCCACCTTGTTTGAAAAGAATGCGCCGCCGTCGAAGAACGATACCAACGATTCCTACGACGATCCCATCCTCTGCCCGGGCGGCGTGCCGCAGCCGGGCGCCAATCCCCTGCGCGATTGCGATTTGCAGCAGTTCAAGCTGCAAGGCGGCAATGAAAAGCTGAAACCGGAAAAATCCACCACCTTCGCCGTCGGCTTCGTGCTCGAACCGGTCAAGGAAGTCACGCTTGCCCTCGATTACTGGAACATCCACCTGAAGGACAAGATTTCATCGTTGCCCGAGCAATCCATCTACGGCAACTACGAAAAATACAAGGCCCTGTTCCTGCGCAATCCCGACGGTTCGCCCTTCGCCATCCTCGACTTGAACGATAACCTCGGCGAAGTGAAAACCGACGGCATCGACGTCAGCCTGAATGCCCGCCTGGGACGCGGCGCGTATGGCGATTTCAGCGTGTCCGTCGATGGCACCTGGACCCACAAGTACGACTACCAGAACGAACGCGGCGGCGAATTCATCGCCAATGTGGGCCGCTACGCGGACAACAATCCCGTGTTCCGCTGGAAACATACGGCGGCGCTGAACTGGCGCATGGGCAACTGGGGCGCCACCGTGTCGCAATCGTTCAAGTCCGGCTACACGGATCAGAACCAGGTGGACCCGCAGTACCGCCACGACGTGCCCTCGTACAGCCTGCTGAACGTATCGGGCAGCTACTTGTGGAAAGGCTTGCTGCTGACGGCTGGCGTGAAAAACTTGTTCGACAAGGAACCGCCATTCTCGAACCAGGGCACCCTGTTCCAGAAAGGCTATGATCCGCGCTACACGGACCCGATCGGGCGCGCCTATTACCTGCGCGGCAGCTATACGTTCTAAGGGAGATTGGCAGAAACAGGGATCGACGGGGCGGCGCCGACAAGCGTTTGCCTGCAGCACCAGAGACGGCGCCAGCAGCGATGCTGTGCGCCGTTTTATTTTACGCGCCTGAGTGCGCCTGACAAGGGTTGGCGATATTTTATTCCTGAACTAATGCAAAAAAAATAGCAATATGTTGCATTTCGTCCAAAAAGTCCGCACGAAATTGACAATCTGAATCGTGAATGTTTTGATGAGGGCCCTGAAAATTTACAGAATTTTCATTGGTGGATTTGTAAAAAGGCAAATAAATTGTTAGTAAGCAACAAGTTATTTCAAAATAATTGCCGCCTTTATCACAATAACAAGGAATTTCAGATGATGATAGAAAATGTAATATCGCGGTCGCTGCGCCTGATGTTTGCTGGCAGTTTGGCCCTGGGCATGCACGCCGCATATGCGCAAGAAACAACAGATGGCACCATGCAACGCGTGGAAGTTACGGGTTCGAGCATCAAGCGCATCGCCTCCGAAGCGTCGCTGCCCGTGCAGTCATTCAATCAGAAAGACATCAAGAAAACCGGCGTCACCACGGTGACCGATTTCATCCAGCAAATTCCTGCGATGCAGGGCTTCTCCGTGGCCGCCGATTCGGTGGGCGGCGGCGGCGGCGGCGTCACTACGGCATCGATCCACGATATTGGCGCAGCCTACACCTTGGTGCTGCTGAACGGCCGCCGTATTGCGCCATCCAATTCCGGCACCACCATCGACTTGAATTCGATTCCCCTGTCGGCCATCGAGCGCGTGGAAGTGTTGACGGACGGCGCCTCGGCACTGTATGGCGCCGACGCCATCGCTGGCGTGGTCAACTTCATCCTGAAAAAAGGCGCATCGCCGCTGGAAATCAATGCCAAGTATTCGCGTCCCGAAGAAAAAGGCGGCGCCAGCAACTCGATTTCGATCAGCAAAGGCTTCGGCGACATCGACGAAGACGGTTACAGCATCTTCGTGTCGGCCAGCCATGATGAACAAAAATCGCTGAAAGCATCGCAGCGCAGCTTCGCAAAAAGCGGCATCATCAATTTCAATGATCCGAAGACCGGCAAGGCACTGCAATTCATCAACGGTTCCTCGCGCTCGGCGCCAGCCAATGCCAGCGTCAACTACAACCGTACCGATGCGAACGGCAATGTGGTGATCAACCCGGAAACCAACAAACCATTTGTCGACAGCGTCAACCTGGCCAATCCGTATGCACTGGCCCATGGCGGCAAATGCGCACCTAGTAATATGGACTTCTACGGCGATGGCAACTGCTATTTCGACTCGCCGTCGACCATCGAAATCAACCCGGAATCGAAGCGCGACTCGCTGTTCAGTTCCGGGAGCGTCAAGCTGGGCAAGACCGGCTGGCAGGGTTTCTACGATTTCGCATACACCGAAGCGAGCATCAAGGCCAGCATCGCGCCATACCCGGCAGATTTCTCCATTTCCGCGAATTCGCCACTGTTCAGCAAGTATCTGGCCCCGCAGTTGAGCCCATCGCAACTGGCCAATGCCGTGAGCGGTGTCGCCAAATACCGCCTGTCCGAAATGGGCAACCGCGTGTACGACTATGGCACCAAGGCCACCCACCTCGTCGGTGGCGTGGAAGGCAGCGCATTCGGCTGGGACATCAACACGGCCGTGACGTACTCGAAAAACAAGCAAACGCAGGACTACGTCAGTGGCTTCCCACTGTCCGACAAATTCAACGCCCAAATCGACGCCGGCAATATCGATCCGTTCGCCTACCCTGTGGGTTCCATGCCGGACGCCATGCGCCAGGCACTGCTGGGCACGGGCTTCAGCGGCACGTACAACACGCAAACCGTAGAAATGAAGGGCATTGACGGCCGTGCTTCGCGCCCTGTGTTCTCGCTGCCGGGCGGCACGGCCATGCTGGGCGTGGGCGCCGACTACCGCAACACCTCGTTCAAGGTGCAGCAGGCGGATGTCGCCAAGCAGGCGCAGATCCTGTTTGACAATGCGCAAGTCGACAGTAACTACGCACGCGACAATGCCGGCGCCTATGCCGAACTGATGATGCCGATTTCGAAAAAACTGGAAATGACCGGCTCGGTGCGTTATGACCAGATCGGCGCCATCGACGACAAGCTGACGGGCAAGACGGTAGGCAAGAAAGAAAACGCCACCACCTGGAAAGTCAGCGGCAAGTATTCCGCCACCAAGAGCCTGATGTTCCGCGCCGCTGCCGGCACCGGCTTCCGCGCCGCCAGCATGCAGGAAATCGCCGGCCCACTGGAAGACTGGGGCGTCACGGGCGGTAACTACCAATGCCCATTGACGGCGGCAAACGGCATGGGCGGCCATCCGCTGGCCAGCTACTGCAGCGGCGTGGGACGCCAGCAGTTCGAAGCCTTCCAGGGCGGCAACCCTGACCTGAAGCCGGAAACGTCGAAGCAATGGAGCATCGGTACCGTGTTCGAGCCGATCGACAGCCTGTCGATGTCGTTCGACCTGTGGAACGTGGAAATCCGCGACCAGGTGACCGCGGTGTCCGAAGGCCTGATCTTCAACGATCCTGCCAAGTACGCCAACCTGTTCACCACCAAGCACATCAGCTCGACGGGCCTCGACGTATTGGCCATCAAACTGCTGCCAATTAATATCGGCAAGGTGGAAAACCGCGGTATCGACTACGACTTCACCCACAAGATGAAGCTGCTGGACGGCCGTCTGACGAGCCGCCTGATGGGTACCTATTTGCTGCGTTCGCGCTACACGACGCCAGGCACCGATGACCAATGGGAAACCAGCCTGAATCGCTACGGTTCGAACGACAAGGTCAGCTTCCGCAACATCATCCGCGCCACCAGCACGTATGAGACGGCCAAGTTCACGCATACGCTGAGCGCCAGCTACCGCAACGGCTATATGGACAAGGAACAGACGGCTGACGATTGCGCCGTGATCGTGGCCGGCAGCCCTGGCGAATGCTATGGCATCCAGCTGGAAGTGCCGAGCTACACCACCTTCGACTTCCAGACGGCCTACCGTCCTATGAAGAATGTGGAAATCACGGGCGGCATCCTGAACATGTTCGATCGCAATCCGCCATTCACCCTGCGCAACACGGGTTCGCATCAAGTGGGCTACAACCCATCGTACTCGAGCGCCCTGGGCCGCCAGTTCTACCTGAGCGGTTCCTACAAGTTCTAAGCTGACGGCATCTGCTCTCGGCTGAAAACTGAAAAGCCCGGAAAGCTTAGCTTTCCGGGCTTTTTTTTCATGCTGCGCGCCACGTCACTTTATTCCGCGTCGCCCTTCAGGCGGCGCTGCTTCACGGCTTGCGCCAGGTTTTCCAGCACGGCCACGCTGGCGCTCCAGTCGATGCAGCCATCCGTGACGGATTGGCCGTAGATCAATTCCTTGCCGGGGATCAAATCCTGGCGCCCTGCCACCAGATGCGATTCCACCATCACGCCGACGATGCGGTCGTCGCCGCCCGCCACCTGGCTGGCGATGTCGGCGCACACGGGAATCTGGTTTTCCGGTTTTTTTGAGCTGTTCGCGTGCGAGGCGTCGATCATCAGGCGCGCCGCCAGGCCTTGCGCCGCGATGGCCTTGCAAGCGTCGTCCACGCTGGCCGCGTCATAGTTTGGCGTCTTGCCGCCGCGCAAGATGATGTGGCAATCCTCGTTGCCGTTGGTCGAGACGATGGCCGAGTGGCCGCCCTTCGTGACGGAAAGAAAATGGTGCGGCTGCGAGGCGGCCTTGATGGCTTCCACGGCGATTTTCACATTGCCGTCCGTGCCATTCTTGAAGCCGACGGGACAGGACAATCCCGACGCCAGCTCGCGGTGCACCTGCGACTCCGTCGTGCGCGCGCCGATGGCGCCCCAGCTGATCAGGTCGGCAATGTATTGCGGGCTGATCACGTCGAGGAACTCGGTGCCGGCCGGCAAGCCCAGTTCATTGATATCGCGCAACAGTTCGCGCGCCATGCGCAAGCCGTCGTTGATGCGGAAGCTGTTGTCCATGTACGGGTCATTGATCAGACCCTTCCAGCCCACCGTGGTGCGCGGCTTCTCGAAGTAGACGCGCATGACGATTTCCAGTTCGCCCGCGAAGCGCGCGCGCTCCTTGACCAGCAGGCGCGCGTATTCCATCGCCGCCTTGGTGTCGTGGATGGAGCAAGGACCGATCACCACCATCAGGCGGTCGTCCTGGCCGTGCAGGATACGGTGCAGGGCGATGCGGGCGCTGGCGGCGGTCTGTTCGGCTTGCTCCGAGCAGGCGAATTCGCGGATCAGGTGGGACGGCGGGGTCAATTCCTTCATTTCGCGAATACGCAAATCATCGGTGCGGGGCATCATTTTCTCCAAAATTTAAGGATGGGTAAAACATCTGGGTAAAAAAAAACCGCCATCGGTGGCGGTTTTTTAGAATTTGCTGGGATCTCGTTTTGCTGCTACGTGAACCGACCGCTACTCCACCGCCTTTGGGCTGGAATTGCTAAAGTAAAAATAAGCGGTAAAAAAGTGGCGAGCGAACATGCGAGTCATCCGTAAGTGATGAACGACTATAAACCTAAATTGCAAGGCTTGGCAAGCATATTTGTCGGTAAATCCGCATGCCGCCGCCGCTTTACACTGTAAAACACGTCAAAAAGCATAAAAAGTTGTGCGCTGCCGATACGCACCGGCTGGCTAACAACGCTGTGGCCGCCGTGGCGTGCACGCCACGCCAGTCCATTTTGACGCGGGTAAGCGGCGTACTACTGATGTAGATCGAATCCCGGCAAGGCGACACGGCCAAGACTGGAAGGTGTACCTCACCTTTTTCTGTCTGACCTTCCGGAGAATCGCATGATCTACAAAAAATCCGCCCATCCATCCTTTTCACCGCCACGCGTGGGCCTGGCACTGGCAAGCGCCCTGCTCGCCCTACCCGTCCTGGCCCAGGATGCCGCCCCGATTGCCCGCGTGGAAATCACCGGCTCGAACATCCGCCGCGCGCAGGCGGAAACGGCGTCGGCCGTGCAAACCCTGAACGCGGCCGACATCGAAAAATCGGGCAAGTCCAGCGTGGCCGAACTGCTGCAGACCCTGGCCGTCGACAACCAGGGTTCCGTGCCCACCACCTTCGGCAACGGCTTTGCCGCCGGCGCCTCCGGCGTCTCGCTGCGGGGCCTGGGAACGGCCTCGACCCTGGTGCTGCTCAATGGCCGCCGGGTGGCGCCGTATGGCCTGGCCGACGATGGCCAGAAAGTATTTGCCGACCTGAACATCATTCCCCTGGAAGCGGTGGAGCGGGTGGAAATCCTCAAGGATGGCGCCTCGGCCATCTACGGTTCGGACGCCATCGCCGGCGTGGTCAACGTGATCCTGCGGCGCGACTACCAGGGCACGGCCATCAAGGGCAATTACGGCAAGACGAAGGAGTGGGACGGGCGCGACGCGCGCGCCGCCATCACGCACGGCTTCGGCGACATCGACAGCGACCGCTACAACGTGCTCCTGAACCTCGAATACAGCGAAAAGGCCGCCATCTGGAACCGCGACCGGGCCGGACGTGGCGCCGTGGGCCGCAGCGACTTGCGCGACCTGGGTTTCAGCGCGCAAGAGTCGCTCAGCGGCGCGGGCGCCATCACCACCAACAACGCGGCCGGCAGCGCCGTCAACGGCAACGTGCGCAATCCCGACACGCTCGACTACTACAACCGCGGCAATCTGGCCGGCGCGGGCTTTACGCGCACCTTCCCCGGCGCCGCCTGCGGCAACTTCACCACGCATCCGCAGGGCGACCCGGGCGGCGGCTGCCTGACCGATGCCGCGCAGCAGTACGGCCAGATCCAGCCGAAACAAAAGAATATCAATTTCTTCGGCCGCGCCGCCTGGCAACTGACGCCAGCGTTGCAGACGTATGCCGAATTGAACCTGTATCACAGCGAATCGAACTCGGCCACCACGCCATCGACGGTCAGCGGCTCGGTCGGCTACCCGGGCGGCCCCGTCAGCAATGCGGGCGTGTCGCTGGGCGCCGCCCATCCCGACAATCCGTATTTCGGCACGGCGGCGCGGCTGCGCTACCTGGCGGCCGACGTGGGGCCGCGCCTGTCCGAAGTCGATTCCACCTTCACGCGCTTTGTCGCCGGCATCAAGGGTACCGTGGCGGGCTGGGATATCGACAGCGCCCTGCTGTATTCGCAGAACAAGGTGTCGAACGACTTGAACGGCTACCTGCAGCGCGACGTCGCATTCGCCCTGCTCAACCCGACCGCCGCGACTGTGGCGGCGGCCAGCCTGAACCCCGCCTACGCGGCCCTGCCGGCCGGCAGCCTGTGGCGCATCGCGGAAAATGCGGGTCTCAATTCGCCCGAGCTGTACGGCGCACTGTCGCCGCGTATCTCGAACGACGCCAAGACGCATATCGCGCAGATCGACTTCAAGGCCAGCCGCGAGGTGGCCAAGCTCGACGGTGGTAGCCTGGGCGTGGCCGTGGGCGCCGAATTCCGCCACGAATCGACGGAACTCAAGCCCACCACAGGGACGGAGCGGGGCAATATCATCGGCCTCGGCTATTCCGCCTACAAGGGTAGCCGCAACGCCTCGGCCATCTATGCCGAAGTGCTGGCGCCCGTGCTGAAAACCGTGGAACTGTCGGGCGCCCTGCGCGCCGACCATTTCACCGACGTGGGCAATTCCTACACGCCGAAGGTGGGCGTGAAATGGACGCCCATACGCGAACTGGCCTTGCGCGGCACCTTCGCCAAGGGCTTCCGCGCCCCCAGCGCGGCGGAAAACGGCGTCGGCGGCCTGGCCGCGTTCTCCACCGCCAGCGATCCGCTGCGCTGCGCTCTGGGCGTGGAAGTGGCGTGCGATCCCGCGCCGATCGCCGTCATCACCTCGCCCAATCCCAACCTGTCACCCGAGCGTTCGCGCAGCTATTCCGTCGGCGCCGTGTGGGACCCGCTGCCGCGCAGCAGCATTTCCGTCGACCTGTGGCAAATCCGCCGCAAAAATGAAATCAATCAGGAGCAGACGGATGCGGCCATCGCCGCCGGCAACGTGGCGCGCGACCCGTCGACGGCCACGGGCATTCCCGGCGATCCGGGCGCCATCACGGCCGTGCTGGCCAACTATGTGAATTCGGCGCAAACGACGGTGCGCGGCATCGATATCGACGCCCGCCAGCGCTTCAACCTGGACAACGGCTATGGCAGCCTGACCTTCGACCTGAAGTGGACGCATCTGTACAAATGGCTGCGCACGGAACGCGATGGCACGCAGCGCGATTTCGCCGGCACGCATGGCAATTGCGATGTATCCAACTGCATGGGCACGCCGGACGACCGCATCAACTTGGGCGCCACCTGGGAACGCCAGAACTGGCGGGTCACGGCCAACGTCAACTACCGCGCGCCGCTCGACAACATCCTGTTCAAGAATGACCCGGACGGCTGCGCCACGCATTTCGCCGACGGCACGGACGCGCCGCGCGGCTGCCGCATCGCCTCGTTCACCACGGTGGACCTGACGGCCCGCTGGCTGGCCACGCCCAAGCTGGAAGTGTTTGCGACGATACAAAACCTGTTCGACAAAATCGCCCCGCTCGATCCGCTGACCTATGGCGCCACGGGCTACAACCCGCTCGACTACGCGGGCGCTGCGGGACGGTTCATCAGTGCGGGGGTGAAGTACAAGTTCTGAGAAATAGCGGTGGTGTCGGGTTACGCCCTTCGGGCTAACCCGACCTACGCGATCAGCATGGCAGAAATGTAGGTCGGATTAGCGGGGCGCAGCCGCGCGTAATCCGACACCGTTGTTGGCCGCGCAGTGCCCGAAAAAAATCAGGCAGTCCCGCCAACCGTAATGCCATCGAGCCGCAAGGTCGGCTGCCCCACGCCCACGGGCACGCTCTGCCCTTCCTTGCCGCACACGCCCACGCCCGAGTCCAGGCGCATGTCGTTGCCGATCATGGAGACGCGGTTGAGCACGTCCGGGCCATTGCCGATCAGGGTCGCGCCCTTGACCGGGTAGCTGAGCTTGCCGTTTTCGATCATGTACGCCTCGCTGGCCGAGAAGACGAACTTGCCGTTCGTGATGTCGACCTGGCCCCCGCCAAAGTTGACGGCATACAGACCGTTTTTGACGGACGCGAGGATCTCGCCCGGATCCTTGTCGCCGCCCAGCATGTACGTATTCGTCATGCGCGGCATGGGCAGGTGGGCGAACGATTCGCGGCGCGCATTGCCCGTCACGGGCATCTTCATCAGGCGCGCATTCATCGTGTCCTGGATGTAGCCCTTCAGGATGCCGTCCTCGATCAGAGTCGTGCACTGCGTGGGATTGCCCTCGTCATCAATATTCAGGGAACCGCGCCGACCGGCCAGGGTGCCGTCGTCGACCACGGTGACGCCCTTGGCGGCCACGCGCTCGCCGATACGTCCCGAAAACGCGGACGAACCCTTGCGGTTGAAATCGCCTTCCAGGCCATGGCCGATGGCCTCGTGCAGCAGGATGCCGGGCCAGCCCGGTCCCAGCACGATGGTCATGGGACCGGCGGGCGCGGGACGCGCTTCCAGGTTCACGAGGGCCGAATTGACGGCATCCGTCGCATATTGTTCCAGCACGGCATCGCTGAAATAGTCATAGCTGAAGCGCCCGCCGCCACCGGCCGAGCCCGTTTCGCGGCGGCCATTCTGTTCCGCGATCACGGTCAGCGACACACGCACCAGCGGACGGATATCGGCCGCCAGCACGCCGTCGCTGCGCAGCACGAGTACCACGTCGTACTCGCCGGCCAGGCCCGCCATCACTTGCACCACCCTGGGATCTTTCGCGCGCGCCATCTTTTCCACGCGTTCGAGCAGCTGCACCTTGGCCGTGGCGTCGAGCGAGGCGAGCGGATCGTCGGGCAGGTACAAGGAACGCCCGCCCTGCGCAAGCATCTGGCCCGCGATCTTGATCTTGCCGGCACCGGCGCGCGCAATCGTGCGCGTGGCCGCCGCCGCTTCCAGCAGGGCCCGTTCGGAAATGTCGTCGGAATACGCAAACGCCGTCTTGTCGCCGGACACGGCGCGCACGCCGACGCCCTGGTCGATGGAAAAACTGCCCGTCTTGACGATGCCCTCTTCCAGGCTCCAGCCTTCGCTCTTGGTCGACTGGAAATACAGGTCGGCATAGTCGACCTTGTGCGTAAACATCGTGCCCAGGGCGTTGAGCAGCTTGTCTTCATCGAGGCCGAACGGCGTGAGCAGTATCTCGCGCGCCACGGCCAGGCTGGACAGATTGGGTTCAAATGGGATCATGGCTTTTCTCAACATTCAATTTACATGGTGCGGTGTGTGAGTGCCGGCAAGGACTCGCGCACGCCGGCCAAAAACACCAGGTCGATCTCGCCGCTGACCACGCCCTCGCCTTCGGGCAGCACGGCGATCACTTCACCCCACGGGTCGATCAGCATGCTGTGGCCCCAGGTGCGCCGGCCGTTCGGATGCAGGCCGCCCTGCGCCGAGGCCAGCACATAGCACTGGTTTTCGATGGCGCGCGCGCGCAGCAGCACTTCCCAGTGGGCGCTGCCCGTCGTGTGGGTAAACGCGGCCGGCACGACGATCAGCGCGCAATCGCCCATGGCGCGGTACAGCTCGGGAAAGCGCAGGTCGTAGCAGATGGACAGGCCGACCCGGCCGAATGGCGTCTCGATCGAGCGCACCTGCGCACCGGGCACGATGGTGCGCGATTCATTGTACGACTCGGTGCCGCGCGTAAAACCGAACAGGTGGATCTTGTCATAGCGGCCGGCAGGCTCGCCTTGCGGGTCGTACACCAGCGTTGTATTGAGGACCTTGCCCGCCTCACCGGAAATCAGGGGCAAGGTGCCGCCGATCAGCCAGATGCCGTGCTGGCGCGCCATCTGCGCCATGCCGTCTTGGATGGGGCCGCTGCCGGGCTGTTCCGCATGGGCCAGCTTGTCCGTTTCCTGCTTGCCCATGATGGCCCAGTATTCGGGCAGCACCACCAGCTGCGCGCCACCGGCGGCGGCCTGCGCCACCAGGCGCCGCGCCGTGGCCAGATTGTCTTCCACGGAAGGCGAGGAAATCATTTGTACTGCTGCGACTGTATGCATCATTGCCACCTCTTCTCCATTCGAACGACGTCCCTATTTCGCCACCGCCTCCGCCGCTGCTGCGGCAGGTACGGCTGCAGGTAGCAATTTACCACCATCGAGCTTGGTCACGACGGGCGCTTTCCATGGACCGGCGATCTGCATATGGTAAGTGAGCGCCTTCATCACGGGCGCGCGCAGGAACAGCTGGGCCAGGAAGCCGCCCAGGCCGATGACGGGATTGACGGCCAGTCCGTACACGAGCGGGCCCGTGCCCAGGTTGAACTCGGGAATCACCACCACGTGCAGATTCGTCGTCTCATTGACGATATCGGCCATGCCATCCATCAGCACGGTGGCCGCCACCCCGTGCATCTTGAGGTTGTCGGTGGTCACCACGCCGCGCTTGATGCTGGCGTTGGCCGTGATGCCGTCGAAGGCCAGGCCTTCGGAGAACACGTCGTGGAAATCGAGTTTCAGCAAGCGGGGCAAGGCTTGCAGGCTGAGCACGCCCAACAGCTTGGCCGCGCCCGGGTCCTGCTTGAGGAACTGGCCCGACTCCACGTTCATCTCGATCTGCCCCGACAAGGTGGGAATGTCGAACGAATACGGCAAGCCGTTCCAGGCGATGTCGCCGCTCAGGCGGCCCTTGCCGCGGCGCACCGTATCGGCAAAGCCGAAACGGTCGAGCAGCTTGCCCGCGTCGACGATGTCGAGTCCGAAACGCAGGCTGGTCGTGCTTTGTCCATCCTTGATGACCCATTTGCCGCTGCCGCTCAAGGCGCCATCGGGATTCGACAGCTGCAGCTTGCCGACGCGCCATTCGCGCCCGCCCGCCGCCACGGTATTATAGGCCTGCAACTCCAGCCGGCCGATCTTCTTGTTGAACAGCTCGAATTGCTCGGCAATGATATCGAGCGAAGGAATCGACTGGGCGCCGCTTTTTCCTTCCAGCAAATTCTTCACATCGTTGGCGGCCGATTCGGGAATGATCAGCGACGACAGGCGCGCCGTCATCTTGCCCAGGCCCGACGGCGTTTCCAGCCAGGTCACATAGCCCGACACTTGTTTCGCGTCGATATTGGCTTGCCACACGTCCTTTTGATGCGTGGCACCGACCACCACGTTTTCCAGCTTGCGCTCGCCCAGCATCAGTTCGCTGGCACGGGCCGCCATCATGTCCGGCACCACGTATTGCGCGATATCGGGCGCATCGTCGACGGCGCCGCTGTCGGCGGGCGCCGTGGCGCTGCCGGCGATCTCGCTGCCGGCGGCGATCCAGCTGTCCACGTCCAGGGTTTTCATGTTGACGTTGAGCATCATGCCGCTATCGGGTTCCGGCGCCGGCACGTTCACGCCGATGCCGCCGCGCACCAGGCGCCAGGCGTCCTTGCCCTGCTTCTGGCGCTGGTAGCGCGCGGCAATGCCGGAGCCCAACGCGATGCGGATATCGTCCGTGCGCAGGCCGGCGCCGTTGGCCGCATTGCCCGTCAGGGTGAATTTCACGGGCAGGCTGTCGCCGGCCGGCTTTTTCAGGGGGGCGGGGAAATCCAGGCCCAGGCCCGTCAGCGGCGACTCGACATTGACCACCACCTGGTGCTCGCGCGCCGTGATCAGGCCGTTGTAGCGTGCGCCGCCGCTCAAATGTTTCGCCAGGCGCTGCAGCACGGGCACCGGATACGTCTTGCGCAAGCCATCGATGGTCATGTTGCCGGCCAGTTTCACCTGGATGGAACTGTCCGGCTGCGTGCCGCCCGAGATTGCCAGCGGGCCGCCCAGCAGATTGCCATTCAAGCCATTCAGGTTGACGCCTTTTTCATTGAATTCGATCTTGCCCTGCGTGCCCAGCACGGGCGGCATGTCGTGGAACAGCACCACGTCGTTGCCCGCCAGCTGCAAACTGCCTTGCACGGTCGACTCGAGCATGCGTTCTATCGGCAAGTGCAATTTGAGGGCCAGCTTGGCGTTGCCCGTCGCCGTCGTTTCATCCGTGAAATTCTCGATCCAGCCCAGCACGGGGCTGGCCGTCACGTACTTGAGGAATTCCTGCATGGGGCCGGCCGCGTTGCCCTCGATATCGAGCAAGGTGTCGAACACGGTCAGGTCGGGAATCACGGCCTTGACGTTCGTCAGGGCCACGCCACCCGTGGTGGCCGTGTCGCCGCGAATTTCCATGCGCGCCCGCTCGAACACAAAGCTGCCCTTGATCTTTTCCGCCTGCGGCCACAGGGGCGCCTTGCCCGCCAGCGGACCGCTTTCCGCGAATTCGCCTGGCGCATAGTTCAAGGTGCCGTTCTCGATCTTGCCGGCCACGCGGAAGTCGCCCCGGTTGCGCTGGGCCGGTGTGTCGGCCTTGAACGGGAAATGCTCGAGTTCGCCGCGCAGGCGCAGGCTGACATCGTGCGCCATGCCGCCTTCGAGCGCGCCCGTCAGCCAGTGGCGCAGGTGCTCGGGCGTTTGCACGGGCAGATAGCGGCCGATGGTGTTGATCTGGAAATTATCGATCGTGCCCGTCAAGTCGACCTGGCCCAGGTTCTTGCCGTCGAGCGGCAGCCGGTGCGTGCCTTGCAGGGCGACGCGCAAGCCTTGCTGATTGAAGTCAAGCTTGTCCAGATCGACTTGCAGCATATTGGCCGCCTCAAACGTCCAGCGCGCCTGCATGGCAAATTGTTCGAACGGCAGGGCCGGCTCGCTCAAGTAAGTCGGCAATTGCAGCACCATATCCTGCGCATCGATGGCAATGGTGCCGCCCTTGTCGCTGGCATCGATGCTGCCGGTCAGGTGGTCGAAGCCGGGAATGGCTGGCGCTGCCGCCTGGGCGGGGCTGCTTGCCGTCTTCGCCACGGCCAGGCGCGCCGGCTGTGCGTTCAGGCCCAGATCGATGAGCTTGCCGCGCAAACGGTAGCTGGCGGGCGTGGCCATGTCGCCTTCCCATTGCGCTGAAAAATCCTGCAGGCGCCCGCGCGGCGCCAGGGCGTCGAGGCGCTGGCGCTGCTGCTCGCCCAGCGGCAGCTTGTCGGCCAGCGCGGCCAGGGTTTGCAGATCGAGCGACTTGGCCGTGATTTCCGTGCGCGCCGGCTTGCGCTTGGTGGCGGCAACAAAGCGTTCGGACAAGGTCGTGGGCGGCAAGCTGAGGCCATCGCGAGTTTCCACCGCAAAATTCGTCAACTCCACCTGGTGCCCATTCGCGCCAAAGGTTGGTTTGCCGTCGGGCACCTGCGCCGACAGCTCTTCTTTTGCCGACATGCGCCCGCTGACCGACAGCAGATCGAGCGGCGCGATATGCTTGGCCAGCCGCGCCTGCACATCCGTCAAGCCCACGTCGGCCGTGAAGCCGGCCAGGCGCGCGTGGTCCAGGCTCAACCAAGCGCGCAGGGCGCCCTTGCCCTGGCTCAGTTCGAACGGGTAATCGAGATAGCGGCGCCAGGCGGCCAGGTCGGCGTTTTTCAGGTCGGCGTACAGCTCGCCCTTCCACATCGACACATCCGAGATACGCGTGCTGAAAGGCGGATGCGTGAAGTGAGCGCGCACATCGATGGGCGCGGCCAGGCTGGCCGGCGGCGTGGCCTGCAAGCCCAGGCGGTGGCTGCGCCAGCGGTTGCGCAGCAGCAGATTGACCTGGGATAAAGCCAGCTCGGGCGTGCCGCGCGCTTCGTCCGTCCAGCGCACCTTGCCATCGCGAATGATGATGTCATGCTGCGACAGCAGCCAGTCGGCGCCCTTGCCATCGCTGCCTTGCGTGCTGTCGATCAACACTCCGGCCACGTACAGCTTGCCATCCTTGCTGCGCCGCACGTCCAGGTCCGGCCGCGTGATTTCCAGGGTGGTGAAGCGCACGGAACCGAGCACGCTCCACCACGACACGGTGGCCGATATGCTCGGCAAGCTCAGCGCCTGACGCCCAGCCTGGTCGCGCAGGGTCACGTCGCCGAGGAAAAGATTGGGGCGCACGCCATGCCAGGAGGCATAAATACGCGCGATGGTGACGGGGTTGCCCAGCGCGCGGCTGGCCGCCCGCTCGATATCGCCTTTGTAATAGTCGATATTCGGCAAGATCGCGTAGCGCAGGAATAAAAACAGCACGGCGAAGGCGAAATACGCGAGCAGCACCAATTTAATGGTAAAACCCAACACATGGTGGGTGGCCAGGTTGGCCATGCGATAGGCGGCACGCAGCCGCTGCCAGCGCAGAGCCAATGGCACATGTTCTGTCACGCTTGCTTCTGGCGGTTTTTGCATCAATAAGCTAATAAACTGGCCCGGCGTCAAATAATGGCAAAAATCGTCTGCATTCGTGGTGCGCGCCTGCATCCTTGCGCTTGCGTCTGAGCAAAGCCTCCCTTACCATCGTCCGGAAGAGCACGCACTACCGGCAGTATTGGGCCGGCGGCACAATTTTACCGCATCCCCCGCCGTTCGCAGCCAAGTTAAACAAGAACATGCACGCCGCATCCACGAGACACTTACCGATACCATGAGCACACAGCCTTTGATTTCCGCCTCCCGTTTCTACCAGCGCTGGCTGGACGCCGCCCCCGAGCGGGCCGCGCAGGTAGCCCAACTGGTGCGCGCGCCGCTGGACGGGCTCGACTTTGCCGCCGCGCTGGCCGCCCAGGCGAACGCCGCCACGCCGCCGCTGCCGCCCGAGCGGGCCATGCGCCGCCTGCGCAACCTGCTCGTCTGCGGCCTGATCGCGCGCGATCTTGGCGGCCAGGCCGACTTGAACGAAGTCGTCACGGCCATGACGGGCTTTGCCGATTTCGCCATCCGCACGCACGTGGACGCCATCATGGCCGAGATGGTGGCCCTGCACGGCATGCCGGTCGGCGAGGAATCGGGCGAGGAACAGGCCTTGATGGTGCTGGCGATGGGCAAGCAGGGCGGTGGCGAACTCAATGTCTCGTCCGACATCGACCTGATCTTTGTCTACCCGGAAGATGGCGACACGCAAGTCACCGAACCGGGCCAGCGCAGCCTGTCCAACCACGAGTTTTTCATTCGCATGGGCAAGAAGCTGATCGCCGCCCTGGCCGAGATCACGCAGGACGGTTTTACTTTCCGCGTGGACATGGCCTTGCGCCCGAACGGTAATTCGGGCCCGCTGGCCGCCAGCCTGGGCATGGTGGAGCAGTACCTGATCGTGCAGGGCCGCGAATGGGAACGCTATGCCTGGGTCAAAGCGCGCGCCGTGACGGGCAAGCCGGAAGATATTGCGTCCCTTGACGCCATCGTGCGCCCCTTCGTCTTCCGCCGCTACCTCGATTTCGGCGTCATCGATGCCATCCGCACCATGCACGGCCAGATCCGCGCCGAGGTCAACCGCCAGGAGCGGCTGCATCCGGACCGCAGCAACAACGTCAAGCTGGGCCGCGGCGGCATCCGCGAAATCGAATTCCTCGCGCAAGTGTTTCAGCTGATACGGGGCGGGCGCGACGCCGAGCTGCGCGACCGTTCCACGCGCGCCACCCTGCGCACGGTGGCGGACAAGGGGCTATTGGAACCGGCCATCGTGGAACAATTGCTGGGTTCTTACACCTTCCTGCGCAACCTCGAACACCGGCTGCAGTATCTCGACGATGCGCAAACCCACACCTTGCCCGCCAACGAGGCCGACCGCCTGACCGTGGCGCAGATGATGGGCTTGCCCGACACGCCCACCCTGCTGGCCCAGCTGGAAGCGCACCGCGTGTTTGTTGCAGGCCAGTTCGACGAAATGTTCAGCGACAAGAGCAGCGGCACGCCGCCGGCCGACACGGGCATCGACCCGCAAACGTCGAACGACTGCGCCGCCTCGGACCAGCAGGAAGCCATCGAGGCGCGTTTCGCCGCCCTGGGTTTCCATGAGCCGGCCGCCTGCGCGCGCCGCCTGCTGGCCACGTGGCAGGCGCCCCGTCTGCAATCGTTGCCCGAGGCGAGCCGCACGCGCCTCGTCGCCCTCGTCAACTCCGCCCTGCCCCTGATCACCGACTGTTCCGTGTCCAACGGCAACGCCAGCCAGCTGGCCACCCTGGGCCGGCTGCTAGATTTCCTGGAAGCGATTGCGCGCCGCTCGGCCTATCTGTCGCTGCTGACGGAATATCCGCACACGCTCGAGCGCGTCGTGCGCATGGTGTGTGCCAGCGGCTGGGCCGCCACCTTCCTCACGCAGCACCCTATCCTGCTCGACGAACTGCTCGATGAACGCATCCGCAACACGGTGCCGGACCCGGCCGCCCTGGCGCTGGACCTGCAGCGCCAGCTCGACGACGCGCCCGGCGACACGGAGCGGCAGATGGATATCCTGCGCGAAATGCACCACGCGCAGCTGTTCCAGCGCCTGGCGCAAGACCTGGCGGGCGACCTCAGCGTGGAAAAGCTGGCCGACTACCTGTCGCAGCTGGCCGACATCATCGTCGCCGCCACCGTGCAAGCCGTCTGGCAAACCTTGCCGACGCGCCACCGCGAGGTGCCGAAATTCGCCGTCATCGCGTACGGCAAGCTGGGCGGCAAGGAACTCGGCTATGTCTCGGACCTCGACGTCATTTTCCTGTTCGACGATGACGACCAGGACGCGCCCGGCCTGTACGCCAAGCTGGCCCAACGCTTCATTACCTGGATGACATCGCACACGTCGGCCGGCATTTTGTTCGACATCGACATCGCCCTGCGTCCCGACGGCGCCTCGGGCATGCTCGTCTCCAGCGTGCAGGCCTTCGAGCGCTACCAGGGCAGCGCGGCCTGGGTATGGGAACACCAGGCGCTCACGCGCGCGCGCTTCTGCGCCGGCGACGCCACCATCGGCAAGCATTTCGAACGCATCCGCGACACGATCCTGCGCAAGGAACGCCCTGAAAACGGCCCGCTCAAGGGCGAGGTGGTGGCCATGCGCAAGAAGATGCTCGATGCGCATCCGCCCCGCCCCGGCAGCTTCGATTTGAAGCAGGATCCGGGCGGCATGATCGACATCGAATTCATGGTGCAATACCTGGTGCTCCAGCATGCGGCGCAGTATCCGCAGCTGACGGCCAACTCGGGCAATATCGCCCTGCTGCGCCTGTGCGGCGAGCTGGGACTGATCGACGCGCAGCTGGCCGGCCTGGTCGCCGACGCCTACCGCGCGCTGCGCAAGCTGCAGCACCAGTTGCGCCTGCAGGGGCAGGACCTGGCCAGGGTGGAACCGGAACGGGTGCGCGTGCATGCGGATAACGTCGTGCGCCTGTGGCAAGCCATTTTCGGCGCTACCGCCTGAGGCCGGCCAAGGCATGCCACTCCATTACCTGTCCCGCCTGAGCGGAGCGGCGCGCGATACGCAAGCCAATCTGCAACTGGGCTGCGTGCTGGCGCTGGTGGCCGGCGCCGTGAATGCGGGTGGCTTTCTGGCCATCGGCGGCTATACCTCGCACATGACGGGCATCGTTTCCGGCATGGCGGACGACCTGGCGCTGGGCAATATCACGGTGGCCCTGGCCGCGCTGGGCGCCTGGCTGGCCTTCGTCAGCGGCGCGGCCGTGACCGCCATCATGGTGAACTGGGGCAAGCGGCGACGCCTGCACAGCCAGTTTGCCGCCAGCCTGCTGCTGGAAGCGGCGCTGTTGCTGCTGTTCGGCCTGACGGGTAATTACCTGGCCGCCATGCCCGACGTGCTGGGCCCCGTCACCATCTTGCTGCTGTGCTTTGTCATGGGCTTGCAAAACGCCATCATCACCAAGATTTCGGGCGCCGTCATCCGCACCACGCACGTGACGGGCTTGTCTACCGACATCGGCATCGAACTGGGCAAGATGGCGTATTACAACCGGCGCCACCTGCCGGACCGGATGGTCAAGGTCAACCGCGGCAAGCTCAGAACGCACAGCCTGCTGATCGCCTGCTTCTTCATCGGCGGCGTCAGCGGCGCCCTGGCCTTCAAGCACATCGGCTTTCCCGCCGCCACCATCCTGCTCGCCGGCGTGCTGACCCTGCTGTCGGGCGTGCCCGTGCTGCGCGACTTGCGCCTGCTGTGGCGCTTTTACCGGCGCCGCTTGTAGGTCCACCTGACAAAACCTACTGCGCGTTGCGCTTCTCGGCCATAAATCACTGCCGCTCGCTAAGGTTTTGTTAGGCGTCGCAAATTCACGAATGAAAAAAAACGCCCCGAAGGGCGTTTTTCTTATGCAGTCAAAAAATTACTTCGCCGACATCAGTGCAACGGTGGTGTCGAGCATGCGGTTCGAGAAACCCCACTCGTTGTCGTACCACGACGATACTTTCACCAGGCGGCCCGACACTTTGGTCAGGGTCGAATCGAAGTTCGACGAAGCCGGGTTGTGGTTGAAGTCGATCGAGACCAGCGGTTCGGTCTGGTACGTCAGGATGCCTTCCAGGGCACCTTCCGAAGCGGCTTTCATCAGCGCGTTGACTTCTTCCACGGTCGTGTCGCGCTTGGCGATGAACGACAGGTCGACCAGCGACACGTTGATGGTCGGCACGCGGATGGCGAAGCCGTCCAGCTTGCCATTCAGCTCAGGCAGCACCAGGCCCACGGCGGCAGCGGCGCCCGTCTTGGTCGGGATCATGCTCATGGTGGCCGAACGGGCGCGGCGCAGATCTTCATGCATCACGTCGGACAGCACCTGGTCGTTGGTGTAGGCGTGCACGGTGGTCATCAGGCCCGTTTCGATACCGATGGCGTCGTTCAGCGGCTTGACCAGCGGTGCCAGGCAGTTGGTGGTGCACGAAGCGTTCGAGATGACGGTGTCCGTTGCTTTCAGCACTTGATGATTCACGCCGAACACGACGGTCGCATCGACGTCCTTGCCACCTGGTGCCGAGATGATGACTTTCTTGGCGCCGCCCTTCAGGTGAGCCGAAGCTTTCTCTTTGGTGGTGAAGAAGCCCGTGCACTCCAGCACGACGTCCACGCCCAGCTCACCCCATGGGATTTCAGCAGGATTGCGCTGTGCGAATACGCGGATCGGATCGCCATTGACGATCATGTTGTCGCCTTCGACGGTGACCGTGCCCGGGAACTTGCCGTGCGCGGTGTCGTAGCGGGTCAGGTGGGCGTTCGATTTGGCATCGCCCAGGTCGTTGATGGCAACGATCTGGATATCCTGTTTCTTGCCGCCTTCGTAGAAAGCGCGCAACACATTACGGCCGATGCGGCCGTAGCCATTGATTGCAACTTTGATCGTCATACTCTGCTCCTGATTAAAAAAAAAGGTATCAGCACAGCACCCCGGCCAGCATTGGCCAGGGTCTGCTCAAAATCAATATTAGCCAGCGATAACGGCTTTCACCTTGGCGACGACGTTCTCGACCGTGAAGCCGAAGTGCTTGAACAGCACCCCAGCCGGCGCCGATTCGCCGAACGTGTCGATACCGACCACGGCGCCTTCCAGGCCCACGTATTTGTACCAGAAGCTGGTCACGCCCGCCTCGATGGCCACGCGCGGCACGCCTTTCGTCAGCACGCTGGCCTTGTAGGCGGCGTCCTGGCGGTCATACACGTCGGTCGACGGCATCGACACCACGCGCACGGCGATGCCTTCGGCCGCCAGCGCGCCGGCGGCGGCGACGGCCAGTTCCACTTCGGAACCGGTGGCGATCAGGATGGCCTTGGCATCGGCCACGTCGTTCAGCACATAGCCGCCGCGGAAGATGTTCTCGATCTGTTCGGCGCTACGCTCCTGGTATGGCAGGTTCTGGCGCGAGAAGATCAGGGTCGACGGGCCATCCTTGCGGCGCACGGCGGCGCCCCAGGCAGCGGCCGACTCGACGGTGTCGCATGGACGCCAGTTGTCCAGGTTCGGGATCAGACGCATCGACGAGACGTGCTCGACCGATTGGTGCGTCGGGCCGTCTTCGCCCAGACCGATCGAATCGTGGGTAAACACGAAGATCGAACGCAGCTTCATCAGGGCGGCCATGCGCAGCGCATTGCGGCTGTAGTCGGAGAACGTCAGGAACGTGGCACCGAACGGGATGTAGCCGCCGTGCAGGGTGATGCCGTTCATGATGGCGCTCATGCCGAATTCGCGCACGCCGTAGTTGATGTGGTTGCCAGGCTGGCCCGAACGCACGGCCACGCACTCTTTCCAGTTGGTCAGGTTCGAACCGGTCAGGTCGGCCGAGCCGCCCAGGAATTCCGGCAGGGACGAAGCCAGCGCCTGGATGGCGTTCTGGCTGGCCTTGCGGGTGGCGATGTTTTCTTTCTTTTCCACGCAGGAAGCGATGGCGGCGCTCAGGGCCGCTTCGAATGCCTGCGGCAGATCGCCTTGCATGCGGCGCGACAATTCAGCGGCTTGCTGCGGGAATTCGCGGCTGTAGGCGGCAAAGCGCTCGTTCCAGTCCGCTTCCAGCAGGGCGCCTTGTTTCTTGGCATCCCAGGCCGCGTACACGTCGGCCGGCATTTCGAACGGTGCGGCATCCCAGCCGATGTATTCGCGCACGGCGGCGATTTCCTTGTCGCCCAGCGCGGCGCCGTGGACCTTGTCGCCGCCTTGCAGGTTCGGCGAACCCTTGCCGATGATGGTCTTGCAGCAGATCAGGGTGGGCTTGCTGGCGGTCTTGGCGGCGGCGATGGCGGCAGCCACGGCGGCAACATCATGGCCGTCGACGGCGCGGATGACGTTCCAGCCATACGCTTCGAAACGCGCCGGGGTGTCGTCCGTGAACCAGCCTTCGACCTTGCCGTCGATGGAAATGCCGTTGTCGTCATACAGGGCGATCAGCTTGTTCAAGCCCAGGGTGCCGGCCAGCGCGCACACTTCGTGCGAAATGCCTTCCATCAGGCAGCCGTCGCCGACGAAAGCGTAGGTGTAGTGGTTGACGATGTCGTGGCCAGGCTTGTTGAATTCAGCGGCCAGCAATTGCTCCGACAGGGCCATGCCGACGGCGTTGGCGATGCCCTGGCCCAGCGGGCCGGTGGTCGTTTCCACGCCTGGCGTGATGTCGACTTCCGGGTGGCCCGGGGTTTTCGAATGCATCTGGCGGAAGGCCTTGATGTCCTCCATCGACAGCTCGTAGCCCGTCAGGTGCAGCAGCGCGTAGTGCAGCATCGAACCGTGGCCGTTCGACAACAGGAAGCGGTCGCGGTTCTGCCATTTCGGGTTCGCGGGATTGTGGCGATAGTGACCACTCCACAGGGCAACTGCGATCTCGGCCATGCCCATCGGCATGCCTGGATGGCCGGAATTGGCCTTTTGTACAGCGTCCATTGCCAGTGCGCGGATCGCATTGGCCATTTTGGTAGTCGGGAGCGTAGTTGTCATGATGGTGTGGGTCAGTCGCGAGTTTGGAATTCGTTTGCAGCGCAGCTGGGCGCAGTCAGAGCTATGTATTTTACCAGACCAGCAAGGGGAAAAATCAAACCGCGCAACGCCGCCGCTGCAGCTTGTGCCCCTTGCGCCCGGCAGGGACGAAAAAAAACCGGGCCAGGCCCGGTTTTTCGCGACGTACGCCGCTGCGGAGCGCGCCGCAAATCGGCCCGCCCCACCCGTCAGTCTACCCTCACGTCATTTGAAGGAGTACGACGCCGACATGTAGATGTAGCGGCCACGCGGATTGCCGTAGGCGGTATCGTAGCCGATGTTCGACGATGGATCGAACGCCGGCGCACGATCGAACACGTTATTGACGCCACCGCGCAGCACCAGGTTCTTGAACCCGCTGTAGGACAGCGAGGCGTCAACCAGGGTCGCGCTCGGGATCATCAGGCCGCTCGCGTACTCGTCGTAGTAAAGGTTGATCGTCGCCGACGGTGTCCGGTCCACGTGATAATGCGAGGTGAAGTTGGCGCTCGTCGTCGCCGCCCAAGCACCGCGGTCCCAGTTGACACCCAGCTTGGCCAGCAGCTTAGGGTAGCCGTATTCACCGGCCTCGCACGCCGTGTTGTTGCCGCAATTGATCGCCGGATCGTCAGGCAGCAGCACGCGGTTGTAGGACAGCGTGTAGCTGGCCTCGCCGAACACCTTGAAACGCCCCATCTCGGCCGTGCGCAGCGTGTACGACGCGTCGACATCCAGACCGTCGGTGACGACTTTGCTGCGGTTGATCAGGCCAACCTGCAGCTGCTTCAGGCGACCTACCAACGGGCCCAGCGTCGCGCGCTGGGCGGCGCTCAGCGCGTTATACTTCTCTTGGTCTTCCGCCGTCACGTCGTAGCGCGTGACGGCGTTCTTGTACTGACCATCCTCGCCCGCCAACACGGTTTCGTTGTCAAGATTCTCGACCCGATCGTTCCACTTGATATTCCAGTAGGTTAAACCCAGCGTCAGGTTCTTGATCGGTTCGGCGACCACGCCCAGGTTGAACTGCTTCGATTTTTCGGGCTTCAAATCCTTCGTGCCGGACAGCAAGGACAGCGCCGAACCGCTGCAAGCGGTGTCAAAATAAGCGTCACCCACGATGCAGCGCTTCGGATCCTTGGTCGCGACGAAACCGCCGCGGCCTTCGTTAAAGCGCTGCGACAGCGTCGGCGCACGGAAACCGGTGCTGTAGCTGGTGCGGAACATCAAGGTCGGCAAGGCGGTCCAGCGCAGGCCAAGCTTCGGGTTGGTGGTACCGCCAGCCAACTGGTAGCGGTCATAGCGGACGGCCGCCTGCGCTTCCAGGTTTTTCAGCAGCGGCAGGGCCAACTCGCCGAACACGGCGCCGAGCGACTCAGAGCCGTCGATGCCGCGCAGGGTCGAATAGATGCCGATCGCGCCATCGCGCCAGGCCTGCGACGGATCGTAGGTGAGCTTCTCGCGCTTGTACTCGGCACCGACGGCCACACCGATCTTGCCGCCGGGCAGTTGGCCAAATTCGCTGGAAGCGGTCACCTTGGCAAAGTCCGTCGAGGACTTGGTCTTGGTGTACTGGTCGGCCGTCAGTTCGTTGATGATCTGCTCCGAATTATGGTTGCCGCCGAAGGGGTTGAATTTGCCCTGCGCCAGGTAACTCTGCAATTTATCGTGCATGAAGGAGCCGTACACGCGCGTTTCGCCCTTCTCTTGGCTGTGGCCCACGGACACGGTCCAATCCCAGTTGGCTGCGCGGCCGGTGGCGCCGCCAACCAGCCAGGTGGTGTCAACATTGGTGCCCGTACCACCCTCGGCAGCAGGGAAGAGGCGGCGGATATTGACCGGCACGCCGTAGGTATTGAAGGGGTTGTTCGCCGCCACACGGAGCACGCCGGAGCGGTCGGCATTTTGGATCCAGGCCGGCGAACCTTGGATGCGCGTGTCGAAGTGGTTGTAAAACAGATTGGCGAACAGCGACACATCCGGCGTCAAATCCCAGTTCGCCGTGACCGCCCCGCCGTAGCGTGTGGACGGACGCACCAGGTCTATCGACTCAGCGGCGGAATACATGCAGGAACTGCGATTCGGCGCAGCCACCCATTCCGGCGCATCCGGATAGGGCTTGCTGTGGGCCGCGTCGCACTCCGGATCGGGCATGCGCTGCGAACCACCCAGCGATATGGTGCCGGGATCGCGGCCCTTGGCGCCGTAGACGCCACCCTGATACAGGCCGCCCTTGTGGCCAGTGAAATCGGTACTGTTCGCCCAATCGCGGCCGACGCCGTGGATGGCCTCGGTTTTTTCGTACGAGGCCGAATAGGTCACGTTGAATTTCTGAGCGTCACGGTCGCCGAAACCGCCGGACACGGACACCTTATGGTTCTGCCCGTCGCCATAGGTGGTCGAACCGGTGCTGGCGTCGAGGGTCAATCCCTGGTAATCCTTGCGCAGGATGAAGTTGATGACGCCGCCAACGGCATCGGTGCCGTAAATGGCCGAGGCGCCGTCCTTGAGCACATCGATGCGCTCGATGGCCGACAGCGGAATGGCGTTCAGATCGACCGAGGTCTGGCCGCTGTACTCGTCCGAACCGGACGCCGGCAGGCGATAGCCGTTCAACAGGATGAGGGTCGGCAGACCGCGCAGCGAGACGCTGGTGGCGCCGTTTCGGAAGGAACCCGACGTCGCCAGCTCACCGCCGTTACCGCCCGCAGAAGTCAGGTTGCGCATCAGATCCAGCACCGACGTCGCGCCCGAACGGGCAATCGATTCGCGCGTCATCACGGTGATCGGGGAAATACCTTCGGCTTCGATGCGTTTGATACTCGAACCGGTGATTTCGACGCGCTGCACCTTAGGCACAGGCGCATCGATCGCTTCCTGCGCGTGCACGCTCATCGTTGCGACGCCGGCGAACGCGGCCAACGCCAATCTCACCACCTGCACACTCTTTTTTTCGCGAAACATCATAACTTATTCCTTTTCTGATCCCTGATATCACTTGATAAGCGATTAGTTTGTATTTTTATAATCACTTAAATCTCTCATGGTCTTGCGAAAAACTGCAAGGCCCCTCCCGCTACAACTACAACTACAGTGTCATGCTTTTCCAACCAATTTAAGCTGGCCGCAACGCGCCCGGGGTCATAGGCCCAGGCATTGAAACGTGCGGCGTCTCCCCATACCAGACCGAATCACATCACGGACGACATTGCTGGAAACAATTGATGCCGTTCAACACAACTTGTATAGTCATCAAACCACGCTAAAAGTATCACTGTCAATAATGCAATGATTTCTGAAATCAAAAAACAACATTTCGTTTTTAGCCAGCTTGTTATCTCCACGCAATTTCCCGCCCCGGATGCGCCGCGCGTAGGCCCAGCGGCAAGAATTTCACCCGGCCGCGCGCAGCGGCACTAAAATTGCACCCTCGAGTCGCAGCCGCGCGCGCCCTACCCGCGCGCGGCGCGGCACCTCCCATTGTTTCTCTCCGCCAGGATGTTGCATGCCGCGTTTTTTCTGTCCCCAGCCACTCGCCATAGGCGCCACCATCTCTCTGCCCGACGCCGTAGCCCACCACGTCAATGTAGTGCGCCTTATGCCGGGCGAGGCCATCACCGTCTTCAACGGCGAGGGCGGCGAGTACACGGCTGTCTTGTGCAACGTCGAGAAAAAACGCGCCAACGCCGAGCTGAAGTCCCACACGGCGCGCGAAGCGGAACTGCCCTACGCCGTGACCCTGGCGCAAGCGCTGCCGGAAGCATCCAAAATGGACTGGATCATCGAAAAAGCCATCGAACTGGGCGCGGCCGGCATCGTGCCGCTGTCGGCGCAGCGCTGCGTCGTGCGCCTGTCCGCCGAGCGGGCCGAGAAAAAACTGGCTCATTGGCAAGGCATTATCGTGTCCGCCTCGGAACAATGCGGACGCAACCGCCTGGCGCAGCTGGCGCCATTGCAAGACTTCAATAGCTGGAGCGGCCAGCAAGATTTACATAAAAGCATCATCCTGACACCGCGCGCGCAGCAGTCGCTGGCCGACTGGGCCCGTCACCAGCCGCCGCAGGCGATCACGGTGATGGTGGGACCGGAAGGCGGCTTTACCGAGGCAGAAGAAAAAGCTGCCATCGCCGCTGGCGCCATCGGCCTGTCCATGGGGCCGCGCATCCTGCGCACGGAAACGGCGGGACTGACGGCGCTGGCGACGCTGAGTGCATTGTGGGGCGGCATGTAATACGCAAAAACAATAAAAAAGCGCAGCGCGGTTTCCCGCACTGCGCCAGAGCTTGCGCGTAGCAGCTACGCACAAGCACAAGCACATCATCAGGCGGCCCATTACGGCGCCGCCCTGTTCTTTCCTATTAGAACGTGTACTCGGCGCCCAGTTTCAGGGTACGTGGACGCATGGCGTAGCCGTCACGCACGTTGATAGGACGCAGCTGATCGAAGACGTTATTGATATTTGCCAGCAAACGCAGGTTGTTGAAGCCCGTGTATGCAAAGTTCAAATCCGTACGTACATCGCTGGCCACTTCGCATGGCAGATCGGCACCCTTGAGTGCGGCACGGCAACCAGCCTCGCCCAAGCTTGTGGCTTCGGTGGCGGTCTCGTTCTTGATCAGTTCCTGCTTCGAGACATAATTCACGCACACGCCGGCGCTCAATGGGCTCTTGCGCCATGCGGCACTCTGTACCGACACCAGGTGCGGGTTGCCCAGCTTGCCAATCAGGTTAGGACGGTATTTATTGGCATCGATATAGTGGCATTGCCGGTTTCAATACATTGCGCAGGACGCTAGCCGTGGCACAACGCTTAAGATCGATCTGACGGTTGTAGAAACCGGTCAGGCCCACTTTACCCAGCGTCTCTGGAATGTTCGGGGCACGGAAACCATCAGCGATCGTGCCGCGCAGCTATAGAACGTGTATGCAAGTCCCGGGATAAAGAAGCGGCCAGCAGCGCTCGCTGGATTAGCAGCGGCCGCACGCGGTCATCGTGATGATGGGGCAGGAAGAGGATTTCAGAAACAGAAGAAAAGGCAGCCCTGGCCGCCAGCGCCATCGGCCGGTCTTGGTAGGGCGCAGCGCCCCACGGCGCTGCCATTGAGCGGAAAATGCCGCGCGTCTCAATTCGCCGCCGATAATACCGGCCTGGCCGCAATGCAGAATATCACCGCACCATCTTTATCGCACAAGCATCACAAATAAGACAACAAACAAAGATAATCCGCGCATTCATAAAATGGCGGACCCGCTATTATATTTTCAGATATAGAAATAAATAAAACGACCAAGCATCGACGATTAAGCACCAATATGGTACGGCGCCGCACTCATTTGATGCGGAAACCTAATATTGCACCATGATGGCGCTTACGTCTATCGTTCTCCGACTTAGCACAAAAAAACAACGCTTTTGTTGCACTATCATCCGCCTGCGCCTCCCCATCAAGCCTGCAAACATGCGGCTTTCAGGCTAGCCGCGACGCTGCACTGCAGCAAAACGGACATGCCAAACTGAGCCTTGTGTTGTTTTTTTATATGTATTTCCACTATAAAAATTGACAGCCAAGCAGCTGCGATGGTTTCATTAACGTCTTGAAATTTTGAATACTCAAACGTTTCAAAGAAACCGTCCATGAGACGATCGATAAAATAATAGATACATATACGGCCGGCATTGCCAATACAAGGCGATCACAAGCTGCATATTCATAAAGTGAGGAGTTTTGCAATGATGGTGGAAACAGGATTATCGCGTTCTATACGTTTGATGTTTATCGGCAGCATAGCGTTCGGCATGCACATGGCCAACGCACAAACCACTGGCGAAAACATTCAAAAGGTCGAAGTGACCGGTTCGAGCATCAAGCGCGCGGAAGCCGAAACCATTTCGGTCATTCAAACGCTGACCCGCAAGGACATCGAGCAAACCGGTAAGGCATCGATCGCCGACGTCGTGCGCAGCATCTCCGCTGACAACAACGGCAGTATCAGCGGCTCCTTCACCAACGGTTTCGCCGGTAGCGCCTCAGGCGTTTCGCTGCGCGGTTTGAGCGTCAGCTCGACCCTCGTGCTGATCAATGGCCGCCGCACGGCGCCATACGGCTTCGGCGATGACGGCCAGCGCAGCTTCGTCGACTTGAACTCGATTCCCCTCGATGCCGTGGACCGCATCGACATCCTGAAAGACGGCGCTTCCGCCATTTATGGTTCCGACGCGATCGCCGGCGTGGTCAACATCATCTTGCGCCAGAACTATGTCGGCAAGACCATCTCCGCCAACGTCGGCCAGAGCGGCCACGGCGACGGCACCGTCACCAGCATCTCCGGCGCCATCGGCTTCGGTGACATGGACACCGACAAATTCAACGTCTTCGCCACCCTCGATGCGAAAAAATCGGGCGAAATCAAGCAAAGCAACCGCGACAAGTGGATCGGCCAAGCCGATGCGCGTCCATGGGGCGGCCGCGACCAGCGTGCCGGCCAGACGACCGCAGGCAACGGCGGCGGCAGCTCCTTCCTGGGCACCCTGCGTCCAATCTCGCCAAAGCTCGGCAATGTAACCAACTTGCCAGGTTCGTGCGATCCGATCAACCTCGATCCAACTGGCGGCAGCTCGAACGACAACTCGCGCGGCGGTTGCCTGTGGGATCCGGTCCAGTTCGCGACCATCCAGCCAAAGACCGAAAACGTCAACCTGTTCATGCGCGGCACCCTGGCGCTGGGCGCCAATGCGCAAGGCTACACGGAAGTGGGCATCTTCAAGTCGAAGGCCGACACCTACACCACCCCGTCCGGCCTGACCGGCGCCGGCTTTGACCTGGTCAACGCCCGTGTCAACAACACCGGCACCGGCCCGGATCAGCTGCTGATGCCAGCAAACCACCCGGACAACATCCTGGGCGTCGATGCACGTCCGCGCTGGGTCGACGCATCGCGTCCACGCGTATCGAACCTCGAAACGACCGTCACGCGTGTCCTGGCCGGCGTCAAGGGTACGTACGCCAACTGGGATTACGATACGGGCCTGATGTACGCGGAAAGCAAAACCGACCGTACGCAAACGGGCTACTACCGTACCAGCGCCCTGCGCACGGCGCTGAACAACGGCACCTTCCGCATCGGCAAGGGCGTGATCAACAGCCCTGAAGTACTGGCACTGGTATCGCCTACGCTGAGCAACTCGGGCACGACGAAGAGCACCTCGCTGGACTTCAAGGCTTCGCGCGAACTGTTCCAATTGCCAGGCGGCATGATGGGCCTCGCGCTGGGCGCCGAGTACCGCAAGGAAGAAACGAACAGCCAGTCGACGCCATACACCGACATCAACGATATCGTTGGCCTGGGCTATTCCGCTTCGCAAGGTTCGCGCAACGTCAAGGCTCTGTACGCCGAGCTCGCCGCTCCAGTCATGAAAGAGCTGGAACTGCAATTCGCGCTGCGCAGCGATGATTACTCGGACTATGGCCGCTCGACCACGCCAAAAGTCGGCTTCAAGTTCACGCCAGCATCGGCTGTGGCTTTCCGCGGTACGTATGCGGAAGGTTTCCGCGCGCCTAGCGCAGCGGAAAACGGCAACAGCGCCGTGGCGGCGTTCACCAGCATCGCCAGCGATCCAGTGCGTTGCGCCGTGACGAAACTGCCTATCGATTGCTCGTCGCAACAAGTTGGCGCGATCACCATCGGCAACAAGAACATCAAGCCGGAAACATCGAAGAGCTACAGCCTGGGCATGGTGCTTGAGCCGATCAAGAACATCAGCCTGTCGATCGACTGGTGGAAAATCGTCCGCGATGGCGAAATCAACGGCTCCGATCCTGGCGCAGTGGTCGCCAATCCAGCTGGCTACCCAGATGCGGAAATCGTTCGTGGCGAACCTACGAGCAACTTCCCAGGCCTGGCTGGTCCTATCCTGATGGTCAAAGCGCCTTACCTGAACGCAGGCAAGACCAAGACCTCCGGTATCGACCTGGATCTGCGCGGCAAGTACAACGCCGGCGAATACGGCCGCTTCAACTCGGGCGTGACGGTGACGTACATGAAGGAATTCACCCGTACCAATGCCGATGGCACGGTACTGCAATTTGCAGGCACCCACGGTGACGTCAACCTGTCCGGTAACGGCGGTACGCCGAAGACCAAAGTCCGCCTGACGCTGGGCTGGGATCAAGGTCCGGTCAACGTCACGGCCAACATGAACTACGTCAGCAGCATCAGCAACAAGAACGAAGTCAACGGCGATTGCCTGGACGTCGATGCCAACGAGGTGCCGTACAAAAACTGCCGCATCGCTTCGTTCACCACGACGGATCTGTTTGCCAAGTGGAATGTCACGAAACAATGGGAACTCACCGCGTCGATCACGAATCTGTTCGACAAGATGGCACCGCTGGACGTGCAAACCTACGGCCGCATCAACTACAACCCATCGCTGCACCAGTCGGGCGCTGTGGGCCGTTACTTCACGCTGGGCGGCCGCTACACGTTCTAATCGCCAGGCAAGATATAACAGCTAGTTAGCAAGAAAATCCGGCGGCCATGTATTGGCCGCCGGATTTTTTCTTTTCAGCCGCCTCTTTCCTGTGGCGCCCCCTCTCCCTCGCCGATACCCTGCAGATGGCCCGCAGCCGGACATGCAGGTAAAATAGCGCCTTGATGCCCTCACGCGGCACCACATACTCTCCGCTAGATACGGAGCCCGGCAATTTTTGAAAATACACACCATGTTGCGACTCAACGAAGTAAAACTCCCCCTCGAACACGACGATGCCGCCCTGCCGGCCGCCATCCTGGCCCGCCTCGGCATCGCCGCCGATGAGCTGCTCGGCTTTACCGTCTTCAAGCGCAGCTATGACGCGCGCAAGCGCAGTGCCGTGGTGTTGATTTACTCGCTGCACGTGGACGTCAAGAATGAAGCGGCCGTGCTGGCACGCCTGGTCCACGATATCCACCTGATGCCCGCGCCCGACACCGACTATAAATTCGTTGCCGGCGGCGAACAGCTGGCCGGCCACAGCAATGAACCGCGCCCCATCGTCATCGGCACCGGCCCGTGCGGCCTGTTCGTGGCGCTGATCCTGGCGCAGATGGGCTTGCGCCCCCTCATTCTGGAGCGGGGCAAACAGGTGCGCGAACGCACGGTCGACACCTTCGGCTTCTGGCGCAAGCGCGAGCTGAACCCGGAATCGAACGTGCAATTCGGCGAAGGCGGCGCCGGCACCTTCTCGGACGGCAAGCTGTATAGCCAAATCAAGGATCCCAAGCACTACGGCCGCAAGGTACTGACGGAATTCGTCAAGGCCGGCGCGCCTGAAGAAATCATGTATGTGAGCAAGCCACACATCGGTACCTTCCGCCTGGTCAAGATGGTGGAAGAAATGCGCGCCAATATCGAACGGCTGGGCGGCGAATACCGCTTCAGCAGCAAAGTGGTCGATCTCGACATCGAGCCTGGCAGCGATGGCGGCCAGGTGCGCGGCGTGGTGCTGGACAATGGCGAAATCATCGCCAGCAACCACGTCGTGCTGGCCATCGGCCACAGCGCGCGCGACACCTTCGAGATGCTGCACCGCCGCGGCGTGTACATCGAAGCGAAACCGTTCTCGATCGGCTTCCGCGTGGAACACCCGCAATCGCTGATCGACAGCTGCCGCTTCGGCCCCAGCGCCGGCCACCCGATCCTGGGCGCGGCCGACTACAAGCTCGTGCACCACGCCAGCAATGGCCGCTCCGTGTACAGCTTCTGCATGTGCCCGGGCGGCACGGTAGTGGCGGCCGCCTCGGAACCGGGCCGCCTGGTGACGAACGGCATGAGCCAGTACTCGCGCAACGAGCGCAACGCCAACAGCGCCATCGTCGTCGGCATCACGCCGGCCGACTACCCGGGCGACCCGCTGGCCGGCATCGCCCTGCAGCGCGAACTGGAAGAGCGCGCATTTGCCTTGGGTGGCGGCAACTACGATGCCCCAGGACAATTGGTCGGCGACTTCGTGGCCGGCCGCGCCTCGACGGAATTTGGCAGCGTGGTGCCGTCGTACAAACCGGCCGTGCACCTGACGGACCTGGCGCCATCCTTGCCCGAATACGCGATCACGGCTTTGCGCGAAGCATTTCCGGCGTTCAACAAGCAAATCAAGGGCTACTACAAGGCCGATGCCGTGCTGACGGGCGTGGAAACGCGCACTTCGTCGCCGATCCGCATCAAGCGCCGCGACGACGACCTGCAAAGCCTGAATACGCGGGGACTATTCCCCGCCGGCGAAGGCGCCGGCTATGCGGGCGGCATCCTGTCGGCGGCCGTCGACGGCATCAAGGTGGCCGAGGCGGTGGCCCTGTCGATGGCGGCACGGCGATAGGCCTGGCGCTCCTCGCCCTGCGGCGGAACGTAAAAAAACCGGCACTCCGTGCCGGTTTTTTTACGCCTGCGCTGCGCTTAAAACTTGTACGAAGCGTTCAGGTAGCCGGTACGGCCGCGCGGATCGTAGTAGCGATCGTCATAGCCGAATTGCTGGCCGCGGTTCGCACCGGATGTCGATGGTACGAATGGCGGACTCTTGTCGGTCAGGTTCAGCACGCCTGCGGTAAGAACCCAGCTCTTGCTCGGCGTCCATACCGTCTGCCAGTCGAGCGTTGAATAGAAGCCGACACGCATGCGGATATCTTCCTGGCCCGTCACGGCGCCGGAAGCATCAAGCACGTCGACCGTCGTTTCCTGGTCCTTGTAGCCGGACAGGAAGTTGACCGTCAGCGAATTGGCCCAGTTGTCCGTTTTCAGGGTATTCGTCCACTGGCCGCGCGTGCGGAAGGTGACAGTACCGAGCTCGGCGAAGTTACCCAGCGCAGAATAATACTGACCACCGCGCTCCAGCTGTATATCTTCGCGCAGCATCTGCGTCGCGTTCAGCTGCGAAGTGAACAGTCCGATGCCCGAGCGGTAACGGGCGCTGATATCGATATCGACACCGGTGGCGAACGACTTGCCCAAGTTCTGGTTATCGGCCAGGAAGGCCAGATACGTCTTGCCCGTGCCGACGTCCGTATTGACCCCCCACGATTTCGGATATGCGGCGGGATTGGCGAACACCAGCTGCTCGGTTAACTGGCCGAAGGAATCGCGGATCTGCACATGCCACAGGTCGGCGCCCAGGGTGATAGCGCTGATCGGCTCATAGCGGAAACCCAGTGTGGCCTGTTTCGACTTTTCCGGCTGCAGGTTGCGGTTACCGCCGGCCAGCTGGTCGTACTGGTGGTTGCCAGGCTGGCATTGCGCATTGAGGCGCGTGGCGATGGCTTGCAGGGCTGGCGTACACGTGTAATTGTCGCTGGTGACGCCATAGCCGCGTTGCAGGGCATTGACCTGTGGCACCGTTGGTGCATGGAAACCATTGCCGACGGAGCCGCGGATCAGCAAGGTAGACGCTGGCGTCCACTTGAAGCTGGCCTTGGCCGTGGTGGCGCCGCCGAAGTCCGAGAACTCGTCGAAACGCAGGGCCGCACCCAGTTCCAGTTCCTTCAACACGGGCGCGATGACTTCGCCAAAGATGCCCTTCGAGGTGCGGCTGGCGCTGTACGGCTTGCTGCTGGCCGCGTCGCCGAAACGCTGATCACACTCCAGCCCCGTCGTGCCGCCGCACAAGGTGCCCTTCACAGGGTCTGCCAGGATGCCTTGCGCAAACGGACTCGGTTTCGAGGAGAATTCCTCGCGGTTGATGTTCGCGCCCATGCCCAACATCATCGCACCGCCCGCCAGGCGCCGCAGTTCCGTCGAGCCATTCAGGTTAATCGTTTGCAGGCGCGACGTGCCGCCGTCCCAATAGCCGGTAAACGTGGCCGCCTTGATGGCGTCCTGCGCCGCGGTGGACTGCTTGCCCGGACCGACGAAGGGATCGAGCAAACCGCTCGCCGTGAGGTTGCTGACGGCGAGCGCGCCAGGATAACCGGAAATACTGCCTTTTACGCGGCTTTCCGAAAAGTTGTAGGATGCGTTGTAATCCCAACCGGCAGCCATGCCGCGCGTCCCCACCACCACGCTGGCGAAGTCGGCCGTATCCTTCGAGGTGCGCTGTCCCATGTCGAACAGGCGATAGGTCGCCACGCTGTTATCGGCAATACCGATTGGCAACAAATATTTGTCATGCAGCGGCGTCCCCTTATCGATGGATATCTCGCCCGGCACGGGGGCGATACGCGAAGTCTGCTTGGTGCGCGACAACAGAACGTCGGCATACACTTCCTGTCCGGCGATCTTGAACGTGCCCGATGCCATGAAATTGTCGCGCTTGCGTTCCGGATAGATCTCCAAGTCTTTTACAAAATCATAACCGCAGTAGTCATTCAACCGCGGGGTGCCATCCGGGTCTGCATACGGTTCCAGCACGCGGAAAGTCTTGGCGGGGCAGGAGCCGGTGGTTTTTTGATATGGACTGATCAGCTGGCCATTGTCATCGACGGCGTTGGCGGGAATCGGGCTGACCGAGGACTGCTGCTTCTGATAGCGTTTGCCGTTGGCCGAGAACTGTACCTGGCCCGTACTGGCGAACGAGCGGTCAACCGAGCTCAGCTTGTCACGCTCATCGTGACCAAAGGTCAGCACCACGTTGTAGCCATCGTCTTCCAGGTTGCCGAAGCCCTTGGTGGCGCTGAGGCGTTTCTCGCGTGCACCATTTTTCGGCGCGGAATAGCCGATGGTCACATCGCCCATTGTCGTATCGTGTTTGGTAATGAAGTTGACCACGCCAGCGATGGCATCGGCGCCGTACAGGGCGGAGGCGCCGTCGGTCAACAGTTCCACACGTTCGATGGCCGAGATGGGAATGGAATTCAAATCGAAGCCGGCCGCAAAACCCGTCAGCGTCTGTCCGCCGAACTGGGCCAGGCGCTTGCCGTTCAGCAAGACCAAAGTGCGCGTCTCACCCACGTTGTGCACAGAAATACCGGAAAAACCAAAGGTGCTACCGCCAACTGAAGAACTTTCCGTCGTGGCCCCCTGGGCGGAAGACAGTTTTTTGACCAGATCGGTGACCGATGTGGCGCCCGAAGTGCGGATGGCTTCGGCTGTCAGCACGGTGACAGGCAAGGCACCTTCGGCGGCGATGCGCTTGATCGACGAGCCAGTCACTTCCACGCGCTGTATCTGCGCATCTTGTGCATCTTGTGCCACTGCGGACTGCGAAGCGACGGACAAGGCCGCTGCCATGCCGCCGGCACAGACAACGCGAACGGCACGGGAGATGACGGTTTCTTTAAGCATAGTGAACCCTTTTAAGTTGTAATTTATTAAGTATCGGATCAACTATCCGGACTTCAATCATTCAATCAAGGTGTTGCACTGCAGGTTTTAAGGTCGAGAATCCAGAAATGACATTGCAATGGTCGCATGGCAAAAAAGACGGATGCCAGCTAACTGAAAGTTAGCTAGACAACTGCATAGAATCACGGGGACATTCCAGGTGTCAACAGAACTCACGAGGTGTATGGCGTCCATACAACATTGTGAAAATAAAAAGATAAATCCAGGTAGGTATTCCACCAAATATTGTGCAGCAGCAGGTGAGATCAATGCGCCAGCGGCAACCTGATCTGTATATGACAGCCGGGAGTGCAGTCGATGGCGCACACCTGGCCGCCCAGTTGCTGCACGATGGTGTAGACGATGTGCATGCCCAGGCCGGAGCCGCCCTGGCCACGCTTGGTGGTGAAAAACGGTTCAAACATGTGTTCGCGCACGGCCGGTGCCAGGCCGATGCCGTCGTCGGCAAAATCCAGCAGCAGCCAGCGCGCTTGCGCGTCATCGCCATCCGCCTCGATGCGCGCGCGTATCGTGATGCGCCCTGGTCCGCCCTGCGGATAGCCGTGGCGAGCACTGTTCATCAAGAGGTTCGAGAGGATCTGCGACAGCTTGCCGGCCGCCAGGCGCACCTGGCAATCGGGCGCGATATCGAGTTCCACGCCCAGCGCCGCCTTGCGCAGTTCCGGGCTGTGCGCCGATACCAGGCCGTGCACATAGTCGTGCAACGCCAGATCGGCCACGTATTCGCTGACCTGGTCTACGGCCAGCTGCTTGAAGTTGCCGATCAGGTCGGCGGCGCGCGCCAGGTTGCGTTCGATCAGGGCGGCCGCGCCTTTCAAGGATTCGGCAATGTCGACCAGTTCGGCGCGGCTGACCTTGGCGCCGCCCAGCAGTTGCACCAGCTGGTCTGCATAGCTGCCCATGCTCGACGCCGCCGTCAGCGCCACGCCGATGGGTGTATTGACTTCATGCGAGACACCGGCCACGAGCGAACCGAGGGCCGCCATCTGCTCCTGCTCGATCAGGTTGGCCTGCGCCGCCAGCAGCGACTCGGTGCGCACGCGCACGATCTCTTCCAGCTGCTGGGTACGCTCCTGGTGCTGCAGCTCGGCTGCGCCGCGGGCCGAGAAGATCGACAGAAGCAACAGCGCCAGCAAGCGCTTGTTTTCATCGATGGGCCGCGTGTCGATGGCCGACAGGATGCCCAGGGTCTTGCCATCGGTATCGATCAGCGGCATGCCGACATAACTTTCCGCCTGCATGTCGACGAGGAGGCTATCGAATGGAAAGCGACGCTGGATATCGCTGCCGTGAAAACACATGCTCTGGCAGGTCACGTCCTGGCAAGGCGTGTGCTGCAGGCTGTATTCGATATTCGGCTGGTAGTCGCCGCCGCCCCACAGGGCCAGGGTGCGGATGCCTTCGCTGCCATCGTCCATGCGCACCAGCCGCCCGGCGATCACATAGTGCACGTCGAGCGCTTCGGCCAGGTCCTTGACGAGGATGCGCAGGAAGTCGTCGCCGCGGGCGTGCGCCGTCGAGGCGGTGATCGAGCGCAGGGCCGCCTCCGCCAGGGTGCGACGCTGCTCGGCATCGAACAGGGGTTCTTGCGAATTCACATCAAACAACGGAATACTCATGAATGCTCCTGCGCGGCACGGAAAGCGCAGGCACGGCTGCCGGCGCGGCGATCCTCAGCAAAGGTCCGGGTTAACGGACTTGCCGCGATTGTACCCCTGGCTATTGTTTAATAATACAGATACACAGGAATTTTTTATAGCCAGCCGGAACGCTTGAACAAGTAATACATATAGCCGCAGACACAGCTCATCACTGCCACGGCGGCCGGATAGCCATAATGCCAGTCCAATTCCGGCATGAACTTGAAGTTCATGCCCCAGATGCCGGCAAACGCCGTGAACACGGCGAAGATGGCGGCCCAGGCCGCCAGTTGCTTGTTCACTTCGCTCTCGTCGATGGCCACCATCGACAGATTGACCTGGATGGCCGTGCTGATCGTGTCGCGGATGGTGTCGAGCGTGCCGTTGATGCGCGCCAGGTGGTCGTGCACGTCGCGGAAATACTCCTGGGTATCGTGGCACAGCGGCGGCACCCGCCCGCCGTGCAGCTTGCCCACCGCTTCCATCAGGGGTGCCACCACGTGGCGCAAGACCATGACCTTGCGTTTCAATTGATACAGCCGTTCGATATTGTCGCGCTCGGTGCCACGGTCGAAGATGCGGTCCTCGATCAATTCCAGTTCCGATTCGAGCGCGTCGAGCACGGGGAAGTAGCGGTCGACGACGGCGTCCATCAGCGCGTACAGCACGAAGGCCGAGCCCTGGCGCAGCAGATGCGGTTCGCGCTCGGCACGCGCGCGCACGCCGAGGAAGCCTTGCGAGCTGTTGCTGCGCGACGAAAGCACGTAATTGGCGCCGACAAAAATGTCGACTTCGCCCAGCACCAGTTCGTTCTCGACCATTTCCACGGTTTTCACGACGGCAAACAGGGAATCGCCATATTCCTCGATCTTCGGGCGCTGGTGGCCCCGCTGGGCATCCTCGACAGCCAATTCGTGCAGGCAAAACTCGTGCTGCATCTGTTTCAGCTCGTCCGGCGTGGCGTCGAGCAGGGCCACCCAGACGAAACAATCGGGGCGTTCGACATAATCGCTGATATCGTCGATCGGCAAGTCGGCCAGTTTTTTGCCATCCTGGTAGGCCACGCAGTTTATGAGCATGCTATTCCACAGTTCAAGTTAACACCGGACGAAACAGTCCGGCAGGCGCTAGCTTACCTTATCGCCTGCTGTGGGTGGTGTGGCGTGCGAGAAACGCCAGGAGGGGAAGCGGACGGGACCAAGCCCCGTCCGGACGCGAATCAGTCGTCCTTGGCGCCGTCGATGCCCAGTTCCGATATCTTGCGGGTGATGGTGTTGCGGCCGATGCCCAGGCGCACGGCGGCGTCGTTCTTGCGCCCATGCGTATGCTTGAGCGCCGTCTTGATCAGGGCCGACTCGAATTGCCGACCCAGCACGGCCATGACTTCCTGCTGCCCCGCGCCCAGCATGCCGGCCGCCTGCAGTTCCAGCAAGCCGATCCAGCCCGGCGGCGCGCCGTTGGCAGGCGCGGCCGCCTCGAATACCTGGCCGCCGTGCGGCTGGGCAACGGCCGCCGGCGCAGCCTCGCCCGCCGCCGTGGTCGCCGCGCCATCGCCCTGCCCCTGCGTCAATTCCAGCGGCAAATCCTTGATTTCCACCGTCTGGCCCGGCGCCATGACGGTAATCCAGTTGCACAGGTTTTCCAGCTGGCGCACATTGCCTGGCAAGTCGAGGCTGCTCAAGAACTGCATCGTCGGTTCGCTCATGCGCTTGGCTTCCACGCCCAGCTGGCGCGCGCTTTGCACCAGGAAGTGGCGCACCAGGATGGGGATATCCTCGCGCCGCTCCCTCAAACTGGGCAGGCGCAGGCGGATCACGTTCAGGCGGTGATACAAGTCTTCGCGGAACAGGCCGTCGCGCACGCGCTGTTCGAGGTTCTGGTGCGTGGCCGTAATGACGCGCACGTTCGCCTTCATGGGCTGGTGGCCGCCGACGCGGTAGAAATGGCCGTCGGACAGCACGCGCAGCAAGCGTGTCTGCAGGTCGAACGGCATGTCGCCGATTTCATCGAGGAACAAGGTGCCGTTCTCGGCCTGCTCGAAGCGGCCCCGGCGCGTCGTCTGCGCACCCGTGAAGGCACCGCGTTCGTGGCCGAACAGTTCGGACTCGAGCAAATCCTTCGGGATCGCCGCCGTATTCAGCGCAATGAAAGGCTGGGCCGCGCGCGGGCTGTGTTTGTGCAGCGCGCGCGCCACGAGTTCCTTGCCGGAACCGGATTCGCCCGTGATCAGCACCGTCACGTTCGATTGCGACAAACGGCCGATGGCGCGGAAGACTTCCTGCATGGCCGGCGCCTGGCCGAGGATTTCCGGCGTTTCCGACGGGCCCGACTCGATGCTCGTCTCGCGCAGGCTTTCTTCCAGCGCACGGCGGATCAGCTCGACAGCCTTGTCGATGTCGAAAGGCTTGGCCAGGTATTCGAAGGCGCCGCCCTGGAAGGCCGCGACGGCCGAATCAAGGTCGGAAAAGGCCGTGATGATGATGACTGGCAAGCCGGGAAAGCGCGACTTGACCGTCTGCAGCAATTCCAGGCCGGACGCGCCCGGCATGCGGATATCGGACACGAGCACTTGCGGCGTGTCAAATTCCAGCGCGGCGATGGCGTCGCGCGCATTGGCAAAACTCTTGGTGGCGAGATTTTCCCGCGCCAGGGCTTTTTCCAGCACCCAGCGTATTGATTCGTCGTCGTCAACTATCCAGATTGGCTTCATTAGTGTGTGCGTCCCGCAATGGATTTCATGGGTGGGATACCGCCTCGCTTATGGCAAGGGTAGAACGATCCTGAAATCGGTGTATCCAGGCCGGCTTTCGCACTCGATCACGCCCAGGTGCTGTTGCACGAAGGTTTGCGCCAAGGTCAGCCCCAGTCCGCTGCCGCCTTCCCTGCCCGACACCAGCGGGTAGAAAATCCGGTCGCGGATCTGGGGTGCGATGCCCGGTCCATTGTCAATGATATGCAAGTCTAATGCCAGGTTGTAGCGGACCTTGGCCAAAGTCACCTGGCGCGCCACGCGGGTCTTGAAAATGAGCTCCGCATCGCCCGCCTCGATGCGCTCGGCCAGCGCCTGCGCCGCATTGTGCGCGATGTTGAGCACGGTCTGTATCAGTTGCTCCTTGTCGCCGCGAAACTCGGGAATCGACGCATCGTAATCGCGTGAGATGGTCAGGCCGCTGGGAAACTCGGCCAGGATCAGGCTGCGCACGCGCTCGCACACTTCGTGGATATTCACGTCGCCCACGATGTGCGGGCGGCGGTGCGGCGCCAGCAGCCGGTCGACCAGGGTTTGCAGGCGGTCCGCCTCCTTGATGATCACTTGCGTGTACTCGCGCAGCTCGCTCAGGTGCAGGGCCGGCAATTCCAGCTCCAGCAGCTGGGCCGCGCCGCGGATGCCGCCCAGCGGATTCTTGATTTCATGCGCCAGGTTGCGGATCAGCTCCTTGTTGACCTGGCTCTGGTCGAGGATGCGCTCTTCGCGGTCGAGTTTGAGCTGCTGCACGTTCTCGCGCAGCTCGATCAGCACGCCGTCGCGCGGCGCGTCGAGCGCGCTGACGATGCTGTGCACGCGCAGCGGCTCGCGTCCCAGGCGTTCCAGAGTCAGGTCCTGGCGCAAGTCGGAAAATTTATGTTCGAGCGCCTGCGCGCAAATGCCGGCCAGCTCGTCTGGATTCAAGAACAGCGCCGTCAGCTTTTGCCGCGACAGGGCCTTCAATGAGCTTTCCAGCAGGTTTTCCGCCGCCGCGTTGGCATAGCTGATGCGGCCGTCGCCGTCGAGCAGGATCACGGCCGAAGCGAGCAAATCAAGGCCGGCCAGGTGGGCGGGACGGCTGGAATGGTTGTCTAGTGTCATATGCTTTACCGAATATTCGCGATCTCGCGTTTCAGGGCCTCGACGTTCTGCTGTGTCCGGCTAATGTTGTCCTTCAACTGCGCCACTCTTTCCTGGTATTTCGCGTAATTGCGCTCGTTGCCCAGGCGCTCGGGCTGGCCGCCATTGAATTCCAGGCGCTGCGCCGCCAGCTTCTGTTCTTCGCTGCGCAATTCGTCCTGCAGGATCTGGCGCCGGTCCAGGTCGCGCGCGCGCTGCTCGGCGCCATCGACCTTGGGAAACGCGCCGGCGGCAGGCGCCGCCGTGGCCGCAGCCTGCGTGGCCGGTCGGGCCGGTGTGCCGGCCAGCGGCGCCGTCTTGCGTGGCGGCTCCGTCATGGCGCCAGGCAAATCGAGCAGCTGGCAATGCGCGCCAGCCCGCTTGTCCGTGTACGTCTTGTGTCCTTGCGCATCGGCGCACACATACAACTGCCCGTGCGCCTGTGCCGCCGCGCCCAGCAATCCTGCCATCAGCGCCATTCTGTAATGCTTGGTCAATCTTCACTCCTGTCGGCGCGTGCCGCATCGTTCCTGGGCCGACTATACAACACCGCAGTATCACCGCATTGGCGCATGGCATAAAAAAACGCGGGCAAGACCATCGCCTCACCCGCGTTTCTTATTCACTACCGGCACATTGCCGGCGTGGCGCCATTACAGCGAGTAGTACATGTCGAACTCGGCAGGATGCGTGGTCATGCGCATGCGCTGTACGTCCTGCATTTTCAGTTCCAGGTAAGCATCGATCATGGAATCGCTGAACACGCCGCCGCGGGTCAGGAACTCGCGGTCCTTGTCCAGGGCGTCCAGTGCTTCTTCCAGCGAAGCGCACACGGTCGGGATCAGTGCGTCTTCTTCCGGTGGCAGATGGTACAGATCTTTCGAGGCGGCTTCGCCCGGATGGATCTTGTTGGCAACGCCGTCCAGGCCAGCCATCAGCAGTGCGGCGAAGCACAGGTACGGGTTTGCCAGTGGATCCGGGAAGCGCGCTTCGACGCGGCGGCCTTTTGGATTGGCCACGTGCGGGATACGGATCGAGGCGGAACGGTTTTTCGCCGAGTACGCCAGTTTCACCGGCGCTTCGTAGCCTGGTACCAGACGCTTGTACGAGTTGGTGCCCGGGTTGGTGATCGCGTTCAATGCCTTTGCGTGCTTGATGATGCCGCCGATGTAGTACAGGGCGAAATCGGACAGGCCGGCATAGCCGTCGCCGGCGAACAGGTTTTTGCCATCTTTCCATACGGATTGATGCACGTGCATGCCCGAACCGTTGTCGCCAACGATAGGTTTCGGCATGAAGGTGGCGGTCTTGCCGTAGCTGTGCGCCACGTTCCACACCACGTATTTCAGGTTTTGCGTCCAGTCGGCGCGCTCGACCAGGGTCGAGAACTTGGTGCCGATTTCATTCTGGCCGGCGCCGGCCACTTCGTGGTGATGTACCTCAACCGGGATGCCCAGCGATTCCAGGATCAGGCACATTTCCGAACGCATGTCCTGGAAGCTGTCCACTGGTGGCACGGGGAAGTAGCCGCCCTTGACGGTAGGACGGTGGCCGCTGTTGCCGCCTTCGATGTCCTTGCCGGTCGACCACGAACCTTCGTCCGAACCGATCTTGACGAAGCAGCCCGACATGTCGATCTTCCAGCGCACGTTGTCGAAGATGAAGAATTCTGGCTCAGGGCCGAAGTAGGCGGTGTCGCCCATGCCCGACGATTTCAGGTAGGCTTCGGCGCGTTTCGCGATCGAGCGCGGGTCGCGGTCGTAGCCCTTGCCGTCCGACGGTTCGATCACGTCGCACTGCATGAACAAGGTCGTTTCTTCCATGAACGGGTCGATATTGGCCGTGTTTGGATCCGGCAGCAAGATCATGTCGGACGCTTCGATACCTTTCCAGCCAGCGATCGAAGAACCGTCAAAGGCGTGGCCCGACTCGAATTTGTCCATGTCGAAGTGCGACACGGGTACCGTCACGTGCTGCTCTTTACCACGGGTATCAGCAAAGCGGAAATCAACGAATTTGACTTCGTTTTCTTCTACCATCTTCAAGACTTCTGCGGCTGTCATTGCCATGCGTATCTCCTAAATGAATGTGGGGTGAGCCGACCTTAGTGCGTCTGGGCTGATGAAGCGAAGCAAACATTGCGTGCCACCAAAACTCATAAGGATCATAGCAGATTCCATGCCAGCTTCTGGAGGGATGTGGACTCCAAGGTCAAAACCCGGCCATCCCAGTGTAAGTTTTCATGCCTGCGATTTTCCTGCTGCGTTTGCGTCAAATCAAGAATGCACTATGCAAGTGCAAAAAACGAATAACGCACCATTATCGTGCATTTTATGCGCATTCCTGAAAAACGCCTCGTTGTGGTGCATGTGCCGCGCACCGTGGTTTCCCGTTTGCGGGGCGCGGACGGCGCACTATAATCGACCATACCTGCCCACTTTCATCGAGGACGCCATGACCACCGCCGCCGACATCCTGACCACCGCCCGCAGCCGGGCCAATGAAGGTACGCCGTATGCCGGCGCCGTCACGCCGCAGGAAGCGTATGACTTGCTGCAGGGCGATCCCGCCGTCAAGCTCATCGATGTGCGCACGAATGCCGAGCGCGACTGGGTCGGCCGGGTCGATATCGCCGATACCCAGCATGGCGCGGTGCAATGGGCCACCTATCCGGGTGGCGTGCCCAATCCCGACTTCCTCGCGCAGCTGGCCGCCCAGGCCGGCAAGAACGAGGTGCTGCTGTTCCTGTGCCGCTCCGGCGTGCGTTCGCGCCACGCGGCCAAGCTGGCGACCGAGCACGGCTACCTGAACTGCTTCGACATCCTCGAAGGTTTTGAAGGCGACAAGGATGCCGACGGCCACCGCAAGCAGATCGGCGGCTGGTGCAAGGCGGGGCTGCCGTGGCTGGGCGCCTGACGCTGGCAGCCTGATTATCTGAACCGTGTTTGATCTGGCGGGCCACCCTGCGGTCCGCCATCGGCTACAACCATCCATGCGCGCCCGATTTTTTCAATTGCGGCGCAAATTCTCCTTGCGAATATGTACCTTATATAGTACAACGCAGAGGTGCGTCATGGATGCTTCCGGCTTGCGGCAGATTACCCTGCGTTCTATGCGAACGGCAATGGCGGCGAACCCGTGCGCGACTGGCTCAAATCGTTGCCCATCGAAGAGCGCCATGTGATCGGACAAGACTTGATGCATGCGCAATGGCGCTGGCCCGTGGGCATGCCCTTGTGCCGCCATCTGGGGCAAGGCTTGTCGGAGGTACGCAGCAGCCTGCCCGGCAACCGCATCGCGCGCGTGCTGATCTGCCATCACGGCGACTGCCTGGTGGCGCTGCACGGCTTTATCAAGAAAACCCGCGCCACGCCCGACGATGACCTGGCGCTGGCCCGCAAACGCTACAAGGAATTGACATGAACGCCACCGCTTCGCACCTAGGCAGCAGTCTCGACGACTTCCTCAAGGAAGAAGGCATTTTCGAGCAAACGCAAAACCGCGCCATCAAGGAAGTGATCGCCTGGCAACTGACGCAGGCGATGCAGGAACAATCGATGTCGAAGACGCGCATGGCGGCTCTGCTGCAGACGAGCCGCTCGCAGCTCGACCGCCTGCTTGATCCCGGCAGCGACGTAACACTGTCCACGCTGGAGCGGGCAGCGGCGCTGCTGGGGCGCAAGCTGTCCGTTACCCTCGTTTAAGCCACCTCGGGGTGTTCGCCCATCAGGGTCAGGATGCGCTTGCGCACGAAATTGATATGGCTGCGCAAGCCATATAAACCATCGGCAAACGACAATGGAATCGAGATCTGGTTGACCATCTCCTCGATCTGGTCCAGCCGCTTCAGTTGTTCCGCATACACTTGCGCGCGCTGCTCTGGCGGCACGTCTTCCAGCGCCTGCTCCACCGTGCGCAACTGGCCATACCAGCGGTACACGCGCGAGCGGATACGCCACACGTAGAGCGGCGGCACGACGCGCGACAGGGGCAAGATCAAGGCACCGAGCGCCACCACCAGCACCCACATGCGGTCAAAGAAATTGGCCAGCCAGAAGCTCATGTAGCGCTGCAGCACGGGTGCGCCATCCTTGTAGAATTTCAACGCTTCGGGCGCCACGGGAATTTCCGTGTAGCGCGCGGACGGGAATTGCCCCTGCTGCTGGAACCAGCCGGTGCCGCCGTGGATGCGGGCCGCTGCCTGCACGAACAGGTCGACGAGGGCCGGATGCAAGTCTTCGCGCGCAACCAGGGTGGCCGTCGGCGCGATCAAATGATAATCCTGCGCGGGAATGTTCTGCCCCAGGTCGACTATGCCGCGCGGCAAGACGACGTGCGTGAGGAAAGGCAGGCGCCGCGTGTAGGCTTCCGCCTGCGAAAAATCAAACAGCTTGATACCCGGCGTTTGCAGCAGCATCTGGATCAGCGGCGCTTCCGGCGCCGAGCTGAACACGAGGCCGTCGATGCGTCCTTCCAGCAGCTCCACCGTGGCGGGCGTATTTTGCAGGTCGCTCACCGTCAAGTCCTTCGCTTCCACGCCATTGACGGACAGCAACTGTCGGAACAGGCTGGGCACGCCCGTGCCTTCCGGCCCCAGGTTGATCTTCATGCCCTTCAACTGCGTCATTTCCGTCACCATCTTGTCTTCGCGCATGAACAGCCAGACGGGTTCCGTAAACAGGCTGCCCAGCGAAATCAGGCCATGCCGCTCGGCATCGGCGTGTTCCGTCGAGCCGCTTTGCACGAAGGCGATATCGGTCTTGCCCGCGTTCAGGCGCTGCAGGTTTTCCTGCGACCCCAGCGATGGCTGCAAGGTCACCTTGATGCCGTGCTTGGCCAAGGTGGCCGCATATTTTTTACCGAACTCTTCATAGGCGCTATTGTCCTGCCCCGTCGACAGGCTCACCTGGCGCGGCGGCGCCGGGTCGACCAGCCAGTAAGCGAGCGCGCAAACGGCGCCGACCAGCAGCAAGGTGGGACCGGCGGTGGCGAGGAAATCGCGCACGGAAAAGCGGCTGAACGCGAGGATTTTGGACATGTGGTGGCGCATAGGTTTCATGGGTGGCTACGATGCCAAGAAAAGCTCAACTATGCAAGGCACTTTCGCAAGCGCGGCGTGGCCAAATCCGCTACAGTGGCAGATCAACCACCTGCCCTCCGGAGCCCCGCATGCTGAAAATTCTTGGAAAAGCCGCCTCGATCAATGTCCGCAAAGTCCTGTGGACGTGCGAGGAAATCGACCTGCCCTACGAACGCGAAGACTGGGGCAGCGGCTTTCGCAGCACCGACGACCCCGCCTTCCTGGCCTTGAACCCGAACGCCATGGTGCCCGTGCTGCTCGATGGCGACCTGGTGCTGTGGGAATCGAACACGATTTGCCGCTACCTGTGCGCCCAGGCGGGCCGCGACGACTTGCTGCCAAGCACGCCCCGCGCCCGCGCGGAAGTGGAAAAATGGATGGACTGGCAAATGGGCGATTTGAACAACAGCTGGCGCTACGCCTTCATGTCGCTCGTGCGCCAGAGCCCGGCGCATCAGGACGCGGCGCAACTGGCGGCCGGCATTGCCGGATGGAACAAGATGATGGGCGTGCTGGAACAGCAACTGCAGCGCACGGGCGCCTTCGTCTGCGGCGAACAATTTACCTTGGCCGATATCGTGCTGGGCCTGTCCGTCAAGCGCTGGCTGATGGCGCCCATGCAACGTCCCGCGTATCCGGCCATCGCCGCCTACCATGCGCGGCTGGCGGACAAGACGGCCGTGTTTGCCGGTTAAAAAAAACGCCGGCGTGAACGCCGGCGTTTTGCCACAACTGCCTGCCAGCTGCTAATTACTGCACTGCTTGGCCACGCCGTCGGCCGGCGCAGGCGGCTCGATCAACGGCATCAGGCTAGGCGCCAGCGAGACCAGCAATTGCACGGGCAAGGCGCTCGTGAAATCGTAGTTTTTCGATTCCGGTCCCCGCACGTACGCCGTCATGCTGCCATAGAAGCGCTCGCCGATATTGAACACGAACGTGGCCGAACGGTTCACATAGCGCGACTCGATCAGGCGGCCACCGGCGCCATACACGTCGAAGCGCTGGTCGCCCGTACCCGTCTTGCCGCCCATCGGGATGGGCACGCCGTCGGCGCCGACGAATGCCGTCTTCGCCCGCTTGGCCGTGCCGTCCGACACCACTTCGCGGATGGCCTTGGCGACCGCTTTCGCCACGTCCGGCGACAGCACTTGCTCCGCTTCCACCTTGCTGCCCCGCTTGACCATGGTGTCGTATGGCGTGTTGGCCGCGAAATGCATGGAATCGATGCGCACGCTCGGCTTGCGCACGCCATCGTTAATGATGATGCCCATCAACTCGGCCAGCGCGGCGGGACGGTCGGCCGACGCGCCCAGGGTCGTCGCATAGGACGGCACGAGCGAGTCGAATGGATAGCCCATCTTCTTCCACTGGCGGTGGATTTCCAGGAAACCTTCCACTTCCAGCAAGTTGGCGATGCGGCGGTCCTGCGCATGCTTGCGGTGCGTATTGAACAGCCATTTATAGACTTCCTGGCGTTCCTTTTCGCTGGCCGCCACCATCTGCGACAGGGTGGAACCTTCGTGCTGGCGCAGATATGCCACCATCCACAGTTCCAGCGGATGCACATTGGCCAGATAGCCACGGTCGGCCAAGGACCAGTTTTCCATCGCATATTGCTGATACATCTTGGCCACGCGCTCGGGCGGCACTTCGTTTTGCGACGTCAAGTTGGCGTTGAGGAAATCGCCGAATTCCGCCACGGTCCCCTTCGGATTGACGGTGCGGAAGATATTGGCCAGGCGCACTGGCGTCGGGCGGATGCTGGCCAGCAGGATCTTCTCCTGCTCGTCGACGCTCTTGCCGCGATACTTCTGGTAGAAGCGGTGCAGGAACTCGCGCCCTTCCTTGTCGGCAAAACGGCTCAGGTACTGGGCGCGGCGCGGATCGTCCGCATCCGCCAGCAAGGAAGCCGAGGAATCCGGGCGCGAGAACATGTAGTAGCGGGCCACGTCGCGCATCAGGCGCACGAACACCAGGTTGGTCGACTGGCGCAGCGCCTGCTGGACCGTCATGATGCGGCTGTCGTCAAGCTTGGAGAAGTTGCCGAAATGGTGCAAGCCGCCACCCGTGAAGAAGCCTTCCGCCGGGTTGCCCGAATACTTGCGTTCCATGGCGGCCGCCAGCATGGCTGGCAGGTTGCGCGCCTCGCCGAGTGGCAATGGCTTCAGATAGGCAATTGCCCACTGCGACAGCATGTCCTTGGGATCGACGGCCGCCTTGCCCAGCTCGGCGGCGCCCATGCCACTGTAGCGCTGGTGCAGCTGGTCGATGATGTCCATATACGTCACCAGCGTGCGCAGCTTGGCCGTGGAACCCAAGTCCAGCTTGGCGCCTTCGTTGATGTCGAGCGGCTGGTCGAAATTGTCCGTCTGCACGCGCAGCAAGTTGGCTTGCTCGCCCTTTTGCAGCAAGGTAAAGCTGTAGACCACGTTGGCGGGGTCGCCATTGCCCAGCATGCCCTTGCCCGTCAAGCCGGCCGCCTTCGCCACTTCCGGGTCGCGCAGCTCGCGCAAGACCTTGGTGACGGCGTTTTGCGCCTGCGCATCGAGCGTGCTGACCACTTTCAGGTCGAGGCGGTCGAGGTTGTACAAGCGCGGATCACCGAGCATGCTGGCCAGGTGGTTGCGCACGGCATTCGAGGCCTTGCGCGTGACGAACGAGGTCGACGCTTCCGATTGCACGCCCGAGGCCGTCGATGGGCGCAGCTTTTCGGCGATGGCCGCATCGCGCAGCTGCGGCGAAATCACGCCCGCCTGCGCCAGCAGGCGCAGATGGCTGTTCGCCAGCGCTTCCAGGTCTGCGCCGCCGGCCACCAGGTAATGCGAGGGACGGCGCTGTGCGATCAGCAGGCTCAGCGCCTGCTTGTAGGCCAGGGCACTGCCCGGCTGGTCCATCTTACCTTTGAGCAAAGTTTTCACTTCGGAAAATGGGCGGCCATACCAGACCCACATGCCGTCGCCGATGCCGTTGACTTCGCCAAAACCGCTCTTGGCCGACAGCGGCACGGTATTCAGGTAATTGACGACGATCTTGCGCCGCGCTTCCATGGTGTTTTCGCCATCCTGGTAGGAGCGCAGGCTGGCCGAAATCATCTGCAGCAGCTTGTCCTGCATGGAGCTGGTGCGGCCGTCTTCCGAATGCCGGTATTTTTCGATCTGCGTGGCCAGGGTGCTGCCGCCACCGCCGCGGTGGCCGCCGAACAGGTTCAGCGCCTTGTCGAGGACGGCTTTGCTCAGGCGGTCCCATTCCACGGCCGGATTGCGCTCGGGCGTGCCCGGGTCGAGCAATTCGCGGTTTTCAATGAACAGCAGGCTTTGCACGAGCGCGGGCGGCGCTTCGGCGAAGCCGTCGAACATGCGCTCGGGGTAGCTGGCCGCGAACAGGGGTGCGGCGCGGCAATCGAGGATGGACAATCCCGCGCGGTTTTTCTCGTGATACGTGGCAAAGATACCCCGGTCGACCAGTTGCACCATCTTCGGCGACATGCGCGCCTGCGCCGTGACGGCATAGTCGCGCGCATTGAGCTTGCTAATAAAATCCGGCAAGCTGGCATAGCCAAGGCGCTCGTCATACGGGCCGTGCTGCGGATAGCGGATGGCGCCGGCCGGTGCCGGGCCAGGCTCGACCTTGTACGTCAGTTGGCGGTCCAGGCGCGTGAAGAATTCCGCCTGCAGGGCCGACGTGCGCACTTCGCGCATGACGAACCAGGCCACGCCGGCAATCAGCGCCAGCACGATGATGGCAAAGATGGGCCAGATGCGCGAACGGCGCTTCTTCGGCGGGCTCGTCGGCGGCGGCGCCTCGGGGGCTGGATCAGAGGGGGGCCGCTCTTGCGCGGCCAGATTGACGCCTGTGTCTTTCATGGGATGCTGGGGTAAGGTTGGGTTTGGACGGCGCGGAAAATGCGGCAGCGATACCGCTCCGCGCGGGATAAGACGAGGGCCAGCCAGGGCCGGTCACAACAAAGCTTGCTTAACATGATGTCCATACCGGTGAATCAAAAAAACACGTTGCTGCACAGGCAGGCGGCCCCGCGTTCGACACGCAAGGCCCCTGTTCACCATTCCACCACATCGGCATGAAAACGACTGACGAGCGCGCACAAAAATCTTGCTTCATTGAAGATTTTCGCAAAAAAACAACGTCTTGGAGTGTGCGCTTGCGTACATAGGCGCAAGGCGGGCTGGACGCCAGCAAAAATGCTGCCGGCGCCGGGCTGGCCGCATCTCAGATGGTGGTGTATTCCGCCCGCAAGGTATCGAGTGCGGCGCACATCTGCGCGAAGGCGGCTGCCGCCTGCTCAGGCTCGCCCTTGACGCCCAGTTCGATATGCCGGCGCGTCTGCGCATCGCCCACGCTGGGCAGGCTGAACACTTTGATCAGCGGAAACTCCGCTTCCAGGCGCACCATCAGCGGCGTCAGCAGGGATTCGGCCGTTTCATACACGAGCAAGGCATGTTCCGCATGCGGCACCTGGTTGAACAGGTGGGCATAATGCGTGTCGAGCACCCATTCGATCATGGGCCAGGACATGACGGGAAAGCCGGGCACGAAATAATGCTCGCGCACGGCAAAGCCGGCAATCTTGTTGTACGGATTCGGAATCAGCTCGGCACCTTCGACAAATTCCGCCATTTTCAGGCGGTGCAGGTTTTCCGGCGAGTTCAAATCGGCCGGCACGCCAGCTTCCTCGCCCATTTCCGTGATGCGCTGCTGGATATTGAGCTTGCCCTGCGGATGCAGCACCAGCGGCAAGCCCAGCGCATCGGCCGCCGCCTGGCGCGTATGGTCGTCCGGCGTGGCGCCGATGCCGCCAAAGCTGAAGACGATGTCGCCGCTGGCAAAGCTGCGCTTGAGCAAGGCCACCAGGCGGGCCGGTTCGTCGCCCACGTATTCCGCCCAGCTCAGCTGCAAGCCCCGCGCCTTGAGCATGCTTACCACTTTCGGGAAATGCTGGTCCGTGCGCTTGCCCGACAGGATTTCGTCGCCGATGATAATCAATCCGATAGCCATGAAGCTCCCTCGTAGAATTCGATAAAATACTCAAGCGTCCGCTGGCGCCACGTCGGTCATGCCGCGTACGCCCCGCAAACGCGACAGTGCTTCCAGGCAGTAATACTGGAACCACAGACCCGTAAAAATAAAGATCAGCACATACAGCCAGATGGCGAACGCCGCCAGGAAGGGAAAGAACACCACGGCCATGACGCCGCCCATCCACAGCATGCCCGGCACGGCGCCAGCCACGCCGGACACCATGCCGATGGCCAGCAGGGGCCAGCGCTGTTCGCGCATGATGGCGTGGCGCTCTTCCGCGCTGGCGTAGTCGGCCATGGCGTCATACGCCATTACGCGATAGGTCAGCCAGCCCCACAGCACGGCTTGCCCCACCAGGGCGGCAGGCGGAAACGCGTACAGGGGCAGCAGGATGACCCAGGCGATAATAAACAGCAAAAAGGTGGCCAGCGAGGTGCCGACGCTGCCGAGCAGGCTGCCGCCATGCTTCTTGTCCAGTTGCGGATAGTGCCGCCCGCCCACGTGGCGGGCGATGGCCGGCATAGCAAACAGGCCCATGAAGATCAGCGCCGTCAGGATCATCAGCGGCAGCAGCATGAACATGGCGATCAGCGGCACGATGACGGCCTTCAGCGTGCCCAGGCCAAAGGTGGACAGCACCTGGCCGCTGGTGCGGAAGAAATCGTATTGCGTGAACAGCGCATGCAGGCTGTCGATCAGCGGCTGCAGGCCCACGTACAACAGGCCGCCCCACAGCACCAGCGACAGGATGAATGGCGCCACGCTCAGCAGCAATATCCGGCCATGCAATTGCGACAGCAAGGCGCGGCCATACGAATTCAACACATTACGCATCAACGGCGTCCTTTTCGTTTGATTCTTGCAAATTCCACCATGCGGCGCAGGCCCAGCCATTGCTGCTGCCAGAAGCCGCGGCCATAGTTGCGTCCCGGCCGGCCCATGCCCTTGCTGTCGATGCGGGCCAGCTGGTCGCGCACGCCCGTGCGCGCATAGCCGGCCGAGAAATTCGCGGTGCCCAGCAGCATATCCCAAATCGGCAAGACGACGCCGAAGTTGCAACCGCCCATGCTGCCCTTGCCTTTCGATTCGTGCCCCACGCCGATCGCATGGTGCGTGCGGTGGAAACGGGGCGAGATCAACAGCCGCTCGCCGATGCGGCCGAAGTGTATCCTCACATTCGCATGCTGCAAGCTTTGCAGGATGCGCGAAATCGACACCAGCAACACGTACTGGCCCGGCGGCACGCCGATGCCGAGCGCCACCAGGGCCATCACCACGTCGCGCAGAAAGTCGTCGAGCAGGTGGTTGCGGTCGTCGCTCCACAGATTCATGTTTTGCTGACTGTGGTGCAGGCTGTGCAAGCCCCACCACCAGCCGAAGTGGTGCGAAGCCCGATGGTAGCAATAATCGACGAAGTCCAGTATCACAAAATAAATGATAAAACTGAGCAAGGGGCTGATGCCGGGCAACAGCGATTCCAGGTTCAAGGGATGGATGTCATCGAAACGCAAGGCGCCCGCCAGCGCATCCATCAGCGGATCGAGCGTGAAAAACACCAGCACGGAAAACAGGCCGATCCGGTGCAGCACCGTGTAAATGAAATCGTTCCAGCGGGCGCGCGGATCCGTGATCTTTTGCGCGGGAATCAGGGCCTCGAGCGGGCGCAGTACGAGAAACAGCAGCACCAGTTCGCACAAGCCGATCAGCAGCCATTCCGTGCCCTCGAACGCTTCTTCCGTGAATTCGCCAAAGCCCAGGTGATACACGAGCGGATTGACGATAGTCTGGAACAGCCAGCCTTGCGCCACGCCAAAGGCGTCGACCACGGCATCGATCACGGGCGTGACGAAGCCGAGGATGTCGGCGGCCATCATGGCTGGCCCTTCTTTTGCGCGTAGGCAGGATGCTCGCGCAGGGTGGCAAAGCAGAATCCTTTGTCTTGCAAGCCGGAAATCAAGGCATCGAGGTTGGCCGGTGCCCACGCATCCTTGCGCGACCAGATGCCCATGTGCGAAATGAAAATGTCGCCGCTGCGCAAGTTCGCCAGCGCTTTTCTCAGCAGCATGGCGTTCGGATACTTGTCGCTGGGCAGCTCATCACCCGAGTAGCCCGCTGGCGCCCAGCCCGCGTGCTGGTAGCCGCAAGCGCTGCCGGCCGCCAGGGTGCGCGGCGACGTGTAGCCGCCCGGCGCGCGCCAGAATGGGTCGAGCTTGCGGCCGGTCAGCTCCTGGAAGCGCGTATCGACGCGGCGCAATTCCTCGCAGAACTGTTTATCGCTAAACGAGGCCAGCTTGCCGCCATCCTTGCCGAACTGGGGCTTGACCTGGATCAAGCCGTTGGCCAGATCCTTCTTCCAGTACACGTGGTCGAACGTATGCGTGCCGAACGCATGGCCTTCGGCGACCCGGGCTTTCCAGTACTGCGCCCAAGAGGGGTCGAGCGAATAGTCGCCGCGCGTCGTCTTTTCGTTGGCCAGGAAGAAGGTCGCCTTCACATGGCGTCGATTGAGCACGTCGGCGATCAGTTGCGCTTGCGACTGGCTGCCCGTGTCGAAGGTCATGTAGATGGTGCCCTTGCAGGCGGCCGGGGCGGAAGATGCGGTTGGGGGCTGTGCTGCCGGTGCCGGCGCGGCGGCATGCGCGGGCGACAGCATGGCGCTGGCGCACAGCAGCATGGCGGGCGCATGGCCCGCGAAAATGAAGCGTTTCATCATCACACCCGCCATTACATGCGCGGCGAGTGGGTGGCGAAATACACGCCATGGGGCGAGCGGCCCACCGGTATCGTCTTGATGACCTTGCGCGTGGTCAGGTCGATCACGGCCACTTTCTTGATCCAGCGCAGGGTCACCCACATGGTCTTGCCGTCCGGCGTGATTTCCATGCAATCGGGGCCGCCCGGCACATTGATGGTGCCCACGTTTTCCAGGGTTTGCTGGTCGATGATGTTGATCGTGTTCGACACGCGGTTCGAGACGAACGTCATGCGGTTGTCTCCGAGCGCGCGGAAATTGTGCGTGCCGGCGCCCGCCTTGATGCGCTTGACGGTCTTTTGCGTGCGCCAGTCGATCACTTCCACGTAATCGCTGCCCATGATACCGACGAGCAAATGCTTGCCATCGGGCGTCATCGTGATGCCGGCCGGCGCGGGGCCGACGGGCATCGTCCATTTGACGGTTTGCGTGGCCAGGTCGATGGCGCTGACCTGGTTGCTGCCCTGCTGCGTAATGAAAGCCATGGTGCTGTCGGCCGTGAACGCCATGTGGCTGGGCAGTTTCGGCAGCGCGATGCGCTTGGCCAGGGTCAGGTTCTTGCCGTCGTAGCGGTACAGGTCGATGCGGTCCAGGCGCAGCGAATTCGAGATGAACCACTTCTGGTCCGGCGAAAAGCCGATCTGGTACGGGTCGAGGATGTTGCTGATGCGGCGCTGGATCTGGCCCGACACGGGGTCGAGGAAAATCAGCTCATTGCCGACGGAACTGGCGACGATCAGCGACTTGCCATCGGGCGTTTCCATCAGATGGTGCGGTTCCTTGCCGACGGCAAAGGTGGACAGGGGAGCATAGGTTTTCTGGTCCAGCAGTTGCACCGTAGCATCACGGGAATTGAGCACCACCACCACTTCGGCTTGCGCCGTCGATATTGCGGAAACCAGGCACAGCGAGGAAAAAACAAGGCGGCGTAGACTGCGGAACATGGAAGAAATCACTGTTAAATACAAAACATGCATTTTACGTGGAACACTGTATTTATTGTGTGAAATCCCCCCTTAAATGCGAGCGGCAGCCACACATCGCCGAAATTATCCCTTTTTCCCGCACCGGGCCTGGAATGGCGCTTTGCAACTCATTGCTCTACAATCTGAAGCTTTCATCGCCTACACAAGGATTATCATGACCACCACCACTACCGCTTCCGGCCTGCAATACATCGATACCGTCGTTGGCGAAGGCGCTGAAGCGCAAGCCGGCAACAATGTTGTCGTGCATTACACGGGCTGGCTGCAAAACGACGACGGCAGCGCCGGTTCAAAATTTGACTCGAGCAAGGACCGCAACGATCCATTCGAATTCCCGCTGGGCGCCGGCCGCGTCATCCAGGGTTGGGACGAAGGCGTGCAGGGCATGAAAGTGGGCGGCAAGCGCCAGCTGATCATCCCTGCGGCACTGGGCTATGGCGCGCGCGGCGCCGGCGGCGTGATTCCACCGAACGCCACCCTGATTTTCGACGTCGAACTGCTGGGCGTATAAGAAGCTGAAGGCTGCGCTCCAACGACCGCGCCAGGCGCCGCCCCTGTTCACTCAGCGGCGGCGTTTTTGTTTTGAGGGTGTCCTCTAATGCACGGCGCCCTTTTTTCACTATGATGTCAGGCACTGCAGCACGCACGGTGGCCACTCCGCCGGGCCTGCCGCACTTTTCCAGCGATTCCATCAGCACACAGGAGCCATCATGAGTTTACAAGAGCAATTCGAACAAGCGCAGCTCGATTCCAAGACCCTGTCCGAGCGTCCGGACAATATGACCTTGTTGAAAATCTACGCCTTGTTCAAGCAAGCGTCGAGCGGTGACGCCACGGGCGAGCGTCCTGGCATGACCGACTTCGTCAATCGCGCCAAGTTCGACGCCTGGGCGGCCCTGGCCGGCACTTCGAAGGAAGATGCGCAGCAACAATACATCGACCTGATCGAAGACTTGAAGGACTGATCGTCCCTCCCTGCCCCGGCGCCTTCCGGGGCAGTATAATTTCTGCATGACACCATCACCGAATTCCCTGGTTTCCGTGGCCCATGCCACCGACCTGCCCCGCTTGTTCGATGTCTGGCACCTGTCCGTACGCGCCACCCACGATTTCCTCGCCGATAGCGATATCGCCTTCCTGGAGCCCTTCGTCCGCGACGAGCTGGCCAGGGTGATGGCCGAACGCCTGCTGCACGTGCTGCGCGCCGATGACGGCGTCGCCTATGCCTTCCTGTGCGTCGAACACGCCAGGATCGAGATGCTGTTCGTGCATCCCGACCAGCGCGGCAGCGGCGCCGGCCGCGCGCTGGTACGGCACGCCATCGCCGCCCTGGGCGCCACGGCCGTCGACGTCAATGAACACAACACGCAAGCGCATGGCTTTTACAGCCACCTGGGCTTTATCGGGGAAAGCCGCTCCGAACGCGACCCGTTCGGCCAGCCTTTCCCCATTTTGCACCTGAAACTGGCCGAAAACGGCTAAAAACTCACCAAAAACCACCAAAACAGGCCGTTAACGCAAAAGTGGCTACCAAAATGGTAGCCACTTTTTCATGTTGAAACGGTGCTAGAACTTACTTTTTCGCCGCCGCCAGCGCTTGCGCGATCCAGCCGTCAAACTTTTGCTGGTGGAACTTGATCCAGCCAGCCGTATGGCGTGCGATATCGGCTTGCGTGTTTTCGCCGCGGCGCATGCGCTCGTTCTGCGCATTGATGTCGGCCACGGGCAGCTGCATCACTTCGAACAGCTTGGCTGCCGCCGGGTTTTTCTCGGCCCAGGCCTTGTTCGACACGATGCGCGCCGTGTTGACGGCAAAGCCGTAATCGCTGCCATTGTCCAGACGCGTGTTTACTTTCTCCGGATTGGCCGAGAACGGCACTTTCAGCCAGACCACGTCCTTGCCCGGCACCAGCACGCCGCTGACCCAGTACGGCGTCCACGTGTAGTACAAAATCGGTTCGCCGCGCTTGTAGCGGCCCAGGGTGTCGGCGATCAGGGCCGCATAGCTGCCCTGCACGTGCGTTACCGTTTCGCGCAATTTATACGCATCCATGTGGTTTTCGATCAGCGCTTCGCAGCCCCAGCCAGGGTTGCAGCCCGTCAAGTCGGCCTTGCCGTCGCCATCGTGATCGAACAGCTTGGCCAGGTTCGGGTCGCGCAACTGGTCGATATTCGTGATGTTGTACTTCTCGGCCGTCGCTTTGTCGATCAGATAACCTTGTGCGGCAGGACCGGCATACTGGCCCGTGCGCAACAGCTTGGCGTCGCCGCCCGCGTTGTTATAGAAATCCTTGTGCATCGGATCCCAATGCACGGCCATGAAGGTGGCGTCGCCGTTGGCGATCGCGATATGCGCGGTCGGATATTCCACTTCCTTGATCGGCTGCACTTCGTAGCCGAGCTTTTCCAGGGCCTTGTCGACCAGCATGGTCTGGAAGGTTTCTTCCGCGATCGAGCTTTGCAGCGGCTGCACCTTGATGCCCTTGCCGGGCAGCGCATCGGCGGACGCGGCCGACGTCTGCGCCATGGCCAGGCTCGTGGTCAGGGCCATGGCGGCGATTGCCAGGGCGGAAAACAGCTGGAACTTGCGTTGCGATTTTTGCGTCACTTTAAAATTGTCAATTTGATGCATGTGGTTCCTTTATTGTGCGTTGGCCAGCGTAGCTTGCTGTTCAACATTATTTTTCTCCGTATTGCCGCGCACCAGGCGCAGCACGAAACCGGCAGGCCCCGTCTGGTACCAATGGCGCACGCCGCGGCGTGGCTGGCCCATCGCTTGCGTCAAGCGGTCCAGGGTGATGGCCAGCAGCACGATACCGAGGCCACCGACGGTTGCCAGGCCCATGTCCAGGCGGCCGATGCCGCGCAATACCATCTGGCCCAGGCCGCCAACGGCGATCATCGAGGCGATCACAACCATCGACAGCGACAGCATCAGCGACTGGTTGATACCAGCCATGATGGACGGCATGGCCAGCGGAAACTGCACGCGGGTCAGCAACTGCCACGGCGAGGCGCCATACGCGCGGGCCGCTTCGATCAGGTCGGGACGCACCTGGCGGATACCGAGGTTGGTCAAACGCACGAGCGGCGGCAAGGCAAAGATGATCGTCACGATCACGCCTGGCGCATTACCGATACCAAACAGCATCACCACCGGCACCAGATAAACAAACGCAGGCGTCGTCTGCATGGCGTCGAGCAAGGGACGCAGGATATTCTGCGCGCGGTCGCTGCTGGCAAGGAAAATACCGAGCGGCAAACCGATGGCCAGGCAGAACGCGAGCGACGTCAATACCAGCGACAAGGTCGTCATGGCTTCCGGCCAGATGCCCAGCATCGATACGAGCAGCAGCGCCAGCACGGTGCCGATGGCCAAGGTGCGGCTGGTAAATTGCCACGCCAGCAAGCCGATGATGGCGATGACCGTCAGCGACGGGGCCGCCAGCAGCAAGCCTTCCACGCCGGACAGCACGCTGTCGATCGGCGCGCGCACGGCCTGGAAGAATGGGCGGAAATGGGCGACAACCCAGCCCAGGCCCTGGTTGATCCAGCTTTCCAGCGGCAGCGAGCCATCGAAAATCTGCGTCAGGTGAAAACCGGAGGCCGCGTGTTCGGGCTGCACGGCCGGTCCGGCCGCATCCAGCCAGGACGTGTCGCCCGGCGGCGTCAGCGCCCAGGGATTGATTTGCGCGGCCGGCTGTTCAACAACAGCTTCTACTGTGGAAACGGTGCTTGGATTCATGCTTGTCCTTTCTGTTGTTGTTCGGCAATGGCTGGCGTATCGCGGTCGAGGAACTTCAGCAAGGTTGTCTTGCTGATGGCGCCGCGGAAGCTGCCGTCATCGGCCACCACGGGGACGGCGTAAGGCAGCTGCGCCACCTGGCCGAACAGGCCGGCGACCGGTTCGTCCGCATTGATGGTCTGCACGTCGGGCAGGTAGGCATGCGCCAGGCCCAGCGGACCAACATGGCCGTCGAGCGCGCTGCGCAGCGAATCGGCCGACACGACGCCGAGGAACTTGCGCTGCGGATTGACGACATAGGCAAACGCGCGATCCTGCTCTTCCAGCATCGACAGCGCGGCGCGCGAGCCGCGGCTCGGCGACTCGGACACGACGATCTGGCTCTTGCGGGCAATATCGCTGGCCTTGAACACGGCCGCCGCATCGACGCCGCGCACGAAGTTGCGCACGTAATCGTTGGCCGGTTTGCGCAGGATTTCTTCCGGCGTGCCCACTTGCACCACGTGGCCGTCTTTCATGATGGCGACGCGGTCGCCGATGCGCATGGCTTCGTCGAGGTCATGCGAAATGAAGACGATGGTGCGGCGCTTGATTTGCTGCAGGCGCAGCAGTTCCGATTGCATTTCCGTACGGATAATCGGATCGAGCGCGGAAAACGCTTCGTCCATCAGCAAAATCGATGGATCGCAAGCCAGCGCACGGGCCAGGCCCACGCGCTGCTGCATGCCGCCCGACAATTCGTCGGGATAGCTGGCGCCGTAGCCGTCCAGGCCAACCTGCTCCAGCGCTTGCTGGGCCAGCGCATGGCGCTCGGCTTTTGGCATGCCGGCCAGTTCCATGCCGAAGGCAGTGTTGTCGAGCACGGTAATTTGCGGCAGCAGCGCGAACGACTGGAACACCATGCTGATGTCCTTGCGGCGCAGGGCGCGCAGCTGGGCGTCCGGCAAGGTATTGATGTCGTTGCCGTCGATCAGGATGCGGCCGGCGGTCGGCTCGATCAAACGGTTCAGCATGCGCACCAGGGTCGACTTGCCCGAACCGGACAGGCCCATGATGACGAAGATTTCGCCCGCTTCAATGGTAAAGGTGGCGTCGAAAACGCCGATGGTGCAATCGGTCTTGGCCAGGATGTCCTGCTTGCTGGCGCCTTGATGAACGAGTTCAAGTGCTTCTTCTGGCTTGTCGCCGAACACTTTGAACACATGGTCGATAATGATTTGTTTTGCCACGATGTGGTTCTCCCTCGATTTGACGAATGGAATGAAACCCAGCAAGCTGCCAGCTTGCGGCGGGAATCGACAAACCCTGTTGCGTCGGCTACGCCACGGCGCACAAGCGCACGGGAGCGACAGGAAACAGGGGGTGACACGCGTGTGACCAGCGGATGGCCAAGGCCGGTGCCGGGGTGCCGTGTGCGTGCTAAAAGAGGCTGTGGTTCAGGACTTTTAACAACGCTAGCGCCATGCAAATACATGGCACCAAATGTATTTGACCGAAGAAAAAATCGACCAAGCTACTTTAACTGGATGCGGGTGTAAAACCCGAAGAATTATTCACCACTCAGCGAGTGGGGAGTACTGCGAAGCAGAAGGTGAAACGCGGTGTAGCTGTTGTAAATATGACTCAAGTATAACGCAAAAAGCCAGCAAAGTCCAATGGCTTTCCAAATAGAAATGTGCTAGCAATGTTCGCCAGCGTACAGTCAGATGGTAAAAAGGCGAAAAGCGACGTGTTTTCGTCGTCTTTTCGCCTTCCGCCGCAGCTTCATTTTTTACCACCAAATGGAGCGCCAGACAAGCGGATAAAACGCCATCAGGCTGGCTCGGCAAACACCTTGCGCATCTTCTCGGCAATCTTGCCTTCGATGGTGGAAGCGAAGGCGCTGAGCATGAAACCCAGCTTGATTTGCAGTTGCGCCTGCTCTTTTTCCAGGGTCAGCGACCCATCGACGCCGCTGCGCTCGAAGCGCAGCACATCGCCATCCCAGGCGCACGCCAGGTCATATTCCTGGGCCAGCTTGTCGGCCACTTGCTGCGCCGCTTCGCGCGCCCTTGCTGCTGTCAGCTTATGTTGCTGAACTATATTTATATCCGCCATCAAACGATCCTTTTATTATAAAAACGGGTGCAATACGGCCAGCATCATACCAGCCGCCATGCGGCTGGCACGGCGGCAGCGAGCGCCAGACGGCTAAAAAAGCCCGTCCTTTCCACGCATCGCTTGCGCCGTATCAAACCGGATGCGCCGAAGCGGGACGACTATTCCAATTCCAGCTGCGCGTGTCTTGGAGAACCACCATGGACCAGAAAGTCATCGTGCCGGTCGAAGCCGTACTGACCAAATGCGTGTCCCTGCCCGTCGGCTATGTCCCTACCCCTTCGGCGCCGTACCGTTTGCACCGCAAGAATGCGCAACTGACCCTGCAGCCGGGCCCGCCCCGCCTGACCGAGGCCACGGTGCGCAACGTGGCCGCCGTGCCCGTCGGTTCGCGCGTGCTGATCTGGAAGCAAGACCCGTCCGTCAGCGAACTGGGCACGCGCAAGAGCTTTTTGCCCGGGCTGATCTTGCAAGGTCCGCGCGACGCGCGCATCACGTTTGGCGAACCGGGCATCGCGCAGGTCAGCCCGAACGCCTTCGGCGACTTCATCGTCTCGCCCAACACCGACCAGTTCGACGCCGTGCACACGTTCGCCATCGTGCGCATGACGCTCACCATGTACCAGCGCGCGCTGGCCAGCAACGACACGGCGCCGCCCCTGCCCTGGCAATGGAACAGCGCCAGCAACACGGCACCGCTGCGCGTGTTCCCGCACGGCTTGCCCAATGTCATGAATGCCTATTACAGCCGCAGCGACAAGGCCCTGAAATTCGGCGACTTCATCCCCAGCGGCGCCACCGAGCGCGTCTATACCTGCCGCTCGCTCGACATCGTCTCGCATGAAACGGGGCACGCCGTGCTCGATGGCTTGAAGCCGAATTGGCTGCTCAGCAACAACCCGCCACAAACGGGCGGCCTGCACGAATCGTTCGGCGACCTGACGGCCATCTTCCTGGCCCTGTCGCAGCTGGACCAGGTGGAAGCGGTGATCGCGCAAACGAAATCCGACTTGCACGATAAAACGTTCCTGGCCGACCTGGCCGAACAGTTCGGCCTCGCCCTGGGCCGTCCCAACGGCTTGCGCAATGCCGACAACGACATCAAATTATCGGAAGCGGGCACGGAAGTGCACGCCATCTCGCAAGTGTTTACGGGCGCCATCTACGACATCCTGGCCGACATCTTTGCCCGCGAACGCCAGCCGCAGCTGGAAGACGACGCGGCCGTGCTGCACCGCTGCGGCGACTACCTGCGCAGCCTCGTCCTGCGCGCCCTGGTGGCATCGCCCGACCAGGCCGCCACCTATGCCGACGTAGCCGGCCACATGCTGACGATCGCCCAGGCTGACGGCAACGGCGCCTACCTGGACTTCATCCGCAACAGCTTTACCGTGCGCGAAGTATTGAAAGCCAATGCCATGACGGAAGATGGACAAATGACATTCGCCCCCGATGTCGTCGACGCAGACGACGCCGTACAAGACAGGCGTGCCTGCTGCGGTACCATGAACCATGCGGAATACAGCGAGTCGGATCAATTGCTCGAAGCGGAGCGCGAAGCGCTGGCCGCCTGGTGCCGCGATTACGGTCCCCGCTAAACAATACAGCGGCGAATACAACAGCGCACCAGCGCGCCCGCGTCATGCCAGCCGCAGCTGCGGCAGGCCGTGGCGCGTCCCACCACCACCCACAGCAAGGAGCAACATGAAAATTTCAGCCCGCAGCAGCGGCGGCTTTGCCGGCCTGAGCGAACAGTATGAGATCGATACGCAAGCCCATCCGGCTGGCTCCCGACTGGAAGCGGCACTGGCCAGCAGTGGCTTTTTCACGCAGCCGCAGGCCACAGGAGAACAGGTGGGTGCCGATATTCCCCACTGGCAGATCACCGTCGACGCGCCCACCGCGCGGCGCACCATCACGTTCGCCGAGGATGGCAGCCCTGAAAATGCACGTTGGCAGCAACTGCTGACGCAGATACGCGCCAGCGCCTGACGGTTCCGGCACATATTGTGTGCCGATCTTGATTTGGGTAAAACAAAAACACCACACGGCAAGCCGGCACGCCGCCCGCCCTGCCCTTGCCGCATCGGGCGACTGTCGCTTTCTTGCCGCGTTCTTCATGGCAACGTCCCCGATAGTCGCTGAATTGCCCGCTCTGCGCGGCAACGGCACTGCCAAAAAATGAATTTGCTTATATGTATTGTATATAAGCGGGATTTGTGAGAAATAGCGAATTGCCTTAAAATACAATGCTTTGCTTTAGTATGCGCCGTCGAGGTTCCTGCAGGCGCTACAGCACCTCCCCCAAAAATTGATAGGACTGTTATGACCCACGTTGTCACCGAATCCTGCATCGCCTGTCGCTATACCGACTGCGTCGATGTCTGCCCGGTAGATTGTTTCCGGGAAGGCCCGAACTTCCTGGCGATCGATCCGGACGAATGTATTGACTGCGCCGTCTGCGTGGCAGAGTGCCCGGTGAACGCGATTTTCGCGGAAGAAGACGTGCCGGGCGACCAGCAAGCCTTCATCAAGATCAACGTCGATCTGGCCCGTAACTGGCCTTCGATCACCAAGACGAAGGCTGCCTTGCCGGAAGCCGAGCAATACAAGGACGTCAAGGACAAGCTGGACATGCTGGTGCGCTAAGCGCACGGCAGCTGCGGCGGCGCTTCTTGCGGGGAGATACTTCCCTGCAGCGGCGTGGCGGCAAAAAAATACACAGAAAGCAGCGGAAACGCTGCTTTTTTTGCTTTTAAGGCATCGTTGCAGGTCTATCCACGCAAGTGTGGCGCGCTGTCACAACTATGCGCAAACTGTGAATCTATGCGCGGTAAAGCACATTTTGTCCTCAACAAATATCGTAAAATTGGATTATGATATTTGAGCCGATATTGGCGCTTGGAATCAAACAAGGACTCTATATGCTTTACCAACTGCACGAACTGCAACGCTCTTTCCTCACTCCGGTGATGCAATGGGCAGACATGTCCTCCAAGTTATTTACCAACCCGGTTTCTCCACTGGCCCACACCCCGTTTTCGCAACGCATCGCAGCCGGCTACGAGCTGATGTACCGCCTTGGCAAAGACTACGAAAAACCACAATTCGACATCAAATCCGTTCTCGTCCAAGGCGAGAGCGTCGACATCCGCGAACACGTTGTCGTGACAAAACCGTTTTGCCGCCTGATTCACTTCAAAAAAGAAAGCACTGGCTTGCAACAGCCCAAAATTTTGCTGGTTGCCCCCCTGTCCGGTCACCACTCGACCCTGCTGCGCGACACCGTGCGCGGCTTGCTGGCCGAGCACGATGTCTACATCACCGACTGGACGGACGCGCGCATGGTACCGCTGACGGAAGGCCCGTTCCACCTCGATGACTACATTTATTATGTGCAGGAATTCATCCGCCTGCTGGCGCCTGACTTGCACGTGATTTCCGTCTGTCAACCGACCGTGCCCGTGCTGGCCGCCATCTCGCTGATGGCGACGGCAAAGGATCCGCACATGCCGAAAACCATGACGATGATGGGTGGTCCGATCGACCCGCGCCGCTCGCCCACGCAAGTGAACAACCTGGCGACGGAAAAGAAATTCTCGTGGTTTGAAAACACCGTGATCTACGCGGTGCCGCCAAACTATCCGGGCTTTGGCCGCAAGGTCTATCCGGGCTTCCTGCAGCACGCCGGCTTCATCGCCATGAACCCGGGCCGCCACGCGCAAAGCCACCGCGAGTTCTATATGCACCTGGTGACGGGCGACGACGAACCGGCGGAAGGCCATCGCCAGTTCTACAACGAGTACAACGCCGTGCTGGACATGCCGGCCGAGTACTACCTGGAAACGATTAAAACGGTATTCCAGGAATTCAGCCTGCCCAAGGGCACGTGGAAAGTGGGCGGCCAGCTGGTGCGTCCGCAAGACATCACGAACGTGGCACTGTTCACGGTGGAAGGCGAGCTGGACGACATTTCCGGCGCCGGCCAGACGCAGGCGGCGCACGACCTGTGCTCCGGCATCCCTGCCGACATGCAGCAAGACTTCGTGGCGCCGAAATGCGGCCACTACGGCATCTTCTCGGGCCGCCGCTGGCGCGAAATCATTTGCCCGAAAATCGGTGAATTCATCCAGAAGCATTCCTGATCCGGATAGTTCCATCCAACACGCCACGCCGGCTCACACCGGCGTGGCGTTTTTTTATGCCCGCCTCATGCGCGCGACGTTTCGATTTTCACCGTCGGGCGCGTATTGACAAAAATCTGCTCGACCCGCGGCTCGCCCGGCCCCGGCTTCTTCATCGCATAGCCATTCACAGGCTGCGAGCGGTTCACCCACAGCGCGTAATACAGATGATCGGCGCGCGGGTCTTCCGTGTTCGGGTGGATCAGTATCGTCAGCCCCAGGCTGTTCAATTGCAGCCACGGCACGATCACGGGCAGCAAGTCATTGGTGAAACCGAAATAAAACGACGGCGTCACGTGCGGGCCGCGCGGCTCCAGGTTCCAGTCGCCCAGTTCGATCTGGAAGCGTTCGGCCGCCCACTTGCGTATCAGCGCCGCCTTCAGGTAGCTGTCTTCGTCAAAATAGATGTGCGCGTGATAGCTCTCGATATCCGTGTAGGCGCGCGGTGTCGACGGCAAGGTTTCCTCGCCGGGCCGCACGCTGACGGGGCGCGGCGTGGGCGCCGTGTCCGTATGCTCGCCCCATGGACTCTTGCCGGGTGCAGGTTTTACACGCGACGGTTTGGCTTCCTGCGCCAAGGCCGAACCAGCCAGGCCGGAAGCGGCCAGCGCCGCCACCAGGCCGCCGCCGCGCAAGACCGTGCGGCGTTGCGGCGAAAGAAGATTGGCCCATTCCAGATCGATGGCCGCGTGTTGATTGTTGTCAGACATAGGTTTTCCTGTTCTTGATGATCGATAGAGGGATACGGCAAATCAGAATGAGACGGTAGCGCGGGCGTAGTAATAGCCGCCCAGTACGCCCAATGGGCCAGAGTTGTCGTAGGCGCCCGTGTACTGCGCCAGATTCGGGGCGCTGCGCGCCTCGCGCGGCACCTGGCCCGGTTTCTGGTTGAAGACATTGTTGGCGCCCACCGTCACGTTGATGCGCTTGCTGATGTCGTAACCCACACTCACGTCCGTCACGAAAGCGGCTTTCAGCTGGTAGTCGCCACCCGTGATGACGTTCAGGCGCCTGAGCTTGCCGTAACGCGTCTCGCGCAGGTTGAATGTCCAGCCGGCTTTTTCATACGCGAGGGTGACGATTTCCTTGTCGCGCGGCGCGCGGTAGAGCAAATCGTACTCGGCCGACTTGCTCAGGGTGCCGATGTTCGGCAAGCCTTGCAGCACGACGGGGAGTTCCGCCTTGCCAACCAGGCTCGTGTGGTTGATATTCGCGGCCGCCGTCCAGCGCAGCTTGCCATCGGCCAGGCGCAAGACATCCTCGGCGGTGACATCGACGCCGCGCGTGCGCGTGTCGCCCACGTTGGCAAAGTAATGCGCGACGAGGCCATTGCCCACCGTCAGCCCCGCCGAGCGCAGCAGGTTTTCAATGACGTTCGCTTGCGCCGCCGTCAGTGGCCGGCCACTGCCGTCGAGCGCCACGCCCGAGCTGCGGTCGATGCCGATATTCGACGACACGCCCAGGCGGTCGCTGACCTTGATTTGATACGCGTCAACGGTCAGGCGCAGGGTGGACGAGGGATTGAAGGTCAGCCCGGCCGACAGATTCGTCGATTTTTCCGGTTTTAACGCTTGCGCGCCCAGGGCCCTTGCGGCGGCGGAATTCGGTTGCGCCAGGGTATAGGGCACGCCCGCATGGTCGGAGGTGTTCGAATACGATTGCGTCACGAGGCTGGGCGCGTGGAAACCGTTGCTGACCGTGCCGCGCACGGCGACTGCGGGCGTGAGGTCATAGCGGGCGGACAGGCGGCCCGTCGTCTTACTGCCGAAATCGGAATATTTCTCGGCGCGCAAGGCCGTGTCGAGCAGCCATTGCGGCGTCAATTTCGCGCCCAGGCCGATGTACGCGGCATAGCTGTGGCGCGCCGTGTCGGACGCGTCGACGGGCAAGTAGCCAGCCAGGGCCGACGAGCCGCTGCCCTGCCAGGAAGCGGGCTCGCCGGCGCGGCGCTGCTGCGTTTCATGCGAATACTCGAGGCCCAGGCTCAGGTCCACCGGCTCGCTCAAGCCCAGCGGCACGGGACGGCGCACGTCGGCATTCGTCGTCGAGCGGCTGTAGCGCTGATTGCCGATGTCGAAATCGGTCTTGCCGCCGGGATAAGTGAGCGAGTAGTTGGCCGAGTGCTCCACGCCCACGTCGATATCATCGCGGCCATAGGTCGTGCTCAGGTCCCAGCTCCAGCCTGCCGTCTCGCCCTTGATGCCACCGCTCAAGGAGAAATCGTTTTCGCTCGTCGTTTCATATGGCGTGAAGCCGTCCGGATACACGGCCAGCAAGCCTTTGTTGTTATTGAAAATGGTATTGGGCAGGCGGAAATTCTGCGCCGAGCGGGCATTGCGGTGCGCATACGTGCCAAAGCCGTACAGCTGCACCTCGTTCGACAGGTCATAGCCGAGGTTGGCGCTGAGCGAGGCGGTCGTGCTTTGCGGCACGCCCGTATTGCGCCACGGATTGCTGTTGCGCTTCGCTTCGGCCGGGTTCGGCGACGCACCGGTTGGCAAGCTGTTGTTCGGTCCCAATTTCACCAGCTGGCCATCGCTGTTGCGCACGGCCGGATACGACAGATAAGCGGGATTGAGTCCAAAATTGCGCACGGCGATGCCCTGGCGCTGGACCTCGGCGCCGAAGTGGGCGAAGCCGTGTTCGCCAAGGCGCGTGCCGCCATCGATGCGTGCGGAACCGTTCGTGCCATCACCCTCGTAGGTGGAACCGAGCTGCGTGCCGAAGCTGCCCTTGTCGTCCGCTTTCAGGATGATGTTGATGACGCCGGCGATGGCGTCGGAACCGTAGATGGCCGAAGCGCCGTCGCGCAGGATTTCCACGCGGGCAATGGCGCCCGTGGGGATCAGGGCCAGGTCGGTGGCGACGGACCCGGGAAAGCCGTCCTCGTTGACGATGGCCGTCGTATGGCGTCGCTTGCCATTGACCAGCACCAGGGTATGCGAGGGATCGAGGTTGCGCAGCTGCCCGGCGCGCACGATGCTGCCCAGGTCAGGCTGCACTCGGGCCGGCAAGTTAAACGATGGCAAGGCCGTATCGAGCGCGTCGAGCAAATTCAACTTGCCCGTGGCCTGCAATTGCTGCGCGCTGATCACGTCGATCGGCGCGGCGCTGTTGGCCACCGTGCGACCCGTGCCACGCGCACCCGTGACGATGACGGTATCGAGCGGGGCGGTGGCCGGCGTGGCTTGCGCATGGGCCACGCCGGGCGCTCCCAGCACGAGCACGGCTACCAAGACGGCGTGCGCCAGCTGCCGCAAACGGGGGGCGGGGTCTTGCTTGTGCATCAGTTGCGGCATACGAAAACATCCTTTCAAAGTCGTCAACACAGTGGCTGCAGACTAAAGGATGGACAAACAAACAAGAACGAATGGTTTCGTATTTAGATATTTCGTTTTGGCAACGAACAACAGCGGCGCGGCAGGTCAGGGATGGACCGGGCCTGTCGCCAGGCTCTGGTCGAGCCGCTTCCAGTAATCGCGTTCGAGCCGGGCCGTGTCAATATCCCGTGCTGCCTCGTTGAAACGCTTTTGCCATAGCGCGCCCTCGGCATCGCGCTGGAAGCACACATGCACGGACCGCTCCTTGAAGACGGAATCGATGATGCCGATGCGTTCGCGTTCCGCCTTGCTGAAATTATGCCCCATCAGCAAATGCTGCAGGACATGGCGCTCGATGACGATCACGCGGTAGCGCTTGATTAACAGTTTCTTCAGGTTCGTCGCATCGTTCAAGCCCTCTTCCGTCTTCAGCTCGCCGCGCGCCACCATGCCATCGAATTGTTCCCCATTCGAATAGCCGGCCACGGTACCGATGCGCAACTTGCCCAGTTCGGCCAGGGTGGCGCCGGGCACGCCATCTTCCTTCAAGTAGGCCAGCACCCCTTGCGTGTTACCAACCGGCACAGAAAAGTGGCAGAGTTTTTCCCGTTCGGGCGTGCGCCAGACGGCCAGCAGCCCGGCGTAGCGGGGACTGGCCAGGCCAAACTGCATGGCGCGCTTCCAGGGAAAATATTCATATTTGACCGTATAGCCGAGGCGCTCGAAGACGGTGCTGACCATGGCGCCCGACATGCCGTCGGCAGGCAGGCTGCGGGTAATGAAGGGCGGCCAGTCTTCCGCCGCGAAGCGGACGATGCGCGAGCTGGCAGCGCCCGGCGCCGCCATGGGGGACGTCGCCTGCCCGTGTGCAAGGGCAAGCGCAGCGTGCATGAACAAACAGAAGGGCAAACCAACTGTCCGGAGGAAACGCATGTTTGGCTCCTATGGCCTGGCGCGCATTGCAATGCAGATGCGGCAACAGGACTGGCGGTCGGCTTTTTTTGATAACGAGCTTGATAAAATCATGCTCCCACAAAAAAAAGAAATTGCAAAGTTGTTTATTTGCACTTTGACATTCCCAAAGGAAATAAAATACGATTGCGGCACGCCTGCAACAAGCGGCCACGACACATCTAATCCCTCTCACGAAACAGGTTTTTACTTGTGCGCGCCCCAGATGGCCGATAATGGCGTTTTACCGTATCGAAGATGACCGTGCCGCATCCCGCCTCTCCCTCACTTGCCGACCAGATCGAAGACTTGCTGCCGCAAACGCAATGCACCAAATGCGGCTACAACGGCTGCCGCCCGTATGCGGAAGCGATAGCCGCGGGCAGCGCCGACATCAACCAGTGCCCGCCGGGCGGCGCGCAAGGCATCGCGCGCCTGGCCGGCTTGCTGGGAAAAAAAGTCATTCCGCTCAATCCCGTCAACGGCCTCGAACGTCCGCGATCTGTCGCCTATATCGACGAATCGCTGTGTATCGGCTGTACCCTGTGCATCCAGGCCTGCCCGGTGGACGCCATCGTCGGCGCCGCCAAGCAGATGCATACGGTGGTCACTGATCTGTGTACGGGCTGCGACCTGTGCGTGGCGCCCTGCCCCGTCGACTGCATCGTCATGTACCCCGTCAGCGGCGACGCCACGGGCTGGAATGCCTGGAGCCAGGCAGAGGCCGACGACGCGCGCGCGCGCCACGACTTCCGCACGCAGCGCTTGCGCCGCGAAACGGAAGAAAACGAAGCGCGCCTGGCCGCCAAGGCGGTCGCCAAGATGCGCGAAGTGACGCAGGAAGTGCCTGTGACGCCAGATGAACAGGCGGAAAAAGAGCGCAAGCGCGCCATCATCGCCGCCGCCATGGAGCGCGCGCGCGCCAAGGCCGCGGCCGCCAGCACGGATACCGCCCCGCCAGCCCCCACTAGCCCGAAAAAAGACGCATGAACGCCGCCAAACGCCTGGAAATCTTTACGCGCTTTCGCGCCGCCAATCCTTCCCCGAAAACGGAACTCGAATACACGACACCGTTCGAGCTGCTGATCGCCGTACTGCTGTCGGCGCAGGCGACGGACGTGTCCGTCAACAAGGCGACCCGTTTGCTGTATCCGGTCGCCAATACGCCGGCCAAGATACTGGCGCTGGGCGTCGATGAACTGAGCAGCTACATCCGCACCATCGGCCTGTTCCGCACCAAGGCCAAGAACGTCATCGCCACCTGCCAGATCCTGCTCGATCAGCACGGCGGCGAAGTGCCGCGCGACCGCGCCTCGCTGGAAGCCTTGCCCGGCGTGGGCCGCAAGACGGCCAACGTGGTCATGAACACGGCGTTTGGCGAACCGACCATGGCCGTCGACACGCACATCTTCCGCGTCTCGAACCGCACCGGCATCGCGCCAGGCAAGAATGTCGATATCGTCGAGCAAAAGTTATTGAAGTTCGTACCGAAAGAATTCCTGCACGACGCCCACCACTGGCTCATCCTGCACGGCCGCTACACGTGCACGGCACGCAAGCCGCAGTGCTGGAATTGCATGATCGCCGACCTGTGCGACTACAAGGACAAGTCGCCGATGCCGGCCGTGGTGTAGCCCAAAAAAAACGGCCCGAAAGGGCCGCTGTCGTTGTTGCGTAGGTCGGATTAGCGCGCAGCGCGTAATCCGACAGGACGCGACAACAATGTTGTCGGATTACGGCCCTTCGGGCCTCGGCGGCTCCACCTAATCCGACCTACAGCAACACCATATTGTCGCGGTGAATCAGCTCGTGGCCTTCCACGTAGCCGAGGATGGACTCGATCTCGGTGGACGGCTTGCGCATGATGCGGCGCGCTTCGCCGCTCGTGTAGTTCGACAGGCCGCGCGCCACGGGCGCGCCGTCCGCGTCGACGCAGGTGATGACGGCGCCGCGGCCGAATTCGCCGTTCACGCCCGTCACGCCGATCGGCAACAATGATTTGCCTTCCTGGCGCAGCTTTTGCACGGCGCCCGCGTCCAGCACGACGGCGCCGGCCGTGTGCAAGTGATCGGCCATCCACTGCTTGCGCGCCGTCAATTGCCCTGTTTGCGCCCGCAACTGCGTGCCGATCGCTTCGCCCTGGGCGAGACGGCTGAGCACGTCGCTGTCGCGGCCCCAGGCGATGATCGTATGCGCGCCGGACTTGGCGGCGCGCTTGGCGGCGAGGATTTTCGTCAGCATGCCGCCGCGTCCCAGGCTGCTGCCGGCGCCGCCCGCCATCGCTTCCAGGGCCGGATCGCCGGCGATGCCTTGCGTGATCAGGTAGGCGTTCGGGTCCTTGCGCGGGTCGGCCGAGAACAGACCGTGCTGGTCCGTCAGGATGACGAGCGCATCGGCTTCGATCAGGTTGGCGACCAGGGCGCCCAGGGTGTCGTTGTCGCCGAACTTGATTTCATCGGTGACGACCGTGTCGTTTTCATTGATGATCGGCACCACGCCCAGGCGCAGCAGGGTCGTCAGGGTGGAGCGGGCGTTGAGATAGCGTTCGCGGTCGGCCAGGTCGGCGTGCGTGAGCAGCACTTGCGCCGTGCCCAGGCTGTGGGCGCGGAAGCTGCTTTCATAGATTTGCGCCAGGCCCATCTGGCCGACGGCGGCGCACGCCTGCAATTCGTGGATATCGGTGGGGCGCTGCTCGAAACCGAGGCGCAGCATGCCTTCGGCGATGGCGCCGGAGCTGACGAGCACGACTTCCTTGCCCAGGGCGCGCAAGCCGGAAATCTGCGCGGCCCAGCGCGCGATGGCGGCATGGTCGAGTCCGCGGCCATCGTTGGTGACCAGCGAGGAGCCGACTTTGATGATGATGCGGGTAGCTTTTTGAATCACGGAATCCATGGGGCGGCGCTCTTCACTTAATAGACGTCAGCGCGCAGGACGCAGCAGCAGCAAGACCAGCCCCGCCGTCAGCTCCATTGCGCACAAGAACAACACAAAACCCTGGGGCAAGCCGAAGCTGATGGCCGCGAACAGACGGCCGGCGGGCTGCGCCAGGACCAACATTGCAGTGATATCGCCGAGGACAGGCGGTTCGCCCTGCCGTGCCGCGAACAGCGCCAGGAGCGCGGTAGCGCCCCAGACACCGACATGAGTAGCGTAGAACTGGCTGTAGCCGTTGACGCCATTGAGGAAGATGCCCATGCCGGCCGCCATGTCATCGGCGAACAGCAGACAGGCGACCGCGCTCAGCCCGTAAGCATACGCGATCAGATGCAATACTCGGCGCTGCCACGCTTGCTTGCGTGCGGGCGCGGCAGCAGCCATCCGTACCGACATCAGGGCAAGGCTCTTAGTCGAGGATCTTGAAACGCGGATCATCCGGGTCGATCGACGAGATACCACGCGCTTCTTCGGTCATCTGCGTTTCTTCGGCACGGCTTTCGCTGTGTTTCTTCTCTTCCAGATGCTGGTAAATCGCATTCACCAGTTCCGGGCAACCTTGATGGTTCAGCGCGGAGATCTCGAACACGGGACCTTTCCAGGCGAAACGCTTGAGGAAGTCCTTGACGATCTTCTTGCGCTCTTCTTCCGGCACCATGTCGAGCTTGTTCAACACCAGCCAGCGCGGCTTGTCGACCAGCGACTCGTCGTACTTCTTCAATTCCTTGACCAGCGCCTTGGCTTCCTTGACAGGATCGACGTTGGTTTCAAACGGCGCCAGGTCGACGATGTGCAACAGCAGACCCGTGCGCTGCAAGTGACGCAGGAATTGATGGCCCAGGCCCGCGCCTTCGGAAGCGCCTTCGATCAAGCCCGGAATGTCGGCGATCACAAAGCTCTTCTCGTGCGACACGCGCACCACGCCCAGGTTCGGGTGCAGAGTGGTAAATGGGTAATCGGCGATTTTCGGACGCGCGTTCGAGACAGCCGAAATGAAGGTCGATTTGCCGGCGTTCGGCATGCCCAGCAGGCCAACGTCAGCCAGCACTTTCAGTTCCAGGCGCAGTTCGCGGCGTTCGCCTTCCTTGCCCTCGCCTTTTTGGCGTGGCGCGCGGTTGGTCGAGGACTTGAAGTGGATGTTGCCCCAGCCGCCTTCGCCGCCCTTGGCCAGCAGTTCGATCTGGCCGTGTTCGGTCAGGTCGGCCAGGATTTCGCCGCTCGCGTTGTCGATGATCAAGGTGCCGACCGGCATGCGCAGATGGATGTCATCGGCGCCCTTGCCATAGCAATCTGCGCCACGGCCAGGCTCGCCATTGCGAGCCTTGTGCATTTTGGAAAAGCGGAAATCGACGAGCGTGTTGATATTGCGGTCGGCCACGGCCCAGATGGACCCGCCCTTGCCGCCATCGCCGCCATCGGGGCCGCCGAAAGGCCGGAATTTTTCACGGCAGAAAGATGCGCAGCCGTTGCCGCCATCGCCCGCGATGACTTCGATTTTTGCTTCGTCGATAAACTTCATAATTTTGCCGCCATAAAACTAAAAAGGCTCTACCTTGGGCAGAGCCTTTCGATTGAAGGCTTGCGCCTTACATCATGCGATCATGCGGAGCACGCGCTCCGCGATGAATTACGCTGGTACTGCTTCGTTTGGTACAACGGTCACGAATTGCTTCGAGCCAGCACCTTTGACAACGAACTTCACTTTGCCCGCGATCAGCGCGAACAGCGTGTGGTCCTTGCCCATGCCTACGCCTTCGCCGGCGCGCACTGGGGTGCCGCGTTGACGAATGATGATGCCGCCAGCATTGATAGCTTGGCCGCCGTAGACTTTAACGCCCAGACGTTTTGATTCTGAATCACGGCCGTTTCGCGTTGTGCCGCCGCCTTTTTTATGTGCCATTTAAGACTCCTTGATAGCTGATTAATTCAAACAGCGGCGATTAGCCGTTGATCGAAACGATTTGGATTTCGGTAAAATTCTGGCGATGGCCTTGATGCTTTTGGTAGTGCTTACGACGACGCATCTTGAAAATTTTGACCTTATCATGGCGACCATGCGCCACAACCGTAACCAGTACCGTTGCACCTTCGACCAATGGAGCACCAAACTTGATGCTGTCGCCCGCGCCTACTGCGAGAACTTGATCGATGGTGATTTCGGAACCAATGTCTGCCGGTATCTGTTCTACTTTAAGTTTTTCGCCAGCGACAACTTTGTATTGTTTGCCACCGGTTTTTATGACCGCGTACATGATTTGAAACCTCATCAAATGTTGAAAGAATTTGTCCCATTGCCGTGCAAAGCAAGCCGTACACAACAGGGGGAACCAGCGATTATACACGGACTGAGAAATTGCGTCAAAAACTATTCACAAAGGCGAATGTTCGTGGTATGTCGACAACCCGACCATCATGTCAGGCTTGCGCCAGGGGGACAGGAAAACGCGCGGCAGTGCCAACAAGATCAATCAATTGCCCTACAGTCATAGGCAAACGTCACGCACGCGCAAGCCTTGTCGTATAATCGCGGCACCCACAATCTAATGCAGGTTCGCCTTGTCTGACGCTAACAAACACGTTAACCAAAACACCATCGTGCAAACGATTGCCGCCGATATGGACGCAGTCAATACGGTGATCCGCCAAAAGTTGCACTCCGATGTGATTCTGATCAACCAGATCGCTGAATACATCATCAGCGCAGGGGGCAAGCGCATCCGTCCCGTGCTGATTTTGCTGGTGGCCAATGCCCACGCCTATCGCGGCACGGCGCACCATGAACTGGCCGCCGTGGTCGAATTCATCCACACCGCCACCCTGCTGCACGACGACGTCGTCGACGAATCGTCGATGCGCCGCGGACGCCAGACGGCCAATGCCCTGTTCGGCAATTCCGCGTCGGTGCTGGTGGGCGACTTCCTGCACTCGCGCTCGTTCCAGCTGATGGTGTCGCTCAATAATATGCGCGTCATGCAAATCCTGTCCGACGCCACCAACGTGATCGCCGAAGGCGAAGTGCTGCAGTTGCTGAACATGCACGATCCTGACGTGACGCAAGAGAGCTATTTGAACGTCATCCGCTCGAAGACAGCCAAGCTGTTCGAAGCGTCGGCGCAACTGGGCGCCCTGATCGCCGGCGCCAGCGAAGACGATATCGAAGCGGCCGCCGAATACGGCCGCTCGCTGGGCACGGCTTTCCAGCTGATCGACGACGTGCTCGACTATGCGGGCGACGCCGCCGAAATCGGCAAGAACGTGGGCGACGACCTGCGCGAAGGCAAACCGACGATGCCGCTGATCTGGCTGATGGAAAACGGCACGCCGGAACAGCGCGAACTGGTGCGCAGCTGCATCGAGCAAGGCGACGAACAGCATTTCGATACCGTCCTGACGGCCATCACCAGCAGCGGCGCCCTCGACTACACGCGCAAGCAGGCGGAAATCGCCGGCCAGCGCGCCGCCGATGCCATCGCCGGCTGGCCCGACAGCGTCTACAAGCAATCGATGCTGCAACTGTGCTCGTTTGCCGTGGACCGCAATCACTGATCGCGTTTCACTCTCAATCATACAAAACGGCGCCACTGGCGCCGTTTTTTTATTTCACCGGCTTGCCGTCGGCGCCGATCACGGCCTGGCCATCTTCCTTTGCAAATGCCCCTTGCTGCGGCAGCGGCAGGATTTCCAGCACCTTTTCCGACGGCCGGCACAGGCGCACGCCCAGTTCCGTGACGACGATGGGGCGGTTGATCAAAATAGGATGGGCTTGCATGGCGTCCAGCAGGGCCGCATCGCTGAGCTCGGGATTGGCCAGGCCCAGCTCATCGTACAGGTCGCCCTTGTCGCGCATGACGGCGCGCACGGACAGGCCCGCGCGCTTGATCAGGTCGACCAGCGCTTCGCGCGAAGGCGGATGCTTGACGTAATCGATGATGACGGGCTCGACGCCCGTGTTGCGGATCAGGGCCAGGGTATTGCGCGACGTGCCGCACGCCGTGTTGTGATAAATCGTGATCGTCATGTCGTGATGTCCTTCAGTTGGTGGGTTCGCTGACGCAGCAAGGCGCGCCCGCGCAGCAGTTTTCGGTCAAAAAAGCCAGCAAGCCGTTCATGCCCGCATAATTGGCGGCATAGATGATGGAGCGCCCCGCCTTGCTTGCCGTCACCAGATTGGCATGCGCCAGTTCTTTCAGGTGAAACGACAGCGACGAGGGCGCAATCGCCAGCGCTTCGGCGATTTTCGTCGCGGCCATGCCGTCCGGCCCCGCTTGCACCAGCAGGCGGAACACGGCCAGCCGCGATTCCTGCGCCAAAGCGGCCAGGGCTGCGATGGCGGCCGTACTCGTCAGCGGCCCGGCTTGCGCCGTATTTGGGTTTTCATTTTCCATAATTCAATAATAGTCGAATTATTGAATCATTTCAAGCGACACGCCTTGGCTACATATTTTACGTAACCCAGCGCACCGACTGTCATGGCCTATCGGTCTACCTTGATGAAAAAATCATTGCGACTGGCTTACCATGACACGCTCAACCCCGCTCAAAATCCTCGGCTGGAGCCTGGCCGCCCTGCTGGCCCTGATCGCCATCGTCGTCATCTTCGTGCTGACCTTCGACTGGAACCGCGCCCGCCCCTACATCAACGAGAAGGTGTCGGAAAGCACGGGTCGCAGCTTCGTCATCGGCGGCGATTTGCAGGTGAAATGGCAGCAAGGGCGGAAGACGGAGCCGGGCTGGCGCCGCTACGTGCCGCGCCCCGTCATCAGCGCGCAGGACGTGCGCATGAGCAACCCGGACTGGGCGACGGCCGGCCCGCAACTGGCCAGCGCGAAACGCATCGACGTGGCCATCCATCCCTTGCCCCTGTTGCAGCATCGCGTGGTGCTGACGGACCTGGCGCTCGAGGCGCCCAACATTGCCCTGCAGCGCCGCGCCGACGGCAGCAACAGCTGGACACTGAAAGACAACGGCCCTTCGGCATGGGACGTGGAAATCCAGCGCATGGCCTTCGGCGACGGCGCCATCCGTTATCTGGACGAGGGCATCGCCCTCGACGTGCACGCCAAGGTCAGCTCGACGGCGCCCGACGCCACGCCCGGCGATGCGCCAGGCAGCGCGCCCATGCAAAAATACGGCATCGCCTTCACCCTGGGCGGCAGCTACCGCAAGGCGCCCGTCACGGGCGGCGGCAAGGCGGGCGCCGTGCTGTCATTGACCGACAACAACACCGTGTATCCCGTGCAGGCGCATGCCGTGCTGGGCAAGAACAAGGCCAGCATCGATGGCACCCTGACGGATCCGCGCTCGCTATCCGGCATCGATTTGCAGCTGAGCCTGGCCGGCGCCAGCATGGCCGACCTGTATCCGCTGACGGGCGTGCTGCTGCCGGAAACACCGGACTACGCCACCAAGGGCCGCCTGCTGGGCAAGAAGGACGGCGCCAGCTGGAACTGGACCTATCAAAACTTCAAGGGCACGGTGGGCCAGAGCGACCTGGCCGGCACCCTGCAATACCTGCCGCGCCAACCGCGCGCCCTGCTGCGCGGCGAAGTGACGTCGCAGCAATTACGCCTGGAAGACCTGGGCCCCACCATCGGCGCCGACAGCAATGCGCGGAAACAGGCGCGCGGCAAGGCGCCCGTGCAGCCCGACAACAAAGCCTTGCCCGTGGAACAGTTCAATACGGCCAAATGGGATGCGCTCGACGCCGACGTGAAGTTCACGGGCAAGAAACTGGTGCGCACGCATGATATCCCGCTCAACGACATCGTCGCCAACATCCGCATGAAAGACAAGGTGCTGAGTTTGACGCCGCTCAACTTCGGCATGGCGGGCGGCGACATCACTTCGAACATCACGCTCGACGGCCGTCAAAAGACCATCGCCGCGCAAGCCAAGGTGGCGGCGCGCCACCTCAAGATACGCGAGCTGTTTCCCAAGCTGCAATCGATGCAAGCGAGTTTCGGCGAAGTGTATGGCGACGCGGCACTCACGGGCCACGGCAATTCCGTCTCGGCCATGCTGGCCAGCGCGAATGGCGAACTGGCGGCCACCGTCAGCGAAGGCTCCGTCAGCCAGTTCATGCTGGAACTGGCGGGCCTGAACCTGGCCAATGCCGTCTTCGTGAAAATCTTTGGCGACAAGCAAGTCCACCTGAACTGCCTGGCCAGCGACTTCGCCGTCACGAATGGCCAGGCCGACGTGCGCCGCTTCGTGCTCGACACGGACACGGCCGTGGTAAATGTCACGGGCAACGTCAACCTGGCCACCGAAACCCTGGACCTGGACGTGCGCCCCCGTACCAAAGGCGCCCGCATCATCACCCTGCGCACGCCACTGTACGCAAAAGGCACGTTCAAGAACCCGGACGTGGGTCCGCAAAAAGGCCCATTGGCCCTGAAAGCCGGCGCCGCCGTGGCCCTGGCCACCGCCGTCACGCCGTTGGCCGCCCTGCTGCCGCTGGTCAACGTCGACAAAGCGCCAGACACGGACTGCGCCGCCGTCATGGCCCAAGCCAACGCACCCGCAAGAACCCCACCGCACCGGCAACGAATGCGCCAGCGAAAAAAGTGAGCGAAGCGGAAATCAAGAAGGCCCAGCAAGAAAAGAAATAAGCAGGCTTGCAGCAAACAGGCTTGATGCAGCCGCTTGAAACCCGCCCCGCCATCTGCTGTAATGAAGAAAAGCGGGGTGTGGCTCAGCCTGGTAGAGCGCTGCGTTCGGGACGCAGAGGCCGGAGGTTCGAATCCTCTCACCCCGACCAGCCTCGCCCCTCACGCGCCAGCTTGAACTGCTTGCACCTTGACCTGCGCGTTGGTGTGCCGCCGGGAAGTATGATATTAATTTCGCCATTAACATCTTAACCACTTCTCTCGCAAGGGCCTGACCGATGTCTTTCCTGATAGTTCTGGCCGCTCTGGCCTTCCTGATGCTGGCCGCCTACCGCGGCTACAGCGTGATCCTGTTTGCACCCGTCGCTGCGCTCGGCGCCGTGCTGCTGACCGATCCGTCGGCCGTGCCGGCCGTGTTCAGCGGCATCTTCATGGAAAAGATGGTGGGCTTTATCAAGCTGTATTTTCCCGTCTTTTTGCTTGGCGCCGTGTTCGGCAAGCTGATCGAGCTGTCCGGCTTTTCCCAGTCCATCGTCGTGGCCGCCATTCGCTATATCGGCAGTGCGCGCGCCAATGCCGTGATCGTTGCCGTGTGCGCGGCGCTGACGTACGGCGGCGTGTCGCTGTTCGTCGTGGTGTTTGCCGTCTACCCGTTTGCGGCCGAGCTGTACCGCCAGAGTAATATTCCCAAGCGGCTGATGCCGGGCGCCATCGCCCTGGGCGCGTTTTCCTTCACCATGGATACTTTGCCGGGCACGCCGCAGATCCAGAACATCATTCCGACCACTTTTTTCAACACCACCGGCTGGGCCGCGCCGTGGCTGGGCACCATCGGCGCCGTGCTGACGGTGATCATGGGACTGGCCTTCCTCGAATGGCGCCGCCGTTCCGTCATGGCGACGGGCGAAGGTTATGGCGCCGAGGCCGACAAGGCCACGGCCGGCGTGGGCGACCTGCCCCATCCGTTGCTGTCGGTGGCGCCTTTGGTGCTGGTGGGCGTGGCCAACTTTGCGCTGACCAAGCTGATTCCGCACTGGTATGGCGCCAGTTACGTGCTCACCGCCGAGGCCCTGCCCGGCCTGCATGCGCCCGTGTCGACGTCGATAGGTTCCGTAACCGGTATCTGGGCCGTGGAAGGCGCCTTGTTGCTGGGAATTTTGCTCGTCTGCGTGACGGCCTTCGGGCGCATCCGCGCCGCCTTTGCCGACGGCACCAAGGCGGCCGTGGGCGGCGCCTTGCTGGCGGCCATGAACACGGCGTCCGAATATGGTTTTGGCGGCGTCATCGCGGCCATGCCCGGTTTTCTTGCCGTCAGCAATACCTTGCGCAGCGTGCCCGATCCGCTCGTCAACGCGGCCGTATCCGTGACGACCCTGGCCGGCATCACGGGCTCGGCCTCGGGCGGCATGAGCATCGCACTAGCGGCCATGTCGGACAGTTTCATCCAGGCCGCGCAGCAGGCCCATATTCCGCTCGAAGTCATGCATCGCGTGGTGGCCATGGCCAGCGGCGGCATGGATACCTTGCCGCACAACGGCGCCGTGATCACCCTGCTGGCCGTCACGGGCCTCACGCACCGCCAGTCCTACCGCGACATTTTCGGCATCACCGTCATCAAGACGGTGGCCGTGTTTTTAGTGATCGGCATTTACTACCTGACGGGACTGGTATGATCGCGTCTTCCCCGACGCTCACTCGCACCGCTCCATGAATCATTTCCAGGTATTGATCGCGGCCGTCTCGGCCGTGGTGCTGTTTTTGTACAGCTTGCAAGCCTTCAGCCGCGAGCTGCAAGCGATGGGCGGCGCCGGCATGCAAGCCTGGCTGGCCCGGGTCACTACCAACCGCTGGTATGGCTTTCTCGTCGGTGCCATCGCCACGGCGCTGGTGCAGTCGAGCAGCGCCACGACGGCGCTGGCCGTGGCCCTCGTCGACGCGCAAGTGATCAGCTTTGCGGGCAGCCTGGCAATCCTCCTGGGTGCGAATGTCGGCACGACGGCCACGGCCTGGCTGGTGTCGATGAAGCTAACGGGCATCGGCCCCCTGTTCATCATCGCCGGCGCCCTCGTCTCCAGCCTGCCCAGCAAGATACAGGCGCTGGGCAAGGCGGCGTTTTACTTTGGCCTGATCTTTTTCGCTCTGGACCTGATTTCAAGCGAACTCAAGCCGCTGCAGGCGCAGCCGTGGTTTGTCGATACCTTGGCGCAGGCGCGCGAACCGTGGATCGCCTTGCTGATGGGTGCGCTATTTACGGCGCTGGTGCAATCGAGCAGCGTCTCCACCGGCCTGGCCATCGTGCTGACGCAGCACCAGTTGATCCCGGCCGAGGCGGCCATCGCCATCGTGGTGGGCGCGAATGTCGGCTCCACCTCGACGGCGCTGCTGTCGAGCCTGCAGATGAGCGCCAACGCGCAAGCCACGGCCAAGGCCAACTTCCTGTTCAACCTGGCTGGCGCGCTGGCCTTCTTCCCTTTCATCCCCGCCCTGTCGGACGCTTTGCTGCCTCTGGCCGGCACGGCCGTGGCGGCCGCCCACCTGATTTTCAACCTGTGTGTGGGCCTGTGTTTCCTCGTGTTCCTGCCCTACCTCCAGCCACGCCTGATGCGCTGGCTGAAGGCCGCGCCAGCCTGATGCTATTTCACGGCCGGCGCGGTACCCACCGGCTGCGCCGGCTTGAACACATGGCTGATGCCCATGGTCAGCAGCGGACCGGCCAGCGCCAGGTAGGAACTGTCCACGCCATACGGATTACCCGCCAGGAACCAGCCGATGGTGGCGATCACGGAAACGATCACGCCGACAAAGGCGCCGCGCGGCGTGCCGAATTTCGGCGCATAGAAGGCCATCAGCACCAGCACGGCCAGGGTGGCGCGCAGGGCCTTGCCGAGGAAGGCGATCATCAGCAGTTTTTCCGCATACAGCGCCAGCACCAGCGGCAGCAGGCCGGCCACGACGATGGCGATGCGCAGGAACATCAGCGATTTCGCGTCGTTCTTCGCCTTGTTGTACCAGGGATCATAAAAATCCTTCATGGCCAGGGTGGCCGATGCCAGCGTGGTGGCGGAAATGCCGCCGAACAGGGCGCCGGCCAGTCCCACGATCATGATGCTGGCGGAAAACGCCGGCATGTGGGCGATCAGGGTGGGGAAGGCGTCGATCGACTTCATGCCCGGATACAGCACGGCGCTGCACATGCCGATCAAGGCCGCCATCAGGCCGAACGGGATCATCAGCGACGACACGTAATAGCAGGCGCGCTTGGCCACGGCCGGGTTGTCCGTGCTGACCAGGGCCTGGATCACGTATTGCGTGGCAAAGATGGAACCGATGCCGCCGATCATCCAGGCGATGATCTGGCCCCAGCCGATCTCGACCCAGTTGAACATCTTGGCCGGCAGCTGCGCCTGCAGCGCGCCGATGCCGCCCGTTGCTTCCAGCGCATACGCCAGCGCCAGGATCACGCCCAGGTATTTGACGATGGAATGGGCGAAATTGGTGTACACGACCGAGCGCATGCCGCCCAGGCTGACGTAGATCACGGTGATGGCGCCCACCAGCAAGATGGCCACCGTCTTGTTGATGTGCAGCACGGCCGCCAGCACGGCGCCGCCGCTCGCATACAGGGCCACGGCAACGATGCTCAGCGCGACGATGGTGAGGATGGACGCCGCATAGCGCACGGGCTCGCCATACGTTTGCGCGAGGATGCCGGAAATCGTCGACTGCCCGCTTTCCTTGTATTTTTTCACCAGCACGATGGCCAGCAGGAAAAAGCCCAGCGACAGCGCCACCAGGTTCCACGCGGCGGAAATGCCCAGTTCATAGCCCTTCTGGGCCGTGCCGATGCTGACGGAACTGCCGATGAATTCCGACAGCAGCAAGGCGCCGATCAGGAAGGCGGGATAATTGCGCCCGCCCGCCGTCATGCCCTCGGCACTGTTGGCATGCTTGCGCACGCTATAGGTAATGTACGACATGAGGGCGAAATAGCCCACCGTGACCGCTGCGATGATGATCAATCTGTTTTCCATCCGTCTACTCCAAGTCTGCTTTTCTTATTATTATTTTTCAAGAAAGCTTCCCCTGCCGCATGCCGGACCAGCCGGCGGCGGTGCTCAGGAGAAAGCCGCATTCCCGCCATACCGATACGGTACAGCAAGCCTCACACTAAAAAAGTCCGCAACTGCGCCGTAAACATGTCCGCCGCCTCGATGTTCGAGATATGCGAGGCCGGCAGGCTTGCCAGGCGGGCGCCCGCGATCTGCTGTTGCAGCCAGCGCCCGTCGTCGACGGTGGTCACGGGATCGTGCTCGCCCGCGATGATCAGGGTCGGCGCGGTGATCGTGCCGACGCCGGTGTGCAAGTCCGCCTGGGCCAGCATGTCGCAGCAGGCCGCATAGCCGCCCGCATCCTGGCCGCGCAAAATGCCGGCCAGGCGCGCCACCGTGTCCGCTTCGCGCGCGATGAACCGCGGCGTGAACCAGCGCGTGGCGGCGCTCTCGGCCACGGCAGCCATGCCGTCGCGGCGCACCTGCTCCGCCCGCAGCTGCCACGGCGCGGCGCCGCCGATGCGCGCCGCCGTATTCGCCAGCACAAGGTGCGTCAAACGCCGCGGCTGGTGTATGCCCAGCCATTGGCCCGTCAAGCCGCCCATGGAAATGCCGCAGAAGGCGGCGCGCTCCACATCGAGGTGGTCGAGCAGCGCCACCACGTCCAGCCCCAGCCGCTCGATGCCGAACGGCGCGCTACCGCTGGCCGACTGGCCATGGCCGCGCGTGTCGTAGCGCACGACGAAAAAGTCGCCGGCCAGCGCGGACGCTTGCGCGTCCCACATGGACAAATCCGTGCCCAGGGAATTCGACAGGACCAGGCAAGGCTTGCGGCGCGCGCCATCCGTGCGGTAATGCAGGCCGATACCGTCCACGTCGCACGTCTGCCCGACGGTGTCATTGCCTATCTGCGTCATGGCATGCCTCCTCAGGAATCGTCGTCGCGCACCGACGAGGGATGGCGGCACAGCGGCATCACGTCGATCTGCATGTAGGGAAACAGCGGCAGGGAAGTGAGCAAATGATGCAGCTCGTCCACGCTGTCCACGTCGAAGACGCTGACGTTGGCGTACTGGCCGGCGATGCGCCACAGGTGGCGCCACTTGCCCTCGTGCTGCAGGCGCTGCGCCAGTTCCTTTTCCGTTTGCTTGAGCTGCGCCGCCTGTTCGGCGGGCATGCTCAAGGGCAGGTTCACGTTCATGCGTACATGGAATAACATGGTTTCTCCTTATTGACGCTGCATGGAACGCAGCTTGTCCATATCGATCTCGACGCCCAGGCCCGGGCCTGTCGGCACCTGCAGCATGAAGTCGCGGTAGACGAGCGGCTCGCGCAAGACTTCCTGCGTCAGCAGCAGTGGCCCGAACAGCTCCGTGCCCCAGGCCAGCTCCGCGAACGTGGAGCACACGTGGGCCGTGGCGGCCGTGCCGACGCCGCCTTCGAGCATGGTGCCGCCGTACAGGCCCACGCCCGCCAGGCGCGCAACGGTGGCCACTTCCAGCGCCGGCATCAATCCGCCCGACTGCGTGATTTTTACCGCGTACACGTCGGCCGCATCGGCTTGCGCCAGCGCCAGCGCGTCGGCCGGGCCATGCAGGGCTTCGTCGGCCATGATGGCCACGTCGAAGCGCTGCTTCAGGCGCGCCAGCGCGGCGCGGTTGCCGGCCTTGACCGGTTGCTCGATCAGGTCGACGCCGCCCGCTTCCAGTGCGGCGATGCCGCGCACGGCGTCCGTCTCGCTCCAGGCCTGGTTGACGTCGACGCGCACGCTGGCCCGTTCGCCCAGCGCCCGCTTGATTTCCAGCACGTGGGCCACGTCGTCCATCACGTCGCGCAAACCGATCTTCAGCTTGAAGATGCGGTGGCGGCGCAAGTCCAGCATTTTTTCCCCTTCGGCGATATCGCGCGCCGTGTCGCCGCTGGCCAGTACCCAGGCCACGGGCAGCGCATCGCGCACGCGCCCGCCCAGCAATTCCGACAGCGGCACGCCCAGGCGGCGCGCCTGCGCGTCCAGCAGGGCCGTCTCGATCGCGCACTTGGCGAAGCGGTTGCCCTGGATAAGCTTGCGCACCCTGGCCATGGCCTTGGCCACTGCACTCGCTTCCATGCCGACCAGCAGCGGCGCGATATAGGTGTCGATATTCGTCTTGATGCTTTCCGGGCTTTCGCCGCCGTAGCCCAGGCCGCCGATGGTGGTCGCTTCGCCCCAGCCCGTGATGCCGTCGGCGCAGCGCAGCCGCACCAGCACCAGGGTTTGCGTATTCATGGTGGCGACCGACATGCGGTGAGGACGGATGGTAGGCACATCGACCAGGTAGGTCTCGATATTTTGAATCATATTTATTCCGTATAATTCTGTGGAGTGGTGACACGATATTCCCCAAATATCCCCACGTCCAACACCGAGTTGGTATCAAACCTATACCTGAAAGGTATGAAGATGGAATTACGGCACTTGCGCTACTTCGTTGCGGTCGCAGAGGAAAGGAACTTCACGCGGGCCGCCGCGCGCCTGCACATCGCGCAGCCGCCGCTGAGCCGGCAGATGCAGCAGCTGGAAGAAACCTTGGGCGTGGCGCTGATCGAAAAAGGGTCGCGCCCCTTGCGGCTGACGGAAGCGGGCGAGTTTTTTCTCGCCCATGCGCGCCCCCTGCTCGACCAGGTGCGCGACCTGCAGGCGATGACGCAGCGCGTGGGCAAGCTGGAACGCACGCTGTCGATCGGCTTCGTCGCCTCGACCCTGTATGGAGAATTGCCCGACATCGTGCACCGCTTTTGCGAGCGCCATCCCGAGGTCGACGTGACCCTGCATGAGATGACGACGGTGCAGCAGTTGAAGGCCCTGAAGGAAGGCCGCATCGACGTGGGTTTCGGACGCCTGAAAAGTGAAGACCCCAGCATCCGCCGCATCCTGCTGCGCGAGGAGCAGCTGGTGGTGGCCCTGCCGCCCGGCCACCGGCTGGCCAAGGGCGAAGGCGGCTTGCGCCTGATTGACCTGATCCACGAAACCCTGCTCGTGTATCCGAAAGCGCCCCGCCCCAGCTTTGCCGACCAGGTGCTGGCCATGTTCAGCGAAGGCAATGTCACGCCCGGCCCCGTGACGGAAGTGCGCGAACTGCAAATTTCCATGGGACTGGTGGCCGCCGGCCAGGGCATTTCCATCGTGCCCGAAAGCGTGCAGGCCATGCATCACCGGAACGTCGTGTACCGCAAGCTGGACGACAAGCATGCGTTCTCGCCCATCTTATTCAGCATGCGGCATAGGGACCGCTCGCCCGAGCTGGAAAACATCCTCGCTGCCGTGTACTCGATCTACGATGAACACGGCATCGCGCACGTCAAGGAAAGCCTGTAGCCCTCACGTTGACAGCGGCGCGTCGGCCAGCAATTCCGGGCGCAACGCGCGGATGCGCAGTTCCGTGAAATAGCCGCCCGCCTCGTTGTAGCGCAGGTAGTGGCGGCCGCAGTCCAGGCAGCGGGCCACCTGGCTCAGGTTCGCGGGATAGTAGCGCGGCGCGATGGGCGCATCGACGCTGTCGTAGCGCGTGCCGTACGGGTGATGCTCGGCAAACGTCGGTTCCTCGTACGGGTCTTCGCGCAGGGTGCCGATTTCTTCAAAGCGGTCCAGTTCCAGCGAAGTGGGCAGGCGCTGCCAGGCATCGAGCGGCACGGCGCAGCAGCTGCATTTTTTTGTCACCAGCGCCGACGTGGCGGCCAGTGCGGACAAGGCGGGGAAATCGATGAATATCATGTTCGGCCATTGCAAAGGTGCGGCCCATGGCAACGAGCCTGGCCGCGCCCCCTCATTCTAGCCCAGCAAGCGCCTGGCCATGTATGCCTTCATCGCGCAGCCCGGCGCCAGCGCATGGCCCGTGCCAGCCCCAGTTCGAGCAGCATCAGCATGCCGCCGGAAACGAGCAGCAAGGGCATCAGCGCACACATGGCGGCCGCCGTCAGCCAGGCCAGCATGGAAGGCGACGTCCAGGCGCCCGGCAGCAGCTTGGGCAAGCCCAGCGAGCCTGGCAAGCGCCGTTTGAAAAACATCACCCAGCCCGACACCAGCGAGAACAGCACGCTGGCGCCGAACAGCAGCAGCAAGGCCTGGTTCCACCAGCCGAATTCGCCGCGATGGAACGGGATGCCGATGGCGGTCGCCTTGCCGAACGCCGTCTGCGCCTCCCACCCCGCGTAATACAGGGGCTTGCCGCTGTAGGCGTCGAACTGCAGGTCGAAGCGCAAGCTGGGCTGGCTGCGGTCGGCCATGGTGGCGCGCCACACGTCGTCCTGGCTGGCCGGCGCCGTCAGCTGCACGGCGATGGCGGGCGCATGGCTGCGCGCCACCTGCCACGCATCCTGCCAGTCGAGCGGAGCGCCCTCCTCGCGCGAATGCAGGCCGCGCGGCACGGGCGGCGGCGCCTGGCCGCTGACGTCGCGCAGCGCGCGGATGCGGCCGCCTGCCTGCTGGCTCCACGTCAGTCCCGTCGTCAGGATCACGACGCTGACGATGCCGAGCGCCACGCCAAGAAACGCATGCCACTGGCGCCAGCCGTTGCGGCCCCGCGCGCCTCGCTTCGGCAAGCCCGATTGCGCGCCGCGCGGCCACCACAGCACCACGCCCGTCACCAGCATCACCATCAGCCAGCTGGCCGCCAGCTCGATCATCCAGCGCCAGCCATCGTTTTGCAGCAGGCGCGAATGCAGTTTCTTGGCCCAGTTGCCAAAGCGCTCGCTGCTGGCCAGGCTGCCCAGCACGCGCGCATCGTAAGGGTTCACGTAGACGACGATGGCTTGCGCGGGCAGGCCGAACTTCGGCCTGGCTTTCACCGGCATCCCATGTCCAGCATGTTCATCGTGCGCGCCGCCGGGCGGCGCGAACGCCACCTGCACCGCGTCGTTCGCCTGGAACGGCGGCACCACGTGCTGCACCGTCCAGCCACGCGGCGCGGCCCGTTCGGCGGCCGCCACGGCGGCGTCCAGCGGCAGCATGGACGCTTGCGGCGCCACGTGGTCGAGGTGCTGGTACAGCCTTGTTTCGATCTGCGGCGTGAACACGTACAGGATGCCCGTCAGGGTGGCCACCAGCGCGAAGGGCGAAGCGATCAGCGCGGCCCAGAAGTGGATGCGCCAGTACAGGCTTTTGCGCCGTGCGATGAGAAAAGTTGCGTCGTCCATGGCCATCCTCACAGTGCGCTGTAGGTATAGGACAGGCCCAGCATCACGCTGCGCGGCGCGCCGGGCGTGTACTGGTTCTGCGTATTGGCCGCGTAGCTGCCTGTGCCCGAGTAACTGCTGCTGGCCGAATCGGCATAGCGCTTGTCGGCGAGGTTGCGCACCTGCGCCCAGGCTTCCAGCCCGCGCGCGATCAGGTAGCTGGCGCGCACATTCAGCAGCGCATGGCCCTTGTACTCCACCGTGTTGGCGTTGTTCATCCAGTAGCGGCCCTGGTGCACGGCTTCGAGCGCGATGCGCGCGCCCGCCACGGGCTTGTAGCCGATCTCGAACGAGGTGATGTCGCGCGGCGCCTGCGGCATGGCGCGGCCGCTGTAATCGAGGGTGGAGGACACCTGGTAGCGCAGGTAGCGGTGGCGCGCGATGGCCGTGGCGAAGCGCGCGTCGAACGGGCCGCTGTCGTAGTTCAGGCCCAGCTCCAGCCCTTCGCTGCGCGTGCGCCCCGCATTGCGGTTTTCGCTATTCCCCGGTGACACGGTATAGCTGACGATGGTGTCGCGCCCGTCGAGCCGGTACAGGGCCGTGTCGAGTTTCAAGCGGCCCTGCAAAAAAGCCCAGCGCAAGCCCAGTTCATAATTGTTGTAGACGGACGGTTGCAGGTCGGCGATGCCCGTCTTGCCATACAGCTGGCTCACTTCGGGCGGCGTGAAACCCTGGCTGACGTTCGCATACACGCTGCCCGCAGGAGCGATGGCGTAGGTGGCGCCCAGCTTCGGGCTCACATGCGAAAAGCTGCGCGACTCGTCGGGCGCGCCGTAATTGGCGCTGCCGCCTGGCGCCAGATTGTTATGGTAGTCGTAGCGGATGGCGTCCGAGCGGCCGCCCAGCACCACGCGCGTGCCCGCCAGCGGCGTAAATTCCCATTGCGCGAAGACGGCCGTGTTGAGGATGTCCGTCTGGTAGTCGCGCACGCCCTGCGGATTGCTCGCATTGGCCAGGGTATAGCGCAGGTAGCGGCCCGTGGCCGCATCGCGCACGATGGACAGGTTGTCGCTGACGAAAGGGTTGTCGCTCTTGTCCACGTAGACGCCGGCGACCAGGCGCGAGCGCAGCCAGGCGAACTCCTGCTGGTGCTTCACGTCCAGTCCCAGCGAATCGACGTGGTTGTTGTTGATGACGCCCTTGCACAACAGTCCCGCGCAACTGCCGATGGAGTACGCGGGAAGCTGCCCATGATCGTTCTTGCGCGTAAACACGGTGACGGTGCTCGTGCCATTGGCCGTCGTCTGCCCTTCCCACGCCAGATTCACGCGCGTGGTCTTGTCCTTGCGGTAGGTGAACGTGTTCAGGCTCTTGCCGGGATTGCGGCGGTAATCGTTCTCGAACAAGCTGCCCGTCATGGCCGCATCGAGATCCGTATGGACGATAGTGGCGCGCAGCTGGGACGTGGGACTGAGCGCATAGTCGGCGCGCAGCGAGAACGAATCCTTGTCGCCATAGCTGTACTCTTGCCAGTTGTCGCGCGAACGGCGCGAGCTGTAATGGGAAAAGCGCAGTCCCAGCGGCCCCCAGGTATCGCTGGCGGCCGTGTCGTAGCGCGTGTAACCGCCCAAGCTGTCGCGCCGCACGCCCACACTTGCCGTCGGTGTCGCACTGGCGCCGGCCGTGAGAAAATTGACGGCGCCGCCGACGGCATTGCTGCCGTACAGCGAGGAAGCGGCGCCCTTCACCACTTCCACCCCGCCGGCGCCCGCCATGTTCATTTCATTGAGCGAGTTATGATTGAAGACGCCCAGCGGACGGATGGGAATGCCGTCTTCCAGGTACTGGTAGACGGCGTTCGTGCCGATGGGCTGGCGGATGCTCATGCTGTGCTGTTCATTGCCCAGGTCATTCCAGTACACGCCGGCGATGCGGTTGAGGATATCGCCCATGGTCCTGGGCTTGTCGCGTTCCAGCGTTTTGGCATTGACGACGCCAATCGCCTGCGGCGTTTCGGACAGCCACGATTGCGCGCGCGAGCCGGAAACGACGACCGTGTCGATCGCGTGATCAGTTTGGTCAGGTTGCTGCGCCTGCGCGCACGGGTAAGCCACGGTGATGGCCGCGGCCAGCACCAATAATTTCTTGTTCATGTGATTCTCGTCTAAGTGTACGGATGCGGCGCATCACACCGCAAGGTGGACGGCGCCAGCATTGAAAATGCAAAAACTCAGACGAGAGCGGGCGGCGCGCGCGATTGCGCCGTGGACCAGATGAACAGTGGGGATGGAGACTGGTAGTACAGGGACGGGAAAATGGCCGAGCCCAGGGCGACGGGCAGCGGCAGCACGGGGCTGGCGGGCGGCAGGCCGACGGAACCCGCATGCGTGGAGCAGAAGGCGCAATGCTCCATCTGCATGGCCTTGCCGCCGGATTTCTCATCGGCGGCGCCGTCATCGGCCTGCACAAGCTGGACAAAACGGATGCCGGCCACCGAGCAGATTTCCGCCCAGCCGGAGCCGGATTCCTGCTTGGCGTTGGCGATGGCCCGGGAAATCGATGGCGCGAGCGCCGCCAGCAGGATCGCGAAACAGGCGATCCAGGCGGCAAAGCGGCGCGTGAACAAGGTCATTCCCATGGCCGCATTTTACCAGCGGCCGCCGGGACTGGGTAGCGGAAAGCGGCTCAGGATGCCGGACAGGCGGCGTTGCCGTTGTCAAAAGCGCGCACGACGCTTGCCGTATCGGCGGCGATGCGGTTCACGGCGCGGCGATGGCCGAGCACCAGTTCATCGTAGCCGGCGCCCACCTTTTCATTGGCGATCGTGCGGCAAGTAACCACCTTGTTGCTGGCCAGCTGGCGTACGCTCCACACGGCGTCGATCAGCGCATACTGGCCCATCACGGACTCGAAACGCTGCACATTGGTGCTGATGCGGTACACGGGCAGCTTGTCCGGGTATGGCGTGCGGAACACGTCGATGGCGCCCAGGTCGTTCGTCACGGCCGTCGACAGGGCCTGGCCGATCTCGCCGGCCAGCGGCCCCGCCCAGCGCTGCTGCTCCAGCAATTCGATGCGGCCCGACGGCGCCGTCACGACGAACTGGTTGCGGCTCACCTGCTGCGGCACGCTGACGGCCAGCACCTCGACATAGTATTTGACGGGCTTGGCCGGCTGCGCGTCGGCGCCGCCGCTGAGCGTATAGAAATGCTCGGGCTGGGGCGTGGAGCAGGCGCCCAGCAGGCTGGCCGCCAGCAGCGCGGAAAAAATCGCTTTCATCATTTTTTTTCATCTCCTTTTTTACCGCGGATCAGGGACTCGGGATGACGTTCCAGGTAATCCGACAGGGCATTGAGCGACTGCAGGGTTTGCGTCAACTGCTGCAAGGCCTGGCGCACGTCCGACTGCAGCGGCGAATCCTTTTGCAGCACCTGTTCGGCCGAACCAAAAGTCTGTTTCGCCGCCGTCAAGGTATCGCGCATTTCCGGCACCACCTGGCCATCGAGCTGCTTGAACAAGGTATTGGCCTGCTTGATGGTGGCGTTCAGGTTGTTGCCGATCTCGGCGTACGGCACCTGATCGAGCTTGCGGGCGATGCTGGCGATCTGCGTCTGCAATTCGTCGAGGGTATTCGGCACGGTCGGCACTTCCAGCGGATACCGGTTCGGATCGAGCGCCACCTTCGGCGCTTTCGGGAAGAAGTCGAGCGCGATGTACAGCTGGCTGGTCAGCAGATTGCCCGTGCGTAGCTGGGCGCGCAAACCACGGCTGACCATGCGTTCGAGCAGCTGGTGGCCGGCAGAGCCTTCCTCATCGTCGACGGCGGCCTTGAAACGCATGCCCAGGCGGGCCGGGTACAGGTTGACGGTGACGGGCATGCGGAAGTTCTTCTTCACGGGATCGAACTCGATGCCCACCGAACGCACTTCGCCCAGCACGATGCCGCGGAAGTCCACCGTGGCGCCGGGCTGCAAGCCGCGCAGGGACTGGTCGAAATAGAACACGGTGGTGATCGCCTCGCCATCGGGCTCGCGCATGGCGCTGGCCTCGTCGGCCGCCAGGCGGTAGTTGGTGCCGGCCGGCGCCGGTTCGACGGGTTTGCGGCCGTTTTCCGCCTCGAAGGCGATACCGCCCACCAGCATGGCGGCCAGCGATTGCGTATTCAATTTGAAGCCGTTCGAATCGAGGCGCACGTCGACGCCGCTGGCATGCCACCAGCGCGCATCCTTGCCGACAAACTGGTCGTACGGTGCATTGACGAAGACCGACATGGTGATGCCGTTGCCATCCTTGTCCAGCGCGAAGCTGACCACCTTGCCCACGCGCAGGCGGTGGAAGAACAGGGGCGAGCCCACGTCGACGGAGCCAAGGCTGTCCGCATGCAGGGTGTACAGCTTGCCCTTCTGGTCTCCCGCCACGGCGGGCGGGCTTTCCATGCCGATGAAGTTCTCTTTTTTGGCTTCCGACTTTCCCGTGTCAACGCCGATGTAGGCGCCCGACAGCAAGGTGCCCAGGCCCGTCACGCCGCTGGCGCCGATCTGCGGGCGCACCACCCAGAAGCGCGAATCGGCGGTGGCGAAGCGGCGCGCTTCCTTGCTCATGTCGATCGTCACCAGCACCTTGCTCAAGTCGTCGCCCAGGGTGATGGCGCGCACCTGGCCGATATCGACATCCTTGTATTTGACCTTGGTCTTGCCCGGCTCCAGGCCTTCGGCGCTCTTGAAGCTGACCGTCACCGTGGGTCCCTGGTCGAGGATGGACTTGGCGGCCAGGCCGGCGCCGATCAGCGCGGCCAGCAGCGGAATGAGCCACACCAGCGACGGCAGCCAGCGGCTGGCCGGGTCCACGTCGGGTTCGGGCAGAGGCCGTGCGCCGGTTTCGGCAAGGTCGCCCGTTTCTTTGTCAGCCATGCTGTTCTCCAATCACTGTATTGTTTCCGGTATTTGCCGCACTGCTGCGTTTTTCATCCTCGGCCGCCTTGTCGTCGACAGGGTCCCAGATCAGGCGCGGGTCGAACTGCATCGCCGCCAGCATGGTCAGCACCACCACGGCGCCAAAGGCCAGCGCGCCGGGTCCGGCCGTAATCACGGCCAGCGACTTGAAGCGCACCAGCGCCACCGTCAGGGTGACGACAAAGATGTCGAGCATGGACCAGCGGCCGATGAATTCAACCATGCGGTACAAAATGGTGCGCTGGCGCGGCCGCCAGCGCGAACGCCGCTGCGCCGTGAACGCCAGCAGCGCCAGCACGCCCAGTTTCAGCATCGGCACGACCACGCTGGCGATGAAGATGATGATGGCCAGGCCCTTCGAGCCGCTGGTCCAGAACAGCACGACGCCGCTCATGATGGTGTCGTCCTGCGCGCCGAACAGCGATTGCGTCACCATCACGGGCAGCAGGTTGGCGGGAATGTAGAGGATCATGGCGGCGATCAGCAAGGCCCAGGTGCGGTTGATGCTGTCCGGTTTGCGCACGTGCAGGGCCGTGCCGCAACGCACGCAGGCCAGGTGCCTGCCCTTGCGCAGGGGCGGCGCCACCAGGCCGCAGGCATGGCAGGGAACAACCTTCTCGCCCGGAGCGAAAGCCTTGTAGCGCATGCCGGGCAGCGCCTGGCGGGTCAGGTCGTCGCCCAGGTTCCACAGGGCCTTGGGGTCGAACGAGACGACGATGGCCAGCATCAGCGTCAGCGCGCCGAACGCGAACAGCCCCGGTTGCGGCAGCACCGTGGCCAGGCTGGTCATCTTGACGACGGTGATCAGGATGCCTATCATCAGCACCTCCGTCATGCCCCATTCGCGCGCCGTCTGTACGGCGCGCAGCACGCGGTTAAAGCCCGGCACCTTGACGCCGCAGCGCAGGCCCAGCGCCACATACAGCAGCGAACCGAGTTCGATGGCGGGAAAGAGTATGGTAAACAGGAAGACCATCGTCGCCACGATGTGCATCTGCTCGTACCACAGCACGCGGATGGAACCGAGCAAGGTGGCGCTGGAAGTCAGGCCATTGACGTCGAGTTCGACGATGGGGAAAAACTGGGCGATCAGGAAGACGAAGGCGGCGCCCAGGGTGAGCGCCACCACCTTGCTCAATTCGGCCGATGCGCCGCGCGCGTGGGCGCCCCGATACAACACCGAGCGGCAACGGATGCAGCGCGCCTTGTCGCGTGGACGCAGCGGACGCTTGCGGTACAACACGCCGCAGTCATGACAGCTAATCAGGTCGTATCGGTGCACAGTGTGAAGTTTGCCGGCGCCCGAAGCGCGACTTTCCCATGTTAATGCCAGCCATCATGACAGAGTTGGCATTTTCCTGCACTACGGCATTATTCTTTTGCACTCCCCCGTAGCAGCGCCTCCACGGCGCGGCCGATTTGGAGCACTTGATCGTCGGCGCCGGCCAGACCGCAAATGCCCAGTCCCACGGGCAGCTCGCCCTCGGCATGGCATGGCAAGGACAGCGCGCAGCCATCGAGGAAGTTGATCACGCTGGCGTTGCGCAGCACCAGGCCATTCGTGGCAAAGAAGGTGGCGTCATCGGCTTCCAGCGGCGCGACTTCCGGCGCGAGTATGGCCACGCTGGGCATCAGCCAGGCGTCGAATGGCGCCAGACGCTGCTTCGCGGTGGCGATCAGGCGCGCGCGCGCATCGAGCAAATCGATGTAGTCAAACGCGCCCTGCTGCTGGCCGCGGCGGATGCGCGCCGCCACGCGCTGGTCGTATTGCGCGCCCTTCTCTTCCAGGAGCGCCCTGTGCCAGTGCCAGGCTTCCGCCGCCACCAGGCCGCCACCGCCATTGATACCCGGCAGTTCCAGCAACTCAGGAAAATCGAACTGCTCCACCAGGGCGCCCGCTTGCCGCAGCTGGTCCAGCGCCGCGTCGAAAGCCTGCTGCACCTGCGGCTCCACGTGCGTACCGACGTAGTCCAGGGTAAAACCGAAGCGCAAGCCTTTCAATGCCGGCGCCTGCGCGTCGACGTCATGGCCCGACAGCGCCGCGTACAAAATGGCGCAGCAGTCGACGCTGTGCGCGATGGGGCCGGCCGAATCGAGGGAACGCGACAAGGGCACCGTGCCGGCCAGCGACACGGAAGCGGCCGTCGGCTTGAAGCCCGTCAGGCCGCAAAAGGCGGACGGGATGCGGATCGAGCCGCCCGTGTCCGTGCCCAGCGCTCCGGCCGCCATGTCCAGCGCCACCGTCACGGCGCCGCCCGAGGTGGAGCCTCCCGCCACGCGCCCGCCGTCGTGCGGATTGCGCGGCGTGCCGTGATGGGGATTCAGGCCCAGGCCGGAAAACGCGAATTCGCTCATGTTGGTGCGGCCCAGCAGGACGGCGCCGGCCGCGCGCAGGCGCGCCACGGCGCCCGCGTCTGCCTCGGCAGGCGGTGCATCGGCCAGCGCCAGCGAGGCGGCGCTGCTGGTTTGCCCTTTGACGTCGAACAGGTCCTTGATCGAGATGGGCACGCCGGCCAGCGGCGAGGCAACGATGCCGGCGGCGCGCGCCGCATCGCTGGCCCGCGCCTCCATCAGCGCCTGTTCGCCATCGAGGCTGACATAGGCATGGCCGCCCTGCGCCCGGTGCGCCTCGGCGCGCGCCAGCATCTGCTGTGTCAGCGCCACGCTGGTGATGCGGCCGGCGGCCAGGTCGGCCGCCAGTTCACGGATGGTCTTGGTCATTGTTTATCCTTCCACGGGCAGGGTTTGCACGGCATAGCGGTGCCGCAGGCGGCGTTGCAAGGCTGGATCATACAGCTCCAGCGCGAAAGCGTCGCCATGGCCCATCTCGCCGATGATCGGCTGCGTGCCGCAAAACATGGCGCTGCCCACGGGCAGGCTGGCCTGCCCCGTGTAGCGCTGAATCAGGTCTTCCGGCGACAGCATGCGCGTCACGGGGCCATCCTGGTACAGGGCCGGCACGCCGGCGCGCTCGCGCCAGGAGCGCATCTGCAGCTGGTCCCAGTGGCCGGCCACGTCGGCATGGCGCCACAAGGTATCGCCCACGGGCTTGCCGCACATCTGCTTCGACACCGTCACGCCATAGCTTTCCACCTTGCGGTCCGTGTGGTCCGAGCCGATGCCCACCAGCAGGCCGTATTCCGTGGAGAACAGCACGAATTCCGCTTCGCCCGACGAATCGCCGCCCGGCACTTCGATGGCCCCGTCGCTGGAGAGCAGCGATGCCGAGACCCGGTAAAACGTCGGCACGCTTTTCGGGCGCGCCACGCCGATGGCTTCCAGTTCGGCGATATGGTGCTCCACCATCGCCATGTCGCGCCCCGTCCAGCCGGCGATGATCAGGTGATCGATGTCGAAGGTGACGGGGCCGTGGCCTGCCAGTTGAAAATGCAATGTCGTCATGATGTTATTCCTCAAGAGGGCCGCGGCCCGTTTCGCGTGCCGCAAAAACGGCGGCGCCGGTGATCAGCAAGGCCGCCGCCACGTATAGCGAGACGGCCATGGTGCTGTTGTACGAGCGGTACAGGCTGGCAATGACGAGCGGGGCGAAACCGCCGCCGATGACGCCGGCCAGGGTGTAGGCCAGCGAAGAACCCGCATAGCGTACCTTGGTGGGAAATTGCTCGATGACAAAGGCCGCCTGCGGGCCGTACATGATGGCGTGGATGACCAGGCCCACGACGACGGCCGTGACGATGGCGGCCGGGCTGGCCGTGTCTAACAAGGTGAAGAAGGCAAACGCCCACACGAGGCCCAGGATGGCGCCCAGCGCATACACGGGACGGCGGCCGATCCTGTCCGACAGCGCGCCAAACACGGGCACCGACAGCGCATTGCACGCCGTGCCGATCATGATGGCGGTCAGCGCCAGGGTCGACGACAGGTGCAGCACCGTCGTCACATACGTCAGGGTGAACACCACCACCAGCGCATACAGCACGTCCGAGCCGATGCGCACGCCGCCGGCGATCAGCAGACGGCGCCAATAGAGGCGCAGCACGTCGCCGATCGGCGCTTCCGCTTTCGCATCCTGCTGGTCGAGTTCCTTGAACAGCGGGGTTTCCTCGATGCCGCTGCGTATCCACATGCCGAAGGCCACCAGCAGCAGGCTGGCGATGAACGGCATGCGCCAGCCCCAGTCCATGAAGGCTTCATGCGGCAGCAGATAGGTGATCAGGCCGATGCAACCGGTGGCCAGCAAGGTGCCGAACGACGGTCCCACCTGCGTCCACGACGCGTTGCGGCCCCGCTTGTCAGGCGCCCCGTGTTCGACGGAGATCAGCACGGCGCCCGCCCATTCGCCGCCCAAAGCGATGCCTTGCACGAAGCGCAGCGCCACCAGCAGGACGGGGCTCCAGATGCCCGCCGTCGCGTAAGTCGGCAAGAGGCCCATGAGGCCCGTCGTCACGCCCATCAGCATCAGGGTCACGACCAGCACCCAGCGCCGTCCCAGCTTGTCGCCCAGGTGGCCGAAGATCACGCCGCCGATGGGGCGCGAGATGTAGCCGACCGCATACGTGGAAAAGGCCAGGATGGTGCCCGTCAGCGGGTCGAACGAGGGAAAGAACAGGTGGTTGAAGATCAGCGCGGCCATGGTGTTGTAGACGGTGAAGTCATACCATTCCAGGGTCGTGCCGACCATGCTGGCCGTGGCCAGGCGGCCCGTCTTGGCCGTCGTGGCCTTCTCGCCCGGTGCCCGGGCTGCCGGATGCGCAGCGTTCGTATATGTGGTCATAGCCTACCTCTCTCGTCAGTTTTATTGCAGGCCCGGCGCAGGATGCTTTGCCCTGCGCCGTGGCCCGTGTCTCGTGTTATCGGTGCCGGCAAGATGCGCGCGGCCGTGTCAGGCAGCGCGCAGGTCCGCCTCGCGCAATTGCCAGGACAGTTGCAGGATGGCTGCCTGTTCCGCATCCAGTTCCAGCGCCGCGCTGGCGGCATTGGCGGCCGCCACGGCGGCGCTTTCGGAGGACGCATCGATCAGGAAAATCGGGTCGAGCACGCGGCCTTCCTTCCGCTCCGCCGGCAGGGGGCCGGACAGGTTCGCGTCAGGTGTCAGCAGACGCGTGGCGATGACGCCGTCAATCTGCAGCAGCTTCGTTCCCAGCGTGGCCATGGCGTCCACGGCTTGCGCATCCTGGCCGATGGCTGGCGCGCCCAGGCGCAGCACGGCCAGCCAGGCGCCCGTGCCCATGCCCGTTTCCGCCTCGATGGCGCAAACGCGGCGCATCGGGTCGACCATGCGCTGCAAGTTCGTCAGCGACCATGGCGTCTGCTGGCCAAAGGCCTTGAAGTAGTCGGGGGTCTGGAAGGCGCCCAGCGAATCGGTGCGATACAGGCCCAGGTATTTGCGCGGACCGCGCACGCTCTGGTAGCGCGTGCCGCTGACGAAGCCGGGAATGCGCACGCGCTCTTCCACGTGCTCGCGGTCGTACCAGCGGTTGAAATCGCGTTCGTGTTCGGGGTCGGCGCTGGTCCAGACAAACAGGATGCCTGGCAAGGTGGGGGACGTCGTCATGATGGTTCCGTTCTGCGTTATGGATGGTGTGCCAACCCAGAATAGGTGGCACGCCATCACTTGGCAAACGGGTTATTCTGAACGCGACTGATAAGTTTTTCTTGTGGGTGAGGATGAGGCCAACAATGTTGTCGGATTACGCGCCTGGGCGCTAATCCGACCTACGTCACAGCGTCTCTCTATCCACAGCATCGTAGGTCGGCTTAGCGTCAGCGTAAGCCGACGTCAGCCCGCACCGTACTCCGCGCCCAATCCCAGGGTGAATCTGGCCGCCTCTTCGCACGCCAGCATGGCGACCAATTGGATCGCTTCCGTGGTGATGTCTTCGCTGTAGCTGATGACGATGCGCTGCGGCGCCAGGCTGCTGGTGCAGGGGATCAGGGCGATGTGGCCCTGCTCGATTTCCTCGCGCAGGGGCGCCAGCGGCAGCACGGCGATACCGAAGCCCGCTTTGACCAGGCGCACGATGGCGGAGATCGAACTGACGCAGTGGACTCTTCCCAGCTGCACGCCCTCGTCCTGGCACAGCGCCTTCAAGGCCGAATGCGGCTGCGAACCGCGGTTCATGGTGATGATCGGATGCTGCGCCAGTTGCGCCACGCTGAATGGCGCGCCCGTATCGGGCCAGTCGGCGGCCCTGCCGGCCCAGCCCATGGCGATGACGCCGCTGCCCCTGCTGCGGATATGGTCGCCCGTCAGCATGTCCGTCTGCAGCGCGATATCGAGCTCGCCCTGCTGCAGCTGTTCGTGCAGGCGGCGCGTCGATTCCGACGTCAATTGAATCTCGATACCGGGATAGCGCTCCTGCACGCGCTGCAGGAACGGGATCAGCCAGGTATGCACGATGGTTTCGATGACGCCGATGCGCACTTCGCCCGTGATCTGCGCGGGCGAGGAATTGGCCGCATACATGTCGCGGCACAGTTCCAGCATGCGTTCGGCGTACACGAGCAGATTGCGCCCGGCAAAGGTCAGGCGGATTTCACGCGCGTCGCGGTCGAACAAACGCGTGCCGAAATCCTGCTCCAGCGAGGCGATGCGGTTCGAGATGGCCGCCTGCGTGATGTGCAGCTTGTCGGCCGCCGTGCGAAAACTGCCCAGCCGCGCAGCCCAGACAAACGCTTCGAGAAAACGGGTATTCAATGGGGCTCTTCTTCACAGGTTGAGTGTCCGCCCCATTGTAAGCCAAAGCGCCCGTTCTATTTCTCGCCCCTATTTCTCGCCCAGGAAGTCGAGCAAGGTCAGAGCGACGATCTTGCTGGCCTTGCGCAAATCGTCGAGCGCCAGGCGCTCGTCGGCCTTCTTCGCATTCGACTCAGGCACCGTGCGCGGGCCGGCGCCATACAGCACGGCAGGAATGCCCCGCTCGCCATACAGGCGCGCATCCGCATACAAAGGCGTGCCGACGGCGGGAATCGTCTCGCCCAGGATCGCTTGCGCATTTTTCTGCAGGCTGCCCACCAGCTGCTCGGAACCGGGCAAGGGCCGCAGCGCGTGCGACAGCAGCAGGCGGCGGATCTCGATGCGGATGCCAGGCTCGCCGCGCACGGCGTCCTCGATCAGCGCGCGCACCTGCGCTTCCACCGCCACCGGGTCTTCTTCCGGTATCATGCGGCGGTCCATCTTCATGACTACCTTGCCCGGCACCACATTGGTATTCGTGCCGCCATCGATGCGGCCCACCAGCATGGTGGGCGAGTCGATTCCGGCCACTTTGGATTTGATTTTTTTCAGCTCCGGCAGCTGGCCGTAGATGGCGTTGAGGATCTTGTTGGCCGCCTGCAGCGCGTCGTGCCCCGTCTCAGGCATCGAGCCATGGCCCGACTTGCCGTGCACGGTGATTTCCAGTTGCAAACAGGCGTTGTGCGCCGTGACGATACCGTAGCTGAAACCGGCGGCGATGACGAAATCGGGCTTCGTCAGCTGCTGTTCCAGCAGCCAGCCCGGCCCCAGCAAGCCGCCGAATTCCTCGTCATACGTAAAATGTAGTTCCAGCTGGCCTTTGAGCGGAATGCCCAGCGCCTCGAGCGCGCGCGCGGCAAACACATAGGTCGCGAAATCGCCTTTCGAGACGGCCGTCGCGCGGCCATACATATAACCGCCGTCGATCTGGCCACCATACGGCGGATAGGTCCAGTTGTCGCCGGGCGGCACCACGTCGCCATGCGCATTCAGGGCCACGGTCGGCCCGCCCGCCGCGTATGGGCGGCGCACGATCAGGTTGGTGATGCTCTGCATGCCGTACGCCTCGACCTGGTCCTTTGGGACGGCGTGCTTTTCGGCCTGCCAGCCATACGCCTGCAGCAGCTGCGCCACCAGGTCCGCATGGGGCGCGTTATTGCCGGGCGGCGTATCCGTCGGCTGCTGCACCACCTGCTGTAAAAAGGCGATTTCTTCGTCGAAGTGGTCGTCGATCCAGGCCGTGATTTTTTCTGCGTGCGTTGTCATTTTGCTCCTTGCATGGTCTGTTGCAGCCAGGCGCCCAATTCGCTGCGCTCGGCCTCCGTCATATTGGTCAGGTTCCCGATCGGCATGGCCTTCAATTCGATGGCCTGCTTGTAGATTTGCGCCGCGTGCTGGCGGATTTGAGTTTCATTATCGAGCATCATGCCGGCCGGCGCCGTGGCAAAACCCGGTTGCGTGGGCTGGGCCGAATGGCAGGTGGCGCAGCGCTGGGCGATGATGGCATGCACGGCCTTGAACTGCGCGGCCGGGTCCACCGCGGCCACGGCAGCTACCGGCGCTGGTGCCTTCGGTGCGATGGCCACGGCCACGGCCAGCAGCAGCGCCACGCCGAGAGCCGGATAGCGCCACTCGACACGCCCCTTGTGGCGCAGGTTGAAGAAATGGCGGATGAAGACGCCGGCCGCCATGATCAGCGCCAGCACCAGCCACGCGTGGTCGTTCCGGTAAGTCATCGCGTAGTGGTTGCTGATCATGATGAACAGCACGGGCAACGTGAAATAATTGTTATGCACGCTGCGCTGCTTGGCCTTCAAGCCATGCTTCGGGTCGGGCAGCTTGCCGGCGGCCATGGCCTCGACCATCTTGCGTTGGCCGGGAATGATCAGCATCAGCACATTGGCCACCATGATGGTGCCGATCATGGCGCCCACGTGGATGTAGGCGGCACGCCCGCTGAGCAGATGCGTGAGCACGTAGGCGGCGCCGACGATCAGCGCGAACACCGTCACGCCGAACCACAGTTCATATTGCGCCAGCTTCGAGCGGCACAGCAGGTCGTACACGGTCCAGCCGATGACGAGGGTGGCGATGCCGATGCCGACGGCCTGGCCACTGGAGATGTCCGCCACAGCCTTGTCGATCATCATGGCCTGGGCATTGAAGTAGTAGGCAATCGTCAGCAGCGCAAAGCCGGACAGCCACGTGGAATACGCTTCCCACTTGAACCAGTGCAGTTCCTTCGGCAGTTCGGCCGGCGCCACCAGGTATTTTTGCGGGTTATAGAAGCCGCCGCCATGCACGGCCCACAGTTCTCCCGACACGCCCTTCTTCGCCAGCTCTGAGCCGGGCGCGGGCGGGCGGATCGAATTATCGAGCCAGACGAAATAAAAGGAAGCACCGATCCAGGCGATGCCCGTGATGACGTGCAGCCAGCGGACGATCAGGTTCAGCCACTCAAGGCCGTACGGGATCAGGTAGGCAAATACTTCCATAAATTTCCTCTAGTCAGACCGAACCAATATTCGTGCCAATCTACACAAGATAAACGGATTTACCGCCCATCACATGAAAAATATCGTATATTTGACATATTCAAATCGATATACAACAGAGCCGCCGCCACATGTCCAGCCTGCCGCAACACCTCGACCTGCACCTGATCCGCATCCTTTACCTGCTGCTGGTGGAAAAGAATGTCTCGCGCGTGGCATTGAAGCTCAACCAGCCGCAGCCCTCGATTTCCGCCTCCTTGCGCAAGCTGCGCGAACTCACGGGCGACCCGCTGCTCGTGCGCGGTGCGCGCGGCATGGTGCCCACCCAGCATGGCGAAAGCCTGCTCAATCCCGCCAAGCGCATCCTCGACCAGACGGAAAGCCTGTTCGTCAAGAAGACGCCGTTCGTGGCGCAGGAAGAGGCGCGCACCTTCCACATCGCCGCACCCGACTACCTGGACAGCCAGTTCTTGCCCAACGTCGTGGCCCTGCTGCGCCGCGGCTCGCCGAAAAGCCGCGTCGTGCTGCACAGCCTGGGGCCGGGCATCGACCATATCCGCCAGCTGTCCGATGGCGGCCTGGACCTGGTGATCGCCAACTGGGACGAGCCGCCCGCCCACCTGCACATCTCGAAGCTGTTCGAAGACCCCATCATCTGCGCCATGCATGCGGAAAACGCCTATGCGCGGCGCACGGCCAGCGACGCCATGACGCTCGACGATTATCTGAGCATGCCCCACGTGGCGCCGTCGCAGATGATGCCCGGCTACCACGGCGTGATCGATTCCTTCCTCGAGCGGCAAAACCTGCAGCGCAACGTGGTGGTGGAGTCGGCGTATTTCGGCCTGATCCCCTACATGCTGACGCAGACGGACCTGGTACTGACCACGGGCCGGCAATTCATGCGCTTCTATGAAAAGACCCTGCCGCTGAAAACGTACACCGTGCCCCTGAAATTCCCGCCCATGCGCTTTTACCAGCTGTGGCACCAGCGCGTGCACCAGGCGCCCGAGCACAAATGGCTGCGCGATCAGGTCAGCGCGGCCGCCAAGGCGCTGGTGCAGCGATAGCCGCTATCAGCGCGCGCATATAATGGACGCAGAACTGGGCGCTATCATCACCGCTTGCATGATCGGAAAACCATGACCACCCTTTCAGACCTGAACGCCGGCAGCCCGGCCGATTTTATCGCGCGCCTGCATGGCATCTACGAACATTCGCCCTGGATCGCCCAGCGCGCGGCCGCCGCCCGGCCGTTTGCCAGCCTGACGGCACTCAAGACGGAGCTGCAGCGCGTGCTGGCGCAAGCCTCGCCCGAAGAGCAGCTGGGGCTGATACGCGCCCACCCCGAGCTGGCCGGCAAGGCCGCCATCGCCGGGCAGCTGACGGCGGAATCGACGCGCGAGCAGGCCAAGTCCGGCCTGAACCTGTGCAGTGCCGACGAATTCGCCACCCTGCAGCGCCTCAATAGCGACTACAACGCCAAATTCGGCTTTCCCTTCATCCTGGCCGTCAAGGGCCCGACGGGCGAAGGCTTGACGCGCCAGGACATCATCTCCACGTTTGCGCGCCGCCTGAAAAACCGCCACGCCGATGAACTGGCCGAATCGCTGCGGCAGATCAAGCGCATCGCCGAGCTGCGCCTGAACGAGCTGTTCGACGTGCGCCTGGACTTCGGCCCGACCATCATGCAGCAGGCCGAAACCCTGGCCGGCTGGAGCGACAGCGACTACAACCTGACCTGCGCCTACCTGACGCCGGCGCACCAAAAAACGGCTGCGCAGCTGGCCGACTGGATGCGGGAAGCCGGCATGCAGGTGCACGTCGACGCCGTCGGCAATGTCGTCGGCCGCTATCTGTCCGATACCCCCGGCGCGAAGACCCTGATGACGGGATCGCATTACGACACGGTGCGCAACGGCGGCAAGTACGATGGCCGCCTGGGGATCGTGCTGCCGATCGCCGTCGTGCGCCACCTGCACGAACGGGGCGAAAAGCTGCCGTTTCATTTCGAGGTCGTCGGCTTCGCCGAAGAGGAAGGCGTACGCTTCAAGAGCACGTTTTTGGGCAGCACGGCCGTCACGGGCAAGTTCGACGTATCGCTGCTGGAGCAGCGTGACACGGACGGCGTGAGCATGCGCGACGCGCTGGCCGCCGCCGGCCACGAAGCGGGCGCCATCGGCGCCATCGCGCGCGATCCCGCCGACTTGCTTGGCTATGTGGAAGTGCATATCGAACAGGGACCCGTGCTGCTCGAGCGCGACCTGCCGCTGGGGATCGTCACGGCGATTGCAGGCAGCTCGCGCTACCTGGTCAATCTGGGCGGCGTGGCCAGCCACGCGGGCACCACGCCCATGACCATGCGCAAGGACGCGGCCAGCGCGGCCGCCGAAATCATCCTGCTGGTGGAGCAGCGCTGCAGGCAGGGCGAAGCGCTGGTAGGCACCGTGGGCCAGCTGCACGTGCCCAACGGTTCCGTCAACGTGATCGCCGGCGCCTGCACCCTGTCGCTCGATATCCGCGCAGCTGTTGACGCCGTGCGCCAGAGTGCCGTCGACGATATTCTCGATGGCATCGCCTCCATCTGCGCGCGGCGCCAGATCGACTATCAGCTGGAACTGCTGCTGTCGGCGCGTGCGGCGCCGTGCGCGCCATGGCTGATGGCGCAGCTGGCGCAAGCCGTGGAATCAGTCGGCATCGAACCGTATGCGCTGCTGTCGGGCGCCGGCCACGACGCCATGGCCATGGCCGCCATCACCGACGTGGCGATGCTGTTTACCCGCTGCGGCAATGGCGGCATCAGCCACAACCCGCTGGAAACCATGACGGCCGACGACGCCGACATCGCGGCGCGCGCGCTGCTGGCGTTTTTACGCAACTTCCAGCCGAAGCCGTAAGACTATACCGCCACGGCCCGCTCCAGCATCGCGTGCAGCAGCACGTTGCAGCCAGCTTCCAGGTGCTCGGGCTTGGCGTCTTCGATTTCATTGTGGCTGATGCCGTCCTTGCACGGCACGAAGATCATGCCGGCCGGCGCCAGCCGGGCCGCGTAGATCGCGTCGTGGCCGGCGCCGGACACCACGTCCATCACGGAATAGCCCAGTTTTTCCGTGGCGTTGCGCACGGCACCCACACAGTCGGGGTGGAACGGGCATGGCGGGTAGTAGGACACCCGTTCCAGTGAAATGCCCAGGCCCGTCCTGTCGCGCGTGGCGTCGATGAAGGCCGTGATCTCCCCATGCATGGTGTTGAGCAGTTCATCGTTCACATTGCGCAGGTCGATGCTGAACTTGACTTCACCGGGAATCACGTTGCGACTGTTCGGGAACACCTGCACCATGCCCACCGTGCCGCGCCCGTACGGCGGGTAGCGGTTGGCAATGGCGACGACTTCCTGCATGATGGTGGCGGCCACCTGCAGCGCATCCTTGCGCAGTCCCATGGGCGTGGGACCCGCATGCGCTTCCATGCCCGTCACCACGCAGTCGTACCACGACAAGCCCATCACGGCCGGCACCACGCCGATCACTTTATCGGCGTCTTCCAGCACGGGGCCCTGCTCGATATGCGTCTCAAAATAAGCGCCGATCGGATGGTCGCCCGGCACCTGCTCGCCCTTGTACCCGATGCGCGCCAGCTCCTCGCCCACGGTTTTTCCTTCCGTGTCCTTGGCCGCATACGCGGTTTCGAGCGAGAAGGCGCCGCAGAACACGCCCGAGCCCATCATCACGGGTACGAAGCGCGAGCCTTCCTCGTTGGTCCAGAACGCCACCTCGATGGGCGCCCGCGTCTTGATTTGTAAATCGTTCAGCGTGCGCACCACTTCCAGGCCCGCCAGCACGCCGTAATTGCCATCGAACTTGCCGCCCGTGGGCTGCGTGTCGATATGGCTGCCCGTCATCACGGGCGGCAAGGTGTTATCCACGCCGTCGCGGCGCATGAAGACGTTGCCGATCTGGTCGATCGTGATGCTCATGCCCGCTTCCCGGCCCCAGCCCACCACGAGGTCGCGGCCTTTTTTGTCGAGGTCCGTCAGGGCCAGGCGCTTGACGCCGCCCTTCGCTGTCGCACCGATCTGCGCCAGTTCCATCAGCGCCGCCCACAGGCGTTCGCCATTGATACGCAATGCATCCATCGTCAACTCCTTATGCGGTGGTGGTGGAAAAAGCGGGCCGTTCGATATAGCGCCCCGCCCCTTCGACGGCCATCAGTTCACCCTGGTGGAACACCACCTTGCCGGCGGCAATCGTGGTGCTGGGGATGCCGCGCACGGTGCGCCCTTCGAAGACATTGAAGCCCCCTTTGGCGAACTGCGTGGCGGCGGAAATGGTGCGCGTGCCCTGCGGGTCCCACAGCACGATGTCGGCGTCGCTGCCCACGGCGATGACACCCTTGCGCGGATACATATTGAAAATCTGCGCCGCATTCGTGGACGATACCTTGACGAATTCGGAAGGCGTCAGCATGCCGGAATTGACACCGGCGTCCCACACGACGGCCATGCGTTCCTCGACACCACCGCAGCCGTTCGGGATGCGCGTGAAATCATCCTTGCCGGCCGCCTTCTGCTCGGCGCAGAAGGTACAGTGGTCGGTGGCCGTCGTGTGCAGGTTGCCGCTTTGCAGACCATGCCACAGGGCCGATTGATGGTGCTTGCCGCGGAATGGCGGGCTCATGACGTGGCCGGCCACGTAATCGAAATCATCGCTCTGGTAGACGCTGTCGTCGATCACCAGATGGCCCGCCAGCGCTTCGCCATACACGCGCTGGCCGTTGGCGCGCGCCCGTGTGATGGCATCGAGCGACTCGGCGCACGAGACGTGCACGATGTACACGGGGGTATTGAGGACATTCGCAATCGCGATGGCGCGGTTGGCCGCCTCCGCTTCCACGGCCGGTGGGCGCGACAGCGGATGCGCCTGCGGTCCGGTGATCCCCTTCTTGAGCAAGGCTTGCTGCAGTTGAAAAACCAGCTCGCCATTTTCCGCATGCACGGTAGGAAGGGCGCCCAACTCCAGCGAACGGGTAAAGCTTTTCACCAGGGTTTCATCGTCGGCCATGATGGCGTTTTTGTAGGCCATGAAATGCTTGAAGCTGTTCACGCCATGCTCGCGCACGAGGGTGCCCATCTCTGCATGCACCTGCTCGCTCCACCAGGTGATCGCCACATGGAAGGTATAGTCGCCGGCCGCCTTGGCCGACCACTCGCGCCACTGGTGATAGGCTTCGATCAAGGATTGCTTCGGCGCGGGGATGACAAAGTCCATGATGGTGGTGGTGCCGCCCGCCAGCCCCGCCGCCGTGCCCGTGAAAAAATCGTCGGACGTCACGGTGCCCATGAAGGGCAAGTTCATGTGCGTGTGCGTGTCGATTCCGCCCGGCATCACGTACAGGCCGCCCGCGTCGATCACGGTAGCCCCTGCCGGTACGGCCAGGTTCTCGCCGACGGCGGCAATAGTGTCGCCCTCGATCAGCACATCGGCGCGAAACGCGCGGTCGGCGTTGACGACGGTACCGCCACATATCAGTGTAGTCATCTTGTCTCCTTCAGTGATTACGACTGCGGCGCCTGCTGCACGTGCGCCACGGCCTTGCCCTTCATCATGGCGCCGTACACGACGGCGGCGATGGCCACGCCCACGAACCAGGCGTAGGTGTAAATGGTTTTAAAGCCTTCGGCCACGCCGGGAAACGCCGTGGGAAAAGCCGCGTTCAAAAAGCCCGGGATATTCGGCAGCACGGCGATGACAAAGGCGATCAGCGCCGCCATGTTCCAGCCATTGCCATACGAGTAGACGCCGTCGTCGCGGTACAGCTGCTTCACATCAAGCTGCGTCTTGCGCACAAAATAATAGTCGACGATGAGGATGCCGGCGATGGGCCCCAGCAGGGCCGAGTAGCCGATCAGCCACGTGAAGATATAGCCCTGCGTCGACTCGAGCACCTTCCACGGCATCATGACGATGGCGATGAAGGCCGTGATGTAGCCGCCCATCTTGTACGAAATCTGCTTCGGCGCCAGCGATGAAAAGTCGTACGCCGGGCCCACGAGGTTGGCCGCCAGGTTGACGCTGACCGTATCGATCAGCAGGATGATCAGGGCGATCAGCACGGCGGCGCCCGTCATGCGGCTGGCCAGGTCGACAGGGTCCCAGATGGCCTTGCCGTACATGACAACGGAACCCGCCGTGACGATCACGGCCAGCATGGCCAGCAAACCCATGGGCACGGGCAAGCCGATCGACTGGCCGATCACCTGGTCGCGCTGCGTCTTGGCAAAGCGCGTGAAGTCGGGGATGTTCAATGCCAGGGTGGCCCAGAAACCCACCATGGCCGTCAAGGATGGCCAGAAGACGCTCCAGAACTGGCCCGCCTTTTTACCGCCGGGGATGAACTGTGATGGCTGGTCCAGCAGGCTGGCCACGCCGCCGGCCTTGCTGTGCACCCAGTACAGCAGCACGAAGCAAATGAGGATTTTCAGCGGCGCCGTATAGGTTTCCAGTTTGCGGATCGATTCCATGCCATGCAGGATGTAATAGAACTGGATGGCCCAGAAAGCCAAAAAGCACAGCAACTGGCTGCCGTTGATGCCCAGGCCCGCGATCTTCTCGCCGCCCAGCTCATGCCCCATCAGCACGCCCATCAGGGTGTAGATCATCTGGCCCCCGAACCAGGTCTGGATGCCATACCAGCCGCAGGCGACGATGGCGCGCATCAGGGCGGGCAGACGCGCCCCCATGGTGCCGAACGAGGCGCGCGCCAGCACCGCATACGGAATGCCGTACTTGGTGCCCGCATGGCCGATCAGCAGCATGGGCAGGAGCACGATGGCGTTGGCGAGAAATACCGTGAGCACGGCCTGGTAACCGGACATGCCGCTGTCGATCAGGCTGGCCGACAGGGTGTAGGCGGGAATGCACATCACCATGCCGACCCACAGCGCGGCAAAGTGATACCAGCGCCAGGTGCGCTGCGCCGCCGTGGTGGGCGCCAGGTCTTCATTCCAGAGTTGCGTGTTGCCTGAATAGTCGTGGTTCACAGGTATGCTCCATCGGTTGGGAGGGAATCGGTTTTATAGAAACGGCGCGACCTTTAAGTCGATCTAGCTTACCGCAAAGGCCGGCCGCTGTTTACAAATAAAACGCACGCAATAACCGTGCCCTATGCCGACTCCGCCAACGCCCGAGGGTTGCGCGGATCCTGCGTCCAGTTCATGTATGGCTTGCCTGTCGTCTGCGGCACCATCGTGATGCAGCCCTGCACCGGACAGGTGATTTCGCACAGGTTGCAGCCCACGCATTCCTCCTTGATCACCTCATACGTGCGCGTGCCGGCAGAGTCGATCAGTTGCGCAATCGACTGGTGCGAGGTGTCTTCGCAAGCCACGTAGCACTTGCCGCATTTGATGCAGTCGTCCTGGTTGATCTGCGCGATGACCTGGTAATTCATGTCCAGGTATTTCCAGTCCGTCGTGTTGGCCACGGCCTTGCCGGAAAAGTCGCTGATGCGTTCATAGCCCTTTTCATCCATCCAGCGCGACAGGCCATCCTTCATCTCTTCGACGATGCGGAAACCATGCAGCATGGCGGCCGTGCACACCTGCACGCAGCCCGCGCCCAGGGCGATGAATTCGGCCGCGTCGCGCCAGTTTCCGATGCCGCCGATGCCGGATATGGGCAAGCCGCGCGTCTGCGGATCGCGGGCGATTTCCGCCACCATGTTCAGGGCGATCGGTTTGACGGCCGCGCCGCAATACCCGCCGTGCGTGCTGGCGCCGCCCACGATAGGCAAGGCCACCATCCGGTCCAGGTCCAGCGAGGTAATCGAATTGATGGTGTTGATCAGCGAGACGGCATCCGCGCCGCCCGCCTTGGCCGCGCGCGCCGGCATGCGCACGTCCGTGATGTTGGGCGTGAGCTTGACGATGACAGGCAACTTGCTGTGCTTCTTGCACCAGGCGGTGACCATCTGCACGTACTCGGGCACCTGGCCCACGGCCGCGCCCATGCCCCGCTCCGGCATGCCGTGCGGGCAACCGAAATTGAGTTCGATGCCGTCCGCCCCCGTCGCCTCGACCTTGGGCAGGATATCGGCCCAGTAGTGTTCTTCGCAGGGCAGCATCAGCGAGACGATCATGGCGCGGTCGGGCCAGTCCTTTTTCACCTGCGTGATTTCGCGCAGGTTGATTGCCAAAGAGCGGTCGGTGATCAACTCAATATTGTTGAAGCCCACCACTTCACGGTTCTTGCCGTACAGCGCGGAATAACGCGACGAAACGTTGACGGCGGCCGGGTCTTCACCCAGGGTTTTCCACACGACGCCGCCCCACCCCGCCTCGAAGGCGCGCACCACGTTGTAGGCCTTGTCGGTCGGCGGTGCGGACGCCAGCCAGAAGGGATTCGGCGCCTTGATGCCGCAAAATTCGATGCTGAGATCAGCCATTATGCAGCCTCCACTTTATTGAACAAATCGGAATGGATGGCCAGTGCGGCCAGCTTGCCATGCTGGACGGCTTGCACCGTCAAGTCCTGCCCCGGCGCCACGCAATCGCCGCCCGCATAGATCCCCGGCAGCACCGTGCGAAAGCCCCCATCTACGGCGATCTTGTCGCCTTCGCGTTTCAGCAGCGACGCCATCGGGTCAATCAGCACTTGCGTGTCGAGGCTCTGGCCGATGGCCTTGAAGATGGCATCGGCCGCCACGTCGAACGTTTCCCCCGTGCCCGCCAGACGCGTGCCCTGCATGGCCGTTTTTTCGAAACGCATGCCGGCCACCTTGCCGCCAGCGTCGAGCAGCACTTGCTGCGGCTGGGCCCACGTCAGCATGCGCACCTGGTTCGCCTTGGCGATTTCCTGTTCATGGTGGGTGGCCGTCATGGCGTCGAAACCGCGCCGGTAGACGAGGGTGACTTCCTCGGCGCCCAAGCGCTGAATCTGCACGGCCATGTCGATGGCCGTATTGCCGGCGCCGATCACAATCGCGCGTTTCGGCACGGGCAGCGCGGCCAGGTCGTCCGCCTGGCGCAGCGCGCTAATATAATCGACGGCGGCCAGCAAGCCCGGCGCATCTTCGCCCGTCAAGCCCAGCTTGCGGCTGGCGCCCAGGCCCAGTCCCAGGAAGACGGCGTCGTACTGCGCGTGCAAGTCGCGCAGCTGCACGTTCTCGCCCAGCGCGTGGCGACATCGGATCTCGATGCCGCCGATATCGAGCAGGAAGTCGATTTCCTTTTGGGCGAAGTCGTCCGTCAGCTTGTACTTGGCGATGCCGTATTCATTCAAACCACCCGCCTTGTCTTCCTTTTCAAAGATCACCACATCGTGGCCCAGCATGGCCAGGCGGTGCGCGCACGACAAACCGGCCGGCCCCGCGCCGACGATGGCTATCGTCTTGCCCGTGGCGGCCGCCCGCTGGAACGGGTGCTGTGCAAAATGCATGTGATCGACGGCGTAGCGCTGCAAGAGGCCGATCTTGACGGGCTGGCCTTCCGCGTCGTGATTGCGCACGCAGACGTCTTCGCACAGGATTTCCGTCGGACAGACCCTGGCGCAGCTGCCGCCCAGGATGTTCTGTTTCAGGATGCCGGCGGCGGCGCCGTTGATGTTCTTGTCGTGGATGTTGCGGATGAAGCTGGCCACGTCGATTTCGGACGGGCAGATACGGCTGCACGGCGCGTCGTAGCAATACAGGCAGCGGGCGCTTTCGATGGCGGCCTGGCGCGCCGTGAGCGGCGGCGCCAGGTCCGTGAAATGGCCCGCCAGTTCTTCGTTGGGCAGGGCGGGATGGGGCAAATAGTTCAAAGACTCGATCATCGCGTATTCCTCTTGTTATGTGCGGCCGGCTTGTGATTTGAAACCCTTACTTCATCTGGGGAAAAGCAAATTCCACACCAGCGCTTGCCGTGTTCGGCCAGCGCTGCATCACGGCCTTGTGGCGCGTGTAGAAACGCACGCCTTCGGGGCCATAGGCGTGGTGGTCGCCAAACATGCTGCGCTTCCAGCCGCCGAAGCTGTTGAAGGCCATCGGCACGGGCAAGGGGATATTGACGCCCACCATGCCGACCTGGATCTGGCGCACGAATTCGCGCGCCACGCCGCCGTCGCGCGTGTAGATGGCCACGCCGTTGCCATACTCGTTGGCGTTGATCAGTTCCACCGCGTGCACCACGTCTGGACAGCGCAGCACGCACAGCACGGGGCCGAAAATTTCTTCCTTGTAGATGTTCATGTCGCGCGTGACGTGGTCGAACAAGGTACCGCCGACAAAGAAGCCGTTCTCGCGGCCCGGCACCACGTGGTTGCGGCCATCGACCACCAGGGTCGCGCCCTGCTCCACGCCCGAGGCGATGAGTTTTTCGATGCGCTGCTTGGCGGCCAAGGACACGACCGGTCCCATTTCCGCACCATCCTCCATGCCGTCGCGCACTTTCAGTGCGGCCGTGCGCGTTGCCAGTGCATCGATCAATTTGTCGCCCGCGTCGCCCACGGCCACCACGACGGAGATGGCCATGCAGCGTTCGCCCGCCGAACCGTAGGCCGCACCGATCAGCGCATCGACCGTCATGTCCATGTCCGCGTCGGGCATGACCACCATGTGATTTTTTGCGCCGCCCAAGGCTTGTACGCGCTTGCCGCTGGCGCTGCCGCGCGCATAGATGTATTCGGCGATCGGCGTCGAGCCGACAAAGCTGACCGCCTGCACGACAGGATGGTCGAGCAGGGCGTCGACAGTGACCTTGTCGCCCTGTACCACGTTGAAGACGCCGTCGGGCAAGCCCGCTTCCTTCAGCAGTTTCGCGTGCAACAAAGAGGCCGATGGATCGCGCTCGGACGGTTTCAGGACAAAGGTATTGCCGCAGGCGATGGCGACGGGGAACATCCACATCGGCACCATCACGGGGAAATTGAATGGCGTGATGCCGGCCACCACGCCGAGCGCCTGGCGCATGGACCAGGCGTCGATGCCGCGCGAAATCTGGTCCGTGAATTCGCCTTTCAGCAACTGCGGGATGCCGACGGCAAATTCCACCATCTCGATGCCGCGCGCCACCTCGCCCTGCGCATCGGCAAAGGTCTTGCCATGCTCGCGCGTGAGCATGGCGGCAAATTCGTCCGTATGCTGCTGGCACAGTTGCAGGTAGCGGAACAGGACACGGGCACGCGTCAAGGGCGGCGTGGCGGACCACGAGGGGAAGGCGGCGGCGGCCGCCTGCACGGCCGCGTCGACGTCTTCCACGGTGCCCAGCGCCACCCTGGCCACGGGTTCGCCGAGGGCGGGGTTGTAGACGTCGCCGTAGCGGCCACTCTGGGTGTCGACTTTGGCGCCGTTGATGTAGTGGGTGATGGTGTCGAGATCAGTCATGATGCACTTTCTTTTGTTAAACCCGAATCAAGCGCCGGGTCAGTCTCTTCGAGATTGTTATGCGCCCCATTGGGACGCATAACCCCGGCGGGTCTGACCCCGGATGTTGTTTTGGGTTTGCCGTTCAATCGAGATTTTTAAGTACCTTGGCCAGCTTGCCAAACAACTCGTCGACATGCTGTTTTTCCAGCACCAGCGGCGGCGACAGGGCGATGATGTCGCCCGTCGTGCGTATCAGCACGCCGTCGGCGAAGGCCTGCTTGAAGGCGTTGAAGGCGCGCGTGCCGGGCTTGCCGGCGATGGGGTCGAGCTCGATGCCGGCGATCAGGCCGATGCTGCGCAAGTCGATCACGTGCGGCAAGCCTTTCAGGGAGTGCACGGCGTCGCTCCAATACGCCTGCATGTTTTTCGCGTGACCAAGGATGTCCTGTTCCTCGAACACTTGCAGGGTCGCCAGCGAGGCGGCGCAGGCCAGCGGGTGGCCGGAATACGTGTAACCGTGGAATAGCTCGATGCCGGCTGGCGCGTCCATGAAGGCGTCGTGGATATGTTTTTTGCTGAACACGGCGCCCATCGGCACCATGCCGTTGGTCAGGCCTTTGGCCGTCGTCATCAGGTCAGGCTCGACGTCGAAATAATCGGCGGCGAACGGCGTCGTCATGCGGCCGAAGCCCGTGATGACTTCATCGAAGATCAGGAGGATGCCATGCTTGGTGCACAGTTCGCGCAAGCGTTTCAGATAGCCTTTCGGCGGGATCAGCACGCCCGTGGAACCGGCCACCGGTTCCACGATGACGGCGGCGATCGTCGAGGCGTCGTGCAGGGCGACGATGCGTTCCAGTTCATCGGCCAGGTGGGTGCCGTATTCGGGCTCGCCCACCGTGTAAGCATTCTTGTCCAGGTTATGCGTGTGCGGCAAGTGGTCCACGCCGGGCAGCAAGGGGCCGAAGGTCTTGCGGTTGCCGCCGATGCCGCCCACGGAAATGCCGCCGAAGCCCACGCCGTGATAACCGCGTTCGCGGCCGATCAATCGGGTGCGTGCGCCCTCGCCGCGCGCCCGGTGATAAGCCAGCGCTATCTTCAACGCCGTGTCGACGGCTTCGGAACCGGAGTTCGTATAAAACACGTGGCCAAATTTATGCCCCGTGTAATCCATCAGTTTTTCCGCCAGGTCGAAGGCGGCCGGATGGCCCATCTGGAACGTGGGCGCGAAGTCAAGCTGGCCCACCATCTCGCGGATGGCGCCGACGATTTTTGGCTGCGCATGGCCGCAGGGCACGCACCACAGGCCGGCCGTGCCATCGAGGATGGCGTTGCCGTCGACGTCCTTGTAGTACATGCCTTCAGCCGACACGAGCAAGCGCGGGTTGGCCTTGAAATCGCGGTTATTCGTAAACGGCATCCAGAATGCCGACATCGATTCCGGCCTTGTTTCGTTCATGACCTTCTCCTTGGGATGGGCTGGCGCGGCGCCAGGATCGTTTTTGACGAAGCGTAAAATAATTTACCAGTTGGCAAAAAGCTGATGTAATAATAGACAGGCCATCCCCAATGGCACAGATACACAAACGGCAAAGTATCCCAACCGTACAGGTCGAAAAACCACTACAGTTTTTTTTGTGCAAGGCAGCATAAGGAGCCACCGTGAAGCACAGCGACAGCACAGACGATGCCCCCGAGCAATCTACCGGCTGGCCCGTGCTGGACATCGACCGCCAGAAGAAGGGCGGCCTGGTCGAGCAGATCGTCATCGCCATCAGCGTCATGGTGGGCAGCCGCGCCCTGCGCATCGGCACGCGCATGCCGTCCGTGCGCCAGTTCGCCCGCTGCAATGGGGTGTCGACGTTTACCGTCGTCGAATCGTACGACCGCCTGGTCAATCTGGGCCTGCTGTCGTCGCGCCGCGGTTCCGGCTATTTTGTCGCGCGCCACGATATCGCCGCTACGCCACAGAGCACCGTACATGCGAGTCCCACCGCCATCGACGCCCTCACGCCGGACCTGTATTCTGGCGTGTCCGAGGCCCTGCCCGTGGGTGCGGGCTGGCTGCCGCCCGAGATGTATGGCGAGGCGACCGTGCTCGACGCCGTGCGCCAGGCCATGCGCATACCCGCCAGCCGCTTGCGCGGCTATGGCCACCCGCTCGGATTTCCTTCGTTGCGCCAACACCTGGCCACCAGCCTGTCGGAAGAGCTGTTCCAGGTGGAGCCGGACCAGGTCTTGCTGACGCATGGCGCCACCCACGCCTTCGATCTGATCCTGCGCAGCCTGACCAAGCCGGGCGACACGGTGCTGGTGGAAGATCCCGGCTACAGCAATCTGCAGTCGCTGATCCGCCACCACGGCTGCATCCCCGTGGGCATTGCACGCGGCGAGGCGGGCCTCGACCTCGATGCGCTGGCCAGCGAGGCCGCGCGCACGCAGCCCAAGCTGATGTTCGTCAACACGGTGCTGCAAAATCCACTCGGCACGTCGCTCAGCCAGGCGCAAACGCACCGCCTGCTGGCACTGGCCGAGCAATTCGATTTCTGGCTGGTGGAAGACGATATCTACCGCGAACTGGCGGCGCGCGGCGAAGCATCGCTGGCGGCCATGGATGGCTTGCGCCGCGTGATCCGCGTGGGCAGTTTTTCCAAGACCCTGTCGCCCGTGCTGCGCGTGGGCTCGATCTGCGCCTCGCCGTCGCTGGTGGCCGAACTGGTGCGCGTAAAAATGCTGGCGGGACTGACGACGTCGGAAATCAACGAGCGCGCCGTCTACCACGCCGTGTCCGCGCGGCCCTACAAGCGCATGGTGGAACGGCTGGTGGCGCAGCTCGATGCGGCCCGCGAGCGCAGCATCGACTGCCTGGCGCAAGCGGGCATGGCGCCCGTGGCGCGTCCGCGCGGCGGCATGTTCGTCAGCGCCGGCTGGCCCACTATCCAGACGCCGGAATGGAATGGCAAGATCATCGCCGACATGGCCTTGAAGGCGGGCATCCTGCTGTCGCCGAACGAATTTTTCATGCTGCGCGCGCCCGAGACGGTGTGGTTCCGCTTCAACGTGGCCTACACCGATACCCCCGTGCTGCAGGCATTCCTGCAATCGATCCGTCCACGCTAAAGAACCCGCCATGGCCAGCGACAAATCCCCAGCCCTTCCCGTGAAAAATGCCGGCGGCCGGCGCCTGCAAAACCGCGACCGCCTGGAAGCGGACATCCTCGAGCAAGCCGTGCGCGCGTTCGCGGAAAGCGGCTACGAAGGCGCATCGATCGCCACCATCGCCGAGCGGGCCGGCCTGTCGAAGCAGAACCTGATGTATTACTTCCCGTCCAAGCAGCTGCTGTACCAGCGCGTGCTCGACGACGTGCTCGACGACTGGCTGGCACGCATGGACATGCTGGCCAATGCACACGACGAGCCGCGCGACGTGCTGCGCGCCTACATCGGCGCCAAGCTGCGTTTTTCGCGCGAACAGCCGTGGGCTTCGCGCGTGTATGCGCTGGAAGTGATCAATGGCGCGCCCCTGTACGGCGCGCAGATACGAGAAAGAGTCGTGCCCCTGCTGCGCAAGGATATCGCCGTCTTCGAAGCGTGGATCGCGGCCGGCAGGATCGCGCCCGTCAATGCCACGCACCTGATGTTCGCCATCTGGGCCATGACGCAATCGTATGCGGATTTTTCGGCGCAGATGGCACTGGTGCTGGAGCGCAGGCAGCTCACGCGCAAGGATTACGAGGATGCGGAAACCCTGATCGCGCACATGGTATTGGCGGCCGTCTCCATGCCGCCGGCAGGCGAAAAAAAACCGCCTTGAAAGGCGGTTTCCTGAACGGCGCGAACGCTTACGCTGCCGTCTTGCTCTTGCGGCGGCGCGCCATGAAGCCGACCAGACCCAGGCCTGCCAGCAGCATCGCATAGGTTTCCGGTTCCGGCACGGCCGAGACATAACCGGCCACGTTGGTGGCGTTGAAAGAATGGCTGGCGTTGACCTGGATGTTCGAAGCCCAGTTACCCACCACCACGTCGCCGTTGATCTGGCCATTGCCACCGGCCATGGTCGCCAGCGGCGCCAGGATGCTGCCGTACAGGCCCACGCCGTTCAAGGTGATCGTCTGCGCTTCATAGAAGTTGTACAGCACATTATATTTGCTGAAATCGCCGTAGCCGCCGGACAGGTTCACGTTCGTGCCGCTGATATTGAGGATCAGGGTGTCGTTCGTGTGCAGGTTGCTGAACTTGAAGTTGTTCACCCCGCCCAGAGCTGCGGAAGTCAGGTCGAACACTTGCACGCCGCCCGTGCCACCCGTGAGCGTCATGCCGCCATAAGCTACGGAACTGCTGCCCGTGGACGCCACGTTCGCCAGCGAGGTCGAGGTATTTTTCAGCTGGGCCGAGGTGGAGGCAAACGATACGGGCGACGTCGTCGTCCTGGTCGCCGTGTTCAGGCCCACGCTGCTCGTCGTCGTGCTGCCGCCGACAAAGTAATTGCCGTTCTTGATAGAACCGGAGCTGTAGTTCAGATTGCCGCCAACGACCAGCGCATAGCCGGTATTGCCGTGCGTGACATAGGCGTCCTTGTTCTTGTCATTGACAGAATAGTTCGACGCCGTCAGGTTACCGGCCACCAGCACGCCGCCTTCGACATCGCTGCCGGACGCGCTGAAGTTGCTCAGGGAATACAAATTGGCGCCACCGATGCCCAAATCGACAACACCGGCTTGCGCGGCGCTGGCGGCAAACACGGTCGACAGAACGAGTACGAATGATGATTTAGGCATGATTGACATTTTATTTCAAAAAAGAAAATTAACTTGACGCCAGAATATCATATCCATCGACTTTGACATGTCTCAAACCAACAACTTTTGTAACATTAATGCAAACTTAGTTGCAAAATGAGAATCACTCCCCTGTCGCTGCCCGGAGAACGCGCAAGCCATGGGGATGACGCTGCCAACAGACGGGCAAACAGCCGTCTGTTCCGCCCTTTCAATATTGCATAGAAGCACAGCCAACTTGGTGATACGATCGCGGCAGCGCCAGACGAGGCCAGCCCACCGAGTATGAAATCATAAGGATGAAGCACGCATGAAACGATTGTCCCTAGGCGCACTGATGCTGGCATATGCCTGCGGCGCGCACGCCGATGTGTTTAACATGATCGACAACCAGCCCCTCAGCGAAACCTGGCTCAACGCGGGCTTCTATTCGTATCACTTTCAGCGCGACAAGAATTTGAACGACAGCAATCCGGGCCTGGGCGCCGAATACCGCTTTTCCACGGTCGCGTCGGTCACGGCTGGCCGCTTCTACAATAGCGACCGCGCCTACTCGAACTACCTGGGCGTGTACTACCAGCCCATCAAGGTGGGTCCGCTGCGCGTGGGCGCCGTCGTTGGCGGCTTCAGCGGCTATCCGAAGATGCGCGATGGCGGCTGGTTCCCGGCCCTGGTCCCCACCATCAGCTATGAATACCAGCGCGTGGGCGTGAATATCGCCATCGTGCCGTCCTACAAGGACCGCCTGTATGGCGCCCTCAGTTTCCAGCTGAAACTCAAGGTATTCGACTAACCGCTTGTCCCGTTTTGTCGCCGTTCGCTCCGCCATTCCTGCCATTCGTCGCATACGCGATACCTGGCAGCACCGTTTTGCCTATAGTGGCTTCATCGCCAGCATGCATACGGCAGCGGCACCAACACGACAGGAGAACGGCATGAAAGACATCAATTCGGCACCGGGCAGCACTTCCTTCAGCGCTTTCTGGAACGAGCTGTGCGCTTACACGCGCCAGGGCATGGCCGCCTTGCGCGCCATGTCCTGGCCCATGCTGCTGGCATGCTGCCTGGGCATGGCGTTCGTGATCACCATCTTGCCGCTGGCCATCATGCTGTTTGCCCTCGTCATGCTGCTGAAATGGGCAAGCAACGGCGACGATGCCGGCGCAGACGAAAAAGTACCGGGCTCGCAGCAGTCGCCGCAATAAAAATTTGCGTCGTGGCAAGAGTGCATTGATTGTTCTATGGCACTATGGATGGGCGTAGCACTGACGGGCATCAAGCCTATCCCCATGGATGGCAGGGATATGGAACGCCAGACGGTATCCATGATCGAAGCTACTCCCCCACAGCCATAGGAGTTTTCTGATGATCACGACAGCAAAAGCGACAGCAAACACAACCATTCCTTGCCTGCGTTACCGCGACGCGCCCGCCGCCATCGAATGGCTATGCAAGGCGCTCGGTTTTGAAAAACAATTGATCGTGCCTGATGGCAACGGTGGCGTCGCCCATGCGCAACTGAGCTTTGGCAATGGCATGGTCATGGTGGCGCCAGCCATCGACAGCGACTATGGCCGCCTGATGAAACTGCCTGGCGACATCGGCGGCGCCAATACGCAAAGCTGCTACCTGGTCGTCAACGATGCCGACGCCGTCTACCGCAGCGCGCGCGAAGCGGGCGCAGAGATCGTGCTCGACATCAAGGATGAAGATTACGGCGGACGGGGCTTTACCTGCCGCGACCCGGAAGGCCATATCTGGAGTCTGGGCACCTACGATCCATGGTAAAACGGAGAACAATGATTATCAGTAGCCTCACCGCCGCCAGCCTTGCGCTGATCGGCGGTTTCCTGTCCGCTCCCGTCCTCGTCGACGAACATCTCAACCGCGTCCATCCCCCGTCCGGCAAGGCGCCATCGGCAGCCACTACGGCCCTGCACGAGAGCCTGTGGATCGCCGACCTGCACGCCGACAGCCTGCTGTGGCAACGCAATCTGAACCGCGACAGCCAGCGCGGGCATGTCGACTTCCCCCGCCTGCGGCGGGCCAACGTGGCGTTGCAAGCGTTTTCCGTCGTCACCAAGACGCCGCGCAAGATGAATATCGAGCGCAATGGCAGCGACACGGACAACATCACGGCGCTGGTGGTGGCGCAAGGCTTGCCGCCCGCCACCTGGAACAGCCTGCTGGCGCGCGCCACTTACCAGGCCGACGAGCTGCGCCAGCAAGCGGCCAAAAGCGATGGCAAGGTGCGGGTCATCGGCAGCCGCGCCCAGCTGCGCAGCTTCATCGCCGCGCGCGAAAAAGACCCCGCCTTGCTGGCCGGCTGGCTGACCCTGGAAGGCGCGCATGCGCTGGAAGGAAAACTGGACAACCTCGATACCCTGTACCAGGCCGGCTACCGCATGGCCGCGCCCACGCATTTCTTCGACACGGAAATCTCCGGCTCCCAGCATGGCTTGAAGAAAGGCGGCCTGACGCCGCTGGGCAAGCAATGGCTGCGCGCCATGGAGCAGCGCAAGATGATCGTCGACCTGGCGCACGCCTCGCCGGCCACCATCGACGACGTGTTGACGATGGCGAAACGCCCCGTGATGGTGTCGCACACGGGCGTGCGCGGCACGTGCGCCAACGGCCGCAACCTGAGCGACGCACAACTGAAACGCATCGCCGCCCAGGGTGGCCTGGTGGGCATCGGCTTCTGGAATACGGCCGTCTGCGGCAAGGACGTGGCGTCCATCGCGCGCGCCATCCAGTACACGGTAAAGCTGATCGGCGCCGAACACGTGGCCTATGGCTCGGACTTCGACGGCGCCGTCACCACGGCCATCGATGCGGCCGGCTTGCCACGCTTGACGCAGGCGCTGCTCGACGCGGGCCTGTCGGAAGCGCAGATCCGCCGCGTGGCCGGTGAAAACGTGCGCGACTTCTTGCTGAAAAACCTGCCGGATGATGACGCCTAGGCCAAGGCGCTGATCAAGTCCTGGCTCGCCACCTGACGCGGGCGGATGCGTATCAGCTTGCGGTACAGCGGCGGCATCGACTCGCACAGCGCCAGCAGCGCGTCTTCCTCCATGGCCGGGCGCACGTACTGGAGCTGTGCGGGATTATTCTCCGGCAGCGCCCCTTCCATGGTGGAGCCGTAGGCGCCCAGGGTCATGAAACTGGCGGCGCCGTCATCCGGGCCGATGGCCAGCACGAAGGTGCCGTGCTTGGGGTGGCCCAGGTAACTCTTGAATTCTTCCTGCAGCGCAGGATCGGCGCTCGCCATCAACTCGAAGCGCAATTGCGCGTACTGGCGCGTGCACTCCATGAACGGGGTGCGGATGGCGGACTGGCTCACCTTGCCCGGCATGCACAGCAGCAGGTTGCCGAAGGAGTCGAGCAAGGCGGCAGCGTCGCCCTGGCCGCCATCGCGCATATCCTGCTCCATGGCCGCCTGCAGGAAGGGCGCCAGGCCCGCATCGGGCGCGTGCGGCTCGCAGCGGTAAGTCAGGGCGTCGGGATAGCGGCGGCGCAGGGCGCGCACCACGGCATGTTCGGACGGCAAGGCGGCCGGATCGCGCAGGGGGACGTCGTCGCCCGCGTTCAGCAGCTGCATCACCTGCGCCGATGTGGCCTCGAACACGAGCGAACACAGAGCCTGCGTCGCCTCGTGGATGCTCTTGCCGATGAAAAAAGATTTGGGTGCGGCGCCGGAAGGCAGGCGCGCATATTCGGTGGCGCCGCGCACGGCCGGGTAGTAAAAGCTGCGGCCGGCCTGCGCCCGCAGCGGCGCCGGCAAGGCCTTGAACGTGGCGCTGCCATCATAATTGATGCCCGCCTTGACGTCGGGCGCGGCCACCACCACGTTGAAACCGGCGGCCAATATCGCCCCCGTGCACATGCAGCAGGGGTCGAGCGAGGTGACGATGGTCAGTTCCCCCGGCGGCGGCAAGGGCACGCCCTTGGCCCGCTCGGCGAAATACCAGTCCACCAGCTGGCGCTCGCCATGCGCCGTGGGGTCGAACACCAGACCCTGGCGCACGACGTTGTTGTGCATCGATTGCAGCACGTTGCCGGCGCCATCGAGCAGCACGCCGCCCACGCCAAATGTACCTTGCGTCTTGGCCGCCATGGCTTCGGCCGCCGCAATCGCCACGGCGGCCTGGATGTCTATCGTCTTGTTCAAGCGGATCCTGTTACTTCATGTCCAGGTCGGAATTGCCGAAGCCGTGCGGCAGCAGCCAGCCCGCCGTCACTTCCATGACATCGTTTTTCAGGTTCGTCAGGATCACCGGCAAATCGGCGCCGCCCATCTCGAAGATCACCTGGCGGCAGGCGCCGCACGGCGAGATCGGTTCGGCCGTATCGCCCGTGACGGCCAGCCTGGCGAAGTCGCCCGGCTTGCAGCCATGCGCGATGGCACTGAAAAACGCCGTGCGCTCGGCGCAGTTGCACAGGCCATAGGCGGCGTTTTCCACGTTACAGCCGCGGAAGACGCGGCCATCCTTGCACAGCAGCGCCGCGCCCACTTTAAAGCGCGAGTATGGCGCGTAGGCCAGTTCACGGCCGGCATTGGCTTCGGCGATCAGTTCTTGGTTGTTCATTTGATTTTTCTTTTCAACCCCAGCAGCGAGATGCCGGGGTCGTACCCTGAGGGTACGACCCCAGACTTTGCCTCTGGGTTTAATTTAAGGTCGTATCGTACGATAAATCACGGGATTGGCCGTCAACGCCACGGCGCTGATGGCATACGCTTCCTGGATTTCCCTGACGGCTTGCTGCGCCGCCGCTTCCGTGCGCGCGTGCACCATGGCCAGCGGCTGGCCCACGGCCACTTGCTCGCCCAGGCCCACGAGGTCCGTCAGGCCGACGGCGAAATCGATGCTGTCGGTCGGACGGCGGCGGCCACCGCCCAGGGCCACGACGGCCAGGCCGATGGCGCGGCAATCGCGCACGTTGGCAAAGCCGGCCGACAACGCTGGCGCCGGCACGATGAACGGCGCCTGCTCCAGGTGCTTGTCCGGATTGTCGACGAGGTCGGCCGGGCCGCCCAGTGCCGACACCATGCGCGCAAAGCGCTCGGCCGCCTCGCCCGAATCGAGGGCCGCCATCAATTTCACGCGCGCCTCCTCTTCGGTCGCGGCCAGGCCGCCCAGCACCAGCATCTCGGCGCACAGCGCCAGGGTCACTTCATGCAGGCGCGCGGGACGCGAACGGCCCGTCAGGTAATCCATGGCGCCGCGCACTTCCAGCGCATTGCCCGCGTACGGCGCCAGCGATTCGTTCATGTCCGTCAGAATGGCCGACGTCTGCATGCCCGCGCCATTGCCGACGGCGACGATGCTCTCGGCCAGTTCCACCGACTTGTCGTAGGTCGGCATGAAGGCGCCCGTACCCACTTTCACGTCCATCACCAGCGCGTCCAGCCCCGCCGACAGTTTCTTCGACAGGATGGAGCCGGTGATCATGGCCACCGATTCCACCGTGGCGGTGACGTCGCGGATGCTGTAGAAACGCTTGTCGGCCGGCGCCAGCTGCGCCGTCTGGCCGATGATGGCCACGCCGATATCCTGCACCACCTTGCGGAACAGTTCATTGTCCGGCACGGTGCAGTAACCTGGAATGGCGTCGAACTTGTCGAGGGTGCCGCCCGTGTGGCCCAGGCCGCGGCCCGAGATCATCGGCACGTAGCCGCCGCACGCGGCGACCATGGGGCCCAGCAGCAGGGAGACCACGTCGCCCACGCCGCCCGTCGAATGCTTGTCGACGATGGGGCCCGGCAGGTTCAGCGAGCGCCAGTCCAGCACGTGGCCGGAATCGCGCATGGCCAGCGTGAACGCCACGCGCTCGTCCATGTTCATGTCGTTGAAATAGACGGCCATGCCCAGCGCCGCGATCTGGCCTTCGCTGACGCTGCCGTCAGTGATGCCACGCACGAAAAACTGGATTTCCTCGGCGCTCAATACGCCCTTGTCGCGCTTCTTGCGAATGATTTCCTGAGTTAGAAACATGATAGCTCCCGATGTCCTATTCAAATGCTGATGTCGATCCAGCGGCCTTGTCGGATTACGCCCTGCGGGCTAATCCGACCTACGCAGCTTGCTGGCGAAAGCAATTTGGGGCCGGCGCCCCGGCGCATCGCTGCGCGGAAGAACCGGCCCCACTATCCTGCTTTACAAACTTAGACGCCGTAAGGAATCCACACGTTTTTCACTTGCGACGCATGCGCCAGCACGGCGCGACCGCCGCTTTGGGCGGCGCTGTACCAGTCGCGGCCCTTGGCGCCGCCGACCCAGGTGCGCTTCAGGGTGCCGGCCGACAGGCGCTCGACTTCCGCGCAACCGTCAGCGGATCCGTCATGGCGCCAGACGGCGTCGATGTCGGCGTGCGTGGCCAGGGTGCGCGCCAGTTCATCGGCATTGCCGCTGATGATGTTGACGACGCCGCCCGGCAAGTCGGACGTGTCGAAGACCTGGTACAGGTCCAGCGCGGAGAGCGGGTGCGCTTCCGACGGCACCACCACCACGCGGTTGCCCAGCGCGATGGCAGGGGCCACGAGCGAAATAAAGCCCAGCAACGGCGCTTCGTTCGGGCAGACGATGCCGATCACGCCGACCGCTTCGTTCAGCGCCACGGTGATGCCCTTGGTTGGCGGCTGGTGCGCCAGGCCGTCGTACTTGTCGGCCCAGGCGGCGTAGTAGAACAGGCGTTCGATCGATGCCTGCACTTCCTTCTCGGGATTTTTACTGCCCGTCATGGCGGCGATGCGGGCGGCGAATTCGTCGGCGCGCGCTGCCAGGTTTTCGGCGATGTAGAACAGCACTTGCGCGCGGTTGTGCGCCGTGGCGCTGGTCCAGCCGGACGCTTTGTGGGCCGCTTCGACGGCGTTGCGGATGTCCTTGCGGCTGCCCACGCCCACTTCGGCCAGCAGGGCGCCATTTGCACCAAACACTGGCGCGCTGTAGGCGCTGTCAGGGCGCGCCTGCTTGCCGCCGATGTACATCTTGGCCGTGCGGTCGATGGCGAACGGATCGGCTGGCGCCGGCTTCACATTGGCCTTGGCTTTCGCTTCCACCACCGGCAGGGCCGGACGCGCATCTTCGGCCAGGGCCGTCATGTATTCCAGCATGCCTTCGCGGCCGCCTTCACGGCCAAATCCCGATTCGCGGTAGCCGCCGAAGCCGCAGGCCGCATCGAACTGGTTGGCGCTGTTGATCCATACCACGCCAGCCTTGATGGCGGGCGCAATGTCCAGCGCCAGGCTGATCGACTCGGTCCACACGCTGGCGGCCAGGCCGTACACCGTGTTGTTCGCCAGTTGCACCGCTTCTGGCGGCGTGCGGAAGCTCATGGCCACCAGCACGGGGCCGAAGATTTCTGCCTGCGCCACGGCGGCCGACGTCGACGCGCCCGTGATCAGGGTCGGCGGGAACCACGAACCGTCGGCCGGCAATTCGCACGCCGGTTGCCACACGTCGCAGCCTTCGGCACGGGCCGAATCGACGAGCGCGGCGATGCGCTGGCGCTGTACCGGATCGACCAGCGCGCCCACGTCCATCGATTTGTCCAGCGGCGAGCCCAGACGCAGGTTTTCCATGCGGGCGCGTACCTTGTTCAGGAAGCGCTCCTGGACCGATTCCTGCACCAGCAGGCGCGATCCGGCGCAGCAGACTTGTCCCTGGTTGAACCAGATCGAATCGACCAGGCCTTCCACGGCGCCATCGAGGTCCGCGTCTTCAAAGACGATGAACGGCGACTTGCCGCCCAATTCCAAGGAGAGCTTCTTGCCGCTGCCGGCCGTCGCCTCGCGGATCAAACGGCCCACTTCCGTCGAACCCGTAAAGGCGATCTTGTCGACGCCAGGATGGTTGACGATGGCCGAGCCCACGCGTCCGTCGCCGGTGACGATGTTGACGACGCCGGCCGGCACGCCTGCCTGCACGCACAGTTCGGCGAACAGCATGGCGGTCAGCGACGTGAATTCTGCCGGCTTGAAGACCACCGTGTTACCGGCCGCCAGGGCCGGGGCGATTTTCCACGACAGCATCAGCAGGGGGAAATTCCACGGCACGATCTGGCCTACCACGCCCACGGCGCGGTAGTCGGCGAATTCTTCCGACTGCAACTGCGCCCAGCCGGCGTGATGGTAGAAATGGCGCGCGGCCAGCGGCAGGTCGATATCGCGCGTCTCGCGGATGGTCTTGCCGTTGTCCAGGGTTTCCAGCACGGCGAACAGGCGCGAGTGCTTTTGCAGCAAACGGGCCAGTGCGTACATGACTTTCGCGCGGCCGTGGCCGCCCATGCCTTGCCAGACGGGCAGCGCGCGGCGCGCCGCTTCCACGGCGCGTTCCACGTCGGCGTCGCTCGCTTGCGTCAGTTCGGCCAGCTGCGTGCCGTCGGCAGGATTGGTCGAGGCGAACAGTTCCGCCGGCGCGCTCCAGGCATTGTCGATGAACAAACCGAATGTGCGCTGGTGGCCATCGAGCCACGCCTGCGCTTCTTTTTGACTTTCGGGAGCAGGGCCGTAGTCCATAGTATTGAGAATCTCGTTAATTGTAGTCATGACGAATGTGCTTTAAGGTTGTGCGTGACGATGATTGGCCGAGTAGCTGCCGGTGACGTAGTGCTCGAGCTGGCGCTCGATGTCGGTCAGCAGGCTGGAAGCGCCGATGCGGAACAGGTGCGGCTGCAGCCATTCGTTGCCCAGTTCTTCCTTCATCAGGGTCAGGTATTGCAGCGCGCTCTTGGCCGAGCTGACGCCGCCGGCCGGCTTGAAGCCCACCTTGAAGCCCGTCTGCTCGTGGTATTCGCGGATCGTGCGCACCATCGTCAGGGCCACGGGAATGGTGGCGTTCACGCCCTCTTTACCGGTGGAGGTCTTGATAAAATCGGCGCCTGCCATCATGCAGACCCACGACGCCTTGGCCACGTTTTCCATGGTCAGCAAGTCGCCCGTGGCGAGAATCGCCTTCACGTGCGCTTCGCCGCACGCCTTGCGGTAAGCGAGCATTTCGTCATACAGCACTTGCCAGTTGCCGTTCAGGACGTGCTGGCGCGTGATGACGATATCGATCTCGGAAGCACCTGCGGCGACCGACAGTTCGATCTCGCGCAGCTTCGTTTCCATGCTCGTCAGGCCGGCCGGGAAGCCCGTCGACACGGCGGCGATGGGCAAACGGCCCTGGATGACTTTCACGGCCGGCTGAATCATCTCGTGGTACACGCACACGGCGCCGGTGCTTAAGTCGGTCAGGCCCAACGCTGCCATCAGGTCGGCGCGCAACGGGCGCATGGCCTTCATGCACAGGCGTTCGACTCTGCCCGGCGTATCGTCGCCGCCCAGGGTGGTCAGGTCGATCATCTGGATGGCTTTCACCAGCCAGGCGGCCTGGTATTCCTTTTTCACCGTACGACGATTCGCCAGGCTGGCCGCGCGGCGGTCCGTCGCGGCGCGGTTGACGCGGATCTGGTTGATCCAGCCCAGGTCGAGGCCAACGGCCTCGTTACGCTTGAATTCGGGGTGCATGAGTGTCATAACAAGCTGGTTCCATTAGCAAGTGGTGGTACGCCAAGGTGCTTGGCGAGGGTTTGGCCAATATCGGAGAAGGTCTCGGAAATACCCAGTGCGCGCGGGGCGACGCCGGGACCGAAGAAGATCATCGGAATGTGTTCGCGGGTGTGGTCGGAGCCGTGCCAGGTCGGGTCGCAGCCATGGTCGGCGGTGATCACGACCAGGTCGCCTTCCTTGAGCTTGGTCATGAATTCCGGCAGGCGCGCATCCATTTCGCGCAGCGCGTCGGCATAGCCTTCGACGTTGCGGCGGTGGCCGAACGCCTGGTCGAAATCGACGAAGTTCACGAAGGTGAGCGACTTGTCCTGCACTTCATCGGCCGTCTTCAACAGCGCTTCGAACAGGGCCATGTTGTCGACGCCCTTGACGACGCGCGAGATGCCCTGGGTAGCGAAAATGTCGCTGATCTTGCCCAGGCCGACGACTTCGCCGCCCGCATTCTTGACGTGGTCGAGCAGGGTCGGCGCGGGTGGCGCGACGGCGTAGTCGTGGCGGTTGGACGTGCGCGTGTAGTTGCCGTTGCTGCCCGTGAACGGACGGGCGATGACGCGGCCGATGTTGTACGGCTCGACCAGCTTGAAGGCCATCTCGCACACTTCGTACAGGCGCTCGAGGCCGAACGATTCTTCGTGCGCGGCGATCTGCATCACCGAGTCGCCCGACGTATAGATAATCAGCTTGCCGGTGGCGACGTGCTCGTCGCCATGCTTGTTGATGATGTCCGTGCCCGAGGCGTGGCAGTCGCCGAGGAAGCCCGGCACGCCGGACATGGCCTTGAGCTTGTCGGTCAGGTCGGCGGGGAACGACGGCGTGGTGCGGGGAAAATATCCCCAGTCGAATTCGACGGGCACGCCGGCGATTTCCCAGTGGCCGCTCTGCGTGTCCTTGCCGGTGGAACGCTCGCGCGCCGCGCCGTAGGCGCCGGTGAAACCGTCGCGCTGGTCGAAGCCCGTGGCCCATTCGCCGCTGGCCAGGTGCGCCGCGGCGCCCAGTCCCAGGCGTTCCATGTTCGGGAGTTTCAAGGTCTTGCCGCTTTTGGCGACAGTGCTGGCAATGTGGCCAAAGGTATTGGCACCTGCGTCGCCATACTTGGCGGCGTCTGGCGTCGCGCCAAGGCCGAAGGAATCAAGCAGGAGGATAAATGCGCGTGACATGATAAGGCTCGCTTTATGGAGTGATGCAAAGATGATGCGGACAGTGTAGGCCGGATTTCCCCGGCCTGCCGCGCGGCAGCGCCGGTGGCCGGCGCGCCGCTACTGCGTAAAAAAGTGCTTAGGCTTGCGGTTTGGTGGCCACGGTGGCCAGGAACGCCAGGATCAGCTTGACCAGGTCTTTCGCGCCGATGGCCGCGTACTTCAGGGTTTGCTCGTGCGACAGGGCGAATGGCGACATGCCTTCGGCCAGGTTGGTAATCACCGATACGCCCACCACTTTCAGGTCGCAATGACGGGCCGACACCACTTCCGGCACCACGGACATGCCGACCGTGTCGGCGCCCAGGCGGGCCATCATGCGGATTTCAGCGGCCGTCTCGAAGTTCGGGCCAGGGTAGGCGACGAACACGCCTTCGTGCAGGGTGATGCCGTTCGAAGCAGCCGTTTCCTTGACCAGATTGCGCAGGTCCGCATCGTAGGCGTTGGCCATGCTGAAGAAGCGCGGGCCGAAGCGGTCGTCGTTCGGGCCGACCATCGGCGTGCCTGGCAGCAGGTTGATGTGGTCGCTGATGGCCACCAGGCTGCCGGCGTCCACTTCAGGGCGCAGGGAACCGGCGGCGTTGGTGACGAACAGCATTTCGCAGCCCAGCAGTTTCAGGGTGCGGATGGCGCTCGTCATCACGCCCATGCCATAGCCTTCGTAGAAGTGGCCACGGCCCTTCATGCAGACGACGGCGACACCCGACAGGGTGCCGATCACCAGTTCGCCGGCATGGCCGTGCACGGTGCTGATCGGGAAGCCCGGCAATTCGTCAAAGCTGATGCTGACGGCGTCCGTCATCTGCTCGGCCAACACGCCCAGGCCGGAACCGAGGATCATCGCCACGCGCGGCTTGAAATTTTCAGGAGCGCGGGCACGGATGATTTCGGCGGCGTGGAAAGGGGTGTTGTTCGACATGGTTATCCTCTGATTGACTATTGATGATGGGTTGCTGCCTGCGCGGCAGTGCAAGATGCTGCGGCCCAGGTATCGGGTATGTATGGTGTTACTGGTATATCGAAATGCGTATTGCTTCTATTTGCCGCCACTATGCATCAAACGGAATATGTATGGCAAATACCATTTTTCTTGCCCATTTATACAATTCAAATATAAATGGCCGACATTATAGTCGAGGCAAGCCCAGGCCCGCCATCCCCGGAAAATGCATGCATACAAGCTCCATACGTCGGTTTTTCATGCACACTTGACACGGGCTTGACACTGCAAAGACAAATGTTTACAGTCACAGACAAATGTTTAAACCCCAGCGAAAACCCTGTGACCGATACCAATAAAAAAGACCAGCTGTACACGCTGATCCGCAACAACCCCTTCATCTCGCAGCAAGACCTGGCAAGCGAGCTGGGCTTGTCGCGCTCGGCCGTCGCCGGCCACATCGCCGGGCTCATACGCGAGCGCCGCCTGCTGGGACGCGCCTACGTGCTGCCCGACAGCCGTCCCGTGCTGTGCATAGGCGCCGCCAACCTCGACCGCAAGATGCGCACCCTGGCCACCTTGCAGATGGGCACCTCGAATCCCGTGCGTTCGGAAGAAGTGTTTGGCGGCGTGGGCCGCAACATCGCGGAAAACCTGGCCCGATTGTCGATCCCCGTGGCGCTGCTGACGGCGCTGGGCGACGATGCGGCCGGCCACGCCCTGCAGACGCACGCGGAAGACGCGGGCATCGACATGCGCGGCAGCCTGCATCTGAGCAACACCAGCAGCGGCACCTACACGGCCGTGCTCGACGAACATGGCGAAATGCTGCTGGCGATGGCCAACATGCAACTGTACGAACAGCTGACTCCCGCCTTTCTGCACAGCCGCCAGCCGCAGCGCGCCGCCGCCGCCCTCACCGTCTGCGACCTGAACCTCGGCCACGACAGCGTGCAGGCCCTGCTGGACGATGCGCGCCAGGATGGGGCCCATGCGACGCCGCTCGTCATCGTCGCCGTCTCGCAGCCGAAGATGGCGCATTTGCCGCAAGACCTGACGGGCTTGCATTTGCTGATCCTGAACCGGGGCGAGCTGGAAACGCGCGTGGCGCGGGCCTTGCCCACGGCAGCGGACCTGCGCGCCGCCTGCCGCGAAGTGCAGCGCCAGGGCGCGCGCCAGGTGGTCGTCACCTGCGGCGGCGAAGGCGTGTATTTCACGGATGGCGACAGCCTGGATGCGCCCATCGTCCACCTGGCCGCGCGCGAAGTGGACGCCGTCGACGTGACGGGCGCCGGCGACGCATTTTCCGCCGCCGTCTGCTGGTCGCTGTACCACGACAGCAGCGATCTGAAACTGGCTTGCCGGCGCGGCCTGAAGCTGGCCGCCATGACCCTGGAATCGGCCGCCACCGTTTCCCCACAGATTTCCGCCGGCGCACTCGACGATATCGACGACGCCGACCTGGCGCCGCCTCCCCCTACCCTCTTTCAACAGGACTGACATGACCCAATTACAGAATTTCCTCTTGTTCTCGCAAGAAGTGCTCGACGCGCGCGCGGCCGGCAAGGCCATCGTGGCGCTGGAATCGACCATCATTTCGCACGGCATGCCATATCCGCAAAACGTGGAAATGGCGCGCGAAGTGGAACAGATCATCCGTGACGGCGGCGCCGTACCGGCCACCATCGCCATCATCGGCGGCAAGATCTGCGTGGGCCTGTCGCCCGAACAACTGGAATTGCTGGGCACCTCGCCCGACGCCATGAAGGTCAGCCGCCGCGACTTGCCGTTCGTACTGTCGCAAGGCAAGCTGGGCGCCACCACCGTGGCCGCCACCATGATCTGCGCGGAACTGGCCGGTATTTCCGTGTTCGTCACGGGCGGCATCGGCGGCGTGCACCGCGGCGCGGAAACGAGCTTCGACATTTCCGCCGACTTGCAGGAGCTGGCGCAAACTTCAGTCGCCGTCGTCTGCGCGGGCGTCAAATCCATCCTCGACATCGGCCTGACCCTGGAATACCTGGAAACCCACGGCGTGCCCGTCATCAGCGTGGGCCAGGAAGGTTTCCCCGCCTTCTTCACGCGCGAAAGCGGCTTCAAGGCCGATTTCCGCCTCGATACGGCCGCCGAGCAAGCCGCCTTCATCGGCACCAAATGGCAGCTGGGCTTGAAAGGCGGCGTGGTCGTCAGCAACCCCGTGCCGGCCGCGCAAGCCATGCCGAAGGAAGAGATCGATGCCATCACCGCGCAAGCGCTGCAGGAAGCGGACGCGGGCGGCGTGAAGGGCAAGCAGGTCACGCCATTCCTGCTGTCGCGCATCAAGCAACTGACGGATGGCCGCAGCCTGGCGACGAATATCGCCCTCGTCAAGCACAATGCGCAAGTCGGCACGGCACTGGCCATTGCCATGCAGGCGGTCGTGGCACGATAATAGGACTGCTGCAAAGAAGCGCGCGGCCTTTCGGGGCTGCGCGCCGTTCCCGTTTAGCGTCAGGTAATGCAAGGAAAGCATGTCCATCGATCTGAAACAGTTAAAGTATTTTCTTGCCGTCGCCGAGGAGAAAAGCTTCAGCCGCGCCGCGGAGCGCCTGCATATCTCGCAGCCGCCCCTGAGCCAGCAGATCATGAAACTGGAAAGCGAACTGGGCGTACGCCTGTTTGCGCGCACCACGCGCACCTTCGAGCTGACCGTGGCGGGCAAGGCGCTGATGAACGAGGCGGCCGACCTGCTGGCCAAGATGCGCATGACCATCGACACCATCCGCCAGATCGACCGCGGCGAAGTGGGCCGCTTGCGCGTAGGCATCGTCGGCTCGGCCATGTGGGGCCCCATCCCCAGCCTGCTGGAAGAATTCCAGACCAAATTTCCCCGCGTCACCTGGACCATCCACGAATTCGGTCCCACGGTGCAATACGAAGCCTTGCGCGCCAAGCAGATCGACGTGGGCTTCTGGCGCGAACCCAAGCTCAACGACGACGACCTGCGTCACGATAATCTGCGCCAGGAACTGTGCTTCCGCGAAAACGTCTGCGTGGCCGTCAATGAACACCACCCGCTGGCGAAAAACACGGCCATCGAGCTGATCGACATCGCCCATGAGCCGATGCTGACCCTGAACCTCGACAAATCCGCGTTTCCCCGCTATCTGGTGCAATGCTGCATCAACGCCGGTTTCGAGCCCGTGATCTTCCAGGAAGCGAGCGAGCCGCAAACCCTGCTGGCCATGGTGGGCGCGGGCCTGGGCGTGACCCTGGTGCCGGAAACGACAAGCCGCATCGGCTGGCCCGGCGTCGTGTTTCTGCCGATCAAGACGAATCCGCCCTCGGCCAATCTGTACATCAGCTACACGACGCTGGACGACGCTCCCGTCGTGCGGGCTTTCCTCAATATCATCAATCCCCCATCTAATTGAGGCCAAGCCTCAAGCATTACCAAGCAACGCTAACCCGAAAAGCAGCAAGACCGGGGTCGGCCCCTCAGGGACTCGGCGCCCCCGTCCGACCCCAGCCCTTCGTTTTGGGTTTGCATTCCAATTTATATGGCTATCATATAAATAGCTAAACAAAAACGTATTTGTCATACATATCTGGCATGATGCATAGTGATTCGGACGCCCATCGTGGCGCCGGTTCCGTGCTTGCCCTGCCCGTCCACTGACGGCGCATCCCAGCCCGCTCCGGCAACCGCATTCGATGTTGTACCTATAAAAGAGACGGGGCACGACTGTTGCATGAGCATCACACTGACAACATAAAAGCACACGAGGCTAGCAATGATCTTGTGCGATACAGTGCAATGTTGATAAGGAAGTATCAGCTCGTGCATCAAAAACAGGCTAAATCGGCCCCAAATTATATGTTTCACCTATAAAAAATATACAATATCGATCTTCCAGGAGCCAATTCATGAAACTTACACAATTTAGTTTGACGATCGCAGCCGTATTGTTGACTGCTCAAGCGTCCGCGGCTACCCCAAAACTGGGTGTCGTGTATGACGCGGGCGGCAAGTTCGACAAGTCGTTCAACCAATCCGCTTTCGAAGGCGCATCGCGCTTCAAAAAAGACACGGGCATTTCCTTCATCGAAGTGCAGGCATCGAGCGATACGCAAGCCGAGCAAGTCATGCGCGGCCTGGCCCGCAAGAAACTCGACATGATCGCCGCCATCGGCTTTGCGCAAACGCAAGCCGTGCAAAAGGTCGCCAAGGAATTCCCGAACGTGAAATTCGTGCTGATCGACGGCCAGGCCGCCGGCAGCAACGTCAATTCCGTCGTCTTCAAGGAAGAAGAAGGCTCCTACCTGGTGGGCGTGGCGGCGGCCATGGCCAGCAAGAGCAAGAAGGTCGGCTTCATCGGCGGCATCGATATTCCCCTGATCCGCAACTTCGCCTGCGGCTACGCGCAAGGCGCGAAGGCCGTCAATCCGAAAACGGAAATCACGCAAAACATGGTCGGCACCACGTCCGGCGCCTGGAATGACCCGGCCAAGGGCGGCGAACTGGCCCGCTCGCAATTCGAGCGCGGCGTCGATGTCGTCTTCGCCGTCGCTGGCGGCAGCGGCATGGGTACCCTGCAGATGGCCAAGGAAAAAGGCAAGTTGGCCATTGGCGTCGATTCGAACCAGAACCATTTGTATCCAGGCAGCATCCTGACCTCGATGGTCAAGCGCGTCGACAACACGGTCTATGACAGCTTCATGCAAGTCAAGAACGGCACCTGGAAGGGCGGCGTCAGCTATAAAGGCTTGAAAGAAGGCGGCGTGGATTGGGCTCTCGATGAGAACAACCGCAAGCTGATTACGCCGGAAATCGAAAAGCGCGTGTTGGGTGCGCGTAAGGACATTATCGATGGCAAGATCAAAGTGATCGATTACCGCGTCGGCAGCAGCTGCCCGGTTTAATTTTTCTCCGTATCTTTTAGCGCGCCGCCGGGGCCAGTCTCCGCGCGGCGCGTTTCCATGAAACTATCCAGTTATGAACCTATGCAGCCAGCAGTAGAATTTCGCAGCATTTCCAAGCATTTTGGACATGTGAAGGCGAACGCCGACGTCAGTTTCTCCATCGCCAAGGGCAGTATCCATGGCCTGGTGGGGGAAAATGGCGCCGGCAAATCGACCTTGATGAGCATCCTGTACGGGTACTACCGTGCCGACGGCGGAGAAATCCTGCTCGACGGAAAAGTACAGCCTATCCGCAACAGCCAGGAGGCGATCAACCTCGGCATCGGCATGGTGCACCAGCACTTCATGCTGGTCGAGAACTTCACCGTTCTGGACAATATCATGCTGGGCACGGAAGGCGGTTTTCGCCTGGCCAGCCACCGCACGGAAGCGGAAGCGAAATTGCGCGAGATTTGCGCGCGCTACCGCCTCGACGTCGACCCGCTGGCGAAGATCGAAGACTTGTCCGTGGGCGCGCAGCAGCGCGTGGAAATCCTCAAGCAGATTTACCGCAGCGCCAATATCCTGATCCTCGATGAGCCGACGGCCGTGCTGACGGCCCAGGAAACGGCCTCGCTGTTTGAAATCCTGCGCCTGTTCAAGGAGCAGGGCAAGACCATCATCCTTATCACGCACAAGCTGCAAGAGATCCTGGAAATCACCGACAACGTCACCGTCATGCGCGGCGGCACGGTGGTGGGCGCCGTGGCGACCGCCGGCACCTCGAAAGAGGAACTGGCCAACATGATGGTCGGCCGCCCCATCCAGAGCCACTTGCCCCGTGCACCGTACAATCCGGGCGCCACGGTGCTGGAAGTGGACGGCTTGCAATTGGCCGACGATCAGCAAGTCAAATTGCTGGCCGACATAGGTTTCAACTTGCGCGCCGGCGAAATCGTCGCCATCGCGGGCGTGTCGGGCAATGGCCAGAGCGAGCTGCTGGAAATTCTGTCCGGCATGCGCTTGCCGACGTCGGGCAAGCTGCGTTTTCTCGACAAGGACTTGCCGTTTGCCAAGCGCCACGATGCCGACGGCTTGCCGCTGGCCTTCCGCGACCTGGGCATCGCCCACATTCCGGAAGACCGCTTGCGCGACGGCGTGGTAAAGAATTTCTCCGTCATGCAAAACACCATCCTCGGTTACCAGGACCACCTGAAAAACCGCTGGGGCCTGTTCAACTTCAAGGCCATCGGCGCGCGCTGCGCGGAACTGCTGAAGACGTTCGACGTGCGTCCGGCCAATCCGGACCTGCGCATCGGCTTGCTGTCGGGCGGTAACCAGCAAAAAGTGGTGATCGCGCGTGAAGTGCTGGCCAAGCCGAAACTGATGCTGGTGGGCCAGCCCACGCGCGGCGTCGACATCGGCACCATCGAAAGCATCCACACGCAATTGCTGGCCCTGCGCGACGCGGGCGTGGCGATCCTGCTGGTGTCCGTCGAACTGGAAGAAGTGCGGGCGCTGGCCGACCGCATCCTCGTCATGTGCGGCGGACGCATCACCGGCGAACTGAAAATTGAAGAATTCGATACCACCCGCATCGGTCTGTTGATGGGGGGAATGCATAAATCATGAATAACGACTTGCCACGCTGGGCGACAGCCTTTGTCATGCCCATGTTAAACCTGCTGTCGGCCTTGCTGGTCGCCGCCCTGGTGATCTATATGCTGGGCGAAGACCCGGCCGAATCGCTGTCCATCCTCGTCCACAGCGCCATCCTCAATCCGGAAGGCTTGAGCTACACCCTGTTCTACGCCAGCACCTTCATTTTCACGGGCCTGTCCGTGTCCGTGGCGATGCAGGCCGGGCTGTTCAATATAGGTTCCGAAGGCCAGATGTATATCGGCGGCCTGGGCTTGACGGTGGCCATGCTGGCCTTCGACCAGACCCTGCCCGCCTGGTTATTGATACCGGCGGCCATGATCGGTGCGGCCCTGTTCGGCGCGCTGTGGGGCTTTTTGCCCGGCTACCTGCAAGCCAAGCGCGGCAGCCACATCGTGGTGACCACCATCATGTTCAACTTCATCGCCGCCAGCCTGATGAACTTCATCATCGTGAAGTATCTGATTCCGCCGGGCGAACAGAACACGGCCAGCCGCGTGTTTGCGGAAAGCGGCGAAATGCCGCGCTTAAGTACCTGGTTCCAGTCCTTGGGCGACACGCCGCTGAACATCAGTTTTATTTTGGCGATCGCCGCGCTGGTCATCTACGGCGTGATGGTCTGGCGCTCGTCGTGGGGCTTCAAGCTGCGCGCCACGGGCTTGAACAAGCACGCGGCCCACTATGCGGGCGTGTCGATCAGCAAGATGATCATCATCGTCATGCTGATCTCGGGCGCACTGGCGGGCCTCGGTTCCGTCAATTCCATCATGGGTTCGACGCATTATCTGTCGCTCAATTTCGTTGGCGGCGCCGGTTTCATCGGCATCGCCATCGCCCTGATGGGCCGCCAGCATCCGGTCGGCATCTTCCTGTCGGCCGTGCTGTTCGGCGCGCTGATACAAGGCGGTTTCGACCTGTCGCTGGAAAAACCGAATATCCCGACGGAAACCTTCATTTTCATCCAGGGCTTGATCATCCTGTTCTGCGGCGCCATGGAAAACTTCTACGCACCGGCCATTTCCGCCCTGCTCAAGCGCACCAAAGGCTAACACCATGACACTCGACGACTTTCAATTCGCCAGCATCCTGGTATCGACCGTGCGCAACGCGCCCGTCCTGATCTTTGCCGCCATGGCCGGCCTGTTCGCCGAACGCAGCGGCATGATCGACATCGGCCTGGAAGGCAAGATCCTGGCCAGCGCGTTCGCTTCCGCCGCCGTGGCCTACACGACGCAAAACCCGTATTACGGCATGGCTGCCGGCATGCTGGTGTGCGTCGCCCTGGCCCTGCTGCAGGCCTACGTCAGCATCACGCAAAAGGGCAATCAGCTGGTGGCCGGCATGGCGATCAACATCGCCATGAGCGGACTGACGTTCGTGCTGGCGCAGTTCTTCTTCCAGCAAGGCGGCCGCACGCCCGACCTCGGTTCGGCGCGTCTGTTCGACGTCGTCTTGCCGGGCACGCAATACGTGGAGCACATCCCCTTCATCGGCTGGGTGTATGCCCACCTGATCGGTGGCCATTCCATCCTCGTCTACGTGGCCTTCCTGCTGATTCCGCTCGTGCACTGGCTGCTGTACGACACGCGTTTCGGCCTGCGCCTGCGCGCCTGCGGCGAAAACCCCCATGCGGCCGACTCGGCCGGCGTGAGCGTGGAAGCGACGCGCTACCTGGCCATGCTGGTGGCCGGCATTTTGTGCTCGTTCTCTGGCGCCTACCTGGCCATCGTGCAAAGCGGCTTCTTCCTGCGCGACATGTCGGCCGGCGCCGGCTACCTGGCCTTGACGGCCATGGTGTTCGGTAACTGGCGTCCCGTCTACACCTTCCTCGGCTGCCTGATGTTCGGCTTCTTCGCCGCCATCCAGATCCAGATCGAAGGCGTGGACTTGCCGGTCGTGGGCCGTATCCCCGGCTCGCTGATCCAGATGGTGCCGTACGTCGTCACGGTGATCGTGCTGGCGGGCTTGATGGCGAAATCCATCGCGCCAAAAGCAATTGGTATCCCCTTCGTCAAATCGCGCTAAGTTTCAGCCTGCGCCAACTAAAAGCGAAGCCTGCGGGCTTCGCTTTTTTTATGCCTGTGCAATCTCGTCCAGCGAGAAAAACACAGCCAGGCCCAAGCCACGCGCCACCGCCACCATCTGGTCGGCGCCCTCGGATGCGCCGCCGAGGCGCAGCACGGCATCGCAATGGCCCAATAAACGCGTCGCATGCGCGTGGAACAGCTGCTCATACACGGCGTCACCCACTTGGGTGGAACCGGCCAGCGCCAGCATGGGCAAGGCCAGCCATTCACCGAGCACGGGCATGTGGCCCTTGGCATACAAGGGCAGGCAGACGGCTTCCATGGCTGCCACATTCGCCGCCATCAGGGCGGGATCGTCGCCCGTGCCCGAACGGTAGGGGCCGGCAACGAGGATCTGCATGCCCCGCTTCACCGGCATCAGTTGCAGCTGCGCATGCTGCAGCAGCATGATGGTCTTGCCGTCGCAGATGCGCCCGTCCGCCACCATTTGTAGCGCCTGCGCCAGGGGCAGTTCCAGCACTTCGATATCCTCGCCTTCGTGCGCCAGGCCGCCGCCATCACCGATACGGCTGGCCGGGTCGTATTCGGCGACAAAGAAATGCAAACGCTCCGTCACGGAGCCGGGACTCATGAAAGCCTGGAATATCTTCTGCACCTGCCCCACCCGGTAACCGGTTTCCTCTTCCACCTCGGCGCGGATGCGCTGCTCCGCGCTGGCCTCTTCCAGCAATCCGGCCGCTGATTCGATCAGGAAACCATCGTGGCCTTCGCGGTAGGTGGGAAAGCGGAACTGGCGGATCAGGATCACCGTGCGTTTGACTTTGTTGTAGAGCAGGATGGTGGCCCCATCGCCACGGTCATAGGTTTCCCGCGTCTGCGTCTGCCACTGGCCATCGCGGCGCAGATAGTCGAACGTCGTTTTTTGCAGCAGATACCAGTCGTGCGACAGGGTTTGCACGCCCTGGATGCGGACCCGTTGCTGCTTGCTATTTTCTTCGCGCATAGTGTCTCCTTGTGCTTGCACGGATCGACTTTATCATGCAAACTCGTGCAATATCAAGAAAATACAAGAAAAATCATGCTTACACATCAACGCAAACAATACCTGCTGGACTTGCTCCAGCGCGAAGGACAGCTCGTCGCCAAGGCAGTCAGCGATAGCCTGGGCTTGTCGGAAGACACGATACGGCGCGACCTGCGCGAACTGGCGAAAGAAGGCTTATTGGAGCGCGTGCACGGCGGCGCCCTGCCCTTGTTGCCAAGTTCGCCCGCGCTGGCGCCGTTTGCGGCCCGCGAACAGATTTCGCCGGAAGCCAAGCCTGCCATCGGCCGCGCGGCGGGCGCCATGATACAAACGGGGCAAGTGGTGTTCCTCGACGGCGGCACGACCGCCGTGCAACTGGCGCGCCAGCTGCCGCGCGACTTGCGCGCCACCATCGTCACGCACAGCCCGTCGGTTGCCGTCGAACTGGTGAATCATCCTGGCATCGAAGTGCTGATGCTGGGCGGGCGTTTGTACAAGCACTCGATTGTCGGCCTCGGCGCGGCCACCGTGGAAGCGATCGGCCGCATCCGCGCCGACCTGTATTTCATGGGCGTGTCCAGCCTGCATCCGCAAGCGGGCATCACCACGGGGGATTATGAAGAAGCGTGCGTGAAGCGCGCCCTGAGCGACGCGTCGGCCCGCACCGTCGTGCTAGCGTCGCCGGAAAAGTTCAATACGGCTTCGCCGTTTCAAATCGTGCCCTTGAGCCAGGTCAACGATATCATCGTGCATCGCGACGTGGATGACACCCTGGTCGCGCCCTACCGCGAAATCGGAATTGCCGTCACCCTGGCATGAAAAAAGCGGCCCGCAGGCCGCTTTCGAATGACGTCTTTATTGCGGCCAGATCGCCTGCAGCACGGCTGCCAGGTGATAACCCGCCTCGGTCAGTTGCCGCTTCGCCAGCGCCGAGCTGGGCACGGGATAATTGTCGGGCACGTTCAAATTCCACACGTTGTAGACCTCGCCCTTGCGGCTGGTCTGCTGCGTGGCCGGGCCGGCCACCACATCCGCGAAAGCAATCTTTGACGCCGCCAGCGCGGCATCGGCCCATTGATACGGCCAGGTGGCGGGATCGCCGCTATTGCTGCTCACTTGTGGCGCGCTGGCGATCACGGTGCGCGCGAACTGCTGCGGCGTGCGCGTGCTCAGGCGGCGCATGGCGTAATCGACCACGGTCGTATCCCAGTACGAATGCAGGGGCTTGGTGGGCGACTTCGGATAGCTGCTTGCCGGCTTGGCCGCACCATCCTCGGCCGGCAGCGGCGCGGGGATCACGGCATCGGACAGCGCCGTCATCTTCGCATCGTCGAGCAGCAAATCGTTGCCGCCGCGTGCATTGAAGATGGCGACGTCATCGATCTGCGCCTGCGTGGCGGGCGCGAAAAACTGGCCATCCTTGCCAACGAAAGCATTGCCCACGTGCAGCGGCTGGTGGATATCGCCCACCAGGTGCGTGATCAGGATCAGCGCTTCGCGCTGGCTGAAGCCGTGCGGATTGCTGCCCGCATCAGCCTTGCCCTGCAACACGAGGATCGCCTGCTTCAAGGTTTGCACGATATCGTCGTCGGCCGTGCCCACGCCATGATCGTGGTAATGCTCATTCTGGAACGGCACATTCGTGTAGTGGTATTCGCCATGCTTCGGGTTCGCCGCCACATAGCTCAGCATTTCCGGCGATTGCGGACCGCAATACGTGCCCTTCACGCAATCGGGCCAGTTGGCGATCTTTTCCAGGCTTTCGCCCGGCAGCAGCAAGGCCGTCACCTTTGCCTGCGCCGCGCTGCCCTTGAGCAATTGATCCGCGATGGCACCTACGGCCCGGTGGCCATCGTTGCCCCAGGCCAGCACATTGCCGGAGGCAAAAGCGGCGCCCAGCGCCAGCACGCCCAACAGTTTTTGCATGTTCACCCTTACTCCTTGCCTTGCGGCGCGGCCTTGGCCGGCTTCGGATACTGCTTGTTGATATCGATGGGCTGCGCATACGCCGAGCTCCACGTCTGCTCATGCAGCGCGGCAATACGCTGTGCCATCTGTTCGTTGCGCAGCACCACTTCCAGGTTGCGCGACAAGTCGAAATAGCCGCCGGCCCAGTTGCTCGTGCCGACCCAGGCCAGCTTGCCGTCGATGGTCATGGTCTTGCTGTGGATCACGCGCGCGAACGGAATGAAACCGGTCGACGCCGCAGGAATCGTCACGATGCGGATTTCCACGTTCGGCACCAGGGCCAGACTCTTCAGGTAGGCGATGGCGGGCGCTTCCGTATTCCAGGCGGACACCATCAGCTTGATCTTCACGCCGCGCTGGGCGGCCGCGCGCACGGCGTTGTCGATCACGGCGTAATACGGCCGCGTGCGGTTCGGGCCATAGGACAACGGCGCGTAATCGAGCAGCTGGATGCGCACCTCGCTTTGCGCTTGCGCCAGCAAGGCGGGCAAGCCCGTTTCCGAGTCGCCCACGCCGGCCGGGTTGTAGGCGTTCGGGCTGGCCAGCAGGAAGGCATTTTGCGCATAGTTGGCGGGCACTACCTTGCTGTTGAGCACCGTGGCGCGGCTGCCTTGCGACGTCAAGGCCTGAGCCTGCCAATCCTGTTCGAAGATGGCTTGCACCTGGTTCACCATGGCCGGTTCCGTGATCTTCAAGCCCGTTTCATGGATGTGCTCGAATGAGCGCCAGTCGAAATTCTGGCTGCCAATGTACGCCACCTGGCCATCGACGGCCAGGTATTTCGCATGCACGATACCGTTGCCCGTCACCTTGTTGAAATCGATGAGGCGCAAGTCCAGGTTCGGAATGGCCTTGATCTGCGCGATGGTCGCCGCTTCCGACAGGCCCACGCCTTTCTGGTCCAGCAGGAAACGGATCTTTACGCCGCGCTGGCCGGCCGCCGTCAGGCTGGCCAGCACTTTTTCAAAAGCCGTACCCGGCTTGCTGACGGCATAAAACTGGGCGATGACGATTTCTTTTTTTGCCCCATCGAACAGCTCGGTCCATACGGCGACGGGCTCGCGCAAGTCGGGATTCGTCAACGTGGTTTCCACGGGCGAGGTGTGCACCAGCTCGAAGCCGGGAATGGCGAAATCGGCGTGGGCCGTGCCCGCGAACAGGGTGGAGAGAAGAACGGAAACAAATAAGCGACGCATGGTTATTCCTTGTAAATTATTTGACGCGCACGATGCGGCCGGCCGCCGTGGCGCTGCCAGCGGGCTTGCCGGCGCGGGCGCGGGCGATCAGGTAGTCGCTGAAGGCGTCGATGTCGCGCACGCCCGTGTCCAGGCGGCGCGTGCCGGCCGCCAGCACGGTGAAGCGGTCACCGCCGCCAGCAAGGAAACTGTTGGCGGCGACTCGGTATTGTTGATTGTCTTCAAGAGGAATGCCATTGAGCATGATGCTGCCCGGCAGCACGCGCTGGCCTTGCGGCCGCGTGCTGTCCCAGCGGTAGCTGAAACCTTCGGATACTTGCAGCAAGTTGCCCTCTTCCGCTTCGGCGCCCGGCCATTGCTGTTCGAGCAAGGCGCGGATTTGCGCACCGGACAGGCTGACGACGATCAAGGTATTGCCGAATGGCACCACGGCCTGATTCTGGCCCACGTTCGTCATCAGATCGGCGCCCGCTTCCAGGTCCTTGCGGATGCCGCCATTGTTCATCAGGCCGATTTGCGCACCGGCAGCACGCGCGCCGAACAGGGTGCTGTCGGCCACCAGGTCGCCCAGCGGGGAAGCGCCGCTGCCCTTGGTGCTGCGGCCCACGTTCGGCACGGCGATGGCGGCCACGGGACGCGACAGTTCCGCCGCGCTGCGCTGCTTGACCGATTCCAGGTAGGCTGCCACGGCCGGGTCCGGCTCATACATGCCCGGCAACATGACGACGTTTTGCGCGCTGGCATCGATCAGCGCATTCTTGACGGGATCGACCTTGAGCTTGATGCGCGTGAGCATATGTCCGCCCATCTGCGCCTGCGTCACCAGGCGGCCATCGACACGGCACAGATAGCCCTGGTGCGAATGGCCGCTGACGACCAGCTGAATCGCCGGATCGAGGCGTTTCACCACGTCGACCACTTCGCCCTTCAAGTGGCTGCAATCGGGCTGGTCGACGGCTTCCTTCGTCTCGCCGCCCTGGTGCAGCAGCACGACGAACACGCCCACGCCCTGCGCGCGCAGCTGCGGCAAGGTGGCGTTGATGGCGTCCGCCTCGTCGCCGAACTGCAGGCCCGCAATGCCGGCGGCCGTCACCACGGACGGCGTATCTTTCAGCACGGCGCCGATCAGGCCCACCTTGACGCCATGCGCCTCTTCGATGCGGTAGGCGGGCAGCAGGGACTTGCCCGTTTGCGTGTCGATCACATTCGCCGCCATATAGGTGTAGCTGGCGCCCTTGAAGTCCGGCGTGAACTTGCACGCCTTGTCGGCGCGCGACGACTCGCAGCCGCCGCGCTGCTGGCGCAGCAATTCCGCCTTGCCCTGGTCAAATTCATGGTTGCCGACGGAACTGGCCCTCATGCCCAGCATGTTCATGGCCACGATGCTCGGTTCATCCGCCCACAGCGCCGACATGGCGGGGCTGGCGCCGACCAGGTCGCCATTGCCCACAAAAATCAGTTGCGCATCTTCGCGGCGCCACGCCGTCAGGGCGCCGGACAAGGTATCGATGCCGCCGGCCTGCACCGTCTTGCGCTCGGCGTCGGCGACGCTCGTGTAAGTGAATTTGCTGCGATCGAGGTTGCCGTGAAAATCGTTCAGGGCGACCAGGTTCACTTCAACCGGACCGCTCGGCGCAGGCGCCAAGTTGCTGCAGCCAGACAGGATGAGGATCAGGGCCGCGGCAGCGACCGGAGTGCGTAGGAAGTGAGCCATGGAATGATATTTATTGAAAAAGGGAAAGAGTAAACCATCTTGTGTATAAAAAAAACGGCTGGTGTCGCCACCAGCCGTTTTTTAGTTTGCCAAGCTGCGAGGCAAGGACGACATTAGAACTCGTACTTGACCGTTGCTTGCAGCGCCCATTGCGATTCGCCTTTGACTTGACGCGTTTCCAGGCTTTCCACCACAGGACGGGTGTTGTAGACATACTTGCCGTTTTCCATACCGGCAAAGTCAACGAAGCTGCGTACCTGGCCACCGGCGCTCTGGAAGCCCACTTCATTGATGCGGCCCCATTTGCGATTGAGCAGGTTACCGAAGTTCAGGATATCGAAGGTAATGATGCCTTTGTTACCCTTGAAGAAGCCCGGTACTTCCTGGCTCATGCGCACATCGAAGCTGTTGGTCCATGGAGAAAAACTCTCGTTACGGCCGATCACGCCACCCTTGGCTTTGCGCAGATCGCCATTGGCGTTGACCACTTTCCAGAACGCTGCCTCGTTGGCGGCGCGCGCTGCTGGCGTGGCGCCGGCAAACACGACCTCACCCGAACCTGGCGCTTTAGGAATGTACATCAAGTCGTTGCCGGCCAGGCCGTCACCGTTCAAGTCATTGTTGATGGTCCAGCTGTATGGCTTGCCGCTACGGCCTTCATAGAACAGACCGAAGGTGGTCTTGTATTCGCCGAAGAAACGTTTTTGCCAGTTGACGTTGGCGGTAAAGCGATCCTTGACCAGATAGTTCGAGTTCGACGCCACGTTTTCGTTCGGATTGAAGACGGCACGGCCGCCCCAGTTCGAGCTGGAGGTCGACGACGTCAGCGGCGATACTTCGGTGCCATCGGTGTAGGTGTACGACGAACCCCACGACAGGCCATCACGGGTCGGGCTGCGCACCGACAGGGTCAGCACGTTCGACTCGCCCTTGTCGGTATTTTTAGCCATCAGCACTTGGCCGAAGGCGGCGTTGCTGCCAGCCTTGGTCAAGGCGCTGCAATTGGCGCCGCCGATCAAGGCGCCATTTGCATTCCAACACGCCGTATTGTAGGCGTTAGGACCATAGTACATTGGACGGCCATCGCTACCGGTTGCCGTTGGCGCACCCATGTTCAGCTCTTCGTAGTAAATCGCGCTCTTGGTCTGGAAACGCAGGTATTCGGCGCTGACGATCAGACCCATCCATGGCAGCTCATGTTCGATGGCCAGATTGGCTTTCCATACCGATGGTTGCGCCAGATCCTGGCTCAAGGCATCGACCTTCATCGCCGGGATAACCGCTGGCACGCTCGTTGGCTGCTTGGTTGGATCCGGATTGAAGAAGCCATCGGTGGTCGGGCAAGTGCCAGCCGACGAGGCGCAGGTAATGTTCTGGGTGGCCATGCCGGTATTCTGGTAAGGATTGCCCAGCCAGACGCTCATCGCCGCCCCCTGGAACAAGCCGAAGCCGCCGCGAACTTGCGTAGGACGCGCCGATTCCAGCTTGTAGTTGAAGCCAAAACGTGGCTGATACAGGTTTTCGCCGTCGATGGTATGCGAGTTATCGATACCGAAACCGCCGGTCTGACGACCGTTAGGCGTGGTACGAGCGACAGTTGCCTGTGCTGCACGCGCATTGAAGATTGGCTTTTCGCCGATGCGGGTACCGTCGATGCGCAGGCCGGCGGTCAACGTCAGCTGCTTGTTGACTTCCCAGGTATCTTGCAGGAACAGGCCGATGTTTTTCAGCGAGAACATCGCCACGGCATCGTCCAGCGTACGGCCCGCTTGTGGCACCTGATAGGTGTACGAGCTAGGACGGCCACGGCTGAAGTTTTCCAGCACGGCTGCCTGCAATTGCGCTGCCGTGGCAGTACCGCAGTTGATGGCGCCGAACGAATAGGCAAATGTGGCGCTGCTGTTAATACAGCCGAAGGTGTAGTTACCGTTGACGTTTTGCAGGAACGCATTATAGATCTCGTTCTTGCTGTAGTCGGTGCCGAACTTGACTTCATGGTCGCCCAGCGACCAGGTACCGGCTGCGTAGAAATCCTTGGTTTTGGTGCCAAGAATGTTACGCTGACGACTCAGTTCGGTACCGAAGTTCAGGAAGCGGTTGCCGGTAGCCAGGCTCGAAGGTGCGCCAGCTGGCAGCGCGCCGCTGAACTGCAGGCCGATTGCCGGCAGATAAGCGTTGTTGCGCGGTACGCTGTCGTAGTCGCGCGACGACACTTTGACTTCGGTCGAGAAGGTCGGGGTCCACTCGGCGGTCCATTGACCAACCAGGGTTTCCAGGCTCTTGTTCTGGTCATACCAGTACGAGCTCAGCGACAGGCCAGTGCCGCTAAAACCGGTGTAAATCGGCTCGGACTGTTCGGTCTTGGTGTAACGCAGCATCATGCGCTGGGTGTCGGTCAGGTTCCAGTCCAGCTTGAGCAACTTTTCCGTCGCCGTGAATTCGGAACCCGCAGGAACGGCCAAAGTACCGGCAGCGATACCGTACTTGTCCTTGGCAATAGCAATCGCGCTATCGATGGCGCCTTGGGTAATTGCCACATTGGTTTGCGCACTGCCGACAGGACCGAATGCTGGCGCGCCGCGCGAGCTGGTGGTTTTTTCGTAGTTAGCAAACAGGAACAGCTTGTCTTCGATCAGCGGGCCGCCCAGGGTAATACCCTTGGTGGTGTCTTTCGATTTTGGCGGTGCGTAGTAAGTGTCGTCGGTGCTGTTGTAACGGTCGCCCGACATGGTGTCGTTACGGAAAGCGTAGTAGACGCTACCCTTGACCTTGTTGGTGCCCGATTTGGTCACCGCGTTGACGTTCGCGCCGGTGTAGCCTTTTTGGGTGACGTCATAGTTGGCAACGTTAACCTGCACCGACTGGATCGCTTCGATCGAAATTGGCTGCTTGCCGGTCGCGGTACCGGATGCTTCCAGGCCGAACGTGTCGTTCACGGCCACGCCGTCAATCGTCATCGAGTTGTAGCGCGAGTTTTGACCGGCAACGGAAATTTCACCGCGCTCTTTGTCGGTTTGCGACAGGCGTGGGTCAGCGCGGGCGTAGTCTTGCAGGCTGCGCGAGATCGATGCCTGGGTAGCCAGTTCGGTCGGGCCGATATTGGTGCCGGCGCCCATGTTGTTGCGGTTGAAAACCTGATTGCGAACTGCATTGGTGCTGACTTTCACCACCTGCATGTCGGCGCCCAGCGTGGCGTCAACGTTGGCCGTTTCCGCCAGGGCGATATACACGCCTTCGCGTTTTTCAACGACGCCATTCTTGGTAATGGTGATGGTGTAAGGACCGCCGGCACGCAGACCGCGTGCAACATAACGGCCTTCTGCATCAGTGGTCACGTTGCTGGCCGAACCGGACTCAACGTGAACGATATTAACTTGCGCGCCAGCTGCCGGCTTGCCGTCAGTAGCCGAGATACGGCCGCCAATGGAAGACGTAGTGTTCTGTGCGAACGATGGTGCCGCTGCCAGTGCAATAGACAGGCTTAACGCGATTTGCGTTAGCCGAAGTCGCTTGTGATTGATCATCTTTAACCCCAGAAAAGACTATTATTTTTGAAAATCCTGGATTGCCCACCATCCGGCTGCGCCGCACAGCAACACAAACACAACATTTCCTCTTTACGATGCTGCAACTGTTACGCCGGCTGGACTGGCTGCGGCCCTGACAAGACCATCACAAAACGCCGTTCCACACATCACAACTATTCATATCCAGACAATAACGGCGGAAAAAACTGCGTCCGATCCGTACGACCCAGGGCGCTAGCACCTGTGTCATTCATCCCACATGCTTACCCGGCCAACATGGCAAGCCGCGAGTGTAATTGTTAAATATTTCAAGACTGTGACACGGCGGCAAAATACAGAAGAATGTCGTCATTTAAGCGCGCGACTGTTTGTTTCATTCTGCATCTCACCTTTATTTACTGCAAATACCCATCTTCATACGATATCGCTCAGATGAATTGTGACTTTTTAATATCACCTTCATCCCACTATGCATCATCGAAAAATGGATGACAAATACGATTTTTTTTACATATTTATATATTTAAAATATAAATAGCATAGGGTAACTAGCTGGATTGATATCGTGCTGACAGCGTCCGGGCTTATGGCGCGAGATTATAAATGAGCAATATGTACTTGAAATTGATTCATCCACGAAATCGGATAAAGTCGTGTATCTGCCGTTAATTGTGTCGCATGGCCGCCACAAAATTAACAAAACGATATTGCGGGGATTTGAGGGGAGAAATGGAAAACGGCCGGAATATCCGGCCGTCAGAGAATATCGGTTGCGAACGTCGCGCAACTTACGGTTTATTACGCTTGCCAGTCTGGTCGGCCGCGGCAATTTGCGCCTCAAAACGTGTGAAGCGGGCATCGAGCGCTTTGAGCAAACGCTGTTTGTCCGCTTCCGCCAGGAAGGAATAGCGCAGGCTGTTATAGGACAGCTTTTTGATTTCCGCATAGTCGGTCTTGTACTGGCTGGCAAACAGCACGTATTCATTCGACAGGGTATTGCGTGACACGCCCGCATCGTCCGTCGAGATCACGAACGGCACGCCGTACTTGCGATATAGGGTGATCGGATGGGCCTGGCCCTTGATACCGAGTATGTAATCGTTGCTGGTCAGATTCACTTCCACGGGGATACCCCGCTCGCGCATCTTTTGCATGGTCGCCAGCGCATTGTGCTCGTACGCGATATCCATGCCGTGGCCGATACGGTCGGCGCCCGCCACATCGACGGCTTCGGCGATATGGAATGCCATGCCTTCCGGCGGCACCATGCCCAGCGCCAGCTCGCCGGCGTGCAGGGCGATCTTGACGTTCGGATATTTGGCCTTGAGGAACTTGAACATTTCCATGTGCAGGCTGTAGTCGCGCATGGACACATTCACGCTTTCCTGGCCCACGATGTTCACGCCCACCAGCAGCGGATTCACGCTCGCCGCCTTGAACGCGGCCACCATCGAGGAAAACACTTGCGATGGCGACAAGAAGCGCAGCACATATGCCTGGTAGCGCATGGTGAAGTTCGCATCGTCGATGCCGGCGCTGCTGGCGTTGACGTTGTCATTGTAGGCGGTGATGCTTTTCTGAAAGCTGGCATCCTGCTCCAGATTCTGCGACCAGTTGGCCAGCACGGCTTGCAACGCTGCCGGCTGCAAGCCCGGCGCCAGCACCTGCTGGTCGAACTGCGTGTTTTGCACGAATGGCGACAATTCGAAAATCGTCTCGATATAGCTGAGGTTTTCCGCGATGGCGCGCTGCTTCAGGGTTTTCAGGCCGTCGGCCGTATTGCTCGACGCGACAGGGCCGAAGTAGCCGAAGGTGTCAAAAAAAGTGCGGTCCGGCGGCGTCTGGATGGCGCCGTGGTTATAGAAATCCTTGGTCGACCAGCGCTGCAGCAAATCCGCATACAAGCCCGCATCGGCAAACACTTCCGTGGACGACAGGCAGCCACGCTGCGCGGCCGGCTTGGCGCGCTCGGCCGCCACGACATCCTTGTTGCTTTCGATGCGGTAAGTCGTCTTGTTGACGCAATAGTTTTCCTTGTCGACCCAGTCGAGGAATTGCTCGGCGTAAATGGCGCCCGAGTAATGGTGATGCAAGTCGCCGCCCTTGGGCATCATGGAAAAGAACAGGCTCAGCTCGGCTGTCTTCGGCTGCGCACCTGCAAGCAGGGCGGCAAAATGGCGCGCGGTGGCCGCTTCGTTGGAAGACGGGGTGGGCACGGCCTTGGCGGCCTGCGCCGTTCCGGTCAATGCCAGCGCGGCGCCAAGCGCCAGGCCAGTGAGTTTCTTGTGCATTCGCGTTCTCGCTCAGGATAATTCGTGTTGAACAACGGGTAGGTCAGCCCTGCCCCCGCACATGCACGCATTGCCCGCCCGAATAGGTGGCGGCCACGGCGCGGTCGTCGCCCAGCAGCGCAAAGGCAAACAGCAATTCCTCAAGGCTTTGACAGCCGGCCGTGCGGCGCTCGAGCAGCGGCGTCGATTGCTTGTCGAGCACAATAAAATCCGCTTCCGTGCCAGCCGTGAAATTGCCCAGGGTGCCTTCCAGCTGCATGGCGCGCGCGGCGCCCAGAGTCGCCAGGTAAAACATGCGCAAGGCGGGCAGATAGCTGCCTTTCAAGCGTGCTACTTTATAGGCTTCGTTCATTGTTTGCAACATTGAGAACGAGGTCCCGCCGCCCACGTCGGTGGCCAGCGACAGCAGCACTTTCGCCGCATCGGCCCGCTCGAAATCGAACAGGCCGCTACCGAGGAACAGGTTGGACGTAGGACAAATGGCGGCCGCCGACGATGTTTCCGCCATGCGCGCGCGGTCGCGCTCGTCGAGCCAGATGCAATGGCCGAACATGGCGCGCGGGCGCAGCATGCCGTACTGGTCGTACACGTCGAGGTAACTGCGCGCCTGCGGGTGCAGTGCGCGCACCCAGCGGCACTCATCCTCGTTTTCCGATACGTGGGTCTGCAAATACGTATCCGGATAGGCGCGGGCCAGCTCGCCCGCCAGGTGCATCTGTTCATTCGTGGACGTGGGCACGAAACGGGGCGTGATCGCGTACAGCGAGCGGCCGTGCTTGTGCCAGCGCTGGATCAGCGCCTCGCTGTCGCGCGCACCCGACTCGGCCGTGTCGCGCAGGAACTCGGGACAATTGCGGTCCATCATGACCTTGCCCGCCACCATGCGCATGCCGCGCGCCTCGCTGGCGCCAAAGAAGGCATCGACCGATTGCGGATGCACGCTGCCATACACCATGGCCGTGGTGGTGCCGCAGCGCAGCAGTTCATCGAGGAAAAACTCAGCCACGTTGCGCGCATGCTCGGGATTCTCAAACGCGCGCTCGGTCGGAAAGGTGTACGTTTCCAGCCACGGCAGCAAACCGGGTGCGGGCGAGGCGATCATTTCCGTCTGCGGGAAGTGCAGATGCGTATCGATGAAACCGGGCACGATCAGCTTGCCGCGGTAGTCGACGATCTGCGTGCCGGGCGGCAGAGTTGCCTGCAATGAAGCGTAGTCGCCGGCTGCCACGACCTTGCCATCGGCCACGATCAGCAAGCCGTCCGCATGCCAGGCATGCGCCTCCTCGCTGAAGGCGGGATCGGCGTGGAAGTGCAGCAAGCTGGCTCGGTAAGCTTGCAATGTGGCAGGAACAATCGGCATGGCTTCTTTCTATAAGGGGTGAATGGCGGCGCGTGCTGGGCGCCGCAGCGGCGCGCTGGCAGAGACCAGCCGCAGCGGTGCGGCCAGGGCGGCAGCGGCCGCCTCTTCCCACACCATCAGTAATTGACAGGCAACGGACGCGGCGATCACGGCCGGCGCCTTGTTGCGGATGCCAGGCATGCCGATCGGACACACCATGGCGGCAATGCGCTCATCCGGCACGCCGCGCACCCGCAGGCGGTGCTCGAACTGCTTGCGTTTCGTGTGCGAACCGATCAAGCCGAACCAGCCAGCATCCTCGCGCTCCATGATGGCTTGCGTCAAGCGTTGATCGAGCGCATGGCTGTGCGTCATGACGAGAAAACTGCCGCCCGGCGGCGCCATGGCGACAAATTCCTCGGGCGTATCGGTGGCGGCGATGCGGACATTATCAGGTAGTTGCGTAGGAAACATGTCCTCGCGCTCATCGACCCACGTGATATTGCAGGGCAAGTGGGCCAGCGCGCGCACGATGGCGGCACCCACGTGGCCGGCGCCGAACAAGGTCAGGTGCGCGCGCGGCGCCAGGCAAGGGTCGACCAGCCAGCGCCGCCCTTTGCTATCCTGAGCGACATGGGTTGTGCGCTCGCGCAAAAACGTGTCAGGCGCCTGTTCGCCAGTGCCGGCGATCAAGCGACCGGCGGCGTCGAACAGGGCCGAGGCGGGTTCACCATCGAGCGCCGTCAAACGCCAGCTGTCGTGCTGGCGGCGTTCGCGCAAGGCGGCCAGCAATTCTTGCAAACTGGCATCGACGTATTCAAAAGCCAGGTGGACGACGCCGCCACAGCATTGCCCCAGGCTGGGACCCAGCGCGAAACGCTCGAGCCGCGCATGGGTATCACCCGTGGCCAGCATGGTCTTGGCGATTTCCACGGCGCGCAACTCCAGGTGGCCGCCACCGATGGTATCGACTTGGCCATCGAGGCTGACGCGCATCTTCGCACCCGCCTCGCGCGGTCCGGAACCTTCCACCAGCGCAACCGTCACCAGCACGGATGCCTGCGTGTCATTCTCGATTGCTGTCAGCCAGTCGCTCATCGTCTGCCCCTATGCGCCGGCATGCGCCGCTTGCACGGCCATCACCGCCTTGAGGATTTCCTCGCTGGTGGCAGGCGCATTCAGCGGTGGTTGCACGGCGTGATGACCGACGCTGGAAATGGCGTCGCGGATGGCAAAGAAGACGGAAAACGGCAACAGCAGCGGCGGCTCGCCCACGGCCTTGGAACGGTGGATGCTGTCTTCCACGTTACGGTTCTGGAACAGCTGGACGCGAAAATCTTCCGGACAATCTGAAATGCCGGGAATTTTATAGGTCGATGGCGCGTGCGTCATCAGCTTGCCTGCGGCATTCCACCACAACTGCTCCGTCGTCAGCCAGCCCATGCCCTGGATAAATGCACCTTCCACCTGGCCCAGGTCGATGGCAGGATTGAGCGATTGGCCCGCATCGTACAAGGCGTCCGCGCGCAGCAGCTTCCATTCGCCCGTCAGGGTATCGACCACCACTTCGGCCACGGCCGCGCCGTACGCATAATAGGAAAACGGATGGCCCGTCATCGTCTTCGCATCCCACGACAGCCCGGGCGTGGCATAAAAACCGTCCGACCACAGTTGCACGCGGGCCAGATACGCCTTTTGCACCAGCTCGGCAAACGCAACGGCGTGACCATGGACGTGGATATGGTTGTCGAAGAAGCGCACGGAAGCGGCCTCACCGCCGTACAGTTTGACCGCGTACTCGGCCAGCCGTTCACGGATCTGGCGCGCCGCATCCTGCGCCGCCTTGCCGTTCAGGTCGGCGCCCGTGGACGCCGCCGTGGCCGACGTGTTCGCCACCTTGCTCGTATCGGTGGCCGTGGCGCGCACTTTGTCCAGGTCCAGGCCAAGCTCATGCGCCACCACTTGCATGACCTTGGTATTGATGCCCTGCCCCATTTCCGTGCCGCCATGGTTGACCAGCACGGAGCCATCGACGTACACGTGGACTAGCGCACCAGCCTGGTTCAGATGCGTGACGTTGAAGGCGATGCCGAATTTCAGCGGCGTGAACGCCAGGCCCTTCTTCAGGATGGGGCTGGCCTCGTTGAACGCATCGATTGCCCGGCGGCGCGCGCGATAATCGCTGCTCGCTTCCAGTTCCGCGACGAGTTCGTGGATCACGTTGTCGACGATTTTTTGCCCGTACGGCGTGACGTTGCGTCCTTCCGCATCGTTGCGGCCATAGAAATTGAGCAGGCGGATATCGAGCGCATCGCGTTTTAAATGGCGGGCAATTTCATCGATCACGTACTCGATGGCAATGGCGCCCTGCGGCCCGCCAAAGCCCCGGAAAGCCGTGTTCGACTGCGTATTCGTCTTGCCGCAGGCGGCGCGGATGTCCACGTCGGACAGGTAATAGGTGTTGTCGAAGTGGCAGACGGCGCGCGTGGCGACGGGGCCGGACAGGTCGGCCGAGTAGCCGGCGCGCGTGGTCATGTCGACCTTGGCGGCAAGGATGCGGCCATCGTCGTCGTAGCCTACTTCGTACTCATAGTAGAAACAGTGGCGCTTGCCCGTCACCAGCATGTCGTCGTCGCGGTCGGCGCGCAATTTGACGGGACGCTTCAATTTCGCCGCCGCAATCGATGCGGCCGCCGCCCACAGGGCCGACTGCGATTCCTTGCCGCCGAAACCGCCGCCCATGCGCCGGCATTCGACGGTGATGTTGTGCGAGTGCACGCCCAGCGCATGCGCCACCACGTGCTGCATCTCGCTCGGATGCTGGGTCGAACACAGCACCAGCATGCCCTGCGCTTCCTTCGGGATGGCGTAGGAAATCTGTCCTTCCAGATAAAACTGTTCCTGTCCGCCCACATACAGCTGGCCCTTGACCACGTGCGGCGCGCCCTCGAACGCGGCCTGGTAGTTGCCGCGTGTCAGCCGCATCGGCGGCAGCACATATGATTGCGCGGCCTTCGCCGCCTGCGGCGTCATGATCGCGGGTAATTCATCGTAAGACACCTGCGCCAGGCGGGCGGCGCGGCGCGCATGGTCATGCGTATCGGCCACCACGATGAAGATGGGCTGGCCCACGTATTGCACCAGTTCCGCCGCCAGGATGGGGTCGTCATGGATGATGGGGCCGCAATCATTGGTGCCAGGAATGTCGTGTGCCGTGTAGACGGCAACAACACCCGTGGCGGCGCGCACGGCGGACAGGTCCATGGCCGTGATGCGCGCGTGGGGCTTTTGCGACAGGCCCAAGGCTGCGTGCAAGGTGCCTTGCAATTCGGCGATATCGTCCGTGTACGTGGCTTGCCCCAGCACATGCAATTGCGCCGACTCATGCGGACTGGGCTTGCCCACGGCGCCCCAGGCGGCCGCTTGCAGTTCGGGCGTGGCAGGATGGTTCATGCTGGTCCTTTCAGGCGCGGCAAGCGTAGGCGTTGACGGCGGTGCGCAGCAGCGGCGCACCGGGGCGTGTTTCCAGCCAGAAGCGGCGCAACAGGTTTTGCGCCGTCGTCATGCGGTAGGTGTTCGACGCGCGCATGTCCGACAGCGGCGCGTAATCGTCGGCCAGCAGACGCATGGCGACGAGCAAGTTCTCTTCCGTCCACGCCTGTCCGCGCAAAAACGCTTCCGTTTGCGCGGCGCGCTGCGGTGTGGCCGCCATGCCGCCAAAGGCGATGCGCGCATCGATGATGCGCTCGCCGTCGAGCTGGAAGGCGAACGCGGCGCACACGGCAGAGATATCCTGGTCGAAACGCTTGGCTAGCTTATATGTGCGGAAATGCACGTCGGCACGGGGCAATGGCACGCGCACGGCTTCGACGAACTCGCCTGGCTGCAGATCCTTCTTTTGATATCCAAGATAAAAATCTTCCAGCGGCATGCTGCGCTGGCCGGCAGGACCGTGCAGCACGATATCGCTGCCCAGCGCAATCAGCCATGGCATCGAATCGCCGATCGGCGAGCCATTGGCCACATTGCCGCCCAAAGTACCCGCGTTACGGATCGGCAAGGAAGCAAAGCGCTGCCACAGTTCCGACAGCTCTTCGGGATAATGCTGGCACAGGGCCGCATAGGCATCGTTGAGGCTGGCGCCGGCGCCAATGTGCAGCTTGCCATCATCCACGGCGATGGTTTTCAGTGCGGCCACGTTGCCGAGATAAATGATGTCGCCCAGGTCGCGCAGTTGCTTGGTCACCCACAGGCCAATGTCGGTGGAGCCGGCCAGCAAGCATGCTTGCGGCTTTTCCGCGCGCAGCGCCACCAGTTCGTCAATAGTGCGCGGCGCATGGAAGTGCTGGCCGCCATGTTCATACGTAGTCACGCTGCCGCGCTGCAGGGCCTGCAATTGCTGCGCCAGGGTATCGCGATCAAACGTGACGTGCGGTAATTCAGTCATGCGTCTGGCCGCATCGATGATGGGCCGGTAACCCGTGCAGCGGCACAGATTGCCGGACAGGGTATCGTCGATTTCACAGCGCGTGGGCGTCGCGCCGTTTTTCTCCAGGTACATGCCCCACAAGGACATGACAAAGCCGGGTGTGCAAAAACCGCACTGGGAACCGTGGCATTCGACCATCGCCTGCTGCACCGGGTGCAGGGCGCCGTCGGGCTGTTGCAAGTCTTCCACGGAAAACAGGGCCTTGCCATCGAGCGTGGGGATGAGCTGGATGCAGGCGTTGACGGCCTTCATCTCGACCTGGCCATCCAGCAGGCTGCCGATGACCACCGTGCAGGCGCCGCAATCGCCTTCGGCGCAGCCTTCCTTGGTGCCCGTGCAATGCAAATCCTCGCGCAGGTGCTGCAACACAGTCTGCGTAGGGGCGGCGTCGCGTACTTCCTGTACGGCACCACGGTAATAAAAACGGATCGGTTCTGACATGCTGGCCTCGGTATAGTCCCAGTATAGGAGATTAACACCGGCATATGGGACAACTATATGCAAAGACTGATTTTACTTATCATCCCATTTCAATAGAACTCAGGCCTGGAATGGATGCGTCGCATGCCAGTGTTCGGCGATATCGATGCGGCGCGTGATCCACACCTGCTCATGGCCCTGCACATAGTCGAGAAAGCGCGCCAGTGCCGCGGCCCGTCCTGGGCGCCCGACCAGGCGACAATGCAAGCCCACGGACAACATCTTGGGTTGATTCAAGCCGTCCGGATCACCTTCTGCATACAGCACGTCGAAGGCATCCTTCAGATAATCGAAAAACTGCGTGCCCGAATTAAAGCCCTGCATGGCGGCAAAGCGCATGTCGTTCGTGTCTAGGGTATAGGGTACGATCAATTGCGGCTGCACGGCCGGCATGCCGGCGGCATCCGTGCATGCCACCTTTTCCCAGAATGGCAAGTCGTCGCCATAATAATCGGCGTCATAGCGGAAACCGCCATGCTCGACCACCAGTTTGCGCGTATTCGGAGAATCGCGCCCCGTGTACCAGCCTTGCGGCGCGGACCCCGTCAATTCGCGGATGATCTGCACGGCTTCGCGCATGTGTTCGCGTTCCGTCGCTTCATCCATGTTTTGATAGGAAATCCAGCGCAAGCCGTGGCAGGCGATTTCATGTCCCAGTTGCTGGAAGGCGGCCACCGCCTCCGGATTGCGTTTCAAGGCCATCGATACGCCAAACACCGTCAGCGGCAGGCGCCGCTCCTCGAACATGCGCAGCAAACGCCATAGGCCGGCACGCGAGCCGTATTCGTAAATCGACTCCATGCTCAGGTGGCGCGCGGGAAAAGCGGCCGCACCGATCATTTCCGATAAAAACGTTTCCGAGGCGGGATCGCCATGCAGCACGCTGTTTTCCGCGCCCTCTTCATAATTGAGGACGAATTGCAGGGCGATGCGGGCCTTGCCCGGCCATTGCGGGTGGGGTGGCGTGCGGCCATAGCCGATCAAGTCGCGTGGATAATGTTCGTAATTGTTCATGCGGAGGCGCGCCTATAGGAGGACAATGTTGGCTATATGCCCAATCATATAGCCCGGCGCAGTCACCGGTATATGATTTGCACGATAAGCACATTCACTCACCCTATATACAGGATAGCAAATGGGAAAACTCAGCACGCATGTACTCGATATCGCCCACGGCAAGCCGGGAGCCGGCGTCAAGGTAGCCCTGTTTTCGGTCGCACCGGAAGGCAAAGTGTTATTGAAGATGGATATGACCAATAGCGACGGCCGCTGCAGCACGCCTTTGCTGGAAGGCGACAGCATGAAAGCGGGCCAGTATGAACTGGTGTTCAACGCAGGCGACTATTTCGCCGCCCAAGGCGTGGAACTGCCCTCGCCCCGCTTCATCGACCTGGTAACGCTTTCATTTGGCATTGCGCATACGGATGAGAATTACCACGTGCCGCTGGTGGTGTCGCCATGGTCGTATTCCACTTACCGCGGTAGCTGATCCCGCGATGCCAACAATGTTGTCGGATTACGCTACGCTAATCCGACCTACTGGACTTTACATGAGCGTAGGTCGGATTAGGCCGCAGGCCGTAATCCGACAACACCACCGGCGTCAACAAACCTGCAGACGAAAAAAAACCCGCCAATTGCTTGACGGGTTTTTTTCTAGGAGGAACAGCCGGGGGCTGTTTCTCCAAATAACAAGCCTGACGATAACCTACTTTCACACTGGTTGCAGCACTATCATCGGCGCAAAGTTGTTTCACGGTCCTGTTCGGGATGGGAAGGGGTGGGACCAACTTGCTATGGTCATCAGGCATAACTTGTACTGGCGTTTGTCCTCGATGGAGCGACAAAGCCTGAATCGGGAAGAAGCAAAGATCGGGGTAATGACTGGTAGTATCAACACACACGCAACGTTGTACCGTCTTATCCTCTGTACCTGCTAAGGTTATAGGGACAAGCCGTACGGGCAATTAGTACTGGTTAGCTTAATGCATTACTGCACTTCCACACCCAGCCTATCAACGTCCTGGTCTCGAACGACCCTTCAAAGAGCTCAAGGCTCTGGGAAATCTCATCTCAAGGCAAGTTTCCCGCTTAGATGCTTTCAGCGGTTATCTCTTCCGAACTTAGCTACCCGGCAATGCCACTGGCGTGACAACCGGTACACCAGAGGTTCGTCCACTCCGGTCCTCTCGTACTAGGAGCAGCCCCCTTCAAATTTCCAACGCCCACGGCAGATAGGGACCAAACTGTCTCACGACGTTTTAAACCCAGCTCACGTACCACTTTAAATGGCGAACAGCCATACCCTTGGGACCGGCTACAGCCCCAGGATGTGATGAGCCGACATCGAGGTGCCAAACTCCCCCGTCGATATGAACTCTTGGGAGGAATCAGCCTGTTATCCCCAGAGTACCTTTTATCCGTTGAGCGATGGCCCTTCCATACAGAACCACCGGATCACTATGTCCTACTTTCGTACCTGCTCGACTTGTCAGTCTCGCAGTTAAGCACGCTTATGCCATTGCACTATCAACACGATGTCCGACCGTATCTAGCGTACCTTCGAACTCCTCCGTTACACTTTAGGAGGAGACCGCCCCAGTCAAACTGCCTACCATGCACTGTCCCCGATCCGGATAACGGACCAAGGTTAGAACCTCAAACAAACCAGGGTGGTATTTCAAGGTTGGCTCCACGAGAACTAGCGTCCCCGCTTCAAAGCCTCCCACCTATCCTACACAGATTGGTTCAAAGTCCAATGCAAAGCTACAGTAAAGGTTCATGGGGTCTTTCCGTCTAGCCGCGGGTAGATTGCATCATCACAAACATTTCAACTTCGCTGAGTCTCGGGAGGAGACAGTGTGGCCATCGTTACGCCATTCGTGCAGGTCGGAACTTACCCGACAAGGAATTTCGCTACCTTAGGACCGTTATAGTTACGGCCGCCGTTTACTGGGACTTCAATCAAGAGCTTGCACCCCATCATTTAATCTTCCAGCACCGGGCAGGCGTCACACCCTATACGTCCACTTTCGTGTTTGCAGAGTGCTGTGTTTTTATTAAACAGTCGCAGCCACCAGTTTATTGCAACCCTTTCGCCCTCATGGAGTAAACCAATCAAGCTACCGGGGCGTACCTTTTCCCGAAGTTACGGTACCAATTTGCCGAGTTCCTTCTCCCGAGTTCTCTCAAGCGCCTTAGAATACTCATCTCGCCCACCTGTGTCGGTTTGCGGTACGGTCTCGTATGACTGAAGCTTAGAGGCTTTTCTTGGAACCACTTCCGATTGCTTCGTGAATAAATTCACTCGTCCCATCCCCTTGAATTGCGCGCCCGGATTTGCCTAAGCGCCTTCTATGAGACAGAAACTGACTATTCCAACAGTCAGACAACCTTCCGCGATCCGTCCCCCCATCGCATCATACGACGGTGCAGGAATATTAACCTGCTTCCCATCAGCTACGCATCTCTGCCTCGCCTTAGGGGCCGACTCACCCTGCTCCGATGAACGTTGAACAGGAAACCTTGGGCTTACGGCGTGGAGGCTTTTCACCCCCATTATCGCTACTCATGTCAGCATTCGCACTTCTGATACCTCCAGCATCCTTTACAAGACACCTTCGCAGGCTTACAGAACGCTCTCCTACCATATCTATTGCTAGATATCCGCAGCTTCGGTGACTGGCTTAGCCCCGTTACATCTTCCGCGCAGGACGACTCGATCAGTGAGCTATTACGCTTTCTTTAAATGATGGCTGCTTCTAAGCCAACATCCTGACTGTTTTAGCCTTCCCACTTCGTTTTCCACTTAGCCAATCTTTGGGACCTTAGCTGGCGGTCTGGGTTGTTTCCCTCTTGACGCCGGACGTTAGCACCCGACGTCTGTCTCCCAAGCTCGCACTCATCGGTATTCGGAGTTTGCAATGGTTTGGTAAGTCGCAATGACCCCCTAGCCATAACAGTGCTCTACCCCCGATGGTGATACTTGAGGCACTACCTAAATAGTTTTCGGAGAGAACCAGCTATTTCCAAGTTTGTTTAGCCTTTCACCCCTACCCACAGCTCATCCCCTAATTTTTCAACATTAGTGGGTTCGGACCTCCAGGGCGTGTTACCGCACCTTCATCCTGGCCATGAGTAGATCACTTGGTTTCGGGTCTACACCCAGCGACTGATCGCCCTATTCGGACTCGATTTCTCTACGGCTTCCCTATCTGGTTAACCTTGCCACTGAATGTAAGTCGCTGACCCATTATACAAAAGGTACGCAGTCACGGAACAAGTCCGCTCCTACTGTTTGTATGCACACGGTTTCAGGATCTATTTCACTCCCCTTCCGGGGTTCTTTTCGCCTTTCCCTCACGGTACTGGTTCACTATCGGTCGATTACGAGTATTTAGCCTTGGAGGATGGTCCCCCCATATTCAGACAGGATGTCACGTGTCCCGCCCTACTTGTCGTACGCTTAGTACCACCGGTCCGATTTCACATACGGGGCTATCACCCGCTATGGCTCCACTTTCCAGAGGATTCTGTTATCGGTCCGACTATCACGTACAGGCTCCTCCCATTTCGCTCGCCGCTACTTTGGGAATCTCGGTTGATTTCTTTTCCTGCAGCTACTTAGATGTTTCAGTTCGCCGCGTTCGCCTTGCAACCCTATGTATTCAGGTTGCAATACCCTAAAAGGGTGGGTTGCCCCATTCGGAAATCTGCGGATCAAAGTGTGTTTGCTCACTCCCCGCAGCTTATCGCAAGCTACTACGTCCTTCATCGCCTGTAATCGCCAAGGCATCCACCATGTGCACTTATTCGCTTGTCCCTATAACGTTAGCCTCTGATTACCTAAATAATCAAAGAGCGCTACAGGGATAAGAAAGTACAACGTTGTTGCTTGTTTGTTGATACATACAATCATTACCCATCAAGTCGCCTCATGCATTGCTGCACGCATAGACTTGATCAATAAATAATCTTTACTTCTTCCAGATTGTTAAAGAACATACAGCACTTGGTCTCGAAAAGACCAAACCTAAATTCAATCACCGATGTGATCAACTTACGTTTGAACTTTTGGTGGAGGATGACGGGATCGAACCGACGACCCCCTGCTTGCAAAGCAGGTGCTCTCCCAGCTGAGCTAATCCCCCTATGGGTAATACAGACTACAGAAACTGGTAGGGCTGTTTGGACTAGCGTCCACCTTACCCCCAGGTTTTTCTGGTAGGGCTGGTTGGACTCGAACCAACGACCCCCGCGTTATCAACACGGTGCTCTAACCAGCTGAGCTACAGCCCCAAATGCTGTTCTTTATATTAACAGCCGATAAGTGTGAACATTTGATGCGTGAACCAGTTACCTGATTCGTGCAAACTCTAGAAAGGAGGTGATCCAGCCGCACCTTCCGATACGGCTACCTTGTTACGACTTCACCCCAGTCACGAATCCTACCGTGGTAAGCGCCCTCCTTGCGGTTAAGCTACCTACTTCTGGTAAAACCCGCTCCCATGGTGTGACGGGCGGTGTGTACAAGACCCGGGAACGTATTCACCGCGACATGCTGATCCGCGATTACTAGCGATTCCAACTTCATGCAGTCGAGTTGCAGACTACAATCCGGACTACGATACACTTTCTGCGATTAGCTCCCCCTCGCGGGTTGGCGGCGCTCTGTATGTACCATTGTATGACGTGTGAAGCCCTACCCATAAGGGCCATGAGGACTTGACGTCATCCCCACCTTCCTCCGGTTTGTCACCGGCAGTCTCATTAGAGTGCCCTTTCGTAGCAACTAATGACAAGGGTTGCGCTCGTTGCGGGACTTAACCCAACATCTCACGACACGAGCTGACGACAGCCATGCAGCACCTGTGTACTGGTTCTCTTTCGAGCACTCCCCAATCTCTCGGGGATTCCAGCCATGTCAAGGGTAGGTAAGGTTTTTCGCGTTGCATCGAATTAATCCACATCATCCACCGCTTGTGCGGGTCCCCGTCAATTCCTTTGAGTTTTAATCTTGCGACCGTACTCCCCAGGCGGTCTACTTCACGCGTTAGCTGCGTTACCAAGTCAATTAAGACCCGACAACTAGTAGACATCGTTTAGGGCGTGGACTACCAGGGTATCTAATCCTGTTTGCTCCCCACGCTTTCGTGCATGAGCGTCAATCTTGACCCAGGGGGCTGCCTTCGCCATCGGTGTTCCTCCACATATCTACGCATTTCACTGCTACACGTGGAATTCTACCCCCCTCTGCCAGATTCTAGCCTTGCAGTCTCCAATGCAATTCCCAGGTTGAGCCCGGGGATTTCACATCAGACTTACAAAACCGCCTGCGCACGCTTTACGCCCAGTAATTCCGATTAACGCTTGCACCCTACGTATTACCGCGGCTGCTGGCACGTAGTTAGCCGGTGCTTATTCTTCAGGTACCGTCATTAGCAAGAGATATTAGCTCTCACCGTTTCTTCCCTGACAAAAGAGCTTTACAACCCGAAGGCCTTCTTCACTCACGCGGCATTGCTGGATCAGGCTTTCGCCCATTGTCCAAAATTCCCCACTGCTGCCTCCCGTAGGAGTCTGGACCGTGTCTCAGTTCCAGTGTGGCTGGTCGTCCTCTCAGACCAGCTACTGATCGATGCCTTGGTAGGCTTTTACCCTACCAACTAGCTAATCAGATATCGGCCGCTCCACGAGCATGAGGTCTTGCGATCCCCCACTTTCATCCTTAGATCGTATGCGGTATTAGCGTAACTTTCGCTACGTTATCCCCCACTCCAGGGTACGTTCCGATATATTACTCACCCGTTCGCCACTCGCCACCAGAGCAAGCTCCGTGCTGCCGTTCGACTTGCATGTGTAAGGCATGCCGCCAGCGTTCAATCTGAGCCAGGATCAAACTCTTCAGTTTAATCTCTGTTACTTTGCCGTTTTACCGGCACCGTCATTGCTGACGGGTCGCTCACTCAAAAAACTGACAGGCTACTTCCGAAGAAGTATCCTATTTCATTATTTCTTGTGAACATTTGATATTTTAAGTTTTACGCTGCTTACGCAACGCTGCACTTACATCAAATGCCCACACTTATCGACTGTTAATTGTTAAAGAACTGTATTCGGTTACTGCTTTCGCGCTATCGACAAAGCGTTGTGTTTGTCAGCTGCGAAGAAGGAAGAGTATGAAGCGTTTTCAGCATTTCGTCAACCTTCTTTTTTCACCCTGCTTTACTCTGCATTTGCATGCGTCGTTCAGCGAGGGGGCGAATTATAGCCCTGCCCCGCGCGCCCTGCAAGGGCTATTTTTCCGCCCTGCGAAACGCTCCCTGGCACCGCACTTGCTTATGCAGACATAGGCACTGTCCATTGATGAGAGCAACTCTGGGCCTGGCAGCAACACTGGGGATAGCCCGGTTCGCTTTGCTTTGCTCCCATCTGTGACAGGTGCTACATTATGGAACACTCTCGATATTCAAAAGAGCGCCGCAGTACAGGGCCCAACGGAGGCAACGAGATCATGTATCAACCGTCAGCTACTTACCGTAGCGCACCGTTTTCGTCCATCGCGGACGCGAACACCACACCAGCAGGACAGGACAACGTTCCCGTCATCATCGAAACTTCCCATCAGCGCTCAGTCGCTTTTGGCCTGTCGCCCACGGCCACGCCCGACTTTACGCCGGCCGGCAAATCCGACCTGTCCTTGCTGATCGAGCAAAACCGCTTGCTGCACACGCACGCGCTGCCGGCCATGGAAACCCTGTACCAGCAAATCGTCAACACCCACAATATGGTGATCTTGACGGATGCCAACGGCGTCATCGTGCATTCGCTGGGCGATGATGATTTCCTGGAGAAAGCCAACCGTGTGGCCCTGCAGCCGGGTGTGGCATGGTCGGAACAAAGCCGCGGCACGAATGCCATCGGCACGGCCATCACGGAAAAAGTACCGACTTTGGTCCATGCGGACCAGCATTACCTGGCTGCCAATCATTTCCTCACGTGCTCCGCGGCGCCCATTACGGACCACCGGGGCAATGTCATCGGCGTGCTCGATGTCTCGAGCGACCAGCGAAGTTTCCACAAGCATACGATGGCCCTAGTCCGCATGTCGGCCTTGATGATCGAAAATCAGCTGTTTTCCGCCACCTTCGAAGACGCCATCACCGTGCACTTCCACGCGCGTCCCGAATTCATCGGCACCTTGATGGAAGGCATCGCCTCGTTCACGCCGGGTGGGCGGTTCTTATCGGCCAACAAGAATGGATTGTTTCAGCTCGGCTTGTCATTTGCCGCGCTGCAATCGCACACGTTCAGCTCCCTGTTCGGCTTGCCCGTGTCGGCCCTGTACGACCATTACCGCACGGCCTCGCCCGGCTTGCTGAACCTGTGCATGCACAGCGGCGTGCGCGTATATGGGCGCGCGCAGTTGCGTTTATCCAATAGCGTCTTCCAGCACGGCTTTACTGCCAGTACCGACCATAGCGACATCAACGCCGCCCCGGCCCAGGTTCCCGCGCCGGCCAGCCATGCGGCCAACGCGGCGCGCCGCCTGTCAGGCCTGCGCTACCTGCGCACGGGCGACCCGCAACTGGAACTGGTGATCGAAAAAGTCAACAAGGTATTGGGACGCGATATCCCCATCCTCGTCATGGGCGAAACGGGCACGGGCAAGGAATTGCTGGCGCAAGCCATCCATAACGATTCTCCACGGGCCATGGGACCGTTTATCGCCGTCAACTGTGCGTCGATTCCGGAAACCCTGATCGAATCCGAACTGTTCGGCTATGAAGACGGGGCATTTACGGGCGCACGCAAGAAGGGAGCGATCGGCAAGATTTTGCAGGCGAATGGCGGCACCCTGTTCCTCGATGAAATCGGCGACATGCCTTTTGGCTTGCAGGCGCGGCTGTTGCGCGTGCTGCAGGAACGCATGGTCACGCCGCTGGGCAGCAGCAAATCGATCACCGTCAATGTGGAACTCATTTGCGCCACGAATCACAACTTGCGCGAACGCATGGCCAAGGGACTGTTCCGCGAAGACTTGTATTACCGCCTGAATGGCCTGGTGGTCAAACTGCCGCCGCTGCGCGAGCGCACGGACCTGGACACAGTCGTGAAAAAAATCCTCGCGACGGAGGCACCCGACACGCGCTACACAGTGGCGCCCGACATCCTGCGCATGTTCCACCAACATAAATGGCCAGGCAACTTCCGTCAGCTGACCAATCTCTTGCGCACGGCCATCGTGATGGCAGGCGACGAGCACGAAATCTGTTTGCGCCACATGCCCGATGATTTTCTCGACGATATTGAAATGACGCAAGCGACTGCCGCCAGCGCCAGCACGGACCGCATGATCGCGGCCGGCGCCAACCTGGAAGAGATGGAACAGAGCGTCATCCTCAAGTCGCTCGATGCCCACGGCGGCAACGTCTCGGCCACGGCACGTGCCCTGGGCGTATCGCGCAACACGATCTATCGCAAAGTGCCGCATCTGAAATAGCCTAGAGCAGACGGGAAAAGCCGGGCGACATCTGACGCCGGCCCTGCTTGTCGATGGTCATCAGGTCGACGCCCTGCATTTGCGCGGCCATCGCATGCGCGCGCGCCGCGCCCGTCACCATGAAGGTTGTCGACAAGCCATCGGCCAGCATGCCCGTGGGCGCCAGCACCGTCACACTGGCCAGTTCGCGCGGCGAATCGCCCTTCGCAGGGTCGAAGATATGATGATGCACGAAGTCGGGCGTGAACGTGCATTCGTAATCGCCCGACGTGGCCACGCTGCGCCCTTCCACTTTCAAGGTAGCCGCCAGGATTTCTGCGTCGCGCGGGTCCTGGATGCCCAGGGTCCACGGCCGGCGCACGGAACGCTGGCCGCGCGCAACGAATTCACCCGTGTCGAGCAGCGCGTGCCGTATGCCGCGTGCCTGCACGGCCGCCAGCGCCATGTCGGCCGCATAACCTTGCGCCAGGCCATTCAAGGTCAGCGCCATGCCCGCTTGCAGGAAACGCACTTCGCGCCTGTCCCACACCAGTTGCCGCCAGCCCACCTTTGCCTGCGCCGCGCGCCGCCATGTTTCCGCAGGCAAGCTGTGCTGATCCGCCGCCGCGCGAAACAGCTGCCACAGGGGTTGCACAGTGATATCGAACGCCCCATCACTCCATTGCGACAAGGCTTGCGCCTGCGCCAGCACGGCCAGCAGATGGGAGTCCGGCCGAGCCAGGCGGCCGTCACGGTTCAGCTGGAAGACTTGGCTGGCGGGACTGTAAATGCTCATCAGGCGGTCGATATTCCTGGCGGCATGCAAGGCATCTTCGATGGCCAGCTCAGCCTGGCGCTGATCGTGGTGCAACACGGTAACGGCGATCGTCGTGCCAAACGCCAGGGCGGCGCCTTGATAAAGGCGCACGCCGGAGGCCGTGGCCGTGCCGCGCGCCATGCTGCCCGGCAAAGACAAGCCCGCCATGCCGGCCACGCTGCCTATCGCTGCGGAAATAAACGTTCTACGCTGCATCGCTGCTCTCCTCTGCCGTGGCCCGGACAATGGGAATGGTGCGGGCACGCTTGATTTCCAGCATCAAGGGCGCGCATTTTTCATCGCTGGCGTAAATCACCACGCAATCCATGCACTGGAAACATTCGCCATAATCGACTTTCCCGCTCGGCGCGATGGCGTGATGTTCGCAACGGTGGCGGCAAGTCTGGCACGGCGTGCCGCATTCATTGCGGCGCGGAATCCAGTCCAACAGGCGCAACCGCCCCAGCAGCGCCAGCGCCGCACCGAATGGGCACAGATAGCGGCAAAAGAATTTATAGGAAACACTGCTGAGCAGCAGCAAGCCCACGGCATATGCAACAAACGGCCAGGCCCGCACAAAGTTCAGGGTGATGGCCGTTTTAAATGGTTCCAGCTCGACCAGCTTGTCCGTGATCTGGCTGGACAACATGCTGCTGGCAAGGATGGCCGCCAGCAAGCCATACTTGATCCATTTCAAGCGCCCGTCGAGGCGCGACTTGATCTTCCACTGAGGCAAGCGCAGCCACTGGCCCAGCTTGCCTGTGAATTCCTGCAAGGCGCCGAACGGACACAGCCAGCCGCAAAACGTGCCCCGTCCCCAGATCAGCAAGCTGAGCACCACGAAAGCCCACAGGATCACCGTCATCGGATCAAACAGGAAAAAGCCCAGGCTGCGCCCCGCCAGCAGCGCCTGGATGACGCCCGTGATATTGACGATCGATAACTGCCCCTGCGCGTAATAGCCGATGAAGCCTATCGTAAATATCAGAAACAGGCGGCGGAGCCAGGCAAATTGGCGACCATCGCGCACCAGGCGTTTCTGCCAGAACAAGGCGCCGGCCAGCAGCGCCAGCCCGGCCACCAATAGCAGCAACTCGACCTTGCGCCCCCTCCACGTGCCGCGCCAACCGGCATCGTCGCCCTGCTGCGCCGTATAGAACTTGGCCGGCAAGCGGTAATTGAAATCCACGTTACGCACGATGCGTTCCGGATACACGATGCCCTTGCTGCGCGTGATGGGCAGCGTGAACGCCAGCGGGCTGGCAGCATCGAGCCCCGCCTGGCTGATAATGCGAAATACGGCGACACTTTCCGTCGGCAGTGGCCCCGCATCGGAAAAGCTCAGTTCCAGGTCCAGGTCGCGCATGTCGATGGGCAAGCCATCCTGCTTCAGCAACAAGCGGTCCGGCACGGTACCGCGCACGAAATCGTCGCCCAGCACGCCATAGCGCCCGCGCGACATGACGAGGATGGCATGGTCGCCCTCGTCGAGCCGGTTGCGCAATTTATTCCAGCTGCGTTCCGTCAACAGGTTGCGCCCCACCGTGGGAACTGAGACGTACGCCAGGTACAGGTCGATGAACGCGCCGTCCGCGTCGCGCGTGGCTTCCGCATCGAGTCCGGCTCCGGGACTGCCCGCAAACAAGGCTTCCACCTCCTTGTTGCTCAGGCGTACATGCTGGATCAAGCCCTGTTCGAGCATCTGCGCCACGCCGAGTTTCTCGAATACCTCCATGCGGATGCGGGCGATCTGGTCCGGGTCGCGGCCTTGCGCAAAACCGAGTTTTTTGCGCGACACTTTCAAGGCCGAGGCCAGCACGCTCTGGTTGATGATGCGCACGGAGGCCGTGGCTTTTGATACGCCATCGATATCGGCGTGGCTCGCATCCGGCGCGCGTTTCGTCCTGGCGTCGATGGCGATATTCTGTTTCAGCGACAAGCCCTGATACTGCTTGACGAACTGAAACAGGGGCGCTTCGCCTAAGCCGTCGAGAAACACGGGCTCGTGCTGCGACAGCACGGCGACGTCGAGAAAACTGCCTTTCGGATCGATGGCGATCAGCAGATTGACGGGCACGCCGGAAAAGCCGGGTATGGGCGCCAAGTCCACCGATTCAAACACGTAGCCGACCAGTTCGGTCGCCGTGGCGTTCTGGCGGAACAGAGGCCAGACGGGCAAGTCGGCCTCCTTGTCGCCCACGACGATGGGCGCGGGAAAGCGCCGTGTCAGCTCGGCCTTGGTCAGCACACCGGCCCAAGCCTGTCCCAGGATAAACAGGAATAGCCAGCAGGCTATGAACAAGCGCATTATCCGCATGCATGGTGCTCCGTGCGGCGCCCTGTTCCAAGGCGCCGCGTTGTTGAGTTAGAAGAAAATAATGCCGCCCAGGGACACGCCATTCATCTTCGCCTCGCCGCCGGCAAAGCCTTTCGAGCGCGTCTGGCCCAGCTCGCCTACCAGGGTGATCGCGCTGTTGAGCGAGTAATACGCGCCCAGGGTCAGGTTGGCGTTCGACTTCAAGCCGCCCGTGCCGGCCGTGTTGTCGTCGTTCTTGCTGATGCCGTAGGACAAGCCCAGCTTCAGCTTGTCCGTCGTTTTATACGTGCCTTGCAGCAGCCAGTTTTTCGACTTGGTATCGCCCTGGTCCGCATCGGACAAGATGCCCAGGCCCTTGCCGCCCTGGAAGTTGACCAGCACGCCAGCCGAACCCATCTGGTACGAACCGCCCACTTCCACGCCGCGCATGGTCAGGTCATCGACACCTGGCGTCTTCGACGTGAATTTTTGCGACTTCACGCCCAGCCACGCCTTCAAGCCTTCCTGCGCATACGTGAGCTGCGCCTGCACTTGCGGACTCGACTTCGAAGAATAGGTCGAGCCTGCCACGATAGGCGTATCGGAGACGGGGCTGACCAGTGCCACGTCGACGCCAACGCCGCCCGACTTTGGCGAGGTGTACATGATCTGTCCATAGTTGCCCAGATAGGTATAGCCGGCACCGATATGGCCCAGGGTCACCCGTCCCCGCTGCGTGGCCTGCACGGGCGCGCCCGAGCCCAGCAAGGTCATGTCGGACAGGATCGCATTCGCGCCGAAGATGCCGTAGTCGCGCCCCAGCTTGAAGGTGCCCATGTTCTCATTGCCAAACGTAAAGAAAGCCTGGCGCACGTCGACGACGCTGTTCTGGCTGATGGCGCTGTCCGTGGCCGTCGAGTTGTAGATGCCGATCAAGGCTTTCACGTCGTACTCGCCCAGGCGCGAGCTTGCCGAGGTGATCAAGCCGTTGGGCAACAAGCCATTGCCGATGGTGGTGCGGTCCTTCTCTCCGCCGCAGCCGAGCGCCTGGCCGCCCAGCGCCAGCCCGCCCACCGCATCGCCCGAACACGACACCTGCGTGTAGTAGGCGTTGACGATGCCGCCCACCGACACGGTCCAGTCGCCAGCCTTGATATCGACGGCTTGCGCCTGTCCCACCGCTGCGATAGTCATGACACCGAGGCTCCCCAGCTTGATCCATGTGTTCATTTCTTCTCCTCTTTCTTCTCTGTTTTTAGTGTGCACACCAGTGATTGATGTACCTCAAGCTTTGGCAATAAGCGTGCCCAGCAAGCCTCAGAGGGAGAAAGGAAAAAAGCATATTCAACGTGTGCAGCGGCGGATCAATCGCCACTGATAGTGTTCATTTTTTGACCGCAAGTATGCGTATCGGCCATCGAGGTAAACAAAAAACTGACGGCCTGGGCCGTCAGCAAAAAGAAAGCACCCGGCGGACAGGGAGACACCCATCCGTGTGGCCCGGGCGCTTCACCCCGTTACTTCGATGCCAGCTTGAAGACCCACACGGAACCGCCCTGTTCCAGGAAGTTGACCTTCTTCGCCACTTCGCCGCCCCACAGCGGCACCGCGCCACCCCAGCCGGATACGACGGCCACATATTGCGTATCGCCATCCTGCCAGGTGACGGGCGGCGCCACGACGCCGGAGCCCGTCTGGAATTTCCACAGCTCCTTGCCCGTCTTCGCGTCGACGGCTTTCAGGAAACCTTCCGGCGTGCCGTAGAACACCAGATTGCCGGCCGTACTCATCACGCCACCCCACAGCGGCGCGTTGTTCTTGATTTCCCACACGATCTTGCCCGTCTTCGGATCGACGGCGCGCATGGCGCCGATGTAGTCGTCAAACAAGGGCTTGATGGTGAAACCTGCGCCGAGGAACGCACCGCCCTTCTTGTAGCTGATCGGCTCGTTCCAGATATCCATGCCCCATTCGTTCGCCGGCACATAGAACAGCTTGGTTTGCGGCGAGTACGCCATCGGCATCTGGTTTTTGGCGCCGAGGAAAGCGGGCGCGGCAAACACGGTACTCCCCTTCTTGCCCTCCTCGCCCTTGGTCGGATCGCCAGGGCGGCCGGCAGCGATGTAGTTCGGCCGGCCCGTCTTCAGGTCGATGCTGCTGGCCCAGGTGATTTTCTTCACAAATGGAAAGGCGTTCTGCAGCTTGCCCGTGTTGGCGTCGATCACATAAAAGAAACCGTTGCGGTCGGCCTTGCCGCCGTAGCGCTTGCCATCCATGTCGAAGGTGACGAATTCGTTGGCGCCGTCGAAATCCCAGGCATCGTTCGGCGTGTTTTGATACGCCCACTTGATTTGCCCCGTTTTCACGTCCAGCGCCACGGTGGACGACGAGTACAGATTGTCGCCGGGACGCAAATGGCTGTTCCACGGCGCCGGGTTGCCCGTGCCAAAATACGCGAGCTTGGTTTGCGGATCGTAGGTGCCGCCCATCCACGTCGAGGCGCCGCCCGTTTTCCACAGGTCGCCCGGCCAAGTCTTGTTTACCGTTCCCGAAATGCCGTTGTCGATGGCCTTGCCATCCTTGTCGTAGCGGTGGCCCATGTGACCCTCTACCGTCGGACGGCTCCACACGAGGTCGCCCGTCATCGGGTTGCGCGCTTCGACCCGACCGACGATGCCGAATTCACCGCCCGACACGCCCGTCAGCAGCAAGCCTTCGGCGATCAGCGGTGCGGCCGTCATCGAGTAGCCAGCCGCATAGTCGTCGACTTTTTCCTTCCAGACGATCTTGCCCGTATTCTGGTCCAGCGCCACCAGGTAGGCGTCGAGCGTGCCGAAGATCACCAGGTTGCCGTACAGGGCCGCACCACGGTTGACGACGTCGCAGCAGGGCATGATGCCGTCTGGCAAGCGATGCTCATATTTCCACAGCTTGGCGCCCGTTTTCAAGTCGACGGCGAAGATGCGCGAATACGATGCCGTGACGAACATCTTGCCGTTGTGAATCAGCGGCTGCGATTCCTGGCCCCGCTGTTTTTCACCACCGAACGAGAACGACCAGGCCGGCACTAGCTTGGCCACGGTCTTGTCATTGATCTGCGTCAGCGGCGAATAACGCTGGCCCTGCGTGCCCATGCCGAACGACAGGACGCTGGACGGATTCTTTGCCGTGCTGTCGAGCATGGCGGTGGTGACATTGCCCACATCGGCCGCCTGGGCCAGCGATGCCAAACCCAAACCGACGAGTATCCCCATGATTTTTTTCTGCACAATCATCTCCCTCTGTTTTATTAGTATGTGTGTGTATCAAGTCTTGCGGTGCTCATGCGGCTGGGCATGCAGCAAGGCGCACTCTTCATCGGTGAACAGGCGCGAGCGCGTCAAGAAGCGCTTGCCCGTGCCGTTGTCGAGTGAAAACATGCCGCCATTGCCATCGACCACATCGATAATCAACTGGGTATGCTCCCAGTACTCGAATTGCTCGAGTCCCATGTAGAACGGTGTGCCATTCAAATTGCCGAGATAGATGTCGGTGTCGCTGACATCGAACTCGCCCAGCGCATAACACATGGGCGTACTGCCGTCACAGCAACCGCCCGACTGGAAAAACATCAGCGGACCATGACGCTGGCGCAACTTGTCCATCAATTCCAGCGCCGCATCGGTGGCGACCACCCGGGCAATTGCTGCACTCATGGCATCCCTTTCTGTGCGCCGCGCCCGGACAACAGGCGCGGCGCGTGTACCGGTTTAGAAGAAGCCCAGCGCTTTCGGGCTATAGCTCACCAGCAAGTTCTTCGTTTGCTGGTAATGGTCGAGCATCATCTTGTGGTTTTCGCGGCCGATACCCGATTGCTTATAGCCGCCGAACGCGGCGTGGGCCGGATACAGGTGGTAGCAATTGGTCCACACGCGGCCCGCCTGGATGGCGCGTCCCATGCGGAAGGCGCGCGAGCCGTCGCGCGTCCACAAGCCGGCACCCAGGCCGTACAAGGTATCGTTGGCAATCGCCAGCGCGTCGGCCTCATCCTTGAAAGTGGTCACGGACACGACGGGCCCGAAAATCTCTTCCTGGAAGATGCGCATCTTGTTGTTGCCCTTGAACACGGTCGGACGCACGTAGTAGCCGCCTTCCAGGTCACCCGCCTGCGTGTTGCGCTCGCCGCCGGCCAGCACTTCGGCGCCTTCCTGGCGGCCGATGTCGAGGTAGGACAGGATTTTCTCCAGCTGCTCCTGCGATGCCTGCGCACCGATCATGGTGGACGAGTCGAGCGGGTTGCCCTGCTTGATGGCAGCCACGCGCTTCAGCGCACGTTCGATGAATTTCTCGTAGATCGATTCCTGGATCAGCACGCGCGATGGGCAGGTGCACACTTCGCCCTGATTCAGCGCAAACATGGCAAAACCTTCCAGGCACTTGTCGAAATACTCGTCATCCGCATCCATCACATCTTCAAAGAAGATGTTCGGCGACTTGCCGCCCAGCTCCAGGGTGACGGGAATCAGGTTTTGCGCGGCATAACCCATGATCAGACGGCCCGTGCCCGTTTCGCCCGTGAAGGCGATCTTGGCGATGCGCTTGCTCGAGGCCAGCGGCTTGCCCGCTTCCAGGCCGAAACCGTTGATGATGTTCAGCACGCCCGGCGGCAGCAAGTCGCCGATCAGCTCGATCAACACCATGATGGAAGCCGGTGTCTGCTCGGCCGGTTTCAGGACGACGCAATTGCCGGCGGCCAAGGCTGGCGCCAGTTTCCACACGGCCATCAGAATCGGGAAGTTCCACGGAATGATCTGGCCCACGACACCGAGCGGCTCATGGTAGTGGTAGGCATAGGTTTCCGCGTCGATTTGCGCGACGGAACCTTCCTGCGCGCGGATGCAGCCGGCGAAGTAACGGAAATGGTCGATAGCCAGCGGAATGTCGGCATTCATCGTTTCGCGGATGGGCTTGCCGTTGTCGATGGTTTCCGCCGTGGCGATCAGGCTCAGGTTCTGTTCGATGCGGTCGGCAATGCGGTTCAGGATATTGGCGCGCTCGGCAGGCGAAGTCTTGCCCCAGGCATCCTTGGCGGCATGGGCGGCGTCCAAGGCCAGCTCGACGTCTTCCACCGTGGAGCGGGCGATTTCGCAAAACGGCAAGCCCGTGATCGGCGTGATGTTAGGAAAGTATTCACCTTTTACTGGGGCAACGAATTTGCCGCCAATGTAATTGTCATAGCGTTGTTTGAAAGGATTGGCTACGCCCAGTTTGCTGATGTCTGCGAGATTCATGTCGTCCTCTATCGGGTTAATTAGAATGGAATTACTGTAATTAAAATCAAACGTCCTGGTACAGATGGGGTGAGTACACGGAGTCTTCCGCAAATGCCGTGCCAGCTCGCCATCCCACTACAAACTTAGCCGCTTTTCCCCTTGTTACAAGGGCGTGGCGTCAATACCGGTGTGCTTTTCAGCGCATGTCCGGGCTTGAGCCGCTGCACAATGGAACAGGTGTACCAGACTGGAACACCTGGTCCTGTGCCACTAGCGAATCACCACGCCCCATGGCAACTCACCCACTGCAATATCGGCTACCTTGCGCGCGCTGGCCGTGTTGATGACGGACACGCTGTTCGAGCGGCCATTGGCCACGTACAGCTTGGCGCCGTCTGGCGTGATGGCCATATTCCACGGGCGCTTTCCGACGGGAATGGTGGCCGTCACCTTGTTGCTGGCCGTATCGATCACCATTACCGTGCCGTCCGTGCCATTCGAGACATACACTTGCTTGCCGCCGGGATGGACCACGATGCCATTGGCATTTTTTCCAGCGGGAATGGTGGCAATCGCCTTGCGCGCGGCCATGTCGATCACGTAGACGGCATTGACCAGTTCGCACGCCACGTAGGCGCGGCCCGAGTCCGGACTGAAGCCGATGCCGCGCGGACGCAGCCCAACGGCGACGGACGCCACCTGGCGGCGCTGCGCCACGTCGATGACATCGACTTGTTCGGCCTCTTCCGCGCTGACCAGCAGCCAGCGCCCATCGGGGCTGAAGACGGCATGTTCCGGGTTGCGTCCCTGTACCTTGATATCGGCGAGCAAGCTGCCCGTCTGGCCATCGAGCAAGGCCACGCTATTGTTTTCCTCGACGGCCACGGCCACGTGACTACCATCTTGCGAGGCGCTGACGCCTTCGGGCGACTTGCCCAGCGCCACCCTGCGCAGGGGCGTGCCGCCAGCGTTATCGATCAGCAGCAAGGCGCTGCTGGCGGCGTCCGTGACAAACAATTGCCGCCCGGTGGGGTCGGCGGCGATGCCGCGCGGACGCTTGCCGGCTGCAATCTGGCGCACGACCTGGTCGGTCGCCGTGTCGATCACGCTCAAGGTGCCCGATTTTTCATTGGGAACATAGGCAAATGGAGCAGCCTGGAGGGCGCTGCTGGCGAGCGCAGGCAGCAGCCAGCACACCTGGCGCAAGCGCGAGAAGAAGTTGGGCATAATCACCTTTCGATGGCAAAACACAGGAAAAGCGCGCGGCATCGGCGCATCTGAACATTGCTGTATGCAAACGCCGTGCCACTGACACGCGTATAATTTCAGCCCACCAATGGAGACATGGCAGGCATATTGCTTGATACAACGATGCAGACCTGCGCCGCGCACGCGACCAAAGCAGGCTTTTATTCACATTGGAGAATCCGCATGCAGCACCGTTTCCGCCTGAACACCATCGCCAGCTTGTTTGTCGCCGGCAGCGCTACCCTCGCCCCCCACGTCTTTGCCGCCGAGGCAGCTGCCCCGGCCAACGGGCAACTGATGGATACGGTGGTCGTCAGCGGCAGCCGCATTGCCCATCCCAGCCAGGAAGTGCCGGCCTCGATCGACGTCGTTGACAGCGCCCGCATCCAGGATGGCCAGATCCGCGTGAACGCGTCGGAAGCGCTGGCCGCCGTGCCGGGTCTGGTGGTGCAAAACCGCCAGAACTACGCGCAAGACTTGCAAATCTCGTCGCGCGGCTTCGGCGCCCGCTCGGCCTTTGGCGTGCGCGGCGTCAAGCTGATCAGCGACGGCATTCCCGCCAGCATGCCGGATGGCCAGGGCCAGGCCGCCACCTTCAACCTCGATACGGCCGAGCGCATCGAAGTGCTGCGCGGACCGTTCTCCGCCATCTATGGCAACCACTCGGGCGGCGTGATCCAGCTGTTTTCCAAGGATGGGCAAAATCCCCCATCCGTCGAGCTGAACGTGACGGGCGGCAGCTTCGGCACCAGCAAGGTCGACCTCTCGGCCCAAGGCCAGGCAGGCGGTATCGGCTACGTGCTCGACGGCTCGCGCTTCCGCACCGACGGTTTCCGCGACCACAGCGCCGCCGCGCGCGAACAGGCGTTCGGCAAGATCACCGTCAAGCCGACGAATGACAGCAAGCTGACCATCGTCGCCAACAGCCTGCACCAGGGCAATACGCAAGATCCGCTGGGCGCCTCCTGGGCCACGTTTGCCCGCGATCCGCGCGCGGGAGAAATCGACACGACGGATACGCAAAACCCGAAGCGCACCCTGGCCGAGCGCTACAACACCCGCAAGAGCATCGACCACCAGCAAATCGGCGCCACCTATGAACAGTCGTTCGGCGACGACCGCCTGCACGTGACGGCCTACGGCGGCAACCGCGACGTGATCCAATACCAGGCATTTACCAAGGGTTTCCAGGCGCCGGCCAGCCATTCGGGCGGCGTGGTCGACTTCCAGCGCGAGTTCTACGGCATCGACACCAACTGGCTGCACGTGAACCAGCTGGCCGGCGGCAAGCTGAGCACCACCATCGGCATCGATTACGGCCGCTCCAGCGATGACCGCACCGGCTATGAAAATTACATCGGCAATACCTTTGGCGTGAAAGGCAAGCTGCGCCGCGACGAGCAGGATGTCGTCTCCAGCCTCGATCCGTATATCCAGACGGAATGGCAAAGCGGAGCGTGGCTGCTCAGCGCAGGTGTGCGCTACAGCAAGATGAAAGTGTTGGTCAACGACCGCTATCTCGGCAATGGGAACGACAGCGGCAGCCTGGAGTTCAGCCACACGACACCGGTGCTGGGCTTGCTGTACAAACTGACGCCGGACGTCAATGTGTACGCCAGCGCCGCCCGCGGTTTCGAAGCGCCCACCCTGAATGAACTGTTTTACTCGGGCACGGGCGGCGGCTTCAATTACCAGCTGAAACCGGCCACCAGCACCAACCTGGAAGCGGGCATCAAGGCGAGGATCAACCACAACACGCACGTCAATGCGGCCGTGTTCCAGATCAAGACCAACGACGAGCTGGTGGTCGACAGTTCCAGCGGCGGGCGTACCAGCTACCGCAATGCGGGTAAGACCTTGCGCCAGGGTATGGAAGTGTCGCTCGAATCCAGCCTGCCATATGGTTTCACGACAAAAGTGGCGCTGACCAGCCTGCACGCCGTGTATGACCAGGCGTTCGGCGCCGTGCGCGAAGGCAGCCGTTTGCCGGGCGTGCCTAGCGCCAACCTGTTCGCGGAACTGGCCTGGAAAGACACGCTCGACCGCTTTGGCGCGGCGCTGGAAAGCGTGGCCAGCAAGCAGGTCTACGCGGAAGACAGCAACAGCGAAAAGCCGGCGCCCGGCTATACGGTGTTCAATGCGCGCTTCAACGCCAAGCAAAACGTGGGGAACTGGCGCTTCAAGGAATTTGCCCGCCTGAACAATCTTTTCGACAAAACCTACGTGGGTTCCGTCATCGTCGGCGACAGCAACAAGCGCTACTATGAAGCGGCGCCGGGACGTAACTGGCTGCTGGGTGTCAGCGCGCAATACTCGTTCTAATAACAAAGCCCGCGTATCTTCCGATACGCGGGCTTCGCTATCCAGCATGGCTAGTTAGGGCCGAGCTGCCTTCACGCCATATTTCTCAAAAATGGTTTTCAATTCGCCGCTGGCCGCCATCTCGTTCATGGCTGCCTGCAGCAATTTTGCCACGTCGAGCTGCTGGCGGCTGACGGCCAGGCCCACGGCCCAGCCGGCACGGGGCAAGCGGGCGAACGCCACTTCGCTCATGGGGAAAGCAGGATCGCTTTTCAGCACGGACTCGATTTCCGAACGGTTGGCCAGCACGGCGTCAAGCTGCCCCGCCTGCAATTGCTGCAAGGCTTCGGCCGCCGTGTCGAAGATGCGCACGTCGTCGCGGTACTTGCCATTGTCTTCGCCCAGCATCAGCATGGCCGCGATCGACACCTTTTCCACGCCGATACGCTTGCCTGCCAGCGAGGCGACGCCGTCGAATTGCGGCACGGCTTGCGCGCTGCGCGCCAGGCGCACGGTTTCCACGTAATACGGCGCGAAGATCTCGACCTTGTCGTTATCGGCCATCAACTGCTTGTCGACTGGCACATGCAGCATCACGTCCGCGGGACCATAACCGAGGTAATGCCCCTTCCACACCATATTGCGCAAGTCATCGTTGAGGTTTTCACCGGCGGGAAATGGCAGCAAGCTCAGTTTCAGCCCCAGCTTTTTCGCCAGCGCTTCGGCGATGTCGATATCGATGCCGACTCCCTTGTCGGAAAACGGCGCGAATTCGTTGTACACAGCCACTTTCAGGCTGCCCGACTGCTGCACCTTCTGCCAGTCGGCATGCGCCGGCGCGGCTGCGCACAGCGCCAGGCAAGCGAGCGAGATCATCGCGCGCACGCCCCGGAGTTGAAATGAACGCATGGGACTCCTTCGTGATCAGTGTGGCTTAGTTGGATTCGCGGCGCGTTTCCAGATAGGTCTTGATGGCCCACATGGCTTCCTGGTTGAACACGCCTTCGAACGGCGGCATGTACACGGCGCCATTGCGCACTTTACCGTGACGGATGGTGGTCAGGTAGTAATTGTCCGTCTCCTTGTAGCAAGCCTGTTTCTTTGTCTCATTCTTGATACCGAAGCAATCGCGGTCCAGCTGGCGCAAGTCCGGCGCGATGCCGCCCGAGATGGCTTCGATGCCGTGGCAGCGGGCGCAATTCTGGTTGTAGGCCGAGGTGCCGACCGTCAGAGCCAGCTTGTTGCCCCGATACGGGTTTTGCTCGAGCCACTTGTCGCCCACCTTGGGCAAGCCTGTGGTGTCGACGCCTTGCGGCGTGACGTTGCCATGCGCATAGGCATGCGGCAAGGTCAGCAGGGAAGTGAGGGCGACGGCGCCGGCGGCCGCCACGCCGAGCAGGGTACGAATGGAATAGGTCATGCTGGTCTCCTTGGTTTTTTAGTCAATACCCAAGAAGAGCAAATGCCATGCCATGCGTATTTGCCCCGCATCCGGCCACCCATGTATCAATTTGGAACAGCTGCAACACCCAGTTGTGTCACCGCGCGCATCAGGCAGCGGCAGGCATGAACAGGGAAGACGTGAGTCGATAAAACCCAACACCTGAACGACCGGGGACAGACCCTCCATGCCGCTCACGCAAAGGTCATTGCCAACGGACGAGGAGGGCTGACCGTAGGTCGGCTTAGCGCAACGCGCGTAAGCCGACACCACTCGCGGCGCCTGACAAAACCAGCAGACGAAAAAAAACCCCAACCGGATCACCGGAAGGGGTTTTTTAGAATAACAAGCCTAACGATAACCTACTTTCACACTGGTTGCAGCACTATCATCGGCGCAAAGTTGTTTCACGGTCCTGTTCGGGATGGGAAGGGGTGGGACCAACTTGCTATGGTCATCAGGCATAACTTGTACCGGCATTTGTCCTCGATGGAGCGACAAAGCCTGAATCTGGAAGAAGCAAAGATCGGGGTAATGACTGGTAGTATCAACACACACGCAACGTTGTACCGTCTTATCCTCTGTACCTGCTAAGGTTATAGGGACAAGCCGTACGGGCAATTAGTACTGGTTAGCTTAATGCATTACTGCACTTCCACACCCAGCCTATCAACGTCCTGGTCTCGAACGACCCTTCAAAGAGCTCAAGGCTCTGGGAAATCTCATCTCAAGGCAAGTTTCCCGCTTAGATGCTTTCAGCGGTTATCTCTTCCGAACTTAGCTACCCGGCAATGCCACTGGCGTGACAACCGGTACACCAGAGGTTCGTCCACTCCGGTCCTCTCGTACTAGGAGCAGCCCCCTTCAAATTTCCAACGCCCACGGCAGATAGGGACCAAACTGTCTCACGACGTTTTAAACCCAGCTCACGTACCACTTTAAATGGCGAACAGCCATACCCTTGGGACCGGCTACAGCCCCAGGATGTGATGAGCCGACATCGAGGTGCCAAACTCCCCCGTCGATATGAACTCTTGGGAGGAATCAGCCTGTTATCCCCAGAGTACCTTTTATCCGTTGAGCGATGGCCCTTCCATACAGAACCACCGGATCACTATGTCCTACTTTCGTACCTGCTCGACTTGTCAGTCTCGCAGTTAAGCACGCTTATGCCATTGCACTATCAACACGATGTCCGACCGTATCTAGCGTACCTTCGAACTCCTCCGTTACACTTTAGGAGGAGACCGCCCCAGTCAAACTGCCTACCATGCACTGTCCCCGATCCGGATAACGGACCAAGGTTAGAACCTCAAACAAACCAGGGTGGTATTTCAAGGTTGGCTCCACGAGAACTAGCGTCCCCGCTTCAAAGCCTCCCACCTATCCTACACAGATTGGTTCAAAGTCCAATGCAAAGCTACAGTAAAGGTTCATGGGGTCTTTCCGTCTAGCCGCGGGTAGATTGCATCATCACAAACATTTCAACTTCGCTGAGTCTCGGGAGGAGACAGTGTGGCCATCGTTACGCCATTCGTGCAGGTCGGAACTTACCCGACAAGGAATTTCGCTACCTTAGGACCGTTATAGTTACGGCCGCCGTTTACTGGGACTTCAATCAAGAGCTTGCACCCCATCATTTAATCTTCCAGCACCGGGCAGGCGTCACACCCTATACGTCCACTTTCGTGTTTGCAGAGTGCTGTGTTTTTATTAAACAGTCGCAGCCACCAGTTTATTGCAACCCTTTCACCCTTCCACAGTAAAGTGGTCAAGCTACCGGGGCGTACCTTTTCCCGAAGTTACGGTACCAATTTGCCGAGTTCCTTCTCCCGAGTTCTCTCAAGCGCCTTAGAATACTCATCTCGCCCACCTGTGTCGGTTTGCGGTACGGTCTCGTATGACTGAAGCTTAGAGGCTTTTCTTGGAACCACTTCCGATTGCTTCGTGCACAAGTGCACTCGTCCCATCCCCTTGAATTGCGCACCCGGATTTGCCTAAGCGCCTTCTATGAGACAGAAACTGACTATTCCAACAGTCAGACAACCTTCCGCGATCCGTCCCCCCATCGCATCATACGACGGTGCAGGAATATTAACCTGCTTCCCATCAGCTACGCATCTCTGCCTCGCCTTAGGGGCCGACTCACCCTGCTCCGATGAACGTTGAACAGGAAACCTTGGGCTTACGGCGTGGAGGCTTTTCACCCCCATTATCGCTACTCATGTCAGCATTCGCACTTCTGATACCTCCAGCATCCTTTACAAGACACCTTCGCAGGCTTACAGAACGCTCTCCTACCATATCTATTGCTAGATATCCGCAGCTTCGGTGACTGGCTTAGCCCCGTTACATCTTCCGCGCAGGACGACTCGATCAGTGAGCTATTACGCTTTCTTTAAATGATGGCTGCTTCTAAGCCAACATCCTGACTGTTTTAGCCTTCCCACTTCGTTTTCCACTTAGCCAATCTTTGGGACCTTAGCTGGCGGTCTGGGTTGTTTCCCTCTTGACGCCGGACGTTAGCACCCGACGTCTGTCTCCCAAGCTCGCACTCATCGGTATTCGGAGTTTGCAATGGTTTGGTAAGTCGCAATGACCCCCTAGCCATAACAGTGCTCTACCCCCGATGGTGATACTTGAGGCACTACCTAAATAGTTTTCGGAGAGAACCAGCTATTTCCAAGTTTGTTTAGCCTTTCACCCCTACCCACAGCTCATCCCCTAATTTTTCAACATTAGTGGGTTCGGACCTCCAGGGCGTGTTACCGCACCTTCATCCTGGCCATGAGTAGATCACTTGGTTTCGGGTCTACACCCAGCGACTGATCGCCCTATTCGGACTCGATTTCTCTACGGCTTCCCTATTCGGTTAACCTTGCCACTGAATGTAAGTCGCTGACCCATTATACAAAAGGTACGCAGTCACGGAACAAGTCCGCTCCTACTGTTTGTATGCACACGGTTTCAGGATCTATTTCACTCCCCTTCCGGGGTTCTTTTCGCCTTTCCCTCACGGTACTGGTTCACTATCGGTCGATTACGAGTATTTAGCCTTGGAGGATGGTCCCCCCATATTCAGACAGGATGTCACGTGTCCCGCCCTACTTGTCGTACGCTTAGTACCACCGGTCCGATTTCACATACGGGGCTATCACCCACTATGGCTCCTATTTCCAGAGGATTCTGTTATCGGTCCGACTATCACGTACAGGCTCTTCCCATTTCGCTCGCCGCTACTTTGGGAATCTCGGTTGATTTCTTTTCCTGCAGCTACTTAGATGTTTCAGTTCGCCGCGTTCGCCTTGCAACCCTATGTATTCAGGTTGCAATACCCTAAAAGGGTGGGTTGCCCCATTCGGAAATCTGCGGATCAAAGTGTGTTTGCTCACTCCCCGCAGCTTATCGCAAGCTACTACGTCCTTCATCGCCTGTAATCGCCAAGGCATCCACCATGTGCACTTATTCGCTTGTCCCTATAACGTTAGCCTCTTCATTCTTTCAAACGAAAAGAGCGCTACAGGGATAAGAAAGTACAACGTTGTTGCTTGTTTGTTGATACATACAATCATTACCCATCGATTCGCTTTTTACGGCAAACCGATCAATAAATAATCTTTACTTCTTCCAGATTGTTAAAGAACGAAACAGCTTTGATCGCTAAAAGATCAAACCTAAACCTGAGTCACTGACCGGCTTACGTTTGCACTTTCGAGTAAAACTTTGGTGGAGGATGACGGGATCGAACCGACGACCCCCTGCTTGCAAAGCAGGTGCTCTCCCAGCTGAGCTAATCCCCCTGGGTAATGACTGGTAGGGCTGGTTGGACTCGAACCAACGACCCCCGCGTTATCAACACGGTGCTCTAACCAGCTGAGCTACAGCCCCAACGCGGAACTACTACGACTACTGTTTCTTCTTTGACTAACAGCCGATAAGTGTGAACATTTGATGCGTGAATCATTTACATGATTCGTGCAAACTCTAGAAAGGAGGTGATCCAGCCGCACCTTCCGATACGGCTACCTTGTTACGACTTCACCCCAGTCACGAATCCTACCGTGGTAAGCGCCCTCCTTACGGTTAAGCTACCTACTTCTGGTAAAACCCGCTCCCATGGTGTGACGGGCGGTGTGTACAAGACCCGGGAACGTATTCACCGCGACATGCTGATCCGCGATTACTAGCGATTCCAACTTCATGCAGTCGAGTTGCAGACTACAATCCGGACTACGATACACTTTCTGCGATTAGCTCCCCCTCGCGGGTTGGCGGCGCTCTGTATGTACCATTGTATGACGTGTGAAGCCCTACCCATAAGGGCCATGAGGACTTGACGTCATCCCCACCTTCCTCCGGTTTGTCACCGGCAGTCTCATTAGAGTGCCCTTTCGTAGCAACTAATGACAAGGGTTGCGCTCGTTGCGGGACTTAACCCAACATCTCACGACACGAGCTGACGACAGCCATGCAGCACCTGTGTACTGGTTCTCTTTCGAGCACTCCCCAATCTCTCGGGGATTCCAGCCATGTCAAGGGTAGGTAAGGTTTTTCGCGTTGCATCGAATTAATCCACATCATCCACCGCTTGTGCGGGTCCCCGTCAATTCCTTTGAGTTTTAATCTTGCGACCGTACTCCCCAGGCGGTCTACTTCACGCGTTAGCTGCGTTACCAAGTCAATTAAGACCCGACAACTAGTAGACATCGTTTAGGGCGTGGACTACCAGGGTATCTAATCCTGTTTGCTCCCCACGCTTTCGTGCATGAGCGTCAATCTTGACCCAGGGGGCTGCCTTCGCCATCGGTGTTCCTCCACATATCTACGCATTTCACTGCTACACGTGGAATTCTACCCCCCTCTGCCAGATTCTAGCCTTGCAGTCTCCAATGCAATTCCCAGGTTGAGCCCGGGGATTTCACATCAGACTTACAAAACCGCCTGCGCACGCTTTACGCCCAGTAATTCCGATTAACGCTTGCACCCTACGTATTACCGCGGCTGCTGGCACGTAGTTAGCCGGTGCTTATTCTTCAGGTACCGTCATTAGCAAGAGATATTAGCTCTCACCGTTTCTTCCCTGACAAAAGAGCTTTACAACCCGAAGGCCTTCTTCACTCACGCGGCATTGCTGGATCAGGCTTTCGCCCATTGTCCAAAATTCCCCACTGCTGCCTCCCGTAGGAGTCTGGACCGTGTCTCAGTTCCAGTGTGGCTGGTCGTCCTCTCAGACCAGCTACTGATCGATGCCTTGGTAGGCTTTTACCCTACCAACTAGCTAATCAGATATCGGCCGCTCCACGAGCATGAGGTCTTGCGATCCCCCACTTTCATCCTTAGATCGTATGCGGTATTAGCGTAACTTTCGCTACGTTATCCCCCACTCCAGGGTACGTTCCGATATATTACTCACCCGTTCGCCACTCGCCACCAGAGCAAGCTCCGTGCTGCCGTTCGACTTGCATGTGTAAGGCATGCCGCCAGCGTTCAATCTGAGCCAGGATCAAACTCTTCAGTTTAATCTCTGTTACTTTGCCGTTTTACCGGCACCGTCATTGCTGACGGGTCGCTCACTCAAAAAACTGACAGGCTACTTCCGAAGAAGTATCCTATTTCATTATTTCTTGTGAACATTTGATATTTTAAGTTAGACGCCAATCCGAAGATTGACGCTGCACTTACATCAAATGCCCACACTTATCGACTGTTAATTGTTAAAGAACTGTATTCGGTTACTGCTTTCGCGCTATCGACAAAGCGTTGTGTTTGTCAGCTGCGAAGAAGGAAGAGTATGAAGCATTTCGCTAAATCCGTCAACTCCTTCTTTTCCTCACCGCACTCGGCATTTGCATGCGTCGTTCAGCGAGGGGGCGAATTATAGCCCTGCCTCGCACACCCTGCAAGCGCTATTTTGCAGCTGGGCAAATATTGCTGTGTGATATCGTAGCGCCGACAATCCGCTGCTTCATCCATATAGATTCCCATGCCTATCCCACACATCTCTCCCACCGCCAATCCCACCCTGGCCAGCGCCCTCGAACACGCCATCAATAGCAAAACCAAGCCGCTGGGCAGCCTCGGCATGCTGGAAACCTTGGCGCGCCAGATCGGCCTGATCCAGCAAAGCACGCAACTGGCCTTGCACCAGCCCGCCATCATCGTTTTCGCGGCCGACCATGGCGTCGTTGCGGAAGGCATCTCCGCCTATCCGCAAAGCGTGACCTGGCAAATGGTGGAGAACTTCCTCGGCAATGGCGCCGCCATCAATGTCTTTGCCCGCCAGAGCGATTGCGCCCTCTATATAGTAGACGCCGGCGTGAACCACGATTTCGGCCCGCGCGACGGCTTGCTCGACCGCAAGCAGGGACTTGGCACCCGCAACTTTGCCAAGGAGTCCGCCATGAGCGGGGAACAATGCCAGGCCGCCATGCAGGCAGGGATGGACCTGGTCGCCACCCTGGACGGCAATGTACTGGGCTTTGGCGAAATGGGCATCGGTAATACCACGGCCGCCGCCGCGCTGATGCACAAGCTGACCGGCACGCCCGTCGCCGATTGCGTGGGCGCCGGCACCGGCCTGTCGAAGGAAGGCATATTGCACAAGCAGCAGGTGATCGAGGCGGCCGTCGTCCATCATGCGGCAGTCACCGAGCCACTCGACGTGCTGGCCACCTTTGGCGGTTTCGAGATCGCCATGATGGCCGGCGCCATGCTCAAGGCGGCCGAACGGCGCATGACTCTGCTGATCGACGGCTTCATCGTCAGCAGCGCTTTGCTGGTGGTGGCCCGTTTGCAGCCAGCCATTCTCGATTACTGCGTGTTTTCGCACTGCTCCGATGAAAATGGCCACCGCCAGTTGCTGGAAAGCCTGGGAGCGCGTCCGCTACTGCACCTCGATTTGCGCCTCGGCGAAGGCACGGGTTCGGCGCTGGCCTTGCCGCTGCTGCACGCGGCCGTCAATTTCATGCGCGAGATGGCCACCTTCGCGTCGGCCCAGGTCAGCGAAAAATCCACGCCAGACTGACCATGGCCAATCCGGTTTCCGCCGCCATCCATCAATGCCGATTGTTCTTCATCGCGCTGCAGTTCTTCACGCGCCTGCCGATACCGCGCTGGGTGGGCTTCGACCCAGCCTGGCTGCAGCACGCTTCGCGCTACTTTCCATTGATCGGCGTGGTGGTGGCGGCCATCAGTGGCGCCGTGTATCTGCTGGCCAGCTGGCTGCTGCCTTCGACGGTGGCCATGCTGCTGGCCGTCGCCGCCGGCATTTACCTGACGGGCGCCTTCCATGAAGACGGCTTCGCCGACATGTGCGACGGTTTCGGCGGCGGCCTGACGCGCGAGCGGGTGCTGGAAATCATGAAGGATTCGCGCATCGGCGCATATGGCGCCATCGGCATCATCTGCCTGCTGGCCATCAAGTGCGCAGCGCTGGCTGCGCTGCCGCCGGCCGTCATCGTGGCGGCATTGTTCATCGCCCATCCGCTCTCGCGCCTGGCCGCCGTCTCGCTGATCTGGCTCATGGACTATGCGCGCGACGAAGGCAAGGCCAAGCCGATGGCGCAGGAAATGGCCACGGGTGAATTCCTCATCGCCGCCGTCTGCGCCCTGCTGCCCGCCATCGCCTGCGGTGTACTGGGCATATTCGACTGGGCCGCGCTGGTCTTTGCCATCGTGGCGGCGGCAGCCGCCGCATTCTGGCTGGGGCGCAAATGCCAACGCCGCCTGCAAGGCTATACGGGCGACTGCCTCGGTGCCGTGCAGCAGGTGGCGGAAGTGGCAATCTACCTGGCCCTACTCTCCAGTTTTCAACCGCCAGTTCGCCTCTATTAGCAGCATGCGCCTGATCCTCATCCGCCACCCCACGCCGCAAGTGACCAGCGGCACCTGCTATGGCCGCAGCGACGTGGCCGTGGCGCCGCACGAAATGGCCACCGTGCGCGCCAGGCTGCAAGCAACGCTGCCAGCCGGTGTGCCGCTCTATGCCAGTCCTCTGCGCCGCTGCGCCGGCCTGGCGGCGACGTTGGCGCAGGACTTGCCTTCCAGCGCCCTGCACTTTGACGCGCGGCTGGCCGAAATGGATTTCGGCGCATGGGAAATGCAGCCCTGGCACGCGATAGCGCGCGCGGACATCGATGCCTGGGCGGCCGACCTGGCCTGGTACCGCCCTGGCGGCGGCGAAAACGTACTGGCGATGGCCGCCCGCGTCGACGCGTTTTTAGGCGATCTGTTGCGCGAACAACACGAAACAGTCGTCATCATCTGCCATGCGGGCACCATCCGCCTGCTGTCGGCGCTGCAAGCCCGGCTGCCATTGGAGGAAACGGCCCTGCTGGCCGCCCGTTCCGCCCATAAAATCGCCTATGGTGCGACGGTCGTCGTCGATTTCTGATATCGAATCGCCCGACCAGCCATTTCAGTCGACGTCCACTGCACGTATAATGACGGGGTTTTGGTGCCCGCGTTCATGTCCATGAGCGCAGTTAAACGGGAAACACGATGCCGCGCCTGCGGCGAACGTGTGCTGCCCCCGCAACGGTAAGCAAGTGTCGCCCCTCCCTACAGGAAGCGGACGACAAGCTATCTCTGACAACCACTGTGCTTGCAATCATCGAGCATGGGAAGGTGGGATAGCCGCACTTGCCAGCCCGGATACCGGCCAGGACAGGTGGAAGTGTGCGAACGGGGATGTTCGCGATCCGAATGGTCCCTGTGGCCATCTTCGATCGTCATCTTCAGTTCCCACTTCTGTTCAATCTGGCCTACGGGGACGTCGGCTGGTTGCATATTACTTACTGAAAATTATCATGACCCATGCTGTTTCACGCCACGCGGCGCTCACGTCGCTCGCGCTAGCCATTGCCGCGCCTGCCGCTTTCGCCCAAGCGACACCAGACACCTTCGATCCCGTCGTCGTCACCGCCAGCCGCTACCCGCAACACCTGAGCGAAGTATTGAGCGATACGCAGACCATCAGCTCGGAAGACATCGCGCGTTCGGGCGCCGGCTCACTGATCGACCTGCTGCAAAAGCAGCGCGGCATTGAAGTGACGCGCAACGGCGGTGCGGGTACCTCGGCCAGCGTTTTCATCCGTGGTGCGAACAGCAACCAGAATATTGTGCTGGTTGATGGCGTGCGCATCGGCTCGTCCACCCTGGGCACGGCCAACTGGAGCGCCCTGCCCCTGTCGAGCATCGACCACGTTGAAATCGTCTACGGCCCGCTGAGCACCATGTATGGGGCCGACGCCATTGGCGGCGTAATCCAGATCTTCACCAAGAAAGGCGACGGCGCCACGCGTTTCTCCGCTTTCGCGGGTTACGGCAGCAACAACACGCGCCAGGCGGAAGCCAGCGTTGCCGGTTCGACGGGCGGCGCGAACAGCTTCAGCTACGCGCTGAGCGCCGGCAAGGAAAAATCGGATGGCTTCTCCGCATCGAAACTCGGCGCATCACCGGAATACACCTACAATCCGGACAAGGATGGCTACGACAAGGAAAGCATCAGCGGCCAGTTCGGCTACCAGATGGCCAAGGGCCATGAAGTCGGCCTGGTCCTGTTGAACAGCAAGCTGAAAGCCCAGTACGACGCGGGTCCTGGCTACGATGCGCGCAGCGACCAGAAGCTGGAAAACATCGCCGTCTTCACGAAGAACGAATTCCTGCCCAACTGGACCAGTGAACTGCGTTATGCGGAAGCGCGCGACAAGTCGGGGGACGACAGCAGCGCCGACTCGTGGGGCAAGAGCCAGATCGACACCAAGCAGACCGACATCACCTGGCAGAACGACATCCGCATCGGACGCGACAACCTGCAACTGCTGGCCAGCTACCGCGATGAAGACGTCACGTCGAGCAGCACGCCGGAAGTCACGGGCGCACGCCATACCAAGTCCTTCGCAGCGGCGTACAACATGGCGCGCGGCGCGCATCTGTTCAACATCAGCGGCCGCAGCGACGACAGCTCCGCGTTCGGCACGCACAATACAGGCAGCGTCGCCTACGGCTACCGCATCAGCAACGCGCTGCGCGCTAACGCCAGCTATGGCACCAGCTTCCGCGCTCCAACCTTCAATGAGCTGTACTACCCTGGCTATGGCCTGGCGTCGAACAAGCCGGAAACGGGCCGCAATGCGGAGGTAGGCTTGCACTACAACGACGGCGTATCGCAACTGAGCGCGACCTACTACCATAACAAGGTCACCGACCTGCTGCTCAATACCTCGCCTTGCCCGGACCCGCGTTTCACCGGTTACGGTTGTGCCTACAACGTCAACAAGGCGCTGCTGGAAGGTGTCACCCTGGCCGGCAGCCGCAAATTTGGCGCTTTCAATGTCAGCGGCAACATCGACCTGCAAGACCCGCGCGATGAAACCAAGGACAAGCAACTGGTACGCCGCGCCAAGCAGCACGCCAATTTTGCCGTCGACTACACGGTTGGCGCGCTGACGTCGGGCGCCGAGTGGCAGTTGTCGAGCAAACGCTACGACGATGCCGCCAACAAGAACGTCCTGGGCGGCTATGGTCTGGTCAATCTGTACGCCACCTACCAGTTCACGCGTGACTGGTCGGCGCTGGCGCGCTGGAACAATATCGCCAACAAGGACTACGAACTGGCCCGCTTCTACGCAACACCAGGCTCGAAAGTCTTCGTCGGTGTGCGCTACGGCATGAAATAAGCACCTGGTAATGATGTAAGCTGCGGGCGATGGCGTTGCTGCCATTGCCCGCAGATGCAGTTCTGCAGTCCCCGTTTTTAAGGCAGTACATGCACCCATTTTTCCGCAATATGCGCCATCGCGCCACCGTGATCCTCACGGTGCTGATCGTGTGCGCGATTGCCAGCCTGATTTTCTCCGGCATGATCGGCTCGATCGCGATTCCGCTCGCCGACCTGCCTTCCGCCCTGTTCCATGTCGCTCAGGGCAAGACCGACACCCTCGCCGCCACCCTGCTCGACCTGCGCCTGGGCCGCGCCCTGACCGCCTTTGTCACCGGTGCGGCGCTGTCGCTGGCGGGCCTGATGATGCAGGCGCTGCTGCGCAATCCCCTGGCCGACCCGTACGTGCTGGGCATTTCCGCCGGCGCTTCCGTCGGCGCGCTGGCCGCGCTGCTGTTCATGTGCGCGCTGTGGGTGGTCGATGCGGCCGCCTTTGCCGGCGCCGTCGGCGTCTCCATGCTGCTGTACTTCTTTGCCCGGCGCGACCTGCGCGGCGGTACGGCGGCCGAAGGCGGCGCCTCGCTCTTGCTGCTGACGGGCGTTATCCTGGCCTCGGCCTGCATGGCCATCGTCACCCTGATGCTGTCCATCGCCCCGGAAAGCCGCTTGCGCAGCATGGTGTTCTGGATGATCGGCGACCTGTCCGGCGCGCCCGCGCGGCTGATGCCGTGGCTGGTCCTGGCCGGCGCCCTCGTCTTCGCCTTGCGCTGCGCGCGCTCGCTGAACGTCATGGCGCTGCACGCGGAAGCGGCCAGCACCCTGGGCGTGCGCGTGGGCGCCCTGCGCAAGGGACTGTTTTTCTGTTCCGGCCTGCTTACGGCCAGCGCCGTCACCAGCGCCGGCAGCGTGGGCTTCGTCGGCCTGATCGTGCCGCATGCGCTGCGCTTTGCCTGCGGCCCCGATCATCGCCTGCTGATACCGGCCGCCGCGCTGGCCGGCGGCACTTTCCTCGTACTGGCCGATACCTTGGCGCGCACCGTGCTGGCGCCATTGCAACTGCCCGTCGGCGTGGTCACGGCCATGATAGGCGCGCCCGTCTTCCTGTACCAATTGCACCGCTTGCGCAGGGGATGAAACAAGCATGATACGCACCTACCAACTGGGCCTGAAAGCAGGCACGCGCTCCCTCGTGGAAAACCTCACCTGGCAAATCAGGGAGGGGGAATGCTGGAGCGTCATCGGCCGCAATGGCGCGGGCAAGAGCACCTTGCTGCGCACCCTGGCCGGCTTGCGCGAACCGGATGCGGGGCACGTGACGATACAGGACCGCGCCCTGATCGACTGGCCATTGGAAGAGCTGGCGCGCGAACGGGCCTTCCTGGCGCAGGCGCGTCACGACGCGTTCTCGTACCGCGTGATCGAAACGGTGCTGTCGGCGCGCCATCCGTATCACGACAATCACTATTGGGAAGGCAGCGACGACCAGCGCATCGCCCTGGCGGCGCTGGCCTCGATGGAAGTGGAGCACCTGGCCGAGCGCGACGTGCGCAGCCTGTCCGGCGGCGAACGCCAGCGTGTGGCGATCGCCGCCATGCTGGCGCAGGATACGCCCTTGCTGCTGCTCGACGAACCAGCCAACGCGCTGGACCTGGCGCACCAGGTCAGCGTCATGGGCCTGCTGTCGAAACTGTGCCGCGAACAACATAAAACCGTGGTCATGGTGGGGCATGACCTGAACCTGGCGCACAGCATCTCGACCCACGCGTTGCTGCTGATGGGCGACGGCGGCTGGCTGGCCGGTCCCGTGGCCGACGTAATGCAGGCGTCCATTCTGGGCGACTACCTGGGCCACCCTATCGAGATCATCGAGCACGGCAAACGCAAGATATTCATACCAAAAGAGGATCAACAATGAGCGATAACAAACCTGCAGACGCGGACACCGCCGCCATCAACGAGCGCCACCGCGTGCGCATGGAACGCAAGAAAGCCATCATCGACGCGGCCATCGCCAAGGCCGACAAGGAAATCGGCATCATCATCGTCAACACGGGCAATGGCAAGGGCAAGAGTTCTAGCGGCTTCGGCATGGCCATCCGCGCCATGGGTCACGGCATGAAAGTGGGCGTGGTACAGTTCATCAAGGGCGCCATGTCGACGGGCGAAGAGAAATTCCTGCGCCGCTTCCCCGACGAAATCAGTTTCCATGCGATGGGCGAAGGCTATACCTGGGAAACGCAGAACCGCGAACGCGACATCGAAAAAGCGGAACTGGCATGGGAGCAGGCGAAGACCTTCCTGGCCGACCCAAGCTACGGCCTGGTGCTGTTCGACGAACTCAATATCGCCCTCAAGTACAACTACCTCGACGTGCACAAGGTCATCGCCGACCTGCTCGAGCGCCCGGCCATGCAGCACGTGGTCATCACGGGCCGCGGCGCGCCGGACGAATTGATCGCGATCGCCGACACCGTCACCGAAATGGCCGTCGTCAAGCATGCGTATGCGGCCGGCATCGGCGCCCAAATCGGCACCGAGTGGTAACAGCGCCATGACGCGCACCCTGGTCTTCGGCGGCGCCCGTTCCGGCAAGAGCGCCCATGCGGAAAAGCTGGCCCGCGAGTCCGGCAAGGAAGTACTCTACATCGCCACCGCGCAGGCGGGCGACGGCGAAATGGCCACGCGCATCGCGCATCACCGTGCGCAGCGCCCGGCCGGGTGGGGGACTATCGAAGAACCGCTGCGCCTGGGCGACGCCATCCTGCGGGAGGCACGGCCCGGCCGGCTGCTGCTGGTCGACTGCCTGACCCTGTGGCTGACGAATTTGATGTTTTCCAGCGGCGAGACGTATCCCGACGTGGGCGACGTCGCCCTGCCCGAGCTGTTCCACAGCGAACGCGCGCACCTGCTGTACGCGCTGGCCGAAATTGGCGAGACCGATTGCGACCTCGTTCTCGTCTCGAACGAAGTGGGCATGGGCATCGTGCCTTACGGCGCCATCTCGCGCTGCTTCACCGATGAAGCGGGCCGCTTGAACCAGGCCGTGGCGGCCGTGTGCGACAAGGCTGTTTTTGTCGCCGCCGGCCTGCCGCTATACCTGAAAGGCGGCCCATGCTGAGCGGCCTGTCGCTGCCCATGCTGGCCGCCTTGATGACGGCCGGCGTGCTGCTCGACATGCTGCTGGGAGAAACGCGCCGCTGGCATCCGCTGGTCGGCTTTGGCCGCCTCGCCGGCGCGCTCGATCACCTGCTGAACCGGGGCAGTCGGCGTTTGCTGCGCGGCGCGCTGGCGTGGTCGCTGGCCGTGCTGCCCATCAGCTATGCCTCCTGGTGGCTGTGCGGCCTGGCCGGTGCGGCACTCCACGTCTTCCTGCTCTATCTTTGTCTGGGCCTGCGCAGCCTGCGCGACCACAATCAGCCGATCGCCGACGCACTGGCCATCGATGACCTGGACAAGGCGCGCCTGCTGACGGCACGCATCGTCAGCCGCGACACGGCCAATGCCGACGCGGCCAGCCTGGCCAAGGCCAGCACGGAATCCTTGCTGGAAAACGGCAACGACGCCGTCTTCGGCACCCTGTTCTGGTTTGCCGTGGCGGGCGGCCCCGGCGCCGTGCTGTTCCGCCTGGCCAATACCCTCGACGCCATGTGGGGCTACCGCAACGAACGCTACGACTGGTTCGGCTGCTGCGCCGCGCGCATCGACGATGTTCTGAACTATCTTCCGGCGCGCCTGACGGCCCTATCTTACGTTTTACTGGGTAAAACCATGGCCGACAAGCAGCGCGCCTGGCACTGCTGGCGCACGCAGGCGCCCAACTGGGGCAGCCCGAACGCGGGGCCAGTCATGGCCAGCGGCGCCGGCGCCCTGGGCCTGGCCTTGGGCGGCGACGCCATCTATGACGGCGAGCTGGAACGCCGCTCGCCACTGGGCAGCGGCCGTCCCGCCGAAGCGCGTGACATCGACCGCGCCTGGCGCCTGGTGGCGGAAACGGCCGTGCTGTGGCTGATCTGGGTGGCGCTGCTGGCGGGCCTGTTCTACCTGAAGGGGAAATACCTTGCTTGAACATGGTGGCAACCTGCGCGACGCCGCGCACGAATATGGACGGCCCATCGCCGACTGGATCGACCTGTCGACCGGCATCAACCCGCACTGGTATGCAGCGCCAGCACCCGACGCCAACGCCTGGCACCGGCTGCCGGAAGCCGATCCCGCGCTGGCCGCTGCCGCCTGCGCCTACTATGACGCGCCGGACATGCTGCCGGTCGCGGGCACGCAAGCCGCCATTCAGGCCCTGCCCCGGCTGCGCGCAGCGTCGCGCGTGGTGGTGGCCGCGCCCTCGTATGCGGAACACGCGCACCACTGGAGCCAGCATGGCCACCATTTGCGGCAAGTGCCGTATGCGCAGCTGGCCGATGCGGTGGATAGCTGCGAGGTGCTGGTCGTCTGCAATCCGAACAACCCCACGGGTGAGCGCATCGCACCCGCCCTGCTGCTGGCATGGGCGGGCAAGCTGGCCGCGCGCGGCGGCTGGCTGGTCGTCGATGAAGCGTTTGGCGACACGGAAGCGCACGCCAGCCTCGACCCGCACTCGGGCCGGCCGGGCCTGATCGTGCTGCGCTCCATCGGCAAATTCTTTGGCCTGGCGGGACTGCGCCTGGGCTTTGTCGCCGCCCATCCCGCGCTGCTGGCCCAACTGGCCGACATGCTGGGCCCATGGACCGTCAGCGGCCCGGCGCAGCAGGTGGCACTGGCCGCGCTTACCGATGCACACTGGCAGGACGCGATGCGCGGGCGCCTGCGCGGCGAAGGCGCCCGCTTGCACCAGCTGTTGGCCGCGCACGGCATCGCCAGCAGCGGCACGGCGCTGTTTCAATGGTGGCCGGAAGCACGCGCCGAAGCGTTCTGGCGCCACATGGCGGAATCGGGCATTTGGGTGCGCCTGTTCCGCCACGCCGCCCACGGCATCCGCCTGGGCCTGCCCCCCGACGAACACGCCTGGCTGCGCCTGCAGCAGGCCCTCACCGCATGGAAAAGCACATGAAAACCCTGAACATATCGCTGCTGCTGGCCGGACTGGTCTCGCTGCAAACGCACGCCGCCATCACCGTGCGCGACGACGACGGCAATGTCGTCACCGTGGAAAAACCGGCGCAGCGCATCCTGGCGCTGGCGCCGCACGTGACGGAACTGCTGTTCGCGGCCGGCGGCGGCGACAGGATCGCCGGCGTCGTCAGCTACAGCGACTACCCGGAAGCGGCAAAAAAAATTCCGCAAGTGGGCGACAACCGCCAGTACGACATGGAGCGCATCATCGCCATGAAGCCGGACCTGATCGTCGTGTGGATGCATGGCAGCGCCGAGCGCCAGATCGCCATGCTGCGCCAGCTGAAGGTGCCCATCTATCACAGCGAACCGCGCAAGCTGGCCGATATCCCCGACAGCATGGACCGCCTGGGCCGGCTGATGGGCACGGAAAAAACCGCCAAACCGGCCGCCGCCCAGCTGCGCGCCAAGCTGGCCAGCTTGACGACCCAGTATGCTCAGCGCCCGCCCGTGCGCGTGTTTTACCAGGTGTGGGACAAACCTTTATATACCCTGAGCGGCGCGAGCATCATCAGCGATTCCATGCGCCTGTGCGGTGGCCAGAACATCTTTGCCGCGATGAAGGTGGTGGCGCCCGTCGTCACGCCGGAAGGCGTGCTGCAGGAAGACCCGGAAGTCATTTTCGGCACCAGCGAAAAAAGCGATCCGCGCAGCGAAGGCGGCCTGGCCATGTGGCGCGCCTTCCCGTCGATGACGGCAGTGCGCAAAAATAACCTGTTCCGCCTCAATGGCGACCTGCTGAACCGCGCCGGCCCGCGCATGATCGAAGGCACGGCCGACATGTGCGAACAGCTGGAAGTGGCGCGCCAGCGCCGCACCGCTCCCGCAGCCAAGGCGGCGCAATGAGTCACTACCAGCGCATTGCCTGCTTGTCGACGGAAGCCGTGGAGACGCTGTACGCGCTGGGCGCCGAAGACACGATCGCCGGCATATCCGGCTTTACCGTGCGCCCTCCCCGCGCGCGCGAGGAAAAGACCAAGATCAGCGGATTTTCATCCACGAACCTGGAACGCATCCTGGCAGTGAAACCCGATCTCGTGATCGGCTTTTGCGACATGCAGGCAGACATTTGCCGCGACCTCGTCAAGGCCGGCATCGAAGTGCACCAGTTCAACCAGCGCACGGTGGACGGCATCCTGCGCATGATCGCCGTGCTGGCCGCGCTGGTGCAGCGCGAGGCAGCAGGCCAGGCATTGATCGCCAGCCTGCGCGCGGACATCGCCGCAGCAAAGGCCCGCGCCGCCACCTGGACGCGCAAGCCCGTGATCTACTTTGAAGAGTGGAACGATCCCCTGATGAGCGGCATCGGCTGGGCGGCGGAATTGATCGGGATCGCCGGCGGCACTGACGCCTTCCCGGAATTGTCCGCGCATCCAGGCGCAAAGGAACGCATCATCGCCGATCCCTTGAGCGTGGTGGCGCGCGCGCCCGACATCATCGTCGCCAGCTGGTGCGGCAAGAAGTTCCAGCCGGCGCAACTGGCGGCACGCCCGGGCTGGGATGCGATTCCCGCCGTACGCAATGACATGCTGTTCGAGATCAAGTCACCCGACATCCTGTCGCCCGGTCCGGCGGCGATTACCGAAGGGCTGCGCCAGATCAGCGACATCATCGCGCAGTGGCAGGAACAGCAAACATGAAGAGTCCCTTCCCCGCCCTGATGGTGCAGGGCACGACGTCCGACGCGGGCAAGAGCACCGTCGTCGCGGCCCTGTGCCGCATCTTGAAACGCCGTGGCGTGACGGTAGCGCCATTCAAGCCGCAAAACATGGCCCTGAATAGCGCCGTGACGAGCGACGGCGGCGAGATCGGCCGCGCGCAGGCCCTGCAGGCACTGGCTTGCGGCATCGCGCCGCACACGGACATGAACCCGGTGCTCTTGAAACCGTCGTCGAACACGGGCGCGCAAGTGATCATCCACGGCAAGGTGTGCGCCGACATGGATGCGCGCGACTACCAGCAATATAAAACCATCGCCATGGGCGCCGTGCTGGAATCGTACGCGCGCTTGCGCCAGCAGTACGATGCCGTCGTCGTCGAAGGCGCGGGCAGCCCGGCCGAAGTCAACCTGCGCGCGCGCGACATCGCCAACATGGGCTTTGCGGAAGCCGTCGACTGCCCCGTGATTTTGGTGGCTGACATCGACCGTGGCGGCGTCTTCGCCCACATCATCGGCACCCTGGCGTGCCTGTCCGACAGCGAACGGGCGCGCATCATCGGCTTCGTCATCAACCGCTTCCGTGGCGACATCTCGCTGCTGCAACCGGGCATCGAGTGGCTCGAACAGCAGACGGGTAAACCCGTGCTGGCCGTGCTGCCGTATCTGCAAGGCCTGTTCCTCGACGCGGAGGACGCCGTCGAAGCGATGCAGGCCGAACGGGGCGCCTTCAAGGTGGTGGTGCCGCAACTGCCGCGCATCAGCAACCACACGGATGTCGACGCGCTGCGCGCCCACCCCGAGGTTGACCTGCAATTCGTCCAGCAGGGACAGCCGATTCCGGCGGCCGACCTGGTGATCCTGCCCGGCAGCAAAAACACGCGCGGCGACCTGGCCTGGCTGCGGCAACAAGGCTGGCCCGACTATCTGGCGAAACACCTGCGCTATGGCGGCAAGGTGCTGGGCATCTGCGGCGGCTTCCAGATGCTGGGACAAAGCGTGCGCGATCCGCTGGGCGTGGAAGGCGCGGCGGGCGAGTCAGAGGCACTGGGACTGCTCGACATGGTGACGGAACTGACAAGCGAAAAACGCCTGGAACAGGTGAGCGGCCGTTGCGCATTTGCCGGCGCGGCCGATGCACGCGTGGCAGGCTATGAAATCCACATGGGCATCTCGCATGGCGCGGCGCTGGCGCAGCCGGCCTTTGTCATCGATGGACGGCCGGAAGGCGCCGTGTCAGGCGACGGGCAAATCCTCGGCAGCTATTTGCACGGCATGTTCGACACGCCAGCCGCGTGTGCGGCGCTGCTGCGCTGGGCGGGGCTGGACTCCAGCCACACGGTGGACACCGCCGCCCTGCGCGAGGCCAGCCTGGATCGCATCGCCGACGCGGCGATGCCATTGATGGATGCGCTGGAGCGGCTGCCACGCTGATGGTGGTGTCGGCTTACGCCGTACCGGCTAAGCCGACCTACTCACACAGGCACGTGGCGGCACCCCTTAATTTTTCAGGCACGTGCCCATATACGAGCGGTCGGTCGAGAATTCCACCGCCATGCTCGACGACACGGGCATGAACATCGAGTAATCGGCCGGCACGTCGGCCGGGTCCTTGAACACGGCAATGCCATCGAAATCGACAGCCTGCGCGCCCAGGCCCAGCTTGTTGACGGTGATCGTTTCCGCATGCGTCTTGCCGGCGGTGTTGTTGGTGATGGTGGCGGTGCCGCCGGCCACGACGATCTTCGCACTGATGCCCGGCGCCGCGCAGGCGTAGCTGCCGGCGATTTCAGTACCGATCTTTTGCTGTTTGGCGGCGACGATGGTGCCCACGCGCAGCACGTTCTGCTGGTTGCGGCTGTAGCGGTCGATGAACAGCGCCAGCCCCCGGTCCCCCGCGTGCACGTGCACGATGCCGAAGTCCTGGCCGCCCTGGCGGGCGATGATCAGGCCACGCGCCGCGTCACGCACGAGGGTCAGACTGGCGTTTTCCGCTTCCAGCTGCGGCGATACGGCGGAGCACGCGCCTTGCGCATTGAACACGCCGCCATTGCACAGTTGCGCGCTGCCATCGGCCGCCACCTTGAGGCTGCCTTTCGGATTGAAGCGGTCGCCCCCGTTCGAGGCATTGCGCATGGCGCCCAGGAAGATATAGCTGCCGGCCAGCTTGGCCACGTCGGTGGCGGCATAGCCGCTGCCGCTGACGCTGGAATTCATGCTGCCCAGTTTCACAGTCCCCGTCAGCAAGCGCGTGCGCGCATCGACGCTCAGGCTCAGGTCGGTGCCGGTATAGGTCGTGATATTGCCGGAGGTGGTGGCGCTGAAGGTGCCGCTGCGGTCGGCCAGGCCGAACTGCGTCGACAGCACCTTGACGCTGAAGGTTTTTTTGGCGTTGTCGAGCGTGATGCGCCACGTGTCGCCGATGTCGGCGGCCACGTCATACACCGTCTCGTCCGCATTGGCGCCGGCGATGACGGCCAGGCCAGCCTCTTTTGCCACGGCGGCTGACGCCACGGCCACGTTGTCGGCGGGAACGACAGGCGGCGTCACCACGACGGGCGGCGTAACGGGCGCTTCCGGCGTGCCGCCATCGCTGCCGCCACCGCATGCGGACAGGACCGCGCCCAGGACAAGGAAGGTAAGTGTATTTTTCATGTGGTGTGACTTTCGGGGAAATAGAGGGGGAGCTGCCGGAAAACACATGCTAGCCTTGCCCACAATCTATTGCCATGGAACAAATGTTCCATGGACGACGCCACCGGCACGGTGGCAATATGCACGGCGCGGGCGGCACGCCTGCGTCATTTATGTGACAATTCGTCGTACTGTCGGCTCCGTTTTTCCTCCTCAGGCTCGCATCCATGACCAGTTCCCCGATTAAAAGCTACCTTCCCTGGGTGGTCGCCACCGCCCTGTTCATGGAGCAACTCGACTCCACCATCGTCAACACCGCCATCCCCGCCATGGCCGCCAGCCTGCAAGTGACCCCGCTGAGCCTGAAGGCCGTCGTCACCAGCTACATCCTGAGCCTGGCCGTGTGCATTCCCATCAGCGGCTGGATGGCCGACCGCTTCGGCACGCGGCGCGTGTTTTCCGCCGCCGTTGCCATCTTTACCATCGCCTCCATCCTGTGCGGCCTGTCCGTGAACGCGCCCATGCTGGTGGCCGCGCGCCTGCTGCAAGGGGTGGGCGCGGCCATGATGATGCCGGTGGGCAGGCTCACCATCATCCGCACCTTTCCCAAGTCGCAATTGCTGGCGGCCATGAATTTCGTCATCATCCCCGCCCTGATCGGCCCCCTGCTGGGGCCCACGGTGGGCGGGCTGATCGTGCACTGGCTGTCGTGGCGCGAGATTTTCTTCGTCAACGTGCCCGTCGGCCTGGTGGCCTTGTACCTGGCGCACCGCTACATGCCCGATTACTATGGTGACAAGCCGCGTCCGCTGGACCTGATCGGCCTGGTGCTGTTCGGCACGGGCATCGCACTGCTGTCGTGGCTGCTGGAAATCTTCGGCGAACACCGCATCGACGGCACCTCGTTTGCCGTGCTGCTGTTCATCTCCATCAGCCTGCTGGCCGCATATGCCTGGCATTCGAGCGAAGTGCTGCACCCGCTGCTGCGCCTGACCCTGTTCAAGATCCGCACCTTCCGCGTTTCCGTCGTGGGCGGCTTCGTCACGCGCCTGGGCGTGGGCGGCCTGCCCTTCCTGTTGCCGCTGCTGTACCAGCTGGGCCTGGGCTTGCCCGCCTGGCAGTCGGGCTTGCTGATGATGCCGTCGGCCGCCGCCGCCATGGGCATGAAATTCATATCCGCGCGCGTGCTGGCCCGCTTCGGCTACCGCCAGGTGCTGATCGTCAACACGGTGCTGATCGGCGTCACCATCGCCATGTTTTCGCAGGTGGGCGTGGGCACGCCCCTGTACGTGATCGTCGCCATCAGCCTGTGCATGGGCTTTTTCAATTCGCTGCAGTTTTCCAGCATGAACACCATCGCCTATGCCGACGTCGACAAGGCCGATTCCAGCATGGCCAGCACCATCGCCAGTTCGATGCAGCAACTGTCGATGAGCTTTGGCCTCGCCTTCGGTTCGCTGATCGCGGGCTGGTACTTGGGCGACATGCCGCAGTCGGACCGCGCCATGCTCAGCACGGCGCTGCACCACGCCTTCCTGACCCTGGCCGCCCTGACGGTGCTGTCCTCGCTGACCTTCTGGACCTTGCGCCGCGACGATGGCGAAAGCATCAGCAAGGGCACGGACAGCGACGAGGAAGACGCGGCCGACGTGAAGGCCCAGGCCGTTGTACAGACGGAAGTGCAAACCACGAAAGGCTGAGCCACCTCAAGCTTGCCGCCTGCGCCGCTGGCGCTTTGGCCTGCCACTGCTACCGTAACGGCAGGAGGTGCACATGGCGGCCGAGCGGCGCTTTGCGTGGAAAGGCACGGACCGCCATGGCCAGGCGGTCGAGGGCATCTTGCGCGCGGCCGACGCCACCACTGCCAGGGCCGCGCTCAGACGCCAGGGCATCCTTGCCAGCAAGGTAAAAGCCCCGCGCGCCGCGCCCGGCAAGGCCATCACGCGCAAGGATATCGCCCTGTTCACGCGCCAGCTGTCGACCATGATGGCGGCCGGCGTGCCGCTGCTGCACGCGTTCGACATCGCCGGCAAGGGCCACGCCAAGCCGGCCGTCACCGAGCTGATGCGCGACTTGCGCCGCGACATCGAAGCGGGCAGCAGCCTGCAGCAAGCCTTCCGCCAGTTCCCCCTGCTGTTTGACGAGTTGTATTGCAACTTGCTGGCGGCCGGCGAACAGGCGGGCATCGTGCAGGAATTGCTGGCGCGCCTGGCCACGCACCAGGAAAAAGCCATCGCCCTGCGGCGGCAGGTGCGCGGCGCGCTGATGTATCCGCTGGTCATCGTGCTCGTCGCCATCGTCGTCACGGCCATCATCATGAGCGTCGTCGTACCCGCCTTCCGCCAGGTCTTCGACAGCTTCGGCGCACCGTTGCCGCTGCCCACACTGGTCGTCATGGGCGTATCCGCCTTCCTCGTCCATTACTGGCTGGCTCTGCTGGTGGTGCTTCTGCTTGCTTGCGTGCTGCTGCACCTGGCCTGGCGCCGCTGGCCCGCCTTACGACGCAGCACGCAAGTGCAGGCTTTGCGCCTGCCCGTCTTCGGCCCGCTGCTGCGCAAGGCGGCGATCGCCCGCTGGACGCGCACCCTGGCCGCCATGTTCGCCGCCGGCGTGCCGCTGCTCGATACACTCGGCCTCGTGGGCGCCGCAGCCGGCCACGCGCTGTACCAGGAAGCAACGGTCAGCATCGAGCGCGAAATCCGCGCCGGCGGCAGCCTGACCCTGGCCATGGAACACAGCGCCGTGTTTCCCCCACTGCTGACGCAACTGACCCTGATCGGCGAGGAATCAGGCGCCCTCGACGCCATGCTGTCGCGCGCGGCCGATATCATCGAAGCCGAGATCGACGCCACCGTGGCCACCCTCTCGACCCTGCTGGAACCGGCGCTGATGGTGGTGCTGGGCGTGCTCGTCGGCTCGCTCGTGATTGCCCTGTATTTGCCGATTTTCAAGCTGGGGGCCGTGATTTGAAGATCGAGCCACGCAAAACGTCCCCATGCGCCGGCAGATGTTTTACACTGCGGCAGTGCCAGGCAATGTTTGCGCGGCAACATCATCACCTCAGACAACGCCACCATGCTGCAAGATACCCTGCTGTTCGCCGCCCCCGGCACCCTGCCCGTCGCCCTCGTCGCCGCCCTGTTCGGCCTGATCGTCGGCAGTTTTCTCAACGTGGTGATCCACCGCGTGCCGAAAATGATGCAGCGCGAATCCGACAATTACGTGGCGGAGGAAAGCGGCTTGCCCTTGCCGCACACGGACCGCTACAACCTGATGCTGCCGCACTCGAACTGCACCGCCTGCGGCCACCGCATCACGGCGATGGAAAACATTCCCGTCATCAGCTACCTGCTGCTGCGTGGCAAGTGCAGCGCCTGCCAGGCACCGATCTCCGTGCGCTACCCGCTCGTCGAGCTGCTGACGGGCGCGCTGTCGGCCCTGCTGATCTGGCACTTCGGCAGCGGCTGGACGGGCCTGGCCACGCTCCTGTTTGCGTATTTGCTGATCGCCATGACCTTCATCGATGCCGATACGCAAATGCTGCCCGACGACCTTACCTTCCCCCTGCTGTGGGCCGGTTTGCTGGTCAATATCAACGGCACTTTCGTGCCCCTGCAAGACGCCGTCATCGGCGCGGCCGCCGGCTACCTGGCCCTGTGGGCCGTGTACTGGGCCTTCAAGCTGGCGACAGGCAAGGAGGGAATGGGCTATGGTGACTTCAAATTGCTGGCGGCGCTAGGTGCGTGGCTGGGCTGGACCATGCTGCCGACGATCATCTTGTTGTCGTCGCTGGTGGGCGCCGTGGTCGGCATCGGCCTGATCGTGTTGGCCAAGCGGGGACGCGACAAGCCGATTCCGTTCGGCCCCTATCTGGCGGCGGCGGGCCTGATCGCCCTGCTGTACGGTACGCCCCTGTCGCAGCTCACGCTGGGCCTCGTCAGCTGACCGGCGCAGCACTGCCCCCTATGGAAAAACACATGCAACGACAACACGTCCCTTATTTCAGCGTCGGACTCACCGGCGGCATCGGTTGCGGCAAGAGCACGGTGGCCGACATGTTCGCCGCGCGCGGCGCCTCCATCGTCGATACCGACCAGATCGCCCATAGCCTGACGGCGCCCAATGGCGCAGCCATGCCGGCCCTGGTGGCGGAATTTGGCGCCGGCTACGCGGACGCGCGCGGCGCCCTCGACCGCAGCAAAATGCGCAAGCTCGTGTTTTCCGACGCCGCCGCCAAGGCGAAACTGGAAGCCATCCTGCATCCGCGCATCCGCCAGGCCACCCTGGCGGCCGCCGAAGCGGCGACGGGCAGCTACGTGGTCTTTGCCGTGCCCCTGCTGGTCGAGTCCGGCGGCTGGGTGGAGCGGGTCAACCGGGTACTGGTCATCGATTGCCTGGAAAGCCTGCAAGTGTCGCGCGTGATGGCGCGCAATGGCTTGTCGGAAGAACAAGTCAAAGCCATCATGGCCACGCAAGCCACGCGCGCCATGCGCCTGGCGGCGGCGGACGACGTGATCGACAACAATGGCGATTTGGCGTCCCTGGAACCGCAGATTGCCCAGTTGCACGATTTATATCTGGCATTTTCAAAAAGAATGGCTGGAATGGCCCCGCAACGTTTGTAATTTGTCGACGCTTGGTTCAAAATCACGGGATTGTTTGCAGGTCCTTACTTAAGGGAATTATTTTGATTGTCTACGAATACCCTTTCAACGAACGCATACGTACCTTGTTGCGGCTGGAAGACCTGTACGACAAATTCAAGTTCTTCATCCAGCAAGAACATGCAATGCAGCACCATGTTGCCTTGGCAACTATTTTCGATATGCTCGAAGTGGCGGGCCGCGCCGACCTGAAGTCGGACCTGCTGCAGGAACTCGAGCGCCAGCGCCAAAGCCTGCTCGGTTACCGCAGCAATCCGAATGTGGAACCGGAAACTCTGGACGCCATCCTCGGCGAACTCGACAGTGTTAGCGGCGCCCTCGTGGCGGCGCAAGGCAAGACGGGCCAGAATATCCGCGACAATGAATGGCTGATGAGCATCCGCGGCCGCACCATCATCCCGGGCGGCGCCTGCGAATTCGACTTGCCGTCCTACTTTGCCTGGCAAAAACGCAGCTCGGAACAGCGCCTGACCGATATCCACGCCTGGTTCGCCCCACTCGCACCGCTGTTCGATGCGCTGGCCCTCGTCTTGCGCCTGCTGCGCGATTCCGGCGGACCCGTTAAACTGATCGCCAATGGCGGCAGCTACCAGCAAATGCTGCAAGGCAAGGTGTACCAGATGCTGCGCCTGAGCCTGGACGAAAACTGCGGCGCCATCCCTGAAATTTCCGCCAACAAATACATGCTGTGGGTACGCTTCACCACCCAGGGCGGCGACTTGAAACCCAAGCCGCTGGAAGAAGATGTTCCGTTCGAGCTCACGCTCTGTAATTTTTAACTGTTACTTATTTGCGCCATCATGACCGTCGTTAATTGCCCTACCTGTGCCGCCAAAGTCGAATGGACTGAAGCCAACAAATTCCGCCCCTTCTGCTCGGAACGCTGCAAGCAGATCGACCTGGGTGCCTGGGCCGAAGAAAAATACACGATCCCCGCCGCCGACCCGTTCGAAGATCCCCTTGCGGACGAAGACAACAAGCCGCAGTAAGCCTCAACGCAGTAAACCTTAATTAAACGGATTTTCCAGGCGCAGCCCCTGCGCCGCGAAACTGTCGAGCCTGCCGCTGACCACCGTCAAGCCATAGGCGATGCCCATCGCCGCGATCTGCCCATCGATGCCGTGCGCGTGGCCATGCAGGCGTGCGCACACGAGCGCGCAATCGAGGTCGAATTCCAGCAGCCGCGGCGCATATTCCGCCAGCACGGCTTCCAGCCAGCCTTCCAGCGCCAGTGCTTCCAGCGCCGCCTCGCGCCGCCAACTGCGCTGTATGCCTGCGCGCAACTGTGCGATCACCTGCACCGGCACATAGCGCGCCTCGGGCGCCACCCGCTCGAAAAAATCGGCCACCCCCGCTGGCGCGGCGCTGCCCTTGCGCGCGGCAACGATCACATCCGCATCCAGCAGATAGCCGGGAATAGGCATGGTTCAGGAACGGCGCTCGAAGTCCGCATCGAAGCCCACGTCGGGCATGGCACGCAAAATATCGTCGAGCGGGCGCTTCGGCAGCGGCCGCAAGGCGCTGCGCAAGATGTCGCGGTGCTCGTCCTCGATGCTGCGCCCATGCGCGCGGGCACGCTTGTGCAAGGCGGCGATCAGCAATTCATCGGTATCGGTAAAGGTCAGTGTCAGCGGCATGCGAGACTCCCCGGTGCGTGATGAAAGCACTGTAGCGCAAAGCGCGCGCGATACAAGGAAAGTCACGGAAAAGCTTGCGCCAGCACGCAGCATGCTGCTGCACGCTGGCACCAGATCAGGCAAGAAGCAGGGATTCCCGGCGTACCTCATCTAACCATTCCAGCAGGGGAATGGTGGCCGGCAGCAAGGGTTCCACGCCGACCGTGCCCTGCCAGGCGAACGCCTGCCCTTCCAGGCTTTGCGGCTCGCCCCGCCATGCGCGGCTGATATAGAAATGCAGGCGCACATGGGCGTGCGGATACACATATTCGACGCCGCACCAGGCTTCGGCACTGTCGATATGCAAGCCCAGCTCCTCGACGAACTCGCGTTTCAAGGCGTCAAAAATGGCCTCGCCCGCTTCGACTTTACCGCCAGGAAATTCCCAATAGCCGTCATACGGCTTGCCGGCCGGGCGCTGGCCCAACAGCACGTCGCCGTTCGGCTTCATCAGGATGCCGACGGCCACGTCAACCGGTTTGATTTTCACTTCGCTCATTGCGGCAACTTTCCCGCAGGAAGTTTGCCCGCATAGTCGCGCGCGAATTGCCAAGCGACACGACCCGAACGGGAACCGCGCTGCAAGGCCCAGCGCAGGGCGTCGCCGCGCGCCTGCGCGATCTGCTCCGATGTGCAGCCGAACGAGGCGAGCCAGTGCGCCGCGATATCGAGGTAATCGTCCTGCTTGAACGGATAGAACGACAGCCACAGGCCGAAGCGTTCGGACAGCGAGATTTTCTCTTCCACCGTCTCGCCCGGATGCAGATCGCCATCGTCGTCCGTCTTGTAGCTCGTGTTGTCCGACATGCGTTCCGGCATCAGGTGACGGCGGTTCGACGTGGCGTAGATCAGCACATTGTCCGATTGCGCGGCGATGCTGCCGTCGAGCGCCACTTTCAGCGCCTTGTAGCCGCTCTCGCCCTCTTCGAACGACAGGTCGTCGCAAAAGATGATGAAGCGCTCGGGGCGCGCCGCCACCAGGTCGACGATGTCGGGCAAGTCGGCCAGGTCGGCCTTGTCCACTTCGATCAGGCGCAAGCCCTGGTCGGCAAACTGGTTCAGACAAGCCTTGATCAGGGAAGACTTGCCCGTGCCGCGCGCGCCCGTCAGCAGCACGTTGTTGGCCGGACGCTTACTGACGAACTGGCGCGTGTTCTGCTCGATCTGGGCTTTTTGCGTGCCGATATTGTGCAAGTCGTCCAAGGCGATGTTCGACACGTGGGCCACGGCCTGCAAATAAGGAAGCGCGCCCTGGCGCCGGCGCCAGCGGAAGGCAAAGCTGTTCCAGTCCGGCACGGGCGTCGGCTGCGGCAGGATCGCTTCCACCCTCGCCAGCAACGCTTCGGCACGGATCAGGAATTGATCGAGGCCGGTCATGAGCGGTAGTCGGCGTTGATCGACACGTAGTCATGCGACAGGTCGCACGTCCACAGGGTAGCCGTGGCATCGCCGCGCGCCAGCTTGACGCGGATGGTGATTTCGCTTTGCTGCATCACGCGCTGGCCATCCTGTTCCTGGTAGTCGGGGTTGCGGCCGCCATTCTTGGCCACCCACACGTCGTCCAGGTACAGGTTCAACTGGCCCACGTCCAGGTCGTCCACGCCCGCATAGCCGATGGCGGCCAGGATGCGGCCCAGGTTCGGGTCGGACGCGAAAAACGCCGTTTTCACCAGCGGCGAATGGGCGATGGAATAGGCGATCTTGCGGCACTCTTCCACGTTGCGGCCGTCTTCCACGGTCACGGTCATGAACTTGGTCGCGCCTTCGCCGTCGCGCACGATGGCTTGCGCGAGAAAAGTAGACAGTTCGGTGACGGCGGCGGCCAGTGCCGCATAGTGCGGCGAGTCGATGGAATCGATGACCAGGCTGCCGGCGCCCGTGGCCACCAGCATGAACGAGTCATTGGTGGACGTGTCGCCGTCGATGGTGATGCAGTTGAACGATTTGTCGGCCGCCTGTTTCACCAGCTGGTCCAGCACGGGCTGGGCCACGGTGGCGTCAAACGCGAGGAAACCGAGCATCGTGGCCATGTTCGGCTTGATCATGCCGGCGCCCTTGCTGATGCCCGTCAGGGTGACCGTGTGGCCGCCGATGGTGACCGTGCGCGAGCCGGCTTTCGGCTGCGTGTCGGTGGTCATGATGGCTTCGGCGGCCGAGAACCAGTTGTCCGACGTCAGGGCGGCCACGGCTTGCGGCAAGCCGGCCACGAGACGCTGCACGGGCAAGGGTTCGAGGATCACGCCCGTGGAAAACGGCAGGATTTGCTGCGGCGTGCAACCCAGCAGCTCGGCCAGCGCGGCGCAGCTGGCCTGCGCGTCGGCCAGGCCCGATTCGCCCGTGCCCGCATTCGCGTTGCCCGTGTTGACCAGCAGCGCGCGGATCGGCGCGGCGCCGGCCGTCACGGCGGCCAGGTTGGCTTTCGAAATTTGCACGGGCGCGGCGCAGAAACGGTTCAAGGTGAACACGCCAGCCACGGTGGCCGTCGGCGCCAGTTTCAATACCAGCAAATCCTTGCGGTTGGGTTTCTTGATGCCGGCTTCGGCAACACCGATTTCAATGCCGGCGACGGCTTTCAAGTCGGCGGCGACGGGCTTGGGAGAATTGACGGCCATGGTGATTTCTTCTGCGAGGGAAAATGGAAGCGCTATTGTAGCGCCTTCGCGGCGCCGGTGAACATGCGGCCCGTGAATAGTCGCGATGCTCCCGGCCGCGCCGAAGCGGGCCGGCCATGTGGCCAGGCTTGCGATTTATCAGAACGCCGCAGCCTGGCGGCGCTAAGGTAGGAAAACAAGCGATGGCGCTGCCGGCAAGCGCCTGCGGGGAGGATGTCATGGCGTATGGTAAGTCAGACTGCATGCAGCCCTGCGCATCAGGCATGACATGCCTGATGCGTCGCCTATCCCTGCTTTGCCTGCTGGGCTGCCTGACTGCCTGTACGGTGCCGCGCATCCCGGCAGCTGACGCCGGCGTCCACGCCACTGAACAGGCATCCGAAGCACCGCCCGCCCCAGCCGCGGCTCCCCCTCCCGCGCCGCCCCCGCCTCCCCCACCGCCCACCGCCGTGCCACAAGAAGCAGCGCCCGCCATCCCGTGGAGCGTCCCATGGCCGGCTGGAGGGGGCCTGTTCGGCAACATCGGCAACCTGGTCGGCAGCATGGGCAATGGCGGCAGGCCAGGGCCAGAACCAACGCCAAAGCACAAGACCGCGACGGCTGGCGCCTTGGACGTCACCGTGTATTACGCCACCGACAGGCAGTACCAGAGCGGCAGCCGCAACTATGGCTGGCAGCCCAACCGCGCGCCGCCCAATCTGAGCTACGGCAGCGTGCAAGTGAGCATTCCTGAAAAAAGAGCGCCAGGCGAACTGCCGCTGCCACCGTGGTACGACGTCCTTTCCGGCGACGATGCGCAAAAATATGTGCTGATCAAGGGGATCACGCGCCTGTCCCGCGCGAATTTCCTCGCCGCCGTGAAGGCCAGGATACAGGCTGCCCCGGAACGGCGCGCCGCCTTCATCTACATCCACGGCTACAGCAATTCCTTTGACGATGCCGCCCGGCGCACGGCCCAGATGGCGGCCGACCTCGACATCGGCGCCCTGCCCGTGTTCTACAGCTGGCCATCGAAGGGCACGCTGGCCGGCTATGAATTCGATGAAAACTCTGCCGAATGGACGCAGACGCACCTGCAAGCCTTCCTGGCCGACTTTGCGGAGCACTCTTCCGCCACCGATATCTACATCATCGCCCACAGCATGGGCAATCGCCCGATGACGCTGGCACTGGCCGCCCTGCTGGAAAAACGTCCCGACCTGCGCTCCCTGTTCAAGCAGGTGGTGCTGGCGGCACCGGACATCAATGCCGACGTCTTCCGCGAGCAGATCGCTCCCCGCTTCGCCACCCTCAAGCTGCCCGCCACCCTGTATGCGTCCGCGAACGACAAGGCCATCCGTGCTTCCTACAATTTTGCCAACTGGGACAGGATAGGCGACATCCGCGGCCCCGTCGTTGGCATTCCCGGCATGGAACTCGTCGATGCCTCGGCCGTCATCATGAACTTCATGGGCCATGATTACTTTGCCAGCAACCGGGTCCTGCTGACCGACATCGCCACCATGATCAAGACGGGGCAGCGGGCCAAAAACCGTGGCGGCTTGAAAGGCATACCCTCTCAGGCACCACAATACTGGGCTTTTCCCTGAGCAGCGGCCATGCGTGGCGGCATAAAAAAACGGAGACCGAGGTCTCCGTTTTTTGTCAGGCTGTCACACCGCCTTATGCCAGCTTGCCGTGGCAAGCCTTATATTTTTTGCCGCTGCCGCATGGGCATGGGTCGTTGCGGCCCACTTTGACGCCCATGCTCACGCTCATGTCGTCGACGTTGTCCATGTTGCCGCCGGCCGCAGGCGCCAGCAATTCTTCCGGCGCCGCATTCGGGTCGAACTCGGCGTGCTGGTAGTGCACGTTTTCCACGTGCGACTGCTGCATCGCCTGTTCGGCCGCATCGACTTCTTCGCGCGACTGGATACGCACCGTCATCACGTGTTTCGTGACGTCGTTCTTGATCATGTCGAGCATCTGGCCAAACAGTTCAAACGCTTCGCGCTTGTATTCCTGTTTCGGGTTCTTCTGCGCATAACCGCGCAGGTGAATACCCTGGCGCAGGTGGTCGAGCGCCGCCAGGTGTTCGCGCCAGTGGCTGTCCACGCTTTGCAGCATGACATTGCGCTCGAAGCCGCCAAACGATTCCTTGCCGACGATATCGATCTTCGACTGGTACACGGCATCGGCGCCAGCCAGCACTTTTTCCAGGATCTCTTCGTCCGTCAGGGTCGAATCGGCTTCCAGCATGGATTGCAGCGGCAAGTCGAGCTGCCATTCGCCGGCCAGGGTGTTTTCCAGGCCCTTGATATCCCACTGCTCTTCCACCGATTCTTCCGGCACGTACTGGTGCACCAGGTCGGTGAACACGCCGTGGCGCAGGGAAGCGATCATTTCCGAGATGTCGGTCGTTTCCAGCAGCTCGTTACGCTGCTGGTAGATGACCTTGCGCTGGTCGTTGGCGACGTCATCGTATTCCAGCAATTGCTTGCGGATGTCGAAGTTGCGCGCCTCGACCTTGCGCTGGGCCGATTCAATCGAACGCGAGACGATGCCTGCCTCGATCGGTTCGCCTTCCGGCATTTTCAGACGGTCCATCACGGCGCGCACGCGGTCGCCGGCGAAGATGCGCAGCAACGCGTCGTCGAGCGACAAATAGAAGCGCGACGAACCGGGATCGCCCTGGCGGCCGGCACGGCCACGCAGCTGATTGTCGACGCGGCGCGATTCGTGGCGTTCGGTGCCGATGATGTGCAAGCCGCCCGCATTGACCACGTGGTCGTGCAGGGATTGCCATTCATCGCGCAAGGTCTGCGACTGGGCTGCCTTGTCGGCATCGCTCAGTTCAGCATTGGCTTCGATGAACTTGATCTGGTTCTCGACGTTACCGCCCAACACGATGTCCGTACCGCGACCGGCCATGTTGGTGGCGATGGTGATGGCTTTCGGACGGCCTGCCTGGGCGATGATTTCCGCTTCGCGCGCATGCTGCTTCGCGTTCAGCACATTGTGCGGCAAACCGGCCTTGGTCAGGATACCCGACAGCAGTTCCGAGTTTTCGATCGAGGTCGTGCCGACCAGCACGGGCTGGCCGCGCTCGTAGCAGTCGCGGATGTCGTTCAACATCGCGTTGTATTTTTCAGCCGACGATTTGTAGACCTGATCCTGGCGGTCCTTGCGCTGCAGCGGACGGTTTTGCGGGATCACGACCGTTTCCAGGCCGTAGATTTCCTGGAATTCGTACGCTTCGGTATCGGCCGTACCGGTCATGCCGGCCAGCTTGGCGTACATGCGGAAGTAGTTCTGGAAGGTGATCGAGGCCAGGGTCTGGTTCTCGTTCTGGATCTTGACGCCTTCTTTCGCTTCGACGGCCTGGTGCAAGCCATCGGACCAGCGGCGGCCCGTCATCAGGCGGCCCGTGAATTCATCGACGATCACCACTTCATTGTTCTGCACCACATAGTGCTGATCCTTGAAGTACAGCGCATGCGCGCGCAGGGCCGCATACAGGTGATGCACGAGGGTGATGTTGGCCGAATCGTACAGCGACGCGCCTTCCGGCAGCAGGCCCATTTCCATCAGGATGCCTTCGGCCTTTTCGTGGCCGGCTTCCGTCAGCAGCACCTGGTGCGCTTTTTCATCCTTGGTGTAGTCGCCCGGCACTTCAACCTTGCCCTTGCCGTCCGGCGTTTCTTCGCCGATCTGCAAGGTCAGGCGCGCAGGCACTGCATTGATCTTGTGATACAGATCCGTATGGTTCTCGGCCTGACCCGAAATGATCAAGGGCGTACGCGCTTCATCGATCAGGATCGAGTCGACTTCATCGACGATGCCGAAGTTCAGGCTGCGCTGCACGCGCTCGCGCGCTTCGTAGACCATGTTGTCGCGCAAGAAGTCGAAACCGAATTCATTGTTGGTGCCATACGTGATGTCGGAGTTGTACGCCTGCTGCTTGGCGCTGTGCTCCATCTGCGACATGTTCACGCCCGTCGACAGGCCCAACCATGCATACAGGCGGCCCATGGTCTCGGCATCGCGCTGCGCCAGGTAATCATTGACGGTAACGATATGCACGCCCTTGCCCGACAAGGCATTCAGGTAGGCTGGCAAGGTTGCCATCAGGGTCTTGCCCTCGCCCGTGCCCATCTCCGCGATTTTGCCGAAATGCAAGACCATGCCGCCGATCATCTGCACATCGAAATGGCGCATGCGCAGGACGCGCTTGCTGGCCTCGCGGCAGACGGCAAACGCTTCCGGCAACAAGGCATCGAGCGATTCGCCAGCGGCGATGCGTTCCTTGAAGGCAGGCGTCTTCGCTTGCAGCTCGGCATCCGACAGCTTTTCGATGGCCGGCTCGAGCGCATTGATCTCGCGTACCGTTTTTTGGTATTGCTTGAGCAGCCGCTGGTTGCGGCTACCGAAAATCTGGGTCAGTAATGACATGCTTGAATTCTTGAAAAAACGCCGTTAAAAAAAGCTCGGTAGGTGACGACGAGGTAACAATCGCGTGACCGCACGGAGTTCGACTATGGCAAAAGACGATGATTTTATCATGCGTTCCCGCCAAGGTTGGGGTAATGCACCATATAACAATAGCTTAATGACAAACAAATGGCAGAAATTGCGGACATTTTCCATACTGTAAGGCAATACGGTCCGCCCGCCTGCGCCGCCCCCGCCGCCGCCCTCGCCTTGCGCGGGCGAGTGTGCTATGTTTCGGCCATGCGAACTCCCACTTATTCTCCGGCGCCGCGCCGCGGCTACGGCTTCGCCCGTTCAGGCCCGGCCGTCACGGGCGCAACCGATTTTCTACGCGGCAACGCGACGATGGCCTCATTGATGCCCACCGTCACGCGCCTGGCCGCCCTGCAAAAAGATTGCGCCAGGGCCTTGCCGGCCATGTTCGAGCACTGCGACATCCTGCAGTTTGAAAGCGGGCAGCTGGTGCTGGCCACGCCGAACGCGGCGCTGGCGGCCAAGCTCAAACAGCAATTGCCGAAGTTGCAAGGGGAACTGGAAAGAAAGGGCTGGCAGATTTCAGGCATCAAGCTGAAAGTGCAAGTCATCAAGAGCATCGCGCCCATCGTGCATACGCGGGCGCTGGTCTTGCCGGAAAAAGCCATGTCGGCCCTGGAAGAGCTGAGCACGGCCCTGCCCGCGTCGAAGCAGAACGAGCAATTGATCGCGGCGCTGCGCAACATGGTTCGCCACCACCGCGAACCGCGGGACTGAGAATAACGGCGCTAAATTAACGCATATCGCGTAGGTCGAATTAGGCCCTTCGGGCCGTAATCCGACAACACCACGATCAGTGCCAACATGGTTGTCGGATTAGGCGGGGCGTCACGCCGCTAATCCGACCTACGTCAGCGACCACTCGCGTTCCATTTGACGGAGATACGACTGCGGCGCCGCCTCGTTGGTGGCGAACGACACGATTTCATACGCATCGGGCTGCTCCAGCAGCGCCAGCAGCAGCTGGTTGTTCAGCGCGTGGCCGGACTTGTGCGCCGTGTAGTAGGCGAGCAAGGGATGGCCCACCAGGTACAGGTCGCCGATGGCGTCGAGGATCTTGTGGCGCACGAACTCGTCTTCATAGCGCAAGCCGTCGGCATTGAGGATGCGGTATTCGTCCATGACGATGGCGTTTTCCAGCGAACCGCCACGGGCCAGGCCCATGCCGCGCAAGCTTTCCACGTCCTGCATGAAACCGAAGGTACGCGCGCGCGCGACGTCGTGCACGTAGGATACGTCACCAAAGTCGACGGAAGCGCGCTGCATCGTGCCATCGACGGCCGGATGATTGAATTCGATGAAGAAATCGAGCTTGAAACCGTCATATGGCGACAAACGCGCCCATTTCTCCGCATCACCCTTGCCGTGACGCACTTCCACGGGCTTGATGACCTTGATGAATTTCTTCGGCGCCTGCTGCTCTTCCACTCCCGCCTGCTGCAGCAGGTAGACGAAGGACGAGGCGGAGCCATCCATGATGGGAATTTCTTCCGCATTCACGTCGATGTACATATTGTCCACGCCCAGGCCGGCCGCGGCCGACATCAGGTGTTCCACGGTCGATACCCTGGCGCCGTCCTTGATCAGCACGGAAGCCATGCGCGTATCGCCCACGGCCATGGCGCTGGCGGGAAACTCGACGATGGGATCAAGGTCGATGCGGCGAAACACGATGCCCGTGTCGATCGCGGCAGGACGCAGGGTCAGCTCGACCTTGGTACCTGAATGCAAACCGACACCGATGGTGCGGACCAATTGTTTGATAGTGCGTTGTTTTAACATCTGTCGATTATATCTATTTGCCGGATTTTCGTTGCGGCGCGGCATGGTCCACGCCAGAAAAACCACAGCGCACCGTCAAGGATGCTCGCTTTCCGCATGCACGGCTTCGCGCCGCACGAGATAAATGCCGCTGCCGATGATGATGGCCGCGCCGACCAGCGTGTATTCGTCGGGCAAGGCGCGCCACAGCAGCCAGTCCAGGGCCATGCCCCAGGCCAGGGCCGAGTATTCGAACGGCGCCACGCTGGAAGCCTTGCCATGGCGAAACGCTTCCGTGATGGCCAGCTGGCCCACGAAGCCGCTCAGCGACAAGCCCGCCAGCAGCCACCAGTCTTCGCGGCGGATGCTCACCCACTCGTGCGCCGACAGGGCTACGCCGCCTGCGGCCATCATCACCATCAGCCAGAAGACCATGCTTTCGCTGGCGTCCGTGCGGCTGAGGATGCGGCCCGTGACGGCGGAAATGGCGTAGCAGGCGGCCGAACCCAGCACGGCCAGCCCGGCCAGCGAAAAGAATCCCGAGCCGTCGGGGCGCAGCGCCACCAGCACGCCCAGCAAACCGATGCCGATGGCGCACCAGCGCGCGACGTCGACTTTTTCCTTCAGGATAAAAACAGACAGGGCCGTGATCAGCAAGGGCGCGATGAAGAACAGCGAGTACGTCTCGGCCAGCGACATGCGCTTCAAGCCGTACGCGAACAGCGTGATCATCAGCACGCCCAGCGCGCCGCGCAGCAAGTGCAGCGACCAGCGCACCTGCAGCACGTTCTTGAAAGCGCCGCGGTACAGCAGGTACAGGCACACGAGCGGCAGGGACGACAGGGCGCGCAGCGCCGTCACCTGCATGGCGGGATAATGGGCGGACAGCAGCTTCATGGCCGTGTCCATCAGGGAAAACATGGCGACGGCGACCAGCATCACATAGATGCTGCGCAGGTTGGGATTGCGGGGTAGCAGGACAGACTCCTGGCGAAAAAGCGGGACCGTCATCATGGCGACGGCCGGAGCCAGGACAGCCTGGTCTGGAAAGGCAGGGCCAGGCGGTCAGCCCGATTATAGCAAGCGCGGCCGGTTTAGCTTATGACACAGGCAACAGCATCACCAGTTTCAAGTCATGCTGGCGCGCCAGGTGCAAGGTCACCTGGTTGAATGCCAGCAGCCCCTGTCGCGCATGCTGGAACTGGCGCAAGCCGCCATCGCGGCCCTGCACCTGCTGCGCGCCCCACCATTGGCGAAAGTCCGCGCTGGCGCCGGCCAGTTCCGCGATCAGGCCGGCCAGCGGGGCCTGGTCCGCCTGCCGGCCGATATCGGCGCGAAACTCCGCCACCAGGCGCTGCGCCCGCTCGGGCCAGCCGACGACGAGATCGCGCGCCCCCGGTTCCAGGAACATGAAGCGCAGCTGGTTCGGCGCGCCCTCCCCGGCCTGCAGCCAGCCCGCAAACAAGGTGGACGCCGCGCCGTTCCACGCCACGGCATTCCATTCGCGGTCGAGGATGTAGGCGGGCGCATCGATGACGGACACGATGGCGGCCAGCTCGGCGCTGGCAGGTCCCGCGCCCTCGCCCGCGCCATGGCTGGGGTCATGCTTGTCGGCCACCTCGAACAGATAGGCGCGCTCGGCCGCGCTCAGCTGCAGCACCTGCGCCAGGCGGGCCAGCATCTTGGCCGACGCCGACACGGGCCGTCCCTGCTCCAGCCACGTCAGCCAGGTGGGACTGACGTCGCACAGCTGCGCCAGCTCTTCGCGCCGCAAGCCGGGCGTGCGCCGCCGCCCGCCGCCGGGCAAGCCAGCCATGGCGGGGGTGACGGCTTCGCGCCGGGCGCGGATGAATTCAGCAAGTTTGTTCGACATGGCAAGGCTGCATGGTAGTAGATATACCAGTATAAGTTATGGTCTTGTTACAGGATAATTTTATCCTTATTCTGCAGGAACTCGCCCATCACCAGGAGAAAACCATGCAGCAGCACGATGTCGTTACCGAACAGTTTGGCAAGACTGCCAATGCCTACCTGAGCAGCGCCGTTCACGCGCAAGGCGCCGACCTGGTGCTGATGCAGGAATGCGCGCGCCGCCATGGCAAGCCCGCCGTCCTGGACCTGGGCTGCGGCGCCGGCCACGCCAGCTTCGCCGTCGCTCCCGTGGCGCAATCGGTCGTCGCCTACGACCTGGCGCAGCCCATGCTCGACGTCGTCGACCACGCGAAGGCGCAGCGAGGCTTGCACAACATCAGCACGCAACAGGGAGACGTGGCCCGCCTGCCGTTTGCCGACGCCAGCTTCGACATGGTCGTCACGCGCTTTTCCGCGCACCACTGGAACGACGTGGCGGGAGCCCTGGCCGAAGCGTGGCGCGTGCTGCGCCCGAACGGCACCTTGCTCGTGGTCGACATCGTCGCGCCGAAAACGGCCCTGTACGACAGCACCTTGCAGGCGGTGGAAATGCTGCGCGATGCTTCGCATGTGCGCGACTACCGCACCTGCGAATGGGGTGCCAAATTCAACAACGCGGGTTTTAACCACAGCTTGCACAGCGTGTGGAAACTGACGATGCAGTTCGACGAGTGGGTGGCGCGCATGCGCACGCCGAACGAGCGAGTGGCGGCCATCCGCAACCTGTTCGATGGCGCGCCCGAGGAAGCGAGAAGATATTTCGCGCTGCAGGACGACTATTCGTTCAGCATCGATGCGGCGATGTTCGAGGCAAGGAAACCGTCGGTACAGTAAACGTCAAAACGGCGCCGATGGCGCCGTTTTGATTCATGCGTAGGTTGGATTAGCGCGCAGCGCGTAATCCAACAATGCTGAAGCAAACGCGGTGCGACCGTAGCACGTCGGCTTACGCTGCGCTAAGCCGACCTACGCCGACCTACACAGGCCTGCGCTCTGCTTAAGCCAGCTGGCCCAGCAAGGTTTCCGCATTCGACACTTCAAACTTGCCGCCTTGCTCGATGTTCAATTGCGTCACGACGCCATTGTCGACCAGCATCGAGTAGCGCTGCGAGCGCGTGCCCATGCCATGCTTGGAAAAATCGGCGTCCAGGCCCAGGGCCTTGCTGTAGGCGGCGTTGCCGTCAGCCATCATGCGTACGACGCCGGTGGCTTTCTGGTCGCGGCCCCAGGCGCCCATCACGAACGCGTCGTTGACGGAGATGCACCAGATTTCATCGACGCCCTTGGCTTTCAGGTCGGCAGCGTGCTGCACGTAGCCTGGCACGTGCTGTGCGGAGCAGGTCGGGGTGTAGGCGCCTGGCAGGCCGAAGATGGCGATCTTCTTGCCCTTGACCAGGTCTTGCACATTGAACGTGTTCGGGCCCAGTGCGCAACCTTCGGTTTCGCTTTCGATGAATTCGGCCAGGGTGCCTTCTGGCAGGGTGTCGCCGATCTTGATGGTCATGTTGACTCCTTGTGTACTGTCGGTTGAGGATGCTGCCGGCATGATGCCGACACTGCGCGATAGTATGCCTGACTTGCCGTATTTGTGCAGAAAATGGCAGGAAAGGCAAAGTCAAAAGTCAAAAACCGGCAAAAAAAACGGCGGCCCTCAGGCCGCCGTCATCGTTGCATACATCAGATCACCTTTTCCATATTGAAGCGCATGAAAAATGCTCAGGGCAAGGCGCATGGCCGAAGACAGTACGAATATACGGCAAGGCTATGCAACGCCACCATGGGCTTTTTTCTCTGCGCTTAATCGGCTTGCTTGCGCAGGAACGCTGGAATGTCGTAGGTCTCCATGCCATTCTTTTCCATCGCGCGCACCTGCTCGGAAGCCGATTCGCGGCGCCATACCGCCGGCGCCTTCATGCCGTCAAAGCCGGCGGCCGGCGTGGCCACGCCTACCGTCGTCGCCGCCGCTTGCGCGCTACCCATGGCGGCCGACGGGGTCAGCGGGCCGTTGTGGGTGCCGGTGCGCAGCACTTGCTGCGGCACCAGCTGGATGTTTTTCTTGGCGCGGCCCAGGCCCGTGGCCACCACGGTCACGCGGATGTCGTCGCCCATGGCGTCGTCGTAGGCGATGCCTTGCGCGATCGACGCGTCCGGCGCGGCAAATGCGCGCACGGCGGCCATGACTTCCTTGATCTCTTTACCTTTCAAGCCACGGCTGGCCGTGACGTTGACCAGCACGCCGCGCGCGCCGGACAGATCGATGCCATCCAACAGCGGCGAAGCGACAGCCTGTTCGGCGGCGATACGCGCGCGGTCGACGCCGGAAGCCGTCGCCGTACCCATCATGGCCTTGCCCTGCTCGCCCATGATGGTCTTCACGTCGTTGAAGTCGACGTTGATATGGCCAGGCACGTTGATGATCTCGGCAATGCCGGCCACCGCGTTGTTGAGCACATCATCGGCGTGCTGCATCCATTCCAGCATGCTTTCGTCTTCGTAGATCTCTTCCAGTTTTTCATTGAGGATGATGATCAGCGAATCGACGTGCAGGGACAGCTGCTCCAGGCCTTCGTCGGCGATGTCCATGCACTTCTGGCCTTCGTACGAGAATGGCTTGGAAACCACGGCCACCGTCAGCGCGCCCAGTTCCTTGGCCACTTCAGCGACGATGGGAGCGGCGCCCGTGCCCGTGCCGCCGCCCATGCCGGCGGCGATGAAGACCATGTGCGCGCCGCGCAGCGAATCGGCGATGCGCGTGCGCGATTCTTCGGCCAGCTGGCGGCCGACGGCAGGCTTCATGCCTGCGCCCAGACCGGTATCGCCGATCTGGATGATGTTGTGGGCCTTCGATGTCGACAGGGCCTGTGCGTCGGTGTTGGCGGCAATGAACTCCACGCCCGACATGCCTTTGTTGATCATGTGTTGGACTGCATTGCCACCCGCACCGCCGACGCCGACGACCTTGATGACGGTACCTAAAGCTGTGTTATCGACCATATCGAACTCCATGATGTGCTCCTATCAGATGCGGTTTCCAAGCGCCAGGCCTCATATTGGTAGGAGAACTGGAGATTGAAAACTGCGGTTAAATATAAAATAAAGTTATGTGTGTGTACCTGCGATGCTGCCAAAAAACCTGTGCTGCCGGGCGAAAATCATGCCCTTAAAAATTCCCTAAAAACCATTCCTTCATGCGCTGCCAGACTGCCTTCACCGAGCCGTCCTGACGCGTCACGATGTGGCCGCGCAGGTATTGCTTCTTCGCTTCCAGCAGCAGGCCCAATACCGTGGCATAGCGCGGACTGCGCACCACGTCGGCCAGCTGGCCCCGATACTCGGGCGTGCCCAAGCGCGCCGGTTTCAGGAAAATGTCTTCCGCCATTTCCACCATGCCGGGCATGATGGACGTGCCGCCCGTGAGCACGATGCCCGACGACAGCACGCCTTCGTAACCGGATTCGCGCACCACCTGGTGCACCATGGCGAACAGCTCTTCGACACGCGGTTCGATCACTGCCGCCAGCGCCTGGCGCGACAGGTTGCGCGGGCCGCGGTCGCCCAGGCCAGGCACTTCCAGCGATTCGCCGGGGTCGGCCAGGACCTGCTTGGCCACGCCATAGCGGATCTTGATTTCTTCCGCTTCCGCGGTCGGGGTACGCAAGGCCATGGCGATGTCGTTGGTGATCTGATCGCCGGCGATGGGAATGACTGCCGTATGGCGGATCGCGCCATCGGAGAATACCGCCACATCGGTCGTGCCGCCGCCGATGTCGATCAGCACCACGCCCAGTTCCTTCTCGTCGGGCGTGAGCACCGCATCGGCGGACGCCATCGGCTGCAGGATCAGGTCCGACACTTCCAGGCCGCAGCGGCGCACGCACTTGACGATGTTCTGCACCGCCGACACGGCGCCGGTGACGATGTGCACCTTCACCTCCAGGCGGATGCCGCTCATGCCGATAGGCTCGCGCACGTCTTCCTGGCTGTCGACGATGAACTCTTGCGGCACCGTGTGCAGCAATTGCTGATCGGTCGGAATGTTAACCGCTTTTGCCGTCTCGATGACGCGCGCCACGTCGGTCGCCGTCACTTCCTTGTCCTTGATGGCCACCATGCCGCTGGAATTGAAGCTGCGGATATGGCTGCCCGCAATGCCCGCGTACACATTGCGGATCTTGCAGTCGGCCATCAGCTCGGCCTCTTCCAGCGCGCGCTGGATGGACTCCACCGTGGCCTCGATATTGACCACCACGCCCTTTTTCAGGCCCTTCGATTCGTGCTGGCCCAGCCCGATCACTTCGTGGCGCCCGTCGGACATCACTTCGGCTACCACCGCCACCACTTTCGAGGTGCCGATGTCGAGGCCGACGATCAGGTTTTTCGCGTCTTTTGTCATTTCTGTCGCCTAATGTATGGGCTATAAATTATTAAGTTAAGTCGGTTTTTTAATCGGACTGCTGTTTTTCTTCTTCATCACTGGCTTGCCATCCTTGCCTTCGGCCGGTATCACCAGGCCGGCGGAACTGAGCGCCAGGCCATTCTGGTAGCGCATATCGATCGTGTCGATATTTTCCAGCCGGCTCGCCAGTTGCGGATAGATACCCACCAGCCGGTCGACCCGCGCCTTCAGGGTCGTATGATTCTGCTCGCGCCCCAGCGCCACGCTCATGCCGTTATTCAGTTTCACCGTCCACGCATAGCGGCTCGACAACGACAGGGTTTCCGGCACCATCTTCAGCGGCGCAAACCACTTCGCCAGCTGCACGTAGGTGGCCAGTACTTCCTTCTCGCTGCCATCGGGGCCGGCAAACGCCGGCAATTCATGGTCGTCTTCCGCTTCGGCCACGTTCGCCGTAAACACGTCGCCCTTGACCGACAGCAGGCGTCCATCCTCGCCCCAGGTGCCCAGCGCTTCGTGTTCTTCCAGCGCCACGATCAGCTGGTTCGGCCACTCGCGCCGCACGCTGGCACGGCGTACCCAGGGTACCGATTCGAACACGCCGCGCACGCTATCGAGGTTGGTCGTGAAAAAATTGCCCTTGATGCGGCCCAAGGTGCCGCTGCGCAGGGTCAGGTAATTCACGTGGCGCAGGCCCTTGTCGTCCGCGCTTTCCACCTTGATCGTGCGCAGGTCGAACATGGGACGCTGCGACACCCACCAGACGCCGGCTGCCACGCACACGACCAGAACCGCGGCCAGCAAGCCGTTGGCAGTCGTATTGAGGCTTTTAGCGTCATGCCACATATCAGTGCTGTCCCTTGTGCATTTTCAAACGCGCGCCAGCGGCGATTTCCAGGCACAGGTCTTCATAGCTGATGCCCACCGCGCGCGCCGCCATCGGCACGAGCGAATGTCCCGTCATGCCTGGCGAGGTGTTCACTTCCAGCAGAAACAGCTTGCTGTCGGCCGCGCGCATCAGCACGTCGACCCGTCCCCAGCCTTCGCAGCCGAGAGCGCGGTAGGCTGCCACGGCGATGCGTTCCATCTCCGCCACGATCGCCGGGTCCAGCTGCGGCGGGCAGAAATACTGCGTGTCGTCCGTGAAGTACTTGTTCTGGTAGTCGTAATTGCCTTGCGGCGCGACGATTTCAATCGGCGGCAACGCGCGCGCCGTGGCGCCCTTGCCCAGGATCGCGACGGTGAATTCGCGGCCCCTGATGAATTCCTCAGCCAGCACGGCATCATCGAGACCGGCGGCGATGTCGTAGGCCGCCTGGAAGGCCGATGCCTCGTTGACCGTCGTGATGCCGATGCTCGAACCTTCATGCGGTGGCTTGACGATCAGCGGCAAGCCCAGTTCCGCGGCCACCTTGGCCAGGTCGGAACTGTCATCGAGCACCGCGTACTTCGGCGTCGGCAGCTCGTGCATCAGCCAGATCATCTTGGTGTAGACCTTGTCCATGCCCACCGCGCAGGCCATCACGCCGCTGCCCGTGTAGGGAATGCCCAGCTGCTCCAGCGCGCCCTGCAGGCTGCCGTCTTCGCCGAAGCGGCCGTGCAGCGCGATAAAGACGCGGTCGAATTTTTCAGCGGCCAGTTCGGCCAGGCTGCGTTCGCCCGTGTCGAACGCGTGCGCGTCCACGCCGCGGCTTTTCAAAGCGGCCAGCACGCCCGTGCCGGACATCAGCGACACTTCGCGCTCGGCCGAGCTGCCGCCGAACAGGACGCCGACCTTGCCCAATTGTTTTACGTCGATAGCTGAAGCTTGGTTCACATCAGGCCTTTACAGTGTTGGATGGATACGTTGTCAGTTGATTCGGGATGCCGCTGATCGAGCCGGCTCCCATGGTCAGCACGACGTCGCCGTCGCGCGCCACGCTCATGATGGTGTCGGCCATGTCCGTCATGGACTCGACGAAAATCGGTTCGATCTTGCCGCGCGCGCGCAGCGCATGCGCCAGGGCGCGGCCGTCAGCGGCGACGATGGGCGCTTCGCCCGCCGCATAGACTTCGGACAAGAGCAGCACGTCGGGCGCGCCCAGCACCTTGACGAAATCCTCGAACAGGTCGCGCGTGCGGCTGTAGCGGTGCGGCTGGAAAGCCAGTACCAGACGGCGGCCAGGATAGGCGGCGCGCGCAGCGGCCAGGGTCACTTCCGTTTCCACAGGGTGATGGCCGAAATCGTCGACCAGGGCGAAGCTGCCGCCGTTCGGCAGCGCCACGTCGCCGTAGCGCGTGAAGCGGCGGCCCACGCCGGAGAACTCGGCCAGGCCCTGCTGCGTGGCGCTGTCGGCGATGCCGATTTCGCGCGCGATTGCGATCGCCGAGCAGGCATTCTGCACATTGTGCATGCCGGGCTGGTTCAGTACCACGTCCAGATCCGGATAGCCTTCCTGCAGCACGGTGAAGTGCATTTCCAGGCCCACGGCGCGCGCATTGATGGCGCGCACTTGCGCGTCTTCCGCGAAGCCGTAGGTGGTGACGGGCTTGGTCACGGACGGGATGATGGCGCGCACGTGCGGATCGTCGATGCACAGCATGGCGCGGCCATAGAACGGCAAGCGGTGCGTAAACTGCACGAAGGCTTGCTTGAGCTTTTCGAAATCGTGTTCGTACGTATCCATGTGATCGGCGTCGATATTCGTGATCACTTCGATCATCGGCGTCAGGTTCAGGAACGAGGCGTCCGATTCATCGGCTTCGGCCACCAGGTAGTCGCCCGAACCGAGCTTGGCGTTCGCGCCGGCGCTGGTCAAACGGCCGCCGATGACGAAAGTCGGGTCGAGACCGCCCTGCGCCAGCACGGAAGCGACCAGGCTGGTCGTCGTCGTCTTGCCGTGCGTGCCGGCAATCGCGATGCCGCGTTTCAGGCGCATCAATTCACCGAGCATCACGGCGCGCGGCACCAGCGGAATCTTGCGCGCGCGCGCGGCCGCCACTTCCGGATTGTCTTGCGGGACGGCGCCCGACGTCACCACCGCATCGGCGTCGCCGATGTTCTCCGCCGCGTGGCCGAGCATGACGGTCGCGCCCAGGCTCGCCAGGCGCTGCGTCGCCGCATTGCTGCCCAGGTCCGAGCCCGACACCTTGTAGCCGAGGTTGACCAGCACTTCGGCGATGCCGCTCATGCCGCTGCCGCCAATGCCGACAAAGTGGATATTGTTTACTTTATGCTTCACAGAGCTAACCTCATGCCAGTTTTTCCAATACGTGTGCGATCGCCTCATTGGCGTCGCGCTTGCCTGCTGCCAGCGCCGCTTGCGCCATGTGCTGGCAGGTATCCCGCGTCAGGGACGCCAGCAATGTGCTCAGCGACGCCGCACTCATTTCCGTCTGCGGCAGATGAATCGCCGCGCCTTGTTTCGCCATCCATTGCGCGTTGTCGCGCTGGTGGCTGGTGGTCGATGCCACCAGCGGCACGAGCACGCTGGCCACGCCAGCCGCCGTCAGTTCCGACAGGGTGATGGCGCCTGCGCGGCAAATCACCAGGTCGGCTTCGGTATATGCCCTGGCCATGTCGTCGATGAAATCGACCACATTGGCTTGCACGCCCGCCCGCGCATACGCGGCATGCAGGGCGTCGATATTCTTCTTGCCCGACTGGTGCGTCACCAGCGGACGCTCGGCTTCCGGCATCAGGGCCAGCGCGGCGGGCAGATTGTCGTTCAGCGCTTTCGCGCCCAGGCTGCCGCCCACCACCAGGATGCGCAGCGGTCCGTTGCGGCCCGCGAAGCGAAGCGCCGGCGGCGCCATGGCCAGGATCTCGGCGCGCACGGGATTGCCCGTGACGACGGCCTTGCCGGCGGCGCTGCCGAAATCGGCCGGAAAGCCGAAGCATACTTGCTGCGCCAGCGGCACCAGCGTCTTGTTCGACAACAGCAGGGCCGCGTCGGCATTGACCAGCACCAGCGGCACGCCCTTCAGGCGCGCCATCAGCCCGCCCGGCACCGTCACATACCCACCCATGCCCATCACCACGTCCGGCTTGCGGCGCGCGATAAAACGGCGGATGGCAAAGAAGCTGGCCAGCATCTTGAAGCCGCCCTTGAGCGTGTGCGCCAGACCTTTGCCGCGCATGCCGGAAAATTCAATCGCATCCATGGGAATGCCGCTTTTCGGCACCAGGTCCTGTTCCATGCCGTGGGTCGTGCCCAGCCAGCTCACTTCCCAGCCGCGCGCGCGCATCGTTTGCGCAATTGCCAGGCCAGGGAAGATATGGCCGCCGGTACCGGCCGCCATGATCATCAGTCTTTTCGTCGTCTTCAAGTTCGTCACGTTGTTCATAGCCGGCCTCCGCGCATCAGGATCCGGTTTTCGTAATCGATGCGCAGCAAAATCGCCAGGCCGATACAGTTAATCAGTACGCCCGTGCCGCCATAACTCATCAGGGGCAAGGTCAGGCCCTTGGTCGGCAGCAGGCCCAGGTTCACGCCCATGTTGATGAAGGTCTGCACGCCGATCCAGATGGCGATGCCCTTCGCCGTCAGGCCCGCGAAGGTCTGGTCGATGGCGATCGCCTGGCGGCCGATGTCAAACGCCCGCTTGATAATCCAGTAGAACATGCCGATCACGACCAGCACGCCGACCAGGCCCAGTTCCTCGCCGATCACGGCCAGCAAGAAGTCCGTGTGCGCTTCAGGCAGGTAATGGAGTTTTTCCACGCTGCCGCCCAGGCCCACGCCAAACAGTTCGCCGCGCCCGAAGGCGATCAGCGAGTGCGTCAGCTGGTAAGCCTTGTTCAATGCATTGTCTTCCTGCCACGGATCGAGATACGCAAAAAACCGCTCGCGGCGGAATTTCGACAGGGCGATGATGGTGACGAAGATCGCCGTCAGCATGGCGCCGATGCCGCCGAACCAGATGGCGTTGACGCCGCCCAAAAACAGGATGCCCATGGCAATGCAGACGATCACGCCGAAAGCGCCCAGGTCGGGCTCCATCAGCAGCAGCAGGCCGACGAAGCTCACGGCCAGCGCCATCGGCATGAAGCCCTTGGTCAGCTTGTGCATGTATTCCTGCTTGCGCACCGTGTAATCGGCCGCGTACAGCACCATCACCACCTTCATCAGCTCGGACGGCTGCGGCCGCAGGCCCGGCAAATTCAGCCACCGGCGCCCGCCGTTGACCGATACGCCCAGGCCCGGGATCAGCACCATCACCAGCAGCACCAGGGTGCCGATGAACAGCCACGGCGCCATCTTTTGCCAGGTGGCGACGGGGATGCGGAATACCATCGCGCCAACGATCACCGACACGCCGATGAACAGCGCCTGGCGCACGACAAAATAATTGTTCGTGTAGGCGGCGAACTTGCGCGCGTCCGACAGCGAGATCGACGCCGAATACACCATCACCATGCCCAGCAACATGAGCAGCAGGACGACCCACACCAGCGGCTTGTCGTAGTCCATCATCTTCGACTGCCGCGCGCGGCTATCCAGCGGCTTGGCAGCCGAGCCGGAACCAAAGCTGAAGGGCAGTTGGAAGGCCATCAGATATCCTGTCCGTTTTCCAGGGCGATGTCGCGCACGGCGTCGACAAACACCTGCGCGCGGTGCGCATAGTTCTTGAACATGTCCAGGCTGGCGCACGCGGGCGACAGCAGCACGGCATCGCCGGCCAGCGCCAGGCTGCTGGCGCGCTTGACGGCTTCCGGCAAGGTGGCGCAGTCGACGATGTCCACGCCGGCAGGCTCGAGGGCAGCGCGCAGCGCAGGCGCATCGCGGCCGATCAGCACCACGGCGCGCACATAGCGCGACACGGGTTCAGCCAGCGGCGAGAAATCCTGCCCCTTGCCGTCGCCGCCGGCGATCAGCACCAGGCGCTGTTCCGCGCCGCCAAACGCCTTGCCCAGGCCGAACAGCGCGGCCACTGTCGCGCCCACGTTCGTGCCCTTGCTGTCGTCGTAGTATTCGACGTCATTGACGGCCGTGATCAGCTCCACGCGGTGCGGCTCGCCCTGGTATTCGCGCAAGCCGTGCAGCAGCGGCGCGAATGGCAAACCGATGGCGCGGCACAGGGCCAGCGCCGCCAGCGCATTCGAAGCGTTGTGCTGGCCGCGGATTTTCAGCGCGTCGGCCGGCATCAGTTTTTTCGCCATCGTCGGCACCGGTTCCGGCGCCGGATCGTTCTTCCTGCGCTTTTTCTCGATCACTTCTTCGCTGGGCACGGCTTGCGCCAGCCAGAAGATACCGCGTTCATTGACCAGGCCAAAGCTGTCCACTTCCGCCGGCTCGCCCGTGCCGAAGGTGATCGTCTCGACCAGCGGATCGGCCATGTGCATGACGGCCGCATCGTCGCGGTTCAGGATGCGCACGGTCTCGTCGCCGAAGATGCGCGCCTTGTCGGCTGCGTAGGCGGCCATGTCGCCATGCCAGTCCAGGTGATCCTGCGACAGGTTCAGGACCGTGGCCGCATCGGCCTGCAGACTGAACGTCGTGTGCAGCTGGAAGCTGGACAGCTCGAGTATCCACGCCTGCGGCAGGGTGCTGGCGACGGGTTCCGCCGCTTCTTCTCCTTCAGCCACAGGCTGTGGCGCCGGTTCGGCGTCGAGCACTTCGCGCAGCACGTCGAGCGCGGCCGGGCTGATATTGCCGGCCACGCGCGTGGCCAGGCCCGCGCGTTCGCACAGCAGACCCACCAGGCTGGTCACCGTCGTCTTGCCATTCGTGCCCGTGATGGCGACGACTTTCGGCGCATAGCCGCGTTCCGCCTTGAGCGCGGCCAGCGCCTGCGCGAACAGTTCGATCTCGCCCCACACGGGGATATTCTTTTCAGCTGCGGCCGGCACGATGTGCGCCAGTTCGCGCTGCGGCGCCAGGCCAGGGCTGACGGCGACGAAATCGACGCCATCGAGCAGGTCGGCCGTGAAGGCGCCGGCGATGAACTGCGCCTGCGGCACGGCGGCCTGCAGCGCGGCCAGGCGCTCAGGGGTTTCCCTTGTATCTGCCACGCGGACCAGCGCACCGCTGCGGGCCAGCCACAGGGCCATCGCCAGCCCCGATTCGCCGAGGCCCAGTACCAGTGCGGTTTTAGCGTCGTACATCATCAGCGCAGCTTCAAGGTGGTCAGGCCGAGCAGCACCAGCATCATGGTGATGATCCAGAAACGCACGACAACCTGCGTCTCTTTCCAGCCTTTTTGTTCAAAATGGTGATGCAATGGCGCCATCAGGAAGACGCGGCGGCCGGCGCCAAAGCGCTTCTTGGTGTACTTGAACCAGACGACCTGGATGATCACGGACAGCGTTTCGACGACGAAGATGCCGCCCATGATGAACAGGACGATTTCCTGACGCACGATGACGGCGATGGTGCCCAGTGCGCCGCCCAGTGCCAGCGCGCCCACGTCGCCCATGAACACTTTCGCGGGGTGCGTGTTATACCAGAGGAAGGCCAGGCCGGAACCGGCCAGCGCGCCGCAGAAGATCACCAGTTCGCCGGCGCCCGGAATGTGCGGGATGAACAGGTAGCGCGCATAGGTGGCGTTACCCGTCAGGTAGGCGAACAGGCCCAGGGCGGTGCCCACCATCACGGTCGGCATGATGGCCAGGCCATCGAGACCATCGGTAAAATTGACGGCGTTGCTGGTGCCGACGATGACGCAATAGGTCAGCGCGATGAAACCCCACACGCCCAACGGATAGCTGATGGTCTTGAAGAACGGTACGATCAGATCGGCCTTCGGCGGCAGGTCCATGGCGAAGCCGGACTGTACCCAGGCGTAGATCAGATTCCACACGTGGCCCGCGTCAGGTTCCGACACGGAGACGGAAAACGCCAGGTAAAACGCGGCGACGATGCCGATCAGCGACTGCCAGAAGTATTTTTCGCGCGAGCGCATGCCTTCCGGGTCCTGGTGCACCACCTTGCGGTAGTCGTCGGCCCAGCCGACGGCGCCAAAGCCCAGGGTGACGATCAAGACCGGCCAGATGAAGCGGTTCGACAGGTCGGCCCACAGCAGGGTGGAAATGCCGATGGCGATGAGGATCAGCACACCGCCCATGGTGGGCGTGCCGTGTTTTTTCAGATGCGTTTGCGGGCCGTCCGTACGCACGGCCTGGCCGACCTTCATGCGCGTGAGCATGCGGATCACGGCGGGACCGGCGCACAGGCCGATCAGGATCGCCGTCAGGGTGGCGAAGACGGCGCGGAACGTGATGAAGTTAAAGACCCGCAGTGGGCCAATGTCGTCCTGGAAATAATGAGCGAGCCAGAGCAGCATGATTAGTGAGCTTCCTTGTTATTGTTGTTTGAACCAATCAAATGCTGCACGGCCCGTTCCATCTTCATGAAACGGGAGCCCTTGATTAATACTGTTGCATCCGAACGGCCGGACAAATGCGCATCGAGCGCCGCCAGCAAACCGTCGAACTGTTCGAAATACTCCACGACCGTGCCTGATTCCCGGCTCGCGGCGACCTGCGCCGCATTGACCAGATGGCGCGCCAGGCCGCCCGTCGCCAGCACGTGTTCGATGCCTTTGGCGGCGGCGTAGGCGCCGATCTCTTCGTGGAACTGCTGCCCCTGCGTGCCGACTTCGCCCATCTCGCCAAGCACCAGGATGCGTGGTGCCGCGGCCTGCGCCAGCACATCGATGGCCGCGCGCGCCGAATCCGGATTGGCGTTATACGTGTCGTCGATGATGGTGGCGCCATTGGCGGCACGTTTTTTCTGCAGGCGGCCATTCACGGGAGAAAATGCCTCCAGGCCCTGCTGAATATGTTCGATGGCGATGCCGGCGCCGACGGCGCATGCCACGGCCGCCAGCGCATTGCGCACATTGTGTTCGCCCGCCGCCTGCAGGCCGACAAAAAACTGGCGCAAGCCGCCGTCCCGTGCGCGCACGCTGACGAACAGGTCGCTGCCAAAATCCTCGGCCGCGCGGTGCGTGCAACTGACGTCGGCGTCTTTCGACAGGCCGAAGGTGATGACGGCGCGAGCGCCGGCCAGCTCGCGCCACACGGGTGTGAATTCGTCGCCATGCGGGAAGACGGCCACGCCGTCGTCGGCCAGGGCCGCCAGCGCGGCGCCGTTCTCGCGCGCCACGGCTTCCACCGTATGCATGAATTCCTGGTGTTCGCGCTGCGCGTTGTTGACCATCGCCAGGGTCGGCGCGGCAATCGCGGCCAGGCGGGCGATCTCGCCAGGATGGTTCATGCCCATCTCGATGACGGCCGCCTTGTGCTCCCCGCTCAGGCGGAACAGGGTCAGCGGCACGCCGATCTCGTTATTCAGGTTGCCGCGCGTGGCCAGCCGGCCTTCTTCGCCGAAGGCCGCCGCCAGGATGGACGAAATCATCTCCTTGACGGTGGTCTTGCCGTTGCTGCCGGTGACGCCGATGACAGGCAAATTGAAGCGGCCGCGCCAGTGGTTGGCAATGCGGCCCAGCGCCACCAAGGTATCGGCCACCACGATGGCCGGCACCTTGCCGCTGTCCCAGCCTTCGGGCAGGCGCTCGACCACCACGGCGGCGACGCCGCGCGCGGCCACCTGATCGAGGAAATCGTGGGCGTCGAAACTCTCGCCGCGCAGGGCGACGAACAGCGAGCCGGCCGGGGCGCTGCGGCTGTCGGTCGAGACGCCGTCAAAAACGGCGTCGCCCGTCAGCTGCGCGCCTTGCAGCGATGGCATCAGTTCCGTCAGGCTTGCGTGCATGAGGCGATCCATCAGTTCGTCCTCATCATCGTCAGGCGCGCGGACAGGGCCAGCTGCGCATGGTCGGCATCGGAGAACGGCAGTTTCTTGCCCTTGATTTCCTGGTATGGCTCATGGCCCTTGCCCGCCAGCAGGATCACGTCCGGCTTGGCCGCGTGCTTGATGGCCGACAGGATGGCGGCGGCGCGGTCTTCGATGGCTTGCGGCTGCGGGCCGTCGGCGCGCATGCCGGCGACGATCTGCGCGATGATGGCGTGCGGGTCTTCGCTGCGCGGATTGTCGCTGGTGACCAGCACATGATCGGCCAGCTGCGCGATGGCGCCCATCTGCGGGCGCTTGCCCGGATCGCGGTCGCCGCCGCAGCCGAACACGCACCACAGCTGGCCGCCCCGCTCCTGCGCCACCTGGCGCAAGGCGGCCAGGGTTTTTTCCAGCGCGTCCGGCGTATGCGCGTAATCGATGACGACCATCGGCGCTTCCTGGCCGCCCACCTGCTGCATGCGGCCCGGGGCCGGCTGCAGCGATTCGATGCCGTCGATGGCGGCGCGCAGGCCGGTGCCGTGCGCCAGCAAGGCGCCCAGCACGGCCAGCGCGTTGCTGATATTGAAGTGGCCCACCAGCTGCGTCTTGACCAGCGCCACGCCGAGCGGGCATTCCAGGTGGAAGTCGGTGCCGGCATTGCGGCTGCGGAACTGGCTGGCGCGCAGCATCAATACGCCCGGCAAGTCGGGCAAGGCCGCCGCATCCTGCAAGGTGTAGCCGATGACCGGGTATTGGCCGGACAGCTTGCCGTCCACGTGGCGCGCCAGGCGCAGGCCCATGGCATCGTCGAGGTTGATGACGGCCGTTTTCAAGCCTGGCCAGTCGAACAGTTTTACCTTGGCCGCCTCGTAGGCCGCCATGTCGCCGTGGTAGTCGAGGTGGTCGCGCGTCAGATTGGTAAACATGGCCACGTCGAAATGCATGCCCGCCGCGCGTTCCTGGTCCAGGCCGATCGACGACACTTCGATGGCGACCGCTTGCGCGCCGGCGTCGCGCATGACGGCGAGCTTGCGCGCCAGCAGCACGGCGTCCGGCGTGGTGTAGCCGGTGACGTCGAACTCGATGGCGCCGCGCGGCTTGCACAGGCCCACGCCCAAGGTACCGATGACGGACGATGTTACACCGAGGCGCGCCAGCGCTTGCGCCAGCCACAGCGCGCACGAGGTCTTGCCATTCGTGCCCGTCACGCCGGCGCTGAACATGGCGCTGTCGGGCATGCCGTAAAAAACATGCGCCACGGGGCCGGCCAGGCGCTTCAGGTCGCTGACCAGCAGGTGCGGCACGGTCCATGCGGCATTCCATTCGACGGCGTCATGCACGATGGCGGCGGCGCCCTGCGCGATGGCGGCGGCGATGAACTGCGTGGCGCCCGCATAGGCGAAAAACACGTCGCCGCGCTGCACGCGGCGCGAATCGGACGTCAGCTGCCCGGACGGGGCAGCCGTTTTGATCCACAAACTGATGTCTTGTATGGTCATGAGTGACTTCACATGGCCTCCGGGCCGGCATTGGCCGGGACCACGATTTCGGTAACGGAGGAATCGGGCGGCACGTTCATCGCGCGCAGCGCGTTGGTCGCAATCGCCGCGAAAGCGGGAGCGGCAACCTGGCCGCCATAGTGGGCGGGGCCAGTCGGTTCATCGATCATCACGGCAATGATGAAGCGCGGCGCCGACATCGGCACCATGCCCACGAAAGAGCCGATGTATTTGCGCGGCATCGCATAGCGGCCGTTTTCAACCTTGTAGGCGGTACCCGTCTTGCCGCCCACGCGGTAGCCGGCGACCTGGGCACGCTTGGCCGAGCCGTGCGCGCCGGAGACCACCAGTTCGAGCATGGCGCGCATTTCGGCGGCCGTCTTCGGCTTGATCACTTGCTGGCCCACGGGCAGTTCATTGACCTTCTGGAACGACAGGGGAATCGTGTCGCCATCGCGCGCGAACATCATGTAGGAGCGCGCCAGCTGGATCAGCGACACGGAAATGCCGTTACCGTAGCTCATGGTCGCCTGCTCCACCGGGCGCCACGATTTATAGGGCCGTACTCTGCCGGCCACGGCGCCAGGGAAGCCCCATTTCGGCTGCTGGCCGAAGCCCACCTTGGTAAACATTTCCCACATTTCCTGCGACGGCATGCCCAGCGCAATCTTCGAGGTGCCGATGTTCGACGACATTTCGATGATCTCGGCCACGCTGATCACGCCATGCGGCTTGGTGTCGGTGATCGTGCGGTCGGCGATGGTATAGCGGCCCGGGCCCGTGTCGATCAGGGTGCCCGGCTTGACGCGGCCCGTGTCGAGCGCCAGCGAGACCGTGATCGGCTTCAGGGTCGAACCGGGTTCGAAGGTATCGGTCATGACGCGGTTGCGCAGCTGCTGGCCCGTGAGCTTGCGGCGGTCGTTCGGGTCGTAGCTCGGGTAATTGGCCAGGGCCAGCACTTCGCCCGTGTGCACGTCGAGCACCACGGCGCCGCCGGCCTTGGCGTTGAATTTCTCCACCGCTTCCTTCAGCTGCGTGAAGGCGATGTACTGGATCTTGCTGTCGACGGACAGGGTCAGGTCCTTGCCGTCGTGCGGTTCGTGGATGAAGCCGATGTCTTCGACGATGTGGCCCAGGCGGTCCTTGATCACGCGGCGGCTGCCGGTGGTGCCGACGAGGGTTTTCTGCTGCGCCAGTTCCATGCTTTCCTGGCCCACGTCTTCCACGTTGGTAAAGCCGACCACGTGGGTCATCACTTCGCCCTGCGGATAGAAGCGCTTGTATTCCTTGCGTTCGTCGATGCCGTCGATGCCCAGCTTGGAAATCTTGTCGGCCACGTCCATCTCGACCTGGCGTTTCAGGTAAACGAAGCTGCGGTCCGAATCGAGCTTCTTGCGCAATTCGTTGACGTTCATTTCCAGCAGGCCGGCCAGCGCATTGATTTTTTCGGGTGTTGCCTGCAGCACGTCGTCGGGAATGGCCCAGATGGCTTTCACGGGGACGGACGAGGCGAGCACCTGGCCATTGCGGTCGGTGATCTTGCCGCGCGTGGCCGGCAATTCCAGGGTGCGCTCATAGCGTGCCTTGCCCTGCTTTTGCAGGAACTGCGTCGACACGCCCTGCAGCCACAGCGCGCGCGCCCCCAGGCCGGCGAAAGCGAAGAACAGCAGGAACAGCACGACGCGCGAACGCCAGACGGGCAGACGCACCGCCAGTACGGGGTTCTTCGAGAATGGCACGCCTTTCGATGCCGCCACCCGGCCGTTGCTATTACCGCCCAACTTCATTATTCGCCCTCCGTCAGGTATTGCGTACGCGCCGCCGTCAGCGGCGTCATGCTCAGGTCGCGCCGTGCGATCGATTCGATGCGTTCATGCTTGCCCAAAGTGGACTGGTCCAGCTGCAGCTGCGCCCAGTCGATATCGAGCTGGCGCGACAGCGCTTGCGCGCGTTCCAGGTCGATCAGCAGGTGGCGCGACTGGTACTGCGCGTTCACCAGCGACAGGCCGCAGCACACCAGCAGGGCCGACAGCACGACACACAGCTTGCCAGTCATCGGGCGCCGCCGTTTGCAGGAGCGGCCAGCGGCAAACGCTGCGCCACGCGCATCACGGCCGAACGCGAGCGCGGGTTGCCCTCGATCTCGGCATCGGACGGCTTCATCTTCGAAATCAGCTTCATTTCCGGCTGCGGCAAGTCCACGGCGCGAATCGGCAGGCGGCGGTCAGGCTGCACCACGTTCGCCTTCGAAGCGAAGAAGCGCTTGACCATGCGGTCTTCCAGCGAATGAAAACTGATCACGGCCATGCGCGCGCCGGGCGCCAGGCAGGCATACGCCTGGTTCAGGCCGATCTCGAGATCCTCGAGCTCTTTGTTAATGAAAATGCGTATGGCCTGAAAGGTGCGGGTAGCGGGGTCCTTACCCTTCTCGCGGGTCTTGACGGCGCCTGCCACGATGCCGGCAAGCTGTCGTGTGCTTGAAATTGGCTGGACTGCCCGGCCAGCAACAATCGCCTTTGCAATCTGAAAAGCAAACCGTTCTTCCCCATAATCGCGTATCACTTTCTCTAAATTCTGCTCGGTCTCCACGGCCAGCCACTCGGCCGCAGAGATGCCGCGCGTGGTATCCATGCGCATGTCCAGCGGTCCGTCGTTGCGGAAGCTGAAACCGCGCGCCGCGTCGTCGACTTGCGGCGACGAGATGCCCAGGTCAAGCAAAATGCCGTCCACCTGCCGCACGCCGCGTTCGGCCAGGCTGGCCGTCATGGTGGCAAAGCTGTCATGGACGATCTGGAAACGGGGGTCGGCGATCTGTTCGGCCGTGGCGATCGCTTGCAAGTCCTTGTCGAAGCCGATCAGGCGCGCGTCGGGCGCCAGGCGCGACAAAATCAATCGGCTATGGCCGCCGCGGCCGAACGTGCCGTCGACGTAAACGCCGTGCGCGCGGTCGCCCGACAGGTCGAGCGCATCGACCGCTTCATCGAGCAGCACCGTGCGATGCTGAAATTCCGGCACCGTGAGTTGTGTCATTACGGAGCCTTAGAAAGAAAAATTGGAAAGTACATCGGGGGTGCCGGCATCGATCGCCTGCTGTTCTTTTTCGGCCAATTTGGCGGCATCCCATATTTCAAAGTGGCTGCCCATGCCGATCATCATGACTTCGCGCGCCAGTCCGACGGCGTTGCGCAATTCGGGCGAGATGAGCACGCGGCCGGCCGAGTCCAGCTCGACGTCAACGGCGTTGCCGAGGAAGATGCGCTGCCAGGCGCGCGCCGACATGGGCCAGGCGGCGATTTGCTGGCGGTGGCTTTCCCACACGGGACGGGGGAAAAACAGCAGGCAGCCATCGGGGTGTTTCGTCAGGGTCAAGCGGCCTTCGCATTGAATCGCCAGCGCGTCACGGTGCTTGGCAGGGATAGACATCCTGCCTTTGGCATCGAGATTGATTGCGGACGCGCCTTGAAACACGAAAGACCTTTTTTGAGCTTGGGTTGCGACGCTTGCGCATCGCGATAAAAAGGGAAAATTTCCCACAAAAACACACTTTTTCACACAGTTGCCCACTTTAGAGGAAGCAAAGATAGTGGTCAAGCGGTTTCCGATTGGCAAAACAGGAATTTTATTAATGAAATTAAGGACTTAGCGCATATCGTTGAAGGAGTCTCAAATAAAAATATATCGATAAATTAGATACTTATGAAAGATAGTGAATGTGCTACCTCATCTGCACACATGTGTTTTCCTACCGTAAACATCGAAAAAAACGAAATCAAAAAATTGAATTTTTTACAGTTAGTTGACACATGACAATAATTTCGTCATCCAGGCACAACAGCAATCGTCCGCAGCGAAAGACTTGGTTTAAAGCAAAAAATAATCGTCCATGGCGCCTGCCGGCCCTGTTTTCCGGGGCTGGCCTGATGTGGGAAAACTATTTTTGCAATGCAGCAATTAATTAGAACCAAGAAACTTTAACCAATTGTCCATTTTTACTTGTCTATACAACTTTATCTCGATTGCCTTATTTTTAGAAACAAAAAAAGCCCCGTTGCGGGGGCTTTTGATTGGCGCGCGGCAGTCAACGCTGCCGCGGCCGAGATACTCCCTGGCAAGCCAGGAAGCGGGAATTCAAGTGAAGCAGGCCGATAGGCCGGATTTTGTTACGGCGCCTTCCCTTGCAGGTTGGCGCTATGACAGTCATTCCTCTAGGCGCCAGATTACTCGGGCGCTCAAGCTTTCTACCCGCACGCTCCGCGAGCAGCATCATCGCGTGCCTATTTGAAATTGCACCAGGTGGAGGTTACCGCGTTTCACCGTAACTTAATACGCTCGTCTCTGTGGCCCTATTCCTCGCCTTATACCCCCTCTCCGTACAAGTACGTCGAGTAGGCTTTCAGCGGACGGCCGTTAACCGTCACCCCGCTCTATGGAGTCCGGACCTTCCTCCCGCCAGCGCATTGCTGCGCCGGCCAGCGACTGTCTGGCCTGCTTCACCCGCCATTGTACCGCGCCGCAGCATGTTTCTGCAAAAAGGCCTGTGCCGGCACGACACCGCTCGCCGGGCACCTCGTCGGGCTCCGGGTACGGGGGATTGTGTAATTCGGTGTCGCCATTTCAAAAGCCGGGCCAAATCGGCTCACATAGAATGAGGCAAGCTGCTTGCATGCAGGCGCATGCGCACCGCTTGCCCCATTTCTTTGCCACCCACTAGAATATAAAGAGCCGAACATGACGCAACAATCCCGTACCGGCGGCCAGATCCTGGTCGATGCCCTGCAGATCCACGGTGTCGACACCGCCTTTGGCGTGCCTGGCGAAAGCTACCTGGACGTGCTCGACGCCCTGCACGATTCCGGCATCCGCTTCATCATCAACCGCCAGGAAGGCGGCGCCGCCTTCATGGCCGAAGCCTACGGCAAGCTGACGGGCAAGCCGGGCATCTGCTTCGTCACGCGCGGACCGGGCGCCACCAACGCCTCGATCGGCGTACACACGGCTTACCAGGATTCCACCCCGATGATCCTGTTCATCGGCCAGGTGGGCAACGATTTCGTCGACCGCGAAGCGTTCCAGGAAATCGACTACCGCCGCATGTACGGCCAGATGGCCAAGTGGGTGGCGCAGATCGACCGCGCCGAGCGCATCCCCGAATACCTGGCGCGCGCCTTCCAGGTGGCCACCAGCGGGCGCCCCGGCCCCGTCGTGCTGGCCCTGCCGGAAGACATGCTCATTTCGCTGGCCACCGTGGCCGACACGCGCGCCTACCAGCCCGTGCAGGCGGCACCATCCGACGCGCAAATGCAGCAACTGCGCGCCATGCTGGCCACCGCGAAACAGCCGCTGGTCTTGCTGGGCGGTGCCACCTGGACGCCGCAGGCCTGCGCCGACCTGCAACAGTTTGCGGAAAGCAACCACCTGCCCGTCGCCTGCGCCTTCCGCTTCCAGGACTTGCTCGACAATGCGCACCCGAACTACATCGGCGACGTCGGCATCGGCATCAACCCGAAACTGGCCGCGCGCGTGAAAAATGCCGACCTGGTCATCGCCATCGGGCCGCGCCTCGGTGAAATGACGACGGGGGGCTACACCCTGTTCGACTCGCCCGTGCCGCGCCAGCGCCTCGTGCACATCCATACGGATGCCGAGGAACTGGGCAGCGTCTACCAGGCCGAGCTGATGATCAACAGCGGCATGCCGCAAGTGTGCGCCATGCTGGCCGCCATGGCTCCCGTCGACGCTACCGCCTGGCAGCACACGCCGGCCGAGGCCAAGGCCGAGCTGGCCGCCTACCAGGAGCGCCCGCCCATCTTCCAGGATGGCCAGGCGCCGCTGGACCTGTGGCAGGTAACGCAGGAGATCATGGCGCAAGTGCCGGCCGACACCATCCTGACGAACGGCGCCGGCAACTACGCCTCGTGGGCGCACCGCTTCTACCGCTACGGCGGCATGCGCACCCAGCTGGCGCCAACCAACGGCGCCATGGGCTACGGCGTGCCATCAGGCGTGGCGGCGAAAATCGTGCATCCGGAACGCACCGTGATCACGTTTGCCGGCGATGGCGAATACATGATGAATGGCCAGGAACTGGCCACCGCCGTGCAATACCAGGCGGGCGTGGTCATCATCGTCTTCAATAACCAGATGTTCGGCACCATCCGTATGCACCAGGAGCGCGACTACCCGGGCCGCGTCTCGGGCACGACCCTGCACAACCCGGATTTCGCGGCGCTGGCGCAAGCGTATGGCGCGCAGGGCGAAGTGGTGAATGCGACGGAAGAGTTCGCCCCTGCCCTGCAACGGGCGCTGGCGCACGCCAAGGCGCACAACTTGCCGGCCCTGATCGAGTTGCGCTACGACGGCAACCTGATCACGCCGAACGCCACCCTGGCCACCATCCGCACCACGGCGGAAAAGGCACAGGCGGCAAAGTAAGCCTCTTGCGACGCTGCAAATAACAAAGGCCCGGTCGATACCGGGCCTTTTTCTTTTTGGCAGCAGTGATCGCTCAGGCAGCGGGCACAGTCGCGCTTTCCTCGGCAGGCACTGTCTCGGCGGGCGCTTGCGGCGTCGGCGGGCATGGCGTGCAGTTTTTCAGGGGACGGCCGAAATCGCGCACGCGGCTCAGTTTCATGGGCATGCGCACGTTGCCGCCGCAGTAATCGCCTTCCAGGGTCAGGGTCTGGCCATCCCTGGAAAACTTGCCGACGATGGTGCGCTCCTCGCCGTCGGCGCCGGCGATGGTGAAGTCGAAAACGCCCGTGACCGCGTCCAGGTTGACGTCATTGGCCACGATGGGCCAGCTCAGGGCGCCAGCCGTGAACTCATAGATGACGGAATCGGCTTCGGCAAAGCGGTGCAGGGTGACGCGCTGGCCGCCGATTTCGCCGCTGTCCTTTTGCAGGCACAGGTCGGAGTAGACGGCCACGCCGTAGCGCTCCAGTCCGGCCGGCTTCTTGCCCTTGACGGCAGCGGCAGCGGCGCCCGTGGCGCCAGCGAGCAGCAGCGCGGCCAGCATGGCGGCCAGGCGCGGCGATGTGGATGAATACATGGCATTCCTTTACTTGAGTAACGGCGCCATTACAACTGGCGCCGCCAATGCAAAAACGCGCCGCCAGGACTAGCCTGGAGACGCGTTTCCTTGCTTATCAGCATCCCCGAAGGGATGCTGGCAGCGGAACTAAGCTTCGCTTGCGCGAATATTAGAACGAGTGACGAACGCCAACGTTGAAGGCTTTGTCGCCCGTACCAACATTGCTGTTGTTACCAACGGTGTAGCCTGCGCCGTTTTTGTTTTTGATCTTGGCGTACGAAGCATAGGTGCTCGTGCGCTTCGACAGAGCGTACGAGTAGCCCAGTGCCCATTGATCAGCGTCAGCATTGGCGACGTCTTTATCGTTCGTGCGGATGAACGAAGCCATCACGGTGCCAGCGGTGCCAACTGGTACGGTTGCGCCAACCAGGATGTTGTTGCTATCGCGGCTGAAGGCAGCGTCGACGCCACCGAATGCGTTACGGGACGAGAACGAACCGTTAGCGTTTTGTACGGCGTTGTTAGCGATCATGCTGTTGTAGCCTTTGTTCACGCCGTATGCGACGTAAGCTTTAACAACTGCGAAGTCGTAGTTAGCTGCCAGCAGGTAGTTACGTGCGCTACCGATTTGGAACTGGGTGTTGTCGGTGTTGTTGTAAGCAAAGCGAGCGTTCAGAGGACCGTTCGAGTAGCCAGCCGACGCGCCGATTTGGCGGCCGATTTTGTTCGACTCAGCGTTCTCGCCGAAGGTGTAAGCCACGTCAGCGTCAAAGCCGTTGAAGCTTGGCGAAGCGTAAACCACGGTGTTGCTGGTGCGGGTGTTCGCTGTGAACAGGTTTTTGGCGGAACCAGCGTAGCCAGCTGCGAATGGATCAGCAACTTTCGACAGGGTGTTGTACCAAGGGGTGTATTGACGACCCAGGGTCAGGGTACCGGTCGTTTTGCTGCTCAGGCCAACGTAAGCTTGACGGTTGAAGATCGAACCGGCTTTGTCTTGCGTACCGTTATCAACGTTGAAACCTGTTTCCAGAACGAACAGTGCCGACAGGCCGCTGCCCAGATCTTCGGTGCCTTTGAAGCCGATACGGGAAGCCGAAGCAATGCCGCTGTCCAGCTTGTTAACGTTGCCGTTAACACCGCCGCGCTCGCTGACGAAACCAGCGTCAACGGTACCGTAGATAACAACGCTCGATTGAGCTTGGGCGACGCCAGTGGCCGCTGCCAGAACTGCCAGGGTGATCAGAGTTTTTTTCATTGCGATTTCCTTTAATTTTGAAGCAAAAAGTAATACAGCCTATGCATCTCGAGCTGCGCTCTAGCAGAGCGCTTTTTATGAGTGAGGGCAAGGTCTCCACCTGCCACATTGCTGTTCCGGTCAGAGGAACATTCATATCGGTATCGGCACGCTATTGCGCCGATAAGCTTGAAGGCTGCGAAGCGGCCGTATTTTCATGCGCCGGTTCGGTGCTCAAAGGGCACCGGAAGCGGCACTATAACGACCGTTTCACATTCCATCAAGTTCCAACATGTTACTTCCGGTACCAGGCCGAGGGCTTTTTCAGGCATCCCGACCATCGCCAACCGTACTACGCGACAGAGCCAGTGCCCCTTGCCAACCAATGCATTGGCCTGATTGACCATTCCATCATAGCGCATGCCTTGTCGACATCCGTTGTATTAGTGCAACAGTATCAGGCGAGTGATTAAAACGTCAACATGCTTTACCCGTCATTTGCCCTCCAAGATTTACACGACAAAGCGCACAATTTGTCAGGCGATAATGGATAAACGGGACGAAGCATACACGGCATCGCCAATGTTTGCTGCCGAAGGCCCCAAAACGGGAAATATTGCGCCCTGTTTTGGTGCATTGCCGCATTATTCAGGGGCGTAGACGCCATTTTCGACGTCGGCGCGCGCGTCAGAAAAATAGGCAGAGTATTAACGAAATTACTGACTTTCCGGTAATTTAAATTGCTCACATAGAAATGTTTTTCATGTTTTCCAGGCTACGCCTCAACTACCCGATTGGAACGGATGAGGACGACTCTTGCTTGCAAATTGCGCATCAGTTGAAACAATTTCTTACAATGTTGCCTTCTCAATATTTTGATATATTTGTGTCTAAAAAACGACACTTTGACGGAAATCAAGTTTTCACGCGCCCCCTTCCGCACAATTTACTTTTTCTTTTTCGTATTTTTTGCTTAAAAGCATCAAGAAACGGCCTTAGCGCCGGCTTGCGCGCCGGAGCATGCGCATGAAACCACCCAGCAACGGTAACTTTTCATACAGTTCTTCCGCCGCATCCCAGTAATCGCGGTGCATGACCACCCTTCCCTGCGCATCGAAGCGCACATGGGTGGCGCCGCGTATGCACTGTTCGCCAGATACCAGCCGTTTCATGCGGAAGTGAAATTCCCACGTCAGGAACGCTTGCTGCCCCTGTCCCAGGCTTTCCAGCACGACAAACCGGGGCGCATCGACTTGCACGAACATGTGCTCGAAGATGGCCAGGATGGCGGCATGGCCCGCCACCTCGTTGAACGGGTCCTTGAACCGGGCGCCCGGTGCATACACGGCGCCCAGCTGGGCCAGGCTTTCCAGGCTCAGGTGCTCATAAAACGCCACCAGGCGCGCCAGCGCCTCCTCCACGCGTTCCGTCATGTCCGGCATGCTTGTATTCATAAGCCCGTCACCTTGCGAATCAGCCAGAAATAGGCGCGGTACGGCAACAGCCGCGCCAGGCGCATGGTATTGGTAAAGCGCTTGGGGAAATGGATGTGGAACTGGCCCCGCTCGATGCCGTCGAGCATGGCGGCGGCCGCGTCCTGCGCCGTCATCAAGGCCGGCATCGTGAAATCGTTGTCGGCCGTCAAGGGCGTGGCGACGAAACCGGGGTTGATTTGATACACATCAATCCCGCGTGGATGCAAATCCAGATACAGCGACTCCGTCAGATTGATCAGCGCCGCCTTGCTGGCGCCGTACGCGAGCGCCTTGGGCAAGCCGCCATAACCGGCCACCGAAGCGACGATGCCGATGCCGCCGCTGCCCTGGCGCAACAGCCACGGCAAGGCTTGCTCCAGGCAATTGAAGACGCCGCCCACATTCAGGGCCAGCAAGCCCTGGGCCGCCTCGAGGTCGAAGCTGTCGGCGCGCATGGCCTGATAGCCGCCGGCGACCACCAGTATCAGGTCAATATGCGTCCATTGCTGCTGCAATTGCGCGCAGACGGCCCGCAGCTGCGCATGCTGGGTGATATCGAGCGGCAAGGCCTGCGCCAGCGGCTGTCCTTCACACAACTGCTCGAGGCTCGCCCGATGGCGGGCCGACAGGGCCACGCTCGCCCCCTGCTCCAGCAGCAAGGTGGAGCAGGCGGCGCCGATGCCGCTGGAAGCGCCGATGATCCACACGTGCTTGCCGGCCCAATTGCTGATCTTTCGATTCATGGGACCGCCTGCGAACGCTTGCTGAACGATAAGGTGACGGCGCCCAGGCCAAAGCCGAACTTGCTCATGGCGGCGCGGTTCAGCATGACCTTGTCATCCATCAGGAACATCCAGTCCTCGAAGTCGACGTGGTAGACCGTGCCGTCGACGGGCAGCGCCAGCACGTATTGCCAGCGCAGCGCATTGCCGGCCACTTCGCCGACGGCTTCGCCGATCACGTCGGGCGCCGTGCCGATGAAGCGCCCGGGCGCCGTCTTGCGCAGGGTCCACACGCGCCGTTGTTTGCTGCCGTCCGAATACGTGAAATCCTCGTCCAGGGTTCCCGTCTCGCCCACCCAGCTGGCGCGCATCACGACCGTAAAACGCTTGACCACCTTGCCCGAGCGATCCTGGAAGATGCCGTGCGCATCCAGGATGCCTTTGAAATACTGCTGCAGGTCGAGTACGGGCAATTCCTGCGCGTAGATGGCCGGCGTGGGCGGCGTGGAACAGGCGGCCAGCGCCAGCAGCAAGGCGGCCGCCGTCATGCCGCGCCGGCAACATTTCATGAGGTGCATGGTCGATTCTCCAGATGGTCGCTATATATATGTTGCAGGGGCGCGCGCCACAGCAGCGCCGCCGCCAGCAGTTTCAAGGCGCAGGGCAGCAAGGCGTAGGCGGCAGACAGGGCCGACAAGCCGCCGCTGCCGCCCGGCACATAGCCGAGCCAGGCCAGCAGGGGCAAGGCGATGCCGGCCGCCAGTGCCAGGCTCATCTGCACACCCCAGTTCCACCAGCCGAAATACGCCGCTTCGTGCCGCCCAGCATGGCCGGCCGCGCCGATCAGCCCCGCCAGCAGGGCCGGCGGCAAGGCCAGGTCGGCGCCCAGCGCCAGGCCCGACAGCAGGCAGATGCCGGCAAAACCCCAGGCGGCGCCCGCCCCCAGGCCATATGCCCAGACGAACACGGTCGCGGCCAGCAGCATGGCGCCGCCCCAGGCGCGCGCTTCGCCAAAGTGGCGCGCCAGCGCCACCCACGCGGGCATCGAGGCGGCCGCCGCGCAAAAGTAGACGATCAAAAACGGTCCCGCATAATGGCCCAGGCGCAGGTAGTCGCCGGCAAAGAACAGGAACAGGGTGGCGGGAATGGCGGCCGCCACGCCATTGACGAGCAGGACGGCAAACAGCCAGCGAAACGCGCGCTGGCGAAATGGCAGCCGCCAGCCTTTGCCGGAAACCGCTTCTGCGGCACTGCGCAAAGCCGGACGCGGCGCGCGCGCCAGCAGCAGCGCGCCCGCCGCCAGCAGGCAGGCGGCAAAGGCCAGCGACAAGCCGTCATAGCCGAACACGGAAGTGAGCCCCGCGGCCAGGATCACGCCCAGCAAACCGCAGCCTTCGCGCACGGCCGTCACGCGCGCCCGCTGCGCGCGCAGCTGGCTCAAGGCCGCGCCCCAGCTCTGGTGCGCGATGCCGGCCAGGCCATAAGCGGTGTAGACGAGCAGCAAGGCAGCCAGGAACCAGGCCAGGGTCGCCGCTTCACGCATGGCCGGCGGATGGAACAGGGCGCCAAAGCCCAGCAGCAGCAAGGGCAGCGAGGCGCCGATCAGCGCGGCATAGCTGCGCCCGCCGCGCGCCATCCACGCACCCAAGGCCGGGTCGATGAAGGCGGCGGCGATGCGGGCCGCCAGCAGCACGGCGCCGATCTGCGCCAGGTCCAGGCTGCTGCGCTGCGCATAAAACGGCGCCACATATATATAGATGGGCAGCGCCAGCATGGCCAGCGGCAAGCCGAACAGGCCATAACTGAACAAGGCCGGCAAGTTCAAGGCGCTGCCCACGGCATTCATGGCAGCGGCGCCGCACTCTGCAGCAAGGCCGCGCGCAGCTTGGGCGCCGTCGTCGACGGCGAGAGCCAGATGGCAAAGAAGGCGCGCGCGAAGTCGCCATCGCTCACGTCGGCCAGCATCTTGCCATCAAGGTAAAAGCGCACGCCGGGCGCGATGCCGGCCCGGTAGGCACCCGCGATGCGCTGGTCTTCCTTAACATCAGGAAAGATACGCTGCATGGTGGACAACCAGGCCAGCCGCTGCTCCGGCGTGCCCGCGCCGATTTTCTGCATCTGTTCATAGCTGGCTTCGGCGATCTTCTTGCCGTCGAGCGCACGCGCATAGCGCAATTCCAGCACGAAAGGCGCCGTTGCCGACGCCGCGCCCTGGTAGCCTTGCGGGCCCACCCACAGCTGCGCCCGATAAATACGCATGCCGAACCACGTGTATTCGCCCTCGCCCGCCAGCCGGGCTTCGGGCACGTCGGCGGCGATAAAGGCAGGCGGCGCTGCCACGGCAGCGGACATGGTCAACAACAGCACGACAGCGGCAAGCAAACGGCGCATGGTCAGTCCTTGATCAGGGTAAATTGCATCACATCCGTGTTGTGCGCCTGGAAGGCGGCCTCGCAATACGCGAGGTAAAACTCCCAGGTCAGCAGGAAACGACCATCGAAACCCTGCTTTTCCAGCGCCGTGCGCTGGGCCAGGAAGCTGGCGCGCCACTGGCGCAGGGTTTCCGCATAATCGAGGCCAAAGCTGAAGGAATCTTCCACGCGCAAGCCCTGCGCCTCGGCGGCGCGGCGAAACTCGGCCGGCGACGGCAGCATGCCGCCCGGGAAGATGTATTGCTGGATGAAATCCGTGCTCTTGCTGTAGCGCTCGAACAAGTCGTCGGCAATGACGATGGTCTGGATGCAGGCCCGGCCGCCCGGCTTCAGGTTGCGCGCCACGCATGCGAAATAGCCGGGCCAGTAGCTTTGCCCCACGGCTTCGAACATTTCGATCGAGGCGATGGCGTCGTACTGGCCGGCGCTGTCGCGGTAGTCGCACAGCTGCAGGTCGGCTTGCCCTGCCAGCCCCGCGTCGTGCAGGCGCTGGCGCGCATAGGCCAGCTGTTCGGTCGACAAGGTCAACCCCGTCACGTGCGCGCCGTAGCTGCGCGCCGCCGTTTCCGCAAAGCCGCCCCAGCCGCAGCCGATTTCCAGCACCCTGGCATCCGGCTGCAGCTGCAGCTGGTCGGCGATGCGCCGGTATTTGGCGCCTTGCGCCTGCTCCAGGCTGGCGCCTTCGCTGAACAGCGCGCTCGAATACGTCATCGACGGATCGAGCCACAGCTGATAAAAAGCATTGCCGATGTCGTAATGGGCGTGGATGTTCTTCTTGCTGCCGGCCCGCGAATTGCGGTTGAGCAAATGCCTGAGCTTGTAGACGAGGTTGCCCCACCAGTTGCCGTAGATCAGCGATTCGATCTGCGCGCGGTTGCGTATCATCAATTCGATCAAGCCCGGCAAATTGTCCGTGCGCCAGTCGCCGGCGATAAACGTTTCCGCAAAGCCGATGTCGCCCGAGCGCAGCACGGCCGAGCACAGGCGCCAGTTGTGCAAGTCCAGGGTGACGGGATGGCTGCCGTCGCCATACAGCAAGATGCTGCCGTCGGGCGTGCGCAGGCGCAAAGCGCCATGCTGCAATTTTTCCAGCAGGCGCAGGATCACGCGTCCTGAAGCGGGCACGTCCAAGTGCGTGTGATCGGCCGTGTGGTCGGGACGGACGCAGGCGCGCGCCTGCAGGCCGGTCGGCAGGGAATCGGAGCTCATCGGGACACCTTTTCTTGTGGTGGAAGGGGTTTGCTGAAAAACGGCACGCGGCGCAGCCACAGGCGCAAGGCTTGCCAATGGATGCGCGCCATCACGCCTAACGTCATCAGCGGGTAGCGCAGCAAGGCCCAGGCGATGGCGCCATCGCGCAGCGGCCGCGCCGTGCCGGACAAGCTCGTTTGCAGCAGCGGGCCGTCGAGGTCGTCATAATCGACACGGGCCAGGTGGCGTTCGCCGTTCTGTTCGCTGTTGCGCAAGAAACGGAAACGATAATTTCCTTCCACCTTGCAAAACGGCGAAACATGGAAAATTTTATTGGCGCGCAACTCGCTGCCATACGCGATGGCGCCGCCCTGTTCGAGCAGGTACAGGTGGCGCTCGCCAAAGGTATTGCGCACGTCGCAGACCACGGCCCGCAACGCGCCATCCGGGCGGTGGCAAAACCAGAAGCTGACGGGATTGAAGACATAACCGAACATGCGCGGCATGGTTTGCAGCCAGATTTCACCACCCGCATCCGTCACGCCATGTTCACGCAGCAAGCCGTCGATCCAGTCCGGCAGCGGCGTTGCCCCATCGCCATGGTCGCTGTCGCGGAAGGACAGCACATTGGCGCGGTTGCGCGACATCAAACGGGCAGGAAAATCACGCGCGCCCATGCTGCGCAAGGGCAGGCGCAGATAAAACATGCCGTAACTGAAAGCATGCTTGCGCGGGCGCAGCCGTGCATGGCGCACTTGCCCCAGGCACAACTGGGGCTGCGGCGCCACGGGCAGTGATGGATCACGCGGCATGGCCGAGCTCCGCCGCCGCCATGCCATTGAGTATTTGCGCCACGGCCAGGCCCGACTTCAAGCCGTCTTCATGGAAACCATAGCCCGTCCAGGCGCCCGCGAACCACGTGTGCTGCGCACCCTGGAAACCGGCCAGGCGTGCCTGGGCGGCAATGGCCGCGCCATCGAACACGGGGTGGGCATACGAAAACTCGTCGATGATGCTGGCCGGAGCGGGCTCGTCGAGCGGATTGAGCGAGACGATGACGGGCGTAGTAAATGGCAAGGGTTGCAGCTGGTTCAGCAAATAATGCACGCACACTTGCGGCGCATCGCCTTGCGCGGCCGGCCGGCCCTGGTAGTTCCAGGCGGACCAGGCCTTGCGGCGCTGCGGCAGGCAGGACGCATCCGTATGCAGCACGGCCCGGTTAGGCTGGTAGCGCACGGCTTCGAGCACGGAGCGCTCGTCGTCGCGGATGTCGGCCAGCAAGGCCAGCGACTGGTCGCTGTGGCAAGCGAGCACGACGTGATCGACGTGCTCGACGCCGGCGACCGTATGCAGCTCGACCATGCGCGCGCCATCGTGCGGCTGGCGGCGCACGGCCAGCACGGGGCAAGCGAGGCGCTGCTGCGGGATGCCGGCCAGCAGTTTTTCCACATAGACGCGCGATCCGCCCCGCACCGTGCGCCATTGCGGCCTGTCATTGACTTGCAGCAAGCCATGGTTGTGACAGAAACGGATGAAGGTGGCCAAGGGAAAGGCCAGCATCTGGCGCGCTGGGCACGACCAGATGCAGGCGGCCATCGGCAGCAGATACCAGTGGCGGAACTCGTCGCCATAATTGTGCAGATCCAGGAATTCACCGAGCGGCATGGCCGGCGCCGGCACGCTTGCCGTCGCCAGGGCACTGGCCTGGCGGTTGAAGCGCAGGATATCGCGCAGCATGCGCAGGAATGCCGGGCGCAGCAGATTGCTGCGCTGGGTAAACACGGTATCGACATTGGCGCCCGCCCATTCCAGCACGCGGGCGTCGGATGCCGTGCCCATCGGCATTTTCACGGAAAACGACATGTCACTGTCGGCCGCCTCGACACCGAGTTCATCGAACAGTTGCACCAGGTTCGGATAGGTGGCGTGGTTGAACACGAGAAAACCCGTGTCGACGCCATGCGTGACGCCATCGAGCGTGACATCGACCGTATGGCTGTGGCCGCCAAAATAGTCGCCCGCCTCGTACAAGGTGACGTCCTGGCCCGCCTGCACCAGGCGATAGGCACACGACAATCCTGCGATTCCTGCTCCGACGACGGCAATTTTCATGAATGCACCTGTATTAAGTTTGTCCTGGACAAATAAGCCTCATGGATAATCGATGAAATATTGATTTATGTCAATGAGCGCTCTCAGCAGTTCACAAACTTATACGCCGGCAATTTCTGATCGGATTCAGCTATTTGGTAAGGGGCGGCGGAAGGCGTAAAATGCAAGCCACGTTCTTCCGCAAGCGAGCAAAGCCCCCCCTGGTATGGATACTGACCTGCAACCCTCTCCCGCCTTCAGCATCAGCGATGTCGAACGCGACACCGGGCTGGCCAAGGAAACCTTGCGTGTCTGGGAGCGCCGCTACGCCTTTCCCCAGCCCCAGCGCGATGCCTTTGGCGAGCGCAGCTATCCAGCCGAGCAAGTGCAAAAATTGCGCATGGTCAAGCGCCTGCTGGACCTCGGATTTCGTCCGGGAAAAATCATGCAGCACAGCACCGTGCAACTGCAGCAGCTGGCCAGCGCCGGCAGCGCGGCGCCGCCCGCGCCGCCACCGCAACTCGAGCACTACCTGGCCCTGTGCCGCGGTCACCAGATGGCGGAATTGGGCGGCGCCCTGCGTCAGGCGCTGGCCGTGCTGGGCTTGAAGGCCTTCACCATCGACGTCATCGCCCCCCTTACGAGCATGGTGGGCGAAGCGTGGGCTTGCGGCGACCTGGCCGTATATGAAGAGCATCTGTATAGCGAAACCTTACAGACAGTGATGCGCCACGCCATCTTTTCCCTGCCGCAAGCGAGCAGCCCGTCCACGCGCACGCCGCGCATCGTCCTCAGTACCTTGCCGCAGGAGCGTCATGGCCTGGGGCTGCTGATGGCCGAGGCGCTGTGCGCGGCGGCCGGCGCACAGTGCCTGTCGCTGGGCGTGGAAACGCCGCTGACGGACATCATCGCGGCCGCCCGCGCGCAGCGGGCCGATATCGTGGCGCTGTCGTTTTCCAGCGCCAGCAAGCAACGGCAGACGCGCGACAGCCTGCAGCAGTTGCATGCAAGCTTGCCGCCAGAGATGGAATTGTGGGCCGGCGGACGCAGTCCCGTGCTGACCAAGCAGCCGCCGCCGTTTTTGCACGTGCTGGACTTGCGGCAAGTCGAGGAAAGCATCGCCGACTGGCGCCGCCGCCATCAGGCACACGCGCTGCAAACCCACTGAACCGGCTGAAAAGCGCGGCAACTGCGGCGATCTCCGTGGATAGGCGCGCAATGTTGCCAATCGAACAGTAAAGCATGAAGGGCCGGGCGTGCTCTGGTAGAATAGCCCGTAACACAGTGTCCGGCGCCGCCGGGCCTTAGGTCAGCACCCGCCACCACACATCCATGTTTAGTTTCTTCAAGAAAAAACCCATCGCTCCCGAGGCTGCGCCAGCCGAGCCCCTCGTCCCTCCCGCCGCCACGCCGCCTGCACCGCAGCCTGCCGCTACGCCCCTGAGCGGCGCGCCGGCCGAGCTCGTGCCCGTGATCGTGGCCGCCGAACCCGAGAAAAAATCGTGGATGACGCGCCTCAAGGCCGGCCTGTCGAAAACCTCGAATACTTTATCCGTGCTGTTCGTCGGCGCGAAGATCGACGACGCCCTGTACGAAGAGCTGGAAGCGGCGCTGCTGATGTCCGACGCGGGCATCGACGCCACGGAATTCCTGCTGACGGAATTGAAGAAGAAGGTCAAGGAAGACAAGTTGCTCGACGCCGCCGCCGTCAAGGCCGCGCTGAAAGTGCTGCTGATCGACCTTTTGCTGCCGCTGGAAAAGCGCTTCGAACTGGGCCGCCACAAGCCGCTGGTGATGATGATTTCCGGCGTGAATGGCGCCGGCAAGACCACCACCATCGGCAAGCTGGCCAAGCACATGCAGTCGAACAACCAGTCCGTGCTGCTGGCCGCCGGCGACACCTTCCGCGCCGCCGCGCGCGAGCAGCTGATGGTCTGGGGCGAGCGCAACAACGTCACCGTAATTTCGCAGGAGTCGGGCGACCCGGCCGCCGTGGCCTACGACTCCGTGCAATCGGCAAAGGCGCGCGGCATTGACGTGGTCATGGTCGATACGGCGGGACGCTTGCCGACGCAGTTGCACCTGATGGAAGAATTGAAGAAAATCAAGCGCGTGATCGGCAAGGGCATGGATGGCGCGCCGCATGAAACCCTGCTCGTCATCGACGGCAACACCGGCCAGAACGCCCTCACGCAAGTGAAAGCGTTCGACGATGCCCTGCAGTTGAGCGGCCTGGTGATCACCAAGCTGGACGGTACCGCCAAGGGCGGCGTGCTGGCGGCAATTGCCCGCGTGCGTCCCGTACCCGTGTATTTCATCGGCATCGGTGAGAAAATTGAAGACTTGCAGCCTTTCGTGGCTGCCGAATTTGTCGAAGCGCTGCTCGGATAAGCCTACCTACATGATTGAATTTCAGCACGTCTCCAAGCAATACTCCCCCGATGCCGTGGCGCTCAGCGACATTTCGCTCAGTATTGCCAAGGGCGAGCTGGTGTTTCTGGCCGGCCCGTCCGGCGCCGGCAAATCCACCCTGCTGAAAATGATCGCCGCCATGGAACGCCCCACGTCGGGCAAGCTGATCGTCAATGGCCAGGACATGGCCAAGATCAAGCCGGCAGGCGTGCCGTTTTTGCGCCGTAACATGGGCCTGATCTTCCAGCAGCAAAAATTATTGAACGACCGCTCCATCCTGGCCAACGTCATGCTGCCGCTGCTCGTCGTCGGCGCCCACAAGGCGGCCGCCGAGCAGCGCGCGCGCGCCGCACTCGACAAGGTGGGATTGCTGGACCGCGCCATGGCGCGTCCGCTGTCGCTGTCGGGCGGCGAGCAGCAGCGCGTATCGATCGCGCGCGCCATCGTCAACCGGCCGCAGATCATCCTGGCCGACGAACCGACGGCCAACCTGGACCGCGCCAGCGCCAACAAGGTGCTCGACGCCCTGAAGGCCTTCCACTCCGTGGGCGTGACCTGCCTCATTTCCAGCCATGACGAACAGATGCTCGACGCCGCCGCCCGCGTGATCCACCTGAAGAACGGCCAGCTGGTGGCCATCGACAAGGCCACGCAGGCGCCCGTCTTCGCGCCGCCCGATCCCAATTTTGCGCCATCGCCCGACCAGGACGACGCGCAGGGAGAACAGTCATGAGAGGCTGGTTCCGGCAACACCGTTTCGCGCTGGGTTCGGCGCTGATTCACCTGCGCAAGTCGCCGGGCGGCTTCCTGTTGAACGTCGTCGTGGTCGCCATCGCGCTGTCGCTGCCGTTCGCCGGCTTGACCATGCTCGACAACGTGCGTCCCATGTCGGAACAGATGTCGGTCGATCCGGAAATCAGCGTCTTCCTGAAGATCGACACGCCGCGCGAGCAAGCCGTGGCCCTGGCCAGTTCCATGCGCAAGATCGTCGGCGAGCAAAAGGCGAAGATCGTCTTCATCCCGCGCGAACAGGCGCTCGATACCCTGAAAAACAAGAATGGCCTGGCAGACGTGCTCAGCACCCTGGGCGACAATCCCCTGCCCGACAGCTATGTGCTGAAACTCGATGCCTTCAGCAGCGCCAGCGAAGCGCGGGACGTCGACGCGGTGGCGGAACAGCTGCGCCACTTGCCCGGCGTGGAATCGGCGCAGGTCGATTCGGCCTGGGTCAAGCGCCTGGCGGCCCTGCTGGGCGTGCTGCGCCTGGTGCTGCTGCTGCTGGCCATCACCCTGGGCGTGGCCGTGATCGCCGTGGTCTTCAATACCATCCGCCTGCAGGTGATGCAGCAGCGCGATGAAATCAGCATTTCGAAACTGATCGGCGCCACGGACACCTTCATCCACCGCCCCTTCTATTACACGGGCGCCCTGCTGGGCCTGTGTGCCGGCGCGCTGGCCCTGGGCGCCGTCGCGCTGGCCTTGCAACCGCTCAATACCGCGATTGCCGAATTTGCCCGCCTGTACGCGTCCGAATTCCAGCTGGTGCCGCTGGCGCCGCTGCCGATGGCCGGCTTGCTGGCCGTCAGCGCCGGCCTGGGCCTGATCGGCGCCTTCCTCTGCGTGCAGCGCCACCTGGCGCGCCTGAACTGACCTTCCCTTCCATGGCGGCGCCTGCGGTGCCGCCATGCGCCTCACCCTCCCCATCTGCTGTTATCTTGATGTTTAGCAAGTATTCTTAAGGTTCGCTTCAGCCAGAGGTCGTAGACTGGTTACGTGTTCAAATCGCTGTTCAGAGATATATATCAAGCATTAACCCGCCATAGTATTTAGGCTATCAGGACGATTAAATGTGCTGATTGGCACTCTCAAGCAGAGAGTGCTAATATAGGGACATACCAAAGGCAGTAGCGCCATGGACGCCAGATGAAGATGGTGCCGCGCTCTGCAAAGTGCAAGACCGAATACGCAAACAGACAACAGGACCACGTCGCGTGACGTGGCCAACTGGAACAAAGCAAGACTACGAGGGAGAAAACATGACTATGATGTCCGCAACGTCCGCATTGGTTCCGACCAAAAGTAATGCGCTGGGCCTCGGTTTCACTGGCAATCTGGGCAATATCGACGCCTATATTTCGGCCGTGAACCGCCTGCCCATGTTGACCCACGACGAAGAAATTTCGCTGGCGAAACGCCTGCGCGAAAAAAATGACCTGGCCGCCGCGCAAGAGCTGGTGCTGTCGCACCTGCGCCTGGTGGTCTCGATTGCCCGCGGCTACCTGGGCTATGGCTTGCCGCATGCCGACCTGATTCAGGAAGGCAATATCGGCTTGATGAAAGCCGTGAAACGTTTCGATCCGGACCAGGGCGTGCGCCTGGTGTCGTACGCCATGCACTGGGTGAAAGCCGAGATGCACGAGTACATCCTGAAAAACTGGCGCCTGGTCAAGGTCGCGACGACGAAGGCACAGCGCAAGCTGTTCTTCAACCTGCGCAGCCACAAGACGGGCCTGGACGCGATGACGCCGAAGCAGATCGATGCGCTGGCCAAGCTGCTCGACGTGAAGCGCGAAGAAGTGATCGAGATGGAAACGCGTTTGAGCGGCCGCGACATCGCGCTGGAATCGCCGACCGACGATGAAGACGACAAGTTTTCACCGATCGCCTACCTGTCGTCGGAGCAAAGCGAGCCGACCAAGGTGCTGGAAGCGGAACAAGTGACGCGTTTGCAATCGGAAGGCCTGGAAACGGCCTTGAGCAAGCTCGACGCCCGTTCGCGCCGCATCATCGAAGCGCGCTGGCTGGCCAACGACGACGGCTCCGGCGCCACCTTGCACGCGCTGGCGGACGAGTTCGGCGTATCGGCCGAACGCATCCGTCAAATCGAAGTGGCGGCGCTGAAAAAAATGAAGGGCGCCCTGGCCGCCTACGTGTAATCGCCAGCCATGCCGCAATGTAAAAGGCGCCGCGAGGCGCCTTTTAGTTTTACAAATGATGTTTATCAACAGATAAACATGGTCGGCCGTTAAGCTGCAGCCAAGCCTTTGGTGATCAGCTCGGCGACCACTTCATTCAGATCCACGCCGCGTTCCTTGGCCAGGGTCTGCAATTGCAAGACCAGATCGCTGTTCAGCTTGACGGCGAATGGCACCAGGCCCAGGGCCTGGTCGCGCTTGCGCTGCTCGCGGCGGTCGACGACGACCGCTTCCTTACCGAATGCACCGGCGCCGGGAACATTCATCTTTCCCATCAGTTTCTTGGCATCGCTTTTGGCCAGGTCGGTTTTTTTCATGGTTGTTTCCTGATTTTCAAAACAGCCATTTTACGCAGTAATCGGCGCGCCGCGTGGCCGGCGCGTCAATTCATCGGCAGCGCGCCAATAGTGCGCCGGAAAAATATCATTTTGTTATTATCATTTCATCCCATGCGTGCACAGGCATGCCCGGGACGCTCTGCCTGAAAGGAAAAACATGCAATCTCTGACCCGCTCTTACCGTACCGTCCTGCTCCCCTTGCTCATCGCCTGCCTGGCGATGCTGGCCGGCTGCGGCGCGGCCGGCAGCGCCGGCGACGCGGAAAACACGCCGCGCAGCGTCACCCACGTGCTGTCGCCCGGCGAACAGGTCGCCATCACGGCCACCGATACCCTGAAACTCGAACGTGTCAACGACAGCCGCTGCCGCAAGGGCGCCGTGTGCGTGTGGAAAGGCTACGTCAGCTACAGTTTCAGCCTGCTCAACAGCGCGGGCGCCACGGACATCGTCCTGTCCGAATCCATGCCCGGCGCTTCCAGTTCCGTCACCGTCAACCACCTGACGTTCACCCTGCTCGACGTCGACCCGGCCACGCCGCCGGCCCTGAATGCGGCCGAGCCTGCGTATCGGGTCAAGGTCAAGATCACGCAGGGCGCCCTGCCCCGCTAACGTCGTGATGCTGGCGGCTGTCGGTCGGCGCCTGTTGCCGCTCCAGCATGCCGTAATCGCGCACGACGGCGGCGATGCGCAAGCGGTAATCGTCAAACACGCCCTGCCGGCCGGCCGTTTGCGCCGCGCGGTGCGCTTCCAGCTGCCGCCACTGCGCCAGCGCCGCTTCGTCGCGAAAGAAGGACAGCGACAGCAATTTGCCTGGCTCGCTCAGGCTGCCGAAGCGCTCGATGGAAATGAAACCATCGACCTCGTCGAGCAGGGGCCGCAGCGCGGTCGCCATATCCAGATACTGCTGGCGCCCTTCGGCGCTGGGCCAGACTTCAAAAATCACGGCGATCATGCATTTTCTCCTTGCGTAAACACGGGGATGCGGGCATTCAACGACGGCAGATAACGCCACGCCAGCGGCATGCCTTCCAGCCCGTCGGACCACGCCTGCAGGCAAGCCGTGGCGATCGCGTGCGCGATGGACTGGCCCGGACAGACGTGGCGGCCATGGCCAAAACCCAAGGCCGCCTGGCCGGCGCTGGCCAGCACGACGACGATCATCTGCCCGGCTGGCACGCGCACGCCGTCGAACTCCACGTCTTGCGCCGTGTAGCGGCGCGTGTTGTGGACCGAAGGATCACACTGGCTGACCTCGCGCAGCATGGCCGGCCATCGCTCAGGCGTTGCACGCAATTGCGCCAGCAACTCCGGCTGCGTGCGCAAGGCAACAATGGCATTGCCCAGCAAGCCGGCCGTCGCGTCGCACGTTTGCGACAGCAAACCCACGAGGTTGGCCAGCAAGCCGTTCCCCATGGCATCGGTCTCTGTCACGATACTCGCCAGCAGGCTGCCCGGCCGCGCGTCGCCCTCGCGCAGCAAGTGGCCAAAACCTTGCAGCAAGGCGTCGGCCGCTTCCTGCGCGCCAGCCAGTTGCTCACCATTGCTCAGCGGCGACAGGCAAGCGACAAAAGCGCGCGTCCATTCGGCCAGCGCCGGCCATTGCGCTGGCGCAAAGCCCAGCAAGTCCGCCATGGCAAACAGGGGCAATTGAAAAATCGCTTCGTTGAGCTGGGCCGCGCTGGCGGGCACGCGGTCGCCTGCCATGCGCGATGTCTGTACTTGCAGGCGAAGCAGGTCCACCTGGCCCAGCGCACGCGCCAGCACCTGTTTCGGCACGACATGCCGTTCGCCATCGTTCATGCGCACCAGTTCCGCAAAAATCGCGCCGCACGGCGTGCCAGCCAGATTCTGCGGCACGGCCAAGCCCGGCGGGCGGACGCGGCAAGCGGGATGCTCGAGCACGGCCTGCACGCCAGCCGCGCCCGTCGCCAGCCAGCAGTCGAGCGTAGCGTCGAAGCGCAGCGGCGGGCCATCGGCCAGGCGGCGATAGTAGTCATACGGCGCCATGTGGGTGACGGCGGAAAAAGGGTCGGCAGGGTCGACGAGATGCATATGGCTTCCATTGCGGTAAGGTTGGGACACGAGTATGCTGATCCTTCCACCACAACACTTCGCCGGCGAACGAATCATGGATGACAAACTTTCCTCGGCCGACATGGGCCTGGCGCAACTGGCCGGCGCCATCGCCGAACCGGCCCGCGCGCGCATGCTGTGCAGCCTGCTCGATGGCCATGCGCGCACGGCCACGGAATTGGCCACGCTGGCCGAAGTGGGCGCCTCGACGGCCAGCGCCCATTTGAGCCGCTTGCGCGACGATGGCTTGCTGTCAATGGTGGCGCAGGGCAAGCACCGCTATTACCGCCTGGCCAGCGCGGAAGTGGGCCAAGCCCTCGAAGCGCTGCTGGTGGTGGCCGGCGTGCCGGCAACGCCGTTTACCCCTTCGACACCGGACCGCTTGCGCCATGCGCGCACCTGCTACGACCACATGGCCGGCACCGTCGCCGTCGCCCTGCACGACCAGTTGCACGCGCAGGGCTGGCTGCTGGACGACGGCGGAGAATATCGTCTGTCGGAAGCGGGCGCGGCCGGCATGGCGGCCCTGGGCATCGACGTGCCGCAATTGCTCCAGCAGCGCCGCCGCTTCGCCTGTGCCTGCCTGGACTGGAGCGAACGGCGTGCCCACCTGGGCGGCGCGCTGGGAGCCGCCCTGCTGCAACTGGCCCTGCGCCAGCGCTGGGCCGAGCGCGAACTCGACAGCCGCGCCCTGCGCATCACGCCGGCCGGCGAGCGGCGCCTGCTGGCCGCATTTGGCGGCGGCTGAAAGGCACGCTATCATCTTGCCACTTACTCAATATGTATTGAAATGACACGAGGGCATACGATGATCGCATTCCAGGGTTTGGCCAAGCGCTACGGCACGTTCGAGGCCGTCAAGCCGCTCAGCTTGCAGGTGAATAAAGGCGAAGTCTTCGGCTTCCTGGGACCGAATGGCGCCGGCAAGACCACCACCATCCGCATGCTGATGGGCATCCTCGTGCCCAGCGCCGGCAAGGTGCTGATCGATGGCCTCGATTGCCACCGCGACGGCGCCGCCGTCAAGCGCAAGGTCGGCTATTTGCCCGACAACCCCATCTTTTACGATTATTTGCGGGGCCGCGAAATCCTGCAATTCGTCGCCGAAATGCATGGTTACCCGCGTGTGGAAGCGGCCGCCCGCGCCGCGCGTCTGCTGACGGAATTCGGACTGGACGAGGCAAGCGAAGATTTCGCCGTCAATTACTCGCTGGGCATGAAGAAAAAGCTGGGCCTCGCGTGCGCGCTGATACACGATCCTGCCGTGCTGATCCTCGACGAACCGATCAACGGCCTCGACCCGCGTGCTTCGCGCGACGTGCAGGAACGCCTGCTGCGCATCGCCGCGGCCGGCACCACCATCTTCGTTTCCACGCATCTGCTCGATATGGCGCAAAAGCTGTGCAGCAGGGTTGCCATCATCCACCGGGGCGCCCTGGCGGCCACGGGCAGCCTGGACGATATCCGCCAGCAGCTGTCCAGCGACGGCAGCCTGGAAGACATCTTTTTACAGCTCACCGACGAAACGGCTGCCGCGTGATGCCCGCGCCACCAGGCGCCTGGCGCGCCGTCTGGCTGCTGACCCGCTTGCGCCTGCAGCGCCTGCTCAACGTCAGCGGCAAGGGTTTTTCTTTCAAGAAGGGCGCCACGAGCCGTGCCGCCACGCCGGGCAAGAAACGGGGGCGCTGGCTGCTGGGCGCCCTGCTGCTCTTGCCCATGCTGTTTTCGTCCGGCAATATCGCCCGTCACAACCTGCTGAACATGCATTGCCTGCTCGACCAGGTGGCCGTTTGCCAGGCCAAGGGCAGCATGAACGCGGGCGAGCGCGTGCTGGCGCCCGTCATCGCCCACTTGATCGAGCAGCCTTTCAGTACGGCGCTGGCAGGCGCCCTGACCCTGCAATTGGCGCTGCTGTGGCTGGTGAGCCTGCTGCTGCCGCTGGGCATGGGAGAGCTGTCGAAGCCGGACTGGGACCTGGAATGGCTGGTCACCCTGCCCGTCGACAAGGGCACCCTGCTGTGGGCGCGCGTGCTCGAGCGCACGCTGGTCAACCCGCTCGGCCTGCTGGTGCTGTGGCCCTGCACCACCATGATCGCGTGGTACTCGAACCAGGGCTGGTTCGCACCGCTGTCGGGTCTCCTTGCCTGCCTGCTCCTGCTGGCACTGGCGGCCATGCTGCGTACCCTGGTCGACACGGGCTTGCGCCTGTCGCTCAGCCCCGCGCAGCTGGGCAACCTGCAGGCGCTGCTGTCGGTAGCCGGCCTGTTTCCCATGTATATGGGCATGTCGTTCGGCATGGGCACGGGCGGCTTTGCCCACGCGTGGGCGGCGGCCATGCCCGCCTGGAGCGCCTGGACGCCTCCGGGCCTGCTGGTGAGTTTGCTCAATGCCAAGGGTGCGGCGGCAGCGCTGCCGGCCGCCCTGCTGCTGGCGCAATGCCTGTGCCTGATGCTGCTGGGCATGGCGCTGCTGCGCCGCCAGCTGCGCCACGGCGTGGTGGGCGCGGGCCAGCGCGAAGCCAGCCGCAAGCCCGTCCCGGCGGCACCGCCTGCAGGCAGGTGGCGCGCCGGCATCGGTACGGTGATCCAGCGCCGCGAACTGAGCTTGCTGCTGCGCGACCGCAATTTTCTCGTGCAGACCCTGCTGATGCCGCTGCTGATCCTCGGCGGCCAGGCCTTGTTCTCGGGCCAGGCGCGCGACCTGCACGAGCTGCTGTCCAGCCCCGCCTTGCTGGCCTCCACCGGCTTTTTCCTCGGCACTTACGTGCTGATGATGTCGGCCTTCCAGACCCTCAACAAGGAAGGCGGCGCGCTGTGGCTGCTGTACACGTTTCCCGTTTCCGTCGAACAGGCGCTGCGGCAAAAAGCCCAGCTGTGGGCCGCGCTGGCCCTGCTCTACCCCGTGATCCTGTTCGGCGCGGCGCTGGCCTGGCAAGACGCCTGGCGCTGGGACATGGCGGGTCTGATGCTGCTGGCCCTGGCCGGCATCCCCCTGTACTCGCTGATTGCCGTGGCGCTGGGCGTGTTTGCCAGCGATCCGCTGGCCACCGAGGCGACGTCAAAAATACGGCCTGCCTACACGTATCTGTACCTGCTGCTGACGGGCCTGTACATCGCCGCCCTGGCGGCCGGCAGCCTGGCGCAGCAGCTGGCCTTCGTCGTGCTGACGGCGGCGCTGGCAGTGGCCCTGTGGCAAAAAGCGCGCGATGAAATACCCTACCTGCTCGATCCGGCCGCCTCGCCGCCAGCCAGAGTTTCCGCGTCGGACGGCCTGATCGCCGCCATGCTGTTCTTCACCCTGCAAACCCTGGCCTTGCTCCTGCTTAAGGGCAAGGTGGCCGAGCCGCTGGCGCAAGTGGCCATCGCCTTCGGCGGCGCCGGCGCGCTCACGTACGCGCTGGTGCGCCTGGTCTACTGGCGTAGCAAGACGGCCGGCGTGCCGCGCATGGCGCATGGCAAACACCCCTGGCGCTGGGGTACGGCAGGCGCGGCCATATCGGCCCTCTGCGGCATCGCCTGCACGCTGATGCTGCAACCGCCTGCGGCAGCGCCAGCGGGCGCCAGTCCGTGGACCGGCCTGTGGCTATTGGGCTTGACGGTACTGGCCGCGCCCCTGTGCGAGGAATTCATTTTCCGCGGCCTGATCCAGGGAGGCTTGCGCCGCTCGCTGCCGGCCTGGCAAGCGATCGGCATCGCCGCCGCCCTGTTTGCCGTCGTGCATCCACCCGCGTCGATGCTGCCCGTGTTCGTGCTGGGCCTGTGCACGGGACTCGCGTACGAACGCAGCGGATCGCTGCTGGCGCCCATGCTCGTACATGCGGGCTATAACGCGGTCATCCTGGCGTTCCAGCTGGGCAAGTGATGTTTATTTGCTAGAATCGCACACGTTTCCGTCCGTATCCCAACCAATGACTACGCACAGATCGCGCATGTATCCACGCTTGTTCGCCCCACTTCTCCTCGTCGCGCTGCTGAGCGGCTGCACGGTCCTCGCCCTGCGCCCCAACAGCGGCGTCGAAAACCGCACGTTTACCGTGCAGGAAACCCCGCGCCTGCGCATCGACGCGCCCAAGGCGCGCATCCAGATCCCCATGCCCAACGACCATTTCATCGGCATCGCCCTGTCCGGCGGGGGCAGCCGCGCGGCCAATTTCTCGGCCGCCTCGCTGGAGCAACTGGAACAGTTCGGCCTCGTCAGCGGCGCCTCGGCCATCTCCGGCGTCTCGGGCGGCGCCATCGCCGGCGGCTACTATGCGCTGCATGGCAAGCAGACGGATTGGCCCCTGCTGCGCAGCAAGCTGAAAACGGATTTCTTCGGCCAGACCATTTTGAAACCGGCCAACCTGACGACGATGTTGTTGACGAACAAGACGCGTACCTCCTTCCTGTCCGACGTGTTTGACGATGTGCTGTACGACAAAAAAACCTACGAGGACTTGCCGCACGACGGCCCCATCTTCCTGGCCAACGCGACGGACGCCACCGATGGCGGCAAGCGCGTGGTGTTTTCCTATGAGTATTTTTACGGCACCCTGCATTCGCCGATCCAGGATATCCGCCTGGCCACGGCTGTGGCCACCTCGGCCGCCTTTCCCGGCGTGTTCGATTCCGTCACCTTCGAACGTTTCCGCCCGAAAAACACCTTCGTGCCGGAGCTCGGTTCCGAGTCGCGCGAGTCGCCGTCGTACGTGCACCTGTTCGATGGCGGCGCGGCCGACAACCTGGGCGTGGAAACCCTGTGGGACGTGGCCTTGACGCAGCTGTACGGCAACGACATGGCCGTCGTGCCGCCGCGCCTGAACAGCAAGCCCTTCATCCTCATGTCCATCGACGCCAACGCGCCCAATTCCAGCGCCGTCTTCGAAAAGATGTCGGACGAGCGCCAGCCGCTGGACCGCATCTTCAACAAGAATATCTACGATGCCGTCGACGCCCTGTTTTCGCGCCAGCGCAAGGAAAATCTCGTCAAGATGGGTTTTGGGCAAGCCCGCTTCGATACTATCACGCATGAAAATTTTGGCGACCTGAGCCAAAAATTCGTCAAGAGCAAGCGCACCTCGGCCTTTGCCATCCCCGTGCTGTGCCGCCCCCACCTGGGCCAGTACCGCTGCGAAATCGACGCGGCCGATCCCTTGCCCGGCCAGATCCGCACGTGGCTCGAAGGCTTTGCCTGGCATATTTCCATCGACCAGATCGCCTCGCTGGCGCTGCGCCTGTCCAGCGGCGATGCGCACATCGACAGCGCCCGCAAGGAAGAACGCGCCGCCCTCGTCAAGCTGCAGCGCCTGGCCACGCAGACGAAAACCCATCTGAAGCTGACAGGCCCGGAAAACTGCAGCCCGGAAGTGCTGCAATCGGCCCTGTACAGCGCCGCGCGCGTGCTGATCCTCGACGACGAGGAATCGCGCTTCGCCCTGTGCGACTACATGCTGGCGGGTAAGCTGATCAATGACGACACCGTCTGCAAGCAGCGCTATGTCCACGCCGTGCCCCGCTTCGCCATCGAAAGCGAAGACCTGCAGTACCGCAACCTGAGTTCGGACGGCAATTCCGTGAACGTGCCGATACGCTGCAAGAAGTGAGCGCCTTGGCACGGCCTGCCCGGCAGTTGGCAAAGGCGGCTACAACGCCAGCACGCGCTTGCCGTGCACCCATTCCAAGCTGCCATAAGGTGATATCCGGTTCAGTTGCTGCAAGGAATTGAGTGCCAAGGAAGGATCGCGTTTGACATATTTTGTATAGGCGCCGATATAAAACAAGCTTTCGGCAAAGGCATCCTGCTGTTCTTCAGCGTCCTTGCGCGCGATTAAGCGAGATAACTCCGTCAGATTATCCGCGCCCTGCCACATTCTTAACAGCGCGCCATAATGCGATTTGCTATTCTTTTCAATATGGACAGCCTGCTTTTCAAGATTTGCATTGGCAAGCGAAGCATCGTTTGCACGCGCCATGATATAGCGATAGACCACTGCCCGATATTCCGCGAATTCAGGTTCATCGGACGTAAATTCCGTATCCGCCAGATAGGCCAACGCGTTTTTCCAATCACCCAATTCAACGCTGGAAAAAGCGGCGAGTATGAAGCCGGATTGATGCACTGCCAGCCTGCCGGCCCGCTCATCCGGTTTGGCGGCAGCCGCTGCCTGGCGTTCACTGTCAAGTAGCGGCGCCAGTAGGGCCAATGCATCGGCTACACGTCCTTGGGTAAAAAAAATCGTTGCTTTGGTAACAGTGAAAGACGCTTGCTGTTCCGGCGTGGCAATCCGCAAAGCTTGCTCGACCAAAGGCAAAGCTTCTTGCGAACGCTCCAGGGAGTCCAGCGAGGCTGCTTGCATTATCAGTATGTCCGCCTTACTTTTATCACTAAGCTCCTTTTTTCCCAAAATCTGCGCCAGTTTCAACTGCCGCTCGTGCGTTTCTTTAAGAAAGTTTTCTTGGGCTTGCGATAAATTACTGGCCAACACCAGCGCGCCAGCCATCACGTAGGAAATTACTTTAGATAACAGCATACATTACTCGATCATGGGAAATAAAATAGCAAGTATATCAAGCAAAATTAACCGATGGAAACTTTCCCCGAGCGTAAATATCTGTCCGGCCCAAAAAAAATGACACGCACGATTACTCGTGAGTGTCATTAGCGCAAGGATTCCAAGCGCCCGCTTGATCTAGATCAACCGACTACGCCTGCGCATGTAGCTGCGGCTTAACGCACCTTCCAGTTCCTGCTCCGTTTTATGCTGGTTCACCGTGTACAGGGCCCACAGGGCCGCCGGCACCCAGCCGATCACAGTGCACTGCAGAATCAAGGCGGCGGCACCGGCCAGCGGGCGCCCCAGCATGAAAAACGTGAGACACGGAAGTAGCAAGGCTATCAGCAATCGCATCACGACATACTCTCCTAAATTTAGAGCAGCGGACAAGGGCCGGTATCCGGTCCGTCCCCCGCCCGCTGCGTACTGCTCCTTATAGATGCACGGCGATTTGCGGCATCAAGTCGTCAAACGTGCGACCGTTGCCGTTTTCGCCGATGGCGTGCATCTTCCATTCGCCGTTATGGCGGTACAGCTTGGCCATGATCTGTGCCGTGTGGGAACCTTGCACAGACAGGTTGAAACGCGCGACTTCCTGGTTATTGCTGGCATTCAAGATGCGGCAATAGGCGTTTTCCACCTGCGAGAAGTTCTGGCCAGTAAAGCTGTTGACGGTGAAAACGAGGCTTTTCACGTGCGCCGGCACTGTCGACAGATCGACATTGATCTGTTCGTCATCGCCATCGCCCGCGCCCGTGCGGTTGTCGCCCGTGTGGACAATGCTGCCGTCCTTGCTTTTCAGCTGGCGGAACCAGACGATGTCGGACGTGCTCTTGTTTTCATCGAACATGACGCACGAGGCGTCCAGGTCGACGGCTTCCGTCTTCGAACCGAAACCGAGGAAACCCTTGGTCTTGGCCGCATCCCAGCCCAGGCCCATGGTGATACGGGTCAGGGTGGTACCAGCTTCTTTGTCCAGAGAAATCTTCTGGCCCTTGCTCAAATTGACAGACATACGCATAGCTCCTGTTTGCTTGGTTACATCAAATATTAGTTACGCCGGCTTGCTTTGGGTCCAGGCGAGGAAGGCCGCGCGGTTGCGCGAGCAGACGAGGATTTTTCCCGTGCCTGAAAACTTCAGTACCACGCCCTCGCCGCTGGTCTGGCTGTTGATCAGGTTCCCCAGAAAGCCGCCGCTGCTGCCGGTCGTCATGGAAATTTCGTATTGCAGGCGGTTGTCCCAGCACACGACGTGCGAGTTATCGATCACCACGTCCTTGCCAGGCGTCACTTCCAGTATCGACATCGCGCCAAAACCGGACACCGCCAACTGGCCGCTGCCTGCCGTCTCGGTAATGAAAAAGCCACCGCTCTGGGCAAACAGCGCATTGCCAAGGCTCTGCGTGCGCACCTTCAATTCCACGCCAGCGCTGGCCGCCACGAAGGCGCCGTCGCTGATCATGTATTGCTGGGCGCCAATCTCAAGCACCCGCATCGCGCCAGGCAAGGTGGGCGACAGCAGACAGTCGCCGTCGCCACGCATGGCCTCGATATGCTGCTGAAAGAACGATTCCCCGTTGGCAAAGGTGCGCATCAGCGCGGCGCCTATGCCGCCCGTCATCTTGCCTTTCAGCTCAAGATTGGTTTCCATCATCACCATCGCATTGGATTCGCAATAAATCTTCTCGCCCTTGGCAAGCGACACATGCAGGAACGGGTCGACGTCCCCGGTAATAGTAAACACTGGCATCTGACTGTTCCTTCCTCAACTAGGCAATGATGGAGACGGCTCCCATAATGAACCGCCGTTAATACAGAGTAACGGTGCCGCACAAAACCGTAGCGAGCGGATGTGATTTGTGGCCGAGAAGCGCAACCGTACTTTAGTACGGTGAGCATCGCCGGCCGCAAAGCGCACCGCGCAGTAGGTTTGGTGTGGCTACCTTATACGCCGACGCCGAACGAGGCAGCCAGTGGCCCCAGACCGCCTTTATAACCCTGGCCGATGGCCTTGAATTTCCAATCGCCGCCATTGCGGTAGATTTCGCCGAAGACCATGGCCGTTTCGGCCGAACCGTCTTCCGACAGGTCGAAGCGGGCGATTTCCGTGTTGCCGTTGGCATTCACGCAGCGTACGTACGCCTTCGATACCATACCAAAGTTTTGCTTGCGCGCTTCGGCATCGTGTATCGTCACGCAGACGGCGATCTTGTCGATCTCGGCTGGCACCGTGGCCAGGTCGACGATGACGGTTTCATCATCGCCATCGCCGGCGCCCGTGGTGTTGTCGCCCGAGTGGGTGACGGAGCCGTCGCTCGATTTCAGGTTGTTGTAGAAAATCATGTCGAGGTCGGCGCGCACCTTGCCGTCCGCCTTCAACAGGAACACGGAACCGTCGATGTCGAACGCGGCGCCATCCGTGGCGCGGGCATCCCAGCCCAGGCCGATGATCATCTTCGAGATGCCGGGAGCTTCCTTGCTCAGGTTGACGTTGCCGCCTTTTTGCAGACTGATTGCCATGATGTATTTCTCCTATGTGAAATAAAAAACGATTGGTACACCTGGCGCCTTCTCCGGTCCGACTCCCCGGACCAGGGATGGCGCTTGCTGCATCACGCTGGCAAACGGGTGTGGCGTTTGCCGCGTATCTCTTACGCCTTGGCTGCTGCTTCCAGCTCAGGCTGTTTATCGTCCGTGCCTTCCAGCAAGGCCATGCGTCGCTTGTAACGGATCGACGACCACAGCGAAGCGAGAATGAAGGCCACGCCGATCAGCCCCGTGAAGATCTCGGGAATGTGGAACTTCATGCTGACCAACATGATCACGGCCAGGATACCGATCGCATAGTGCGCGCCGTGCTCCAGATAAACGAACTCGTCGAGCGTGCCCTTGCGCACCAGGAACACCGTCATCGACCGCACGAACATCGCGCCGATAGCCAGGCCCAGCATGATGATCACGACATCCTTGGTGATGGCGAACGCGCCGATCACGCCGTCAAAGCTGAACGATGCATCGAGTACTTCCAGGTACAGGAAGCCGCCGATACCGCCACGCTTGACGATGTCGCCCATGTTGCCGTCGCCGTTGTCGCCTTCCAGCAAGCCACTGATCACATCGACACCCACGTAGGTCAGGATGCCCCACAGGCCGGCCGTCAGGACCACCAGTTTCTGGCCTTCATCGATCATCGACAGGCTGGCCATCAGGGTGCCCAGCGCGATCATCACGGAAATCGACGATACCTTGCCCAGCGCGCCCAGTTTTTCTTCAATACGGCCCAGCCAGTGCGTTTCTTTTTCGTCATCCAGCAGGAAGTTCAGGAACACCAGCAGCAGGAAAATGCCGCCGAAAGCCGCCACTTCCGCATGGTGGTTCGTCAGGTGCATCGAGTACTGTTCCGGATTGCTCAGTGCCAGATTCCATACTTCCATCAAACCCAGGTCCGCCGCTTGCGCCACGATAACCAGCGGGAACAGCAAACGCATGCCGAAGACGGCAATGATGATGCCCACGCCCAGGAACAGGTTCTGCCAGAACTTGTCCCAGTTCTTCAGCACCGACGCATTGACCACCGCGTTGTCAAACGACAGCGACACTTCCATCACGCCCAGGATTACCGCGATACCGAGCGCCGCCAGCATCGTCTGCACGCCACCGTGCGTGTAACCCCACCAGGCGGAAATGCCCAGGCAGATGAATGTCACCAAGAATGACACTCTGAAATGTTTCATCGATAGTTCCCCTTTATCCAAATTCAATGGAAGGTAGTATAGGGACGTGTGACACATTTAAAAATAGAAGATAATGGAAGTATTACTTCGTAAAAACAGAAGATAGAGGATGGATCGATGAAAACCACGGGCTTCAATTACCGCCATTTGTACTTCTTTTGGGTGGTCGCCAAGGAAGGCGGCGTGACGCGCGCGGCCGAGCGGCTGGGCCTGGCCGTGCAAACCATCAGCACCCAACTGGCCTTGCTGGAAAAGGAGCTGGGCAAGTCGCTGCTGCAGCCGCAGGGACGGCGATTGGTGCCGACGGAAGCGGGCCGCCTGGCGCTCGGCTATGCGGACCAGATTTTCCTGCTGGGCGAGCAGATGCAGGACGCGCTGGCCGACGCCGACGCGGAAAAGATGCGCCTGACCGTGGGCATTTCCGATTCGCTGCCGAAACTGATGGCCTATCGCATGCTTGACGCCACGCGCAGCCTGGACCAGCCCATCAAGCTCGTGTGCCTGGAAGATGAATTCGAATCGCTGCTGGCCGACCTGGCCTTGCACAAGCTGGACCTGGTATTGACGGACCGCGCCGTGCCCGCCGGCGCCAGCCTGCGCGTATCGAGCCACCTGTGGGGCGAGAGCGCCATGAAACTGTTCGGCAGCCCCGCGCTGGCCGAGCAATACCGCGACAATTTCCCGCACAGCCTGCACGGCGCGCCTTTCCTGCTGCCCGCGCGCAATAACGCCTTGCGCGGGCGCATCGACGAATGGATGGTGCAGCAAGGCGTGCGCCCCGACGTCGTCGGCGAATTCGAAGACAACGCCATGCTCAACGCATTTGGCCGCAAGGGCCTGGGCCTGTTCTTCGCGTCCGCCAGCCTGGCGGCCGATATCGAGGAGCAATTCGGCGCCGTGCTGGTCGGCGACGCCTCATCCCTGCGCGAGCAGTTCTACGTCATCTCGAACGAGCGCAAGATCATGCATCCGGCGCTGGACGTGATCCTGGCCGCCATCGAGCGCGCGCCAAAGATTCACAAGGAAACCTGATAAATCCATTCGAAAATAACGTTTGAATAATCAATCAAAAGCGATTGTAATGAAGCCTGAGACAAACACGCGCCCTTCCCTCGCCGGAAGGACGCGATCACCATAAAAACAGGAGCGGCACCATGTCCATGGCAGGCAAGACGATCGATATTCCCGATCTCATCAATAACAACAGGATCGGCTCCTTCCAGATCGGCATGCTGATCCTGTGCGGGCTGTGCGTCATCATGGATGGTTTCGACGTGCAGGCGATGGGCTACGTGGCGCCCGCCATCATCGCGGACTGGCATGTGAGCAAGGCCAACCTGGGTCCCGTGTTCGGCGCGGGCCTGCTGGGCATGCTGGTCGGCTCGCTCGTGTTCAGCATCACGGCCGACAAATTCGGCCGCCGCCCGGTGCTGATCGGCTCGACCATCTTCTTTTCCCTCTGCATGCTGGTCACGCCGCTGGCAACCAACATCGAGCAATTGCAGCTGATACGCTTCATTACCGGGCTGGGCCTGGGCGCCGTGATGCCGAACGCCATGGCGCTGGCCGGCGAATACAGCCCCCTGCGCAGGAAAGTCACCCTGATGATGCTGGTCTCGTGCGGCTTTACCCTGGGCGCCGTGCTCGGCGGTTTATTGTCCGCCGCGCTGATTCCCGCCTTCGGCTGGCAATCCGTGTTTTACGTGGGCGGCGTGGTGCCGCTCGTCATCGGCGTGCTGATGTTCTTCCTGCTGCCGGAATCGATGCAATTCCTCGTGCTGAAAAAACGCAAGCTGGACAAGGTGGCGCAGTGGTTGAAACGCATCGATCCGACGGTGAGCATCACGGCCGACACGCAGTATGTCGTGCATGAGAAGGAACACAAGGGCGCGCCCGTGCTGCAATTGTTTACGGGCGGCCGCGCCAAGATGACGATACTGCTGTGGGTCATCAACTTCATGAACTTGCTGAACCTGTATTTCCTGTCGAACTGGCTGCCGACGATCGCCAAGGAAGCGGGCTTGTCGACCGCCAACGCCGTGCTGGCCGGCACGGCCCTGCAAGTGGGCGGCACCCTCGGCACCCTCGTCATGGGCCAGCTGATCGACCGCTCGAGCTTCCGCCGCATCCTGCTGCCGTGCTTCCTCGTTGCCGCCGTCGCCATTGCCCTGATCGGCCGTCCGGACGTGTCGCTGGCCTTCCTGTTCATCACGATTTTCATCGCCGGCTTTTGCGTGGTGGGCGGCCAGCCTGCCGTCAACGCCCTGGCGGCCAGCTACTACCCGACCACCCTGCGCTCGACGGGCATAGGCTGGAGCCTGGGCGTGGGCCGCATCGGCTCCATCATCGGTCCCGTGCTCGGTGGCGAGTTGATCCGCCTGAACTGGCCCAACAGCACGATCTTCCTCGTCGTCGCCATCCCCGCCGTCGTCTCGGCCGCCATGGTCTTTGCCATGCGCGGCGGACCGCAAACGGCCGCCAAAGCCTAGGGCCGCCGTCCGCGCGCCCGCCCCTGGCCGGGTGGCGCGCGGCAAAATTAGGCTATGGCGCCCTTCGTCGTTTAAGATGACGTTTTACCAGCCCATCTTCAGCGCCCCCATGCACAATGTCTTGCTAGTCCTGCTCGCCCTCTTCCTGGTCGCGCTGAACGGTTTTTTTGTTGCCGCCGAGTTTGGCATCGTCACCTTGCGGCGCACACGCATCCGCGCCATCGCCAAGACGCAGGGACTGCGGGGCCGCATCCTGGCCAAGGTGCATGGCCAGCTGGACGCCTATCTGTCCGCCTGCCAGCTGGGCATCACCCTGGCGTCGCTGGGCCTGGGCTGGGTCGGCGAACCGGCATTCGCCGGCCTGCTCGAGCCGCTGTTCGGCGCCATCGGCGTCACCTCGCAAGAGCTGATCCATGGCGTGTCCTTCGTCGTCGCCTTCAGCGTGATTTCCTTCCTGCATATCGTCGTGGGCGAGCTGGCACCCAAATCGATGGCCATCCGCAACCCGGAAGCCGTGGGCCTGTGGAGCGCGATTCCCCTGTACGGCTTTTACTGGACCATGTACCCGGCCATCTACCTGCTCAACGCCAGCGCCAACTGGGTGCTGCGCCTGGCGGGCCTGTCCGGCAAGGGCGGCCACGACGCCCATTACTCGTCCGAAGAACTGAAACTGATCCTGCGCACCAGCCAGCCCGGCGAAAAGTTTACGCGCGACGAGCGCAACATCCTGGCCCAGTCGCTCGATTTCGAACAGATGACGGTGTCGGACCTGATGCGCCCGATCAATGAAGTAATCGCCCTGCACGCCTCGAACACCCTGGAAGAAAACCTCGACACGGTGCTGCGCAACCGCTTCAGCCGCTATCCGTATTTCGACACGAATGAAGACGACGTGCTGGGCGTGGTGCACCTGAAGGATCTGTTCTTTGCCCAGCAGGCGGGCAAGCCGATCACCTCGCTCACGCCGTTCCTGCGTCCCGTCGACATCATTTCCGCGCGCACGCCGGCGCTGGAACTGTTCCGGCGCTTTCGCGACGGCGCGCCCCACTTCGCCCTGATCGGCGAAAAGGGCAAGCGCCCGCTGGGTTTCATCACCCTGGACAACTTGCTCGGCGCCATGGTCGGCGAAATCCGCGACGAATTCCGCCGCAATGAAAACGACTGGCTCAAGCAAAGCGACGGCACCCTGATCGGCAAGGCCAGCCTGCCCATCTTTTCGCTCGAACGCATCCTCGGCATCGATATCGAAAACGAGGAGCTGGGACTGGACGACGTGGAATCGGTGGGCGGCCTGATCATGGTCAAGCTCGGTGACATTCCGAAGCAGGGCCAGCGCATCACCTTTGTCGACTTCGACATCGTCGTCAAGAAGATGAACGGACCCCGCATCGTGCTCATTAAAGTGATCCCGAAGCAGGAACGGGATCTGGATGCCGATTTAAGAGATTAATTACTTCTTGCTCGTCAGGGTATCTTTGCCCTGCGGCACGGTGGTCTCGCCCACCGTCCACGTTTGCAGCAAGCTGTACAGCACCGCCAGCAGGGTCGGCCCGATAAAGATGCCGACGAAGCCGAAGGCCAGCACACCGCCCAGCACGCCGAGCAACACCAGCAAAAACGGCAGGCTGCTGCCCCGGCTGATCAGCATGGGTTTGACGACGTTATCCACGCCGCTGATCAGCAAGGCGCCCCACACCAGCATGAAGATGCCCCAGCCCGTCTGGCCGTCGGAAAACAGCCAGATGGCGGCGCCGCCCCAGATCAGGGGCGGTCCGACGGGGATCAGCGAAAAGATGAAGGTGGCCACGCCCAGCAGGGCCACGGCCGGCACGCCGGCGATCAGAAAGCCGACCACGGCCACCAGCGCCTGCGCCAGCGCCGTACCCAGCAAACCGTACATGACGCCGCGCACGGTGCGGCTGATGGTCAGGCCCACGCCCGGCGCGCTGTCGCCGATGATGCGCCCGGCGCCCGTCATCAGGGCGCGGCTCAGCTGCTGGCCGTCGCGGTAGAGGAAGAAGCTGACGAACACGGCCAGGCTGGTCTGCGCCAGGCCCGTACCCAGCAGGATGCCGCCGGAGGCGAGGAAATGGCGCGCCGGCTCCAGCATCGTCTTGCCCAGATTGAGTAATTCCTCGCGGTCACCGAGCAGGCGCTCCACGTAGCCGGCGATGGTTTCGCCCACCACGGGAATGCTGGCCAGCCAGGCCGGCGGATGCAGGCCGCCCGCTTCCAGCGCGGCGCGCAACTGTTCATAGATGCGCGACACATTGTCGGCCAGATTGTAGGTGACGAGGGCCAGCGGCAGCACGATGACGAGCAGCAGCGACAGGGTCATGATGGCGGCCGCCCAGTTGCGCCGGCCTTTCAGGCGTTCCAGCAGCAGCAGATACAGGGGCCAGCTGGAAATACCCACGCAGGCGGCAAACAGCATGGCGGCCAGGAAGGGCCGCAAGACGAAAAAGCAGCCGATCAACAAAAAGATGATGGCTGCCAGGCGGGCGTGGGGCTCGAAACGTTTGTCCATGTACTGCATATCCTGAAGATGGCGCCCTCGGGCGCGACCGGGTCAGGATAGCAGAAGTTTAAGATCGTGCGCGATGGCGGCAGGCTTTTCACCGTGGCGCACGAACAGGCGAATCTTGCCTTCGCGGTCGAAGACATAGGTGCCGGCCGTGTGGTCGACCGTGTAGCTGCTGTCCGTCTCGCCCTCGACCTTGGCGTAGTACACCTTGAATTCCTTGGCTACCTTGGCCGTCGCTTCGAGGCTGCCGTAGAGGCCCACGAAACGCTTGTCGAAGGCGGGCACGTATTGCGCCAGCAATTGCTGCGTGTCGCGCTCGGGGTCGACCGTGACGAACAGCACTTGCACCTGGTCCGCCTGCGGGCCCATTTCCCGCATCACCTGGGCCATGTCGGCCATGGTGGTGGGGCAGACGTCCGGGCATTGCGTGTAGCCGAAGAACATCAGCACCAGCTTGCCCTTGTAGTCGGCCAGGGTGCGCGGATGGCCCGTGTGGTCCGTCAGCGCGAACTCGCGCGCATAGCCCAGGCCCGTCACGTCCGTGTTCTTGAATGCCAGCTTCGGTACGGCAGGCTTGCCGCAGCCGGCCAGGACGGCGACCAGCGCGGCCGCCAGCAACAGGGTCAGGTATTTTTTCATGAGCCGATAGGAATGTAGTGGTCGACCAGCAAGGCCGCGAACAGCAATGCCAGGTAGATGATGGAAAAAGTAAACGCCTTGCGCGCGATCAGGTCCGTGTAGTGGCGGTACATCTTCCACGCGTAGTACAGGAAGCCGGCGTTGAGCAGCACGGCAGACGCCAGGTAGATCAGGCCGCTCATGCGCACCGCGTACGGCAGCAAGGTGGTGGCGGCCAGCGCGATCGAGTACAGCCAGACGTGGAATTGCGTGAATTGCATGCCGTGCGTGACAGGCAGCATGGGCAGGCCCGAGCGCGCGTAATCGTCGCGGCGGTACATGGCCAGGGCCCAGAAGTGCGGCGGCGTCCATACGAAAATGATCAGGACCAGCAGCCAGGCCTGCATCGGCACGTCGTTGGCGACGGCCGCCCAGCCCAGCGCGGGCGGCATGGCGCCGGACAGGCCGCCGATGACGATGTTCTGCGGCGTGGCCGGTTTCAATACCATGGTGTAGATCAGGGCATAGCCGACAAAGGTGACAAAGGTCAGCCACATGGTCAGCGGATTGACGAGGTGGTACAAAATCGCCATGCCCAGGCCGCCGATCAGCAGCGCGAACACCACGGTCTGTTTCACCGTGATGTCGCCCATGGCCATCGGGCGGCGCGCCGTGCGGGCCATGCGCGCATCGATTTCGCGCTCGGCCAGGCAATTGACGGCAAACGCGGCGCCGGCCAGCAGCCAAATACCGATGGTGCCGAACACCACCGCGTGCCAGTCGGGCAACTCTTCGCTGGCCAGGAACATGCCGATGACGGCGCAAAACACGGCCAGTTGCGTCACGCGGGGCTTGGTCAGCGCCCAATACTGGGCGATGCGGGGGGAAGGTTTACGGCTGATGGTCTGAGTAGTCATTTATGCGGTACGGGAAGGACTGGCTTGTGCCGAGGGCACTGGCGCGGAGGCGCAAGCGCGCTGAACGTTGCGCGCTACATCGAGTTGGAATTTAGCCTTGTAGTTTAACATGGTCAGCAATAACACGAGCAGCGCCGCCCCGCCGTTATGCAGGACAGCAATCGACAGCGGCCAGCTCAGGTAGATCGTCGCCAGGCCCGTGGCCGCCTGCAGGGCCAGCACCAGCGCGACCCAGCGTGCCGTGCCGCGCAGGGACGGCAGTTTCCATGCGCGAAACACGGTGTAGCCGACGCCGGCCAGCACGATGAAGGCGAAATTGCGGTGCACCCAGTGGATGGCCGTCAGCGCGGAAAACGGTAAATAATGTCCGGCGGCCGTCTTGCCCAGCTCGCGCCACAGATGGAAACCATGCTCGAAATCCATTTCCGGAATCACCTTGCCGCCGCACAGGGGGAAATCCGTGCAGGCCAGCGTGGCGTAGTTGGTACTCACCCAGCCGCCCAGCGCGATCTGCACCGTCAACAGCACGAGCGACATGACGGCCAGCGCGCGCACCGGGCGCAGCACGGCAGCGTCCGCATCGGCGCGCAGCAAGGGTTTCACGGCATGGTCCTGGCGCCCGCCCAGCCACGTCAGCATGGCCAGCAAGCCCATGCCCAGCAGCAAGTGGATGGTGACGATCACCGGCTGCAGTTTCAATGTCACCGTCCAGGCGCCGAACGCGCCCTGCAGGCAGACGAACAGGAACAGCGCCGTCGGCAGCGCGGGCGCAAATTCCTGCCGTTGGCTTTTGCGCCACTGGCGCCATGCCTGCACCATCATCGCCACGATCAAGACGCCGATGGCCATGGCCAGGTAGCGGTGCGTCATTTCGATCCAGGCCTTGACCACCGTCACGGGGCCCGTCGGCATCAGGGTTTCCGCCGCGACGATATGCTCGTGCGCAAGGAAAGGATTGGCCGAACCGTAGCAGCCGGGCCAGTCCGGGCAGCCGAGGCCGGAATCGGACAGGCGCGTAAAGCCGCCAAACATGATCAGGTCGACCGTCAGGAAGACGGCGATCCACACGAGCTTGCGGTATTTATTGGCGTCCGCGGACACCCAGACCATGGTCAGCGGCAGCAGCGCCACCAGCAGACCCGTCAGGCCCAGCTGGGCCAGCGCGGAGAGATGCATCGTCGGCATGCGGACTCCTCAACCGATCGCCGAAGCTTTGAGCAGCTTGGCGATGTCTTTCTTGATCTTGTTCGGGTCCGCGTCTTTCGGGAAACGCATCATCAGATTGCCCAGCGGATCGATCAAATACAGATGGTCGCTGGTCTTGCCTCCCGGCTCCACGGGCAGCCAGGCCTTCAGGGCGTCGCCATTGACGCGCAGCATGCTGGTGCCGTCGAATTCGCGCATCACCAGGGTGTCGAGCGGCTGGCCATCCGTCACCAGCCAGACCCGTTCCAGGCGTTCGCGCTCCTTGCCCTGCATGAGGCGCAGTTGTTGCATGTCAAACAATTGCTTCTTGCACGCTTCCAGGCAATCGGATGGCCCCGTTTGCAGCAATACCCACTTGCCCTTGAATTGCGCCAGCGGCGACGCCTTGCCGTCCAGTTCCGTCACCTGCAGCTGTGCCTCGGGGATCGGGTACAAACGCGGGTCGATCAGGGCGCCGTAATTGTTGCGGCCCGTGGGCTTGATGATGTAATACGTGAAATACGAAGCGATGATGGGAAAGGCGCACACGGCCACGACGGCCAGCAATTTCCATCGTCCCGTATTCTGCGCCTGCTTATCGTTGCTGTCTTGCGTTGTGTCAGGGCTGTTTGTTTGCACGTCGAAATCCTGTAAAGACAAAAAATAGAAAAGCCATCAGTGCCAGTGCGTACCACTGGAATGCATAGCCGCGGTGCTTGTCGGCGCCCAGGTCGGGCGCCGGCCAGTCGCGCACGGGAAGCTGGCTGGACGCTGGCGCCGTTGCTGCGGGATCAACTGTTTGTTCGAGGATAAAGGGCTGCAAGGCCAGGCCGCTCGCCTGGGCCAGCTGGCCGATATCGGCATTTTGCACGATGGCGTGCGGCGCCAAGGCCGGCGCCGTGCCCAGTTCCATCACATGGCCCGCGTTCAGGCGCGCGATGCCGGAAATCGTCACCGTGCCCGTGGGCTTGGCGTAATCGGGAATGCGCGTGCGCTCGGCATTGTTGCGCGGCAGCCAGCCTTGCGCCACCAGCACGTGCATGGCCGAACCGTCGATCCGGAACGGCGTGAGCACGTGGAAACCGGCCTGGCCCTTGTAGGGGCGGTTGTCCAGGTACACCGTCCAGGCGGGCACGAAATGGCCCGTGACGGTGATCCTGCGATATTCGATCGCTTGCGCATCGGCCGGCAGCATGGGCGCGGCCGTCAATGCCAGCGGTGCGGCCTGGTTGCCCGCCGCGAGCCGGGCCGCGCGGGCGACTTTCTCGTCGCCACGGCGCTGCTGCCATTGCGCCAGCGACACGCCCAGGGCCACCAGTAGCAGCATTACAACAAATGGAATCCATCTAAAATGGAAGCGGATACGCATTACAATGAAACCTCCTCAAGCCTGGCGCTACCATCCATGAAAATTCTCGTTGCCATCGCCTTCATCCTGATCCTGGGCAGCCTGGGCTCGGCCCTGTTCTTCCTCATGCGCGACAAGGGCAAGAGCAACCGCACGGTGCAGGCGCTGGCCCTGCGCGTGGGCTTGTCGATCACCCTGTTCCTGCTGATCCTGCTGGCGCACAAGCTCGGCTATATCCAGCCGACGGGAATTCATTAAACCCAAGGACAAATACCGGGGTCGGACCTGAAGGGGGAATGCGCCCCAATGGGGCGGATTCCAATCCCGCAGGGACCGACCCCGGCTGTACGACGGGTTTGGGGTCAGCATTCTCTTGCATCTATGGCAAAAATCCACTCATCAGAAAAAAAGCCGTACCCAGGATGTCCCGGTACGGCTTTTTTTATGGTGCCGGCGCAAGCGCTAACTGCGCGCGCCCTTCCCCGCCATTATAACCAATACACGACCACGTACAGGCCCAGCCAGACGACGTCGACAAAGTGCCAGTACCAGGCGGCGCCTTCGAAGCCGAAGTGGTGTTCCGGCGTGAAATGGCCTTTCAGCACGCGGTACAAGATGACGGACAGCATGATGGCGCCCAGGGTCACGTGGAAGCCGTGGAAACCCGTCAGCATGAAGAAGGTGGCGCCGTAGATGCCCGACGTCAATTTCAAGTTCAGTTCGCTGTAGGCGTGCATGTATTCGTAGACCTGGAAGCCCATGAAGATGGCGCCCAGTACGATGGTGGCGAACAGGAACAGGGCCGTCATGGCGCGGTGGCCGGCGCGCAGCGCGTGGTGGGAAATCGTCAAGGTGACGCCCGACGTCAGCAGCAGGGCCGTATTGATGGTTGGAATCCAGAACGGCGTCATGGTGGTGAATTCCTGCACCGTGCCGGCCGGGCCAGTATTGCCCCAGTGGGCGGCGAAATCAGGCCAGATCACCTTGTGGTCGAGGTCGGCCAGCCACGGCATCGAGATGCTGCGCGCATAGAACAGGGCGCCGAAGAAGGCGGCGAAGAACATGACTTCCGAAAAGATGAACCAGCTCATGCTCCAGCGGAAAGAGTGGTCGATGCGCTCGCTGTACAGGCCCTGCTCCGACTCGCTGATGGCGTCGCCGAACCAGAAATACAGCACCAGCAGGATCCCGGCGATGCCCAGGTAGTTCACGTACGGGCCCCAGGAGACGTCATTGACCCAGGCCGAGGCGCCGATCATGGTCAGCAGCAGGCTGGCGCCGCCCAGCATGGGCCAGCGCGACGGCCCGGGCACGAAATAATAGGGTGCGGCGGCGTGGTTGGAACTCATCATCATCTCCTCAAAAACTTGTAGGGTGGTTTTTTATAATTTATAAAACGACGAATTTAACAATTGAAATCAGGATGCCGATCAGGCAAGCCACCACCAGGAAACCGGCGATGACGATGTGCACGGGATTGAGCTTGGCCGAATCCGTGTCGAAATCGCTCTTGCGGCGCAAGCCTGTAAACGACCATACGACGGCTCGCAGCGAGTACAGGAACGACGCTTTTTCAGGCTGCTTGGATTCGCCCATGTCACTCTCCTATTGGACGGCCGGCGTCTGAGCCTGGCTCAGACCGGCAATCTCGAAAAACGTGTACGACAGGGTGATGGTCTTCACCTCTTTCGGCAGGGCCGGGTCGAGAAAGAACACCACCGGCATCTGCCGCGCTTCCTTGGCCTTCAGGGTCTGCTGCTTGAAGCAGAAGCACTCGACCTTCTTGAAATGCGGCGTGGCGCTTTGCGGCGCATAGCTGGGGATGGCTTGCGCATTGACGACGCGGTTTTGCGTGTTGACCACTTCATACATGACGGTCACCAGTTCGCCCGGATGCACCTGCATGCTCGACACGGTCGGGCGGAAGCGCCAAGGCCCCTGCGCATTGCCGTCGAACTCGACGGTGATGCTGCGCGTCGTGTCGACCTGCGTATTGTTGTCGTAAGCCACCGTGCCATCTTTTTGCGTCAGCACGTTGATGCCCATCACTTCGCAAATTTGCTTGTAGACGGGAATCAGGGCATAGCCAAAGCCGAACATCAGCACGGCAATGACGAGCAGCTTGCCCAGCATCTTGCGGTTCAGACCGCGTGTTTCCTGTTGCGCGGGCGTCGTCACGACAGCCACAGCCGTTTGGCGAACACGGACAGGAAGAAGAAGGCCGCCAGGGCGGCCAGTATCAGCCCGGTACGCAGGTTGTTCGGTTTTTTACGTTCGGTCATGACAGGCACTTTATGCAAGACGGGCCGCGCAACACGCCGGCCCGGGATACCTCATTTCACGGTCGGCGGCGTTTCAAACGTGTGGAAAGGCGCCGGGCTCGGCACGGTCCATTCCAGGCCTTCCGCGCCTTCCCATGGCTTCGCCGGCGCAGCCTTGCCGCCGCGGATGGTCGGCAAGACCACGAAGAACAGGAAGTACACCTGCATCAGGCCGAAACCGAAGCCGCCGATCGAGGCGATCATGTTGAAGTCCGTGAACTGCGCCGGATAGTCGGCGTAGCGGCGCGGCATGCCGGCCAGACCCAGGAAGTGCATGGGGAAGAAGGTCACGTTGAACGTGATCAGGGACAGCCAGAAGTGGATCTTGCCGCGCGTCTCGTTGTACATGTGGCCCGTCCATTTCGGCGACCAGTAGTAGAAGCCGGCGAACAGGGCGAACAGCGAACCGGCCACCAGCACGTAGTGGAAGTGCGCCACCACGTAATAGGTATCCTGCAGCTGGATGTCGATCGGCGTCACGGCCAGGATCAGGCCCGTGAAGCCGCCCATGGTGAACACGAAGATGAAGCCGACCGAGAACAGCATCGGCGTCTCGAACGTCATGGAACCCTTCCACATCGTGGCGATCCAGTTGAACACTTTCACGCCTGTCGGCACGGCGATCAGCATGGTCGCGTACATGAAGAACAGCTGGCTCGTCACCGGCATGCCGGTGGTAAACATGTGGTGCGCCCAGACGATGAAGGACAGGATCGCGATCGAGGCCGTGGCGTACACCATCGAGGCGTAGCCGAACAAAGGCTTGCGGGCAAACGCGGGCAGGATCTGCGAGACGATGCCGAAGGCCGGCAGAATCATGATGTAGACCTCGGGGTGGCCGAAGAACCAGAAGATGTGCTGGTACATGACGGGGTCGCCGCCGCCTGCCGCGTTAAAGAACGAGGTGCCGAAATGGCGGTCCGTCAGGGTCATGGTGATGGCGCCGGCCAGCACGGGCATGACGGCGATCAGCAGATAGGCGGTAATGAGCCAGGTCCAGCAGAACATCGGCATTTTCATCAGGGTCATGCCGGGTGCGCGCATGTTCAGGATGGTGACGATGATGTTGATCGAACCCATGATGGACGAGGCGCCCATCAGGTGCATGGCGAAAATCGCCATGTCCATGCCGGGCCCCATCTGCGTCGACAGCGGCGCATACAGGGTCCAGCCGGCAGCCGTGGCGCCGCCCGGCACGAGGAAGGACGTGGCCAGCAGCAGCGCGGCCGGTGGCAGCAACCAGAACGAGAAGTTGTTCATGCGGGCAAACGCCATGTCGGACGCGCCCACTTGCAGCGGGATCATCCAGTTGGCGTAGCCGACGAAGGCCGGCATGATGGCGCCAAACACCATCACCAGGCCGTGCATCGTGGTCAGCTGATTGAAAAATTCTGGGTGGAAAAATTGCAGGCCTGGGTGAAACAGTTCCGTGCGTATCATCAGGGCCAGCACGCCGCCCGACAGCAGCATGATGAACGAGAACCACAGGTACAGGGTACCGATATCCTTGTGGTTGGTGGCAAACAGCCAGCGGCGGTAGCCAGTCGGGTGGTCGTGGGCATGGTCGTGATCGTGACCGGCGTGGTCCAAGGTGCTCGTGCTAGTACTCATATGCGGCTCCTAATTACTTGCGTGCAGCCACGATTTCGGCTGGTTGAACGATGTTCTCTGCGGCCTTGTTCGACCACGAATTGCGCGTGTAAGTGATCACTGCGGCAATGTCCGTGTCGGACAGCTGTTTCCAGGCTGGCATTTCAGCGGGATACTTGCCGCTCTTTTGCCCGTTCAGCAAGACGTGGATCTGTGCCGCTTTCGGACCATTCACCACGGCCGAGCCGTCCAGCGGCGCGAACGCACCGGGCACGCCCTTGCCCGTCGCCTGGTGGCAGACCACGCAGTTGGCCGTATACACTTTCTCGCCCTTGACCTTCAATTCGTCGATGGTCCACACCTTGCTTGGATCATCAGCCAATGCGGCCATTTCCTTTTGTTTTACATCAACCCAGGCCTTGTAGTCTTCGTTCGATACGACCTTGACGACGATGGGCATGAACGCGTGTTCCTTGCCGCACAGCTCGGCGCAATTGCCGCGGAAGGTGCCGATATGGTCGGCCTTGAACCAGGTGTCGCGCACGAAGCCGGGAATCGCATCCTGCTTGACGCCGAAGGCGGGCACGGACCAGGCGTGGATGACGTCGTTGGCCGTCAGTACCATGCGGATCTTCTTGTTGACCGGCACGACGACTTCGTTATCGACTTCGATCAGGTAGTTTTCACCGCGTTTTTCCGTCGGCGGCGCGCCCGGCGCACCCACTTGCGAACGCGGCGTGGACAGGTTGGAAAGGAAGGAAATGCCTTCGCCTTCGCCTTTCAGGTAGTCATAGCCCCATTTCCACTGCATGCCCGTGGCCTTGATGGTGATATCGGCGTTCGAGGTATCCTTCATGCCGACGACGGTGCGCGTGGCAGGCAGGGCCATGCCGATGACGATCAGGAAAGGCACGACGGTCCAGGCGATCTCGACGGTGGTGCTTTCGTGGAAAGTGGCCGGCTTGTGGCCCAGGGACTTGCGGTGCTTGAAGATGGAGTAAAACATGACGCCGAACACGGCCACGAAGATCACCAGGCAGATGATCATCATCAGGGTGTGCAAATCGTAGATTTCATGGGCGATCTGTGTCGCCGGCGGCTGCAGATTCATTTCGAGCGGCACGGGACCGCCGGTGCCGGGATAGGTGCCGGCAGCCGGTGCCGCCGTGGCCCATCGCCCGATGCCAAACGCTGTCAAAGACAGCCCGAGCAGCAACGATTGAAGTCGCTTTGCATGTGTCATGTTTTCCCCAACCACCCAAAAAATAATGATATTTTAAACGGCTGCGGACTTCTCCGTACTGGACCGCTGCCGCTCCTCCATGAAAGCAACACGGCCGGAATACGGCCATGCGCGTCAAGCACCAGCGAATTCCATGCTGGCTGCCGCAGCAAAAACGGCGGCGCACAACCATGCTGGAACCCTGTTTTTCTTCCCCACATCGAAATGGCCTCGTGTGGAAGATGGTTACTATACTAATGCAGTAACTTCGAATTCGTCTCGCTTTGTTTTTTTTATTTTGTATGCAGCCCTTGTTTTTTCTACTTGGCAAGCTGACAAACAATCAACGATTATAATCAAGTAAACTTGAATCCATCAAGCAATAATCGGCTTTGTGCGCGCACGTCTCCCGGCCGCCGCGCGCTTTGCAACGCTTGCTGCAACATCCATGCGCGGATGCCGACCAAGTGTCGGTTTCTTTGCCCTTTTATTTGGGCTTGCGCGGCAGGTCGAAACGGATGATCGCCTCGCCGTTGCGCGTCACGCGCGGCGCGGGACGGAAGGCGTGGCCATAGATCACCTCGAAACTCAGGCCCAGCTTGCCGTCGGGACGGCGCATCTTTTCCAGCGCGGCCAGCATGCGCTGCCAGGCCGCCTTGCCCATCAGGCCGCGCCGGCGCGTGGTCAGCGGATTGCCGCCGAAGGCGCGCACGTCCGCCAGCAGTTTTTCCGCCGTGTCGTAGGTCACGGTGATGATCTCCATGTCCAGCACGGGCGTGGAAAAGCCCGTCTCGACCAGCATGTCGCCAAAGTCGTGCATGTCGACAAAGGGCAAGGCGTGCGGATACAAGTCCGCCTCGGCAAAGGCGTCGCGCACTTCGCGGAAGGTGTCGGGACCGAAACAGGAAAACATCAGCAAGCCATCGAGGCGCAGCGCGCGCCGCCATTCCGCAAACACGCGGTCGGGCTGGGCGTGCCAGTGCAGCGCCAGGTTCGACCATACGAGGTCGACGCTGTTGGCCGCCAGCGGCAAGTCGCCCAGGTCGCCGCACAGCAAATCCACACCCGCCTTGGCCGGCAAGAGTTTGCTCAGGAACTGGTTCAGGCCGGCCAGTTTCGACGCGGGCGCGCGCGCCGCCTGCATCATCGCTTGCGCTGCATCGAGACCGATGATCTGCGCGGCGGGATAATCCTTGTGCAACTGCGCCAAGTCCGCGCCCGGGCCGCAGCCGGCGTCGAGCACGCGCAAGGGCGTGATTTTCACCAGCTCCAGGCGCTCGTGCATGCGTGCCGACACTTCGCGGCGCAGGAAGTCCGATGGCGCGACGCGCGCCGGACGGGAAAAGAAATCGCGTACTTGCACCGCATCGATGGGCGCACTCATTTTGGGCGGACTGGTGGGAACTGGCATGTTGAATCGGGTGAGGTGAGATAATGTCGGCAGTGTACATGGAACGAGGCCATCGCGATGCGGACGGCCACCCGGCACCGCCTTGATGCCGCGTGGCAGGCGCTGCGGCTGTGGCTGGGCGCCACGGTGCTGCCGGCGCAATGCGCGCTGTGCGGCATGGGCTGCCCGCAAGTGCTGTGCCCGCCCTGCCGCGCGCAGTATCTGGCGCAACTGCGCCACCGCTGCCGCCAGTGCGCCAATCCGCTCGCGGACATCGAGGTGGCGTTGTTGTGCGGACGCTGTTTGCGCCACGGGCCCGCGTATGACGCCACGATCACGGCGTTTGATTATGCGGCGCCCGTCGACCAGTTGCTGCTGCAGCTGAAATTCGGCGCGCGCCTGGCGCTGGCGCCCCTGTTTGCGCAACTGCTGCATGTTGCCATTCAGCAACAACCAGAGTGGGAGGCGCCGCAGTTGCTGTGTCCGGTGCCCTTGGGCCCGGCCCGGCTGGCCGAACGGGGCTTTAATCAGGCGCTGGAAATTGCCCGTCCGCTGGCGCGCCTGCTGGACGTTCCGCTGCAGCCCCGCCTGGCGCTGCGGGTGCGCGAAACCCGGGCGCAAAGCGGCGTGGCGCCGCAGGAACGGCAAGCCAACCTGGCGCACGCATTCGCCATCGCGCCCGAACACGCCCCGCTATTGCAAGGGTGTCATGTCGGCATCGTCGACGACGTGATGAGCAGCGGCCATACCGTCAACGCCCTGGCGGCCGCCTGCAAGAGCGCGGGCGCGGCCAGGGTCAGCATACTGGTGGTGGCGCGCACGCCGCCACGCTAGCATCACTTATATAAGGAGAGCATTTTGTTTCACGTTGTTTTGGTAGAACCTGAAATCCCGCCCAATACGGGCAACGTCATCCGCCTGTGCGCGAATACGGGCGCGCAGCTGCACCTGGTCGAACCGCTGGGCTTTCCGCTCGACGATGCCAAGATGAAGCGCGCCGGCCTCGATTACCACGATTACGCCAACATGAAGGTGCACAAGAATTGGGACGCGTTCCTGGCCGACACCCAGCCCGACCCGTCCCGCATGTTCGCCATGACGACGCGCGGCTCGCGTCCGTTCGGCGACGTGGCCTTCCTGCCGGGCGACGTATTCGTATTCGGCTCGGAAACAAAGGGCTTGGAACCGGCCCTGCGCGACGGCTTTCCCGCCGAACAACGCATCCGCCTGCCGATGCGCCCGGACAACCGCAGTTTGAATCTGTCGAATACGGTGGCCGTGGTCGTCTACGAAGCGTGGCGCCAGCATGGCTACCAGGGCGGCGCGTAGGTCGGATTAGGCCCAAGGGGCCGTAATCCGACAACATTGTTGGCGTTAGTGGTGTTGTCGGATTACGCGGGGCTTTACCCCGCTAATCCGACCTACCCGTTTGCATACGGCGATCTGCGCAGCGCCAGCTGCGCGTCAACGCGCGTATCCACATCCAGCATCACCAGCTGCGTACGCAAGTCGCGCGTGGCGGCCAGCTTGCCGTTCACGTACAGATTCGTCCTGACGCCATACACGCCTTGCGACACGCCTTCCGGAAAGGTCAGCTGGAACGAGTTTTCAAAGCGCCCGCCCGACTTGTTGTTGCTGGCCAGCGCTTTCGAGCCGGACTTGAACGGCTGGCCTTGCGGATCGAGCACGACCAGCTCTTCGCGCACGTCGTTGACGCTTTGTGCGCTGCCGTTGACCAGTTCCACCACCGAATTGACCTTGAACGGCTGGCCGCGCTTGACGGTCGAGGCGCTCAGCTGCGGCGTGTACGACACCACTTGCGGCTCGCGCGGCAGCGCGCCCCGTGTGCGGATATAGTCGCGGTCGGCCTGTGCCGCCGTCTTGGTCTGGCGCGAATTGACATTGATGGCCAGGCAACCGGCCGCCGCCAGGCCGCCGCCGATGGCCGCGCCCTTCAGCGCGCCATTCTTGCCTCCCGCCAATGCCCCCAGCAGCGCTCCCACGGCCGCGCCGGCAGCGGCCGAGGTGCCCACGCTGCACGGGTCTTCATCCGTGGCCGCCTGGGTTCCGCCTTGCGGATAGGAACTATCCTGGCGTACGCCGTTCGGGTTCATCGGCGCCGTGGCGCAGCCGGCCAGCATGGCCGCGATGGTCAGCGCAGCGGCAGCGCGCATGGTAGTGTGGTTCAGCATGGTGACTCCCCAGATTGCTAATTGATCGTTGTTTCCGTCTGCAGCACTTGCCGTTCGCGCTCGCGGATGCGGCGCGACAAATTGTCGATGCGCGCATTGCCCGGATCGACGCGGCGCGCGCTTTCCAGATACGTCTTGGCCGCATCGAATTTGCCTTCCAGCAAAGAACGCTCGGCATCGCGCAGGAACGATTGCGCCATCTCGTTGCGCATGGCCGCGCCGCTATCGACGGGCGCCGTTTCCGGCGGACGGCGTTCGGCCAGCGCTGAGCGTTCGACCGCGCGCGCGGGCGCCGGTTCCTGCTGTGCCGGCATTGATACCGGCGCCGGGGCTTGGACAGAAACAGGGGCAGGCGCCGACAGCGCCCGCACGTCCGCCTTCAACTGCGGCAATTCCACCGCTTCGCGGTCGATCGCTTCCAGCCTGGCGATGCCATTTTGTGCCGCCGTCGCATCCTTGCCGTCGAGCGCCTGGCGCACGCCCACCAGCACGGACGCGGCTGCCGCCTGCTGGCGCGCCAGCTGCTTGCGCAAGGAATCGACGCTCGATGCGCCCGCGCAATCGATGTCGAGCGCGGCAATGCCCTTGGCGGCGCTCTGCAATTGATGGCCGTCGATCGCGCGCTCGATGGCGCGCACACTGCGCTGGCAGCCGCTAGACGCGGCGCCGGCCTTGCCGATGGCCGCCTGCAAATCGTCGGCCTTCGCGCTGGACTTGCCCGTGCATACATTCTTCGCCGTCGCCAGCTTCTGGCGGGCGCCGTCCAGGCTGCCATCCGCTACCAGCTTGAGGCCGCTATCGATGGCGTCATTGCAGGCCGATTCATTCTTGCCGCCCGGCTTGCCATTCATGTAGACGATGACGGCCGCCAGCACGGCGATGCCGCCCAGCCAGCGCAGCCACTTGCGCGGCGGTGATGGCACGGGTGGCACCGATGGCGGCACGGGCGCGGGCTTGGGCACGGCTTGCGGCTGGACCGGCTTCGGCGGCGCTGGCGGTGGAACGACAGCCGGTTTCGGTACCGCCTTCGGCGCAGGCGCAGGCGCCACCGGCACGGGCGGCGGCTTGGGCGCTACCGGCGGCGGTGCTGGCACTGGCAAAGGCTCTGGCACAGGCAGCGGCGGCGGCACGGCCGCGGCTGGCTGGGCAGCACCCGCCACCACGTGACCGCAGTACGGGCAATGGCTGACAACGGTCCACAGGCCCGTCTTGCATTTGTTACAAATATCCAAAACTATTCCTTCATTCCAGCGTCATTCCAGCGTTCACAGGGGCGGCGGCATCAACGGTGGCGGCGCGCTGAGGAACAAGGGCGCCAGTTCGGGGAACTGGGCCAAGTCGGCCCAGGCCGGCAAGCCGGCGCGCCACACCTTGGTGGTGGCCGGTGCGACCTGTCCCGCCTGCACGTACTGCACGATCTGCTGGGCCGTAAACGGTCCCTGCTGCTGGCCATTAATGCCCAGGAAATACTGGTATTCCACCAGCGGCGGCATGCCGCCCAGCGGTGGCTGCGCCATGCCGAACACGGCCGCCGCCGGGGCAACGGCCGCGCCGGCCGGGCGCAGCAATTGCTCGAGGCGCCCCGCTTCCAGCATTTCCGCCTTGATCGCGTACTTCAGGCGCGGCTGGCCGTCCGCTTCCGGCTCGCGCACTTCCCAGTCATAGGCATCGCTGTCGGAGTCGCCGATGACGTTCGCCCATTCCTTCAGGCGGCCCAGCAGGGTTTGCACCGTGCGGTCGAGCTCGTCGCTGGCCATGCCCTTGCGGCGCGCCGACTCGCGCAGGCGCGCACCCACTTCGGCGGAAATGGCGCTGCCAAAACCGACGTAGGGCAGCTGCGAACCATCGGCCTGCGCCACCAGCTTGGGCGCATACACGGTGCGTTCATAGTATTTTGCCAGCGCCGCCATGGCGGCCGTCTGCACGGCGTCAAGCGCCGTCAATTTTTCCTCGATGCGCAGGGCGATATTTTTCTGGTACGAGGCGGGCATGCCGTTCTGGCGGATGGCCCGCTCGTTGCCGATACGGCGCAAGTCGCCCGGCTCGACGGCAAACTGGTACTGGCCCGGCGGCACGACGCGGCCCGTGTGGCGCGTCAGCACGCCCAGCATGATCGCTTGCAGGAATTCGCCGAAGTCTTCCGCCAGGCGCTTCATCTCGTCCGTGTTCGGTGCGATCGGGTGCGTGAATTGCGTCGGGTCGATATGCGTGTGGGTCGGCGCCTTGTCGTTGTCGCCTTCCTTGCGGTAACTGGTGCGCCAGCCTTCCAGGCCGCGCAGCACCGTCATCGGCACGCCGGCCAGCTCGCAATAGCAGACGGCGCGACCGCGGATGCCCGTTTCGACGATTTCCAGCTGGCTCACCGTGATGCCCACCTGGGTCGGCATGCACGATTCGAGCTCGGCGCCGAACTTCGCCTTGAAGGCGGCCGCGTTGGCCACGCCGATCACGCACTTGAACTGGTCCGACACGACCGTGAAGTCGCCCGCCATATTGGCGTCGATCCACGGCATCGAGCAGGCCAGCAGCTTGCGGAAACGGTCCAGGCGTTCGGACACCTCCATCTGTTCGAGCGCTTCGAACAGCGGGTCGGGCGTGCTCGTCGCCCCTTCCACGAGGCTGGTCGTGGCGATCATGTTTTCGGCCATGCGCGTGACTTTGGCCAGGATCAAGCCTCGCTGCGCCGGTTCGCCCAGCATGGGGAACAGCGCTTTCGAGCCGCCCATGTCCTTGAACGCTTCATCGGCCCACTGGCGCAAGGTGGCCGCCGATGGCAGCGCGATGTCTTTTTCCGTGACGGGAATGACGATCAGGGTCGCGTGTTCCTTGTCCAGGTCCTTTTGCAAAATCGTGTTCGCCGTTTTCAATTCGGCCAGCATGGCCAGCACGCCTTCGCGGCCCGTTTGCAGCTCGCCCACCAGGCCATTCCACTGCGCGCGGCCTTGCGCGTCGACGCCGACACGATTGCCCAGCCAGCGCGACAGTTCGCCCAGCAAAATCACGGACTCGTCCGCCGCCTTGGCGCGCAGATGGAATTTCAGCGCATTCGCCATTTCCGTGCGTAAATGGTCCATCACCACGCCCGCCTGCTTTTCGCCGTTGCTGAGGAAGCCGAAGGTGCTGCGCGTCTGCTCCAGGTTGTTCAGCAGGCGCTCGTATTCGCGCGAACGCACGGCTTCCTTGATTTCGCGGTAGCGCTCGGCATTGTTGCCGATCTGCGCCGTCAGTCCGCTGCCCGGCGCCTCGATGCGATCCTTGATCTGTTCCACCAGCGACAGCACGTATTCGAGGCCGCCGAATTCCTTGTTGTCCAGGTAGCCATACAGCTGGTCGCGCACGACTTTCTTGACGTCTTCCAGCACTTCGCGGCGGCGCTTGCTGATGCGGTCTTCCGTCGTGTCGGCCGTGGAATCCTGGTCGCGCACGGCGTCGCGTTCCAGGTGCTTCATGGCATCGCGCACTTGCGCCGGCCATTCGCTGCGGTCAAAGCCCGTGCGGATATCGTTGATGCGCGTGTTGACGCGGTTTTCCACGCCGGCCAGCAAGTGGCCGTGGCGGTCTTCCAGCAATTCGTCGACGACGCGGAAATCGATGAAGTCGCCGCTGGAGCGCTTCAGTTCGATGCTCTTGTCGGAAAACTCGGGGAAATCGCTGAACGGCGTGCCCTTCAGGAACATATTGGCGGCGAGGAAGTTATCGCGCTGCGTATCCGTGGCCCGGTTGGCGCCCGCATCCGTGCCGCCCACGCCAAAGAACGCTTGCAGCATGGCGCCGGCCCAGCGGTGGGCCCGCTCGTCGCGCGCCGCTTCCTGGCGCGTGTCGAGCACGGCCATGCCGAACGAGGAAAAGCGCTTCGAGAAATACAGCCGCATGTCGCCGAAGCGGTCTTGCGGCACGGGCGCGTTGTACAGCGAGTTTTTGTGCTGCGCCTGGTTGACGGCGATCGAGCGCTTGGCGCGCGCGAAGTCGGCCGAGGCGAAATCCTCGAACAGCGAATCAGCCACCATGTGGTAGACGTCGCTGACATCCTTGGTGTGCTGCTGGGCAAGGTTACCCGAATCGATCAGGTAAACCTCGCTGTAGGGCTCGCGCGTCAGTTCCGGACGGTCGTAGGCATCCCAGCGGCCAACATAACCCTTGTTGCCCATCATCGCCGATTCCAGCTCCATCAGCGCCGCATAGCCGTTAGCCTCGACCCGGTCCTTGTTGGCCTTGGTGTAGCCGGTCGGCAAGAACAACATCAGCTCCACGTCGGCCGCGCCCACTTCGCTGCGCGCCAGCCAGCGCGCCAGCAAGCCCATGTCGAGGAAGGAGCCGGAACCCGTACCACCCGCCACGGAACCGACGATGACGATGCGGAAACGGTTCGTTTCCATGCGCAAACCCAGCTCGGCCAGCTGGCGCTCATGCGACAGGCCCGCCTTCAGGGCTTTCAATTTCAGACGGATCTTGTCGCGGATCTTTGCGTACTTGTCGAAGAAATACAGGCGCGATACGGCGCGGATCTGGCCGGCGCCGCTGCTCATGTCGAAACGCAATTCGCGGATGCGCTGCGGCGTCAACGGCAGCCATTCCTTGATGTGCGGATATTTTTCCAAGGAATCTTCATCACGGCTGTACTTGTCCATGTCGAACGATTCGACCACCTTGTCATCGTCCGTGAACTTCACCTGGTCGAACTGCAAGTCCTTCGCCTGCGACTCGCCGCTTTCGATCACGGCGCCATTGTCGAGGTCGAAATGGATGAATTGCGCGATAGGAAAGTCGGCCAAGCCCTCGATGCGCGTGCGGTTGCCCGCGCCGCCCCACAGGGTGTTGAGTACGCGCCGGCGCACGCGCATCAGCACCTGCATGCCCGTGCCGCCGATGCCGATGAACAGGGTCGGGCGCAGTTCGATGATCTTGTCCTGCTTGCGCTCGCTGGCGCCGCCGGTGATGGTTTGGTTCAGGTTCTCTGCCATGGTGATTCCTTGGATAAAACGTGTTACGGCGTGCTTAGCGGCGGCTGGAAGTAAAGGTCAACAGTAACGCAACCAGGCCCACCAGCACCAGCGGTCCCATGAACAATGGCGCGAGGAATTTATGCGCGTTCACGGCGGCCAGCACGACGCCGGTCGCCAGGCTGGCCAGGAAGATGAACAACCACCAGCCCGAGGCATTGGCCTTGTTCGGCGGCACGCGCTTGGCGACCAGGCCATTCGCATAGGCATTCTTGGCAAAGAAAAAGGCGATGAACAGCAGCAACAGCACGACGCCGCCGATCAGGGTGTCGCGCGACGAGGTGTCGGTCGTGCTGGCGGGGTCGAGCGCGGGCGCAGGTTCGGTCGTGGCCGTGGTGGCGGCTGCGCCGGCAGCAGGTGCATCGGCGGCGGGCGGCGCGGACGCCGGGGCTGGCAAAGTGAAACCTGCGTTGTCTTTGGGAGTGTCTTGCGCCATGGTATGCCTCTGGTGGATTTGACTAATTAAAAAGGAATCTGTGTTCAGGCCAGGCTCAGGGTATGGCCCTCGGCCACGCGCACGACGGCCGGCTTGCCCAGGCCCCGCTTGAGTTCGCCGATGTCGCGGCCGTCATCGTCGCGGATCTGCACGCTTTTAAATGGTTTCAACAACACTTGCCGCTGCACGCCGTCGGCCATCACCTTGTAGCGCGTGGCGCGCGTGCCAAGCAAACCCAGCGCCAGCAAGCCCAGCACGAGCGCCAGCACGCCGCCGAGTATCACCAGCACGGGCAGCAGCGGATACTGGATGCGCACCAGCAGCGGTATCGTTGCCTGCGACGCGCGCACGCTGTCGGGTGGCGTAAACATGCTTGAGATCGGGTCGCCGGGGAACAGTTCCTGCAAATCCTTGCCGAAGCTGGACGCGAGCGCCAGCCGCTGTTCCGACAGCCCCACCTGCGCCTGCATGGGCAGCATCACCTGCTTGCCCATGGCGGCGATCGCCTGCGCCGACCATGGCGACGGGATTTGCGCCATCGGCAGCGCAAACTGTACCTGCACGGACTGGCTGGCGCCCGGCTGCAGCTGGCGGATTTGATCCGGCGCAACGTGCAGGGGCGCGTTCCGGCCAGCCAGGCTGGCGTGCACTTTGGCGCTGTCGATCACGTACGGGAAAAACATGTTTTGCAGGGACGCCTGCAGCACCACTTGCGGCACCAGATTCGCCGCATCGACGTCGAGCACGATGGTGCGCCCGTCGCGGCCCAGGCTGGCGTGCACATTGGCGCTGTTCTTGACGGACTGCGGCACGATGCGCACGGCATCCTGGTCCACCGGTTTCAGGCGCGCGGGCGGGCGCGTCAGCACTTGCGACAGCCGCCCTTCGGCCAGGATGCGGTTCAACGCCTCGGACGCCGGCTGGCCGTAGGCGAGCGCATACACCATCAAGCCCTTGGCGCTGTACAGCTTGCCCTGCACGGGCATACGCAACGGAAACACCACCGTCTTGGTGATCGACGGTTCCAAGTGCAGCAGCCGGTAAAAGTCGCGGTTGCGCTCGGCCGTCTGGCTGTCGTTGTTCGGGCTGTTCTTGTTGTTCGTAAATATCCACACGATGCCGGAAGCGGACTGGAAAGGACCCGTGATGGTCTTCGTGACGGCTTCCTGGAAATCCGTATCGGCCAGCGCGCCGCCGGCGCTCTTGCGCGCCAGGCCCAAGTTCGCCAGCTGGCCCGCCACGCCGGCGCCGCCCTGCCCCTGCCCGATCAGCGAGGGCGACACATTGCTGCCGCTGCTCTGGCTGAAGGCCAGGGTGTAGACTTTATCGGACGGGCTGGTGGCGGCCTGCGCCACGGCGCCCACGAGGGCTTTCAGCTGCGAATGTTCATCCGTGTAAAACGGCTCCATCCAGCCCGAGTTTTGCACGAGAAAGGCTTGCTGGATGCCGGCCGCCTGCACGCCGGCCGCACTGAGCAAAGCGGCGCAGGCCGCGATCAGGATGCGCGCTTTCATGCCTGCAAGGCCCAGCCATCGATGCGCGACAGCAGCGGGTGGTACGCCCACAGCATGCCTTCATGGACAAACAGGCGCACACGCCACGGCTCGCTGACGGCGAACGTGTGGAACACGGTTTCGCGCAATTCGTCGTCCTGCACCAGCTGGGCCGCCAGGCGCTCGTTCGAGCGCAGCACGCTCGACAGGCCGGCGCTGGTGGCGAACTTGACGCCGAAGACGCTGTTGCCAACGCTCGATTCCAGCAGCGGCATGACGGCCTGGTTCTTGCCGCCATCGTCGCCGTGTTCCGGCTCTTCCCACGGCGCCGTTTTCAGCTTGGTGGCGAAGCGGTAATTGAAGCTGCCCGAACACAGGCGCGGCGCCAGCGCGTCGGCCCGTTCGGCCTGCGCGCCCAGTTTCACGTAGACATAGGTGCCGCGGCTGCGCTCGAAGCACAGCTGCCACAGGCCGCCGTCGCGCGACACGTAGGGGCTGCCGAATTCGAAATGCGGCACCAGCCCTTCGGGCCAGGGCGTAAACGACGCAGCCACGTTGCCGTCCGGCTGCAGCTGCAAGCGCAGCTGGCCGTTGGCGCAGGGCCACACGGCCATGCGGTTGTAGGCCACGGGCGCGCTGACGGTGCCCAGGTCGACCACACCGTCGAGCAGTACGTCGCTGCCCGGCTTTTGCGCGGCATCAAGGTTGACGAAGCGGATGCGGCCATCGTCGTCGCGCAGCGGCGCCCACAGGCGGTTCTGGAACCAGACGGGGCTGGCCACGCACGGCGCGCCGCCCACGTGCTCGACCACGTAGGTGAGCGAAGGCACGTCGGGACGGATGCAGGCCAGGCCATGGCTGGTCGGCAAGACCAGCACGCTATTGAACTCCGGCACCAGCTCGGCGCGCCAGGCGCCGTGGGCCAGGTCCGATTCGGCCAGCAGGCTGCCATAGTCGGGGTCCAGCGCCAGCCAGCGTTTCGAAGCGGGCAGCCACGCGTGCAGGACGGCCTTGCGCGGGTCGAGCGCCAGCAGCGCGGGCGCGCTGGTGCCGAACTGGGCGGAAAAGAATTCGTATTCGCCGGGCGGCGGCATGGGTAGCGAGGCATCGGCCTGCGCATGCTCTTCGCGCGCGCGCTGGTCGGCCAGTTTCAGGGGCACGCTGGCCTGGCGCAAGCCGGCAGGGCCGGCCGGCGGCACGTCGCTGACGGGATAAGCGCCGTACGGCGGCACCCACGGCGGCGTGGCGGAAGTGTCGGGCGGCACTTGCAAGGCCGCGCCCGAAGCGGGGTCGAACGAGAATTCGGGCGGAAACTGGCGCACGGGTGCGCCGGCGGCTGCGGGCAGGCGCCGCGCGAGCATCAGCTTGCCGATATCGGCATCGCTCACCAAGGGCGAGACGTTCTGGCCGTCCGCGCTGCGCTGCATGCTCCATGCGCCCTCGTCATCGACGTACCAGGCGCCGGAGGGCAGTGGCCAATCCCCAGAAGTTTTATGATCCATTTATTTTCTATGACAAACGATGCAATCAGACGGTGTAACGTGCTGGGGCTGTCGAAACGAAGTCGCAGCGCTGGCAGTTCTCATAGTAACGTCTTTTTATCTGTATGGAAACATTGACGGCGGCCTTCAGCCCTGCTGCGCCCGCACTTTCGTCAACAGCTTGGTGGTCGAACGGTCGTGCTCGAAATCGATGGCCACGGCCTGGCCGCCATACGCGAGCACGGCACGCCCTTCGGGAATGGCCGCCATATCGTAGTCGCCGCCCTTGGCATAGATTTCCGGCTCGATGTCCTGCACCACTTCCAGGGCGCTGTCTTCCGAGAACGGCACGACCAGGCTCACCGCTTCCAGCGCGGCCAGCACGGCCATGCGGTCTTCGCAATTGTTCAGGGGACGGTCGTCGCCCTTGCCCAGACGTTTCACTGAAGCATCAGTATTCACGGCAACGATCAGCGAAGCGCCCAGCGCGCGCGCCTGCGCCAGATACGTCACGTGGCCGCGGTGCAGGATGTCGAACACGCCGTTGGTCACCACCACCGGTTTCGGCAGCGCTTGCGCGCGGGCGCGCAGTTCGTCGCGGCCGCACAGTTTGTTTTCAAAGTCAGGCATGGATATCTCTTGTTGGGTTAAATACGGTCACGACATGCTCACGTTCAGGCGTGGCTATCGCCTTGGATGCCGCCGCCATCGCGGCGCCAGGCATCGATCAAGGCCAGGATGGCCGGTTCCAGGCCCTCTTCGGCGATGCGATCTTGCCGGTAATAAATCATCAGCGCATACACGCGGGCCAGTCGGCTGACGGGCGGCGACAGCGCATATTCATTGCCGCGCGCCGGTTGCCTGACACGCCAGTAATTGATTGCCGCTTCCAGCGCCTGTATCTGCAATTCCATTGCCCTCTCCCTCCGCCGCCCGGTCCCGCATTATAGGGGGCGATCCGCTACAATACGCCATCGACGCGACAGTTTCACGTTTGCGCCACCTTTCATTCATTGCAAGTAAGTACTTCCTGTGTTTCAATCAAGCTATGACACTGACTGAACTGAAATATATCGTTGCAGTCGCGCGAGCGAAGCACTTCGGCCATGCCGCCGAAGCCTGTTTCGTTGCCCAGCCCACCCTGTCAGTGGCCATCAAAAAACTCGAAGACGAATTGGGCGTCGTCCTGTTCGAACGGGGCGGCGCGGAAATCTCCGTCACCCCTCTGGGCGCGCAGATCATTGCGCAAGCCGAGCGCGTGCTGGAACAGACGGCCGCCATCAAGGAACTCGCCAAGCAAAACAAGGACCCGCTGGCCGGTCCCCTGCGCCTGGGCGTGATCTACACGATCGGCCCCTACCTGCTGCCGCCCCTGGTCAAGGCCATGATAGACCAGGTACCGCAGATGCCCTTGATTTTGCAGGAAAACTTCACGGTACGCCTGCTCGAATTGCTGCGCCAGGGCGAACTGGATGTGGCCATCATGGCCCTGCCCCTGCCCGAACACGGCATGGCCATGCAGGAACTGTACGACGAACCGTTCGTCGTGGCCATGCCGCGCCAGCATCCATGGACGGCGCGCGACAAAATCGCCGCGCAGGATTTGAAATCGGAAACCATGCTACTGCTGGGCAATGGCCACTGTTTCCGCGACCAGGTGCTGGAAGTGTGCCCCGAAATGGCGCGTTTTTCCTCGCCCGGCAACGGCATGCAGCGCACGTTTGAAGGTTCTTCACTGGAAACCATCCGCCACATGGTGGCCAGCGGCATCGGCCTGACCGTCTTGCCGCGCGCCTCCGTCGCCAATATGCACGCCACCGACGGCATGCTCGAATACCGGCCGTTCGCGGAACCCGTGCCATCGCGCCGGGTAGTGATGCTGTGGCGCAAGAGTTTTACGCGCAAGGCGGCCATCGACGCCCTGTGCGCGGCCATCGCCAGCTGCAACTTGCCCGGCATCACCCCCTTGTGCGAAGACGACGACTAGCGCCCCAGGCGCAAAATAGTACATTTACGTACTATTTGCGATAATCGACCTTTCTCTTCAACAAGATCGAGTCTTCCATGAACAAGCTGGCGCTGTATTTCCGCCTGATACGGCTGGACAAGCCTATCGGTACCGTATTGCTGCTGTGGCCTACCCTGTGCGCGCTGTGGCTGGCGCAGCAGGGCGTGCCGGACTGGCGGCTGCTGCTCATCTTTACTCTCGGCACTTTCCTGATGCGCTCGGCCGGCTGCGCCATCAACGACTACGCCGACCAGGATATCGACAAATTCGTCAAGCGCACGGCGGAGCGCCCCATCACCAGCGGACGCATCAGTGGCAAGGAAGCGCTGGCCGTGGCCGGCGTGCTCACCGTGCTGGCCTTTTGCCTGATCCTGCCCCTGAATGCGCTGACCAAGCAACTGTCCGTGGCGGCCGTCATCATCGCCGGCACCTATCCCTACTTCAAGCGCTTCTTTGCCATTCCGCAAGCGTATCTCGGCATCGCCTTCGGCTTCGGCATCCCCATGGGCTTTGCCGCCATCACGGATGCCGTGCCCGTCGTCGCCTGGCTGCTGCTGCTGGGAAATGTCTTCTGGGCCGTGGCCTACGATACGGAATACGCGATGGTCGACCGCGACGACGATTTAAAAATCGGCATCAAGACGTCGGCCATCACCTTCGGCCGCTACGACGTGGCCATCGTCATGTTCTGCTATGCCGTTTTCCTGCTGCTGTGGCTCGCATGCGGCTGGTACCTGGGCTTGCGTTATTGGTTCGTCGCGGGGCTGGTGGTGGCGGCCGGCTGCGCCGTTTACCACTACACCCTGATCCGCGCACGCGAGCGTATGCCGTGTTTTGCGGCATTCCGGCATAATAACTGGCTAGGAGCAGCGGTGTTTGCAGGCGTCGTACTGGACTTTGCTTTCCGTTAAGCAATACCCCTTGCGCCGCGGTAGCCCTTGAGGCGGCGCAAGACAGCCTGGCCGCAGCTGCCTACACTGGTATTTCACTGTGCAGTTTCACTTCCAAGAGGTAATACATGAGCTCGATACATACCGGAAAATCCAGCAACGACAGCATCCTCGCCGACGCCGACAAGGCGCGCGACAAACTGGTCGGCGACTTGAAGAACGTCATCGACGAAGCGGAAGGCTGGCTCGATGGCGCCAAGGATCAGACGGGCGAGAATGTCAAAGCCGTCAAGGACAAGTTCATCGCCACCCTGGAAACGGCCAAGAAAGACTTGATCAAGCTGGAAGAAGATTTGCTCGAACGTACCAAGAAGGCGGCCAAGGCCACCGACGAATACGTGCAGGACAATCCATGGAAAGCCGTGGGCGCGGGCGCCGTCGTGGGTGTGCTGTTCGGCCTGCTGCTTTCCTCGTCACGCCGCTAGTTAGTACCGACGCAGCACCGACGGCATAGGCCGTCTCCTGACGCGAAAGGCAGCATATGGCTATCGTGCACCATGTCGCCCAAGTCGCAGCGACCCTCGCCGCCATCGTCCAGACCCGTCTGGCCCTGGCGGCCGTGGAAATGGAAGAAGAGTCGCTGCGCTTCCTGTCCTATCTGGCGCTGGCCATGCTGGCACTGCTGTGCCTGTTCGTCGGCCTCGTATTGATCGTGTTCCTCGTCATCGTATTATTTTGGGATACGCACCGCATCGCCGCCATCGCCATCACGGCCGCCGTCTTCATCGTCGCCGCCATCGCTACCCTGCTGGGCGTGCGCGCCAGTTTCCGCAGCAAGCCGAAACTGCTGTCCTTCACACTTTCCGAACTGAACAAAGACTTGGACGAGCTGCAACTGCTGGCCCGCCGGGGATCGGAGCGGCCATGACCACGCATCCCACCAAACTGTCGCATGTGCATACGGCCGCCAGCCTGGCGCAGCGGCGCGATGCGCTGCTGGCCGAATGCGCGCTGCAGCGCCTGGCCCTGGGCGTGCAGACGCGGCAATTGCTGGAACCGCTCACGGGCGGCAATCTGCGCCACACCCTGGCCACGCGCTTCAAAATTCCCCTGATGATAGGGGGCGCCGTGCTGGGCCTCGTGCTCGTGCGTCCGCGCCGTTTCCTGCCGCTGCTGCGGGCTAGCGGCGCGCTGCTCAAGCACGCCACCACCGCCATGCCCGTCGTGCTGGCACTGGCGCAGCGTTTCAGCAAGAAAGAAACGCCGGAATAAATTATTTTTTTCCTGGCTGCATCCAAATGGCAAACCCCTGCGTAGTAATGATATCAACCAGCCGGTTGAGCCAACTACCAGGAGTCCGCCATGCATGCCATCATCGCCCCACGCCATACCGCCCCTTCCCTCACCGTGCTGTGTGCCGCCCTGCTGCTGAGCGCCTGCGCTCCCATGAGCGCGCGCTATTCGCAGGAGCAATTGCCCAACGCCGTGAAAGTGCCCGATGGCCACCAGGTGGCCATGCAGACGGTAGGCGTGGGCAAGATCGCCTACGAATGCAAGGCCAAGAAAGACATGACGGGCCATGAATGGGTCTTCGTGGGACCGGACGCGGCCTTGAACGACCGCAGCGGCATGCAGGTCGGCACCTACGTCGGCCCACCTGCCACCTGGGCCAACCTGGATGGCTCGAAGGTGACGGCGACGCAAGTGGCCGTGGCGCCGGCCGGCACGGGCAACATCCCGTATCAACTGGTAAAAGCCAACCCGGCCACGGGCAGCGGCGCCATGCAGGGCGTCAGCTACATCCAGCGCGTGGCCACCAGCGGTGGCGTGGCGCCAAGCAGCCCCTGCGGCATGGAATCCATCGGCGCCAAACAATGGGTGCCCTACCAGGCTGACTACATCTTCTGGAAAGCAGCATAACAGCGTTAAATTGACGGTTGGCAAGCTGGATTCTGGCCTATACTCGGCATTGAAAACTTGCTAACCGTTAAACCTTGACGATTGCGCCAACCTTGCCAACGCCAGCCGCCCCTTACGATTACGATGCCGCCCTGCGCGCCTGCGCCAGGGGCGAGCAGCAGGCATTGCATGGCCTGTACCAGCAGGAAAGCCGCTACCTGCTGGGCGTGGCCCTGCGCATCGTGCGCCAGCGGGCTCTGGCCGAAGATGTGCTGCACGACGCCTTCCTGAACATCTGGCGCCGCGCCGGCAGTTTCGACGCCACGCGCGGCAGCGGCAAGGGCTGGATCTATGTGGTGGTGCGGCACCAGGCGCTGGACGTGGTGCGTGCCCGCGCCCATGAACTGTCAGCCGACGAGGATACCGTGGAAACCCTGCTGCACGAACGACTAGGCCATGATACGGGCGAGGCCTATGCCGACCAGGCGGACCTGGGCAAGCTGCATGATTGCCTCGGCCACCTGGATGAAGGCAAACGCAACAGCATCCTGTACGCCTATGTCGATGGCTGTTCCCATAGCGAAATCGCGCAGCGCCTGCAAGCGCCGCTGGGAACCGTCAAGGCCTGGGTCAAGCGGGGCCTGGCCGCCTTGCGGGAGTGCATGCAATGATCGACAGCGACGAAGAACTGCAAAGACTGGCCGGCGAATACGTGCTGGGCACATTGGCGCTGGCCGAACGCGCGGCAGTGGAACAGCGTTTGCCACGCGAGCCCGCCTTGCGCGACGCCGTCGACGCCTGGGAACAACGTCTGCTGCCATTGACAACCCTGGCGCCGCCCGAAGCGCCGTCCGCCCAGCTGTGGCCGCGCATCAGCGCCAGCCTGTTCACGCCGAAAGCCGTGCGGCAGGCGGGCGGCTGGCAGGCGTGGTGGAACAGCCTGGCCTTCTGGAGACTGCTGGCCGGCGGCGGCCTGGCGGCCACGGCCGCGCTGGCCGTGCTGGCCACGACGCAACTGCAAGCGCCAGCCGGACCCGGCTACCTGGTGGTGCTGGTGGCGCCGCAGGATAAATCGCCGGGCTGGATCGTACAGGCGGGCGGACGCGGCGGCAAAAACCGCGACCTGAGCCTGATCCCGCTGGGGCCGACTGCCGTGCCGCAGCAAAAGGCCCTGCAATTCTGGACCAAGGGCAAGGACTGGGGCGCCCCCGTCTCGCTGGGCCTCGTCACGCCGGGGCAAAGCCTCAAGTTGACGTTGGACAAGCTGCCGCCGCTGCAGCCCGATCAACTGTTTGAAATCACGCTGGAGCCGCAAACAGGCTCGCCGACAGGCAGGCCGACTGGGCCGATCCTGTATATCGGCCGCGCCGTCAAAGTCATCTGATTACTTGGCAAGCTCGTCGCCCATCTCGCGCCCCCGCTCGGCGGCCGCCTTGATGCCCTTGACGATGGCCGCCTTCACGCCGCTCTCTTCCATGCTGGTCAGGGCCGCGTAGGTCGTGCCGCCTTTCGACGTGACCCTCTCGCGCAGCAAGGACACGGGTTCGCTGGAGTTCGCCGCCAGCTGCGCCGCGCCCGTGAACGTGGCAATCGCCAGTTGCGTGCCCTGCTCGGGCGTGAGCCCCAGTTCGGCGGCCGCCTGCTGCATCGCTTCGATAAAGTAAAACACATAGGCGGGACCGCTGCCGGACACGGCCGTGACGGGATCGATCTTGGCTTCGTCGTCGAGCCAGACCGTCTGGCCGACGGCGCGCAGGATGGCGTCCGCCGTCTTTTTCTGTTCTTCGCTCACGCCGCTGCTGGCCACCATGCCCGTGATGCCCATGCCGATCAGGGCTGGCGTATTCGGCATGCAGCGCACGATGGCGGGATAGTCGCCGAGCCAGCGCGACAGGTCGGCCGCGCGGATGCCGGCCGCGATCGACAGGATCAACGGCGCCCGCTCCCCGTCGAGGAAGGGCAGCAATTGCGCCGCCACTTCACGCATGCTTTGCGGTTTCACGGCCAGCACGATCACGTCCACGCCGCGCAATGCGTCACCGGCGGCAGTCGCCGTCGTGACGCCGAATTGCGCCTGCAGTTTTTCCAGCGCGGGCGCATGGGGGTCGATCACGTGGATGTTGCCGCCCAGGGTCAGCTTGCCGGCCAGGCCGGCGATCAGGGCCGCGGCCATGTTGCCGCCGCCCACAAAGGCGATATTCAATTCTGTCGTCATGCTTGTTCTCTCTTCATCAGGAATAGTTGCGGGAACCGAAGATGGCGCTGCCCACGCGCACGATGGTGGCGCCTTCGAGCACGGCGGCGCGCAAGTCGGCCGACATGCCCATCGACAAGGTGTCGAGCGCCAGCCCTTCGGCCTTCAATTGTTCGTACAGCGCGCGCAGCTGCGCAAAGGCAACGCGCTGAAGCGCGAGCTCCGTTTCCGGCTCGGGGATGGCCATCAGGCCGCGCAAACGCAAACGCGGCAGCTGCGCCACGGCATGCGCCAGGGCAGGCAATTCGGCTGGCGTCACGCCGCTCTTGCTGGCTTCGCCGCTGATATTGACTTGCAGGCAGATATTCAGGTCCGGCAAGCCGGCCGGGCGCTGCTCGGACAGGCGCGCGGCAATCTTTTCCCGCGCCACCGTATGCACCCAGTCGAAGTGCTCGGCGATGGGGCGCGTCTTGTTGCTCTGGATGGGGCCGATGAAATGCCAGACGGGTGCGCCTTGCGGCTGCGCAAGCTTGACGGCGGCGATCTTGTCGAGCGCCTCCTGCAGATAATTTTCGCCGAACGCCGCCTGGCCCGCGCGCATGGCGTCCAGCACGGCGTCCGCGCCGAAGGTTTTCGAGACGGCCAGCAGGGTCACGTCTTCGGGCGTGCGTTGCGCCTCCAGCGCCGCTTGCGCGATTGCGTCGCGGACGGCTTGCAAGTTCAGTTCGATTGTGGACATAATCATTTTCTAGTGGATACGGGGCACGGCCGCTTCAGGCAGCCCATCAATGCAGGCACAGGGATTATAAATGGACATCTCCGAACTACTCGCTTTCTCCGTCAGCAACAAGGCTTCCGACTTGCACCTGTCTTCCGGCCTGCCGCCGATGATACGGGTCAATGGCGACGTGCGCCGCCTGAACGTGGCGCCGCTCGAGCACAAGGAAGTGCACAGCATGATCTACGACATCATGAACGACAGCCAGCGCAAGGCGTATGAGGAAGCGCTGGAATGCGATTTCTCGTTCGAAATTCCCGGCCTGGCCCGCTTCCGCGTCAACGCCTACAACCAGGAACGGGGTGCCTCGGCCGTGCTGCGCACGATTCCCTCGAAAGTGCTGACCCTGGAAGACCTGAACGCGCCGCGCATCTTCGGCGAGCTGGCCATGCGTCCACGGGGCCTCGTGCTGGTGACGGGCCCGACGGGTTCGGGCAAGTCGACCACCCTGGCGGCGATGGTGAACCACGTCAACGAGCGCCTGAACCACCATATTCTGACCATCGAAGACCCGATCGAATTCGTGCATGAACCGAAAAAATGCCTGATCAACCAGCGCGAGGTGGGTTCGCACACGCATTCGTTCAGCAACGCGCTGCGCTCGGCCCTGCGCGAAGACCCGGACGTGATTTTAGTGGGCGAATTGCGCGACCTGGAAACCATCCGCCTGGCGCTGACGGCGGCTGAAACGGGCCACCTCGTGTTCGGCACCCTGCACACCTCGTCGGCGGCGAAATCGATCGACCGCATCATCGACGTCTTCCCCGCCGAGGAAAAGGAAATGGTGCGCGCCATGCTGTCCGAATCCTTGCAAGCCGTCATTTCGCAGAACCTGCTCAAAACCAGGGATGGCATGGGCCGCGTGGCCGCGCATGAAATCATGCTGGCCACGCCGGCCGTGCGCAACCTGATCCGCGAAGCGAAAGTGGCGCAAATGTATTCGGCCATCCAGACGGGCAGCAACGTGGGCATGCAGACCCTGGACCAGTGCCTGGCCGACCTCGTGCGTCGCGGCACGATCTCGGCGGAAACGGCCCGCTCGGCCGCCAAGTCGCCTGAAAACTTCCCCGGATAAGCGCATGCAGACGAACCACGAACACTATGGCGCCATGCACGCGCTGCTGGCGCACATGCACGCACGGGGCGGCTCCGACCTGTTCATCACGGCCGGCTTTCCGCCCGCCATCAAGCTCGACGGCAAGCTGACGCCGCTGGCGGGCGGCGCGCTCGACGCGCAGCAGGCGGCCGGCTACGTGCGCGCCGTCATGAACGAACGCCAGGCGGCCGAGTTCGCGTCCAGCCGCGAAGCCAATTTCGCCATCAGCCCGGAGGGCCTCGGGCGCTTCCGCGTGTCCGCCTTCGTGCAGATGGGCCAGGCAGGCATGGTCTTGCGCTTGATCAATACCGCCATTCCCACCCTCGATGGGCTCGGCTTACCGGCCATCCTGCAAGACATCGTCATGAGCAAGCGCGGCCTCGTCATCATGGTGGGCGCCACGGGCTGCGGCAAGTCGACCACGCTGGCGGCCATGGTGGGCCACCGCAACGCACACAGCCATGGCCACATCATCACCATCGAAGACCCCGTGGAATTCATCCATCCGCACGGCAACTGCATCGTTACCCAGCGCGAAGTGGGCGTCGATACGGACGACTGGGCCACGGCCCTGAAAAACACCCTGCGCCAGGCGCCCGACGTGATCCAGATCGGCGAAATCCGCGACCGCGACACGATGGACCATGCCATCGCCTTTGCCGAGACGGGCCATCTGTGCCTGGCCACCTTGCACGCGAACAACGCCAACCAGGCACTGGACCGCATCATCAATTTCTTCCCCGAAGAGCGGCGCCAGCAGTTGCTGATGGACCTGTCGCTGAATTTGAAAGGCATGATTTCGCAGCGGCTGATTCCCAACAAGGACGGCGGCGGACGCAAGGCGGCGCTGGAAATCCTGCTCAATTCGCCGCTGATGAGCGACCTGATCTTCAAGGGCCAGGTGCACGAAATCAAGGAATTGATGAAAAAATCGCGCGAACACGGCATGCAGACTTTCGACCAGGCCCTGTTCGACCTGCACGAGGCGGGCGCCATCAGCTATGAAGACGCGCTGCGCAACGCGGACTCCGTCAACGACCTGCGCCTGACGATCAAGCTCAAGGGCGCAACGGCGCCGGAACCCGCCCCGCAAACGGGCACCACCAAACTGGGACTCCTCTGACATGACCAGCATCCACGATTTCCAGGCCGAGGCACTGGATGGCACGCCCATCGACCTGGCGCGCTACAAGGGCAAGGTATTGTTGGTCGTCAACACGGCCAGCGCCTGCGGCTTCACGCCGCAATACCAAGGGCTCGAAGCGCTGTACCGCGAATTCCACGACCAGGGCCTGGTCGTGCTGGGCTTTCCCTGCAATCAATTCCGCCAGCAGGAACCGAGCTCGAATGCGGAAATCGGCGCCTTTTGCGAGAAAAACTTTGGCGTCACCTTTCCCCTGTTTGCCAAGATCGACGTGAATGGCCCGCATACCCATCCCCTGTTTGCGCAATTAAAACAGGCGGCGCCCGGCATATTGGGCACGCAGTCGATCAAATGGAATTTCACCAAATTTTTGGTGCGCAAGGATGGCAGCGTATTTCGCCGCTACGCGACGGCCAGCAAACCGGCCAGCCTGGCAGCCGACATCCGGCAATTACTACTGGAGTAGCAATTCAACGGTCTGATTAAAAACAATAATTGCTGAAATCAATCAATCCGCACTTATTTCATGCCTGACATCAATATTGTGTTTCCAATAGCAAATTTCGGTGATAATGTTTGCATAATTATTCGCAGATATCGATCAAAAAACGATGCCAGTCTTTGGGAAAATATTATCTTCATGGATGCGGATGGGAATTTATTCCCGCCTCTTTCTTCCTATTTTCTTCCTGATACTCGCCGTTTCCGCCGTTCGCTATCACGCCCTGCTCGGCACGGAAACGGCGCTGGCCAACGCGCGCTACCAATACGATGCGCGGCAACTCGACCTGTTCCTGGCCAATAGCGTGCTGCCGCTGGCCGTGCACGCGGACAGTCACGCGATGCACGACAGCGTGCGGCAAGTGCTGCGCAGCGCCCTGCCGCTGAACCGCAGCCTCGTTTCCGCGCGCTGGGACACGGCTGGCGGGCATGTCGAAGTGCTGGCCGACAGCAAGCTGGCCGGCACGCTGGCCACGGTACCGGCATGGTTCGCGCGCCTGGCCGGCATCACGGCCATCCGCAGCCGCCTGACGGTGGCGTTGCCGGACGGTGGCGACGGCATCCTCGACCTGCACTACACGCCCGGCCTGCCCCTGGCGCAAGTGTGGCTCAGGGTACGCGAGCAGGCCGTCCTCAGCACCGTCAATATCGTGCTCGTCTTCGTGCTGCTGGGCTTGATCCTGGCCACGCACCGCAAGCTGCTGGCGCGCTTCGTGCAAGCGACCGACCGCTTCCGCGACGGCAACTTCGCCGTGCGCCTGGCGGCCGGCGCCACGCCCGAGGCGCAAGCCGTGTCGCAATCGTTCAACGGCATGGCCGGCGATATCGAAGCACTGCTGACCTCGCTGAAAACCAGTCAGCGCCAGCTGGGCGAACAACTGAACGAAACCGTGCACATGCAGCAGGCCCTGCAAAAGCTGTCGTGGCAAAACTACAATGACGTGCTGACGGGTTTGCCCAACCGGGCCGCGCTGGCCGCCCGCTTCGAACAGGAACTGTTCCTCGCGCGCGAACGCCAGCGCCTGCTGGCCGTCTGTCTGTTCGACCTCGACCACTTCCAGGCCATCAACGACCGCTACGGCGCCGAGGCGGGCGATGAAATCCTCAAGCAGGTGGCCAGCCGCCTGCACGACTTTACGGGCCAGATCCATTACGCGGCGCGCCTGGGCGGCGATGAATTCGTCCTGCTGCTGTGCGGCCAGGCCAGCATCGCCAGCATCGAACAGAACGTCACGCAGCTGATGGCGGAACTGGGCCGCCCCTACCAGTGCGACCAGCAGGCGCTGCACATGACGGCCAGCGCCGGCATCGCCGTCTACGCGGGCAAGGACTTGAATACGGAAAGCCTGCTGCGCCACGCCGACCACGCCGTCTACCAGGCCAAGCTGACAGGGCGCAACCAGTACCATTTCTTCGACACCAATCTCGATGAAGAAGTGCGCACGCATCACAACCAGCGCACGGAAGTGCGCCATGCCCTGATCAATGGCGAACTGCGGCTGTACTACCAGCCCAAGGTCAACATGCGCGCCGGCACGGTGGTGGGCATGGAAGCGCTGCTGCGCTGGCAGCATCCGCGCCGCGGCGTGCTGGCGCCCGCGCAATTCCTGCCGCTGGTGGAGCAGACGGAGTTGATCATCGATATCGGCGAATGGGTGCTGCGCCAGGCCCTGTGGCAGATGCAGCGCTGGGCCGCTTGCGGCAAGCACTGGGTGGTCAGCGTGAATATCGCGGCACGCCACTTCCAGCAGCCGGACTTCGTCTCGCGCCTGGAAACCATCCTCGGCGAATTTCCCGGCGTGCGCGCCAGCATGCTGGAACTGGAAATCCTCGAATCGTCGGCCCTGCACGACATCGAAGACGTGCGCCGCATCATCCGCGCCTGCCAGGCGCTGGGCATCACGTTCGCCCTCGACGATTTCGGCACCGGCTACTCGTCGATGTCGTATTTAAAACGCCTGCCGGCCAACATCGTCAAGATCGACCAGAGCTTCGTGCGCAATATGCTCAACGACCGCGACGACCTGCACCTGGTGCGCGCCGTCATCGGCCTGGCTCGTTCCTTCAGCCTGACGGTGATCGCCGAAGGCGTGGAAAGCGTCGAACATGGCGCGCGGCTGATCCAGCTGGGCTGCGACCTGGCGCAAGGCTACGGCATCGCCCGCCCCATGCCGGCCGACGCCGTGCTGGAGTGGGCCGCCAACTTCGTGCCAGCACCGCAGTGGCGCATCGCGCAGTACAGCGAAGTACCTATTTAACCGTCAAGGCCGAGTCGATCAGTTCTATCCAGTGCCGCACGGGCGTCTCCGTGCCAGACTGCAAATGGCTCAGGCAGCCGATATTGGCCGACACGATCATCTCCGGCTCGCACGCTTCCAGGTTCGCCACCTTGTTGTCGCGCAGCTGCTGCGACAGTGCCGGCTGCAGGATCGAATACGTGCCCGCAGAACCGCAGCACAGATGGCTGTCCGCGCACAGGCGCACGTCGACGCCGACGGCGCGCAGCACCTGCTCCACCTTGCCGCGCACCTGCTGGCCATGCTGCAGGGTGCACGGCGGGTGATACGCCACCCGTTTTCCGATGCGCCCTTGCAGCAGAGCCGTCAGTTCCGCTTCAAACGCCGGCATGATCTCGGACAGATCGCGCGTCAGCGCCGCGATGCGCCGCGCCTTCTCCGCATACTGCGCATCGTGCGCCAGCAAATGGCCATATTCCTTCACCGTGGCGCCGCAGCCGGAGGCCGTCATGACGATGGCTTCCGCGCTTTCCACATACGGCCACCAGGCGTCGATATTGCGGCGCATGTCGTCCAGCGCCGCGTCCTGGTCGTTCAGGTGATGGCGCAGCGCGCCGCAGCAACCCGCCTTCGGCGCGACGATCAGTTGCACGCCCAGCGCGTCAAACACGCGCGCCGTGGCCGCGTTGATGTTCGGCGACATGGCCGGCTGCACGCAGCCGTCGAGCAGCAGCATGCTGCGCGCATGCTGGCGCGTGGGCCAGGCGCCGGCTTGCGCGCCCGGGCGCAATTTATCCTGCAAGTTTTTTGAGAGCAGCGGACGCAGCGCCTGCCCCGCCTTGTACACGGGCGTAAATAGCCAGCGGCGCGGCAAGGCTTCCTTCAGCGCGAAGCGCAGCGCCCGTTCGCGCAAGGGGCGCTGCACGCGCTGCTCGACGACGTTGCGGCCGATGTCGACCAGTCGCCCGTACTGCACCCCGGACGGACAGGTCGACTCGCAGTTGCGGCAGGTCAGGCAGCGGTCCAGGTGCGTCTGCGTCTTGGCCGTGACGGGCGCGCCTTCGAGCACTTGCTTGATCAGGTAGATGCGTCCTCGCGGGCCATCGAGTTCGTCGCCCAGCAACTGGTAGGTGGGACAGGTGGCCGTGCAAAAACCGCAATGCACGCAGGCGCGCAGGATGGCTTCGGCTTCGTCGCCTGCCGGCGTATTCTTGATGAAATCGGCGAGATTGGTTTGCATGCGCGCTCAATACATTCTGTGCGGGTTGAAGATGCCGGCCGGGTCGAAAGCCTGCCGCAGGCGCTGGTGGATGGTGGCCACGGCCGGCGCCAGCGGATGGAACACGCCCACGGCCTTGTCGCCGCCACGGAACAGGGTGGCGTGGCCGCCAGCGGCCGCCACGGCCTGGCGAATCTGCACGCTGCCGGCCGCATCGGCGTCGCCATCGAGCTTGAGCCAGCGCTGCGCGCCGCCCCACTCGATCAGCTGGCGCCCTTTTAAAATCATGGCGCTGGCGTGCGGCGGCAGCGACAGGCGCCACAGGCTGCCCGCGCCCGCAAAGAATGCGTGCGTTTGCTCGCGCACGGACAGCCAGAAGACGGCCGCGTCATCGTGCGTCAGCACTTCGCCACCCAGGGATTGCAGCGCCGCCGAGACGGCCGCCTCGGCGCCGGACAGGCGCACCGTCAACACGCCGTCATGCCAGCAGCTGGCCGATATCGGCAGCGGCTTGCCCGCCCACTCATTGAGCATGCGCAAGGCGGCGATTTCCGCGCAAGGCAAGCGTAACGTCGCTTCGCGCAGCGGCAAGGGCAGCACCTTCAGCGACACTTCCAGGATCAGGCCCAGGGTGCCCAAGGAGCCCGCCAGCAGGCGCGAGACATCGTAGCCGGCCACGTTCTTCATGACTTGTCCGCCGAAGGCCAGGCGTTCGCCATGGCCATCCATCAGCACGGCGCCCAGCACGAAATCGCGCAGCGCACCGGCGCTGGCCCGGCGCGGGCCGGACAAGGCGCTGGCGGCGGCGCCGCCCACCGTGGCGCCAGGGCCGAAATGCGGCGGTTCGAACGCCAGCATCTGGTTGCGCGCGGCCAGCGCCGCCTCGATTTCCGCCAGCGGCGTGCCACAGCGGGCCGTGACTACCAGCTCCGTCGGTTCATAGTCGATGATGCCCGCATAGGCGCGCGTGTCGAGCACCTCGCCTTTGAGCTGCTGTCCATACCAGTCCTTCGTGCCGCCGCCGCGCAGGCGCAAGGGGCTGCCCGCCGCGCTGGCCGCCAGGATCTGCTGCCTGAATTGTTCAACGATTGCTTGCAAAAGAGTCTCCGGCAGATTAAAAACGGGGCAGGTTGGCGAATGGCAGCCGCCCCGCCGTCACATGCATCTTGCCGAATTCGGCGCAGCGGTTCAAGGTGGGAATCGCCTTGTCCGGGTTCAGCAAGGCGTGGGGATCGAAGGCGCGCTTGACGGCAAAGAAGGCATCGAGTTCGGCGCGCGTAAATTGCACGCACATGGAATTGATCTTTTCCATGCCCACGCCATGCTCGCCCGTGATGGTGCCGCCCACGGCCACGCACAGGGCCAGGATGTCGGCGCCAAACGCTTCGGCGCGCTCGAATTCGCCGGGCATGTTGGCGTCGAACAGGATCAAGGGGTGCAGATTGCCGTCGCCCGCGTGGAACACGTTCGCGCAGCGCAAGCCATGCGTCGTTTCCATGGCGGCGATCCCCGTCAGCACTTCCGCCAGTTTTTTTCGCGGGATGGTGCCGTCCATGCAGTAGTAGTCGGGCGAGATGCGTCCGGCGGCGGGAAAGGCGTTCTTGCGGCCGGACCAGAATTTCATGCGCTCCGCTTCCGACTGCGAAACGGCAATCGCGCTGGCGCCCGCCCCTTCCAGCACGGCCGTCATGCGGGCGATTTCCTCTTCCACTTCCTCGTGCGTGCCGTCCGCTTCGCACAGCAAAATGGCCGCCGCATCGATGTCGTAGCCGGCCTTGACGAACGGTTCGACCATGCGCGACGACGTCTGGTCCATCATTTCCAGTCCGGCCGGGATGATGCCGGCGGCGATCACGTTGGCCACGGCATTGCCGCCCGTGACGACGTCGCCGAACGAGGCCATGATGACTCTGGCCGTGGCCGGCTTCGGCACCAATTTCACGGTCACTTCCGTGACGATGCCCAGCATGCCTTCGGAGCCGATGAAGACGGCCAGCAGGTCCAGGCCTGGCGAATCCAGGCATTCGCCGCCCAGTTCCAGCACGTCGCCGTCGATGGTGACGACGCGCACGCGCAGTACGTTGTGCACGGTCAGTCCGTATTTGAGGCAATGCACGCCGCCCGAATTTTCCGCCACGTTGCCGCCGATGCTGCAGGCGATCTGCGACGAGGGGTCGGGCGCGTAATACAGCGCATATTGCGCGGCCGCTTCGGAAATGGCCAGGTTGCGCACGCCCGGCTGCACCACGGCCGTGCGCGCATACGCATCGAGGCGCACGATGCGGTTCAGACGCGCCGTCGACAGCACCACGCCGTCGGCGATGGGCAAGGCGCCGCCCGACAGGCCCGTGCCGGCGCCGCGCGGCACGATCGGCACGCCAAGTTCGCGGCAGACGCCGAGGATGGCGATGACCTGTTCTTCCGTGTCCGGCAAGGTAACCACCATCGGCAACTGGCGGTAGGCGGCCAGGCCGTCGCATTCATACGGGCGCGTGTCTTCCGCGTCGGACAGCACGCAGCGGGCCGGCAGCACGGCCAGCAGGGCCGCGACGACGGCTTGCTGGCGCGCGGCGGTCAATCCGGATTCAGGAGCGGCATTGAGCATAAGATGGGGACAAATGGACATGGGCGTGCAACGATTGTAAGCACAAAAGTGGCGCGCGCCGCATTTTTTGTCCGATTTGCCCGCAAATCCGCGGCCAGGCGGCGCGCAGTGTCGTATGCTGCCCCCATTCTTCTTTACAGGATCAGCATCATGGGCAACCGACTTTCGAAAATCGCCACGCGCACGGGCGACAATGGCAGCACCGGCCTGGGCGACGGCAGCCGCACCAGCAAGGACAGCGCGCGCATCCACGCCATGGGCGACGTGGACGAACTGAACTCCAATATCGGCTTGCTGCTGTGCGAAGCCATGCCCGACGCCTTGCGCGACGAGCTGGTGGCCATCCAGCACGACCTGTTCGACCTGGGCGGAGAAATCTGCATCCCCGGCTACCAGCTGATCAAGGAAGAACACGTGCTGCGCCTCGACGATTTGCTGGCGAAATACAATGCGGACTTGCCGGCCCTCTCCGAATTCATCCTGCCGGCCGGCTCGCGCGCCGCCTCGCTGGCCCACGTATGCCGCACCGTCTGCCGCCGCGCCGAGCGCAGCATCGTCGCGCTGGCCAATGCGGAAACCATCCATGAGCACCCGCGCCAGTACGTGAACCGATTGTCGGACCTGCTGTTCGTGCTGTCGCGCGTGCTCAACCGCTTTGCCGGCGGCAGCGACGTGCTGTGGCGGCATGACCGCACGCGGGGATAAAGCAGCCTATGCCGGCTTGGCCAACGGTCAGGCGATCAGTAGGCATCCGCAAACGGGTATTGCATCCGCGCGTCAGTTACGCGGCGGGCGCAGGCATTCCTTTTGGCAAGCCTGATAATTTTCCATGCAGGCCGGCTGGCCGAATTCGACGCAATCGAGCAGCTTGCGTTCGCAGACAAAGGTGCAATCGGGGCCGCTCGCGTGCACGCTGAAAGACAGGGCCGCGCCAGCGGCAAACAGGAAGGCGGCAATCTTTTTGAACATGCTCAGCCTTTGAAATTAAGAAAATTGGGACGTCAAATTTTCTTCAGCGCCGCTTCCAGCGCGCCCGCATTGAAACCCTGTATCTTGCGGTTGCCAATCAACACCACCGGCACGCCGCCACCGCCCAGCGCGTCATGGGCTTTCTTCGCTTCCGGGGATTTCTCGATATCGAGATCGACGAATTCGATCTTGTTTTCCTTGAAATACGCGCGCGTCTTGGCGCAATAGCCGCACCAGTCCGTGCCGTACAGCACCACTTTCGCCTGGGCATTCGGGAAATATGCGGCGTAATTGCCCTCGGTGTAATTCGACTTGAACAAGCCGGGCAACAGGGACAGGCCATAACCGCAGCCCAGGCCAGCGGCCAGGATCACGCCATACATGGCGATGGTTTTAATTTTCTTTTGCATCATGAAACATTTTCTACCTTCGATTGACGTGGCAAAAGAATGCCGCTTGCGGTTGAATGCTGATTACTTTTAGAATTTACATCCTGCAAAATCGAATATAGACCGCACTTATTTTAGAGTCAACGTTTCCTTTCGATAAATTTCCAGTTTGGAAAATATATCGGGGAAGCCCATGAAATGTGGAATTTGGAGAGATTGGCAGGCGCCAAACGTCTCTACAATATTGGCGCCGCAAGCATGAAAAAAGCCGGTTGCGGGCGCAGCCGGCCCGGCGGCCACCTTCAGCGCGAGGATGCCACCGCGCCATCGGCCGCCTGCACGTGCTCGCGCAGCAAGCCGCGCAACAGTTGCACCTGGGCCACGGCGTCCGCTTGCAGGGCAGTCAAGCCTTCGGCCGCGCAGGGTCCCGGCGCACTGGCATCGGCTGCACCGCGCAGCAGCGCATCGATTTCCCCGCTGACCTCCGCGATCCACCGTTGCAATGCGGGCGGCGCCGGTTCGGCCTGCGGACTCAGACTGATGCGCGCCGTGCTGCCTGCCACGCGGCGCAGCAGCGGCAAGGTACGCAATGCCGCCAGGCCCACGCCACTGCTGCGGTCCAGGCGGCGCTCGATGCGCAGGCGCTGCAGCACTTGCTCCGCGTTATTGCTGGCCAGCCCCGCCTCGCGGCGCAGGCGCGCAATCGCGCTATCCCACCGTCCGCCCGCCGCCAGCACGGCCAGCAGGTATTTCAGGTTGGCCGACACGGCTTTCGCCAGGCGCTGGTCGAGGTCGTCCGCCTCGCGGTCCGGCCACAGGAAAAACGTGGCCAGCAGGGCCAGCACGCAGCCCAGCACATTGTTGCCCAGGCGGCTAATCGCGTACACCATCTCGCTGGCCGGCGCCGCATAGTCGGCCACCAGCACGAAGGCCGGCGTCATGAACAGCACGTGCAGGCTGTAGCTGACCCGGCGCAAGGCCATGGTGGCGACGATCAGGGGAAACACCACCAGCGAGATGCCCAGCGGCGTGTAAATAACCAGGCCGATCAGCACGGCCAGCACGGCACCCAGCACGCTGCCCGCGACGCGCTCGATGCCACGCGGCCAGGTGGTCGACACGGACGGCTGCAAGATCAACAAGGTCGCCATGGTGGCCCAGTAGCCGAACGGAATATGCAAGGCTTCGACCAGCAGGAAACCGGCCGTCGTCGCCAGCGACACGCGCGCCGCATGGCGCCAGCTCAACGATTGCGGCGTGGCGTTGACCTTCGCCGTTTGCCATGCCTGCCCCAGCGCCAGGAAAGCCGCCTCGCGCCACGGCAGCTGCGTCGCGCGCGGCATGCCCAGTTCCATGAAGTCCACGTTCAGGCGCAAGGGCAGCAAGGCGCCCAGCGCCGCTTCCAGGCGCCGTCCGCAGCCAGCCAGGCGGCGCTGCAAGGCCAGCGGCGGCGTTGCCGGCTGGCGCTGCACGGCTAGTCCCAGGCGGCGCAGCAGCACGGCCATCACTTCCAGGCTGCGCCGCGCGCGCGGATCCTGGCGCAGGCGCTGCTGCTCGCGCTCGCACGTATGCGTGACGGCGATCAGATAGGCGAAGATGCGCTCGGCGTCGCTGAGCGCCAGCAGCAAGTTGTCGTACAGGGCGCTGCGTCCCGCGCGGGCGGGCGGCACGGCGGCCAACGCCACGCGCGCCGCTTCCAGCGCGGCGCGCGCCTGGGAACGGTAGCTGGCGCCATGCGCGGCCGCGTCCGGCAGCGCCGGGCCCTGCTCCAGGAAGCGCGCATTGTCGCGCGCGATGCCGGCCAGGCGCGAATACGCGGCGCGGATGGCGCGCCTGGCCGGGCTGAACGGGTGGATGCGCCAGACCGTAAAACTGAGCACGGTGGCAAACAGGCAGCCGAACATGTACAGACCCAGGAAAGGCGCCGTCTGCGTCATCGATTCAAGAGGATGCGTGACCATCACCACGCAGGCCGTGGCCGCCAGGATGGCCACTTGCGCCGTGGCCGCGCCCCAGATGCGCGCCAGCGCGCCGGCCCAGGAAAACACCATGACGGCGACGGCGGCGGCCGCCACGCCATGGCCTGCCGCCAGCGCCGTCAGGCCGCCTGCCACGGTCGACAGCAAGCCGAAGCCCACCATCGAGACGAAACGCATGCGCCGCGTGCCGGCCGCGTCGGCCAGGCAGGTCCAGAAGGCACCGATGGCGGCCCAGGAAAAATCGGGGTGGTCGAACAGCAAGCCCAGCAGCAACATGGCGCTCGACGCGCAGGCGGCCCGCAAGCCCTCGGACAAATTCGTTTCATCGATGGCCAGGCTGACCATCCACAGGGGACGGCGCTGCGCCAGCTTGTCGGTATAGGCGTGCATGCCCGTCAGCCAGCGGCCGGCCAGTGCGCGCGTACGGCGGTGAAGTTTCCTGAAATGCAAGTTGGACTTTGAAAGGGTATCAAAGCGTCATCGTAGCATTCCCCGGCGAAAAATGTTGCAGTGCAATGTAAATCAGGAAAAGGCGAAAAAAAAGCGGCACCGCAGTGCCGCTTCTCTGTATGCAGGCAAACTTAGCTGACGACAGCCAGGCGCGGCTGCGTGCCGCCAAAACGCTGTTCAATCGACGCGGCAATGCCGGCGGCATCGAGACCCACGCTTTTCAGCAGTTGCACGGGGTCGCCATGGTCGATGAAGGTGTCGGGCAAGCCCAGCATCAAAATCGGCTTGACGATCCCTTCCGCCGCCAGCGCTTCGGCCACGGCCGAACCGGCGCCGCCCATGATGCAGCCCTCTTCCACCGTCACCAGGTAATCGTGCTCCGCGGCCAGCTGTTTCACCAGCGCCACGTCGAGCGGCTTGACGAAGCGCATGTTGACCACCGTCGCGTCGAGCTTGTCGCCCGCCGCCACGCTCGGCGCCACCATGGAACCGAAGGCCAGGATGGCGATGCGCTTGCCCTGGCGCTTGATCTCGCCCTTGCCGATTTCGATGCTGCTCAGTTCCGGCACGATGGCCACGCCGGCACCGGCGCCGCGCGGATAGCGGATGGCGGCCGGGCCCGGGTAGCGGTAGCCCGTCGTCAGCATTTGGCGGCATTCGTTTTCGTCCGACGCGGCCATGATGACCATGTTCGGGATGCAGCGCAAAAACGCCATGTCGTAATTGCCCGCGTGCGTGGCGCCATCTGCGCCCACGAGGCCGGCGCGGTCCAGCGCGAACGTCACGTCCAGGTTTTGCAGGGCCACGTCGTGTATCAATTGATCGTAGGCGCGCTGCAGGAAGGTCGAATAGATGGCCACGACGGGTTTCAAGCCTTCGCAGGCCAGGCCGGCGCCGAAGGTCACGGAATGCTGCTCGGCGATGCCGACGTCGAAATAGCGGTTGGGGAATTGCTGTTCAAATTTCACCATGCCCGAGCCTTCGCGCATGGCCGGCGTGATGCCCACCAGGCGCTTGTCGTGGGCCGCCATGTCGCACAGCCAGTTGCCGAACACTTCCGTGTACGTCATCTTGCCCGGCGCCGTGGCCGGCTTGATGCCTTCCGCCGGATTGAACTTCGGCGTGCCGTGGTACAAAATCGGTTCCGCCTCGGCCAGCTTGTAGCCCTGGCCCTTCTTGGTGACCACGTGCAGGAATTGCGGGCCCTTCAACTGCTTGATGTTTTGCAAGGTCGGGATCAGCGAATCGAGGTCGTGGCCATCGATGGGGCCGATGTAGTTGAAACCGAATTCCTCGAACATGGTGGCGGGCACGACCATGCCTTTGGCGTGCTCTTCAAAGCGCTTCGCCAGTTCCAGCACGGGCGCCGGCAGCATGGACTTGCCGACATTTTTCGCGGCCGCATAGAACTGGCCCGACATCAAGCGCGCCAGGTGGCGGTTCAGTGCGCCCACGGGCGGCGAGATCGACATGTCGTTGTCGTTCAAAATCACCAGCAGGTTGACGTCTTCCTGCACGCCCGCGTTGTTCATCGCCTCGAAGGCCATGCCGGCCGTCATCGAACCGTCGCCGATCACGGCGATCGCGTGCAGCGGGTCGCCCTTGATCTTGGCGGCCTGCGCCATGCCAAGGGCGGCCGAGATCGACGTCGACGAGTGCGCCGTGCCGAAGGTGTCGTACTCGCTTTCGTCGCGTTTCGGGAAGCCGGAAATGCCATCCTTCTGGCGCAGGGTGTGCATGCGCTCGCGGCGGCCCGTCAGGATCTTGTGCGAATAGGTCTGGTGGCCCACGTCCCACACGATGCGGTCGTGCGGCGTGTTGAACACGTAATGCAGCGCGACGGTCAGCTCGACCGTGCCCAGGTTGGACGACAGGTGGCCGCCCGTCTTGGACACGGAGTCAAGCAGGAAACTGCGCAGTTCCTGGGCCAGCGGCACCAGTTGCGAGCGGGCCAGCTTGCGCACTTGCGCTGGTTCATTGATGGTTTCTAACAGTTTCATTTATGCCTTCCGCTGCACGACCAGGTCCGCCAGCTCGCGCAGACGGCGTGCCTTGTCCCCGAATGGCGCCAGCGCCGCATGGGCGTCGCACCGCAATTGTTCTGCCAGGGCTCTCGATGGTTCCAGCCCTAGTATCGATACGTAAGTGGGCTTGTTGGCGGCCGCATCCTTGCCCGCCGTCTTGCCCAGGGTGGCCGAATCGGCCGTGGCGTCGAGCACGTCGTCGACCACCTGGAACGCCAGCCCGACGGCCCGCGCATAGGCGTTCAGCGCAGTCATCTCGTCCGCCGTCAAGTCCTTGCCGGCCAGCGCGCCGAGGATCACGGCCGCGCGCAGCAAGGCGCCCGTTTTCAGTTGATGCATCTGTTCCAGCTGCGGCAAGGTCAAGGCCAGGCCGACGCTGTCGAGGTCGATCGCCTGGCCGCCGCACATGCCGCTTGACCCGGACGCGTGCGCCAGCAGGCGCACCATGGCCATCTGCCGCGTCGGAGGAATCGCCGCGCCATCGGCCAGCAGCATGAAGGCCTGCGATTGCAGCGCGTCGCCCACCAGCAGGGCCGTCGCTTCATCGTAGGCGATGTGCACGGTGGGCTTGCCACGGCGTAAAGCGTCGTCATCCATGCAAGGCATGTCGTCATGCACGAGCGAATACACGTGAATCATTTCCAGCGCGCAAGCGGCGCGCGCGAGGGTATCTTGATCGGCGTCAAACAATTCGCCCGCCGCCATCACCAGCAGCGGACGCACGCGCTTGCCGCCACCCAACAGCGCATAGCGCATGGCCGCGTGCAGCTTGTGCGGCACCACGTCCGCCGCCGGCAGGAACTGGTCGAGCCGGCTTTCCACGCCCGACTGGGTCGCTTGCATCCAGTCGCCGAAGGTGACGCCGTCTTGCTGTACGCTGGCCATCATTGGGCGGCCTCGCCGGCATCCACGAACGGTTTCAACATGTCGCCTTCCAATACTTTCACCTGTGCTTCGACGCTATCGAGCTGGGTAGCGCAATACTTGACCAGTTCCGAGCCGCGCTGATACGCCGCGACCGATGCTTCCAGCGGCAACTGGCCCGCTTCCATTTGCGTTACCAGCTGCGCCAGTTCCGCCATCGCCTCTTCAAACGAGGCCGGCGCTGCGGCAGCGGCAGTTAATTTCTTCGACATAGACTCAGATCTCTTCGTGGCACGAGGGGCTTGTAGGGAGACGCCGGGGACTCCCGGCCAGCATAGAAGCGTTATTTTAGAACAAACCACACTATTAAGTGAAAACTAAAGCGCAATCGGTGCGCTCAAAGTCTATGACATTGTCCGTTTGTCAGTGAATTTTAGTCCAATCGCCCCCATCTGGCGGAAATAGCACGGTAAATGACAACGTTTCTCATTAAAGTGCGCCAATTGCCGGGGGTTTTGGCAATGTCGAGGCCGGATCCGCGCTATAATCGCCGGTTCTGTCCGAAATACCGTTTCAACAAATTTGAATTCAGGTCTTTGCGGATTCTTTCTCTCTGTAGCGGTTGTCCAGGCAAGGGCTTGGAGCACTGCTGACCGTTGTACATTTATGGGGGGTTGGGATGTCCGATCTGGCTACTCACGCCAAGCTGGCGCGCTCAAACGCGCAACTTCCGGTCCACGTCTATTTTGACGAAACGCTGTTGCAGCGTGAAATGCAGCAATTGTTCCAAGCCGGCCCGCGCTATGTCGGGCACGAGCTGATGGTGCCGGAAACCGGCGATTTTATGACCCTGGCGTCTGAGAACGAGGGGCGCATGCTCGTGCGCAACGCCAACGGCATCGAAGTGCTGTCCAACGTGTGCCGCCACCGGCAGGCGCTGATGTACAACGGCCGCGGCAACGCCAACCATATCGTCTGCCCGCTGCACCGCTGGACTTACGACCTCAAGGGTGAACTGATCGGCGCGCCGCATTTCCCCGAGACGCCGTGCCTGAACCTGTCGAAAACGCCGCTGCAAAGCTGGAATGGCTTGCTGTTCGAGCAAAACGGCTACAACGTGATGGAAAAATTGAAAGATTTGTCCGTCTCGAAAGACCTCGATTTTTCCGGCTACATGTTCGACCACGTGGAAATCCACGAGTGCGACTACAACTGGAAGACTTTCATCGAAGTCTACCTCGAGGATTATCACGTCGAACCGTTCCACCCGGGGCTGGGCAGCTTCGTCAGCTGCGACGACCTGCGCTGGGAGTTCGGCAAGGATTACAGCGTGCAAACGGTGGGCGTGCACCGCGGCTTGCAGCAGGCCGGTTCGCCTGCCTACAAGAAATGGCAAGAGCAGGTGCTGCAATTCCGTGGCGGCGAAGCGCCGCCGTATGGCGCCATCTGGCTGACCCTGTATCCGAACATCATGGTCGAATGGTATCCGCACGTGCTCGTCGTCTCGACCCTGTGGCCCGATGGCCCGCAAAAGACGCGCAACGTGGTGGAATTCTATTACCCGGAAGAAATCGTGCTGTTCGAGCGCGACTTCGTCGAAGCGGAACGGGCTGCCTACATGGAAACCTGCGTCGAGGACGATGAAATCGCCCAGCGCATGGATGCGGGCCGCAAGGCCCTGATGGCGCGCGGCGTGAGCGAAGTGGGCCCTTACCAGTCGCCCATGGAAGACGGCATGCAGCACTTCCACGAGTGGTACCGCAATAATATCGAACTGTAATTCCCTCCAGGGCCGCATTGCGCGGCCTTTTCTTTTTCATCGTCAGGATTTCTCATGCAATCGCTTTGGATGCTATTTGCCAGTTTCATGTTCGCCATCATGGGCGTGTGCGTCAAATTGGCGTCGGATATGTATTCGACGTCCGAAATCGTCATGTACCGCGGCATCATCGGCATGATCGTCATGAGCTGCACCATCCTCTACCAGGGCGGCAGCTTCAAAACCACGATGCCGGGCCAGCATCTGTGGCGCGGCGTGGTGGGCGTGATCGCCCTGTGGCTGTGGTTTTACGCGATCGCCATCCTGCCGCTGGCCACGGCCATGACCTTGAATTACATGGCGCCCATCTGGATCGCCGTGATCCTGCTGGCCGGCGGCTTCTGGAAAGGCATGAAACAGGTCGAGTGGCCGCTGGTGGCGGCCATTGCCATGAGCTTTGTCGGCGTGACCCTGCTGCTGCAACCCGTGTTCGAGACGGACCAGCTGGCCGGCGCCATCACGGCATTGATTTCCGGCATGCTGTCTGCCCTCGCCTATTTGCAGGTGCGTAAACTGGGCTTGCTGGGCGAGCCCGAATACCGGGTCGTGTTTTATTTCTCGGTCGTCAATTTCCTTGCCGGCGTGATCGGCCACGTGGCCAGCGCCGGCGGCGGCCCCATCGTCTGGCATGCGCACACGAGCGGCTACGGCATCGGCTTGCTGGCCGCTATCGGTCTGTGCGCCACCATGGCGCAGATGGCCATGACGCGTGCCTATCGCCTGGGCAAGACCCTCGTGGTGGCCAACCTGCAATACACAGGCATCGTCTTTTCCAGCTTCTGGGGCGTGGTGATCTTTGGCGACCTGTTCGATTGGCACGGCTGGACCGGCATCGGCATCATTCTCGCTTCCGGCATCGCGGCAACCTATTACAATACCCGCAACACGGCCCGTGGCGCGGCGATCGCGCGCACGGATCCGATTGCCAGCGAAGTGTAAAGGAGCGTTTCCGATGTACACCACCTTGATCCAGGCCAGCGAACTGGCCGACCACCTGAACGACAGCAACTGGGTGATCCTCGATTGCCGCCACGACTTGCTCAAGCCGACGGCCGGCAGCGATGCGTTTGCCGCCGGCCACATCCAGAACGCGCAGTTCGCCGATATCGACACGGCCCTGTCCGGCCCCAAGACGGCGCGCGGCGCGGACTTTACGGGACGGCATCCCTTGCCCGACCGCAACGCCCTGCTGGCCACCCTGCGGGGCTGGGGCATCGACGACGACACGCAAGTTGTCGCCTACGACGGCCAGGGCGGCATGTTCGCCGCCCGTTTGTGGTGGCTGCTGCGCTGGCTCGGCCATCCCGCCGTCGCCGTGCTCGACGGCGGCCTGGCCGCCTGGCAGGCGCAAGGTTTGCCCGTGGTCACGCCGGTGGCGCCCCGCCCCGTCGGCAACATCACGGAAAAAGCCAGCCTGACGCGCACGGTCAGCGTACAGGACGTCGTCGCCAACCTGGAAACCCAGGCGCTGACCGTCATCGACGCGCGCGCGCCCGACCGCTACCGGGGCGAAAACGAAACCATCGACCCCGTGGGCGGCCACATCCCCGGCGCGAAAAACCGTTTCTTCAAGGATAACCTGCAAGCGGACGGCCGTTTCAAAAGTGCGGACGAACTGCAGCGCGACTTCAGCGCATTGATAGACTCACCGCAAGCGGCCATCCTGCAGTGCGGCTCCGGCGTGACGGCTTGCCACAACCTGCTGGCCATGGAAGTGGCCGGCTTGCCTGGCGCGGCCCTGTATCCGGGCTCGTGGAGCGAATGGTGCGCCGATCCGGCGCGGCCCGTGGCGACGGGGAATTAAAAAATGGCGGACCAGATGGTCCGCCATTTCTTTACCTGTGGGTAACTACGACGTTATCCCCAGCGCCAGATTCAGCCGTTCCAGTTCCGCCAGCCACGCCTGCTGACTGGCCGGCTTTTGGTGGCGCGGCTTGCGGGCCAGGTCTTCCGCCAGCAATTGCTCCAGTTCGCACAAGCGTTCCAGCTGCACGTCGACGTCCGCCAATACCGCAGAGGCATGCTCCACTGTTGGCGCGGGCGTCAACGCTTGCCCATCTTCCACACTGAGTCGTGCATACGCGCTGGCCGCGTCCGGCCACTCTTCCAGCTGGCCATCGGCCACCACCCAAAAACGGTTGCACGCCGTTTCGATCAGGTCGCGGTCGTGCGACACCAGCAGGCAGCCCCCTTCAAAACCCTGCAAGGCTTGCCCCAGCTCCGCCTTGCCCTGCATGTCCAGGTGGTTGCTCGGCTCGTCCAGCAGCAACAAGTGGTAGCTGGCCAGCGACAAGCCCAGGAACAGCAGCCGCGCCCGCTCGCCGCCGCTCAGGGTCGCCACCGTCTGACCATGGCGCGCATACGGAAAACCGGCCGCGATCAAGGCCTGCTTGCGCGCCACCTGGCTGCGCGCGGCCTCGTTTTGCACGGCAAACGGATACAGGGCGTCGGACAGGTCGGCGTCATCGGCCAGTTGCTTGAGCAACTGGTCGTAGTAACCGATGTTGGCGGCGTGGTGGTAGCGCAGGCCGCTGCGTTCCTCCTGCGCCTGTATCGCTTGCCAGCACAGGCGCAGCAGGGACGACTTGCCGCTGCCGTTGGCGCCCAGCAAGGCGATGCGGTCGCCCGGTTTCAGCCACAGCTGGTCGACGTGGAACAGCACGGGAGATTGCGGCACGGCGCGCACGTTCAGGTCGTCCAGCGCCAGCAGCTGGTCGGCCGCCAGCGCCTTGCCGCGCAGGCTCAAGCGCCACGGCGCGCCATCGCTGACGAACGACTGTTCCTCCTTCAGTTTGTCGATGCGCCGCTGCATGGTCTTGGCCTTGCGCGCCAGGTCTTCATTGTCATAGGTGCGGCCCCACAGGGCCAGGCGGGCGCTGCTGGCCGACAGGCGGTCGATTTCCTTTTGCTCGGCCGCATGGCGGGCGGCAGCGGCCATATCCGCTTCGGCAAGCGCCGCCAGCGCGGGGCCGCACGGCAAGTCAAAGTCGTAGAGGCGGCTGTCGCGCAAGATCCAGCTGCGCGTAGCCACGTTGTCGAGCAGGCGCTGGTCGTGCGAGACGAGGATGAAGGCGCCGCGCCAGGCCAGCAGGAATTGCTCGAGCCACAGCAAGGACGGCAAGTCCAGGTGATTGCTCGGTTCGTCGAGCAGCAGCACGTTCGGCTCCTGCAGCAGGGCACGGCCCAGCAGCAGCCGCGTGTGCTGGCCGCCGGACAGCGAGTGCACGGGCACTTGCGCAGTTTCTTGATCAAAACCGAGTTCGGCCAGCAGGCTGTCGACCCGCCAATGCAGCTCCGGCTGGTCCAGCACGGGCGCCAGCAAGGCGTCGTACAGGCTCAGGCCGGCAAGTTCGGCTGGCAAATGCTGCTCCACGTGCTGCAAGCGGCAGGCACGGGCGACATGAATGGTGCCGGACGAGGCTTCGCGCGTGCCGCTGAGCAGACCCAGCAAGGTGGATTTGCCGCAACCATTGTGGCCGATCAGGCCGATGCGGTCGCCCTGGCGCAAGGTAAAGGCGAGTTCGTTGAACAGGAAACCGTCGTGGGTATCCAGCTGTAAAGCTTGTGTCGAGATAAGGGTAGTCATGGCTCTTGTCTTTGTTCGGGATGCAAGCATCCGCGTTACCAGGAGCGCTAACGACAACGGAGTACCAGGAAAGGACTCGTGGAGGAGGGTAACTTTGCTCTGGCCAGGTTATCGCAGCGCGATAGAACGTGGGCAAGAGCTGGCAAATGCGCTTAAAGAACGCGCATCCCATAGGGCGAGCATAAAAATTTCCATATTTTCCTCCTTTCTGTGCAAGTTAGTCAGAAAGGCAATACTACACTCACGCAGTCAGTACATCAACCGCCGTGGCGCTTGTGCGTCAGGAACAGCACGATGCACACGCCCAGCGCGATCAAGAGCACTTGCGGAATGGTTTCGCGCAAGGTGGCGCGGCGCTGCATCTGCGGCATCAGGTCGCTCAAGGCGATGTAGATGAAGCCTGACGAGGCGAACACGAGCACGTAAGGAATCAGATTGCTGGCGCGGTCCAGGGTGAAATAGCCAAGCAGGCCGCCCGCCACCGCCATCAGGCTGCACAGCAGGTTGAAGATGTAGGCGCGCAGGCGCGAGAAACCGGCATTGAGCAGCACGATGAAATCGCCTATTTCCTGCGGAATTTCATGCGCGATGATGGCCAGGCCCGTCACCAGACCCAGCTTCGGGTCGGCCAGGAAGGCGGCGGCGATCAGAATGCCGTCCGTAAAATTGTGCATGCCGTCGCCGACCAGGATCATCCAGCCGGCCTTGCCCGCTTCGTGCTTGTCGTGGCCGTGCGCATGGTGGTGGCCATCGCCTTCGTGGTGGTGCGAATGGCGCAGGATGGCGAATTTTTCCAGCATGAAAAAGGCCAGCAAGCCCGCCAGCAGCGTGGCGAACAGGGTGCGCGGGTCCGCCTGCGATTCGAACGCTTCGGGCAAGGCGTGCAGCAATGACGTCGACAACATGATGCCAACGGACAAGCTGACCATGCGCTCGACCACTTTGGACAGGAATGCAAACGAAAAGATCGCCGCCGCGGTAATGCTCAACACGCCCGCGATCGTGGTCGCGAGCAAAATGGATATAAGGACGGGATCGATGATTTTCTTACCTCAAAATGGCGCCGGGTCACTGGCGCCCGCGATGCTGGCGTCTGGCCTGATGAATGCGTTGTTATCTATTGTTTAATTTTTTGCGCGTCTGGCGGCAGCGCCGCGCGATGAAGATGCAATTGTACTGCATTGGCGCGCAGCGGGCATTTTACAGCCCGGTGCGCCTTTCGCGTTAACTTCTGGGAAATGCGGTGTTTTTCTGTTGCGGCGTCACGCCACGCCGTGCTGCTTGAACCAGGCCAGGCAGCGCGCATAACCGTCTTTCGCATCGGCCGCCACGTAGCTGGGGCGGTAATCGGCATTGAAGGCGTGGCCCGCATCGGGGTACACGACGAATTCGGACTTGTTGCCGCCCTTGGCCAGCGCCTCCTTCATCTTCGCGATCGATTCCTGGCTGATGCCCGTATCCTTGCCGCCATACAAGCCCAGCACGGGGACCTTCAAGCTGGCGGCGATATCGATGGGGTTGCTCGGCTGCAAGGTAGTCGCTTCGCCCACCAGGCGGCCATACCAGGCTACGCCCGCCTTGACGGCCGGATTGTGCGCCGCGTACAGCCACGTGATGCGCCCGCCCCAGCAGAAACCCGTGATGCCCAGGCGGCTCGTGTCGCCGCCATTCTGTTTCGCCCACGCCACCACCGCGTCGAGGTCCGTCATCACCTGCGCGTCCGGCGTCTTCGCGATGATGCCTTTCATCAATTCGGGAATGCTGCTGACCTTGGTCGGATCGCCCTGGCGCACGAACAGATCGGGCGCCAGCGCCAGATAACCCTGCTTGGCGAAACGGCGCGCCATGTCGGCGATATGTTCATGCACGCCAAAGATTTCCGAAATAACCAGTACCACAGGCAAACCCGTCTTGCCTTCCGGCTGGGCCGCGTACACGGGCACGGCCTGGCCGTCGACCATCACCGACATGCTGCCCGTGACGAGCCCGGCGGAATCCGTCTTGATGACGTTTTGCGCCGCCACGGGCAGCACGGCCACGGCAAAGCCCGTGCCCAGCGCCACCTTCAGGAAACCACGCCGGCCGTCCGGCCCGGACAAACTGCTCTGGCCCAGCAAACTTTCACAATCGGTGATCATGTCGCTCATGCGTTTCTCCTGAAGGGTGTGTTGACAAAAAATGTCGGCTTACGCGCTGCGCGCTAAGCCGACCTACGGTCATTGCTCAAGTAAACATGCGTTCGGCTTACGGTCATTGCTGAATTAAACATGTAGGTCGGCTTAGCGGGGCATGCCCCGCGTAAGCCGACACAGCATCAATGCGCTTCGTCCCAATTTTTACCGATACCTACTTCCGCCGTCAGCGGCACCTTCAGCGCGGCCGCGCTAGCCATCAGTTCCGGCAGCTTGCGCTTGACCAGTTCCAGCTCGGCATCCGGCACTTCCAGCACCAGTTCATCGTGCACCTGCATGATCATTTTTGTTTGCAAGTTGTCCGTTTCCAGCCAGCCTTGCACGGCGATCATGGCCAGCTTGATCAGGTCGGCGGCCGTGCCCTGCATCGGCGCGTTGATCGCGGCCCGTTCCGCACCCTGGCGGCGCGGGCCGTTTGGCGAATTGATTTCCGGCAACCACAAACGGCGGCCGAACACGGTTTCCACGTAGCCGCGCGCCTTGGCTTGCTGGCGCGTGTCTTCCATATACTGTTTCACGCCGGAGAAACGGGCGAAATATCGGTCGATATAGCTTTGCGCGGCCGTGCGGTCCACGCCCAGGTTGCCGGCCAGACCGAATGCGCTCATGCCGTAGATCAAGCCGAAATTGATGACCTTGGCGTAGCGGCGCTGTTCGCTCTGCACTTCCGCGGCCGGCACGCCAAAGATTTCGGCCGCCGTGGCGCGGTGAATGTCGATGCCGTCGGCAAATGCGCGCAGCATGGCTTCGTCGCCCGAGATGTGCGCCATGATGCGCAATTCAATTTGCGAATAGTCGGCCGAGACGATGTGGCTGCCCGGCGGGGCAATGAAGGCTTCGCGGATGCGGCGGCCTTCCGCGCTGCGGATGGGAATATTCTGCAAGTTCGGGTCGTTCGACGCCAAACGCCCCGTCACGGCCACGGCTTGCGCATAGTTCGTATGCACCCTGCCCGTCGTGACGTTGATCATCTTCGGCAATTTATCGGTATAGGTCGACTTCAGCTTGGCCATGCCCCGGTATTCCAGCAGCACCTTGGGCAGCGGATAATCCTCGGCCAGCTTCTGCAGCACTTCTTCATCCGTCGATGGCGCGCCAGTCGGGGTTTTTTTAATTACCGGCAGTTTCAGCTTCTCAAAGAAGATTTCGCCGATCTGCTTGGGCGAACCCAGGTTGAACGGCTGCTCGGCCAGTTCATAGGCCTTCTTTTCCAGTTCCAGAATTTTCACGGCCAGCTCGGCCGACTGGATGTTGAGCAATTCGTCGTCGATCAGCACGCCGTTGCGCTCGATCTTTTGCAAGACCACGGCCGTCGGCAGCTCGATCTTTTCATAGATGAAGGTCAGTTTTTCATCATTCGCCACATTGCCCCACATGGCATTATGCAAACGCAAGGTGACGTCGGCATCCTCGGCCGCGTATTTCGCCGCCTGCTCGACCTCGACTTGATTAAACGTGATCTGCTTGGCGCCCTTGCCGCACACGTCCTCGAACGGGATGGTCGTGTAGTTCAGGTGGCGCAGCGCCAGGCTGTCCATGTCATGCTTCTTGTGCGATTCGAACACATACGATTCGAGCAAGGTATCGTGGGCGATGCCGCGCAGGGTCACGCCATGGTTGGCGAAGATGTGGCTGTCGTATTTCAGGTTCTGGCCCAGCTTGGGCTTGTTTTCGTCTTCCAGCCACGGGCGCAGTTTCGCCAGCACGTGTTCGCGCGTCAACTGCTCGGGCGCGCCAGCGTAATCGTGCGCCAGCGGGATGTAGCAGGCGGCGTGCTCGGCCACCGAGAGGGAAATGCCGACCATCTGCGCCGTCATCGGTTCCAGCGACGTGGTTTCCGTGTCGACGGCGGTCAAGGGCGCCGCATCGATCAGCGCGATCCATTTATCGAGCTGCTCATCCGTCAGCACGGTTTCATACACGGCCTCGACTGCTGGCGCGGCATCGGCGAACATGTCGCCCGTCGTATTCGCGATGGCGGCACCGGCAACTGTCGGTGCGCCAACGGGAGACATCGGCGGCGGCGCCGCGCCCAGTTCGCGCAGCAGGGCCTTGAAGCCGTAGCGGTTGAAGAAGGCCAGCAGCGCTTCCTTGTCTTCCTGCTTCGCCACCAGCGAGTCGGCGATCGTCGTCATGTGCCCGGACAAATCGCAATCCGTCTTGACGGTGATCAGGGCGCGCGCCTGCGGCAGCCATGGCAGGGCCGTGCGCAGGTTTTCCCCCACGGCGCCACCCACCTTGGCCGCGTTTTCCATGACGCCTTCCAGGCTGTCGTACAAGGTCAGCCATTTGACGGCCGTCTTCGGGCCGCATTTCGACACGCCCGGCACGTTGTCGACCGTATCGCCGATCAGCGACAGGTAATCGATGATGCGGTTCGGCGGCACGCCGAATTTGACCAGCACGGCCGCCTCGTCGAGCTTTTCATTGCTCATGGTATTGATCAGGGTCACCTGGCTGTTGACCAGCTGCGCCAGGTCCTTGTCGCCTGTGGAGACCACCACGTTCATGCCGGCGGCGGCAGCCTGCACGGCCAAGGTACCGATCACGTCGTCCGCTTCCACGCCGTCGACCATCAGGATAGGCCAGCCCATGGCGCGCACGGCTTCGTGGATCGGTTCGATCTGCAGGCGCAGGTCGTCCGGCATCGAGGCGCGCGTGGCCTTGTATTCGGGATACATGTCATCGCGGAAAGTTTTACCTTTGGCATCGAACACGCAGGCGATGTAGGCGGCCGGGAAATCGGCGCGCAGACGGCGCAGCATGTTGACCATGCCGTGCATGGCGCCCGTGGGATAGCCATCCGGGCTGCGCAGGTCGGGCAGCGCATGGAAGGCGCGATAGAGGTAACTGGAACCGTCGACTAACAGCAGGGTGTTTTGCATAATGCCAATAAAATAAGGTGAGCCGCGCCAGCCGGGAAGACACAGCGGCGAACGGGCGGAATATCGCACAATTATCGCAGAGTTTAAGGCCGCGCCACCGGCCGCCACGCGTGCCGTTCTTGCTGTTTTTGCCACTCTGGCGGCCCCGTGCGGGCACGCGGGCTGCCACCTCGGCCGATTTCAACCCATTTAAACAGCATTGCCTACCAGTTTGTTACAATGCCTTATAGATAAATTGACGGCATTACACACTGCACGCGCTGCAGTCCCACACATGGAAGCGAACCCATCATGATGCGTACATCGACACTCTGGACATTCCTCGCCCTGCCCCTGCTGGCATGTTCGGCCATTGCCAGCGCCCAGACGCCGGCCAAACCGAGCGACGCGCCGCCACAGCTCGAACGTATCGAGGAAATGGGCGAAGCGCCCATTACCGTGGCGCCAGCGGCGGCCAAGCAGCAGATTACCGAAAAACGCGAAGCGGGCGTGACGTCCGAAGTCAAAGTCACGAGCGGCGGCAGCACGTATTACATGAAGCCGGCCGCCGGCGGCGACCAGGCCCACAATGGCGCCCTGCGCGGCCCGCAATGGAAAGTGCTGGAATTCGACCTGGGCAAGAAGAAACAGAAACAACGCGATGAAGAGGCAGCGGACGCGCCAGCACCGCCCGCACCAGCGAAGTAAGCAGCCACTCTCTTCTGCCCTGCCCCGGCCGCCTGCGGGGCAGCCGGCTTTTTTTTGACCTTTTAGACCATTCCCCTCTTTCCCATGGCAGTTTTTACCGCGCTACACCTGGACGATATCGGCCAGTGGATCACGCAGTTTCCACTTGGCAAACCTCTGGCGCTCAAGGGCATCGCATCCGGCATCGAAAACAGCAATTTTTTCCTGAGCACGGAGCGCGGCGAGTATGTGCTGACGATCTTTGAAAACCTCAGCTTCGAGCAATTGCCGTTCTATCTGCAACTGATGCGCCATTTGGCGGACCGGGGCGTGCTCGTGCCGGCGCCGATCGCCAATGCCGATGGCGAACTGGTAACGGCCCTGCAAGGCAAACCGGCCGCCATCGTCAGCAAACTCGACGGCAGCTCGCAGATGGCGCCGCAAGCCGTGCACTGCGCGGCCGTCGGCACCATGCTGGCGAAAATGCATTTGGCGGCGCAGGACTTCCCCCTGCAGCAGCCAAATTTGCGCGGCCTGGACTGGTGGAACGCCACTACGCCGCTGGTCTTGCACCACCTCGACGACGCCAAGGCCCATTTGCTGCGCGCGGAAATCCACTTCCAGGACGCCTTTGCCGCCTGCGATACGTATAAAGCCATCCCGCGCGGTCCCGTGCATGCCGACTTGTTCCGCAACAACGTCATGTTTGACGGCGAGCGCCTGACGGGCTTTTTCGACTTTTATTTTGCCGGCTGCGACACCTGGCTGTTCGACGTGGCCGTCACCGTCAACGACTGGTGCGTGGACCTGGACACGGGCGTGCTCGACACGGTGCGCGTGCGCGCCCTGCTTGACGCCTACCAGGCCGTGCGGCCATTCACGCATGAAGAACAGACGGCATGGCAACCGATGCTGCGCGCCGCCGCGCTGCGCTTCTGGCTGTCGCGCCTGTACGACTATTACCAGCCGCGCGAAGCGGAAATGCTGACGCCGCACGATCCCACGCATTTCGAACGCATTCTGTGCGAACGTATTGCCACACCTGCTCCGGAATTGTTTTAAAAAATGGAAAAATTACCTGCAAGTACAGGCTGGCTCTGGGTAAAACAAGGCTTCGGCCTGTTTCGCCAGCAGCCTGGCGGTATGTCGATGCTGTTTCTCGGCTATATGTTCTGCATGCTGGCCGTCAGCATCGTGCCCGTGCTCGGTCAATTGCTGCCCGTCATCCTCGTGCCCGTGTTTTCCGTCGCCTTCGTGCAAGGCTGCCTGAATATCGACCAGGGCAAGCGCGTCCTGCCCAGCCTCTTGATCTCGGGCTTTCGCAAGCCCGCGTTTCCGTCACTGCTGGGCCTGGGCGTGCTGTACATCCTGATGGCCATCGTCGCCATCGGCGCCTCGACCCTGGTGGACGACGGCTTGCTGTGGCAACTGGTCACCGGACAGCTGACGGAAGAAGCGGCGCGCGCCGCCATCCCCGAATCGCGCCTGGGCCTGGGCATCCTGCTGGCCATCGTCATGTACGTACCTGCCGCCATGGCCTTCTGCTTTGCCGCGCCGCTGATCTACTGGCAACGCATCAGCCTGGGCAAGGCGCTGTTCTTCAGCTTTTTCGCCGTCTGGCGCTCGCTGTCGGCCTTCATCGTCTTCGCCAGCACGTGGTTCGCCATCAGCGTCGTCACCAGCCAGTTGCTGGCCGTCATCTTTGGCCGCACGCCGCTGATGATGCAACTGATGATGCCGCTGTCGATGATACTCACCATCATCATGCATTGCTCGTTCTACGCGGCCTACCGCCAGATCTTCGGCCTGCCCGTCGATGACAGCAAGACCGTGTCGCTGGACAAGACCGGCGAATAATCGCCGGCCAGATGTAAAAAGGGGCAGCCTGCGCAGGCTGCCCCTTTTTTATTTTCCGAATGCCTCGCAATGCCACGGCGTAGATACTGTTATCCCCGTCAAGCGGCGTGCAAGGTCGGATCAAATATTTTTCCCGACCTGAGCACGCCGAATGCCACGTGCACCAGCTTGCGCATCATGGCGCCGATGATCAGTTTCTTTGCCTTGCCAGCAGCACGCAGGCGCTGACCAAAGCGCTTGCCCCAGGCTGTCCGGTACACGGTCACCATGGCGGGCATGTACAGCGCTTTGCGCAGGAAGCTATGGCCGACCTTCGACATGCGTGGCTTGCCACGTACGCTGGAACCAGACTCGTGCTGGCGCGGGTCGAGTCCCGCAAACGCCACGGCTTGCTTGGCGCTGTCGAAGCGCTCGGGATTGGCATAGTAGGACAGCAGCACCGGAATTGTCCGCTCTCCGAGGCCAGGAATGGTGTCGAGCAGCTCACGCTTGCCGCGCAAATCCGGGTCGTCATCGATATGCCGTCTGATGGCTCGGATCAGTTCCTTGATCTGGCCATCGAGCCAGGTGATGTGATCGACGATGCCCTGGCGTACCGCTGCACGCGCCACATCGAGCCGATTGCTTTCCTGCTGGCGCATGGCTTGCAAGGCTTCCATGCGCAGCACCATGGCGCGCAGTGCCTGTTCGGCCGGCGACGGCGCCAGCCATGGCTCGGGCTGGCGTTCATGGGCGAAGTCGGCGATCAGCTGCGCGTCGACTTTGTCCGTTTTCGTGCGCACCAGGCGCGAAGCGCCGAAGGCCTTGATCTGCGCCGGATTGATGACACTGACCAGCATGCCCCGTCCCGCCAGATATTCGGCCACCCTTTCCCAGTAGGTGCCGGTCGCTTCCATACACACACGCGGGCTGCCGGCCTCATGCTTGAGTAGCCATGCGTGCAGCTCGGTGTATCCTTTGTCATTGTTGTCTACTACCTTGTTACGATGCTTGCCATTGGGCAGGCGCAGCGCGCAGTCGAGCTTTGCCTTGGCAACGTCGATTCCCAGATTAAACATGCTGTGCTCCTCTTGCGATCTACCTTGTGAATGCGGGCTAACCGGCATGCCGGTGCCAAAGATACTGTCCGATCTTGACATTGAGGATGGGTAACTGGTGCGAGATCTACGAAACTGGCTCGAAGCCTAAGGGCGGATACGGCATCCAGTTACCCGGTCTTGATATGCCTACCAAGATTTTGACAGCGGTCGATACCGTTCGCAATATCACGAACGGCATGAAGGGAATAATACAAGGTCGGATTAGCGGCACGCCTTGTAATCCGACGCTGCGAGGCCAACAATGGTGTCGGATTACGCTTCGCTAATCCGACCTACGCGACCGGTCAGAGTATCGTCCTGTAGGTCGGATTAGCGGGGGCTGAAGGCCACGCGTAATCCGACAACATTGTTATGCCGGATTACCTTCACAGCCGTTCCAGCTTCGCAATCCCCAGGTCCAGCACCTTCATGCCGTGCTGTCCGAAATTGATTTGCGCGCGGGCATTGCCGCCGCCGCCTTCGATGTTGACGATCACGCCTTCGCCGAACTTAGCGTGCGCCACGGATTCGCCGATGCGCCAGCCGCCGCCCGTGGCTTTTTGCGCGATCTTTTGCGCAATCGCATTGTCCGAACCGAGGCTGGCCACCTTGGGCGCCTCGTCCCAGGCCGACTTGCGGTTGCCGAACCAGTTCGCCTGCACCTTCGGCGACAGCCATTTCAAGGATTCTTCCGGCAATTCGTCGAAGAAGCGCGACTTCATGTTGTAGCGCGTCTGGCCGTGCAGCATGCGCGTCTGCGAAAAGCTCATGTACAGCCGCTTGCGCGCGCGCGTGATGGCCACGTACATCAGCCGGCGTTCCTCTTCCACGCCGTTGTCTTCCTTCGAGCTGCTTTCGTGCGGGAACAGGCCCTCTTCCAGGCCCGTGATGAACACGTTGTCGAATTCCAGGCCCTTGGCCGAGTGCACCGTCATCATCTGCAGCGCATCCTGGCCCGCCTGCGCCTGGTTATCCCCGGCTTCCAGCGATGCATGCGACAGGAAGGCGGACAGCGGCGACATCACGGCCGGCAGCGGCGCGTCCGCATCCAAAATTTCGATGCCATCCTGGTTGACGACGGGCGCGCCCGACTGCGCCTGGGCGGCAGGGCCCAGATGGGCCGGTGCGCCCTGGCCGAAACCTTCCTCGGAAATGAACTGGCTGGCCGCGCTGACCATCTGCTCCAGATTTTCGATGCGGTCGGCACCTTCTTTTTCGTTCTGGTAATGCTGCAGCAAGGTACTCGCTTCCAGCACCACGCGCACCATTTCCGGCAAGGACAATTGCTGCGTTTCGAAACGCACGCCTTCGATCAGCTTGACGAAGCCGGCCAGCACGCTGCCCGCCTTGCCCGCCACGTAGGGCACGGATGCGTACAGCGAAATGCCGTACTGTTCCGAGGCGGCCTGCAATTGCTCGATCGAGCGCATGCCGATGCCGCGCGTGGGGAAGTTCACCACGCGCAAGAAGGCGGAATCGTTGTGGGGATTGTCCATCAATTGCAAATAGGCAATCGCGTGCTTGACCTCGGCGCGCTGGAAGTAGCGCTGACCGCCATACACGTGATACGGAATCGCGGCCGAAAACAGCGCGTGTTCGATCACGCGCGACTGCGCATTCGAGCGGTACAGAATCGCGATTTCGCTGCGCGAGGCGCCATCGGCGATCAGGCTTTTCGCCTCTTCGATGATCCACTGCGCTTCCTGCAGATCGGAACTGGCTTCATACACGCGCACCTGCTCGCCATGGCCCGCGTCCGTGCGCAAATTCTTGCCCAGGCGCTTGCTGTTGTTCGCGATCAGCACGTTGGCGCTGTCGAGGATGTGGCCGTGCGAGCGGTAGTTCTGCTCGAGCTTGATCAAGTTCTTGACCTGGAACTCATGCTCGAAGGCGCTCATGTTGCCGACATTCGCGCCGCGGAAGGCGTAGATGCTCTGGTCATCGTCGCCGACGGCAAACAGGGCGCCGCCATCGCGGCTGCCGTGGCCGGCCAGCAATTTGAGCCAGTTGTATTGCAGGTTATTGGTATCCTGGAACTCGTCCACCAGAATATGGCGGAAGCGGGCCTGGTAGTGTTCGCGCAGCGGCTGGTTGCGGCTCAGCAATTCGTACGTGCGCAACAGCAATTCCGCAAAATCGACGACGCCTTCGCGCTGGCACTGGTCGTCGTACAACTGGTACAGCTCGACCATCTTGCGCTCGTGCGCGTCGTACGCTTCCACGTCCGTGGCGCGCAAGCCCTGGTCCTTGGCGTTGTTGATGAAATACATCACCGTCTTCGGCGGGAATTTTTCATCATCGATATTGTTTGCCTTCAACAAGCGCTTGATCACCGACAATTGATCCTGCGAGTCGAGGATCTGGAACGTTTGTGGCAAGGCCGCGTCGCGGTAATGCGTGCGCAGCAAGCGGTTGCACAGGCCGTGGAAGGTGCCGATCCACATGCCGCGCGTATTGATCGGCAGCATGGCCGACAGGCGCGTGAGCATTTCCTTGGCGGCTTTATTCGTAAACGTCACGGCCAGGATGCCGGGCGGCGATACCTGCTGGGTCTGGATCAGCCACGCGATGCGGGTGGTCAGCACGCGGGTCTTGCCCGAACCGGCGCCTGCCAGGATCAGCGCATGCTGCGCCGGCAAGGTGACGGCAGCCAATTGTTCGGGATTGAGGTTGTGAAGAAGATTTTGCATCCCGTGATTATACCGGCATGGCTAAAAATACTGTGCATTTGTCCAGCGTTCGCGGCATTTTACCCACGCGCGCTACAATCGCCATCCCGACACCGCAGCCTGTATCCCCATGACACCCCCCACCCACCTCGACGGCGCCCGCGTACTGGCCTGGGCCTGGTCCGACCAGCCCTTCGGCCATGTCACCAATGAGCATGGTGGTGCCCCCACCGCCATCCACGGCCTGGCCGTCTGCCGTTACGCGGGCGAAGCGCGCATCTACCGTTTCAGCTGCGACGCGCAGTGGGAAACGGTGCAGGACGACGTGTATGCCAGCGCGGACGACGCCATGCGGCAGTTGCCGGCCCAATACTGCGCCGTGGCCGCCGTGTGGCACACGCCATGAGCTACACCATCCGCGCGGCCACCGGCGCCGACCTGCCCTTGCTGGCCCGGGTCGAACGCAGCGCCGCGGCCCTGTTTGCCCAGGCCGGGCCGGACCTGGCGTGGCTGGCGCAAGGGGAAACCTTGCCCCTAAGCACATTACAGGGGCTATGGCGCGAAGGCGGCCTGTGGGTGGCCGCCGATGAGCACGATACGCCCGTGGGCTTCCTGGCGGCCGAGGCGCTCGATGGCCAGCTGTTCATCGTGGAATTGTCCGTCGCGCTGCCGCAGCAACGGCAGGGACTGGCCGCGCGCCTGCTCGACGCGGCGGCGGCCCATGCCCGGGCGCTGGGCTGCGCCTGGCTGACCTTGAGCACGTATCGCCACCTGCCATGGAACGCACCCTATTATGCGCGCCACGGTTTCAGCGAAACCGATGCCGCGACGCTGGGCGCGGGCCACGCGCGCAGGCTGACGCGCGAAGCGCAGGATGGCCACGATCCGGCGCTGCGCTGCCTGATGCGCAAGCCGCTGGCGCCCTGATTCGGCACGCTGCTCAGCGCACCGGCTTCGCCTTGCCTTCGCTGAGCGCCTGGGCGATCACCTGGCGCGTGGCCTTGTCGGCCGCCTTGGTGGCTTTTTCCTGCTGGCGTCCCAGCGCTTCCATCTGCTTGCCCAGCACTTCCATCGGCTTGCCCCGCTGATCCATCTGGCGCGACAGCACTTCCGCCTTGTCCGCCTCGCGCTCGTGCGCGGCGGCGAGGCGGTCATTCACCTCTTCCATCTTGTCTTGCGCATCTTCCATCTGCTGCTGCAAGCTCTCGACATCGCGCTCGGCCGCGCGGCGCGCCGTCTCCGTCGTCGCCTGCGCCTGGCGGCGCGCCGCCTCGCCCATCTTGCGGCCCAGTTCCCGCTGCTGGCGGCCCAGCGCCTGCAGCTGCGCCGCCTCGCGCGTGCCGCCATTCGCCTGCGCCGCGCCCTGGGCGCCCATCTTGCTGCCCAGTTCACCCATCGCCTTGCCATGCTCGCTCATCTGCTTGCCCAGGCCGCTCATCTGAAAACCCAGATCTTGCGACGGCTTCCAGGCGTCGCGCACGCGGGCCAGCAGCGCGGCATCCTGCGTTACATAGCCTTTGCCCTGGTCGCGGAACCACAGAAACTGCCCCTTGAGCGAGCGCTGCAGCTGCTTGATCTGCTGGCCATCGACATCGGTGCCGGCCATGGTGACGCTGTCCTCCGTGCTGTCGACGAGCGCATAGCCATCGCCGCTGCCCATGGAAATATTGATCTGTTTGCTGGGTGCGGCCGGTGCGGCCGGCGGCGCTGGCGGCGCGGGCGGCTGGGGCGGCTGCACGGCCAGCGCGCTGCCGCCGATCAGGATACCGGCCAGGCTGAGGATCAAACGGTGGGAAGTGGACATGGCTGCCTCGTCGCAAAAGTAGTGGAGCATGCACTTTAGCGGTGGATGGAGCACCGCTCCAGCGCCATGCGACAGGCTGCAAAAAGACCGCCCTGGATGGCAAACACGGACGATGGATGGAGGCGGGCAAAAAAAACGGAGGCCGCAGCCTCCGCAAAAACGCCGTGGTACGGCGTAATGTATTAGTACAGCACGACGGAGCGGATCGACTCGCCGCTTTTCATCAGGTCGAAGCCCTGGTTGATGTCGTCGAGCTTCAGGCGGTGCGTGATCAGGTCGTCGATGTTGAGCTTGCCTTCCATATACCAGTCGACGATCTTCGGCACATCCGTGCGGCCGCGCGCGCCGCCGAAGGCGGAACCTTTCCACACGCGCCCCGTCACCAGCTGGAATGGACGGGTGGAAATTTCCTGGCCGGCCGCCGCCACGCCGATGATGATGGACTGGCCCCAGCCCTTGTGGCAGCACTCGAGCGACTGGCGCATGGTGGTGGTGTTGCCGATGCATTCAAACGAATAGTCGGCGCCGCCGTCCGTCAGCTGCACGATGGTGTCGACGACGTTTTCCACCTCGTTGGCGTTGACGAAATGCGTCATGCCGAACTTGCGCGCGATGGCCTGGCGGGCCGGATTGATGTCCACGCCGATGATCTTGTCGGCGCCGACCATCTTGGCCGCCTGGATCACGTTCAGGCCGATGCCCCCCAGGCCGAACACGACGACATTCGCGCCCGCCTCGACCTTGGCCGTAAACAGCACGGCGCCCACGCCGGTGGTGACGCCGCAGCCGATGTAGCAAACCTTGTCGAATGGCGCATCTTCGCGGATCTTCGCCAGGGCGATTTCCGGCACGACGATGTAGTTGGAAAAGGTGGACGTGCCCATGTAGTGGAAGATGGGCTTGCCGTCGATGGAAAAGCGCGAGGTGGCATCCGGCATCAGGCCGCGGCCCTGGGTCGAGCGGATCGACTGGCACAAATTGGTTTTTTGCGACAGGCAGAATTTGCACTGGCGGCATTCCGGCGTGTAAAGGGGGATGACGTGGTCATCCTTTTTCAGGCTTTTCACGCCCGGTCCCACGTCTACGACGATGCCGGCGCCTTCATGGCCCAGGATGGACGGGAAAATGCCTTCCGGATCGGCGCCCGACAGGGTGTAGTAATCGGTATGGCAAATGCCCGTGGCCTTGATCTCGACCAGTACCTCGCCCTCGCGCGGGCCGGCCAGGTCGACTTCCTCGATGGTCAAAGGCGCGCCCGCCTTCCATGCAATCGCTGCTTTGGTTTTCATGTGTGTCCTGTGGTGTGTGCTGAGTATGGTTGAACCGGGCGCGCCAGCGCGCCGTATCGCCACATCATAACAAAGCAGGCGCCAGGAAAACGCTTACTTGGTTTTTGCGCGGTTCAAGAACGCTCCGTGCAAGCCGTTCAGGGTTTCCTCGGCCAGCAGCAGCTGGCTGGCGATCTCATTGATCTTGCGGCGGCTGGAACGGGCATGGTCGCGCAGCACTTCAAAGGCCGTGTTGCGGTCCGTCTGGAATTTACCCATCAGCAAACCCACGGCCAAACTCGTTTCGCGGCCGGCGGCCAGGGCCGCGTTCAGGTTCAGCTCCGTGCGGCGCAGCTGGCGGATTTCATCGGCACGGGCCAGGCCCGCTTCAAACGCGGGCATCAAGCGGCCCTCGTCGACGGGTTTGACCACGTAACCGACGGCGCCATAGGCGGCCGCCTGCTTGCCCGATTCGCTGTCGCCGCTGCCGGACAGGAACATGAACGGCACGGCCGTCTCGCCATGCAGGCGCTTGGCCAGTTCCAGCCCGGACATGCCCGGCATGTGGATGTCGAGCAAGGCCAGGTCCGGCTCGCGCTGGGCGATCAGTTGCAGCGCCACTTCGGCCGAATGGGCCAGGGCTGTTTCGTAGCCGGCATGGCGCAGGACTTCGCCGAGGAATTCCAACAGGAGCTGGTCATCGTCAACGATCAGGATAAGGCGTTTCGCGGCGGCTGGCTGACTCATGGATGGGGGACCTCGGTAATGAATGATGTTCTTATTATATGCCGATTATTCCCCCGAACCAGCCCTGCACGCCCCTATTCATGCCGCAAACAAGTGATTGAATTGCTGCACCGCAATATCCACATCGTCCGCCTGATAGACGCTGCTGATGGCCGCCACCATGTCGGCGCCGCGCGCTGCCAGCGGCGCGGCGTTCTCCGGCGTCATGCCGCCGATCACCACGCAGGGCAAGGCAATCTCGCGTTTCGCCTGCAGCACGATGTCGAGCGATGTCGTGACCGGGTACTTTTTCACGAGCGATGGATAAAAGCCGCCGAAGGCCACATAGCTGGCGCCGCCCGCCTGCGCCGTCCTTGCCAGGGCCATGTCGCCATAGCAGGAGGCGCCGACGAGCTTGTCCTTGCCCAGCCGCGCGCGTACCTGCGCGACGGAGGCATCCGTGCCGCCCACGTGCACGCCGTCCGCGTCGAGCTCTTCGCACAGTTCGATGAAGTCATTGATGATGAAAGGCACGCCATACTTGCGGGCCAGGGCCAGCAAGGCGCCCGCCTGTTCGCGCCGCTGATCCGCTTCGGCACTCTTGTGGCGGTATTGCAGCAAAGCCACGCCTTCCTGCAAGGCTTGCTCACTCACGTCGAGCAGGCGGTCGGTGTCGTCCCAGTTCGGGGTGACCAGATACAGTCCACGCATGATGTTTTCCTTATTGAATGAATCGTTGCGGCATCAGCTGGCCTGGCGCTATCGCATACGCGCCAGCCAGGGCCGCATGGCAATAGCGTTGCGCGCCATCGAGCGCCTCTTGCATCGGCACACCTTGCGCCAGACGCGCCGCGATGGCCGACGCCAAAGTGCAGCCGCTGCCATGAAATTCGCCGGGCAGGCGCGGCCAGCGCCACTCGCGCTCCCTGCCCTCGGCGTCGAACCAGCGGTTGACGAGCACCTCGCCGTCACCATGGCCGCCCGTCACCAGCACGTTCTCACAGCCTCGCGCGCGCAAGTTTCCCTCGCCGCCCAAGGTCAGCGCTTCCGGGCCGTTCGGTACGATGACGGTCGTGACCGGCAGCAAGGGCGCCAGCGCCAGCACGGCATCGTCCCGGCTCAGCACGTCGCCATGGCCGCTGGCCAGCACGGGGTCGAGCACCACAGGTAAATGCGGCCGGGCCAGCCGCAATTGCGCGATCAGTTGCGCAATGACGGCCGCGTTCGCGGCGCTGCCGGGAATGCCGATTTTGACGGCATGAATCGCCATCTTGTCGATCAGCGCCTGCGCTTGGCGGCGCAGCAATTCCGGCGCCACCGGCTCGATGCCAAAGACCCTGTCGTTGTCCTGCACCGTCAGCGCCGTGATGACGGGCAAGGCATGTGCGCGCTGCGCGGCAATGGCCACGATATCGGCGGCGATGCCGGCGCCACCCGATGGATCGGCGCCGGCAAACACGAGCACAGTGCGGCGCATCGGCGTCATCACGCCAGGCGGCCCGCCATCGGCGACGACGGTGACGCGGCAAATTTGCGCGGCATGCGTCCCGCCAAAAACGCTTCGCGCCCGGCCCGCACGGCCAGCTTCATCGCATGCGCCATGCGCACGGAGTCGCGCGCGCCGGCAATGGCCGTATTCATCAGCACGCCATCGCAACCGAGCTCCATGGCGATGGCCGCATCGGACGCCGTGCCCACGCCGGCATCGACGAGCACGGGCACTTTCGCCTGGTCGATGATCAGCGACAAGTTCCAGGGATTCAAAATGCCCATGCCCGAACCGATCAGGGACGCCAGCGGCATGACGGCCACGCAGCCGATATCTTCCAGGATCTTCGCCTGGATGGGGTCGTCGCTGCAATACACCATCACGTCAAAACCATCCTTGACCAGCTCTTCGGCCGCGATCAAGGTTTCCGGCATGTGCGGAAACAAGGTCTTTTCGTCACCGAGCACTTCCAGTTTCACCAAGTTGCGCCCGCCCAGCAGCTCGCGCGCCAGTTGCAAGGTATAGACGGCATCCTTGGCGTTGTAGCAGCCGGCCGTGTTCGGCAAAATCGTGTACTGGTCCGGCGGCACGAAGTCGAGCAGGCTGGGTGCGTTCGGATCCTGGCCGATATTCACGCGACGGATCGCCACCGTGATGATCTGCGCCTCGGCCGCATCCGTCGCTTCGCGCGTCTGCGGCAAATCCTTGTACTTGCCGCTGCCGACCAGCAAGCGCGATTGATACTGTTTGCCTGCGATGGTCAGCAGGTCATTGTTATTACTGTTCATTGCTTTTTCCTTAGTTCAGCCGCCGCCGATGGCGCGGACTATTTCCACTTGATCCTGGGTTTGCAAGACCTGTCCCGGCCACGCCTTGCGCGGCACGACATTGCGGTTGACGGCCAGCGCCAGCGCCTGGTTTTCCAGCGACAGGGCGGCGATCAGTTGGTCCAGGGTTTGCCCCGGCGGCACCTGGTGCGGCGCGCCGTTGAGCGTGATGGATATCAATGCGGTCATCACGCCCTCCCTCAGACCTTGCGGTACAGCTCGGCGCCATTCTTGATGAATTCGATGGCCTTGATTTCCATGCCCTGCTTGAGTGCCTTGTCTTCCGCGATGCCCATGCCGGCCGCGTATTCACGCACTTCCTGCGTGATCTTCATCGAGCAGAAATGGGGACCGCACATGGAGCAGAAATGCGCCACCTTGGCCGAATCCTTGGGCAGGGTTTCATCGTGGAATTCGCGTGCCTTGTCCGGGTCCAGGCCGATGTTGAACTGATCATCCCAGCGGAATTCGAAGCGGGCTTTCGACAGCGCGTTGTCGCGGATTTGCGCACCCGGATGGCCCTTGGCCAGGTCGGCGGCATGCGCCGCGATCTTGTAGGTGATGATGCCGTCCTTGACGTCGTTCTTGTTGGGCAGGCCCAGGTGCTCCTTCGGCGTCACGTAGCACAGCATGGCCGTGCCATACCAGCCGATCAGGGCCGCGCCGATGCCCGACGTGATGTGGTCGTAGCCGGGTGCGATGTCGGTCGTCAGCGGTCCCAGCGTATAGAACGGCGCCTCGCCGCACTGGTCCAGCTGCAAATCCATGTTCTCTTTAATGAGCTGCATCGGCACGTGGCCCGGCCCTTCGATCATCACCTGCACGTCGTGCTTCCAGGCGACTTGCGTCAGTTCGCCCAGGGTCTTCAGCTCGCCCAGCTGCGCTTCGTCGTTGGCGTCGTAGATCGAGCCGGGACGCAAGCCGTCGCCCAGCGAGAACGACACGTCGTACGCCTTCATGATTTCGCAAATCTCTTCGAAATGCGTGTACAGGAACGATTCCTGGTGATGCGCCAGACACCATTTCGCCATGATAGAGCCGCCGCGCGACACGATGCCCGTCAGGCGCTTGGCCGTCATCGGCACATAGCGCAACAGCACGCCCGCGTGGATGGTGAAGTAGTCGACGCCCTGCTCGGCCTGCTCGATCAGGGTGTCGCGGAAAATTTCCCAAGTTAAATCTTCGGCCTTGCCATTGACCTTTTCCAAGGCCTGGTAAATGGGTACGGTGCCGATCGGCACGGGGCTGTTGCGGATGATCCATTCGCGCGTCTCGTGGATGTGTTTACCTGTGGACAGATCCATCACATTGTCGCCGCCCCAACGGATGGCCCAGGTCATCTTTTCCACTTCCTCGCCGATCGACGAGGTGACGGCGGAATTGCCGATGTTCGCGTTGATCTTCACGAGGAAATTGCGGCCGATGATCATCGGCTCGACTTCCGGGTGGTTGATGTTGGCGGGGATGATGGCGCGGCCGCGGGCGATTTCCTCGCGCACGAATTCGGCCGTAATTTCCGCAGGGATGCTGGCGCCGTAGGCCTGGCCCGGATGCTGGCGGCCCATCAGCTCGGCCAGGCGCTCGCCCATGGGGCCGGAGGCTTTCAGTTCGCGCAGATATTCCTGGCGCCGCATGTTTTCGCGGATGGCGACGAATTCCATTTCCGGCGTGATGATGCCGCGCCTCGCGTAATGCATCTGCGTCACGTTCTTGCCGGCGATGGCGCGGCGCGGCTTGCGGTGCAGATTGAAACGCAGCTCGGCCAGTTTCGGATCCGCCAGGCGGGCGATGCCGTATTCGGAGGTCGGACCGGGCAATTCTTCCGTGTCGGCACGTTCCATAATCCACGGCAGGCGCGGCGTATCGAGGCCAGAGCGGATGTCGATCTGCACGTCCGGGTCCGTGTACGGGCCGGAGGTGTCGTAGACGTAGATCGGCGGATTCTTTTCGCCGCCGAACGACGCTTCCGTGTCGGACTGGCTGATCTCGCGCATGGGCACGCGGATGTCGGGGCGGCTGCCTTCGACATAGATCTTGCGCGAATTGGGCAGCGGCGCGATGGCGGCTTCGTCGACCGTGGCGGTGGCGGAGAGGAATTTCGGGTTGGCGTTCATTTTGGCTCCTTGGCTAGACTATTTTTAAGCCTGGAGCCAGCTAAGGAGGTTCGGAATTGCGCACGCGGAAAAGCGGGGTGCGTTCATCCTAAAGCTTCCCTTCGCTGGCATTATCCAGATCAGGTTCGGAGGGTATTTCTCACCCGCGCTTGCACCGTGTTTCCACAGCGAAAGGCAGGACCCCTAGCGTTTGCCGCCTTGCGGCAGCGAGCCAATTATACGCGGTTCACGCCGCGTGGCCAGATGATTTCTTGCAGGTGTCGTCTTTGTACATCGCTCTACTTCTTCTTGCCCCAGCGCCAGCTGGTCGGTTCGCCCTTCAGCTGGCAGATGAAAATAAGCACGGCAACGATGGCCACTTCATACACGATGTAGCCGACCAGCATGGTTTGCGGCGGGAACAGGAAGGCGCCGCAGGCGAACAGCGCCAGCGCGGCCAGGAACACGAGCCAGCCTTGCCACGTGATGGGCAAGCCCCAGCCCCAGCCATAGGTCTTGGCGGGGAACCAGTATTGCGGCGTTGATTTGTCAGCCATGATGCTTTCCTTGTCGATGTGGATAGCAGCAAGTATAAATCAGGCAATGCGCAAGCGCTCCGTGACATCGAGGCCGATGCCGCGGTAGCCGATGAAGCGGCTGCCATTGTCGAACATCGGTTCGCCGCTCACCTGCAGGTACTGCGTGCTGCCGTCGCCATTGGCGCGGCTGTAGATGAAGTCGAGAAATGGTTCACGCGCAGCAATTTTTGCATCGAGCAGCGCTCGTTCGGCAGCGTTCCAGCGCTGCGGCTCTTCTTCGCTGCCGATGCCCAGCATTTCAGCCACGGGGCCGGAAAAGCGCGTCAGGTTTCCCTGCGCATCCTGTTCCCAGTACCAGTCAGACGACAATTCCGTGAAGCGCTGGAAGCGCGCTTCGCTTTCGCGCAGCTCCGCCGTGCGCTCTTCCACCATTTGCTCGAGCGACTTGTTGTATTCGGCCAGCTTCTGGTACAGCAGGCGCACTTCCAGCATGTTGTGGATGCGCGTCTTGACTTCCACCAGGTCGAACGGCTTACTGACGAAATCCTTGGCGCCCGCCTGCAGCGCGCGCAACTTGTGGCCGGGCTGGGCCGTGATCACCAGCACGGGCAGATAGCTGCCCGCCTCGATGTCGCGCAAGCCTTCCATGACCTCGAAGCCATCCATTTCCGGCATCTGCAAGTCGAGCAGGATCAGGTCGTAGCGGTGCTGCTGGTGCAGTGCGCGCACGGCTTGCGGGTCCATGGTGGAGGTAATGCGCGTATAGCCGGCATTGCGCAGCACCTGTTCCAGCAGCATGACGTTCGCCTCCTGGTCATCGACGATGAGGATGCTGGCGTTCAGGATCTCGGTGGCTTGAAGCATGGCGGTATTCCTAAAAATAAATGCTGAATTAGCGTACTGCGTGAATGTCGTCGGCCAGGCCGTGCGCGGCCGCATGGTGCAGGGCCACGTCGAGCGCATCCATGAATTCGACAACCTTGATGGGCTTGGTCAGGTAGCGGAAGAACCCCGCTTCCAGGCCCTTCTCGATGTCGCGCGGCACGGCGTTGGCGGACAGGGCCATCACGGGAATATGGCTCGTGAGCGGGTCGTCATGCAGGATATGCAGGGCGCCAAAGCCGCTGATGCCGGGCAGGTTGATATCCATCAAGATCACGTCCGGCTGATACGTGCGCGCCAGGTCGATGCCCAGGTGCGCATCGATGGCCGTCAGCAGCTTCAAATCGCTGCGGCGGGCGATCAATTGCTCCACCAGCGCCAGGTTGGCGGGATTGTCTTCCACGTACAGCAAGGTGCGCTGGCTTTCCTGCGGCTCCTGCACCTGCGGCAGCGCGTCGCCGTCGCCCAGCACCAATGCCGGCGCGCTGCTGGCGGCCAGCTCGAACCAGAACGTGGTGCCCACGCCGACCGTGCTGTCGACACCGATGGTGCCGCCCATCAATTCGACCAGTTGCTTGGTGACGACGAGGCCGATGCCCGTGCCCTCTTCCGTGCTGTTTTCCTGTCCCAGGCGATTGAATGGCTGGAACAGCTGGGCCACCTGGCCCGCGTCGAGACCGGCGCCACTGTCGCGCACGCTCACGCGCACCCGTTCGCCATGGCGGCTGCATTCGACGGTGACGGCGCCGCCGCCCTGGTTGTACTTGATGGCGTTCGACAGCAGGTTGACCATCACCTGTTTCACGCGCGTGCGGTCCGCATGCACGAAGTAGGCTTCGCCGCAGCGGGGGAAATACATGCGGATGCCGCGTTTTTCCGCCTGCGGCGCGATCATCGCCTGGCAATCCTGCAGCACGTCGAGCAGGGACATCGCCTCCTGCGACAAGGTGACCTTGCCCGATTCGATCATGGCCAGGTCGAGGATTTCATTGATCAGGCGCAGCAGATACCAGCCGCCCTTGAGGATTTGCTCGATCGAGCGCTGCTGCGGCGGGCTCGGCGGCGGCACGTCGGACGCCATCAGCTGCGCAAAGCCCAGCACGGCATTCAGCGGCGTGCGCAATTCATGGCTCATGCTCGACAAAAATTCCGACTTGGCGCGGTTGGCCTTTTCCGCCACCTGGCGCGCCTTCGTCAACTCCGCATTGTTGCTCTCGACCAGCGAACGCGTGTACGCCTGCTGTTCGCGCAAGCGCTGGTCCAGCAAGGCCTGTTCCGCCTCGACCTGCTTGCGCACCGTGTTATCCGTGCCGATCAGCAAGTAACCGATGACCTTGCTCTGCGCGTCGCGCAAGGCCGTCACGGAGACGATGGCGGGGAAGCGGCTGCCATCGTTGCGGATGTAGGTCAGTTCATAAATGTCTTCGATGCCACGCGTGGCCTTGAACACGAGCGCTTCCACGCCGGGCGTGATGACGGTGTCGAGTTCGGCACTGAGGGCGGCGGCGCGCGCAACGATTTCTTGCGCGTCAGAAATACCGGCCGGTGTCAGCCTGTCGACCACGTCGCTCGCCGCATAGCCCAGCATGCGTTCGGCGCCCACGTTGAAAATCTGGATCACGCCCTGGGCATCGGTGGCGATGCAAGAAAAATTGGCGCTGTTGAAAATCGCATCCTGCAAGGCGCCCGCCTTGAGCAGCTGGCGCGGCAGGCTGGCCGCCAGGGTGCGCCGGTACAGCGCCACGAGCAGCATCAGCAGCAAGAAGACCAGCGCATCGATGACGCAGGCCGTCTCGAACGGCGCGCGCCAGGCCAGCAGGCCGATGGCCAGCAGCACGATGGCGCTGAACGAAAACGCCAGCGCCATGGGCCAGCGCGACGGTGCGCGCGGGGGGGTGTTTTCAACAGATTGCATGAGCTAGCCTGGGCTTGTGACTACGATAAGAGGAAAGATGCGGTATTCAGTGCGCCTGGCGCTGGCGCACGTCCGACAACAGGCGCGTGAATTCTTTTTTCACCACGCCATAGCATTCGCACACATGGCCTTCGAGGCCGGCGCGGTCCAGCACGGAGATATGGCCACGCCGGTAGCTGATGAAGCCGCGCGTCTGCAAACGCCCGGCCGCTTCCGTCACGCCTTCGCGGCGCACGCCCAGCATGTTGGCAATCAATTCCTGCGTCATGGTCAGCTCGCGGTTCGGCAGGCGGTCCATGGTCAGCAGCAGCCAGCGGCACAGCTGCTGCTCCACCGTATGGTGGCGGTTGCACACGGCCGTCTGCGACATTTGCGTGATCAGCGCTTGCGTATAGCGCAGCAGCAAGCGCATGACGGGACCGGCGCGGTCGAATTCCTCCATCAGCAAATGCGCCTTCAGCCGGTAGCCGACGCCACCCGTCTGCACGACGGCGCGGCTCGGCGTCGAGTTGCCGCCCATGAACAGCGACACGCCCACGACGCCTTCATTGCCGACGCCGGCAATTTCCGACGAGCCGCCGTTTTCCAGCAGGTAATGAATGGAAACGATGGCCGTGGTGGGGAAATACACATGCTGCAGCTTGTCGCCCGAATCGTAGATCACGTCACCGAGCAGCATCGATACTTGCTCCAGGTGGGGGGCCAGGCGCGCGAAATCGGCGTCGAGCATGGCGGCGAGCAAATGGTTTTGATTCGGGTTGTGCAACTGGGCATGCGGACTCGACATGGGCAGGTTTCCTGTTTTCCAGTCGTCAGCTAGGGGATCGATGAAAGGCGTCCGAACGAGGGGCGCCATGTGGTGCAGCGTAACACAGCGCTGGCACAGTGACCCGACTATATTTCTTGTCAGCATTGCCGTCCGTTCGGTAGCGAACGGACGGCATTTCGCCGCGCACCCTACAGTCAGTCACTGCCCGGCCTGCCTGATCATGGATCGGCACCGGCGCTGCCACGGGACCACCATGCAATCATTCTTCAAACGCATCTCCATTTCCGTTTCCACCTCGGCCCTGCTCACCCTGGCGTTCGGGCTGTGCCTGACGGCCCTGTGCTACGCCTCGGCGCGCCAGATCGAGGCGGAAAGCGCACGGCTGCTGCTGCAGTACCACGCCAGCGGGCACACCTTGGGCGCCGCGCTGCTGCCGGCCAAAGGCATGGGCCTGGACGCCAACCATCGCGGTTCGCTGTATGTGCTGCTGGGTGGATTGCTGTCGAGCCTGCTGGCGGCCGCGTATGTGTATCAGCTGGTGTCGCGCAACTCCGTGATTGCCCGCATCACCGGCGAGCGCACGGCGGCGCTGCAGTTTGCCAATTTGCGCCTGTCCGAAGACATCGCCGCGCGCATGCACAATGAAAAGTCGCTGCGTTTGCGCGAACGCATCATCGAAGTATCGGCCAACGCCATCATCCTGTGCAGCGCCGACGCACCGGGCTATCTGATCGAATACGTCAACCCCGCCTTCGAGCGCATCACCGGCTATGCGGCCGGCGAAGTCATCGGCCAGCGCCTGGAAGACTTGCAGGGCCCCGAGCAAGGACGGCAAGACATGCACGCCATTACGGCGGCCCTGCGCGAACAGCGCGAAGGCAAGGCCATCGTGCGCAATTTCCGCAAGGATGGCAGCAGCTACTGGAGCGAGCTGTTCGTCGCCCCCGTGCGCGACGACGGCGATGGCCCAGTCAGCCACTTTGTCGTGGCGCAATACGACATCAGCACCGTCATGCGTTTCGAACAGGAACTGGAATTCCAGGCCAGGCACGATATCCTGACGGGCCTGGCCAACCGGGCCCTGCTGCGCGAACGGCTGGAGCAGGCGATGGCAGTGACACGGCGCAGCGGCCAGCCCCTGTGGGTGGTCTTCATCGACCTCGACCGCTTTAAATTCGTCAACGATACCCTTGGCCACGATGCGGGCGACCTGGTGCTGAAAAACGTGGCCGAGCGCCTGTGCGACGCCACGCGCGAAGTCGATACAGTGGCGCGCCTGGGCGGCGATGAATTCGTGCTGTTGCTGCCCCAGCACGGCAATGGCGAACCGGGCGCCGCCATCCTGCAACGCATCCAGGACGCCGTGGCGCAGCCGCTGCAACTGGGCGAATATGAATTTTTTCTCAGCTGCTGCATGGGCGTGGCCGTGTATCCCGACGATGGCGTCGATGCCGACACCCTGATCAAGCATGCCGACATCGCCATGTACCGCGCCAAGGAACAGGGACGGGGCCACTGGCAATTCTATGCCTCGAGCATGAATGCGGGCACCCTGGAGCGGCTGGAACTGGAGAGCGAGTTGCGCCACGCGCTGGAACGGGGGCAATTCCACCTCGAATACCAGCCCCAGCTGGACCTGGCCAGCGGCGCGGTGGTGGGCATGGAAGCGCTGCTGCGCTGGCAACATCCGCAGCTGGGGCGTGTTCCGCCTGCCAGCTTCATCGGCCTGGCAGAGGAAATGGGCTTGATCATTCCCATCGGCGATTGGGTGCTGCGCACGGCATGCGCCCAGGCGCGCGCCTGGCAACTGGCAGGCCATGGCCCGTTGCGCCTGGCCGTCAACCTGTCGGCGCGGCAATTCAAGCAAAAGAACCTGCTGCACGCGGTGGCACAGGCGCTGGCGGACACGGGACTCGACGCCGCCCACCTGGAACTGGAATTGACGGAAAGCATGGTCATGCATGACGTGGAGCAAGCGACGACCATCATGGCCAAGCTGAAGGCGCTGGGCGTGCAACTGTCGATCGATGACTTCGGCACCGGCTATTCCAGCCTGGCCTACCTGCGCCACTTCCCCATCGATGTGCTGAAAATCGACAAGACCTTCGTCAGCGACATCACGCACAGCATCGACGACGCGGCCATCGTGCGCGCCATCATTTCGCTGGCGCACAGCCTGCGCCTGAAAGTGATCGCCGAAGGCGTGGAAACGGAGCAGCAGCTGGCCTTCCTGCGCCAGCACGGCTGCGACCAGATGCAGGGCTACCTGTTCAGCCGCCCGCTGGCCGCCCCCGCCTTCGAAACATTGCTGCTCGAAGGCAGCATGCTGCCCGTTTAGCGCACAGTCTTAAAACGCGTGGCGCAGGCCGACGTTGAAGGCGCGGTTGCCCGTGCCCACTTCCGTGGCATTGCCCACCATGTAGGCGGCGTCGTTGCGGTTGCGGATGTGCGCGTAGGCAACATACACCTTGCTGCGCTTGGACAAGGCATACGTGGCGCCGACGGCCAGCTGCCGCGCATCGCGATTGGCCGCATCGCGGTCATCCTTGTGCACGTACGAGGCCAGCAAGGTCGTCGCGCCCAGCGGCACGGACACGCCGACGATGGCGTCGCGGCTGTCGGTCGACTGGGCCGGCGCCTGCGCCGCGCCGTACGGATTTCCACCAAAGAACATGGTGCTGCCGTCGCCCGTGTTGCGGCCATAGCCGGCAAAGGCCGTCGCCACGCCGAAGTTGTAGTTGCCGGCCAAGATGGTGTTGTTCACGTCGGCCTTGCCCGGCTCGCCGGCACGGCTCTGGCGCGCCAGGCGCAGGGTCAATGGACCATTGACATAGCCGAGGGCCAGGCCCAGTGAACGCTGGTCGGCCGCAATCCCCGTGTGTTCGCCAAAGCCGTACAGGACCGTGGCCGTCACGCCGCGCATTTCAGGTGTGGAATAGCGCACGGTATTGTCGATGCGCGTGGCCGAATAGCCGGCCAGATTGGTTGCCGCGCCGGCAAAGCCGCCCTCGAACGGATCGGCCACGTCGGTCAAGGCCTGGCTTTGCAGGTTGTACTGGCGGCCCACGGTCAGCATGCCCAGCGGGCTGTCGATGCCGACGAAAGCCTGGCGGCCGAACAATTGCCCCGCCTGGTCGGAGCGGCCCGTGTCGCTCAGGACGCCAGCTTCCAGGGTGAACACGGCTTGCAAGCCATTGCCCAGCGATTCCGTGCCGCGCAAACCCAGGCGCGAGCCGGCCGATATGCCGCTGGTCAGCTTGCTGACGCCGCCTTCCTGCACCAGGCCCGCGTCCATCAAGCCATACACATCAACGGACGATTGGGCGTGGGCCGCAGGCAAGGCGCCCACGGTGGCGATGGTCGAAACGAGGCCGACGGTGATCGAGATTTTTTTCATGCTGGTTTCCTTGTATAGGCGAAACCAGGAAAAGAGAGCGGCCATGGCGCGGCCACAGGCGCCAAAGGCGCGCTGAGGAGTGCCGTATCGAAAGACGACTGGCCAGGCAGCAAGATTCCTGGCTAAGCTGTGGCGGCAGCGGCGTGCAATGAGCCGCGTTGATTCCGCCGTGAATGGTGCACCGCTGGCGGTGCGCGTGGCTCAGGCGCCCGGCCCGAAGGGGACGCACTGAAAGTGGCTGGCATCGCGGATGCGCTGGCCTTGAGACGCGGACGTGTGTTGGATATGAAACTTGGATACAACCGCGTCTGCTGGCGCCGTCCGCAAGGATGGGGCAGGAGGCGCCGAGGCCGGCATTATAGCATCGGCCACCCTTTTACCCCCGTTTTATTGCGCCATCTGTTGTTAGTTCGCGGCCCGCCAGGCCGCCAAAACACTGAAAAAGGACGCTAGCCACGCTGCAGGCGATGCCGCGTCATCTATAATGGTTCCTTTTGCCAATCACACGCCAAATCATGGAATTAGCCAAGTCTTTCGAGCCCGCCGACATTGAACAATTCTGGCGCACCGAGTGGGAACAGCGCGGTTACTTTACCGCCACCCTCGATGCCGGAAAACCTTCCTTCAGCATCCAGTTGCCGCCGCCGAACGTCACCGGCACCCTGCACATGGGCCATGCGTTCAACCAGACCATCATGGATGGCCTGACACGCTACCACCGCATGCTGGGCCACAACACGGCCTGGATACCCGGCACCGACCACGCGGGCATCGCCACGCAAATCGTCGTGCAACGCCAGCTGGACGCGCAAAAGATTTCGCGCCATGACCTGGGCCGCGAGAAATTCGTGGAAAAAGTGTGGGAATGGAAAGAAAAATCCGGTTCCATCATCACCGGCCAGATGCGCCGCCTGGGCGCCTCGGCCGACTGGCAGCGCGAATACTTCACGATGGACGAGCCGCGCTCGAAAGTCGTTACCGACGTCTTCGTGCGCCTGTTCGAGCAAGGCCTGATCTACCGCGGCAAGCGCCTCGTCAACTGGGACCCCGTGCTGGGCACGGCGGTGTCCGACCTGGAAGTGGTGTCCGAGGAAGAAGACGGCTCCATGTGGTACATCAAATACCCGCTGGCCGACGGCAGCGGTTTCCTGACGGTGGCCACCACCCGTCCTGAAACCATGCTGGGCGACGTGGCCGTGGCCGTCGATCCGACGGACGAGCGCTACACTGCGCTGGTGGGCAAGATGCTGAAACTGCCGCTGACCGACCGCGAAATCCCCATCATCGCCGACGAATACGTCGACAAGGAATTCGGCACGGGCTGCGTCAAGATCACCCCCGCGCACGACATGAACGATTACGCCGTGGGCCAGCGCCATAAACTGGCGCAGATCGTCATCCTGACCCTGGACGCGAAGATCACCGACGACGCGCCGCAAGCCTACCGCGGCATGGACCGCTTTGCCGCGCGCAAGCAGATCGTCGCCGACCTCGACGCGCAAGGCTTGCTGGAACAGGTCAAGCCGCACAAGCTGATGGTGCCGCGCGGCGACCGCACGGGCGTCGTCATCGAGCCGATGCTGACGGACCAGTGGTTCGTCGCCATGAGCAAGCCGGCCCCGGAAGGCACGTTCTTCCCGGGCAAATCGATCGCGGAAACGGCGCTCGATAAAGTCGCCAATGGCGAAATCAAGTTCGTGCCGGAAAACTGGAGCACCACCTACAACCAGTGGCTCAACAACATCCAGGACTGGTGCATCTCGCGCCAGCTGTGGTGGGGCCATCAAATCCCCGCCTGGTACGACGACAAGGGCAATATCTTCGTCGCCAAGACGGAAGCCGAGGCACAAGCCAAGGCGCAGGCCGCCGGCAGCACGGGGCCGTTGAAACGCGACGACGACGTGCTCGACACCTGGTTCTCGTCCGCCCTGGTACCGTTCTCGACCATGGGCTGGCCGGAAGAAACGCCGGACATGAAGGCCTTCCTGCCCTCGTCCGTGCTGGTCACGGGTTTCGACATCATCTTCTTCTGGGTCGCGCGCATGGTCATGATGACGGCGCACTTCACGGGCAAGGTACCGTTTGAAACCGTCTACGTGCACGGCCTGGTGCGCGATTCGACGGGGCAGAAAATGTCCAAGTCGAAGGGCAACACGCTGGACCCGATCGACCTGATCGACGGCATCGACCTGGAAGGCTTGATCGTCAAGCGCACGACGGGCCTGATGAACCCGCGCGACGCGGAAAAGATCACCAAGGCCACGCGCAAGGAATTCCCGGAAGGCATTTCGGCCTACGGCACGGACGCCGTGCGCTTCACCATGGCCAGCTACGCTTCGCTGGGCCGCAACATCAATTTCGACCTGGGCCGCTGCGAAGGCTACCGCAACTTCTGCAACAAGATGTGGAACGCCACCCGTTTCGTCATGATGAATACGGAAGGCAAGGATTGCACGCCGAACGACGCCGACCTGTCGCAAGCGGACAAGTGGATCATCTCGTTGCTGCAAAAAGCGGAACTGGACGTGGCCAAGGGCTTTGAAGACTTCCGTTTCGACAATATCGCCGCATCGATCTATAAATTCGTCTGGGACGAGTATTGCGACTGGTACCTGGAAGTAGCCAAGGTGCAAGTGCAACAGGGCACGGAAGGCCAGCAGCGCGCCACCCGCCACACCCTGCTGCGCGTGCTGGAAGTGGTGCTGCGCCTGGCCCATCCGATCATCCCCTTCGTCACGGAAGCCCTGTGGCAGAGCGTTGCGCCGCTGGCCGGCAAGCTGCCGAAGGCCGACGGTGAGCCCAAGGGCGTGTCCATCATGATGCAGCCGTATCCGATCGCCAACACCGACAAGATCGATGAAGCGGCCGAAGCGTGGATGCAGCAGCTGAAAGCCTTGACGGATGCGACGCGCAACCTGCGAGGCGAAATGCAAATCTCGCCTTCCGTGCGCGTGCCGCTGATCGTCGAAGCAGGCAATGCCAGCGAGAAAGAAGCACTGGCGTCGTACGCACCGTACATCCAGTCGCTGGGCAAGCTGGCCGACGTGCAGATCGTCGATGCATTGCCGGACTCGCCAGCGGCCGTCGCCATCGTCGGCACGACCAAGCTGATGCTGAAGGTGGAAATCGATGTGGCCGCCGAACGCGAGCGCCTGGGCAAGGAAATCGCTCGCATCGAAGCGGAAATTGCCAAAGTAAACAGCAAATTAGGCAATGAAAGCTTTGTCGCGCGCGCCCCCGCCGCCATCGTTGCGCAAGAAAACGAGCGCTTGCTCAGTTTTTCGGCGACAATTGAAAAACTGCGCGAACAGTTTGCTAAACTAGCCAGCGCATAAGGCAAGTTTGGAAGGATTGCGCGGCGTCATCCGTGACGCCGCGCAGCACTGCTGGCCTTGCCTTGGTATATAACTGTTCGTGACACGATCAAAAAACCAATGGAGACTAGCGATGCATAAAGTATTCAAAGCAAGCGTACTGGTGGCCGCCCTGGCCATCGCCGGCAGCGCCACCGCGCGCGACGGCAACTTTACCCCCGTGGGCACGTGGAAAACCATCGACGACGCCAGCGGCAAGCCGAAATCCCTCATCGTCATCACGGAAAGCAACGGCGTCTTGCAAGGCAAGATCGACAAGCTGTTCCGCGGCCCGGACGAAGACCAGAATCCCAAGTGCGACAAGTGCACGGGCGCCAAGAAAGACCAGCCCATCGTCGGCATGGTGATCCTGTCCGGCCTGAAATATGACGGCAAGGAATGGACGGGCGGCGAAATCACGGACCCGGCCAATGGCAAGACTTACAAGAGCAAGGCGGAACTGACGGAAGGCGGCACCAAGCTGCAAGTGCGCGGCTACATCGGCGTGCCGATGTTTGGCCGTTCGCAGACGTGGGTGCGCGAAGAGTAAGCCCCTCCCTGCCCTGATGAAGCCGGCCTTAGCGCCGGCTTTTTTGCGTCTGTTTACCGCACACATCCGTTGTTTTTCAGGCCGAATCGCCTTTTTTTGAACCTATCTCCGAATGCCAAGCGCCTATGCGCGCCACCGAACATACTTGAAGTTTCCTAGATGAAATAGTGCATGCCTGTGACGCCATCGCCCTGTAGCGAAAGGCGGCATGGCTCTGCCGGATGACCTCATCCGCGGATGACCGGCAATAATTGCCATGCACAAAGGAACTATATGAATCTCTTCAAGCGATATCTGAACCCGCTGCTCGTCTCGGCAGGTTTGCTGGCCATGGCCACCCTGGCCGGTTGCGGCGGCGGCGACCAGGGACGCGATCCCATCCTCGGCTTGCCGGCTGCCACCTTGTCCAGCCTGGCCGTCACGCCAGCCACGGCCACGGTCGCCATCGGCGCGGGCCAGCAATTTACGGCCATCGCCACGTATAGCGACGGCTCCGCGCAAGACGTCAGCGCCAAGGCGGCCTGGACGTCGGCCACGTCGGCCAGCGCGACAGTCAATGCCGCCACGGGCTTGAGCACCGGCATCGCTGCCGGCAACAGCAGCATCAGCGCCACGTTCGGCGGCAAGAGTGCGGCGGCCCAGTTGACCGTCTCGCCCGCCACCTTGACGGCGATTGCCATCGTGCCGCTCGCGCCAGCCATTGCCATCGGCGCAACGCAGCAATTCACGGTGACGGGCAGCTTCAGCGACGGCGCCACGCGCGACGTCACGGCCGTCTCGGCCTTTGCCTCGGCCAACCCCGCCACGGCCAGCATCGCCGCTGGCGGCCTGGCCCTCGGCAAGATTGCCGGCACGACGCAGATCACGGCCACCACGGGCACGCTCACGGCCAGCACCGTACTGACCGTCACCCCGGCGACCTTGCTGTCGATCGCCGTCACGCCGCAAAACCCCATCGTGCCCGTCGCCGCGACGCGCCAGCTGGCCGTCCTTGCCACGTATTCGGATGGCAGCAGCGTTGACGTCACGTCCGGCAGCAGCTTCGTTTCCGCCACACCAGCTTCGGCCACCGTCGCCAGCGGCGGCCTCGTCACCGGCGTTACCTTTGGTACCAGCGTCATGAATGCCAGCTTCAACGGCAAGACAGCCAGCACCACCGTCACCGTGCCTGCCATTACCCTGGTCAGCATTGCCGTCACGCCAGCCACCGCCAGCATCGTTGTCGGTGCCCAGCAGCAATTCATTGCCACGGCAACGTATTCGGATAGCTCGAACGCCATCATCACCAACAGCGCCGCCTGGACGTCGGGCACCGTTGCCAATGCCAGCGTGCTGAACACGGGCGTCGCCACCGGCATTGCCGCCGGTACCAGCAGCATCACGGCCACGGCCGGCGGCCAGTCGGGCAGCGCGCTGCTGACCGTCACGGCCGTTGCCATCCCGCCCGTCCTCAATCCGATCCTCCTGGGCCGCGCCGCATCGTTCGGCGTACTGGCCGGCACCTCGATCACGAATAATTCGGGCGGCACGACCCTGGTCACGGGCGACGTCGGTTCGCCTTCGCAAACGGTCGACCCGACCCAGGCGGCAGGTTTTACCAACTACAAGTCGGGCGCCATCCTGGCCGGCGCCATGACGGATCTGCAAGCGGCGATCACGGACGGCAATAGCCGGACTTGCGACGTCAGCTTTGCCGGCGGCGTCGACCTCGGTGGCCAGACTTTCGGCCCCGGCGTGTATTGCTATGCGGGCGCCATCAGCATCACGGGCACCCTGACCCTGAACGGTCCCGGCGTGTACATCTTCCGCACGGCGCTGACCTTGAACTCGACCGTCAATTCGGTAGTTGCCCTGAACAATGGCGCCACGGCCGACAACGTCACCTGGCTGCCCGTCGGCCCGACCACCCTGGCCGCGAACAGCGTCTTCAAGGGCAATATCCTGGGCCAATCGGCCGCCATCACGGTGGGCGACAACACGACCCTGCTCAATGGCCGCGTGCTGACGGCTGCCGCCGTTACCCTGCGCAACAACCAGATCACCAAATAACCGGGACATGACCATGACTATCGCACACACACTGGGCGCCCTGGGCGTCATGACCGGCGCCTTGCTGGCGGCGCAATCGGCGCAGGCGCAGGACAATACCTTCATCAATCCGGACTGGGCCAACAGCGCCTGGTACATCGGCGCGGGCGTGGGCCAGTCGCGCGCCACCATCGACGAGCCGCGCCTGCGCGCCAGCCTGGCCGCCAACGGCGAAACCGTTACCGGCTTCAGCAAGGACCAGCGCGACACCGGCTATAAACTGTTTGCCGGCCGCCAGCTGAACCAGTATTTCGCCGTGGAAGCAGGCTACTTTGACCTGGGCAAGTTCGATTTCAAGTCGACCACCAGCGGCAACGGCGTGCTGAACGGGCAAGCGGCCTTTCGCGGCGTGAACCTGGACTTGCTGGGCCAGCTGCCGCTGTCGCAGCGCCTGTCCTTGCTGGGCCGCGTCGGCATGCACTACACCAAGACCAACACGGAATTCAGCGGCAATCGCCTGCTGGGCTCGGCCAATACCCATGCCAGCGAGCGCAAGCTCAACGCCAAGCTGGGCCTGGGCCTGGAATACAAGTTCAGCGAAGCGCTGGCCCTGCGTGGCGAAGTCGAGCGTTATCGCCTGAACGACGCCGTCGGCAACCGTGGCGATGCGGACCTGTATTCCGTCAGCCTCGTGTACAAACTGGGCCGCCCGGCCAGCGCCACGCCCGCCTACCAGCCGGCGCCAGAAGCGGCGCCCGTCGTCACGGTGGCGCCACCGCTGATCGAGGCCAAGCCGGCACCGGCACCCGTGTCGGAAAAAGTGTCGTTTGCTTCCGAAGCGCTGTTTGATTTCGATCAATCGGCGCTCAAGCCACAAGGCAAGGCGGCGCTGGACCAGCTGCTCGGTCAATTGACAGGCATGGATCTGGAAGTCATCGTCACGGTCGGCCATACGGATGCCGTCGGCCCTGACGCCTACAACCAGAAGCTCTCCTTGCGCCGCGCCGAAGCCGTCAAGGCTTACCTGGTGGCGCAAGGCGTGGAAACGAACCGCGTCTATACGGAAGGCAAGGGAGAAACGCAGCCGGTGGCCGACAACACGAGTGCCGCCGGGCGCGCCAAGAACCGCCGCGTAACGGTGGAAGTGGTGGGCACGAAAAAAGTCATGCGTTAAGCTTTATGCGCACAAAAAAACCGGCTTGCGCCGGTTTTTTTACGTCTGCCGCACTACCGCCGCCGGCTTGCGGTGATGCTTGCTCAAATGCCGGTCCAGGCTATTGGCGAACTGTTGCCGGTCCGACTGGTTGAAGGCGGCCGGGCCGCCCGTGTCGACGCCGCCGCTGCGCAGCTCTTCCATGAAGGCGCGCATCGTCAGTTGCTGGGCGATATTGTCCTTCGTGTAAAACTCGCCGCGCGGATTGAGCGCATAACCGCCCTTGGCCAGCACGTCGGCGGCCAGCGGGATGTCGCCCGTGATGACGAGGTCGCCGGGATTGAGCAACCGCACGATTTCCTGGTCGGCCACGTCGGCGCCGGACGGCACTTGCACGGTACGGATGAAACGCGACGGCGGCACGCGCAAGCCCTGGTTGGCGACCAGGGTGAGCGGCAACTCCAGGCGGTCGGCCACGCGGTACAAAATTTCCTTGATGACGACGGGACAGGCATCGGCGTCGATCCAGATCTGCATGCCTGGCATACCTTCTTGCGCCATCACAGTTCCCACGCTTCGCCGCCCGGGCCCATGCGCGGCGCGCTGACGCCGAAGTGCAAATAGGCTGCCGGCGTGGCGACACGGCCACGCGGCGTGCGCTGCAAGAAGCCTTGCTGGATCAGATACGGCTCCAGCACGTCTTCGATGGTGTCGGCCGCTTCGCCGATGGCGGCCGCCAGGTTGCCGATGCCGACGGGGCCGCCGCCGAACTTGAACAGCACGGCTTCGAGCAATTTACGGTCCATCACGTCGAAGCCGACGGAATCGACATCGAGCATGGCCAGCGCCCGGTCGGCCACCACCTTGGTGATTTCGCCATTGCTTTTGACTTCCGCGAAATCGCGCACGCGGCGCAGCAGACGGTTGGCGATGCGGGGCGTGCCACGGGCGCGCTGGGCGATCTCGCGCGCGCCTTCCGGGTCGATGGGCGCTTTCAGCAAGGCGGCGCTGCGGCTGACGATCTTCGTCAATTCGCCCGTGTTATAAAACTCGAGGCGCGCGACGATGCCGAAGCGGTCGCGCAGCGGATTGGTCAGCATGCCGGCGCGCGTGGTGGCGCCGACCAGGGTAAACGGTTGCAGATCGAGCTTCACGGAACGGGCCGCCGGGCCTTCGCCGATCATGATATCGATCTGATAATCCTCAAGCGCCGGATATAAAATTTCCTCGACGACCGGCGACAGCCGGTGGATTTCATCGATGAACAGCACGTCGTTCGCTTCCAGGTTCGTCAGGATCGCCGCCAGGTCGCCCGGACGCTCGAGCACGGGGCCGGAAGTCTGGCGCAAATTGACGCCCATTTCGCGCGCGATGATGTGCGCCAGGGTCGTCTTGCCCAGGCCAGGCGGGCCGAACAGCAAAGTGTGGTCGAGCGCTTCCTTGCGCTGGCGCGCGGCCGTGATGAAAATCTCGAGCTGGTCGCGGATCTTTTCCTGCCCCACGTACTCATCTAACTGCTTGGGGCGCAAGGCCCGCTCGATGGCCTCTTCGTTGTGCGAGATGGGCGCCGCGTCGATGATGCGCTGTTCCGTGAAGCTGTCGGTCTGGATGCTCATGCCCTATCAGCCTTTCGACAGCGCTTTCAGCGCCAGTTTGATGCCGTCCGACACACCGGTGCCAGCCGGCACGTTCTTCACGGCGGCCAGCGCTTCCTTGTCCGAATAACCGAGCGCAACGAGGGCGTTGAGGATGTCCGATTGCGCGTCGGGCGCCGCATGCGCGCCGCCGGCGCCGATATCGGCTCCCAGCTTGCCCTTCAATTCCAGCAACAGGCGCTCGGCCGTCTTCTTGCCGATGCCCGGCACTTTCACCAAACGGCCGGAATCCTGCAGGGTGATGGCCTGCGCCAGGTCGGCAATCGTCATGCCGGAAAGAATCGACAGCGCCATGCGCGCACCCACGCCCGTGATCTTGATCAGCTGGCGGAACACGGCCCGCTCGGCCGCATTGCCGAAGCCAAACAGCAAATGCGCATCTTCGCGGATGGCCTGGTGCGTGAACAGCACGACTTTTTCGCCCACGTGGGGCAAGTTGTAAAAAGTGCTCATCGGCACGTCGACTTCATAGCCGACGCCCTGGCAATCGACCAGCAATTGTGGCGGATTCTTTTCAAGCAGAATACCGGAGAGACGGCCTATCATCGCGTGTTCCTAATGTTAAATTTCAGGGTGATTATCCAACTAAACGGCCGCGCTTCATGCGCAAGCCCTGCAGTTGCGGCGCCAGCGCGCCTATCATGGCCAGCGCATCGATGCTGTTGGCGTGACAAATGGCCACGCCCAGGGCATCGGCCGCATCCGTGCCGGGCAAGCCGGGCAGGGACAGCAGCCGCGACACCATTTCCTGCACCTGCTCCTTGGCCGCCTTGCCATGGCCCGTGACGGCCTGTTTCACTTGCAGCGCCGTGTATTCGGCCACCGACAAATCGGCATGCACGAGCGCGCAAATGGCCGCGCCGCGCGCCTGGCCCAGCAGCAAGGTCGATTGGGGATTGACGTTGACAAACACTTTTTCGATGGCCGCGCAATCGGGCTGGTAGGTGCCGACGATCTCGCCCACACCCTGCAGGATGACCTTCAGGCGCGGCGGCAATTCCCCTTCGGAACCCGTCTTGACGGTCCCCGACGCGATATAGCGCAGCTTGTTGCCGTGTTTTTCAATGACCCCAAAGCCGGTGGTGCGCAAGCCAGGATCGATGCCAAGAATAATCATCGCCAGATTCTATAATGAATACGGCAGGCACCGGTGAATAACCGGTGCCTGCCGCTGAGTACTTTTTGGAGTAGCTGTAGGTCGGATTAGCGGTACGCGTAATCCGACTGCGTCGCCAACCGCGCCTGTCGGATTACGCGCGGCCTGCGGCCCCGCTAATCCGACCTACTTTCTCCATCGATATTAATGACGGAAGTGACGCGTGCCCGTGTACAGCATCACGACGCCGCGCTCGTCCGCCGCATCGATCACTTCCTGGTCGCGCATGGAGCCGCCCGGGTGGATGACGCAGGTCGCGCCCGCGTCGACGACGACGTCGAGGCCGTCGCGGAACGGGAAGAAGGCGTCCGACGCCACCACCGAACCGGTCAGCGACAGGCCCGCGTTTTGCGCCTTGATCGAAGCGATGCGGGCCGAGTCGATACGGCTCATCTGGCCAGCGCCCACGCCCAGGGTCATGTTATTGCCGCAGAAGACGATGGCGTTCGACTTGACGAATTTCGCCACTTTCCAGGCGAACATCAGGTCGGCCAGCTGCTGCGGCGTTGGCTGCAGCTTGCTGACCACGCGCAAGTCGCCGATACCGACGTTCTTCGCATCCGGCGATTGCACCAGCAAGCCGCCACCGACGCGCTTGAAGTCCATGGCGTTGACGCCCGCGCCCAGCGGGATTTCCAGCATGCGCACGTTTTGCTTGCTCGACAGAATCTGTTTCGCTTCGGCCGAGAACGACGGGGCGATCAGCACTTCGACGAACAGCTTGGCGATTTCGCCGGCGGTGGCGCCGTCGAGTTCCGTGTTGAAGGCGATGATGCCACCGAACGCCGAGGTCGGGTCCGTCTGCAGGGCGCGCGCATACGCTTCCGCCGCATTCTTGCCCAGGGCTACGCCGCAGGGGTTCGCGTGCTTGACGATGACGCAAGCGGCGCTTTGTTCGAAGCCGCCCATGCTCTTCACGCATTCCCAGGCCGCATCAGCGTCGGCGATGTTGTTGTACGACAATTCCTTGCCTTGCAGCTGGCGATAGTTGGCCAGCGCGCCATCGGTGGTGACGAGGTCGCGGTAGAAAGCGGCGCTCTGGTGCGGGTTTTCACCGTAGCGCATGTCTTGCACTTTTTCAAAGGCCACGTTCAGGATTTGCGGATAGGCGCCGCGCTCGGCGTGCACTTTCGTCGGGCCCAGGCTGGTCAGGTAGTTGGTGATGGCGCCATCGTATTGCGCCGTGTGCGCAAAGACTTTTTTCGCCAGCATGAATTTGGTGTCGTAGCTGACGTCGCCTGCCTTACCGTCGGCCGAGCGCATTTCCGCCAGCACCGCGTCGTAGTCGGTCGGATCGCAGATGACGACCACGTCCTTGTGGTTCTTGGCCGCCGAACGCAGCATGGTCGGGCCGCCGATATCGATGTTTTCGATCGCGTCTTCCAGTGTGCAATCGGCCTTGGCGACCGTGCCCTGGAACGGGTACAGGTTGACCACCACCATGTCGATGGTCGGCATGTCGTGCTCGACCAGTTTCGACATGTGCTCAGGGAAATCGCGGCGCGCCAGGATACCGCCGTGCACTTTCGGGTGCAGGGTTTTCACACGGCCATCGAGCATCTCCGGGAAACCCGTGTAATCGGCAACTTCCGTGACAGGAACACCGTTGTCTGCCAGCAATTTGGCGGTGCCGCCGGTGGACAGGAGGTTGACGCCGAGGGCGGACAGGGCGCGGGCGAATTCGAGAACGCCGGTCTTGTCGGAAACGGAGAGGAGAGCTTGTTTGATCATGGCTGTGGCTAGGTGGTTAAGTGTTCTTGGCGAATGGCGCAGGGCTGAGGCTGCGGCGGATTCAAATCTTGGCGTCACTTGCATGCCGGCATTACAGCAAACCGTGCTCCTGCAATTTCTTGCGCAAGGTATTGCGGTTGATGCCCAGCATCTGCGCGGCATGCGACTGGTTGCCATCGGCGCGTGTCATCACGACTTCCAGGATGGGCTTTTCCACGGTCAGCACGACCATGTCGTAAATATTCGATGCTTGCTGTTCGCCCAGGTCATTGAAGTAATCTTCTAGACTTTTCTGTACGACTTCCTGAATGCTTTCTTTGCTCATTTGTATGCTTCAACCGGCTGAACACCTGGCCATCCGGTGCCGCGTCGCTCATGCGGTCCGCGTGCTGCCCTCTTGCCTCGGTGTTGTAATTAATATTGCATGACGCTCTGTATAGGCGCTCGCCCTTGTACTGCTGATCACTGACTACCCTGCTTGCTGCTATCTGCTCATGCTGCCGTGGCCGCTTCTACCAGGCCACTTTCACTGGATTCGGAGAGGCGGTATTGTAACCGTTCGCCAAATTTCCATTGCGACTCAAAAAATTGATCGACGGCCAGCAATTGCGCGTCCGTCGACTCCAGCAAGTTCATTTGCTGGCGGAACGCTTCGCCGCCTTCCAGGTCTTTCACATACCAGCCGATGTGCTTGCGCGCCGTGCGCACGCCGAGGAATTCGCCGTAAAACGCGTAATGGGCGCGCAAATGCTCATCCATCAAGGTCCGCACTTCATCCACGTACGGCGCCGGCAATAAAGTACCAGTGCGCAAAAAATGGTCGATTTCACGGCAAATCCACGGCCGGCCCTGTGCCGCGCGGCCGATCATGACGGCATCGGCGCCCGTTTGATCGAGTACAAAACGGGCCTTTTCCGGGCTGGTAATGTCGCCATTGGCCACCACGGGGATGCCCACCGATGCTTTCACCGCAGCAATGGTTTCATATTCGGCATCGCCCTTGTAGCCATCGGCACGCGTGCGGCCATGCAAGGTCAGCATCTGGATGCCGGCTTGCTCGGCGATACGGGCGATTTTCAGGGCATTCTTGTTTTCACGGTTCCAGCCCGTGCGAAATTTCAGGGTGACGGGCACGTCGACGGCGTTGACGACGGCGTGCAAGATCTTTTCGACCAGGCTTTCGTTTTGCAACAGGGCCGAACCGCACCAGCTGTTGCACACCTTTTTCACGGGGCAACCCATGTTGATGTCGATGATCTGCGCGCCCCGGTCCACGTTGAACTTGGCACAATCGGCCAGGTCTTGCGGATCGGCGCCGGCGATCTGCACGGCTTTCGGCTCCATTTCGCCTTCGTGGTCAGTGCGGCGCGCGCTTTTTTCCGTCGCCCACAGACGCGGATTCGACGCCGCCATCTCCGACACGGCATAGCCGGCACCCAACTGCTTGCACAACTGGCGGAAAGGCCGATCCGTCACACCCGCCATGGGAGCGACGAAAACGTTATTGCGCAGAATGTGAGGGCCGATTTGCACTGAGGAACCTGGAATGGACGGAGGAACCTGCTATTTTAACCGATTACCTGCCTATTTAATAAGCACTATTTTTTTAGCTCAGTGCGTCAGAGTGAGGATGGGGTCGCTTAGCCCAGCTCGTCCATCGCGGGTGCGCTCAGGTGCTCGATATTTCCCCAGTGCACTAAATGCAGCTTGCCGTCCGCGTACGAAAACCGGTTGACGCTGGCATTCTTGACCTGGAAGTCGCGCGGGCTGTCGAGCGTCATGCCGACCGCCTCGCGGTAAGCGCACTCGAGCACGCCGCCGTGCGCCACGATGGCGATGGTCTGGCCGTCATATTGTTCGGCCCAGCGGACGATGGCATCGTTCGCGCGCGCATAGAACTGGCGGAAACTTTCGGCCTGGCGCTCGCCCGACGGCATCACGGCGTCGATCTGGCGCGATTGCCATTGCGCATACTCATGCGGATAGCGCGCGGCGATGTCCGCATACAGCAAGCCTTCAAAGGCGCCATAGCAGCGCTCGCGCAGCAAGGGGTCCGTTTGCACGGATACATCTTTCACATCGGCAACGGCTTGCGCCGTCTGCTGCGCGCGCCGCAGGTCGCTGGCGATGATGGCGGCCAGCGGTTCGTCCGCCAGCGCCTGTCCCAGCGCGGCCGCTTGCGCCAGGCCCGCCTCGTTCAAGGCGATGTCGATATGGCCCTGCAGGCGGCGGCCCGCATTCCAGGCCGTCTCGCCATGGCGTATCAATAAAATCGTGGTGCTCATGCTTTATTTCTTCAGGGTAAGTGCCAACTCGGGGTTGAGCGAGTAGGCGACGACGAGCTGGGCTTCGTCGAGGATGTGGCCGTACAGGGCGGCATGGGCTTGCTGCCCCGTGAAACGCCCGGGCAAAGCCAGCTGCGGCACGTCGAGCGCGTACAGGCGGAAAATATAGTGGTGGATGCGCTCGTCATTCCATGGCGGGCACGGGCCATCATAACCGTAATAATCGCCAGCCATGGCGGCATCGCCGGCAAACCAGCCCGTGTAGTCGTTGATGCCCTGGCGCAGCCCGGGAGCGGCCGCCTTGCCACGCGGCGTGATGCCACTGGAAAATTCCCCAGCAGCAATAACCCGCATGGCCGGCGGCACGTCGAGCAAGCTCCAGTGATAAAAGTCGCCGCGCAGCGCCGTCAGCGGCAGGGCCTGGTCATCGCGGTTGGCCAGGCTGGCGTCCTGCGGCGCATCGGGGTCGATGCAGAACAGGGCCAGCGACTCGGTGCCGTTGGGCACATCGTCCCAGGCCAGATGGGGATTGCGGTTGCCGGCGAGGCGCACGCGGCTGGCCGGATCGATCGCGGCAAAAGCATAGTCGGCCGGCATCAGGCCGCCATCACGAAACGTCTCGCTCCACAATTTCATCGCTTGCTCCTCTTTATAGTTATGGCTTTGCGCTTATTTGGCATTCACTTGCAGCCAGAACGTGACGGGGCCGTCGTTCGTCAGCGACACCTGCATGTCGGCGCCGAACCGCCCCGTTTGCACGGTCGCATGGCGGCTGCGCGCCTGGTCCACGAAATGCGTGAACAGGCGCAAGCCGTCCTGCGGCGCGGCCGCCGGCGTAAACGACGGGCGCGTGCCGGACTTGGTGTCGGCCGCCAGCGTAAACTGGGGCACCAGCAGCAAGC